>NZ_RQYZ01000100.1 GCF_003932855.1 Tessaracoccus sp. OH4464_COT-324 | reverse complement strand
TTGTTGTTCACGGGCTAACATACCTTGTAAATAACCATTTTCCACATAGCCAGCTTGCTCTAATGCTTTTGCTGCTAATTCAATGGCTTGCTGTTTATTTTCCGCTTTTGCGGATAAATGAATGTTTTGTTCGCTCAAATTAAACATTCTTGCTCCTTAATTTTTGTAAAGTTTGACTATTTTTTGCTGAAAATAATAAAGCAAAAACCTTTCAGCAAGATTAAAAAAAGAAATCTGCTAACAACTTTAGGTCGTTAACAGATCTATCTTATTTTGTGCAAAGTTTTAAAATTTGTTCACTACCTTGCGCAATATATTCATCATCTTCAGCACGAACGCGATTATTTTGTAAATCTAGCATGGCATCGTAAATACCTTGAGTCGCACTTGCTTGATCAATATGGCTCCAACAAGTTGAGCTTAATCTATTAAAGTTTGTTTGT
>NZ_RQYZ01000099.1 GCF_003932855.1 Tessaracoccus sp. OH4464_COT-324 | reverse complement strand
GCTGCGTGGCCTACGGTGAGGACGCCTTCATCCAGGGCGAATCCAGCGGTGTGACCCGCATCAGCGACGAAGAAATCCTCGCGATGACCAACGAATACCTCGACCACGCCCTCAACGCACGAAACCCATAATGCCCACCACCCACCGACCCTGGCCGGCCGTCACCGTGGTGCTCGCGGTGGTGCTCGCCGTGCTGGCAGGGGTGGTGTGGTGGCGCCCCACCCCAACCACCACCAGCACCAGCCCGGGTCCTAGCGGCAGCCCGGGCCAGGCCAGGCCGTCGGGCACCCCAACCCCGATTGACCTGGGCACCCCCACCCCGAAACGCAAACTCCCCCCAAAGATCAACTGGCCCGTACTCCCACCAGCCGAAACCCTCCCCAAACTCTTCAACGGCCTCCCCATCGACCAATTCAACCACCCAGAAACCCTCGGCAACCTCCCCC
>NZ_RQYZ01000098.1 GCF_003932855.1 Tessaracoccus sp. OH4464_COT-324 | reverse complement strand
GCCGAAATCCTCCCCCCACTCTTCAACGGCCTCCCCATCAACCAATTCAACCACCCAGAAACCCTCGGCGGCCTCCCCCTCAACCACCAAAAATCCTTCATCACCGTCTACGTCGGAGCAGGCAGATACACCAAAGGCGGCACCTACGACAAAGAATTCACCCTCAGAGTAGTGCGTGGGGCGATCCGCCCCCACGACTTCAACATGGAAGCCGACGATCTGAAGAACCCGCAACACTACGGGCGCCTCACCTGCGGCCGCACCGGACCCAGAGACTCCCTATTCGTCTGCCTCGCCTACGCCGAAGACGCCGTCATCCTCGCCGAAGACACCGGGCCAGGCGAGATAACCGACGAAGAAATCATCGCGATGACCAACGAATACCTCGACCACGCCCTCAACCTACGAAACCCATAATGCCCACCACCAAAACCCCACCACTGTGGTGGGCC
>NZ_RQYZ01000097.1 GCF_003932855.1 Tessaracoccus sp. OH4464_COT-324 | reverse complement strand
TTTGTTGGGGCCGGGTGAGCAGCCGGTTTTCGGTTCGATGGTTTCGCCGCTCACCGGGGCGGTCAGTCTGGGTCCTGTGGACAACCGGATTTCGTTCGATCCCTTGCTCGGGTTCGAGTTCCCGGCGGTGGAGAGGTGGATTGATGAGCGGATCGGGGGTAGTCCGGTCAGTGGGTTTCCGGGTTGTCTGGCGCATCGGATGCATGAATCGTTGGGGGTTTCTGATCGGTTGGTTCTGTCGACGCATAGGGTGTTGGTTTTTAGTTCCGATGGGTTTATCGGGGATCGGTTGCCGCGGGTCAACTGGTTTTGTCCGCTTAGTCAGGTGGTGCACATGAAGCCGACTCCGCGTCTGTTGCGTCGTGGCTGGCTCAGCGTGTATTTCGTGGATCGTTCCAGGGTGACCCTGTCCACGGCCTGGTTCTCCGGCCACCTATCACGCAGATTCAGCC
>NZ_RQYZ01000096.1 GCF_003932855.1 Tessaracoccus sp. OH4464_COT-324 | reverse complement strand
GTGCGTTGGCGGCCGCGCGGGAGGCGGTGGAGAGCTGGCGGGGTTTGGTGGAGCGGGTGCCGGGGGCGTTCGAGGCGGAGCTGGCGCGCGCGTTGACCAACCTGGGTAACCGGTTGGGGGATTGTGGGGATCGGGTTGGTGCGTTGAAGGCGGCCGAGGAGGCGGTGGAGAGCTGGCGGGGTTTGGTGGTGCGGGTGCCGGGGGCGTTCGAGGCGGAGCTGGCGCGCGCGTTGAGCAACCTGGGCATCCGGTTGGCTGGTTGTGGGGATCGGGTTGGTGCGTTGAAGGTGGCCGAGGAGGCGGTGGAGAGCTGGCGGGGTTTGGTGGAGCGGGTGCCGGGGGCGTTCGAGGCGGAGCTGGCGCGCGCGTTGACCAACCTGGGTGCTCTGTTGGGGGATTGTGGGGATCGGGTTGGTGCGTTGAAGGTGGCCGAGGAGGCGGTGGAGAGCTGGCGGGG
>NZ_RQYZ01000095.1 GCF_003932855.1 Tessaracoccus sp. OH4464_COT-324 | reverse complement strand
ACAACCACCACCAGCAACCCCACCAACACCGCCAACAACCCGCCGACGACACCCAACCACAACCCCGAAACCCTACGCATCAACCAAACCCGCCAGCGTCACCTGGTGGCCAACAAATGATCCACCAACTCATCCATCGCCGCCACCACCTCCTGCTCGGTAAACCTGCCAAGCGCCGGCGCCAGCGCGATCACAGTATCCTCCGCATAAGCCACACACTCCGGATACTTGCCGATCTTCGACGCGCCGCAGGTGAACCGACCCACATAATGCACATCATCCCACTCCGCCAGGTAGTCATTAAACTGCCTCGGCAGGGTGACGCCCCGCATCTCAAGCCCCAGGACCCGCTCCGGATCACTGGAGCTATCGACATAGGCCACCCCAGCACCACGATCACGAACGATGCCGTAATCCTGATAATTCAGCGCCCAACCCCGCAACGTCTCCGGGAACCGCCAATC
>NZ_RQYZ01000094.1 GCF_003932855.1 Tessaracoccus sp. OH4464_COT-324 | reverse complement strand
CTGGGCCGGACACCCACCACCCACCATCGTCCCACCCATCTTCCACAACCACGTCAAAGACAACTGGCCCATCCCAACCCTCACCAACTTCGTCCCCTCAAAAGCCGGATTCCCCCGCACCCACAACACTGGCGGTAACTGGATCTACGTCCACAAAGACGACCAAGACCCCACCACCCCACGCCCAAGAACCATCCACGTCTACGTGGACTACTTTCACGACTCATACAAAACAATAACCAGGAATTTCGTCAACCCCAAAGCCGTAGGAAACGCCTACTGCGGCCTGCACCTAGACGACGGACCAGACACCTGTATTCTCGTGGCGGTTGATTCGATAATCCGTTTTTACCCTATTGGTAAATGGGAGGGTGACGTGAACGCCCAGATGGAGCAGCTCATGCTCGAACTAGCCGCAGAACTACGCAAACACTTCGGCACCGATGACCAATAACACCCCCTGGTACACCACC
>NZ_RQYZ01000093.1 GCF_003932855.1 Tessaracoccus sp. OH4464_COT-324 | reverse complement strand
CAGAAGCCGCACCCAACCCACCAGACACCGAACCACCAGACACCGAACCGCCAGGCAACCCACCGGGCATCCCGCCGGGCATTCCGCCGGGTAGCGAACCAGGCATTCCGCCGGGCATCCCGCCAGGCAAGGACCCGCCGGGCAGTGTTCCGCTGGGTGGGGTGGGGTTGAGTGGGGTGCCCAGGGGCGCGACCTGCCCGGTGCGTGCCACGGCTTGCTGGGCGGCTTGCTGTGCTTGCCCTAGCGCGGCCCCACCCACAGCCGGTTGAGCCGTACCCGGCGCCACACCCCCGCCCATACCGGGGCCCATCATCATCGGTGGCGCACCACCAGCCCTCCCACCATCCTGGCTACGCGCGCCCGCCGCGCCCGGGGAAAGCGTTTTCTCCGTAATATCCGAATCATCAACTAAATCATCACTATCCTGGCTGATACCCCAAAACGCGGCCTCCGCCGCCCGCAACCCCTCACCCGCTGC
>NZ_RQYZ01000092.1 GCF_003932855.1 Tessaracoccus sp. OH4464_COT-324 | reverse complement strand
GACTAATGTTGAAAAATTAGCGGATGACTTGTGGCTGGGGGTGAAAGGCCAATCAAACCGGGAGATAGCTGGTTCTCCCCGAAATCTATTTAGGTAGAGCCTTGAGCGGACACCTTCGGGGGTAGAGCACTGTTTCGGCTAGGGGGCCATCCCGGCTTACCAACCCGATGCAAACTGCGAATACCGAAGAGTGATACTCAGGAGACACACGGCGGGTGCTAACGTCCGTCGTGGAGAGGGAAACAACCCAGACCGCCAGCTAAGGTCCCAAAGTCTATATTAAGTGGGAAACGAAGTGGGAAGGCTTAGACAGCTAGGATGTTGGCTTAGAAGCAGCCATCATTTAAAGAAAGCGTAATAGCTCACTAGTCGAGTCGGCCTGCGCGGAAGATGTAACGGGGCTAAAATATAGCACCGAAGCTGCGGCATCAGGCGTATCACTAATATTCCTTTCTTCGATTTCAATCCGACTCAACGTTCGGG
>NZ_RQYZ01000091.1 GCF_003932855.1 Tessaracoccus sp. OH4464_COT-324 | reverse complement strand
ATCGGGAGAAGCTGGCCGCAGCACAACCACCACCAGCAACCCCACCAACACCGCCAACAACCCGCCGACGACACCCAACCACAACCCCGAAGCCCCACGCATCAACCAAACTCTGCCAGCATCACCTAGTGGCCAACAAATGATCCACCAACTCATCCATCATCGCCACGATCTCCTGCTCCGTGAACCTGCCAAGAGCCGACCGCATCGCGATCAGGGTGTCCTCCGCATAAGCCACACACTCCGGATTCTTACCAGTCTTCGCCGTCCCGCAAGTCAGCCGCCCCACGTGATGCACATCCTCCCACGCCGCCAAATAGCGGTTGAATTCATCAGGCAACGTGAGACTCTTCATCTCTAGCTTCAGCACCCGGCCCTGCTCGCCGCCCTCCTCATAGGCCACCCCAGCACCACGATCACGAACGATGCCGTAATCCTGATAATTCAGCGCCCAACCCCGCAACGTCTCCGGGAACCGCCAATC
>NZ_RQYZ01000010.1 GCF_003932855.1 Tessaracoccus sp. OH4464_COT-324 | reverse complement strand
GCGTTCGCGATCACCTTCGCCGGACGGTTCGAGAGAACCACTCACTGATGAAAACCGCCGGACCCCACACACCGAATTTCGGACAGACCCAGCCGTCACCGTGGTGCTCGCGGTGCTGGCAGGGGTGGTGTGGTGGCGCCCCGCACATACGCCGGTTACCTGACAATCCACGGCCGCCCGAGTACTAGAGGTTCGGCCTAAGCGAAGCGTCCTAGGTGTGGTGCAGGATACGTCGGGCCACCTTGGCGGAGAGCCGTACCGGAGCAAAGCGGTTAGTGAAGGTGAGCAGGTAGTTGCCCGCGCCGTCAACGACGAAGGGCTGGTGACGTTTCAGCCCGGTGAACGCGCTGGCCACCACCTGCTCGGGCCTGCGCCGCGTGCGCAGGATGTCGCCCATGTTGTCGAAGAAAGCGGTGTCGGTGGGGCCGGGGCACACGGCCAGGGCGCGCACCCCCGTAGGATGCAGTTCCTCCCAGAGCGCGACGGTGAAGCTCAGCACGTAAGCCTTGGTCGCGGCGTAGACCGCCATCTCGGGCACCGGCTGGAAAGCGGCGGTGCTGGCCACATTGATGATCGCTCCCCGGCCTCGCCGCACCATCGCGGGTGCGACGGCGTGGCTGAGCTCGGTGAGCGCCGCCACGTTGAGGCTGACCTGTCGCGCCAGGCTCGTGCCGTCCAGCTCGGCGAAGCGGCCAGCGGTGCCGAAGCCTGCATTGTTGACGAGGGTGTGCACATCAAGCTCGCGCAACTCTTCCGCCAATTCCGCGCCGCCGTCGGCGGCCAGATCCAGAGACCGCACCCGCACATCGACCGCGTACTGCCCGCGCAGCTCTTCAGCCAGCTCCGCCAGCCGGGTGCCGTTGCGCGCCGCCAGCAGCACATCGGAGCCCCGTCTGGCCAGTTCGCGCGCAAAGCAGGCGCCAATCCCGGAGGATGCGCCAGTGATCACAGCCCACTGAGAAGTCATGTCCGACACACTACCCGGCAACACCGCTCGCCGATCCCGTGCCCGGCGAGCGGGGCGGAACCCAATCGTCAGCGGCAGATGGCAGGATGGGGGAATGCAGCATTTCGATATCGCAGTCATCGGGTCGGGCTCTGGCAATTCGCTGATCGACGACCGGTTCGCCGACCGCAAGGTAGCGCTGATCGAGCGACACAGCGTGTTCGGCGGAACCTGCCTGAACCGAGGCTGCATTCCCACGAAAATGTACGTCTACCCCTCGGATCTGCTCAGCGGTCACGAAGAAGCGGAGAAGCTCGGGCTCAGCCTCACGCCCGGGCGCGCCGACTGGCCCGCCATCCGGGAACGCATCTTCGGTCGGCTCGACTCCCTTTCAGAAAGCGGGCTGCGCTGGCGCCAGGACAGTGAAAACGTGACCGTTTTCCAGGGCGAAGCCTCCTTCGTGGACCCGCATACACTCTCCGTCGGCGATGAATTGATCACCGCCGACCAGATCGTGCTGGCGACGGGTTCACGGCCACGCATGATCGAGGCCCCGATCGCAACTGAGGTGGAGCAGCGGATACACACCTCCGACACCGTCATGCGGATCAATGAACTGCCGGAGCGGATGGTGATTCTGGGCGGCGGATACATCGCCATGGAGTTCGCGCACATCTTCACCTCGCTGGGCGTGGACGTCACCATCGTGCACCGCTCCGACGTGCTGCTGCGCGGCCACGATGAGGCCGTGTCGGCGCGGGTGGCGGAGCAGATGCGTGAACGCGTCAAACTGCGGTTCAACCAGCAGGTTTCCTGCATTGAGGAGGGGCCCGCCGACGATATCGCGGTGATCACCGCCGACAGCAACGGCGTCGAGTACGAGTACCTGACCGACCTGGTGCTCGTCGCGATCGGCAGGCAGCGAAACTACGAGGCCCTCAACCTCGACGCGGCGGGCGTCGCCTACGCCCCCGACGGCCAGGTGCGCGTCGACGCGACCCAGCGCACCTCCCAGCCGCACATCTGGGCGCTGGGCGACATCTCGTCGGACTACCTGCTCAAGCACGTGGCAAACCACGAGATGCGCGTCGTGCAACACAACCTGCTGGGCGGCGAACCTATCGAATCGGATCACCGCTACGTGCCCGCCGCGGTGTTCACCAAACCTCAGGTGGCCTGCGTGGGCGCCACCGAGCAGCAGCTGCGGGACTGGGGGGTGAGCTACGTCGCGAAGGTGCAGGAGTACGCCGGCGTGGCCCACGGCTGGGCGATGGAGAGCCAAGGACACTTCGTCAAGCTCCTGGCAGACCCCGTCAACTGGTACCTGCTGGGCGCGCACATCGTCGGGCCGCAGGCGGCGACGCTGATCCAGCCGCTGATCCAGGCGATGTCCTTCGGGCTCACCGTGCCCGAAATGGCTCGCGGGCAGTACTGGATTCATCCGGCGCTACCGGAAGTCGTGGAGAACGCGCTGCTTGGGTTGCTGCAGCAGCAGCCATCAGGTGATCCCGGTGCGTAAGCTCTTGGCGGGGGTGGCGTTGACGCTCGCGGTCGCGGCGTGCGCACCCGATCCGGTGGCGCGCTACTCCGACGGTCAGCAGCTCGGCGAGCCGCAGCCAATGACCGACGCCTGCGCCGTGCGGGCGTCGGCGCTGTCTCCCGAGGACGTCGTCGGGCAACTGCTGATGGTGGGCGTGGATACTGCCGGCCTGGACTCGACAACGGCCGACGCGGTACGGGCGGCGCGGGCCGGTTCCGTGGTCCTGCTGGGCAGGAGCGATGTCCCGGCTAGCCAGATCCGCGCCCTGACGGCCCAGCTCTCGACCTTGGGTTCGGCGGGCTTGCCGCTCACCGTGGCAGCAGATCAGGAAGGCGGGCAGGTGCAGCGGTTGCGTGGGCCCGGGTTCACGCGGATGCCGTCGGCGGTGGCGCAGGGTGGGATGGATCCGGCGGCGCTGCGCGCCCAGGCAAAGGTCTGGGGCACGGAGCTGCGCGAGCACGGGGTGCAACTCAACCTGGCGCCCACCGCGGACGTGGTGCCGGAGGAAGCCGTGGGCACCAACGCGCCCATCGGCCGGCTGGAGCGGCACTATTCCTCCGACCCGGCCCGGGCGGGGGCGGCTGTTGCCAGCTTCGTCGAGGGGATGCGTGAAGCCGGGGTGGGTACCACTTTGAAGCATTTCCCGGGGCTGGGCCGGGCCACCGGAAACACCGACCACGAGCCGGCCAGCGACGCCGTGACGGTGCGCGGCGACGCTTATTGGGGGCCGTTCGTCGAGGGCATCTCCGCGGGAGCTTCGGCGGTGATGGTGTCGTCGGCGGTGTTCGAACGAATCGACCCCGGCTCGCCCGCGGTGTTCAGCAGACGGGTGATCACGGGCATGCTGCGCGACGATCTGGGCTTCTCCGGCCTGGTGATCGCCGACGATCTGGGCGCAGCCAAGGCGGTGGCGGATCTGCCGCCTGGCGAGCGGGCCGTGCGGTTCGTGCGTGCCGGGGGCGACCTGATCATCACAGCCGACGCCAAGCTTGCGCGCGACATGGCCGATGCGCTGCTCGCCCAACGCTCCGACCCGGAGATGGCCGAGTTGATCACCCAGGCGGCCGCGCGTGTTCTGCGGATGAAGGAAAGCCTGGGGCAGCTGAACTGCTCAGCCGGGGTACAGCCAACCAGCCGCCCAAGCGGCTAAAAGGCGAGGCTCCCTTGGCCGTCTTCTCGGGCAGCTACTCCGTGCGCTCGCTCACACGGTTGGCTTGTGGGTCTCCACGGAAACGTTGCGGCCAGACTTGTCGCGGTGCACCACGGTCACCTCGCCAACCAGCATCGGCGCCGGGGGCAGGCTCAGACCGGCCCGCATCGCGGGAAGCACGGGCCGATGCCCGCACAGCGCAGTCGGCTTCTTCAACCCCGCCGCCAGGCGACGGACGCGCTCCTCAACCTCCGCCTGCCGGGTTGTGCCCTCCTCCTCAGTGAACAGGTCGAAGGTATCGATGTCGATCATCGCGTGGGCGGCGTAAGGAGCGAGGGTTTCCATGCAGCGCACCGCGGGCGAACTCGCCAGACGCGCGGCGCGGTAGGCCTCCAACAGCGGCACCAGCTGGCCGGCCTGCCGCCTGCCGCGCCCGGTGAGGCGGCGACGCTGGTCGCGGCCCGTCCAGTCCTTGCGCAGCATCGCCTTCGCGTGCCGCACCAGCAGCACGGCGACGGTGTCGGGCAGGGCGAGCGCCTCATCGAGGATGCGCACCTCGCTGGGGTAGGTGAGCAGCCGGTGGGCCTCGTCGATGCTGAGCCAGCGCACCTCATCCACTTCGCGATCCGGCTCGCGGTAGTGGCTGGCCACGACGCTAGCCCGCCAGTAGTCGACCTGCTTCGTTCTCCGCCCGACGCCGTAGCTCAGGCTGCTCAGCCGGACATCTAGCCGGGCCAGCACTCCAGTCTCCTCGCGCACCTCCCGCACCGCGGTCACGGGGCGGGCCTCGTCAGGATAGGCCTTGCCCTTGGGCAGGGACCAGTCGTCGTAGCGCTGCCGGTGGATCGTCAACACCTCCCTGCGGTCGCCCCGATTGCGCAGCACCACCGCCCCGGCCGCGCGCACCTTCGGGCTCATCGACTCCTCCGCCGGCTGAACGCCTCGATGAGCTGGGCCTGCAGGTCGGCCAGCGGCTGGCCGGAATCGTCGACGAAGCAGCGCCGCCAGGTGGTGTCCTCCAACGCCCAGTGGACCGTGTCGGGTGCGAAAGCCTGGTCGAATAGCTCGGTGATCTGGTTGATGTGGCGGCGGTTGGAGAGGCTGACGATCACTTCAACGCGTCGATCCAGGTTGCGGTGCATCAGATCTGATGAGCCGATGCCCACCTTCGGCTGACCACCGTTGGCGAACCAGTAGATGCGGGAGTGCTCCAGGAAACGGCCCAGGATGGAACGAACCCGAATGTTCTCGCTGAGTCCTGCGACACCCGGCCGGATGGTGCAGATGCCGCGCACCCACAGATCCACAGGCACGCCCGCCGCCGACGCCCGATACAGTGCATCGGTGATGGCTTCGTCCACCACCGAGTTGACCTTGATCCGCACCCCGGCGGGCAAACCCGCGGCCTTGTTCGCGATCTCGTGCTCGATCAGCTTCAGCAGGCCGGCCCGGATGCCGTGCGGGGCGACGAGCATGCGCCGGTAGTTGCGTTCCTGGGTGATGCCCGACAGGTGGTTGAACAGGCGCGCCACGTCGTCGGCGATGATCGGGTTGCTGGTGAGCAGCCCCAAATCCTCGTAGATGCGCGCGGTCTTCGGGTTGTAGTTACCGGTGCCAATGTGGCAGTAGCGGCGCAGGCCGTCGCTTTCGTCGCGCACCACCAGCGAGAGCTTGCAATGCGTCTTCAGGCCCACCATGCCGTAGACGACGTGCACACCCGCCCGCTCCAGCTTTCGGGCCCAGCCGATGTTGTTCTGCTCGTCGAAGCGTGCCTTGATCTCGACGATGGCCAGCACCTGCTTGCCGGCCTGCGCGGCCTCGATCAGCGCGTCCACGATGGGGGAGTCTCCGGAGGTGCGGTAAAGGGTCTGCTTGATGGCCAGCACGTGCGGGTCGGCGGCAGCCTGCTCAATGAAACGCTGCACGCTGGTGGCGAACGAGTCGTAGGGGTGCTGGACGAGTACGTCGCGGCGCTTCAACGCGCGGAACAGGTCGGCAGGGGAGGCGGTCTCGGCCTCCGCCAGGTCCGGGTGCGTGGTGGGCAGGAAGTTGGGGTATTTCAGATCCTCCCGCTTGGAACTCTCCAACTGGAACAGACCCCGCAAGTCCAGGGGGGCGGGCAGCCGGAATACCTCCCGGTCACTGACGTCCACCTCCTGCTGGAGCATCGTGAGCATCGCATCGTCGATGTCGTCTTCCACCTCCAGCCTGACGGGTGGGCGGCCGACCTTGCGGCGCAGGAGCTCTTGCTCCAGCGCGGTCAGCAGGTTCTCCGCGTCGTCTTCCTCCACCTCGATGTCCTCGTTGCGCGTCACCCGGAAGGTGGTGTGCGACAGCACGTGCATCCCGGTGAACAGCTGATTCAGGTGGCGAGCGATGATCTCCTCCATCGGCAGGTAGCGTCCCTCGCCCACCTGCATAAAACGGGGCAGCAGGCTGGGCACCTTGATCCGCGCGAACTGTCGCGCGCCAGTCGACGGGTTGCGCAACGACACCGCGAGGTTCAGCGACAGGCCCGAAATGTACGGGAAGGGGTGCGACGAATCCACCGCCAGCGGCGTCAGGATGGGGTAGATGCGATCCGAAAACACCGTGCGCATCTGGTCCTTCTCGTTGGCGGATAGCTGGTCCCAGCGCAGGATCTCGATGCCGTGCTCGGCCAGCTGAGGGCGCACGTCGGAAAAGACCCGCGTCTGCTCCTCCACCAGCTCGTGGATCCTTTCCAACAGTCGCCCGTAGAGTTCCGTGGGCAGGATTCCCGACGCGCTCGGCTGCGCGACCCCGGCGTCGATGCGGCGCTTCAGGCCGGCCACGCGCACCATGAAGAACTCGTCGAGATTGCTGGAGAAGATGGCGAGGAACTTCGCCCGCTCGATCAGCGGAACCCGGAGTTCGTCGGCGGCCTGGTCAAGCACCCGCCGATTGAAATCCAGCCAGGACAGCTCCCGGTCGTGGTAGCGGCCATCGGGCAGCGGCTGCTCGGCAATACTCATGACTCCTCCGGTGCTTGCGGGTGCGGCGTGGCTGATCGCGACCGCCTGCGCCGACGTCGGTGCAGGCGCTCAGGTGGGTCAATCCTACTGGGCTGCTCCCGGAGCCTCTACGATGGAGCGCGTGGAGTTGCAAGTACCTGACGAGCTCTACCGGGAAGGGCAGGAGGAGGCGGCTGCCGACGAGGCCCAGCTGCCGGAGTCGCCGGCGGCTCAGGCGAGCCCGGAGGTGGCGGGCCGGGGCGCGGAGGGCGCGCAGCCCAAGTTAATCCCACTCCACATGGCCGCTGTTTTGGTGCTGTTGATGCTGGTGGTCGGTTACGTCTCCGGTGGCCTGCTGCTTAGCGCACCCGGCCGGGGGACGACCCCCACGCCGTCGCCCGGGTTTTCGGCGGTGAAGCTGCCGCGGCCGTCAACGGATTCTTCGCTAGCCGTTTACGACGGCGCTACCCGCACCATTTTGCCCTATCGGGTCACTAGCACCTGTGAGGACTCCAACCCGGAGGCGCTGGCTGACTACAGCCTGGCTACGGTCTGGCGCTGCTCGGGCCGCGGGGAGGGTGACGTGCTGCGCTTCCAGCTGGGCAACGAACAGGATCTGGTGGGGCTCAGGCTGGCCAGCGGAAACCTCTACGACCCCCACGAGACCGACGAACAGCGTCAGCTGCTGACCGTTCGGTGGCGTTTCTCCGACGGCTCCTGGTTCGATCAGAGCATGACCGGCAAGCCCAGCAGCTTCCAGGAAGTGCTGTTTCCTACCATCACGGCGAGCTCGGTCGAATTGGAGATTGTGGCTACCACCGACCCGTCGTCCGCCAGGGGCCGGTTCGACGCAATCAGCATCGGCCAGGTCGAGTTTCTCGGGCGCAGGTAGCGCGCTTGTAGACTGGCCCACATGGCCGCGATCCTGCCTTGGGTAATCATTGTCGCCACCGTGTTGATCGGCGTGGTGGCCCTGGCCACCTTGGTGCGACTCCTGATCAATCTCGTGGCCCAGATGAGGAGCTTGAAATGAACATCGAGATCGAGGTGCCCGAGGGCTTGGACCCGAAGCTGACCGCGCTCGGATGGCTGGTCGGGAGCTGGGAGGGCGAAGGCAACGGCACCGATCATGAGGGCAACGACTTCCGCTTCGAGCAGCGCATCCAGTTCTGGCCCGGTGGCGGAGGATACCTCTACTACTTGGCGCAGGCCTTCCAACTCGTTGACGGCAAACCCGGTGACCTGATCGAGATGGAGACCGGTTTCTGGACCCCGAAACCGGACGCCACGCTTGAGGTGAGCCTCACCAACTCCAACGGCTGGACCGAGGTGCTGGTGGGGAAAATCCAGGTCACCCGGATCGACTTGAACACCGACGCGGTCGTGCGAACCTCCGGGGCAGTGATCGAGCACACCGCCGGCCAGCGGCTCTACGGCAAGGTGGAGGGAGACCTGATGTACGCCCTGGACCGGGCCACGAGCAGCCACGAACTCCGTCCGCACATGTGGGCCCGGCTGAGGCGCGTGTGATGATCCTGGAAGAGGGCATCGACGCCGGCCTCACCTGGCACTACGGCAGCCCGGTGGCCGAGGCTCGCACGATGGCGGCAGGCGGGGGCATCGTTGCACTGACCAACCGCGACGTCGTCGAGATCTCGGGCGACGATCGGCTCACCCTGTTGCAGTTAATCAGTTCGGCGCGCTTCGATGCGCTGGCGCCGGGCGAGACGGTCACCGCGCTCATTCTGGACGCGCAGGGGCATATCGCGCACGCTTTCACGGGCGTCGACGACGGTGCGCGCCTCGTGGCATGGACGGAGCCCGGCGGGGGCGAGCCGCTCGTCGCGCACCTGATGAGGATGCGGTTCGCGATGCGGGTTGAGGCGCGCGTGCTGGAACGGAGACTGTACTGGGTGGGTGAGCAGATGGAGTTGCGGGGAGTGTCCTGCGCCTGCGCCCTCGGCGGTCGGTGGCTCGTCACGGAATCGGAGTTGGCGGCGGACGTCGGCACCTGGGCCTGGGAGGCTGCGCGGATCGCCGGGGGGATCCCGCGCATCGGAGTCGATACCGACGCCCGCACGATCCCAAACGAGATCGGACTGTACGGGACCGTGCTGGATAAGGGCTGCTATCCCGGGCAGGAGACCGTGGCGAAGGTGTTCAACCTGGGGCGGCCGCCGCGCCGGCTGGTGCGGTTGCACCTGGACGGTTCGATGGTGACGCTGCCCGAGGTTGGCGGCGACCTGTGGCTGGGGGAGCGGAAGGTAGGCTTTGTGGGTGCGTCGGCGCTGCACCATGAACTCGGCCCCATAGCGCTAGGCCTGGTCAAGCGTGCCGTAGCGGTGGACGCCGAGTTGACGGTGGCAGGCATCCCGGCGGCGCAGGAGCCGCTGGTGGACCCCAACGTGGGCTTGCACGTGCGGCCCACGCTGGGCTGAGGCACGGCAGGAGGGCGCCCACCAACTCGGAATCCCGGGGTTTGGGGCTCTACGACGGGCAGCTTCCCGGCGGGATGTACGGCTATGTCCCTGAGCTGGCTTTTGGCCATCCTCCGGTCTCTGCTGGCAAGCCCGAGAGATCGAAGACGCCGACCCCACAGAACTACGGGGCCGGCGGGTCGGGGCGTCTTCGTGGCAGGCAATGGCCCGGGCGGGACCGCAGGCCGAGCAGTCCCGCTGTTCTTTTTTCGGCAAAGGGTGTGCGGTTGGCTGGGGCGTGCCAGAGTAAGGGCATGAGCCAGCAGAGTCTTCGGGAATACATCGACAAGTTGCGGGCCGACGGGTACACCGTCGCCGACGTGCACGGCGAGGATCCGTACCTGATCGACCCGATGGGCGCTGCCGTGGAGACGTGGCGGGACCGCTATCCCTACGACGAACTCCTCGACCGGCGCAGCTACGAGGCGGAGAAGCGCAAGCTGCAGATCGAGTTGCTGAAGTTCCAGTACTCCGCCCAGGACAACGGCACGAAGCACATCATCATCTTTGAGGGGCGCGACGCAGCGGGCAAGGGCGGTGCCATCAAGCGTTTCACCGAGCATCTGAACCCGCGGACCGCGCGGGTGGTAGCGCTCAATAAGCCCACTGAGCGGGAGCGCGGCCAGTGGTATTTCCAGCGCTACGTGGAGCATCTTCCCACCGCTGGCGAGATCGTGCTGTTCGACCGCTCCTGGTATAACCGGGCGGGCGTCGAGCGCGTCATGGGTTTCTGCACTGACGAGGAATACCGCACCTTCATCCGCCAGGCTCCGCTGTTCGAGGAGATGCTGATCGAGTCCGGGATCACGGTCACCAAGTTGTGGTTCTCGGTGACGCAGCGCGAGCAGCGGACCCGCTTCGCGATCCGCCAGATCGACCCAGTGCGCAGGTGGAAGCTCTCGCCTATGGACCTGGAGTCGCTGGGCCGCTGGGACGACTACACCGACGCTAAGAGTGCGATGCTCAAGCACACCGACACCACCGTCGCTCCCTGGTATCGGATCAAATCCAATGACAAGAAGCGTGCTCGGCTGAACGCCATGCGTCTGTTTCTCGACCTGCACGACTACGACGGAAAAGACCCGGAGGCGATTCCGCCCACCGATCCGCTGATCGTGACCAGGGGGCGCCGGAACCACATGGAAAAGCGCCCGGCCCAGCCGGAGTAGCGGGGCCGGGCCCGTCGGATCGCGAGGCCCGTTCGCCCGGCCAGGCGCGCCGTGGCCAGCGCGACTTTCGCTGCCCTTAGACGGTGAGGTTGACGAATCTAGGATCGGGGTTACCGTAGCGGTGTGCCGTCACGCTGACCGCCTGCTCGCGCAGGAACGGCAGCATCTCCAGGCGACCCGACGCGGTGACAGGCTGGTCGTAGACCGCCACCTTCGGGTCACCTGCGAGCAGTCGCCTCAACTGCGGATCGGAGCCCACCAACCGGATGCGGCGCACCTGGTCCAGGTCGAAGCGCGGTTCCAGCGCCCGGGGCTGGGCGAGGCGCTCATGGAATTCCCGATCATCCTCGACGATGTACTCCACGATCGCCGGGAACTGCTCCTCGGGGCGGTCGAGTGGGATGTTGCTGGACAGCCGGATTCGCGATCCGGTGCGCACCGCTGCGCTTAGCACTCGCTGGAGTTCGACGTGGCGGGCGTTGTCCGCCACGCGCACCAGCACCTCTGAGGTTGGGCGGTAGCGGAACACGTTGCGCTCCACCCCGAGCGCGGAGACGTCGCGTGACAGCCCGAGTTCGGACTCCCATACCAACAGGTCGTCATCCTGGGCCGCGCGCAGGAAGGCGCCGTCGCTGGGATACTCGACCGCCTCCCAGTCGACGAGCGTGGCCAGGTAGTTTGGGCCGCCGGCCTTCGCGCCGGGGCCGACCTGCGAGAGTTTCCAGCCGCCGAACGGCTGGCGTCGAACGATGGCTCCGGTGATCCCGCGGCCCACGTACAGGTTGCCGGCCTCGACGCGCTCACACCAGGTGGCTACCTGGTCGGCGTCCAGCGAGTGGATGCCTGCCGTGAGGCCGTAGTCTGTGCCGTTTTGCACCGCGATGGCCTCATCCAGCGTCTCGACGGCGATCAGCGACAGGTGCGGGCCAAAGAACTCGGTACGGTGGGTGTACGAGCCGGGTACCACGCCCACGCGGATTCCGGGGCGCCAGAGGCGGCCCGTGTCGTCGAGCCGCTTCGGCTGCAGCAGCCAGCGTTCGCCGACCTCCAGGGTGGTCAGCGCGCGCTCCAGTTTGCCGGCAGCAGGCTCGATGATGGGGCCGACGTGCACGCGGGCATCGTCGGGATAGCCGACGCACAGCGTCTCTACGGCATCCACCAGCTGGCGCAGGAAACGCTCGGAACGACCCACGGAACCCACCAGGATGCCCAGCGAGGCGGCCGAACACTTCTGTCCGGCGTGCATGAAGGCGCTCCGGGCTAGGTCGTTGGCGGCTAGGTCGAGGTCGGCGTCGGGGGTGACGATGATACCGTTCTTGCCGCTGGTCTCGCCCACCAGGGTGAGTTCAGGCCGCCACGACAGGAACAGCCCGGCGGTCTCGGACGAGCCGGTGAAGATCAGGCGCCCTACCCGCTCGTCTGTGATCAGCGCCCTGGCCTGATCTCCCTCGCCGAGCGGGGCGAAATGCAACACGTCGCGAGGCACGCCCGCTGCCCAGAGCGCCTCGACGAGCACGGCTGCTGTGCGGGCGGACTGTGGGGCGGGCTTGATGACCACCGACGAGCCGGTGGCCAGCGCAGCGACGACGCCGCCGCAGGGGATAGCGCACGGGAAGTTCCAGGGGGGGACGACGAGGGTGACGCCCACCGGCATGGGCCGGGCGCCGACGATGTCCTCCAGGGACAGCGCGGAGTCCGCGTAGTAGCGGCAGAAGTCGATGGCCTCGGACACCTCGACATCACCCTCGACGATGGTCTTGCCGGTTTCGTGGGCCATCACCTCGATCAGCTCGCCGCGGCGGCGGGCCAGCTCGTCAGCGGCCGCGTACAGCACGTCACGACGCCCTTCGGCCCCCCGATCGGCCCAGGCGGGTTGGGCGGCGAGTGCGGCGGTCAGCATCGGCTCCACGCCGTTGACGGCCGAGTGTTCAACCAGCTCGGCGCCGAGCGTGCAGCCCGGGACGCGCTCGATGATCGCCGCCGCCCACTGCCGGTTGGCGGCGAGGGATGGGTCGGTGTCGGGCTCGTTGCAGAAGTTTTCCGGCTGGGGACGGCCGACGTCGGCTAGGCGGTCCTGGCGGCGGTTCGCGACGGGGTCACCCGCCGCATCGTCGGCTGCCATCAGCTCCAGGGAGGCGCGGAAGCGGCCCTCCTCTCGGGCGAATACGGCAGGGTCGCTGAGCTCGAACATGCCGGACATGAAGTTCTCGCCCGAGCCGTTCTCCTCCAGGCGTCGGATGAGGTATGCGACGGCCGCGTTGAAGTCGGCCGGCTTCACGACGGGCGTGTACAGCACGACGCGGGGCAGGTCCAGGCGAATCGCGTCGAGGTGTTCCTCGGCCATGCCGAGCAGCATCTCGACGTCGAGTGCCTCGGCGGTGCCGTGCGCATTGGCGAGTTCGATGGTGTAGGCGAGGTCGAACAGGTTGTGGCCCGCGACGCCGATGCGGACCGCGGCAGCGTTCTGCGGTTCGAGTGCGCGGCGCAGAACGCGCTTGTAGTTGGCGTCGCTCAGGGCCTTGGAGTTCCAAGTGGTCAGCGGCCAGCCGTGCAGCGCGGCGTCTACTCTCTCCATCGCCAGGTTGGCGCCCTTCACGATCCGGATCTTGATCCTCGCGCCGCCATCGGCGACTCGCCGCCGGGCGAAGTCGGCTAGGCGGCGGTAGGCGTCGAGAGCGTCGGGCAGGTAGGTCTGCAGCACGATCCCGGCGTGGAGCTGGTGGAACTCTGGGCGGCTCAGTACGCCCATGAAGACCGCGAGCGTCAGATCGAGGTCGCGATATTCCTCCATATCCAGGTTGATGAACTTTCCGTGCTCTGCGGCGATGCGATACAGGGGGATGAGCCGCTCGATCACTTCTTCGACGGTTTGGTCGAATGCCCACATGTTCAGCTGGGGTGCGACAGAGGAGACCTTGATGGAGACGTAGTCGACGTCCGCTCGGCTGAGCAGGGTTTCCGTGCCGGCCAGCCGGTGGTCGGCTTCCTGGCGGCCGAGGACGGCCTCGCCGAGCAGGTTCACGTTCAGCGTCACCCCGGTTTCGCGCAGGCGGCGCAGGTGTTTGGTGAGCTTGTGCTCCGTGGCGTCGATGACGAGGTGGCTCACCATCTGGCGCATGGCAGCCTTCGCTGCGGGCACTACGACGGCGGGTGCCACTCGGGCAGCGATTCCGCCGGCGCGCACGCCGAGGCGTAGGTGGTTCTCCAGGAATCGGGGGGCCTTGCCGCTCAGCCGGGCGAACTCTTTGGCGCTGACGCGGCCGTCCTCCGGCCGGATGACGCGGTCCACGAAGTCGATGGCGAACTGTAGCCCGTCTCGGTCCTGCAGCAGCGCGGCTAGTCGCTGAGCCGACTTGTCACGTTGTTTCTTGGGGCGGGCCAGCCAGCGCTTCACCCGGGATACTGCGGCATCGGTTAGGACATCCTCGTCAAGCATGAGCCCATGCTAGCGGTGGCCCGGCTGGGCTCAGCGAAAGGTGCGAGAATGACCGCATGGAGAAAGTGATTCTGTTCTACAAGTTCACTCCACTGCGGGATCCCGAGGCGGTTCGGTTGTGGCAGCACGCTTTGGCGGAGGCGCTGGGGCTGACGGGCAGGATCATCGTTTCCGAGCACGGGATCAACGGAACTTTGGGCGGTGAACTTGGGTCGTTGAAGCGTTATGTCCGCAAATTTAAAGAGTACCCGGGGTTTAAGGGCACCGAGTTCAAGTGGTCCGTGGGTTGTGCCGATGACTTCCCGAGACTGAGCGTCAAACACCGCAGGGAAATCGTCACGTTCGGGGTGCCCGACGAGGTGCGGGTTGGTCCCGACGGTGTGGTCGGTGGTGGGATACACCTCAAGCCGGAGGAGGTTAACCAACTCGTCGTGGAGCATCCGGAGACGGTGTTCTTCGACGGGCGCAACGCATACGAGGCTGCGGTCGGCAGGTTCAGGAATGCCGTCGTGCCCGACGTGGCCACCACGCGTGATTTCATTGGTGAGCTCGACTCGGGTAAATATGACCACCTGAAGGGTCAGCCGGTGGTCACCTACTGCACGGGCGGGATCCGCTGCGAGGTGCTCAGCGCGCTGATGCGCAATCGGGGCTTTGAGCAGGTCTATCAGATCGACGGCGGGATCGTGCGCTACGGCGAGGCGTTCGGTAACTCCGGTCTTTGGGAGGGGGCACTCTACGTTTTCGATCGTCGCAAGGTCATCGACTTCGGCCCGGACACCAAGGTGCTCGGGGAGTGTCCCAGCTGCTCCAACTCGACGAACTGGGTGAGCGACTGCGCCGACATCGCGTGCAAGGCCCAGCTGGTGGGTTGCCCGGAGTGCGAAGTTTTTTGCGCGGAGCATTCGGCGCCCACTACGCACGATAGTTAATCCTTCAAGGAAGTTTTGAAGGGTTTTCTCAATTCGGCTGTGGGCTCCGGCAGCCAGTGTTAACGTTCACTCAGATGCCGGGCACGAAGGAGTACCCGGCCGCACGAGTTGACAGGGAAGTCATGAGAAGACGATTTCTAGGACTAATCGTTTCGGTGGCTCTGATGTTGGCGATGGTAGCCACGCCAGCCAGGGCCGTGCTGAACACAGGTGAGGTGGATCTCGACGAGGTGAAGGGAGTCCCCGCCGTCGTCCCGCACAGCGACTCCGAGCGCATCGCGAACTGGCAGAAACTGCAGTTCGGCCTGTTCATGCACTGGGGTGTGTACTCGATGTTCGCGGGCAGCTACAACGGCACCCCGCAGGGCATCGGCTATCCCGAGCAGATCAAAGCCTGGATGAAGATCCCCGATGACGTCTATCTTCAGGAAGCGGCGAAGATGACTGCGGAGAAGTGGGACGCGGGCCACGTGTGCCGCACCGCCAAAAACGCAGGTATGAACTACGTCATGATCACCACGAAGCACCACGACGGCTTCGCGATGTGGGATACCAAGACCACGGACTACAACGTCGTCAAGAAGACTGCCTTCGGCAAGGATCCCTTGAAGCAATTGCAGCAGGAGTGTGCCAAGGTGGACGTCAAACTGGCGTTCTACTTCTCGATCATCGACTGGACCAAGCACGAGGCCGAGCCCTACCGAAACCTCAACCCAATCCCCGAGTCGATGATGCCCTACATCCTGGCGCAGATCGACGAGTTGATGACCGGTTACGGGCCAATCGCGGAGTTCTGGTTCGACATGGGCGCGCCCACCGCCGACCAGTCGGCACGAATGGCTGACCGGGTCAGGCAACATCAGCCGGATGTCACGGTCGTGAACTCCCGTGTGTGGAACGATAAGGGGGACTTCGAGGTGGGCGGCGACAACGCGGTACCGCGCGACTTCCGCATCGGCCCGTGGGAGTCAATCCTTTCGATTTTCCCGGCCTGCTGGAGCTACTGCAACACCTCTAAGGCTAACCGCTCGGAGGAATCCCTGGAGCGCAAGACGATCTCGGCAATCGATGGCCTGGTGACAGTTGTCTCTGGCGGCGGCCAGTTCGCCTACAATGTCGGCCCCAAGGGCGATGGTTCCTTCGACCCGTACGATCAGCGGGTCCTGGATAACATCGGAGAATGGATGAAGCGGCACCCCAAGGCGATTTCCGGTGCCCAGGCCACCTGGTTCCCCGTCCCGGAATGGGGACGGATCACCGCCAACGACAATGCACTGTACTTCTTCGTGCCGAAGAGCACTTGGAGTGGCGGCCGAAAGGTGAGCCTGGCCGGACTGGCCAACAAGGTTCGTTCGGTCGCCATCGACGGTGGCAAAGCTCTCGAATTCACACAGACCGGTGCAGAATTGAGCGTCACCCTCGACGGTGATGCGCCCGACTCCTTCATGAACGTGATCAAGGTGGAACTCGACGGAACACCCCGGATGGTCCCGCAACAGACCGTCCGGCTGGTCAAGGGGTCGGGGGTCATCGAGGGCAGCGACCTGTTGAGCAGGAATGGGGCAAAGCGCTATCCCGTAGCGGTGGACTCTTACGTTCTCGGTGACAGTGACAAGGCCGTCGACAGCGTTCAGCTGACATTCACGGCCAGTGGGCTCGCTCCGGAAACGAAGTACCGGGTCTGGTTTGGCGACAACTCGGTGGAGGTCACCGGACAGGAGCTGCTGGACGGTTCCGTTGGCGAAGGATTCAAGCTGGAGCCGAATCAGGTGGCGCGCATTCGACTGGAGTTGGCTAAGCCCGTCTACTACGCCACTCCGCTGGGCGTTCGGGTGAGTAAGGTCGAGGTCTCGGCCGAGAGCGCAGAGGATAGCGCGCCGGAATTCGTGGTGCAGCCGATGAGCCAGTCGGTCGTCGAGGGCGCGGAAGTGGAGTTCAGGGCTAGGGCGGTTGGTCGGCCTGCTCCCACTTACCAGTGGTATCGAGTATCGGCTGGCAAGGAGCGCAAGCTTGAGGGGGAGACATCCCCCACGCTCAGCTTCGAGGCCCAGCTGTCTGACAATGAGGCAAGGTACTTCGTGGTGGCAACAAACGCGCTCGGTGAACAGCGTTCTGAATCTGCTCTGCTCACTGTGCGTGAGGCAGCTGCAAACCTGGCTCTCAACAAGCCCTCACGGCAGATCTCGACCGGCTGGGGTGGCCTTGCGAGCCGGGCAAACGACGGAAACACCGACGGGGTGTGGGATAACCAGTCTGTGAGCCACACCGCTCATGCCACTGATCCCTGGTGGGAGGTTGATCTCGGCAAGTCGTACGACCTCACGGAGGTCAACGTCTGGAACCGGTCCAACCTGGACAGGTGTGGCGCGGAGAGCTGCGATCAACGACTGAAGGATTTCGTCCTCCTGGTCTCGGAGAAGCCATTCCCTGAGGTTCCGCTCTCGCAGCAGATGGTCAACCCCGACGTGCAGGCCGTTCAAGTTCCGGGAGTAGCCGGCTACCCGAGCGTGGTGCAGATGGCAGGCAAGAAGGGTCGCTACCTGCGGGTCGTGCTGCCGGGAACCTCCAAGCAGCTCGCCCTGGCGGAGGTGGAGGTTTTCGGGAAGAAGCCGAGTTCCGCGCCGGAGATCAGCGAGTTGGAGATCAGCGGAGAGCCGGCCGAAGACATCAAACCCATCACCAGCGATCGGCCTGCTGTTCAGGTGAAACTGGGGGCCACCTTGCGCTTGGCGGTTGAGGCCGCGGGCACACCGGCTCCCGAGATCACGTGGCAGCGAAACACCGGAGACTGGACGCAGGAGGGCGCCAACTGGGTGGATCTGGAGGCCAAGGGGCCGGAGTTCACGCTGGAAGTTGCTGCCGAGCACAACCAGTGGGTAGTGCGAGCGGTTGCCGTTAACGAGGCCGGGGAAGCCGCCACGGATCCCCTGAGCATCGTCGTGGTCTCGGAGCCGAGTTTCACCGCTCAGCCGAAGCCCATCGAGGTGAAGGAGGGCGAGCAGGCTGCCTTTGAAGTGGCGGTCGACGGTTTGCCCACGCCCGGTGTGGAGTGGCTCCGAGCGCTGCCGAAGGCCGATACGGAAGGTGCGGCCGACGTCGCTCCGCTCGACGATGACCCGATTTGGGAGAGTGTCGGCGAGGGACTGAAGCTAGAGTTCACGGCCACGAAGGAGTTGAATGGGGCGCTGTTCAAGGCCGTGGCTACCAACCCGTCGGGGAGTATTGCGACTGAGCCGGTGATGCTCCGGGTAATTGCCGATACCCCTGTCCCGGACCCGACGCCGAGCCCAGACCCGGCTCCTGTCCCGGATCCGACGCCGAGCCCAGACCCGGCCCCTGTCCCGGATCCGACGCCGAGCCCAGATCCGGCTCCTGTCCCGGATCCGACGCCGAGCCCAGACCCGGCCCCTGTCCCGGATCCGACGCCGAGCCCAGACCCGGCCCCTGTCCCGGATCCGACGCCGAGCCCAGACCCGACGCCCCGGCCTGGACCGAGTAAGCCGGCTCCGAGCCAGCCGGCTCCGAGCAAGCCGGCTCCGAGCAAGCCGGCCAAGCCGAAGCTGCCGCGTACCGGAGTCTGATAGCGATCGAGCGAGTGTGGGGCATGCCGTTGGCGTGCCCCACACTCGTCTTTTCCCGCCAGGCGGGGGACAATCGGTTATGCTCGGCCAAAGGAGGTAGTTATGTCCACAACCTCGAGTTCGGCGAGCGCCGGCGGGTGGCGTTGGTTTGCCCTCGTGGCAGTGGCGGTTACCATCGCCCTGAACGCCGCAGCCAACATCTTCTCCCTGGGCGGAAACACCACCGGCGAGGTGTCCGCGGCGTATCCCACGCTGTTCACTCCTGCAGGACACACGTTCTTCATCTGGACAGTGATCTACTTGGGGCTGGCGCTCTACGCCTGGTATCAACTGCCCGGAAGGAACACTCAGCTTGACGCTGGACATCTCGACCGGCTGGCGGCGCTCGTTGTGGCCTCCTGTGTGGCCAACTGCGCGTGGATCCTGAGCTGGCACTTCCGGCTCATCGGGCTGAGTTTCGTCGCCATCGTCTGCCTGTGGGTCTGCCTGCTGCTGATAGCGAGGCTGTGTCGAACGCAGTTCGCCGCCCGGGAGCGCAGCCGGGCAGACTATGTCGCGACCCGTCTGCCCTTCATGATCTACCTGGGATGGATCACCGTTGCCGTCTTGGCGAACCTCCTAGCGTGGTTGGTGAGCCTGCGCTTCGGCTGGGCAATCTTTGGGGAGGTTGGCTGGCTCTATGCCGCGTTGTTCGTGGGTAGCGCGCTGGGCGGCGCTCTCGCCTGGCGGCTCCGAGAAGCCTCTATCGCGCTCGTCCTGGTTTGGGCGCTGGCGGGCATCCTGACCCGCCATCTGTCGGCGAGCGGCTTCAACGGAGCCTATCCTGCGGTGGTGGCCGTGCTGGTCGGGCTGATCTGCCTGGCATGCGGCGTAGCAGTGCACACGGGGATCAGGCAGTTCCGCTTCGGGCTGCGCGACGGGCGCCCCGTCGGGTGAACTAGCCCAGCAGGAACAGGCTCTCGATCGCGGCCGCCAGCGGGCGCAGCGCGTTGGTGGCGACCCGCTGCGAGTTCGCAGAGGGAGAGATCCCCAGCCGGTGGGCTACGTCGGCGTTGGATTCCCCGGCCAGCAGCCCGTATAGGCTCTCGGTCGCTCCGGGGCTCAACCGCGCGAGCTGTGCGTCGGCGAGCTGGGACAGCGGCCCAACCAGCGGGTTGGCGACAGTTCGGGCATCATCGATGGCGGTTCGCACCCCCCGGTAACCGGGCTGCGCTGCCAACCACTCGGCGCGCTCGATGGCGCCGCGTGCCCGAACCCAGGCGCTGCCGTCCTGAATGCCCCGCGGGCCGTCAATGATGCGCACCGTCCCGCCGCCGAGCCCGAAGCGCAACTCCACCGATGAATGGGCGCGCAGGCTGAAGATCGCCCGGAAGGCTTGCCCCATCGTCGGGTAGACACCTTGCAACTCGTCGCCCACCGTCACACGTAGTGGGTCCAACTGCGCTACGTTGTCATTGGTCAGCCGGATGGCGTGCAGCAGTTCAGCGTGCGCCTTGGCTCGATCAACGGTGCGGGAGCCGACGATATCGGCCAGCAGCGCCACGGATGAAGTAAAAGACTTAATATCTGACATATTCAGATATTACCTTAAGGGGGCTGGGTGGAGTTGATCCTGAAAGGCGTGACGATCACGGTGCTTGCGCTGGTGGCCGTCTCCGGAAACGGCGTGGTCCGAGCGGTGCTCAGGCGTGCGGATCCGCCCAGGCCCAAGGCCGACCCGACCCTGATACAGGTGCAGGACAAACTGCCCGGGGGACGCTGGATCGGGGTGTTGGAACGGTTGGCCGTCTACGCGAGCCTCATGACGGGCTTCCCAGGGGGGATCGCGGTGGTGCTCGGGCTCAAGGGTCTCGGGCGGTATCCGGAGCTTCGGTCAGGCAACGACCCAAGGCTCGGCGAGCTATTCATCATCGGCACCTTCGTCAGCTTTCTGTGGGCCGCAGCTTGCGCGGGAGCGGCACACGGGGTGAACCGACTGTGGTGACTGCGGGTTTGCCAGAGCATATTCAGGACGAGTTGCTCCGCAGGTGGCGTGAGCCGCATCGTCGCTACCACGGTCACGGTCACCTGGCCCACGGGCTCATGACGCTGGCTGAGTTGGGCGCCAGCCGCTTGGAACTGATCGCCTTCTGGTGTCACGATGCCGTGCATACCAACACCAGCCCCGACGACGAGATGGCCTCGGCCCGCGTGGCCCGTAGGCTGCTGACCGGCGTGCTGACCCCGGGCGAGCTCGACGAGGTGGTCCGGCTGATCCTGCTCACCGCGACCCACGACCCCGCCCCCGGCGATGACGCGGGAGCCAGGCTGAGCGACGCGGACATGCGCGCGCTGGCCCGCGACTGGAAGACCTATCGCTCCGCCTCGCGGGCCATTCGCGACGAGCTACCGCAACTGAGCGACGAGGAGTTCCGCGCCGGCCGGGTCCGGTTCCTCGCGGGCCTACTCGATCAGGAATACATCTTTCACACGGGCCACGGCCGCACCCACTGGGAGGCCCCGGCTAGAGAGAACCTGCGCCGTGAGCTGGCTGAGTTGCGCGGAGAGGATGGTAGCGGGACCGGGTGCACGAGCCAGGATGGGTGAGGATCCAGGCCTCCCCGCCGGGCTTCCGCCGCCAGGTGGGACTTTCGAAGCGATTCCTAGGCCTTTTTTGCCCGGTTGCGGATCTTGGAGCGCTCGTTCGCGCTGAGCACCACCTTGCGGATGCGGACGATGTCGGGAGTCACCTCCAAGCACTCGTCGCCTGCGCAGAACTCCAACGCCTGCTCCATCGACATCACCCTCGCGGGAACCAGACGTTCGAGCTCCTCGCCGGTGGAGGAGCGGACGTTGGTGAGCTTCTTCTCCTTGGTGGGGTTCACGTCCATGTCCTCGGCGCGCGGATTTTCACCGACGATCATTCCCTCATACACCTCGGCGCCGGGGGAGACGAACATGGTGCCGCGTTCTTGCAGGTTGAACAGTGCGTAGGAGGTGACGACGCCGGAGCGGTCGGCCACGAGGGAGCCTGTCGGGCGCGTGCGGAAGTCGCCCGCCCATGGCTCGTAGCCCTCGGCCACGTGGTGCATGATGCCGGTGCCCCGCGTCTCCGTGAGGAACTCCGTGCGGAAGCCGATCAGGCCGCGCGCGGGCACGAGGAACTCGACCCGCACCCAGCCGGTGCCGTGGTTAACCATCGTCGCCATGCGTCCGCGCCTGAGGCCCATGAGCTGGGTCACCGTGCCCAGGAACTCCTCGGGGACATCAACTGTGAGTCGCTCGATCGGTTCGTGCAGCGTGCCGTCGATCATCTTGGTCACCACCTGGGGCTTGCCAACGGTGAGTTCGAACGACTCGCGGCGCATCATCTCGACGAGGATCGCCAGTTGCAGCTCGCCGCGGCCCTGAACCTCCCACGTGTCGGGGCGGTCGGTGCCGTGCACCCGGATCGAGACGTTGCCCACTAGCTCCTGATCCAAGCGCGCCTTCACGAGACGAGCGGTCAGGTTCTTTCCGGATTTGCCAGCCAAGGGGGAGGTGTTGATGCCGATCGTCATGGAGATCGAGGGCTCATCGACGTGGATGAGCGGCAGGGGCAGTGGGTTGTCAGGGTCGGAGATGGTCTCGCCGATCATGATGTCCGGGATACCGGCGATGGCGACGATGTCGCCCGGGCCGGCCGCCTCGGCTGGCTTGCGCTCCAGGGCCTCGGTCATCAGCAGCTCGGTCAACTTGACTGTCTGCACGCTGCCGTCGACGCGGCACCAGGCCACCTGCTGTCCGCGGCGCAGTTCGCCGCCCACGACGCGCAGCAGCGCGAGCCTGCCGAGGTAAGGCGAAGCGTCGAGGTTCGTGACGTGAGCCTGCAGCGTCGCGCCCTCCTCGTAGGAGGGGGCGGGGATGTGTTTGAAGAGTGCGTCGAACAGCGGCTGGAGTGTGTCGGAGTCGGGCATCTGACCGTCTTCGGGTTGGCTGAGCGACGCTCGGCCGGCTTTCGCAGATGCGTAGACGATGGGGAAGTCGAGCAGGTCGGCTGCGTCGTCATCAATAAGATCCATGAAGAGCTCGTAGGTCTCCTCGACGACCGCGCTGATCCGGGCGTCGGCGCGATCAACCTTGTTCACCACGACGATGATCGGCAGCTGTTTGGCGAGCGCCTTGCGCAGCACGAAACGGGTCTGGGGGAGCGGCCCCTCGGAGGCATCGACGAGCAGCAGCACACCGTCGACCATCTCCAGGCCACGTTCCACCTCGCCGCCGAAGTCGGCGTGTCCGGGGGTGTCGATGATGTTGATGACGGCTTCGGTGCCGTCCGGCCGTCGGTGCCTGACCGCAGTGTTCTTCGCGAGGATGGTGATGCCCTTCTCGCGTTCGAGGTCCATCGAGTCCATCACTCGGGTGTCGATGTCCGCGCCCTCGCGGAAGGCGCCGGACTGCCACAGCATCGAGTCCACCAGCGTGGTTTTCCCGTGGTCAACGTGGGCGATGATTGCGACGTTGCGCAGGTCGTCGCGTTTAGGCATGGGAGCTCCTCTTCGGTTCTGGGCCGCAGAAAGTTTACGCGCGTGCCCATTGATCGTCCTAGTCGGCGCTCTCCGCGCGGGCGAGCAGGAGCACGGCATATCGAAAAACGTTGCATACATCGAAAATCGATGCTATCGTTTCTCGATATAGGGCTTCGAGTGAAGGAGTGACCATGAAAGAACTGAAGGACAGCAGATTCGCCGCGATCGTCTGCATACTGGTGGGCCTGACCGTCGCGGCCTGGCAGATCGTCGTCCCTGCTAGCCGGCTCGTACGCGGACAACCGCTCAACTGGCTGGTGCCCATCAAGCACACCACAGATCGACTGGCCTGGCCGGCCGCATACGTCGATGTGGCTCAGCTCCCCGGCTCCCTGCCGGTCTGGGTGCTCGCCCGCGGCGTGCTGCTCACCGCGTTGGCCGTCGGCGCGCTCTACTGCCTAACCAGGGTGCTCATCGACGTGGCAAGCGGCAGACCGTTCGGGAAACGCAACGCGCTGTGGCTGCGGATATCTGCGGCACTGACGTTCGCGACCTGCCTGGTGCCGCTGTTCGCCGACGGCTTCCTGCACGCCGCTGTGCTGCGCGGACTCGACCCGTCGTCGGAGATCCTCTGGGCCAAGCAATTCGGCAGCCTGGAAGCCTTTCTGCTGGGCATCGCACTGCTGCTAGCCGGGATGGCCGACGCCTTCGCGCGCGGCCGGGAGATCCAGGAAGACACCGAGGGGTTGATCTGAGATGGCCGAGGAAATGCACCGCGTCACCTGCCGCCTCGACGAGTTGCTGGAGCGACACGGGCTCACTTTGGCCGCGCTGGCTGAGCAGGTGGGCGTTACCCCAGTTAACCTGTCCATCCTCAAGAACCAGCGGGCCCGAGCAATCCGCTTCACCACCCTGACAGCCCTGTGCGATGCGCTGGACTGCCAACCAGGCGACCTATTCGTCGTGGAGCGCCAGGCTGACGACTGAAACTAGTTGAAATCCTGGCGATTCTCGGCCACCGGCCCGACGTGCCGAAAGACGCGACCCACGCGACACATCGGGGCGAATGACGTTACGAAAATCCTGCCCGGAGCGCCCTCGCTCCGGGCAGGATGAGGTAGGCGGCTCAACACCTGCCTCCTGCGCTGGGGAAACAGGCCAAGACGTATGAGGGACGGAGAACCGCCCGATCCGGTGTGTGGCGCCCGACTTGACTACCGAAACAGGTCCTAAGCCGACGCCTGCAACCCCGCAAACTCGCGGACCCTGGCCAACTCCCGACGCCCCTGGGCCAGCCCCAGGTCGAACATTTCCGCCAGCCGCGTGACGTCGCGCTCGGAATTGTCGATCGGCATCCGGTCGGGGAAGATCAGCAGCGCAGCCCCCGCAGTTTCGAGCGCCAACAACTCCTCGCGGGAACGGTTGTAGTTGGCGCTGCGGGCCAGCAAGCCATCCGCTACCGCCGGAAACCGTCTGAGCAGCGCCCGCATCGCGCGTGGAGCCCGCTGTGGGCCCTTTACGTAGCCCCGTGGCCTCGTCGCCACGACGATGAACCGCCGAAACCCGGCGGCGCGGGCCGCGTCGTGGGCAAAGCCCCCCGTCGGACCCAGCGCCCCATCACAGTAAAATTCGCCATCCACTTCGGCCCACGGCATGAGCAGCGGCATCGTCGACGACGCTCGCACCCGTTTCATCAGGTCCGGCAGCCCCCGCACGTCGTCGCGCTGCCAGTACACCATCTCCCCGTCCGCGCAGCGAACGGCGCCAATGGCGAACGCCGTCGGGTTGCTGGTGAAAGCTTCGAAGTCGTAGGGTAGCGGCTGATCCGGCGCCGCAGTCCGCTCATAGATGTACTCAGCGTTGAAGAGCCCGCGGCCCCTCAGCCAAGACCCAAAACCACCGAAGTTCGGATCGGCCGCGAACTCCACGAATGACCTGCGGGTGCGCACCAAGTCTCGAACCAAATAGTTTGCGGTACAGCTCGACCCCGCAGAGATACCGCCCACCCAGCCGGCAAAGACCCCGCCCTCCACCAGCGCGGACAACACCCCGGAGGAGAACGACGCCCGCATACCGCCGCCCTCGAAAACCAGAGCGACATCGGGCGCATTGACAATCATCCAGCAAGCTCCCGGAACGCGGTCTCGGATGAGTCACGCAGGAACTGCGCGCAGCGCTGCTGCTCCCCGGTTTCGCCGATCCGGCCAGCGGCGACGCTGAGCGCCCACAACGCCCGTAGGAAACCCCGGTTGGGGACGTGCTCCCACGGTACGTGGCCCGAACCGCGCCAGCCATTACGGCGCAGCGCGTCCAAACCGCGGTGGTAGCCGGTGCGGGCGAAAGCGTAGGCACTGATCGAATTGGGCAGGGAGTCCTCGCGCAGCGAAGCTTCCGCCAGCAGAGCCCACAGCAGACACGACTGCGGGTACTTGGCCACCAAGGAGAGGAAACCATCCTTGCCGGAGTCCCGGACTTCCTGAGCGGCCGGATCCTCAGGCAGCTCTATACGCTGCTGAGCGGCGAGCAAGTTGCGGTGCGTCTCAGTCATGCCCTATAGCCTAGCCCGGGCACGACTGAGACGCTTTGTGGTTAATCGCCCATTCCGGAAGAAATGAACTCCACCACGGCATCCAACAACTGCTGCGCCTCGGTGCCAGAAGCCACCAGCTTGAGACGGCTGCCCTTGCGCGCGCCAAGCGCCATCAGGCTCATCGCGGACATCCCGTCGGCCGGGTCGTCGTCTTCGAAATAGACGTCCAACTCGCCGTCGAACTTGCTGGCCAGCTGCGCCAAGCGGGTGGCGGGGCGGGCATGCAACCCTACCTCGTTGACCAGCACCACCTCCGCCTCGACCGACTCCTGATCCTCTGCAGGGGCGTCGCTGCTGGCCAGCGAGGTGCGGCCCAACGCCACGAGTTTCGCATCCAGCACGCCCTCCGCCGCAGCGGCCACCGCATCGACCGAGCCGCCCATCGCTGCCCGAACCATGCCGGCGGTGATGCCCTCGACGAACGGCGCGGCCAGGATGCGGATCTTCTCGCTCGACACCCCCAGCAGCTCTAGCGCAGCCTCGGCGTTCATCACGGCTGAACCCATGTCCACGAACAGTACGACGCCTTCCGGGCCGTTGACAGACTCCACGGCGGACATGATCTCGGTGGCGTCGGTGCCGAATCGGCCGTCGGACAAGCCGGCGGCGATCGCCACCTTGGGCCGCGAGTCCTGGACCATGATGTCCGCCAACTCCACTGCGGCCTCGGCTAGCGCCCGCGAATGCGAGACTACAACGATGCCGACTCCCATTTACTCCTCCTCAATCAGAGCGTCGAAAAGCAGCGTGGCCGAGGCCGCGCCCGGATCCATGTGCCCGACGGAGCGCTCACCCAGGTAGGACGCCCTCCCTTTGCGCGCCAGCAGCCCGATGGTGTGGTCGCGCCCGGCGGCGGCCGCCTTGGCTGCGGCCCGGGTGGCGGCAGACCAGTCTGTTTCGGCTTCGAGCGCGTCCAGCGCCGGTGCCAGCGCATCGACCATCGTTTTGTCGTCGAGCTCGGTCTTCCCGCGGGCGATCAGCCCGTCGAGCCCCGAGCGCAGGGCGGAGGCGAAGCGTTGCGGCTCCACCTCGGTGGCGTCACCGAGCGCGGTGGCTGCCTTCAGGAAGAACGTGCCGTAGAGCGGGCCGCTGGTACCGCCAACCTTGCTGAGCATCGCCATGGCGACGCCCTTCAACTGGCCGCCCATCGTCTCGGACTCCAGCGCGGGAAGCGCCGCTTGCATTCCGCGTTTCATGTTGGCGCCGTGGTCGGCGTCGCCGATGGGTGAGTCCAACTCGGTCAGGTGAGCCTCGTTGTCGGCGACGAGCTGCGCATAACGCGTCAGCCATCGAGCGACAGTCTTGCTGCTGATCATCATGCTCCCCAACGTAGTCCAGCGGTCTTCACCGGTGCATCGTAGAGCGCGAGCAGCTCCTCGTCGGCGGCGACGAGCGACACGGAACACCCGGCCATCTCCAGGGAGGTGACGTAGTTGCCTACCAGGTTGCGGGCGATGCGCACGCCGGCAGCATCGAGCAGCCGAGCCACCTCGGCGTACATCACGTACAGCTCGATCAGTGGTGTGCCGCCCATGCCGTTGAGCAGCACGATCACGTCGGAGCCGGCGAAATCCTTGTCCGCGAGGATCGGCTCCACCAGCTGGCGAGCGATGTCCGCCGCGTCGGTCATCTTCTCCCGGTGCCGGCCGGGCTCGCCGTGGATGCCGATTCCGATCTCCATCTCGTCTCCGGGCAGGTCGAAGGTGGGTTTGCCGGCTGCGGGCACCGCGCAGGAGGTCAGCGCCATGCCCATCGAGCGAGAGTTGTCGGCGACGCGCTGTGCGATGGCAACCACCTCGTCAAGGCTGCGGCCCTCCTCGGCTGCGGCGCCCACGATCTTTTCGAGAATCGCGGTGGCTCCCACACCACGCCTGCCTGCGGTGTAGAGCGAGTCCTGCACGGCCACGTCGTCGGCCACGACGACGGTGCGCACCTCAACGCCTTCCGCGGCGGCCAGCTCCGCTCCCATCTCGAAGTTCAGCACATCGCCGGTGTAGTTTTTGACGATGTGCAGCACGCCACCGCCGACGTTGGTGGAGACCGTGGCTGCGTAGATCTGGTCCGGGGTGGGGGAGGTGAACACCTCGCCTACGCACGCCGCGTCGAGCATACCCTCGCCGACGAATCCGCCATGCAGCGGCTCATGCCCCGACCCGCCGCCCGAGATGAGAGCCACCTTGCCCTCGTCCTTGGGCTGGGCGCGCAGGATGAGCCGGTTTTCATGGTCAACGCGCACGTTCGCGTCGGAGGCCTCGATGCCCTTGAGAGCGTCGGAGATCACGGTGCTGGGTGAATTAATGAGCTTCTTCATTGGAGTCCCTTTCAAGCGACCAACAGCTGGGCCCCAGCCTATTCGGTGGCGAGTCCACGCCCGGGAGCGGCGAACGATTGTGCAATGGCCGCTCGGGGAGCTGAGCGGCCATTGGAGAAGGAATGGGACTTGCGCATGCATGGGCGTAGACTTGGTGCGCCCAAAGCTCTCTTTGGGCCTATTTCTTGGATAAGGAGTGCAATGCCTAGCGTTGTGGTCGTCGGTGCGCAGTGGGGAGACGAGGGGAAAGGCAAGGCAGTTGACCAGCTGGGTGACCGCGTCGATCTGTGCGTGCGCTACTCGGGAGGAAACAACGCCGGTCATACCCTGGTCGTTAACGGCCAGAAGTTTGTCATGCACCTGCTGCCGTCGGGCATCCTGAACCCGAACACCACCACGGTGCTCGGCAACGGCGTGGTGATCGACCTCGACGTGCTGCAGTCCGAGCTGGCGACGCTGCGGGAACGCCAGGTGCAGTTCGAGCATCCGCTCATTTCCGCCAACGCACACATCATCACCGAATACCACCGGGTGCTCGACAAGGTGACCGAACGCTTCCTCGGCAAACGCCGGATCGGCACCACCGGCCGCGGCATCGGCCCGTGCTACTCCGACAAGATCAACCGCTTGGGTATCCGGGTGCAAGACATCCTCGACGAGTCGATCCTGCGCCAGAAGGTGGAGGCGGCTCTCGACCAGAAGAACGAACTGCTGGTCAAGGTCTACAACCGGCGCCCGATTCAGGCCGAGGAGATCGTCGAGTCGCTGCTGGCGCACGCGGAACTGATCCGACCCTACATCCTGGACTCCGGGCGGTTCATCAACGATGCGCTCGATGCCGGCAAGGTGGTGCTGTTCGAGGGGGCGCAGGCCCATCATCTCGACGTCGACCAGGGCACCTACCCGTACGTCACCTCGTCCAACCCGACGGCGTCGGGGGCCACCACTGGCGGGGGCGTTGGCCCCACCCGAATCGACCGCGCGATCGGCATCGCCAAGGCCTACACCACCCGCGTCGGTGAGGGGCCGTTCCCCACGGAGTTGTTCGACGCGGACGGCGAGACCCTGCGCGCGAAGGGGCACGAGTTCGGTGCGACGACGGGTCGGCCACGTCGCTGCGGCTGGTTCGACGCGGTGCTGGTGGAGCAGGCGGTGAAACTCAACGGCTTCACTGATGTGTTCCTGACGAAGCTGGACATCCTCAACGGCTGGGACCGAATCCCGGTGTGCGTGGCTTACGAGATCGACGGCGAACGACACGACCACTACCCGATGACCCAGTCGCAGTTCCACCACGCGAAGCCGGTCTACGAGTACCTCGACGGGTGGCACGAGGACATCTCCGGCTGCCGCACGTTCGACGAGTTGCCCGTCAACTGCCAGGCCTACGTGCGCAGACTGGAGCAACTCATCGGCTGCCGCATCTCCGGCATCGGCGTCGGGCCGGGCCGCGAGGAGGCCGTGGTCATCAACGACCTGGTGTGACGATGCGCTCTCTGGCGATTTCCCTGGTGGCGTTGATCGCGCTGTTCATGCTGGCGACGGTGTTCATCGCCATCTTCCAGGGCGCGATTGGTTGGGGCTGGTGGTGGGCCGTGCCGGTGGGCGCGGGCTTTGTGCTGGCGATCATCGTGTTCCGGCTGCTGATCCAGCGGGCGGATCAGCGGGCCAAGGAGATCGACGCAGAGCTGGATCGGCTGGAGGGCTAGCCCACCGCGCCAGCGCAGGAGGGGAGAAGACCGCCGGGCCGGGAGTGTCCTCGTCCCGGAAGCGCTTTCGAAACAAGCCCTGGTGGCCGGCGACGGGCGTGGGTAATGTACCCAAGCGTGAGGATCTTGTTGCTTGGCAGCGGCGGCCGGGAGCATGCGCTTGGCCGCGCGCTGGTTTCGGACGGTAGCGAACTGCACTGTGCTCCCGGGAATCCAGGGTTGGCGGTTCTGGGGGAGTTGCACGACATTGACCCGGCGGACCCTCAGGCCGTGGAGGAGTTGGCTCGCGAGCTAGCTGTGGATTTGGTGGTGGTGGGGCCGGAGGCGCCGCTGGTGGCGGGCGTTGGGGACCGGCTGCTCGCCTCAGGCATTCCGGTGTTTGGCCCGACGGCGGCCGCCGCCCGGCTGGAGGGATCCAAGGCGTTCGCCAAGGAGGTGATGAGTGCGGCCGGAGTGCCTACCGCGCGCTCTTTCCTGTGTACCACCGCCGAGGAGGCCCGGCGGGCGCTGGACGCCTTCGGCCCTCCCTACGTGGTGAAGAACGATGGGCTTGCAGCGGGCAAGGGCGTCGTGGTCACCGACGACCGCGACCAGGCCCTGGCGCACGCGGAGGCCTGCGGACGGGTCGTCATCGAGGAGTTCCTGGACGGGCCAGAGGTTTCGCTGTTCGCAGTCTGTGACGGCACTGCGGCGATGGCGTTGCTGCCCGCGCAGGACTTCAAGCGCGTCGGCGACAACGACGAGGGTCCCAACACCGGAGGGATGGGGGCGTACTGCCCGCTGCCCTGGGCGGAGCCGGGCCTGGTGGAAGAGGTCATGGAACGCGTAGTGCGGCCCACGCTGGCGGAGCTGGCCGCCCGGGGCACGCCTTTTGTCGGCCTGCTGTACGCGGGTCTGGCGATCACCAGCCGGGGGCTCAAAGTGATCGAGTTCAACGTACGCTTCGGAGACCCGGAGACGCAGGCGGTCCTTTCGCTGCTGAGGACCGACCTGGCGGGGGTGCTGTATGCAGCCGCGACCGGCGGGCTCACCCGCCTGCCGCCGCTGGAGTGGCGCGACGGGGCCGCAGTCGTGGTGGTGTCGGCCGCGCGCGGCTACCCGGGAACCCCCGAAACGGGCTGTCCGATCGTCCTGCCCCACGACGGGCCGGATGCCTACGTGCTGCATGCGGGCACCAGGATGGTTGACGGGGTGCTCACTGCCGTCGGCGGGCGCGTCCTGGGCACGGTGGGCCTGGGCGCCGACTTGGCTGCGGCTCGGACCGCAGCCTACGGGCATCTAGCGCTCGTCGACTTCGCGGACGGCTTCAACCGCAGCGACATCGGCATCCCGCACTGACCTCAAAGACAGCCGCGCTCCGTTGGCCGCGAGTCGACGCAAGACTGAAGGTGGTGTGCCCCAACGGGGCACGCCACCTTCAGTCAGTGGATCATCGGCCGGTCTTGGGTAGCCCCGGCTTCTTCTCCGGAGGCTGAGGCTTGACCGTCTTGCCCGGGTTCGGTTCCGGATCCGGCGTGGGGTCCGGTTTGGGCACGGGCTTCGGTTCCGGCGTCGGCTTGGGCACGGGCTTCGGTTCCGGCGTCGGATCCGGCTGTTGCGTGGCCTTGAGGCTGACCCAAACGACGCGCCGCGTCGTTTGGCCCAGAGAGTCGGTGGCGGACAGCTCCAGGCTCACGGCGTCACCGACCAACAGCGTCGGCAGGGTGAAGCGCAGTTCCACCCCCTTGCCCGCGGCCTCATCCAGCACGTCCGAGGCCCGGTAGATCGCACGCAGCTTTGCCGCGTAATCCTCCCCGGGCTCCAGCTCGACGGCATCCGGGCCGAAAATGAGCGGCGCGCTATCGAGCAGGATTCGAACCTTCCGGGTGGCCACCACGCCGTCCTCGTCCACAGCGCGCAGCGTCACCTCGGTCTCCTGATCCGGCGCCAGCTCAGGCCCGAACGTTATCTGCAGCACCTGGCCGAGCGCATCAGTGGCCCGGTAGACGGCGCGGATCTGATTGAGCGCCGGGGCGCTACCCTTGATCCGCAGTCTGTCCGGCCCGACGATCTGCGGGCGCGCCTTCAACGTGATCTGCACCTTCTTCGTGGTCACCTGGCCCAGGGAGTCGGTGGCCGAAAGGGTCACCTCGGTAGCCTGCCCGGGCTGCAGCTCGGGCAGGGTGAAGTCGAGCCGCACCGGCTTGCCGGCCGCGTCGTCGAGCGCATCTGTGACGGGGAAGGCCGCGCGGACCTGCTCCTCAAGAGTTGCCGTCCGGGTCGGGTTCGGCTCCACGACGGTCAGCTCGGCTCCTCCACCGATCTCGGGTGCCGTGTCCAAGGTAATCTGTACCACCTTCTCGGCCTTGCGCCCCGAGGAGTCCGTGGCGCTCAACGTGACCGCCACCGCCTGGTTCGGCTTCAACCCGGACAGGTCGAACTTGAGTTCGAGCGGCTGATCCAGCGAGTCCTTCGCTGTGAACGCCTTGCGGACCTGCTCGTCGAGCTTGCCGTTGTTGGCCAGCACCAGCGTGTCCGGGCCAGCGATCGTCGGCATCGCTCCGAGCACGAAGGGCTCGTCATAGCTGGCGGTCCGGCCGGCTTTATCGGTGGCCAGGACGGAGATAACGTGGCGTCCGCTGGCGAGCGAAGGAACGTCGGCCAGGCGAACCACGATCTCCAGCTCAGTGACCGCCTGACCCGCGGGCGGGACGGGCAGCTGGCGCCAGACGCCGTGGCGGTACTCGCCTTCAATCACATCGCGCCGGGGATTGACCCGGACGACCTCGGCCCGAACCGACTGATCGTCGATGTTGACAGCCAGGCTTTCGATGTTAGAGTCCGTAGCTCTGAAGGTGTAGGTCTGCTCCAGGTCAACCAGTGGCCCGGGCTGGGTACTGGAGTGGCTGATTACGGGGTTCACCTCGTCGAGCACTAGAGGGATGCGCCGCTCGATGCCGTTGTTCATGAGGTCGGTCAGCCTGACCCGCATGTACTTGTCGCCCTGGGCGACGTTTACCGTCTCCGAGTATGGGCGACGGTTGATCGGCTGGCCATCGTTCAGGCCCGGATCGTTCTTGTTCGTGAAGTTGCCCACCACGGAGCCGTTGATCAGCATTCGATAGCCGAACTCGTTGTCCCACACCTCTCCGGTTATGTCCACGTGCGTGGGCGCCGACTTGAGGTACAGCCCGCCGTCGGAGTTCACCGCAGGGGTAGAGTCGAAGGTGTAGCCCGGCAGCGTGGAGTCGTAGTTGAACCGCCAGCTTCCTGCGGCGATCAGATTGCCGGGAGTGTCCTCGACCTCAAAGCCGAACCGTTTCGCGCCGTTGACCAGTTCGAGAGTGAACTCAAACCGGTTGGAGGCATCCAGCGAGATGGCCTGACCATCCACGCGGAAGGCGGCCGGGCGCTTGGAGAAGGCCCCGGTGACCCGTAGGCGGGCCGCCACTTCGTCGCCCACCGCGTCCGCGTTCACCACCTCTAGGTTTCGGTACCGCGAGGTTACGTCGTTGAAAGCCTTGCCGAACGCGCGCTGCGCCTGAAGCGCGGGATCGTCGAAGTTTATGCGGATGCCGTGCGTCAACTGCTGGCGGGTGGCCACCGGCCACCGAGCCGACACGAGGTTGCCGATCGCATGGTCACTCACATGCTCCTGCACGAACACGCCGACGTATTCGGCGGCGCCCGGATCGAAGGCGAACTCGAACGAGCCGTCGGCCTCAATGGACACCGGCTGCCCGGCGATCTGCAGGGTCAGCTCGGCCGGTGCTGTGATGTTGTCCGTGACGGTGCCGGCGAGCGTGATCCTGCCGTCGTCGTCGGGAGTGAGCCTGCCGCTATCGTCCAGCAACCCCGCGCGCAGCTGCACGGTGGGTCGAACAGGGTCGTAGCCTAGCCACATTCGCTGCTCCTCCAGCAGCGTTCCGTCGGCGGCGTGAGCCGCGACGACGATGTCGTTCCTGCCCACCGAGAGCGGAGCGGTGCCCGCGCCGCGCCCCGCTTCGAGAGCCACCTCTACGCCGTTGACCGTCACCCGTGCCACGTCGGGGCCGGCCGCGAACTCGACGCGCGCGGCATCGTCGGCGATGGCGGGGATGGCTCGCGCATCGGAGTCGGCCCCGACCCAGCGGTCGAATCGGTCGAGGTTGGTCACGCTCAGGGTCCTGGTGCTGTAGGAGCTGGTCTCGCTGGCGAGGTTGCCCGCCAGATCCCGGACACCGACGCGGACGAAGGACTGTGTCCGAGCGATATCCGCCGGAACAGTGAAGGAGTAGCTGTCGGGGCCGTCCAACGCCACCGTGAAGGTCTGCTTGGAAAGGGAATCCTCGGCCACTACATCCCGCACACCGGACAGCGCGTCAGACGCGGTGACGGTGTATTTTCGTGAGCCGTCGTCGTTGCGGGTGAAACTCAGCGACACGTTGGGTCTTGTGAGATCGATGCCCAACGGGAAGTCAGTGACCTGCCAGCCGAAGTCGGGAGAAAGCCGGGCGCGGACCTGGTAGGTGTAGCGCCCCTCCGCCGCGGTATCGAACTGGTCGGTCTTGGGGTTGTACAGCTTGCCGTTCCAGCTGTGGGCATAGGCAGAGTTGGCGGCGGAGGACTTCGAAGCCAGCACGCTGCGCATCAGCGGCCGACTCCAATCCCTGCCCTGCCCCAGCCCGATGATGCGCTGGCCGTCTCGCTGTACCTCGAACTCAAGGTCGCTGGCCGAACGCAGCATCATCAGCCGTGGGTAGACGCTGTCCCCGTGGCCGTCGCCGTTGGGCGAGAACCAAGCGGTGGGGCGCGCCTCGCCCTCGATGTTCGTCATCAGCCGGGTGGTGTGGTCGTGCGTCTTTCCAGAGAAGAAGGCGTCGAAGAATCCTGGCCCGTCCAGAGCGTCGACGATGGGCTCGGCATTCCAGTCGCCGGCGAAGCCTAGATAGGGCACGCTCAGCGAAGGCTGTTCCCGGTCGTCCGAGGCGAGAGTTACCCAACCCTGCACCCAGTGCGCGGCGGCGTCGGGCACCTCCAGAGTGAACTCGACGGTGGTGCTGCTCCCCGGGGCCACGGTCACCTTCTCGGAGGGGTGGCGGACTGTGTCCGTTGCGGAGCACTTGGGGTAGTTGCGCTCATTGGGAGCGTGGTTCTCCTGGAGAACACAGGTTGCGCCGGGAGTGAACGAATACGGCTTGGTGCCCTTGTTGGTGAGGTTGACCGCGATAGTGCGGTTGCCGCGAACCTCGCCGAGCGCAACGTTGGGGGAGTCGGCCACGGTGGCGAAGACCTTGGTATTGATCGCGCTTTCGGTCTGCACGAGGCCTGCCCCGACCTGTCGCGGCGGGGCGAGCACGCCGGCCACGCTAGGCGCTTTGGCGGTGTTGCTCATTGCGATGCGCAGCAGCTTGTTGCGTTCGGCCTTGCTTAGGTCGGGGAACCGCTGCTGGTAGGCCTGTAGGCCAAGTGCAAATGCCCCTGCGACGTTGGGGGAAGCCATCGAGGTGCCCCACTCCGTGCCGTACCCGTTGTTGTAAGTGGATTTGACGCCTCCGCCGATGCCTGCGATCTCAGGCTTGAACTGTAGGGCGGATCCGGTGCCCCAGGACGTGAAGTAGGACGGGGTGAGCTTGTCGCTGGAGCTGTTGTTGATCGAAGCGACGGCCAGGGCCTCGCCCGTGATGGCGGGGGTGCCGAGCGTGCCGTCGTCGAGCATGCCGGTGATGTCTTGCTCATCGCGGGTCCGGGAGCCGTTGAGGCCCTCGTTTCCCGCAGCAGCGACCACTTGAACACCCGCTTTCTGGGCGTTGGCCACCGCTCGGCCTTCGCCTACCGAAACCTGCTGGACGCCGTTGGGTGCACCAAGCGACAGGTTGATGATGTCGGCGCCGTGTTTCACGGAGTCCTCGATCGCCGCGATGATGTCGTCCTCCAAGCCACTCGGGCTGTTGCTGTCGTTGGTGAAGACCTTCATAGCCAAAATCTGTGCGTTAGGCGCGATACCGTCTACTCGGTCGCCGATGGGGGAGGCGGGGCCTTCTGCTCCGTTCGCTGCGACGATGCCTGCGACGTGCATGCCGTGCGAGGCGTTCTTCGTCTCGGTGAAGAACGCGTTCTGGTCGGAATAGTTCCACCCGAACGGGACCTTGTCGGTGGTGCCCGGGATGCTCGTGTCGCGAGCTAGCCGCGGCGTCACATCCGAGTCGAGTCGCATGTCTTCGTGCTGTGGGTTCACTCCGCTGTCGATCACTGCTACGACGAGCCCACGGCCATCTACGCCCAAACGTTGGCGGGTTTCCTGGCTAGCCTCGGAGAGCCGGGCAGCATTCGTGAGCGCAGGGTAGAAGGTTTGGAGTTTCCTGACGCTCGCCACGTCGGGATCGAACTGGAGTTCGGCCATGAGAGCGGGTGGCATCGTTGCTGAGAATCCCTTGACCAATGCGCCGAATTTTCGCCTGACTTGGAAACCTTCCCGGCTTTGCCAGCGGGCCACCACCCGCTCAACGGCCGCCAGGCCTGCGTCCTCATCTCCCAACCCGTCGGGTTGTTCCTTGAGCATGACGAGTGCGCCGGTGACTTCGGGATGGTAAGCCGGCGCTTTGATTTCTGCAGCTCCTTCGGCAGGAGTGGTGGGTGAAGTGGAATCGTCGGCGAATGCCGCAATTCCGCTTCCTGATAACGCCAATGACAATGCCATAAGCTTTAGCAGCGTAGTCTTCATTAAAGTCCCCTCGCATCGTTTGCTTACTACCACAGGATAGGGCCGAAATGAAGATCGTGAAACTTGGGAAAGGATGATCGAACATCGGAAGTGAGCGATTGACGTCGTCGAAGAAAAAGGGGTGGGCCCCAGCTGCGTAGCTGGGGCCCACCCTCGGTTGGTTGTTAGGCGCCGGTCTTCGGCAGACCTGGCCTGCCCGGCTTACCGGGTTTGCCCGGCTTGCCTGGCTTGCCCGGCTTGTCGGGTTTGCCTGGCTTGCCTGGTTTGCCCGGCTTGACTTTGACGGTCACGCGGATGGTTACCTCACGCTCCACCCGCTGCCCTGCGGAATCAACCGCCCACAGGGTGAGGCTGAAGCTCTGACCCAGTTTGATCTTCGTGGCGTCGAACTTCAGGCTGATAGCCTTGCCCGCCTTGTCGTCTTCCGGGTCGCTCACCTGGTACGCGGCGTTGATCGCATCGATCACGCCCCTGTACTGCTGCGCGGGGTCTCCCTCGACGGTGACATCCAGGGAGTCCGGCCCGGAGATCGTCGGCTTGTGGTTGATCTCGAAGGACAGGGCGTTCAGGGTCTTGTTGCCGGCGTAGTCGTCGGCTTGGACTCGGAGCTCGTGCTTTCCGCTGTCAAGACCGAGTGCGCCCAGATCGACGGTGATGGACAAAGCCTTCTTACCGGTGCCCGGCAGAGCCGCGGGCCGCATCTCACCGGAGGTTTCTTGCGGATCCTCCGCAGCGACGGGTTGGCCGTTGCGGAAGGTCATGAGCTTAGCCGCTGGGTGCACCGCCGTCTTAGCGATGTGCTTGCTGTCGACCTGATTGCCGTTGATCCAGACAGTCAGTTCCTTCAGCGAGTCATCCTCAGCTTCGACGGTGAAAGTGTGCTTGGCGGAGACTAGATCATTGTCCTTGATGCCATTGATCTTGACAGTCGGCGCTGCCCCGTCGATTACGTAGGGGATCGAACGCTCGATGCCGTTGCCAAGCTGGTCGAACAGGGTCAGCCTCAGGAAGTTGTCCTTGTCGGCAACCTTGACCTTCTCGGAGTAAGGGCGACGGTTCACGTCCTTGCCGGGATCCCAGAGGTTGTCGAAGTCCTTAACGGTGGAGCCATTGAGCTCCAGACGGTAACCGAACTCGTTGTCCCAGACCTCGCCGGAAACCGCAACCTCCGCCGGCTGCGCCTTCAAGTAGATAGCACCGTCGGACGCGATGGCAGGGTCGGTCTTCATCGTGTAACCCGGCAGGTTGCGGTCGTAGAAGAAACGCCACTTGCCCTCGTGGGCGTCGTCGCCGCTCTTCTCAACCACCTCGTAGCCGACGCTGTTGATGCCGTTGACCAGGTCGAGGGGAACACTGAATTCGCCCTTGTCGTTCAACGCCACGTCCTTGCCTTTGATGCGGAAGGCGTGCGGTTTCACGGTGAAGCGGCCCTTGAGGGCGAGCTTCGCGGCAACCTCCTCGCCCTCAGCGCGGTCATTGACCATGGTGAGGGCGAGGTTGTGGGGACCGACGATGTAGACCTGCTCGCCAAACGGGGCGCCCGGAGAGTTGAGATCCGGATCATCGAAGACGATCCGCATCGTCGAGGGTCCCGAAGTGGGGGCCCGGCCGGCGATCGGTACGATCAGGCGGCCGATGTTGGCGAGGCTGGTGGTGTTCTCCTTGGCGTGGTCAGCGGCCGCGAGAGCCAGTCCGGTATCCGAAGGATTCGGGCGAACGTGCGCTGAGAAGGTCCCGTCAGCCCCGATGGTCGGGAACAGATCCGCACCATCAAGACCCTTGCCTGCCAGAACGAGCAGGTCATCCGGGCCGGACAGGTTGTCGGTCACCTTAGCCTTGAACTCGACGGTTCCGTCGTCCGCAAGGACCACCTCACCGTTTGCGTTCAGCTTGATCTCGGTGAACTCGATCACCGGGGGAGTGAGGTCCAACCCAAGCCAGAGTTCCTTCTTGTACAGCTCAGCGCCGTTCGAATCGTAGGCGATGACGGTGATGGTGTTCTTCTTGTCTACCTCAAGCTTGATCTCGGCCTCGCCCTCCCCGTCTTCCAGCCGGGCTTCAACACCGTTGACAGTGACCCGAGCCACCTGGGGGCTGGCCACGAAATCGACGGTCACGAGATCATTGACACGCCTCGGAGCGTCAATGACTCGGGTGATGGTTCCAATCCACTTGTTGTAGCGATCCGTATCGATGAGCAGGTGCTCTGCGCTGAGGTATTCGAGCTTGGAGCCCATGTTGCCCGCCCGGTCCATGATCGAGAAGACGAAGTAGTCGTTGCCCTGCACCTGCTCTGGGGTGAGCGTGAAGGTGAAGGTGTTGTTCGGTCCTTCGGTCGTCGCGAAGAAATCACCGGTTACCGGACTCTGCGCGCTCGCAGATTTCTGGAACAGACCTGCACCCGTTTCCGTTACCTTGGCGGTGTACAGCCTCGACTTATCGGCATTCTCCTGGAAGCTCAACTCGACCTTGGGAGCGGTGTTGTCGATCCCGAAGTTGAAGTCGTAGGTCTGCCAGGGGAAGTCCTCGGAGAGTCTCGCCCGCACCCGGTAGGTGTAAGCGCCGGGACTGCTGTCGGGCTCAAGCTGGAACACGTCGTTAACCGCATCGTAAATGCGCCCACCCCAGCGGTTGTCGAAGAAGGTGGCTGCTGCGTTGGGACCGGAGGGGCGAAGCCTGCCGAGCGGCCTGCGCTGCAGATCCCGTGCGCTGCCGAGCTTGGTCAGCACCTCCCCATCTTTCACGATCTCGAACTCGGCATCACTGGCCGAGCGGAGCATCATGATCGCCGGGTAGATGGCGTCGTTCCTGCCATCATCGTTGGGGGACAGCCAAGTGGTTTGCTGGGGGCCGTACACGCTGCGAGCCAGAAGCGTCGAGCGGTTGGGCTGCGAGGGGCCGAGCAACGCGTTGTAGTACGGGGTAGCGCCGGGAGCGTCAATGATGGGCTCGGCGTTCCAGTCGCCGGCGAAGCCGAGGTACGGCAGCGACAGCGACGGCTGGGCCGCATCCTTGGACGCGAGCTTCACCCAGCCCTGGAGCCAGTGCGGGGTGTTCCCTGCGGGAGTGACCGTGAAGTCGACAGTAGCAGTCCCGCCGGCAGGGACGGTCACCTCGCTCTTGGCAGCGACGGCCTTCTCGGCATCACTGCAGGAGGTGGTGTTGGCCTGGGCAGCCTGCTGGGACTCCTGCACACCGCAAGTCGCGTCGGTGGTGAAGGTGTAAGCCTTGTCGCCCTTGTTGTTCAAGGTCACGGTGAAGGTGCGTGCACCCTTGACCTCGCGCAGGGCGACGGTGGGGGAGTCATCCACGGTAGCGAACACGTTGCTATTGATCGCGTCCTCGGTCTGCACCAGACCCGCACCGATCTGGCGCGGGGCGAAGGGAACACCGCCCTTTTCCAGGATCAACGCTGTGTTGGACATCGCCACGCGCAGCAACTCGTTACGCTGGACGTCGTTCAGTCCGCTGAACTTTTCCTCGTACTTTTGCAGTCCCAAGGCGAAAGCGCCAGCAACGTGTGGGGCTGCCATTGAGGTACCAGACGAGGTTCCGTAGGAATTGTCGTTGTACGTGGAGTAGACCGAGCCACCGATGCCCGCGATCTGCGGCTTGAAATCGAGCGCTGGACCGGATCCCCACGAGGTGAAGTCCGACGGGGTCAGTGCTACGTCGCCCAGGGGAAGGGAGAGAGACTCCTCGGTCAACTTGATAGTGACGCCGCCCGGGTTGTCTTGGATCAGCTTCTCCAGACGCTTACCGGTGGAGTGGAACATGAAGGCGCCCGGAATCTTGTAGGAGCCTACTCCGGCCATGCCCTGGAACTTGTCACCACCGGTAGCAGAGTTGAAGATGATCACGCCGGTAGCTCCAGCGGCGATGGCGTTGTCGAATTTCTCCGTGAAGGCGATTTCGCCCCGCTGGATGAGGACGTAGTTGCCCTTCGCGTTGGCCGGGATCTGATCCGGCTTGCCCAAACCTCCGAACACCAGCGTGTGCGCCTCGTCATCGGTCTCGCCGGACTGGAGCTGGTAACCCACCTTCTCCGTCTGGCCTGCGGCGGCGACTTCGGCGGTAGAGGCGATGAGTTGGGAGTTATTCACCGAGGCGACGCTGAGGGCGTCGTGAGCAGTTGACGGGCTACCGACGGTACCGTCGTCTAGCTTGTCGGTCAGGTCGGTGGTGTTGGTGCTGGGCGAGCCGTTGAGGCCCTCGTTGCCCGCGGCAACTACAACCTGGACACCGGCGGCTTGTGCGTTGGCGATGGCGCGACCCTCACCGACTGCGGATTGGTTCGTACCATTCGGTGAGCCGAGAGACATGTTGATCACGTCCGCGCCGAGTTTCACCGAGTCCTCGATGGCCGCGATGATGTCGTCTTCCTGCGCGCCCGTGAGCTCTTCGTTGTTGGAGAAGACCTTCATGCTGAGCAACTGGGCGTTGGGCGCTATGCCGTTGATCCTGCCGTTGGTGGTGACATTGGCGTCAGGGCCGCCATTCGCCGCGACGATTCCCGCGACGTGCATGCCGTGCATCGAACTGGTGGAGTCAACGAAATTGTCGTTATCGTCGGCGTAGTTCCAACCGTAGGGCACCTTGTCAGTGGCGCCCTTACCCTTGGGCTTCAGCTTCTTGGGTACTCCGTCATCCAGCCGCATGTCGCGGTGGGTGGGGTCAATGCCGGTGTCGATCACCGAGACGACGAGGCCCCGGCCATCCACACCCAGGTTCTTACGAGCGGAGGTGCTCTTCGAGAGGTCGCCAGCGGTCTGCTGCGTCGGGTAGAAGACCTTGAGGACCTTGACCGATTCGACGTCAGGGTCGGCAGCTAGCGCATCAATCTGGCTCTCCGGCAGCGTCGCGGAGAAAGCGTTGACCAGGGTGCCGAACTTGCGGCGAACGCTGAACCCATCGGTATCTTGCCAACGGCCCAGCACCCGCTCCACGGCAGCGAGGCCCTCGGACTCGTTGCCCTTCCCCTCGGGCTGGTGCTTCAGCATGACGAGCACGCGCCGCGGCTGATCCACCGGCGCCTCCTCAGCGTCGACGACAGGCGCCACGACACTGGGCTGAGCGGGGGGCTCAGTACTCTCGTCCGCGAAGGCGGGGGTGGCAAGCACCCCGGAAGCCGCCAGCGTAAACGCCGCCAGCGATGCCATCGTTTTTTTCATCTGTATCCGTTCGTTCATGATTCCACAGAATCTTGCTTGGACGGCCGCATACTATCCGCCAACAAGCCACTTCGCTTGCTTTCGGGAGGTTTTCCCGGACTGCGGGCAGCCCGCTTGCTGGGCGGTCACCCTATGCTTTGCCGGTGATAGGGGGCGGGCTTGGCTGTGCTTTGTGCGACGACAAGGGCAAACAATTGGCTTCCGGGGTGGGTGCGGCTCGTCTTTACCAGGATGAGAGTTACCCAATCGTTACATGGCTCTGGGCTGGCAGAACCGGGTTCTGCCAGCCCAGAAGGTGCCAGTCTCAGGCCCCGGTCTTGGGCAGGCCCGGTTTGCCGGGCTTTCCTGGCCCAACCGGTTTCCCGGGGGTGCCTGGTTTCCCGGGGCTGCCAGGTTTGTGGTCGCCCGCTGGCCTTACCTCAACACGTACCTCGCGCTGCACGCGCTGGCCGAGCGAGTCCGTGGCGGACAACAGCACCCGATACTGCCTGCCCTTCTGGAAGGTGGACGGCTCGAAGGAGATCGTGAGCGGCAGGACGCCGTCCTCCGCGTCACGGGCGACGTAGCCGGCCTTCAGCGCGGCCAACACCTTGCTTGCGGCGCTCACGTCGTCGTTCGCCTCCACGATGAGGAACTCAGGTCCCTCGATCACGGGGGGAGCATTGACGAGGAAGAGCAGCTTCTCCATGGACTGGTTGCCTGCGGCGTCTGCGGCGAGCAGCACCAGCGTATGGGTGCCTGAAGCCAGTTTGGCGCTGTCGATTTCCGCCTCCACAACGATCTCGCTCCGCGCGTCGGACGCCTTGGCCTGTGCGGGCTGCGGCTCGCCGCCGCGGTACACGGTCAACGTGGCCCCGGGGTGGTCAGCCTGCACCACCTTGCCGGCGAGGGGTTTGCCGTCCAGGGTGAGGTGCAGCCGCTCTAGGTTTGTGTCGGTCGCGATCACCCTGATCGTGGTCTTTCCGGACAGCAGCTGACTCGCCGCCAACCCTTGGTGCTCAAGCCGCGGGGCCTGGCCGTCGGAAACGAACGGGATGGTTCGTTCGAAGCCGTTTTGGAACTCGTCGTAGAAACTCATCCGCATGAACTCGCCGGGTTTGCCGAGGATCTTCTCGTCAAAGGCGCGCCGGTTGCGATCCGCGCCGGGGTCGTTAAGGTTCTGGAAGTTGCGTATCACTGAACCATTGAGCTTCAAGGCGTAGCCGAACTCATCGTCGGACACCTCGCCGGAGACGCGAACATCCTTGGGTGACGTCAGATAGATAGCGCCGTCAGAGGCCACCCGGGGATCAGTCGCGAACGAGTAGTCAGGCAGGTTCCTGTCGAAGAGGAAGGTGAGGCTCGATTCAGCCCAGTTGCTTGCGTCCTGCTGGATCTCGATGCCCACCTTGGTGATGCCATTCACCAGATTGATCGGCACTTCGAACCGGCCGTTGTCGTCCAGCTTCACGGCCTTGTCCTCGACCCGGAAGTCCTGGAACGCGCCCAAGATTCGTCCCTTGAGCGTGAGCCGGGCCGCGATTTTATTCCCGGTAGCCTCATCGTCAATCAACTCAAGGTTCTCGAAACTGCTGTCTACGAAAAAGACGGCTCCAGCCTCAGGCGCGATCGGGTGCAGGTTTGGGTCGTCAAACGCGATCCTCGGAGACAGATCCGGGGCCTCGTTAAAGACAGGCCAAGTCTTCAGCGCCTGATTAACCAGCGCTCCTTGTGCGGCGTGATCGTTCGCATTCAGGAAGACCGCAGGAACCAGGTCGCTGGAGGTCAGCCTCGTCTTGAACCGGCCGTTCCCATCCACGGGTATGGGATTACCGGGGGTGTCCTGGTAAACCACGATGTCGCTGACGGGCGAGACGTCGTCGGAGACAATAGCCTCGATCTCGATCTCGCCGTTCTCATCAAGAATCGCCTCGCCTTTGTCGCTGAGGTTCATCTTGATGATCTTCAGCTCGGGTGGCGTGATGTCGTAGCCCAGCCAGAGATTTTCCGGGTCGATTTTATAGATCTGCTGACCGCTGCCGTCGAAGGCAACTACCTCGAACCGGTTGACGTCCTCGGGAGACTTCGCCTGCTTCAGCGGAAGCTTGACTTCGGCGCCTGAGCCCTCAATACGGGCTTCGTGGCCGTTCACGGTGACCCGTTTCACCGAATCCAGAACGTGGAGCGCCATGACGATCTCGCCGTCCTCAATACGGGGAGCGACCTGTTGCTCGGTATCCGAGCCAACCCATTTATTGAACAGGTGCTCGTTGACCAGCTTGACTGGCGCGGAGCCCAGATACTCGATCTTCTCCGCGACGTTGCCCGCCTCATCCTGGACCGTCAAGCGCAGGAAGTCGTTATCCTTGACGGCGTCCGGGGGCACCGTGACCTTGAAGCTGCCGTCGGGCTGGTTCTCCACCGGGAGCGACAATTTGGGACGCGAGACCAAGCTTGCCTGCCCAGAGCTGGGGATCAAGCCGGAGAGCGCGTCCTTGGCATACACCATGAAGGTGCGTGACCCGTCGGGGTTGGGTGTCATGTTGAGGCTCAGCTCCGGGGCGGTGTTGTCGACCTTGAAGGGCAGTTCCGTCACCTGCCAGTCGAAGTCAGACGACAACCGTGCGCGGATTCTCACCGCGTAATCCGTACCATCCGGCGTTTTAGCAAAGGCGTTCTTGGCAGGATCGTAGATCCCGCCATCCCAGCCTAGCGTGGAGAGGAGATGCGAATTGTCGGTGTCCGGATCCAGCTCCACAAACCGGTGGCGGAGCACGTCCCGGTCGCTTCCCAGCTTGACCCACGTCTTGTCGCCCTTCAGCACCTCGGCCTCGACCTCGCTAGCTGAACGCATCAGCATCACCATGGGGTAGATGGATTCGTTCTCGGCGAAGGACATCCAGAAGGCTTCTTCCGGGCCGCCGATGCCTGGTCGGACGAGCTTGGTGCGGCTCGGGGTGTCTGCGCCGAAGAGAGGAGCGAAATAGGGGTTCTCCGGGTCGTCAATGATGCGCTCGGCATTCCAGTTTCCGACGAAACCCAGGTAGGGCACGGAAAGCGACGGCTGTGCGGTCTCGTCGTCGGAGGCCAGCGTGGCCCAACCCTGGATCCAGTGGTCCTTTCCGTCCTGCGGCGTCAGGGTGAAGTCGACGGTGGCGCTGCCCCCGGCGGGAACCCGAACCTTGGCGGCGCTGGCGGATAGGCTTTCCGCCGGGTTGCAACTCATCTGGTTGGGGCCGTTGATCGTCTGCGACTCGGCCAGCACGCAGGTGCCGCCCGCGCTGAACGTGTGCTCCGTCGATCCGTGGTTGGAGAGCCTGACGGTGAACGTCCGTGGGCCCCGGACCTCGCGCAACGCGGCGGTGGGCGAACCCTCGACGGTGGCGAAGACGTTCGTGCGCAGTGCGTCCTCGGTCTGGATCAGCCCGGCGCCGATCTGGCGGGGCGCGTAGGGCACCCTGTCTGGGTTTTCCAGGATGCGGGCGGTATTCGCCAGCGCGATCCGCAGGCGCTCGTTGGCTTCCGACTTGCCCAGGCTGGGGAAGCGCTTAGCGTAGGCCTCGCGTCCCAGCGCGAAGGCGCCAGCGACGTGGGGCGCTGCCATGGACGTGCCGGATTCCTCCCCGTACTCGTTGCCGTTCAGGGTCGAGTAGACCGAACCACCGATCCCCGAGAGCTGGGGCTTGAAATCGAGGGCTGGGCCGGTTCCCCAGGAGGTGAATGCGGAGGGCGTGAGGGCCTTGTCTCCCAGAGGATAGGGCACCGTCTGCCTGGTGAGTTCCACCTTGATGCTGCCACCGTGAGCAGCGATCATCTCCTTGACTTTCAGGCCGTGGCTTCGCCACATGAATGCTCCCGGCAAGGCGACATCATCCACCCCGGACATGCTCTCATATCGGTCTCCACCCTCTACCGAGTTGTAGATGATCACACCTGCTGCGCCCGCCGTCATGGCGTTGCCGAACATTTTGGCGAAGGTATTCTTTCCGCGCTCAATGAGCACGAACTTACCTTCAACCCCGTTGGGAAACTCGTTTTCGTGAGGCTCCGGGTCATCGGAGGCATAGTCGCTGGGGAACCTGCCAAAGCCGGCGGCAACGATGTCGTACTCTTGATCATCGCGGGCGCCGGTTTGCAGCTGGTAACCCAGCTCCAGCTTCTCGGCGCCCGCGGTGAACACGGCCTTGTGCGCCAAAGACTGCGTGTTGTTGACGCTCGCCACGCTCAGGGCACCCCGTGCTGTTGCGGGGGAGCCGACGGTGCCGTCGTCGAGCAGGCCGGTCGCGTCGTCGGTTTCGCCGGTCAAGGACCCGTTGATGCCCTCATTTCCGGCTGCGACGATCACCTGCACGCCTGCAGCTTGGGCATTCGCGATCGCGCGCCCCTCGCCGACGCTGGATTGCTCGGTGCCGTTGGTTATGCCGAGCGACATATTGATCACGTCGGCACCGAGTTCGACCGACTTCTCGATGGCAGCGATAATGTCGTCCTCGCTGGCACCCCCATCTTGGCCGTTGGAGAAAACCTTCATGCTGAGCAGCTGGGCGTTGGGCGCGACGCCATTGATCCGGCCACTGAGCGCATCCGCGTCCTTGCCGCCGTTGGCTGCAGCGATCCCGGCGACGTGCATGCCGTGCATCGAACTGGTTGTGTCCACGAAGTTGTCGTTATCGTCGGCGAAGTTCCAGCCATAGGGAATCTTCTCAGTGGTGCCTTTACCAGTTGGCCTCAAACGCCCCTCGACATCGTCATCTAGGCGCATGTCCTGGTGCGTGGGGTCGATCCCGGTATCGATAACGGAGATGACGAGGCCGCGGCCGTCAACCCCTAGGTTCTTTCGGGCCTGCGTGCTCTTCGTCAGGTCGCCGGCGGAGGCCATCGTCGGATAGTACGTTTTCAATGGCCGCACCGACTCGATGTCAGGGTCGCCTAGCAGGTTTGGGATCTGGTGGCGAGGCAACTCAACGGAGAATCCGTGCACAAGCGAGCCGAACTTTCGCCGCACCTTGAAGCCCTCCACATGGCTCCAACGACGGGTTACGCGTTCGACGGCCGCCAAGCCTGCCGCCTCATCGCCTCTGCCCTCGGGCTGCGATTTGAGCATCACGAGCGCCTTCTGTGGCTTGCCGGAATCGCTCGGCTGGCTGCCTCGTCGCAGCACCGCATGCGGGGGCGGGGCGTCGGTAACGTCCGCATGGGCGGGCGAGAACAGAGTTCCCGTGAGAGCGAGTGTCGTCGCAGCCAGTGCTGCAAAAGCTTTCTTCATTGAGGACCCTCCAAGCTCGGGGTTGCCATATGCAGCCTAGCCGGGTCCGAGAGCAGATTTGGGAAGCCGTGGACGGTTTTCGGCAACTGGTGCCGATTTCCGGGTGGCACGGCTTTTCTTATTCTCGGGGTAACGTCAACCGGAGGCAGCAGCCGTCGCCTACGTTTCGCACGGTGGCGCTGCCCCCGTGGGCCACAGCGATCGTGCGCACAATCGGCAGTCCCAGGCCCGAGCCAGCGGTGGCTTCGGGGGTGCGCGCCTGATCGCCGCGCCAGCCGGGGTCGAACAACCGTGAGAGGTCGGCAGGGGGGATGCCTCCGCACCTGTCCCGGATTTCGAGCACGACGTGGTCTGGTTCAGCGGACACCCTCGCCTCGACCGTGCTGCCCGGAGCGGTGTAGTTTACCGCGTTGACTAGCGCATTTTGTGCGGCGCGGGTGAGCAGTCTCGGGTCGGCGAGTACCTCGGTGCGGCCGGTTGACTGCCCGACGAGCCGTACGTTGCGCCGCTCGGCCAACGGGGCCAACTGCGCGATTAGGTCCGAGACGATGTCGCCCAGTGCTACCGGCTCCGGTGCCACCGGCAGCTCGCCCGAGTGCAGCGCCGCGAGGGCCATCAGATCGTCCACCATGTGGCTCGTTCGCTCCGCTGAGGCGACTATCGCCCGGTAATAGCTCTTGGGGTCGGGGGCCACCGAATCCTCCAACGCCTCGCCCATGGCCCGGATTCCAGCCAAAGGGGTGCGGATGTCGTGGGAGAGCCAGGCGATCAGTTCACGGCGGGACTGCTCAAGTGCGCGTCGCGCGCGCTCCTGCTCCAGCGCAGCGCTGGCCTCGGCGGCCTGGCGCTGCGAGTTCCGGGCCAAGAAGACGCCCACGAGGACCGCGATGGGGGCGGTCGCGGCCAACACGATGAGCGGCAGCTGCGACTTCACCACCATCTGCTGCACGCCGACGACGAGCCCCGCCCCGATGGCCAGCACCACGGAGGTGGGGCCGAGCACGCTAGCCCAGCGCAGCGAGCGTTTCGCCACTATTGAGGTGACAACGGCGGAGGCTGCGCCGACGACGAGCGCCGCCCCGACCGACAGCATCACCGGGACGATCATCGCTCGGGCTCCCAGCGGTAGCCCCGCCCCCAAACGGTGACCAGCTTCGTCGGGCTGGAGGGGTCGTCCTCCACCTTGCCGCGCAGCCTGCGCACGTGGACGGTGACGGTGGCCGCGTCGCCGAAACGCCAGCCCCACACCGCCTGCATCAGCTCCTCGCGGGAGAAGACCTGATCGGGGTGGGAGACGAAGTGGGCGAGCAGGTCAAACTCGCGCAGGGTGAGGCTGATCGGTGTGCCGCGCAGGGAGGCCTTTCTGCTGGTCAGGTCGATGGTGAGCGGGCCGTCAACCAATTCTCCGGAGTCCGGGGCGTTGCCCGCTCGGCGCAGCACGGACTGGACCCGCAGCACCAGCTCTCGTGGGCTGAACGGTTTCGTGAGGTAGTCGTCGGCGCCCAGTTCGAGCCCGAGGATGCGGTCGGCCTCGCTGTCCTTGGCAGTCAGCATGATCACGGGTACCCGGGAGCCCGTGGAGCGCAGCCTGCGGAATACTTCTAGCCCGTCGAGCTTCGGCAGCATGAGGTCCAGAACGACGAGGTCGGTGGCCTCGGCGGCAGCGAGTCCGCTGGGCCCGTCGATGGCCTCGACAACCTCGTAGCCCGCCGCGCGCAGGTAGTCGGCGACGACCCCACGCACGGTGGGGTCGTCGTCCACAACAAGTATCTGAGCCATCTGCTCAGCGTAGTCATCAGCCGAAGGTGAACGCATTCGCCCGTACACCTTCGCTGAATGTCAACTCCACGGTTTCGCCCGGGCTGGCTTCCGGAAGCCGGACCAGCCGATAGAGCTTCGAACCCGAAATTTGCACCTTACCGTCAACGACGTCAGGGCCGGGCGCGCTGCTCTTGACCTCGACGGTGGCGCCCTCGGGACCGCTCATCACCAGGAACATTTCGCGCCCCGTGAACCGGTACTTCAGTCGGGCGCCGTCGCGGCCGGCAGTGATCGACTCGTTGTCGACCAGCCATTGCCCGTCTAGGGTCCACTGATTTACCTTCAGTTCTTCGGCCGCCCGGAAAGTGCTTTCCCCGGCGCTCAGGCCCGGCTCACCGACGAAGCCGGCGGCGCGGTCGGTGCCCAGGTAGGTCTCCGGGGATTGCCCGGGGGTGTGGGTCAGCACCTCGCCGGTGGTGCTCGCGGTCGGGCCCTGGGCGTCGAGCAGCTTACGAATCTGGGTTTCCGCCTCGTCGTAGTCCCCTTCGCCGAAGTGGGTCCAGACCACCTCGCCTTCGGCGTTGACCAGGTACTTCGCTGGCCAGTAGCGGTTGCCGTAGGCCCGCCAAGTGGCGAAGTCGTTGTCCAGCGCGACGGGGTAACGGATGCCAGCGTCGCCCACCGCGCGGCGCACGTTCTCGGGCATCCGCTCGAAGGCAAACTCGGGAGCGTGCACCCCGACGATCTCCAGCCCTTGGTCGTGGTAGCGGTCGTACCAGGCGTTGAGATAGGGCTGGGTTCGGATGCAGTTGATGCAGCTGTAGGTCCAGAAGTCGATCAGGACCGGTTTGCCGCGTAGCTGGCTCATTGTGAGGGGGCTGGAGTTGATCCACTCGGTGATGCCCTCGAACTCGGGTGCTTTGCCGAGCGCGGCGGAGCGTGCGGGTTCGTCCCCCGACGGCAGCTGCTTAGGCAGGAGGTTTTCTTCCACCGACGAGATGACGGGCAGTTTGTCAACCGCCCAGGCCTGAACCTGCTTGTCCACGCCGGTGGCGACCAGCACGCCTACGACGATGAACAGCACCGCGATCACGCGCTGGAACCAGCCGGACGGGTTAGCAGCCCATCCGAGACGATCGATCAGTTTCCGCCCGGCGAGGGACACGGCCAGCAGGGTCCCGGCCATGCCTACACAGTAGGCGCTGAGGTAGATCATCGCGGTCGCAGGCTGGGCGGGAAGCACCGTCGCGATCACCCACGCGTAGGTTGGGCTGCAACTGGAGAACACCGGCCCCAGGGCGGCCCCGGTCAGGACCGCGCCCACGGTCTCACCGCGGCCGGAGGAACTGGCGGAATGCAGCAGGCTGTGCGAACGTCCGGAGAGGTTGAGCCGGCCAGCGAGGCCAGCCCAGACCCCTGGCAGCAGCATCGTCAGCCCGAGGATGACCACCAGCGCCCCCGACGCGATGGCCCAGACCATCGGGTCAATATTGATCAGCGCGGTGGACGCTTTGAGCAGCAGGGTGAACGCGATCAGGGAGACGGTCAGCCCGAGAGCGATCAGGTACGGTCGACGGCGGGAGCCGGTGCCAACCGAACCGCCGACGATCACGGGCAGGAAGGGAAGCACGCAGGGGGCCAGCACGCTGAGCGCGCCCGCGAGCAGGGACAGCAGGACCAGCAGCATCTACTTCTTCGCCCCCGCGAGTGCGTCGTCGAGGCTGGTGGCCACCCACTTCTTCACGCTGTTTCCGGCGGAGTCCACCTCGACGAAGGTGTGTTGGACGGTGACGCCGTGCTGCTTGCGTAGTTCGGTGTGCTCGTCGTAGTCCACCTTGACGAAAGTCACGCCCGAGGGGACGACGGAGCTATCGGCGAGGAGAGCCTCGTCGATAGCTCGGCAGGCTGGGCACCACTTGGCGGCGAAGAAGAGGACCACCCGCTGGCCGGAGAACTTCTTCATGTCGGCCGAGTAGGCGGCGTAGTCGACGTAGGCGGGTGCGCTCATGGTGGAGTTGGACATCGCGCCGCTCGGCTCGCTCATGGCCCCGCTGGGTTCGGTCATCGCGCCGCCCGACATGGAGCCGTGTCCGCCGGGGGTGGCCTGCTGGCTCATGGCCGGCGTCATCGCGTCGGATGGGCTCATCTTGGCTTCGGTGGCTCCGCAACCAACCAGGGCGATGGTCGCGGCGACGGCGAGGGAAAGCTGTGCAGTAATTCTCATGGCACCAGCCTGCCCGCCGGGCGCTAACGCAGAGGAGGGCGAAAACCTTACGAAAGACTAACAGGCTCTTGGCCCAGCATCGCCTCGAAGGTGGGGGCCAGCAACCTGTCGATGTAATCCACCGCATCAGCTCGCGGTCGGCGCAGATCGGTCACAATCCAGCGCGCAGCCACCGCACGAGTGAAACCGACGACTCCGTGCCCCCAGATGTTGGCGGGTTCGGGGTCTAGCCCGTTGCTCGTCAACCAGGCGCGGAAAAGCTCCGAGACCCGGTCTCCGATCCGGGTCGTGATCCCCGTCAGTGGGTGCTGGCCCTCCTCGTTGGCTGGTCGGCTGATCACGAACTGGTAGATCTCGGGCTCGTTCTCGACGAGGCCGAGGTAGGTGTCCGCGAGCGCTCGGACCAGCTGGCGCGGATGCGTCTTGGCGGGATCCTCCAGCCCCAGCTGCTCCCAAATCCGCTGACTCACGACGTCAACTATCGCCGAATACAGACCGTTCTTATCACCGAAGTGCCGGTAGATCACCGGTTTCGACGTGGCTGCCTCATGCGCTATTTCGTCCATCCCGACCAAGGGGCCATGGCGTCGAATGGCGCGCAGGGCCGCGTCCACCAACTCGGCGCGTCGCTGAATGTTGTGCGCCTGCCACCTAGTGGTGCGTCCGTCCACACGTATGTCCATAATTCCGAAGGGTACGACATCGTATGGTGACGGCACGCTTCGGGTCCTGGCTAGCGACCATTGAGGCAACACTCCTGGCACATTAGGCTGACCCCATGAGTGTGCCAAATGTGCTTGCAACCCGTTATGCCTCAGCGCAGATGCGTGAGATCTGGGGGCCAGAGGAGAAGGTGATTGCAGAGCGAAGGCTCTGGCTCAGCGTGCTGCGGGTCCAGCGCGACCTGGGCGTCGATTTCGCGGGCGCCGACATGGACCGGGTGCTCGCGGATTACGAGGCGGTCGTCGAGCGCGTGGACCTGGCCTCGATCGGCGCTCGGGAACGGGTGACGCGCCACGACGTCAAGGCCCGCATCGAGGAGTTCAACGCGCTTGCCGGGCATGAGCACGTGCACAAGGGCATGACCTCGCGCGACCTCACCGAGAACATCGAACAGTACCAGGTGCTGCGCTCGCTTCACCTTGTGCGGGATCGCGTGGTTGCGGTGTTGGCCCAACTGGCCCGTTTGGCGGCCGAGCACGGCTCGCTCGCGCTGACCGGTCGCTCGCACAACGTTGCGGCCCAGATCACCACCCTAGGTAAACGTTTCGCGACGGCCGCCGACGAACTGCTCGTCGCGCTCGCCCGGGTCGAGGAACTGATCGCCCGCTACCCGGCCCGAGGCATCAAGGGCCCCATGGGAACAGCACAGGACATGCTGGATCTGCTGGGCGGCGACGTTCAAAAGCTCAGCCAGCTGGAGAGGTGGGTTAGTGAGGAACTGGGGTTCCACGCGGTGCTCACTTCGACTGGCCAGGTGTATCCACGCAGCCTCGACTACGACGTGGTGACGGCGCTCGCTCAGGTTGCGGCGGCGCCCAGCAACGTGGCTACCACCATTCGGCTGATGGCTGGCCATGAGCTGGTCACGGAGGGGTTCAAGAAAGGACAGGTGGGCTCGTCGGCGATGCCCCACAAGATGAACACCCGCTCTTGCGAGCGTGTGAACGGGCTGGCCGTGATCCTGCGTGGGTACGTTTCGATGGTGGGGGAGCTGGCGGGTGACCAGTGGAACGAGGGCGACGTCAGCTGCTCCGTGGTGCGCAGGGTGGCGCTGCCGGACGCCTTCTTCGCACTGGATGGGCTGTTCGAGACCTTTCTTACTGTCCTGGCCGATTTCGGAGTTTTTCCCGCTGTAGTGGAGGCCGAGTTGAACCGGTACCTGCCGTTCCTCACCACGACGAAGGTGCTGATGGCGGCGGTACGGCGAGGAGTCGGGCGTGAGGAGGCCCACGAAGCCATCAAGGAGCATGCGGTAGGCGTCGCGCTGGGGATGCGCGCGGGTGGGCACAACGATCTGCTCGACCGGCTGGCGGCCGACGCCCGCCTGAGGATGAGCCGTGCGGAACTCGACGCGCTGGTCACCCGTCCGCTCGACCTGGCGGGCATGGCCGAGGCACAGGTGGCGGCCCTCGTTGCGCGGGTGGGTGAGGTCGTCGCGCGCCACTCGGAGGCCGCCCGCTACGAGCCGGGTTCGGTGCTCTGAAATGCGCTGAGCAGCTGAAACGACGGCGGGGCGGCTTTGCAGTGCCCCGCCGTCGTTTGTCCGGCTCACTCCGCCGAGCGGAGAGCTTCAGCAATCTTGACCCGTTTGCCGGTGCGCAGCAGCCCACCGCTGTAGATCTTTGCGGCCAGCGCGATGATCGCCGCGGTGGAGAAAATCAGGAGTGCCAGAGCCAGATAGGGTTCCCAGGGTGCTATCTGGTCCAGGAAGATGCGCATCGGCACCGCAACCGGGGTGGAGAAGGGGATGTAGGTCATCACCTTGAGCAGCGTCGGGTTGGTGGGTGCGAAGGCCATCGCGAAGTAGGGCAGCATCACCAGCCAGATCATCGGCTGGGTTGCGCTGCCCAGATCTTCGGAACGCGACACCAGAGCGGCTGCGGCAGCGTACAGCGCGGCGATCATGACGAAGCCGACCAGGAACAGCACGATGAACCAGACCAGCGGTGTGGCGATGCCCTGCAGCGGGAAGGACTCCTCGTTGACCGCTTGGCCGATCAGCACGGCAGCGACGATGAGGGCCACCTGAACGAGCGCTGCTGCGGAGTTGCCGAGAATCTTTCCCGTGAGCAGCGCCCGCGAGTTGATCGCGGCGAGTAGGATCTCGACGATCCGGGTCTGCTTCTCCTCCACCACGGACTGGGCGATGCTCATCCCGAACGTGATTGCGGACATCATCCACACCATGCCGAAGCCGATGCCGGTGATGTACGCGACGGCGGGGTGGGGCGCGTCTGGATCCAACAGTTCCACGTTGGGGTGGGTGGCCAGCGCGCGCATGACGGTGGAATCGACCTCGCGCAGGCCCAGTACTTTGAGCCCGATGGGGTTCGTGGCGTCCGCGACGACCGCGCTGTCTGCCTGCGAGGTGCGAACCTGCTCGCGGGCGGACGCTTCGTCGGCGACGATCTCGACCACCACGTTAGGGGCGCCCTGCAGCCTGGGCGCCAGTTCGCGGGTAACCGCGACGGTGCTCTCCCCGCTGAGCAGGTCACCTATCTTGGGTAGGAAGATGCTGCTGAGCAACACGATGGAGAGCATGATGCCCGTGGAGATTAGGAAGGACTTCGACAGGAAGCGGGTCACGACCTCGCGCTTGGCCACGATGCCGACGGTGGCCCAGAAGCTGGGGCGGATGGTTTCGTTGCTCATTTCGTGATCTCCTTGTACATCTCGTGCAGGCTGCGCTGCACCTGCTGGAACTTGCTGACCGTGCCCCGGGCGAGGGCCTCGGTCAGTACCCGGTTGGCTGCGGTGGCGTCGTCGGCGCGGAAACGTACGTAGCCGCCGTCGAACTCGACGACCGGGACCAGATCACGCACCCAGCCGGTGTCGCCGGCGAGGACCATTTCCCAGTCGCGGCCGTTGTCGCTGGCCAGCAGCTGGGCGCGGGTACCCTGGGCGCGGATCTCGCCTGCGGAGATGATGACGAGTTCGTCGCACAGCCGCTCGACGACGTCGAGCTGATGCGAGGAGAACAGCACGGGTGCGCCGGTGGCCGCCACTTCACGCAGAACTTGGACGGTGGCGTCCACCGCATCTGGGTCGAGGCCGGAGAACGGCTCGTCGAGGATCAAAGCGTTCGGCTGGTGAACGAGGGCCGCGGCAATCTGCGCGCGCTGCTGGTTGCCGAGGGAAAGCGATTCCAGGGTGTCGGTGGGCTTGCCCACCATTCCCAGGCGCTCCAGCAACTCCAGGCCCCGCGAGCGGGCGGCAGCTGCGGTGGCGCCGTGCAATTGCCCCAGGTAGACGAGCTGGTCGATCACCTTCATCTTCGGATATAGGCCGCGTTCTTCGGGCATGTATCCCACGTGCGCGCGGTACTCCGCGCCGATCGGGCGCCCATCAACGAGCACCTCACCCTGGCTGGCGGCGAGCACGCCGAGGATGATGCGCATGGTGGTGGTCTTTCCGGCGCCGTTTCCGCCGACGAAGCCGGTCATCAGGCCAGGCTTGATGTCGAATGAGATGTCCTTCAGGACGTGCTTGTCGCCGAAGAACCGGTGAACATTTCTTACGCTGATCATGTACCCCACGCTATTGCGGCCCGGGTGCATTCTGCTTCCCGCATAGGGGGGAAATCCGGGCCTCCCCCGGTTGGGGGAATCAGCGGCTTCTGGGGGATACCACGCCGTTCTCGTAGGCCCAAATGACCGCGTTGACCCGGTCGCGCAGTCCCAGCTTGGCAAGGATGTTGGATACGTGCGTTTTGACCGTCTCCGGGCTGACGTACAGTTCGGCCGCGATCTCGGAGTTGCTGAGGCCGCGGGCCAGTTGTATCAAGGTGGCGTGCTCTCGTTCGGTGAGTTGATCGGCGGATGCCCCGGTGGGGGCGCTGGCGGCCGCGAATCTCCCGATGACGCGTCGCGTCACCTGGGGAGACAGCAAGCCTTCGCCGCGGGCAAGGACTCGCACCGCGTCGATGAGCTGTTCGGCCTCCGCCGTTTTGAGGAGAAACCCCGACGCGCCGGCGCGCAGGGTCTCGAAGAGGAAGTCGTCCCGGTCGAAGGTGGTGAGGATCAGGACACTGGCCGGGCAGCCCGCCGCGGCGAGCCGTCGGGTGGCCTCGATACCGTCGAGTTCCGGCATCTGCACATCCATGCAGATCACGTCGGGAGACAGTTCCTCGGCCAGGGCCAGGGCCTCCAAACCGTTGCTCGCCCCACCCACCACCTGGATGTCCGCTTCTGTCTCCAGGATGGTTTTGAACCCGGCGCGGATCAGGGACTGATCGTCGACGAGGAGCACTCGAATCATTTCTCTCCCAACGGCAGCTGGGCCCGTACCCGGAACCCGCCGAGCGGCTTCGGCCCGGTCTCCAGTGTGCCCCCGACTGCGGCCACTCGTTCGCGCATTCCGATCAGACCGGTTCCGGTGCCGGGCAATTGCGTCGCGTGGCCCAGCCCATCGTCGGAGATCTCCAACTCAAGCACCTGGCCGAGGTTGCGCAGCCGCACCGCGACGCTGGCGGTGGGCCCGGCATGTTTGGTGGCGTTGGTTAGGGCCTCCTGCACGAGGCGGTAAATGGTGAGTTCCAACGACGGCGTGAGCGGGGGCAGGCCGCCGATCACCTCGAATGTGGTGGGTCGTGTCGGTGTGTTCGCCTCCGCGACCAGCCGGCGCACATCGTCGACGGTGGGCAGCCCGGATGTGTCGGCATCGGATTCCCTGAGCGTCAGGACCAGGTGCTGCAGTTCCTTGACCGCCTGGCGCGCCCCGGCCTCGACCTGCTTCAGCGCCTCCACCGCCCCATCATGGTTGCGGGCGAGCAGGCGACGGGCTGCCGCAGCCTGCACCCCCATCAAGGTCACGTGGTGGGCGACGACATCGTGCAGCTCGCGCGCCATCCGCACTCGCTCTTGCTCGATGGCGTGCCCGACGACCTCGGCCTGCAACTGTTCAATGTCTTGACGTGCCTGCCTGAGTTCGGTGAGCACGAGGTACTCCTGCCAGGAACGGTTGCCGAAGACCCAGGCTCCTGCGTAGAAGGCCACGTTGATGGCGCCCTGTAGTACGAAGAAGGCCAGGAAATCTCGGACCCCGAGTTCCTTGGCGCCCAGCGACTCCTCCAGCCCGTTCAGCGCGGCTAGCACCAGCCAGCCGAACATTACCGTGGCGATGAGGATGCGCACTACCAGTGCGGCTGACCTGCGCGCGGACCAGGCCCCGATGGAGTAGAACGCCAGGAACAACGCGATCTGTGAAGCGTAGATATCAATGCCGGTGAGATTCGCCACCAGGATGTACAGGACGTGTGTACTGAGTGCCGCCGACAGCGGGTAACGTCGTCGCCACACCAGGGGTACAACCATGAGGCAGGAGCCGAGCATCTGGAGCCCGAGGTGCGTATTGAACAACCGGATTCCGGCCTGCCAACTGAGGCAGGCCATCAGGCAGCCGAAGACACCCAACGCCAGCGCCGTGCGAAGCTCGACGCGTAGCCAGTCGGCTGGGAGATCTCTGTGAAGCATAATCCCGGATGTTAGCTTGGCTGCTGCTGCTAGGGATCCCCGACGCGGGGGAATTGCGCGTTGACGCGCTTAGGACGAAACTAACCGGGTGAGGTTGGACAAACAACTACCTCCCACCGTCTGGGTGCTGGTGGGGGCCGCGTTCTTGATCGCCTTGGGCTTCGGCCTGATGGCGCCGGTGCTGCCCACCTTCGTAGCGGACAAGGCGGCCGCCGTGTTCCCCGACGCCGCAGTCACCGCGACCAGTTTCCTTATGAGTTCGTTCGCCATCATTCGGCTGCTGTGGGCTACCCCGGCGGGCGCCATCGCCAACCGAATCGGCGAGAAACAAACCTACGTGTGGGGCATTTGGTTGTGTGCCCTGTCCACCACGCTGATCGCTTTTGCCGAGGATTACTGGTCGCTGCTGCTGTTTCGCTCCTTCGGCGGCGTCGGCTCGGTGATGTTCACTGTCTCCTCGATGGGGTTGCTGATCCGGATCGCGCCGGTGCACATGCGCGGGCGGGTCTCTGCGCTTTACGGCGGATCCTTCCTGGTTGGCAATGTGATCGGTCCCGCGTTCGGCGGACTGATGGCCGGTTTCGGGGTGCGGGTGATTTTCCTCACCTATGCGGCGATGCTGGTTTTCGCGGGCCTGGTCATGGCGCTGTTCATGCCGGCCACGGTGTCGTCGAGGGCGGACGCGGAAGAAGCCAAGCGGGAGATGCCCCTCGGCGAGGCGTTGCGCAATCGCGCCTTCTGGGCCAACCTGGTGGGCTCCTTCGGCAACGGCTGGGGGAACTTCGGGGTACGTTTTGTCTTGACCCCACTGCTCATCGTGCGCGTGCTGGGCGCGGAGGAATGGCTAGCTGGCGCCGCGATGGCGGTCTACGCGATCGGCAACGCGGTGGCGCTGCCCGTCGCGTCGAGCTACGCCGACCGGGTTGGGCGTAGGGGAACCTCGGTCATTGGCCTGGCCGCTTCCGGTCTGTTCCTGGCCCTGCTCGGGCAGGCACCCAACGCCTGGGTGGCGCTGGTGGTGTGCCTGCTTGGCGGGCTGGGCACGGGTGTGTGCAGCCCAGCCATGAACGCCGTCGTGGCCGATGTGATCGGCAGCGAGCGTTCCGGAGGGCGGGTGATTGCGGTGTCGCAGATGGTGACCGATGTCGGGGCGATCCTCGGCCCGTTGGCGGCCGGCTACCTCGTGGACGCCTCCGGCTACGGGCTGGCCTTCGGGCTGAGCGGCGCCATTCTCCTTCTGGGGGCGGCCAGCTGGTTGGCCGCGCCGGAGACGCTGCCGCGTTCCGAGCAGCGCCGGGATACGATGCCGAGGTGAGCCAGTATCAAGAAGCCCTCGGACTGCCGCTCAGGCATATTGGGAAGGTGCGCGAACTTTTCGACTTCGAACACGACGGGAAGCCCTGCTACCTGATGGTGGCCACCGACAGCATCTCAGCCTTTGATCACGTGCTGCCCACCCGGATCCCGGGGAAGGGCGCGATTCTCACCCAGCTGAGTTCCTGGTGGTTTGAGGAGTTCGCTGGGGTGCCCAACCACGTCGTCTCGACGGCGGTGCCGGAGGCCGTGGCCGGCCGGGCCGTGATCGTCGAGAAGCTCGATATGGTGCCGGTTGAGTGCGTGGCGCGCGGCTACCTCACGGGCTCCGGCTGGGCGGAGTACCTGAGACAACAGACCGTCTGTGGCATCGCGCTGCCGGCCGGCCTACGCGACGGCGACCGGCTGCCGGAACCCATCTTCACTCCCGCCATCAAGGCGGGAGCGGGTGGGCACGACGAGAATGTGGACTTCGCCACCATCGTCGACCTGCACGGCACCGAACTGGCCGAGCGATTGCGGCAGCGGACACTGGAACTCTACTCCCGGGCAGCCGAGCTGACCGCGTCGCGCGGCATTATCCTGGCGGACACGAAGTTCGAGTTTGGGCTGCGCGAGGGCGAACTGGTGCTGGCCGACGAGGTGCTGACCCCGGACTCGTCGCGGTTCTGGGATGCGCAGCGCTGGGCGCCGGGGGAGTCGCTGCCCAGCTTCGACAAGCAGTTCGTGCGCGACTGGCTGGCGAACGACTCCGGCTGGGACCGGGTCGGGCCGCCGCCCGAGCTGCCCGCCGACGTGGTGGCAGCCACCCGAGAGCGCTACGTGGAGGCCTTCCGCCGCATCACGGGTAGGCTTCCCGACTGAGGGGCGTTCGCGCGTGCCGTTGGCTACGCCCGAGCAGGGAATTGCCGTTAGCATGGTTGTCATGTCACGTGTGGTCGTCAACGTCATGCCGAAACCCGAGATTCTTGACCCGCAGGGCAAGGCCGTAACTGGGGCCTTGCGTCGCCTAGGGTTCGAAGGGCTGACGGTCCGCCAGGGAAAGCGGTTCGAGATTGAGGTAGAGGGGCAGATCACCGACGAGGTGCTCGCCCGAATCGGTGAGGCCGCCGAACGGCTGCTGGCAAACACCGTCATCGAATCCTTTGAAGTGGTGGCCGAATGACCAGGGTTGGTGTTGTCACCTTTCCCGGCTCCCTGGACGACCACGACGCACTGCGCGCGGTTCGGTTGAGCGGCGCCGAGGCCGTCGCGTTGTGGCACGGTTCCGACTCGATTGACGGGGTGGATGCGATCGTGCTGCCAGGCGGCTTCTCCTACGGCGACTATCTGCGCTGTGGTGCCATTGCAAGGTTCAGCCCGATCATGGACAGCGTCATCGATGCGGCGGGCAAGGGAATGCCGGTGCTCGGCATCTGCAACGGCTTCCAGATGCTGTGCGAGGCTCACCTGCTGGAGGGCGCGATGATTCGCAACGCCGGCCAGCAGTTCATCTGCCGCGACGAGCGGCTCCGGGTGGAGACGAAGGACACGGTGTGGACGTGCGCCTTCGAGCCCGGGGAGGAGATCACGATTGCGCTGAAAAACGGCGAGGGCAACTTCCAGGCCGCGCCCGACGTGCTTCGACGTCTCGAAGACAATGACCAGGTGGTGTTCCGCTACATCGACAATCCGAACGGCTCGGCCAACGACATCGCGGGCATCACCAACAAGCGTGGCAACGTCGTGGGTTTGATGCCGCACCCGGAACACAACGTCGAGGAGTTGACTGGCGCGTCGCTTGACGGCAGCAGACTCTTTGCTTCACTGCTCAGTTTCCTGCAAAACCGCTCCTGACTAGGTGTGAAGAAGGCCACCGTGCGGTGGCCTTTTTTCATGTGCAGTTTCAAGAAAAAAGTTGGCATGTGCTGAAACGGTTGGCTGGCCCCGCAGCGTTTAACAAGGTGAGGAGGTAATGATGAGTTTCGATCAGTTTGTGCAGGACCGAGGAAGCAGGCTGCTGCGGTCTGCTTGGCTGCTGACCGGCGATAAGCAGCATGCCGAGGACCTGGTACAGACGGCTCTGGTCAAATGCTTCAGCCGCTACAACGGCGAGGATGATCGCTTCGAAGGGTACGTTCGCAAGGCGATTCACCGCACATATATCTCTTGGTGGCGGCGTAGCAGTTGGCATGAGAAACCTGTGGAGCAGGTGCGCGACCAGATACTGTCGGGCGGCGATGTGGAACGTCGCCTGGACTTGGCTCGTGCGTTGCGTTCACTTAGCCGTCCTCAACGTGCCGCGGTGACGCTTCGATACTTCGACGACCTAACTATCCCGGAAGTTGCGAAGACGCTCGGCATTCCGGAAGGAACAGCAAAAACCCACATTCATCGTGGACTGGCTGCTTTGAAGCAGCTGGTCGACATCCAGGAAGGATAGTGATCATGGATCTTAACAAGGCAATGAATGGGCTGGCGCCCGAGATGGATCCGGCCGGAATCGCTCAGTCTGTTCGGCGACGTCGTGGTCGACGTCAGGCGATAATCGGCGGAACCACGGGAGCCTGCGCGCTCGCACTCGCAGTGGGAGGAGTTCTCATGCAACAGAATCAGTACGCCGCACCGACGCCAGAGGTGTTTTCGAACGCGACCGTCTTCCAGGCCGGTAACCAAACGGAGAAAACTCAGAGCGGGAAGCCGCAGACCCAGCAGTCTCCGGCTGAACCGAAACCTGCCGGTCAGGTCGCAGGCAAGGTGACTATCTTGCAAAGCCCGGGGGACTCACACCCGAAGCTGTGCCAGGTCTTGCTCACTTCCTACCCGCCGCAGTGCACGGGGCCCAGCGTTCTGGGCGAAGTGGACTGGGTAAAAATCGGTGCTGAAGAGGTCTCGGGTACTCGTTGGGCCGACGATGTCTGGGTGCTCGGTTCCTTCGACAGCGAGAAGGGAGAGTTGACGTTGACGGCGTTGCCGTCGCGTGAGGCTCCCGCAGGAGCGGAGGTCTCCGAGAAGGTTGATCCCGTCCCCTACAACCCAAACGGTGACGATGAGGCAGCCGAAGAGCGTTTTGCTAAGGCCAGGAAAGCGCTCGACTCCCTCTTCCAGGATAAGGGGCCGATCGCAATGTTCGACGACTACAGCAACCCTGGAAAGCTGACCGTCGTGCTGTGGGCGCAGGACGCGGAGGTGGAGAAGAAGGTCAGGGAGCTGATCGGGCGGAGCCTTTCGGCCGACGAGTACGGTTTCGACGCGCTGCTTAAGCGAGTGAGTTGAGCCCTAGCGACAGCTGCCCCACCCGGTGTACCTCGCTCATCGCGCGGCCGGGTGGGGCAGCTCGGTCGCGTTGCCTGCCCCGTTCACGGGATTGAGGCACTACGACGCTTCAGCGCGACGCACGAATAGGCCGGGTGACGTTGTCGCGGGGGCGTGGGGCCTCAGAGCTCCTTGGCCAGCGCGTCCACTAGGTCGCCTGCTGCGTCGTCAGCCAGCGTGATCTGGCCCAAGCCCAGCCAAGCAGCAAGCTCGGCCAACTCCGCTGCCAGTTCGCGCGCCGTGTCGGGCGGGGCCTCTTCCTCGGCAAAGGCGGTGCGCACCAGCAGGCGCCCAGTTGCGCGATCCGCTTTCAGGTCGGTGCGTCCGACGAGCCGATCACCCAGCAGGAATGGCAGCACGTAGTAGCCGTACGGCCGCTTGGCAGCAGGCGTGTAGGTGCTGATGCGGTAGTGCATCCCGAAGAGTTGAAGCAGCCGCCCGCGTGTGAATACCAGCGGGTCGAAGGGGGCCAACAGGGCCCGTGCCCGCACCCGGCGCGCCTCGTGATCGGTGCGCAGGAACAGCTCGTCGTCCCAACCTTGCACGCGAACACGCTCCAACTCGCCCGTGGCGAGTAGTTCCTGCACCGCTGCGCGCGTATCGGCCTTCCGGAGTCGGTAGTAGTCGGCGAAACAGTTGAGAGAGCCGATGCCCAGGGCCTTGCTGGCCGCCCGAACCAGCTCCGCCGTCGCCTCTGCTGCGCCCGGCGGCGGGGGCAGTGGGCCGAAAGCGCGCTCCGGCAGGTCGTAGAGTCGCTCGAACGTGGGAGTGCGGCGCAAGGCCGTGAGCCGTCCGAGCGCGAACAGCGCCTCGCACACGCGCTTCACGACGGACCAGTTCCAGCCCCAGCTGGTCTTTGGCACGTCGGGGGCACGGAACCGCAGTTGAAGCTGACGGGCGGTCAGCGGCCCGTCGCGCCCGATGGTCTCGACGATGCCCTCCGCCAGGCGGGGATACTCGGCCAGCGGCGCGGCCCAGAATGGGTGCTCGGCTGCGCGCGCCATTCTCGGCCGCAGCCAGTGGCGGGTCGCCGTCGGAACGATCGTGGCCTCGTGCGCCCAGACCTCGACCAGTTCTGCGGCCGCGGCTGCTCGCTCGAAGTGCGCCACGTCGTAGCCGCCCAGCCTGGAGTACGCCGGCATCAGGTGCGCTCGGGCGAGTACGTTGATCGAGTCGATTTGGGAGAGCCCGATCGTGTCGAACAGCTTCAGAAAGGCCGAGTGGGTGACCCTCTTGGGCCTGGGGGAAGCCAGAGCCTGGGCCGTGAGCGCAATGCGGCGCGCTCTATCGAGTCGCATACATGAAGTGTAGTCGTGTCCCCTGCCGGGGGCACTGCCGAGCTGCCCTGCGGTCGCCGGATCGGAGGGTGCACTGGGGGTAAACCCGATAGAGTTACATCTTGTGGTAGATACCGTTGATCATGCGTCGAACACCCCCGAGGTCGAGCAACCCTACGCGGCACTGGGCGTCAAGGACGACGAGTATGCGCGCATCAGGGAGATCCTCGGGCGGCGGCCCACCGCCGCGGAGTTGGCCATGTACTCCGTGATGTGGTCGGAACACTGTTCTTACAAATCCTCCAAGATTCACCTGAAGCGGTTCGGTGAGTTGAGTCAGGACACCCCCCGTGGGCCGCTGCTCGCAGGCATCGGGGAGAACGCGGGCGTCGTGGACATCGGCCAGGGCTATGCCGTCACGTTCAAGGCGGAGAGCCACAACCACCCCAGCTACGTCGAGCCTTACCAGGGCGCGGCTACCGGCGTGGGCGGCATCGTGCGCGACATTCTGGCGATGGGTGCGCGCCCGATCGCGGTGATGGACTCGCTGCGCTTCGGCCCGCTTGACGCCGCAGACACTGCGCGCGTGCTGCCGGGAGTTGTGTCCGGCGTAGGCGGTTACGGCAACTGTCTGGGCCTGCCCAACATCGGCGGCGAGGTCCAGTTCCACCAGAGCTACCTGGCGAACCCGCTGGTCAATGCGCTGTGCGTCGGCGTGCTGCGGCACGAGGACCTGCATCGGGCGCACGCCTCGGGTGTCGGCAACAAGGTGATCCTCTTCGGGGCGGCCACCGGCGGTGACGGCATCGGGGGCGCCTCGATCCTCGCCTCCGAGACCTTCGACGCTGACGGCCCGGCGAAGCGCCCCAGCGTCCAGGTGGGCGACCCGTTCATGGAGAAACTGCTGATCGAGTGCACCCTGGAGCTGTTCCAGGCAGGCATCGTCACGGGAATCCAGGACTTCGGCGCCGCAGGCATCTCCTGTGCGACCAGCGAACTCGCCTCCGCCGGCGACGGGGGCATGCACGTTGACCTGGAGCTGGTGCCGCTGCGCGACCCGTCGCTGAAGCCCGAAGAGATTCTGATGAGCGAATCTCAGGAGCGCATGATGGCGGTCGTGGCGCCGGACAACGTCGACACCTTCATGGCGATCTGCGGGAAGTGGGATGTCCAGGCCACCGTGATCGGCGAGGTCACGGAGGGCGACCGGCTCATCATCGACTGGCATGGCGAGACCATCGTCGACGTGGACCCGAAGACGGTGGCGCACGATGGCCCAGTCTACGAGCGGCCTTACCACCGGCCGGGCTGGATTGATGAGTTGAACGCCAACCGGGCGGAAAGGCTGCCGCGGGACAACTCGCCGGAGGGACTGCGGCATGCGCTAGAGCGGGTGCTCGCCCACGGCAACGTCGCCGATAAGACCTGGGTCACCAGGCAGTACGACCGCTACGTGCGGGGCAACACCGTGCTGGCGCAGCCCGAGGACGCGGGCATGATCCGTATTGACGAGGCTACCGGGCTGGGCATCGCGCTGTCGCTGGACGCCAATTCTCGCTTCACGCTGCTAAACCCCTATCTGGGTGCTCAGCTGTCGCTCAGCGAGTCCTACCGGAACGTGGCGGTCAGCGGGGCCGAGCCCGTCGCCATCACCGACTGCCTCAACTACGGTTCGCCGGAGGATTCGAGCGTCATGTGGCAGTTCGTCGAGACCATCCTCGGCCTGGTTGACGCCTGCCGCGAGCTGGGAACCCCCGTCACCGGTGGCAACGTTTCGCTGTATAACCAGACCGGTTCGGCTCCCATTCTGCCCACGCCCACTATTGGTGTGCTTGGCGTGATCGACGACGTCCGCACCCGAATCCGCTCGGGTTTCCGCGCCGAGGGCGACGCCGTCTGGCTGCTGGGCACCACCGACGAGGAGCTCTCCGGCTCCATCTGGGCCGAAGCCGTGCACGGGCATTTGGGTGGGTTCCCGCCTAAGGTTCGTCTCCAGGAGGAGATCGCGCTCGGCAAGCTGTGCCGGGCCTCGGCCAGGGAAGGCATCCTGTCCTCCGCGCACGACCTGTCCGAGGGCGGGTTGGCGGTGGCCGTCGCTGAGAGCGCCTTCCACTCCGGGTTGGGCTGCCGGGTGACGCTGCCCGTTGAGGATCCGACGGTGGCGCTGTTCAGCGAGTCTGCGGCGCGCGCTGTGGTGTCGCTGCCTGTGGGGAACGAGGAGAGGTTCGCGGAGCTGGCGGCGCAGCACGGGGTTCCCGCTGCTCGCATCGGCGAGGTGGGTGGCGACCAGCTGGATTTCGTCGGCCACCTCAGCATTCCCCTGGCCGACGCCAGGGACGTCTGGGCGGCGCCGATCCCGGCAGCGTTCAGCTGATTCCGCGCCACGCCCGTCGCTGAGGCCCGGCCCGGGTCCGGTGCGCCGGCTGGGCAAAAAGCCTTCCGGCATCCGGCCTATGCGCCCAGCGCAGGGGATGGCTGCTGGGGTCCCGCCCTGCCCCGAAAGCGCTTTCGAAACAGTCTTCAAGCTGCCCCGTCGTCCTGCGGCCGCATGGGTGGGCCGCTAGGCTGCAAGGCGTGACCATTTCTGCTGCTGTAACCGAAGTCCTCCCCGGCGTCATCGACGATCTGAAGCGCCTGGTGGCCATTCCGTCCGTGTCCTCCTTGGCCGAGCATCACGACGATGTGCTCGCCGCCGCCCGCGAGGTAGCCCGGCTGCTCGGCGACGTGGGCGCGGGTGAGGTGCGGATGTTGGAGGCGGGCGGCAAGCCCGCGGTGTACGCGAATTTCCCTGCGCCTGCGGGCCAGCCCACCGTGCTGCTCTACGCCCACTACGACGTGCAGCCCACCGGCGAGGTCGCCGAGTGGACGAGCGCGCCCTTCGAAGCCCAGGAGCGCGCGGGCCGCCTCTGGGGCCGGGGCACCGCGGACGACAAGGGTGGGTTCGCTGTCCATTTGGCGGCGCTGCGGGCGTTCGGTGGCCGGCCGCCGGTGGGGGTGAAGCTGCTGATCGAGGGCGAGGAGGAGCAGGGATCACCGACGATGGCGGCGATCCTCGACAAGTACACCGACGAGCTGTCGGCTGACGTGTTCGTCATCGCAGACGCCACCAACTGGGAGGTGGGCACGCCGAGCCTGACGACGATGCTGCGCGGTCTCATTGACGTCACCGTCACGGTTAGGACCCTGCGCACGCCGATGCACTCGGGCGCGTTCGGCGGGGTGGTGCCCGACGCGCTCACCGCGCTCAGCCGTCTGCTGGCCACGCTGCACGACGACCGTGGCAACGTCGCGGTCGCGGGCCTGGTGGCCAGCGACGACGTAGCCGTTGACTACTCCGATGAGCGGCTGCGCACGGAGACGGGGTTGCTTGACGGGGTGCAGCTCATCGGTGACGGCCCGGCGGCGGCCCGGTTGTGGACCAAGCCGACGGCGTCGGTGCTGGCGATCGACGCCACGCCGGTGAAGGATGTGGCGAACGTGTTGGTGGCGCAGGCGCGCGCCGTGGTGAGTGTCCGGCTGGCGCCCGCCGACGACCCGGGGCGGGCACAGGAGGCGCTGCGGGCACACCTGGAGCGCAACGTGCCGTGGGGTGCGCAGCTGGAGTTGGAGTTCGGCCGCGGCAGCGCGGGCAGCCGAACCGAGCTGACGGATGAGCGCGCTCGGGCGGCGGTGGACGCGCTGCGGGAGGCATTCGGCGTCGAGCCGGTGGAGATGGGCTGCGGCGGGTCGATCCCGATCGTCGGAGAGCTGGCGCAGCGCAACCCGGGCGCGCTGGTGCTGTGCACCGCGGTGGTCGATCCGCATTCTCGGATGCATGGAATAGACGAATCGCTCAGTCTCGACGACTTCGCGAAGGCCGCGCACGCCGAGGCACTGCTACTGAACAACCTGTCGAAGGGATAGTGATGAACATCAGGATCGAGCGGGACTCTCTCGGCGAGTACGAGGTGCCCGCGGACGCCTACTGGGGCGTGCACACGGCGCGAGCCGTGGACAACTTCCCGATCAGCCGACGGCCGATCGGGATCTACCCGGATTTCGTGGTGGCTTTCGCGCAGGTGAAGCAGGCCGCGGCGCGAGCCAACGCTGACCTGGGCGAGTTGGACGACGAGCGCGCCGACCTGATCGATCAGGCCTGCCAGGAGATCATCGAGGGAGCGCTGCACGATCAGTTCATCGTCGGCGTGATCCAGGGTGGGGCAGGCACGAGTTCCAACATGAACGCTAACGAGGTGATCGCCAACCGTGCGCTGGAGCTGGCGGGGCGCGAGAAGGGCGACTACGCTTACCTGCACCCGATCGATCATGTGAACCGGGCGCAGTCCACGAACGATACCTACCCGTCGGCGGTGAAGCTGGCGGTGGCGGCGGGAATTCGGAAGCTGATCGCGGAGCTGCAGCTTCTGCAGTACTCCTTCCACCTGAAGGGCCGGGAGTACCGTGACGTGTTGAAGGTTGGGCGTACCCAGCTGCAGGACGCTGTGCCGATGACGCTCGGCCAGGAGTTCCACGGTTTCGCATCGACGCTGGGCGAGGACGTTCAGCTGCTGGAGCAGACGCTGCCGTCGCTGAGCGAGCTGAATCTGGGGGCGACGGCGATCGGTACGGGTATCACGGCGCACGAGGACTATGCGCCGGCGGTGATGCGACACCTACGCGAGATCACGGGCGAACACCGGCTGCGCACGGCACATGATCTGATCGAGGCGACGAGCGACACCGGGGTTTTCATGCTCGTTTCGTCGGCGCTGAAGCGCAACGCGATGAAGATCAGCAAGATCTGCAACGACCTGCGGCTCCTCTCCTCGGGCCCGCAGGCCGGTTTGGGGGAGATCAGCCTGCCGGCGAAGCAAGCAGGTTCGTCGATCATGCCGGGCAAGGTAAATCCGGTCATCCCGGAGGCGGTCACCCAGGTGGCCTACGTGATCGCGGGTTCGGATGTGACGGTCTCGATGGCTTCGGAGGGCGGCCAGCTGCAGCTGAACGCCTTCGAGCCGGTGATGGCACACATGATCCTGCAGAACGTGACATGGCTCAGGCGGGCCATCCGCACGTTGCGCATCAACTGTGTCGACGGGATCGTTGCCAACCGCGACCGGTTGCGCCGGATGGTGCAGTCCTCGGTTGGTGTGGTCACGGCGCTGTCGCCGACGATCGGCTATCAGGCGGCTGCGGATCTCGCCAAGGCCGCGCTGCGCGGCGAGGGAGAGATTCGCCAGTTGGTGGTGGAGCGGGGTCTGCTGACGGAGCAGCAGGTGGACGAGCTGCTGAACCCGCAGAGCCTCAGCAACCAAGGTCCGGAGACGCAGTCGATGCCGAAGATGACGCCTGAGTTGATCGCAGCCATTGAGCAGGAGCTGGACCGCTCGGATCGGCGGCACGACTACTAGGGCCGTCACGAGAACCCTGCCCGGAGCGAGGATGCTCCGGGCAGGAGGCGAGGTGGGTCCTCAGCGGCGGCTGGCTGCGCTGGTTGGCCAAGGCTGTGGAAGGCCAGCTCACCGGGTTGAGCGATCCGCGGCCCGGCCTTCTGCGGCGGGGCCGGTTCAGGCCTCGTCTAGGTCCTGAGCGATGAGATCCGCGATCGCCCGGGTTGCGGCCTCGTCGTCGCTGGAAACGGTGACCTCGGCTCCGTGCTCAGCTCCGAGGGACATGATCATGAGCGGGGAGATGGCGATGACGCTGTGGCCGTTGTAGGAGAGCATGATCTGCGCGTCGAAGGTCTGCGCAGCTTGGGCGATCAATCGGGCAGGGCGCGCGTGCAGGCCAATGGTCGAACCAACTGGGACGGTGATCTCAGTCAACGCCGGTTTCCTTTCAATCGTCCCAACTCGCGCATCGCAACACTGCAAGATACACGAACCAACACATCTATTCATACACGAATAGCCGAGGTTCGTCAGTGGTGGGTGCGGGATTGGCACGAAATCGTCAGGTCCGGTGAGCGACCGATTAGGCGATGCCGTCGAGATTGAGTACCATCGGTATTCAAGACCGATGGTATTGGAGTGATTATGGTAAGCAGACCCGCCCGCAGCGACGTTCAGCGCAAGCTGGTGGCCGCAGCGGACAAGATCTTCACCGAGCACGGTTACGAGGGCGCGAGCCTGAAGATGATCAGCGACGAAGCCGGGTTCACGAAGGGCGCGGTATATTCCAACTTCGCCTCAAAGCCTGAGCTGTACGCGGCGGTGTGTGCGACACGAGTGGAGACCTTCTTCGAATCTCTCCATGCCGAGCTGATGGCCGCCTTGGACGAGGCCACCGATGGGGACGTCGCCCGGGCCTTGTCCGGCGTGCTCGTCCAGGGGGTGCTCGCCCTGCCCGCCGAGCAGTCACTGTTCACCGAGCTCCGGGCCCTGGCAGCCCGCGAGCCGGAGGTGCGCCCCACCTACACCCGGCTGCTCGCCACCTGGACCGGCCGAGTCACCGACGCCCTCGCTCAGCACCCGGCCACCGGCCACCTGCCTGCGCACCAGCTGCGCAGGGCAGTGCTGGGCGGGCTCGCGCTGCTCGGAACCTTCGCCAGGGACCGCGTGGCCGCTCCCGAGATTTTCAGTATCGAGGACGTGGCAGAGATCATCGGTCTCTCAATGAGGGGGCTGCTGTCATGACCGCACTCCTGACCGTACACCGGCTGGAAGCCGAAGCCAGCCTCGGCCGCGTATTCGGACCGCTTGACCTCGAACTCAATCCGGGCCTGTGCCTCGTGGAAGGCGAAGAAGGCACCGGAAAGTCCAGCCTGCTGCTCGCCCTCACCGGCCGCATGCGTGGCGTCAGCGGTTCCCTCCTGATTGGCGGCGTTGACGCCATAGACTCGCCGCGCAGAGCGATGCAGATCACCAGTGTCGCCCGGCTCGGCAATTACGTGGTGCCGGAGGACCGACTCACGCTGCGGGAATCGATCTACGAGCGCTGTTTCCTGGAGGGCATCCGACCTAAGCGAGGTTTGGCTAGATTCACCGAGTTGGAGAACGTGTTGGGCATTCGCTTCGACCGTGCCATTGAGATGGAGACCTTTACCCCGCTGGAGCGCGCCGTGGCTGCAGTTTGCCTGGCCCTCATTCGCGAAGCATGCGTCGTCGCGCTCGACGATGCCGACGCCCTGGTGCCCACGGCGCAGCAGCCGGTGCTCTACCAGCTGCTCGACCACATCGCCCGCACTCAGGATGCCGTCGTCGTCGCCACCGTGAATGACGCCGACGCCGCGCCCGCCGGCACCACCATCGTGCGGCTGCCTAACCTGCGCTCCGCCTCGACCGTGCTGATCGACCGCGCCCGCACCGTCGTCGAGGTCTCCGACCAGCCCATCAGCGTTGATCCGGAAGTGATCCGTGACGCCCTGCGCAACTCGAATGCTGCCGCAGACGCCGAAGAAGGGAGCCGGAGTTGAGTGCGATCAGTCATTTCCTGCGCTACGAGTTCCGCAGGTTCAAGGGTCTGAGTCGGGTGGCGCTGGTCTTCATCCTGCTGGTTCCGAGCCTCTATGGCGGTATCTACCTGGCCGCTAACTGGGACCTCTACGACAACATCGACCAGGTGCGGGTGGCGGTAGTCAATCACGATCGGCCCGCCAAGTTCGAGTCGGTAGAGGTCCGCGGAGGCGAGCAGTTCGTACAGGCGCTTAAGGACCGTCCGGTCTTCGACTGGGTGTTCCTCGACGACGATGATGAAGCAGCGAGCGGCCTGGCCGACGGCGAATACTTCATGACCATCACCGTGCCCGAGGACTTCTCCGCAAACCTGACCAGCGTCGGCAACTACGACCCAAGGAGGGCCAAGCTCATCTTGCATCGCGACGACGCCAACGGCTTCATCATCGGCACCCTGACCGGAAAAGCGGAGGATGCGCTCGCTAAAACCCTCGACGCCAGCGTGGCCGACGCCTACTTCCGGGCGCTCTTCGGCTCCCTCGACCAGATCAAGAACGGCATGGTGGGCGCCGCCACGGGAGCTGGTCACCTTTCCGACGGTCTCGACAAGGTGACCTCCGGGGTAGCCCTGCTGCACGACGAGGTAACCGGCGCAGCGGAGCGCGTGGCTGCCGCGAAGGGCGGGCTCGCCGGGGTCGAGGAGAACCTCACCAAGGTCGAGGGAGCGATCGACCAAGCTGGGGAGGGCATGGGGAAGGTGCGCGACGGTGCGCTCACCATCGGCGTGAACACCGCCAGCGCCGTGGGTGAGGTGCGCACCGCCGCCGGCTACGTGAGTCAGCTGGCCACGCACTCGCTGGAGACCATTCCCGCAGCCCGGCAGCAGGCCCAGCAGCTAGTGGCGGATCACGCACTTATCACCGGCGGAGAGACCGGGCTGCTCATCAAGCACCGCCACCACAGCAACCAGGCGAGTCGAGCCGGGCAGGCGCTGCTCGCGACCCACCCCGAGCTGGCGGAGGATCCGAACGTGCAAGACCTGCTGAACGAGTTGGCGGAGGATCGCCGCATCCTCGACCAGCTTGCGGAGAGGATTGCTGCGGTGGAAAGTTCTGCCAGCGCCATCAAGGCTCAGCTGGACAGCGTGGACGTCGAGGGCGCGGCGCGTGGCGCCACGGCCGCGCTCGACAACGCGCGGACCTCGGCGGAAGCTGCCGCAGGCGGCGTGGAGCGGATCAGCGAGGGCACCAAGCAGGTGGACGGCTCCCTCACAGACGTGCGTGACGCGCTACGGTCCCTCACCGGGGGCGCCCGTGAGCTGGCGGCAGCCGCGCCGCAGGCCCTGGACGGCGCGCTCAAGCTGTCCGACGCCATCGGAACTCTGAACACGGCCATGCCGCAGCTCGCCGAGGGAGCGCACAAGCTGGCCGAGGGCCTGGACGAGGGAGCCAAGCGCCTGCCCGACCTGACCGACGCGGAGCAGCAGAGCCTTGCCGTAACGATGAGTTCGCCCGTCGAGTTCGAGCAGGTGGTGGACCACGACGCCAAGTACTACGGTCGCGGACTGGCTCCGATGTTCTTTTCGATCGCGTTGTGGATTGTCACGGTTTCGGCTTTCCTCGTGGTGCGCACCATCTCCGGGCGCGCGCTGACCGGCCGGGGCAATCCGCTCAGGATCGCTGCGACCGGTCTCGGGCCGCTAGCCGCGGTCAGCCTGGTGGGTGCGCTCGCGATGGGACTGGGGTTGTGGCCGCTGCTCGGCATTGATCCGGTTCACCCGTGGCTGTACCTGCTGCTGCTCACCGTCGCGTCGCTCAGCTTCATCGCCTTGGCCTACGCCGTACGGATCGCTGCCGGCTCGCCACAGACAGCCATCTTCCTGGTGTGGCTTGTTCTGCAGCTGGCCGCCTGCGGGGGCGTGTTCCCCGTGACGATGCTCGGGCCCTTCTTCCGGGCGCTCGCGCCGGTCTCACCCATGTGGTATTCGGTGACTGCGTTCCGGGTGGCCATCTCCGGTGGACAGCTGAGCACCTACTGGATGTGCATCGGCGTGTTGGGCGCGATCTTCGTAGCCTCGACGGCGGTGTCGGTCCTGCTAGTGCGCCGGCGACAGCGGTTCAGGATGCGCGACCTGCACCCGCCGATGGTGACGTCTAAGTCCACTGCGGACTTCGCCTTCTCCGTCCGCCCCCGGTGACCTGAGCGATATCGGACGGAAGAAGGAGGGGCCGCTCCTCAGGGACGGCCCCTCCTTCGGCTTTCAGCGCAGCCAGCATGCGGCGCCGGCGGGGAGCACCCCGTGGAGGGGCTCGCTGGCGGCCAGCACCTCGCCCGCAGGCAGTGCCACGTCATCGGCGGAGACGTTGGTCAGTACCGTGACGCCCGCGTTCGTGAAGGCGACCACCCCGTCGGGGTAGCCATCGAGCCAGCGCAACTCGCCGCTGCCCAGGCCGAGCTCTCGCCGCAGACGGATCAGGAGACGGTACAGCTCCAGCGTGGAGCCCTCGACTCCGGACTGCCGATCCGCCGCGAGTTCGCGGTAACGCTCCGGCTGCGGTAGCCACGTCGCGCCCGTCGGGGAGAAGCCCAGGGCGGGGGAGTCGGCTTCCCAAGGCAGCGGTACGCGGCACCCGTCGCGACCTACCTGTTCGTGGTTCGACTGAAACCAAGCCGGGTCCTGGCGGTACTCGTGCGGCAGCGACGTGTGGTCGGGTAGGCCAAGTTCCTCGCCCTGGTACAGGTACACCGACCCGGGCAGCGCGAGTTCCATCGTCGTCGCAGCGCGAGCGCGGCGCAGCCCCAGCTCGTAGTCGGGCTGCGGGTCGTCGGGGCCGATTCCTTCGACGTGGGCGCCGGGGTTCTCCGCGCGGCCCAGGCGTGACACGTGGCGTACGGTGTCGTGGTTGGAGAGTACCCAGGTTGTGGGCGCGCCCACCGCGCCGTCGGCGGCCAGCGATGCGGCGATCCGCTTGCGGTACTCGCTGGCAGACCAGCTGCTGGTGAGGAAGTCGAAGTTGAACGCGGTGTGCATCTCGTCGGGGCGCAGATACCTGGCCAGGCGCTCGGGGCTGTCCACCCAGGCCTCGGCCACGAGGATGCGTTCGCCGTAGCCGTCGAGGACCCGGCGCCAACGGCGGTACACGTCGTGCACCCCGTCCTGGTCCCACTTGGGGCTGGGGGAGCCGCTGAGCAGCCGGTATTCCTCGGTCTCGTCGGGCAGGCCGGGCGCCTTGACCAGGGAGTGCGCCACGTCAACGCGGAAACCATCGACGCCGCGGTCACACCAGAAGCGCAGGATATCGTCGAACTCGGCGCGCACATCCTCGTTGTCCCAGTTCAGGTCGGGCTGGGTGACGTCGAAGATGTGGAGATACCACTGTTCGGGGTGGCCGTCGGCGTCAACGAGCCGGGTCCAGCCCTTGCCGCCGAAGATCGAGGTCCAGTTGTTGGGCGGCAACTCGCCGGCGGGCCCGCGGCCGTCGCGGAAGTGGTAGCGCGAGCGCTCGGGAGAGCCGGGACCGGCGGCGAGTGCTTCCTGGAACCAGACGTGGTCGCTGCTGGTGTGGTTGGGCACGAGGTCCACGATGATCCGCAGCCCACGCTCGTGGCAGGCCGCGATCAGGGCCTCCGCGTCGGCGAGGTCACCAAACAGGGGATCGATGTCGCGGTAATCCGCCACGTCGTAGCCGGCGTCGCGCATGGGGGAACGGTAGAAGGGGGATAGCCACACCGCGTCGACGCCCAAATCGCGCACGTGATCTAGGCGGGAGATGATGCCCCGGATGTCGCCGTAGCCGTCGCCGTCGGAGTCGGCGAAGGAGCGGGGGTAGATCTGGTAGATGACGGCGTCGCGCCACCAGCTTGGTGTCATGGTCGTCCTGTCGTTGCTCGAATGGTGAGGTCGGGGGCGAAGAGGAGTTCACCTGCCGCTACCTCTTCACCGCGGATGATGTTCAGCAGGGTCGCGACTGCGGCCTCGCTGATGGGGTTCACCGGCTGGCGCACGGTGGTCAGTTGGGTGAGCCGGGTGATGGGGGAGTCATCGTAGCCGACGACGCTGAAGTCGCCCGGAACGTTCAGGCCTTGCGCCTGGGCATCCTGGATCGCGCCCATTGCCATTACGTCGGAGCCTGCGACGATCGCGGTGTGCCCGTTCGCGAGCAGGCGGCGTCCGGCCCGGGCGCCGCCGTCGGCGGTGTACTCGGTGCTCACGACGTCGCGTTGTTCGTCGAAGCCGAGCGCCAGGAAGGCGGCGGTCTTGCGTCTGGTGGGCAGGAAGCGTGGCTGCCCGACAGCCAGGCCGATGTGTTCGTGGCCGAGGTTGCGCAGGTGCTCGACGGCGAGCTGCACTCCGACTGCATCGTCGGCGCAGAAGAAGGGGGCTGCTATCCCTTCGGGCGAGCCGTTAATGAACACTGAGGGTATTCGGGAGTCGAGCAGGCGTTCGTAGGGCACCTTGGAGGCGAGGGCGTCGGCCGAGGCGCCGGAGACGGAGATGATCCCGCAGACGTCCGAGTCGAGCAACGTGTCCAAGTATTGGGCTTCGGACGATCCGCCTTGGCCTGCGGGGCAGACGATTGCCGCGTATCCCGCGGCGAAGAGCAACTGGGTGAGTTCTTGCGCGTATTGGGGAAAGGATGGGTTGGACAGTTCGGGAACCAGCACGGCGACGAGATTTCTCGTCAGCTGCGTGGGCACCTCGTACTCGGCTTGCTCCAAAGCGCGTAGTACGGCCTCACGGGTGGAGCTGCGGACGCCAGGTTTGCGGTTCATCACCCGGGAAACGGTTGCGGTCGAAACCCCCGCGGCAGCGGCAATGTCTGCCAGAGTCGTCGTGATCGCCATTGGTCCTCCGAAGATTTGTTGATCCCCAACCTTAGTGCTGCGGCAACCGTTGCGCAATGACTTGTAACGCTTTCGTAGCTTACCGAAAGACACATTGCGACGCGGACTACCGGGGGGTTAGAGTTGGTCCACGTAGTTGGGCGCAAGAGCGTCCCAAAGGGCCAGCTAGCTGGCCCGACGATCAAAGGAGATTCCCTATGCGTAAGAGCATGGTTGCTTTCGCAGCTGGCGTCTGCGTGCTGCTGTCCGCCTGCAGCGGCGGTGGCGCTTCCACCACCCCGAGCGCGTCGCCGGATGACAAGATGTCGTCCCCCGCCAGCCAGACCAGCTCCGCCCCCGCGATGGAGGGCGGTAGCCTCGTGATCTGGGCCGACGATACCCGCGCCCCGATGTTCAAGAAGTTCGGCGAAGAGCTAGCCAGCAAACACGGCTTCAAACTCGACGTCGTGCAGAAGCCCGTTGACGACATCGCCAACGACCTCGTGGCCCAGGCGGCCACCGGCCAGGGGCCGGATCTTGTTATCACCGCGCACGACGGTGTGGGCAAGCTGGTCAAGAACGGCGTCATCTCGCCGGTCGACTTCGCTTCCAAGGCCGCCGACTTCAACCCGGCCGCCGTCTCCGCTATGACGCTCGACGGCAAGGTGTGGGGCGTGCCCTACGCCATGGAGAACATCGGTTTGGTGCGCAACAACAAGTTGGCCCAGGACACCCCGGCCACCTTCGACGAGTTGATCGCTCAGGGCAAGACCATTCAAGGCTCCGAGTACCCGGTGCTGATCCAGCAGGGGGCGCAGGGTGACGCCTACCACCTGTACCCGCTGCAGACCTCGTTCGGCGCCCCCGTGTTCAAGATGGCTAACGGCGAGTACACCAACGAGCTCGGCATGGCCGGCCCCGAGGGCCAGGCTTTCGCCGACTACCTGAAGAAGCTTGCTGCGGAAGGTGTGCTGTCCGCCGACATCGGTGCCGACCAGGCCAAGCAGCTCTTCCTTGACGGCAAGTCCGCCTACATGATCACCGGGCCCTGGAACACTACCGCTTTCAAGGAAGCTGGTATGGACATCAGCGTTCTGCCCGTCCCGGCTGCCGGCCCCCAGTCCTCTGCGCCGTTCCTCGGAGTCCAGGGCATCTTTGTCTCCGCGCACTCCAAGAACGCGCTGCTGGCTAACTCGTTCCTCGACCTGGCCGCATCCAAGGAAGCCCAGGACCTGCTGTACAAGATGGGTGGCCGTGCTCCCGCTCTGACCGCCTCTGCCTCCGCCATCGATGACCCGCTGATCAAGGGCTTCGACGAAGCGGGCAAGTCCGGCCAGCCGATGCCGGCCATCGCCGAGATGGGCTACGTCTGGGAGTTCTGGGGCAACACCGAGATGCAGATCCTGAACGGCACCGCGGCAGACCCGGCGGCTGCCTGGACCGCGATGGTGGAAAACATCAAGGCGAAGTTCTGATCCACGGTGATCATGGGGGCGGGTTGCGCTGAGTCAGCCCGCCCCCATTCCAAGAACGGTTATGGATAGAAATGAGTAAGTCGTCAGTGGAGACGCCTCCACTCTCACATGCAAGAGACATCAGTAGGCCCGGCTTCTACGTGAAGCTTATTCTGATGCTGCTCGTCAACGCCTTGGGCCTGTACGGGGTCATGGCCACCTACGCGCTCGGCGAATGGGCGATCCTGTCCTTCCTTGTGGTCAGTCTGGTCATTGCTGACTATGTCTACTTCTCCAGTCGAGCGATCCCCGCGAAGTACCTGTATCCCGGTCTTATCTTCCTCGCTGTCTATCAGGTTTACGTGATGGGCATGACGGGTTTCGTCGCATTCACCAACTACGGTGATGGACACAACGACACCAAGGCTGCCGCCGTCAAGCAGATCCTGGCGACCTCTGAGGTGGACACCACCGATTCCTACCCGGTGAGCGTCATCGAGCGCGACGGCGTACTCGGCCTCGCGGTGGTGCGCGACGGGAAGGCGCAGGCGGGAACCGCCCAGCAGCCGCTAGCCGAGCTGACCGGAGCCACCGTCGAGGGCGACCGGGTCACCGCAGCAGAGGGCTACACGGTCCTCACCCTGCCGCAGCTCACCCAGCGCCAGGAGGAAGTGCTGGGGCTCAGGGTGGCGATCAGCGAAGACCCAGAGCAGGGATCGCTGCGCACCCGAAACGGCACCACGGCAACCCAGTCGCTGCCCCAGCTGTCCTATGACGAGTCCGCAGACAAGTTCACCGATGTCGAAGGAACGGTCTACTCGGCCGACGACTCGATCGGCAACTACGTCGCCGACAACGGCAAGAAACTGGAACCGGGCTGGCGCGTCATCGTCGGGTTGAAGAACTTCTCCTTCTTGTTCACAAACCCGGACGCGGCGGGATATTTCCTCGGCTCTCTGGGCTGGACGTTCGCCTTCGCGATCCTCTCGGTGCTCACCACGTTCGCGCTGGGCCTGCTGATTGCCGTGGTCTTCAACGACCCGCGGGTCAAGGGGCGGGTGGTCTACCGGGCGCTGTTCATCCTGCCCTACGCTTTCCCGGGTTTCCTGGCAGCGCTGGTATGGCGTGGCATGCTCAACCGGCAGTTCGGCTTCGTCAACGAGACCCTGCTGGGCGGCGCGGCTGTGAACTGGCTGGGCGATCCGTTCCTCGCGAAGGTATCGATCCTGATGGTGAACCTGTGGCTCGGGTTCCCGTACATGTTCCTGGTCTGCACGGGCGCGCTCCAAGCGATCCCGGGCGAGCTGACCGAGGCCGGCGTAATGGACGGAGCTGGCCCGATTCGTCGTTTCTTCAACGTGACGCTGCCGATGCTGATGGTTTCCGTGGCGCCGCTGCTGATCGCGTCGTTCGCCTTCAACTTCAACAACTTCTCGCTGATCTACATGCTGACCGACGGTGGCCCGAACTACGCGGGGGCACCGTTCAACGTGGGCGCCACCGACATCCTCATCTCCATGGTCTACGCGATGTCCTTCGAAAGCGAGAAGCAGTACGGTCTGGCGAGCGCGCTGTCGATCATCATCTTCGTGGTGGTGGGTATCGTCTCGTGGCTTGGCTTCCGCCAGACCCGCAAGCTTGAGGAGATCATGTGATGAGCGCTCCAACAGTTACCTCCAAAACCCGGCTCTCCACGGGCACCCGCTTCTGGCGGTGGCTCAAGGCTGTCGGCTGGAAGCACATCTTCGCGCTACTGTTCATCGTTTACTGCGTGCTGCCGCTGCTCTACGTGTTCTCCGCCTCGGTCAACCCGTCGGGCACCCTGACTGGCTCGAACGAGCTGTTCCGGGCCTTCACGGGCGAGCACTACGCGAAGCTGATGGGGACGGATTTCCCGCGCTGGATGCTGCAATCGCTGTACGTCTCATCGGTGACCGCGATCGCAACGGTGCTGATGGCGGCGTCGGCGGCCTACGCGTTCAGCCGCTTCCGATTCAGCGGAAGGCGCGGTGGGCTCACCTTCTTGCTGATCATCCAGATGTTCCCGCAGATGCTGGCCGTCGTCGCGATCTTCCTCCTGCTGCTCACGCTCAAGGACATCTTCCCGGTGATTGGGTTGGGCGAGCATCTCGGCCTGATCTTCGTCTACCTGGGCGGGGCGCTGGGGGCCAACACGTTCCTCATGTACGGCTTCTTCAATACGATCCCGAAGGAGCTGGACGAGGCCGCGAAGATCGACGGGGCGACGCACGCACAGATCTTCTGGGGCGTCATCATGCGGCTGGTCTCGCCGATCCTGGCGGTCGTGGGCCTGCTGAGCTTCGTCGGTACCTACGGCGAGTTCATTCTCGCGCGCGTGGTACTGCAGCGTCCGGAGAACTACACTCTGGCCGTCGGTCTGTACGTGTGGGCGTCCGATGACCGCAACGCGCCCTGGTCGCTGTTCGCGGCGGGTGCGGTGTTGGCTGCCATTCCGGTGATCCTGTTGTTCATGTTCTTGCAGAAGTACATCGTTTCTGGCTTGACGGCCGGAGGTGTTAAGGGCTGAGCAACTAGCTATTGCCCCCGGCGGCTGCCAATTTGGTCAGCTGTCGGGGGCAATGGCGCATCTGTTTCGTGGGATAGGTGTTCAAGGTTGTGGGGGCTAGGATGAGATCGTGGCTCAACCTGACGGTCAACTCACCCTGGATCCATGCCTCACCGAACGGCTGCCGCGTGACGAGTGTGGGGTATTTGGCGTCTGGGCTCCCGACGAGGATGTGGCCCAGCTTGCCTACTTCGGGTTGTTTGCGCTGCAGCACCGGGGCACGGAGTCAGCTGGGATGGCGGTGTCCACCGGCGAGAGGATCATGGTTTACAAGGACATGGGTCTCGTGGCCCAAGTGTTCGACGAGTCCACCTTGAAGTCGCTGCCGGGCATGATGGCGGTGGGGCACACTCGCTACTCCACCACGGGCTCGTCCACCTGGAACAATGCGCAGCCCACTTTCCGATCCTTTGACGACGGCACGGGCTTGGCACTCGCCCACAACGGCAACTTGACCAACACTGCGGAGCTCACCGATTGGCTGAAGGAGCGTTCGCCGGAGGCCGATGTGCCGCGTAAGGACGCGCGGATGGACTCCACTTCCGACACCGCGCTGGTTACGGCACTGCTGGCGTCCTACAGCGATCTCCCGCTGGAGAAGACCGCGCTCGCGGTGCTGCCCCGTCTCGTCGGCGCTTTCTCACTGGTGTTCATGACCGAGCAGACGCTCTATGCCGCGCGGGATCCGCAGGGCGTCCGCCCGCTGGTTCTCGGCCGCCTGCAGTCGGGGTGGGTGGTGGCCAGCGAAACCGCTGCGCTGGACATCGTCGGCGCCTCTTTCGTGCGCGAGATCGAGCCAGGGGAGTTCCTCGCTATTGACGGGGCCGGGCTCAGGAGTATGCGTTTCGCCGAGCCCAGACCGAAGGGCTGCATTTTCGAGTACGTCTACTTGGCTCGCCCAGACACCCGGATCGCGGGGCGAGGGATCCACGCTGCCCGAGTCGACATCGGACGTCGCTTGGCCCGCCAACACCCCGTTGAGGCGGATCTGGTGATCCCGACGCCTGATTCTGGCACCCCGTCGGCCATTGGTTATGCGCTGGAGTCAGGCATCGAGTTCGGGCTCGGGTTGGTGAAGAACGCCTATGTCGGTCGGACGTTCATCCAGCCCTCGCAGACCATCCGGCAGCTCGGTATCCGGCTGAAATTGAACCCGCTGCGCGAGGTGATCGAGGGGAAGCGGCTCGTCGTCGTTGATGACTCGATCGTGCGAGGCAACACACAGCGTGCGCTGGTCAGGATGCTGCGGGAGGCCGGGGCGAAGGAGGTGCACGTGCGCATCTCGTCGCCGCCTGTGGAGTGGCCCTGTTTCTATGGCATAGACTTCGCGACTAGGGCAGAGTTGATCTCTCCCGGGCTGAGCGTGGAGGACGTGTGCCGTTCGATCGGCGCCGACTCGCTGGGCTACGTCTCGCTGAACGAGCTAGTTGCGGCGACGAACCAGCCGAGTGAGAACCTGTGCCGGGCCTGCTTCGACGGCGAATATCCTGTCCCGATTCCGCCGGAGCAGGCGCGTCTGCTCCACCTCGTCACCAAGGAGACCAAATGACCAACGCATACGCCCGCGCCGGAGTGGACATCGCTGCGGGTGATCGCGCTGTGGAGTTGATGAAGACCTCGGTAGCGGCCAGCAGCCGCCCGGAGGTGCTGGGTGGATTGGGCGGCTTCGCCGGGTTCTTCGACGCGAGCGCGTTCAAAAAGATGTCGCACCCTGTGCTGGTCAGCTCAACCGACGGTGTGGGCACCAAGGTGGCCATCGCTCAGGCACTGGACAAGCACGACACCATCGGCTTCGACTTGGTTGGGATGTTGGTTGACGACATAGTGGTCACGGGAGCGGAGCCGCTGTTCGTCACCGATTACATAGCCTGCGGCAAAGTGGTGCCGGAGCGGATCGCCGCTATCGTCGGGGGTATAGCCCAGGCCTGCGTCGCTGCAGGCTGCTCGCTCGTCGGAGGCGAGACTGCTGAGCATCCGGGCCTGCTGGGCCCTAGCGAGTATGACGTCGCGGGGGCAACGACCGGAGTAGTGGAGAAGTCGCGCATCTTGGGGGCGGATCGCGTGGTGGCTGGCGATGTTGTCGTCGGTCTAGCCTCTTCGGGCCTGCACTCCAACGGTTATTCCCTGGTGCGCCACGTGCTGTTGGAACAGGCTGGATGGTCGCTGGAACGCCCGGTCGAGGAACTGGGACGCACGCTGGGGGAGGAACTGCTGGAGCCGACGAAGGTGTACGCATTGGATGTTCTGGCGCTGATTGATGAGGTGGAGGTGCACGCCTTCAGCCACATCACCGGTGGAGGTCTGGCCAACAACCTGGCCCGGGTCATCCCGCCTGGGCTGACTGCTCGGCTCAGCCGCGCCTCGTGGACGCCGGCGCCCATCTTCCAGCTGGTGCAGCAGGTCGGCGGGCTTACACAGGAGGACGTGGACGCCACTTTGAACATGGGCGTTGGCATGGTGGCGATCCTGCCGGTTTCCTCCGTTCCGGGGGCGCTGGCTTGCCTAGCCGGCCGCGGTATCGACGCCTGGGTGTTGGGCGAAGTGGCGCCGGGTGACGGACCTGGGCAGGCCTTGCTCGCCTGAGCCGTGCGCTGGCCTTCGCCGTTGCGGTGGGGCTGATTTTGTTTGGTGTCTCTAGGTTGTCCCAGAACCCCGCCACATGATAAGACTAATGATAGTCGTTTTCATTGCGGGGTTCGCCCGGCATCGAACTAACCTAGAAAGAGCATGCATGCTGCTTAGCAAACGAATGCGTTCCACGTTGGCGACGTTGCTCGTCGCTGGGCTGGGTTTCTCTGGCGTCTCCATCGCAGGCGCCGAGGACACTCAGTTGGTCGTGGCCAAATCGGCGCACGTCGATTCGCCCAAGGTATTCTTCACTGATGGGCGGTTCGATCTGCGGTCGGAGTTCTCGCGAAACACCTACCCGGTTGACCAAACCATCAATTACCTGAGCCACCGCACTGGCAGAGTCGGCCCGAGCCACTACCTGCTGGAGGTTGGTCCAACGGCTCGGGAGCTTGACTTCCTGGGTGCCAACACCTCTTGGTACATGGGCCCGGCCGTGGCTGGGCCGCGCAATGCGCCGATCTGGGCAGGGTTCGGGGCCGATACCGACATCCCCGTCGAGCAGTTCCGAGACGCGGTTTTCACGCTTGACCTGGTCAAAGTCGACGGGCCGGGACGAGTTGAGATGTTCTCCTGGGCCCCCGGTGATGACGAGACGCCAGGGCACGCGGGACGAATGTTCAGCTCCTCCGATCCTCGTTACCGAAGCTCGATCCTCTCACCAGGTATGCACACCCACAATTACACGGTGTTCGGTAAGCCTGGGCGCTACGAATTGACCTACCGGGCCACCGCGCGCGCGAAGACGGGAGAGCTGCTGAGCAGTAAGGACCACACATTGCGCTGGCAGGTGGGCGGAAACGAGCCGAACATGGTGCTGGAAACTAGTAGTTCGGCATCGAAGGCTGAACAGCCCACCTTCTCAATCAAACCTTCGACGGGAGCGTTGCACGAACTGAGCGTCGATCTAGGGCGCGACGTTAAAGGCAGGGCCAAATTCACCGTCGATGGCTACCATCTGGCCGAGGTCGAGTTGGTGGGCGGTGTCGCAGCCTTCACCGAGGTGCTGAGCGCCGAGGTGGGGAACTATCAGGTGACGGTGGTGGACGAATCCGAAGATACGCTATGGACGTCGGCCACGCTGGCCGCAGACGGCAAGTCTCCTGGCGGCACCACCACTGAAGCAGGTGAACCTTCGCCCAAGACACCAGCGGCTAGCCCGGCGTTTGCAGGAACCGAGCGATCAATTCCCGGTGACATTACGGCCCAGGTCACTGTTGCGCCCGGTGAACAGAATCTGGACAGCAAACGTATCACGATTGAGTTCTCGCGGGCTTTCCATGGCAGCGTCGATCTGGCGTCCTACGAGGGCGGTCAGCGTAAGTCCGTCGCGCTTCGGCACACCGTGAACGCTACGGGTGAGAAGACCCTGTCGCTGATCGGCTACCTGGACTCATGGATGGAGGGTTCAGCCGTGGTGTTGCATCTGCGCCCGCATCCGTTGGTGAAGAACATGGCGGGCATCGATATTGATCTCACCGACTCGTACACACCGGGTGAAACCTACACCGCACAGGGAACGCTTGTGGCGGAAGGTGGGGCCACGGGTGATAAGCCGGGAGACGAGGACGACTCGGGAAGCGGTGGCGCTCCTGGCGACGAGCCGGCCCCACCACCCAGCGACCAACCCCGTGCGCTGGTGGGCGGACGGAAGCTGCTCGACGACGGTCATGTCGATATTGCTGCCCGTTTGGCGGATGGCGAGCTTCGTATGGTGGTCAAGGACGACACGCGTCTCTATGACAAGGTGTCGGTGGATCGAGCCGTCGAGGAGGTGGCGCTTGGGGTGCCAGACGCGGCCAAATTGATGCGCCGCAGCGCGCTGGAGAGGCCGGCTTGGGACGCCATCCTCGCTCCGGTTGGGGAGCCAACCTGGGTGTTGCCCTTTAGCCAGCAACCGGGGTTGGTGTGGCCCGGCTATAGCACTGATTCGATCGACTACGCAGCGGTACCCGGCGGGTTGACGCTCCGGCTGCTGGATGTTTCGGGACCTGGGCGGGTCGTTCTCTTCCAGGAAGGAATCCTGGGGGGAGATCCGACGGTGAAGCTCGGCAGCGCGGAGGGGCAACCTCGGGAGATCCTGATCCCGGATCCGACGCACGCTCACGTCGGCTGGGCGTTCACCAAGCCCGGCCTATACCGGTTGCGTCTCGGCTACGCCAAGGTGTCTGCCCCGCAGACGGCCGCAGTGGACGCTGCCTCCGGCGAGTTGCTCGTGGCGGTCGGTCCTGAGGGTCGGGCGGAGTTGGAGCAATTGGATTCGTCGAAGCCGGGGGAGCCTGCCCCGAAGCCGGGAGAGCCTGCCCCGAAGCCGGGAGAGCCTGCCCCGAAACCGGGAGAGCCTGCCCCGAAACCGGGAGAGCCTGCCCCGAAACCGGGAGAGCCCGCCCCGAAACCGGGAGAGCCCGCCCCGAAACCGGGAGAGCCCGCCCCGAAACCGGGAGAGC
>NZ_RQYZ01000090.1 GCF_003932855.1 Tessaracoccus sp. OH4464_COT-324 | reverse complement strand
TGCCGGTGATCGGTGACGATGAGAAGTACACCGTTACCGTGGTGAGCGTTCCCGGCGATTACATTCCGACCAAGCCTGAGGTTGGGGATGATCGGGCGCTGGATTCCTCTAAACTCCGCTAAGACCGTGCTGCCGTTGGTTGCTGACGGGGCGAAGGATCTGAGCCTGGACTTTGGTTTCGTTCGTCCTGAGGTCACGGTGGGTGACTTCGTGTGGGTGGATGAGAACAAGAATGGTGTTCAGGATGAGGGCGAGAAGCCGCTGCCGGGTGTTGAGCTGGTGCTCACTGGTCCGGATGGTAAGCCTGTGGTGAACGTCAATGGTGATCCTGTGGTGCCGGTGAAGACCGACGCGAGTGGTAAGTACCTGTTTGAGAAGTTGCCGGTGTTGAAGCCGGGTCAGTCCTACAAGGTGTGTGTCAAGGCTCCGGCTGGTTATGTGCCGACCAAGCCTGGTGCTACCAGTCGGGACAAGGATTCTTCGACGGGTTGTGCTACTACTGAGGGTTTGACTCGTGATGGCGAGTCTGATCTGACGTTGGATTTCGGGTTCTACCCGCGGCCGAAGGTGAAGTTGCCCAAGACGGGCGTCTGATCT
>NZ_RQYZ01000089.1 GCF_003932855.1 Tessaracoccus sp. OH4464_COT-324 | reverse complement strand
GTCCAGTCCTTGCTATCACGCCAATGCGTGGGGCTCGGGCTAGGCGTCGGCGTGGGTGTCGGCTTGGGCGGGACAGTGATCGTGGTGGTCTGTGTCACGGGCGGAGGACCTACCGGCAATGCCCAGAACACCACCACCAACCCCACCAAGCTAAAGGCGAGGACCGCGATAACGACATACCAAACGCGCTTACTCATCTGTTTTGCAGGTGGGTAATGTATTCGTTCATGACCTCAACGAGAGCCTCGTCGTCGTTGCGGAGGATTCCACCGGCCATGCCGACTATTGTGGCGTCTTCGCTATGCGCGATGCATTCGAACTGTCCGGTGAGTTTGGTGTGTCCGCAGGTGAGGTTCCCGACGTAGTGCGGATCCCGCCACTCCTTGACATACATGTTGAAGTTGTCATCGAGGGTGTACTTGCTGCGGGTGACTGATAGCCAGAGCGCCTCAATGTTGTCTGGGCCGTTGTAGTGGACGGAGCCGAGCCAGAC
>NZ_RQYZ01000088.1 GCF_003932855.1 Tessaracoccus sp. OH4464_COT-324 | reverse complement strand
TTTGGCTTACGTTTGCGTTTGGCTTTACAAGAGTTAGGTCCAGTTTGGATCAAGTTAGGGCAGATGTTATCTACGCGCCGAGATTTATTTCCTGCGGAAATTGCAGATGAGTTAGCTTTATTGCAAGATCAAGTAGAGGCTTTTTCTGGCAGTATCGCTCGTCAACAAATCGAACAAGCTTTTGGCTGCGCCTTGGAAAATTGGTTTGTCGATTTTGATGAAACAGCATTGGCTTCAGCCTCTATTGCACAAGTACATACGGCGAAACTGAAACTCGCTGAAGGGCAAGAGCGAGAAGTTGTTATCAAAGTCTTGCGCCCAGATATTCAGCCGCAAATTGATGCTGATTTAAGTTGGATGTACAAATTAGCTGGTTTCTTACCAAAATTATCTCGTGAAGGCTATCGTTTAAGAGCGGTAGAAGTTATTCAAGAATATGAGAAAACCTTGCGTGATGAATTAGATTTACGCATTGAAATGGCGAATGCAATTAAATTGCGT
>NZ_RQYZ01000087.1 GCF_003932855.1 Tessaracoccus sp. OH4464_COT-324 | reverse complement strand
GCTTGGTGGGCCCGTAGCACTCCGGGGCGGAGGGCGTGTAGTTGTCGGCCTCGGCGCGCTCCACCACCTGACACAGGTACTCGTAGGCCGCGGCCTGCATCGTCACATTCACCCGAATCGCCAGTCTGTAGGTCTCAAGAACCACGGTGGTTAGCCCGGCCAACTCCAGGCTGGCCTGGGTCTGCACCCCGGCCATCTCGGTGTACTCATCGGCCGCGGGCCCACTCCAACCGGGCACCTTCTCCATCGAAGGCAACGACTTGGCGATCCTATTGAGGATCTTGCTGGCTTCTAGCCACTGGCGGTATTCTGCTTGGAGTTTGGCGGGGGCTTCTCTGTGGTAGACGAAGACGGCCACGGCGGCCCTGAGCGCGGCGGCGGCAGCGTTCGAGTACGCTATCGAGAGATCGTTTTGGCTTGCTAGCGCGCGCAGGATCTCGGTGGCGTTTACCCCTTCCTCGTGGGTTCTCATGTACCACTTCTCGATCTGTTCCGCGCAATAGCGCTC
>NZ_RQYZ01000086.1 GCF_003932855.1 Tessaracoccus sp. OH4464_COT-324 | reverse complement strand
CGTTGGTCGAGGGCTGGGCCTTCAGGAAGTTCTACCCTGCAGAAGCAGGCCGCCTCGCCGCGCTACCGGGCTGGGTCCACCTCTACAATCATCACAGATCCCACTCCGGGACCGAAAAGCAACCACCGATCACGAGACTGAACAACCCGATTAAACATCACACCTAGCCGACGATCGCCAGTTGATCCGGCCACCCGGGAGTGCTGCTGCCGGTGGTGACGATCGTCACCGACGACGCTGTCCCAATCGAGGGTCGCTGGATGTCGAACTGATCATCATGGCCGACCCAGAAACCTCCGGCTAGGTCCGTGTCCCGCGACAAAGTCACCAAGCCAGAACGGGTCACGCGAACGGGGCTTCGGGACCTTGAACCTTTGAGCAGCTTTCCCCTGCCCGGGGTTCCCGACGCTTTGACCCTGGCCGAGCGAGCCGAGGCCTACCGAAACGAATACAACACCCAGCGTCCCCCCGCGAAACGATCGCCAGAACACCGGCCGCTGGAGGTGCACATGGGCC
>NZ_RQYZ01000085.1 GCF_003932855.1 Tessaracoccus sp. OH4464_COT-324 | reverse complement strand
CTAATATTATTGTTATCACTTACTGGCTCTTCCGCTTTCGCTCGCCGCTACTTACAGAATCTCGGTTGATTTCTTTTCCTCGGGGTACTTAGATGTTTCAGTTCTCCCGGTTTGCTTCGTTACTTTATGTATTCAAGTCACGATGATAGGTTCTTCACCTATCGGGTTTCCCCATTCGGATATCTTGGATTAAACGCTTCTTATCAACTCATCCAAGCTTTTCGCAGATTAGCACGTCCTTCTTCGCCTCTGATTGCCAAGGCATCCACCTTGTGCGCTTAGTCACTTAACCATACAATCTTGAGTATTTTCAAGATGTATATCAATAAACTATAAATCATTACTTAGCCACCTTTTATCAGCTAAGACTTTTTCTACTCAGACTTTCTTTCGAAAATCTCTCAGTTTTCAGCTTGTTTCCATATTGTTAAAGAACACAGATTTCTCATTAAGAGTTATCTTTAGATGGCGTCCCCACGGGGATTCGAACCCCGGTTACCGCCGTGAAAGGGCGATG
>NZ_RQYZ01000084.1 GCF_003932855.1 Tessaracoccus sp. OH4464_COT-324 | reverse complement strand
CCGACGACCCCAACTGGCAACAAGACAAACGCTGGGCCGGACACCCACCACCCACCATCGTCCCACCCATCTTCCACAACCACGTCAAAGAAAACTGGCCCATCCCAACCCTCACCAACTTCATCCCCTCAAAAGCCGGATTCCCCCGCACTTCCAGACTGGCCAGCAGCTGGATCTACGTCCACAAAGACGACCAAGACCCCACCACCCCACGCCCAAGAACCATCCACGTCAGCGTGGACTACTACCACGACTTATACAAAACAAAGACCAGGAATTTCGTCAACCCCAAAGCCGTAGGAAACGCCTACTGCGGCCTTCGAGGAGAATTCAAAGTGGAAACTTGCGTTCTGGTGGCTCAGGACTGCATCATCGATTTCGCTTTGATCGGGCCCTGGGAAGGCGACGTGAACGCCCAAATGGAGCAACTCATGCTCGAACTAGCCGCAGAACTACGCAAACAATTCGGCACCGATGACCAATAACACCCCCTGGTACACCACCGCCGCCATACTCGCG
>NZ_RQYZ01000083.1 GCF_003932855.1 Tessaracoccus sp. OH4464_COT-324 | reverse complement strand
CGGCCGCGATCGCCGCGGACGAGACGGAGCTGGGCCAGCAGCAGGCGCACGAGACCAAACTATTCGCGCAAGCGAACGCTGCCGAGCGGGAACAGTTGCTCCGCGACCAGGCGCGTGCGCGCGAGCTGGCTAGCGAAGCGGTCCACCGGGCACAGATGATGCTGAGTTCATTGCGCGCCCGGACCCATCTGGCCGCGCAGATCAGCCAGGGCCTGGCCCAACAACTCCACGACCGCGCGGAACAATGGGCAGAGAAAGCCAGGGATGCTGGGAAGTTGGCGGATAGTTTGCCGGAGTTGATTCTGTTGGAGGGCTGGACGGGCCCGGCGGCCAGGCAGTACGGGTTGCGGGCGATGGTGCAGGCCAAGGCCTTCGAGGAGCACCGCCAGCTGCCCGCGCTCTACGCGCGACTGCTGAAGAACGCGTACGAGGCGACGATGCTGGAGTTGACGTTCGTGTGGCACGCGCTGAGCGAGGCCAGGGACGCTAACGCCTCGGCGTTGCGGGCTCGTTCTGCGCA
>NZ_RQYZ01000082.1 GCF_003932855.1 Tessaracoccus sp. OH4464_COT-324 | reverse complement strand
ATATCATGAGCCGCCAGTGTTAAACCATTTCCTTCCCCTTTGACATAAAGTAATGCCTTGCGAGAAAGTAGGCTCGCCTCTCTTTGATAACCTTTACCTGAAGCCTGATTTTCAGCTAAGGTAGATTGGTGGGTGATTTTTCCCGCACTTTCAATATTCATCTCTTGCTCGGCAATCATCTTACCGCCTAGATTGGTGATATCTCCCTTAGCTTGCAGTTTAATACGCTCGCCTAATATATTGCCCTGATTAAGCAAAGATTGAAGCTTATCTTGTTGAAGTAAACTTATTTCTCTACCTGCTATCACACCTTGGTTGATGATTTGATTTGCCGATACACCTATACGCTGAGCAGATAATAACGCCCCTCGCTTATCCACATCACCTGATTGAGCCACTAAATAAACCTTAGGCACAAGCACTTGTTGTTCACGTCCATCAGGCAGTTTTACTGTCTCTGTTTCAAACCATACAATATCCGCCGTTAAACTCGCCACCTGTGCAGCACTGAGTTTAATCC
>NZ_RQYZ01000081.1 GCF_003932855.1 Tessaracoccus sp. OH4464_COT-324 | reverse complement strand
CGGCCGCGATCGCCGCGGACGAGACGGAGCTGGGCCAGCAGCAGGCGCACGAGACCAAACTATTCGCGCAAGCGAACGCTGCCGAGCGGGAGCAGTTGCTCCGCGACCAGGCGCGTGCGCGCGAGTTGGCTAGCGAAGCGGTCCACCGGGCGCAGATGATGCTGCGTGTGCTGCGCGCCCGGACCCATCTAGCCGCGCAGATCAGCCAGGGCCTGGCCCAACAACTCCACGACCGCGCGAAACAGTGGGCAGAAAAAGCCAAGGATGCCGGTGACCTGGCGGATAGTTTGCCGGAGTTGATCCTGTTGGAGGGGTGGACAGGCCCAGCAGCCAGGCAGTACGGGCTGCGGGCGATGGTGCAGGCCAAGGCCTTCGAGGAGCACCGCCAGCTACCCTCGCTCTACGCGCGACTACTGGGCGATGCGGACAAGGCGACGATGCTGGAGTTGACGTTCGTGTGGCACGCGCTGAGCGAGGCCAGGGACGCTAACGCCTCGGCGTTGCGGGCTCGTTCTGCGCA
>NZ_RQYZ01000009.1 GCF_003932855.1 Tessaracoccus sp. OH4464_COT-324 | reverse complement strand
CATCAACAATGTCCAACGGCTCTAGCTCGTCATAACTATCCATCGCCACACCGATCACCCCAGCCTCGGGATAACCCACCGGCACATTCACAAAACGCTGATCCATCACCTATGTCCTTTCCCGACGGTCGGCCTCGTTGAGAACCACCGGATCGAATCACGAATCCAGCAACAGCTTGACCGCCGTCGTTCAAAGCATGCCACCCCGCCCAGCCAAGCGCAGCAACAGTAGCCAGAACACCGGAAAAACAAGCACGCAGACTCAGCGGCCTAAGCACCGCTACCTAGGCTCTCGTACTCTCCCAACCGCGCCAAGCTATGTCAGAAACGCCTCCGCAGCCACGTCATAACTTACAATCAGGTCGCCTCGTCGTCGTAGGGTGTGGCGACGAGTTCGGGCTCCGCCGCGGGCTCCGACTTGGCTTGGGCGAGCGCCTTGGCGTCGGCCACCTCCTGCTTGGCAACGACGGTAGCGTCCTTCAGTTGCTGCTTCATCTCCTCAATGTCGCGCTTGGCTTCCTCCAGCGCCGCGATCTCCTGGCTGAGGTGCTTCTTCACGAACGCCTTCGGGTTCATGTCCGCCAGCTGTAGGTCGGCGTACTCGGGGCCGAGCTGCTCGCGCAGCGAAGCCTGGGTGTTGTTGGCGACGTCCTTGAGGTAGACGAACAACCGCGCGGCCTTCCGCGCGTACTGCGGCATCTTCTCGGGGCCCAGAATCACGATGGCGAGCACCAGGATGAGGATGAACTCTACTCCGTCAATGCCAAACAACATGCCCTACATGCTAATGGGTCAGCCGAATCCGACGATGCGCCGCAGCCCGTCGCCGAGCCGCTCCCAGACGGGGCGCGTATAGTCGCTTTCCTCGGGCAGTTCGCCCACCGCTTGGCTGAGCAGCCGGGGCGACCCGTTCGTCGCCACGGAGATGACTCCCGTTGCGCTCTGCCACACCTCCACCGATGGCAGCCCAGTGGCGGCGGGCACGCTCTTTCGTTCGCGTCCCGCGAGCTGGCCCTCCACCCAGACCACGCTGAGCATGTTGACACCGTCGGAGTAAACCAACGTCATCGAGCGCTCGCCGGTGGCCGCCGAGGAGTAGCCCACCAGCGGTAGGCCCGCGACGTGATACGGGCAGTTCACCAGCCCAACACACCAGCCGCGCTGTCCGCTGGCGGTGGCTCTGGACAGTTCCACGGCGCTATGGCGCTCCTCGGGCAGCTCCGCCTCGCCGAGCAGCAGGCGGCGGAAGCTGACGGAGATGGTGGGCTTTCCCTGGGTGTCGTAGCGTTCGCTGCGCAGCGTAATCCCCGACGCGTTGTCGAGCCACCAGCGCGCGACGGCGTGCTCCCCCGAGCGGGCCTCCAACACCTGAGCGTCGCGTCCCGACTCCGCGGCCCGGCTGGGGTAGACGAAGTAGGTCCACCCGCTGGGCGCGACCTGGTCGGCCGAGCTGAAGTCGGGTGCGAAGCTGGTCAGGAAGCGTTCGCCCACCCGGTCGTAGACGATCAGCCCGGCCCCCTCGCCGGAGACGCGCTCAATGCCCACCTCCGCGCCCAGCACCTGGGCATCGTGGGTGATCTGCACCAGCTGGATGCCGCTCAGGCGCACGCGCGCGTCGCCCGCCCGGCGCAGCAGCGCCTCGGCCGACGCGTCGGACACCGGGAGGGCGATCCGGTGCGGCGGCGGCATCGCGTCGGAGGGGGGCATGGGTCTGAGCTGCGCGCCCCGGCCCTGCGCCAGCAGCACGGCGCCCACCGAGCCCTGAACATTGATGGCGGTGGCCTGCCTGGCGAACTGTTCCCGGGCCTGCTGCACGGCGTTGTCGACGACGCGCGGCTCCGGCGCGAGCGCGAAGGCCAGCACCAGCACCCCCGCGACGAAGCTGAAGCCGACCGCCGCGGCGCGCGCCAGCATGCGCTGCTTGCGCCTGCGCCTGGACGGCAGCGGGCAGGCCGCGCCGGCGGGCAGGTAGAGGGGTTGGGCGCAGTCGTCGCCCGCGATGGCCTCCAGCCTGCTGGCCAGCGACGATGGTGCGGCGCTCGCGGGGACCCGCGCGCTGGACAGCCGCTCACGCAGTTCGCGCAGCTCCGCCGCTTCCTCGCGGCACAGGGGGCAGGAGGCGAGGTGCTTGGCCACTTCTTCCCAGCGTTTGACGGCGAGGGTGCCGTCAACGAACCCCGAGAGGTCGTCGCGGAATCTGTGGCAGGCCATCGCTCAGACCCCCAGGAAGCGTGAGCGTCCCTTCGCGGGCGCGCGGTGCTTCAGCGCCGAACGCAGTTGGCTGCGGCCGCGCGAGATGCGGCTGCGCACGGTGCCGAGCTTCACGTCGAGCACTTCGGCGATCTCCTCGTAGCTCAGCCCCTCGATGTCGCACAGCACCACCGCCACCCGGTATTCCGGCTTCAGTTGGGCGAGTGCCGCGGTCACGTCGGCGTCGAGCAGCGCGTCGGCGTGCACGTTCTCCGGGGTGTCCGCGCTGCCCCAGATGTGTTCCGGCGCGGTGGACAGCGCGTCCATGCGGATGCGCTGCCGGCGGCGGGCGCCATCGAGGAACAAATTGGTGGTGATGCGATGCAGCCAGCCGGCGAGCGTCCCCGGCTGGAAGGTGTGGATGGATTTGAAAACCTTTTCGAACACGTCCTGGGTGAGATCCTCGGCGTCGTGGGCGTTCCCGGTGAGCCGCAGCGCGTAGCGGTAGATCTGGGGCGAGTAGTCGCGCACCAGTTCCTGCCACGTCGGGGCCGCTACGGGGGCCTCAGCTGCCATAGTTTTCTCCACGTCATCCAGTACAGCAGGCGAACCTGTCAATTACCTGTGTATGTTCAAACGCTGTGGAGAACTATTTTGTTCCCGATCAGCCCTCGAACGCGAGATGAGCATCGAGCACCCTCAGGTAGCGCTCCACCGCCTCCGTCGGGGCCTCACCCATGGGCGCCCGGCAGCCGCCGACGTCGAAGCCGCGCGCCCGGAGCACAGCCTTCACCATCATGCAGCCCTGGGTGGCGAAGATTCCGGTGAACGCGGGTAGCGCGAACTTGTTGAGCGCAGCGGCCTCCGCCACCCGCCCTGAACGATAATGATCGACGATGGCGCGCGCCGTGCGGGCGGTGAAATGTGTGGATGTGCCCACCACCCCCGCACCGCCCACGGCCAGCAGCGGCAGCAGCAGGGCGTCGTCGCCCGCGTAGTACTGCAAAGTGGTGTTGGCCAGCACTACCGAACTCGACGCCAGCTGTCCCTTCGCGTCCTTGACGGCGACGATCCGCGGGTGCTCGGCCAGCCGGATCAACATGTCCTCCGGGATCGGCAGCCCAGCGCGGTGCGGGATATCGTAGAGCATCACGGGCAGCTCGGTGGTGTCGGCGACGACGCGGAAGTGCTCCTCCAGCTGCGCCGCGGGTGGGCGCGAATAGTAGGGGGTGACGACGAGGAGGCCGTCGGCCCCGGCCTCGGCCGCCTGTTCCGCGAGCCGGACGGTGTGCGCCGTCGAGAAGGTGCCGACCCCGGCGACGATGCTCGCCCGCTCCCCCACCGCTTCGGACACGGCTTCCAGCAGGGCGCGTTTCTCGGCGTCGCTGGTGGTGGGGGCCTCGCCGGTGGTGCCGTTGATGACCAGGGCGTCGTTGCCCAGGTCGTCGACCAGGTGTTTCGCGAGCCGCTGCGCCGCGTCGAGGTCGACTTCGTTCCCGCGGAAGGGCGTCACCATCGCGGTGACGACGCTGCCGAAAACTGGTTCGAGCTGTTCGTCCATCTTGCTCTCCGTTAGTCGATGACCCGCTCATTGTAGTGGCTGTCCCACCTATTGGAGGCTGGGCGACTAGTCTTGGTCATGTGACTAGTGACAAGCAGCCTCTCGCGCCCACGGCCGAATCCTGGGCATACACCGAAGACTACGCGCCGGTCTCCGAGGCGGTGCGCGCCGCCCGCGACGAAGCGATCCTGAGCGGCGCCACCCCGATCAGCACCGGCGTCGTGGCGCTGCTCAGCGTGCTCACCCGCGCGATGGGTGCGCGAAACGTCGTCGAGGTGGGCACTTTGCACGGCGGCTCCGGGGCCGCCTTCCTGGAGGCGATGGGCAAGGAGGGGGTGCTCACCAGCATCGATCTCGCCGCCGAGCAGCAGCTGTGGGCCCGGCAGGTGTTCCAGCAGGCCGGCTTCCCCTCGTCGCGTTACCGCCTGATCGCGGGCGCGCCGCTCGACGTGCTGCAGAAGTTGCGCGACGGGGCCTACGACATCGTCTTCGTCAACGGCGCCAAGCTCGACTACGTCGAGTTCGTGTACTCGGCGGGCAGGCTCCTGCGCCCCGGCGGTGTGCTGATCCTGCATGACGCGCTGTGGTTCAACGAGGTGCCCGACCAGTCCCGCGAGTCCGACGAGGCCATCATCATCCGCGACGCGCTGGAGGCGGTCACCGCGAGCGAGGAGTACGCGCAGGCGCTGCTGCCCGTTGGCAACGGTCTCCTGCTCGCCACGAAGCGTTAGCAACCGGTTGCAGGGATAACCGGCCCGACCGAGTCCTTCCGGCACGGCCTGGCCCGCGCGTCGCCGGCCAGGAGACCGGCTGGCCCCTACCGAGGAGCCAGCCGGTTCCGGGACAGCCATCCGGGCCGGTCAGTCGCGTGGCACCGTGACGCCCTTGCCGACCACCACGATGCCGCCGGGCGACACCGCCAGGCCGCGAGCCCGGTCGTGGTCGTGGTCGACGCCGATCTGCACCCCGTCGGGGATCACCGCGTTCTTGTCGAGGATGGCGCGGCGAACCACCGCGTTCTTGCCGATGCGCACCTTGTCCATCAGCACCGAGTCGGACACCTGCGCCCACTTGTCGACGTGCACGTGGGGGCTGAGCACGGAGCGGTCGATCTCGCCGCCGGAGATGATGCAGCCCGACGTGACGATCGAGTCCTCCGCGCGACCGCGGATCACGAACTTCGCGCCGGGGGCCTGCACCTGGGACGTCCAGATGGGCCACTCCGTGTTGTACAGGTTGAACTCGGGATCGATGCTGACCAGATCCATGTGCGCCTCGTGGAACGCGTCAATGGTACCCACATCACGCCAGTAGTCCTGGTCCTTCTCCGTCGCGCCGGGTACCACGTTGGAGCGGAAGTCGTAGACCTGGGCCTGGCCCTCCTCGGTGAAGCTGGGGATGATGTCCCCGCCCATGTCGTGGCGCGACGTCGGGTCCTCGGCGTCGGCCAGCAGCCGATCGGTGAGCGCCTTCGCGCTGAAGACGTAGTTGCCCATCGACGCGAACGATTCGTCCGGCGAGTCGGGCAGGCCGGGCGGATCCTCCGGTTTCTCCAGGAAGTTGCGGATCTTGCCATCGGCCGCTGCGTCGATGATGCCAAACGAACTGGCCTCGTGCCTGGGCACCCGGATGCCTGCGACGGTGGCCGCCAGCCCCGAGTCAATGTGCGCATCAACCATCTGCTCGATGTCCATGCGGTAGATGTTGTCCGCCCCGAACACGACGACGTAGTCCGGCGCGGCGTCCGAGATCAGGTTGAGCGATTGGAAGATGGCGTCGGCGCTGCCCTGGTACCAGCGTGGCCCCAGCCGCTGCTGAGCCGGCACCGAGGCCACGTAGTTGCCCAGCATCGTCGAGAACCGCCAGGTCATGGAGATGTGCCTATCGAGCGAATGCGACTTATATTGAGTGAGCACCGCGATCTGGCGCAAATCCGAGTTGGCAAGGTTAGACAGCACAAAATCGATGAGTCGGAACGTGCCGCCGAACGGGACCGCCGGTTTGGCGCGGTCCTTCGTGAGGGGCATGAGCCGCTTGCCCTCGCCGCCGGCGAGGACGATGGACAGAATCTTCGGTCGGGTGGACATGACCTGAACCTAACGCATAGCGGCGTGCATTTCGGGTGTTATCCCGAAAAATCACTCAAAATTCGCTCCGCGCCCGCCCAAGCTCCGACGAGTTCGGCCCTAACGGCACGCCGGACCCCAAATCGTGCAACGATGCTCGCATGACTTTCAAGCTTTCACTACTGACCCGCGAGTACCCGCCATCAATCTACGGCGGAGCCGGGGTGCACGTGGCTCAGCTTGTTCCGCAGCTGCGCAAGCTCATCGATGTCGATGTCCACTGCATGGGCGAGCCGCGCGACGGTGCCGTGGCGCACCCCGAGACCTTCCCGCCCGACGCCAACGCAGCACTGCGCGTGCTCGGAGCCGACCTTTCGATCGCTGCAGCGCTGGCACCGGATACCGCCATCTGTCACTCCCACACCTGGTACGCAAACATGGCAGGGCACATCGGAGCGCTGCTGCTGGACGTGCCCCACGTCGTCACTTCCCACTCCTTGGAGCCCCACCGGCCGTGGAAGGCCGAGCAGCTAGGCGGCGGGTATCGCGTATCGTCCTGGGCCGAGCGCACCGCCTACCAGGCCGCAGATGCCGTGATCTCGGTGTCCGCCGGCATGCGCCGGGACGTGCTAGACAGCTACCCGGAACTGAACCCCGAGAAGGTGCACGTCGTGAAGAACGGCATCGACACCGAAGAGTTCCGCCCAGACACCGGCACCGACGTCGTCTCCGCCCTGGGCATCGACCTGGACAAGCCGTACGTGGCCTTCGTCGGCCGCATCACGCGCCAGAAGGGACTGGTGCACCTCGTGCGCTCAGCAGCGCAGTTCGACCCCGACACGCAGCTTGTGCTGCTGGCCGGCGCGCCGGACACCCCGGAGATCGCCGCAGAGTTCGACGAGGCCTTCGCCGCGTTGAAGCGCCAGCGCACCGCCGGTGTGCTCTGGGTGCAGGAGATGCTGCCGCGCGCCTCAGTGCGCCAGGTGCTCACACACGCCACTGTCTTCGCCTGCCCGTCGGTTTACGAACCGCTCGGCATCGTGAACCTGGAGGCGATGGCCTGCGAAACCCCCGTCGTCGCCTCCGCCGTCGGCGGAATCCCGGAGGTGGTGGCCGACGGAGAAACCGGTCTCCTGGTCCCCTACGATCCCGCGCAAGCTGGCGATCCAGAGTTCGTGCGGGGTTTCGAGGCCGCCTTCGCCGATCGAGTCAACCAGTTGACCCGGGATACGGCCCTCGCTCGCCAGTTCGGCATTGCCGGGCGGCAGCGTTGCATCGACGAGTTCTCGTGGGCTGCGATCGCCGAGCAGACCGTTGACGTGTACCGGCTCGCCATCGAGCGGCACGGCAGCTGACGCACGCGAGGGGGCGCCCGGCACTGCTGGCCGGGCGCCCCCTCGCGGACAAAAACTAGCCGATCACTGCCTGGAGTTCAGTGAGCAGCGCGTTCGCCTCCTCGGAGTTCATCTCCACGACCAGTCGACCACCCCCATCGACGGGGACGCGCATAACAATCCCACGGCCTTCCTTGGTGACTTCCATTGGTCCGTCGCCAGTACGGGGCTTCATCGCTGCCATGAAATAATCCTCACTACTCAGTCGGGCTGACACCCAGTCTACCGCGATCATCCACGTTGTCGGCCGTCTCAAGACGAAACCCGTTCCCCAACCCGGACACGCCGCCGCGTCGGCACACACCCGGCATTTCCGACGGCCTCCGGAAGCCCCCCCTCAGCCCAACTCCGGGCACGGAACAGCGACGGCCTACTCCGCCGACATCCGGTGCGGGCCCTCCCTCGCGGGTTCCTGCCCGGCAAGCTCCTCGGACGGGTCGGGCCTCTCTGACTCCGGGATGTCCTGTGTCGCTTCCCGCTCTTCGGCAGCGGCACCCGACGATTCCTCCTCGCTGGTTCCCCCGCCGGTAGGCATCGGGTTCGACGGCGTCGCAGCTGTGGCCTGCGACGCCGCGTCGAGCGGCTCGAAGTGCCGATCCAGCACCTCGTCCACGAAGGCCATGTCGTAGCCCCGCGGCCGAACGGTGAAGCTAGGTCGCTCGACGCTCAGCCCAGCGACGATCTGGTCCAGCAACTGGTCCACCTCCTGCCTGGCGTAGCCAAAGGGCGCGGCGGGAATCACCAGTTTCGCCCGGAACTCGCCGTCGATCGGTCCTTCTGGAAGTCTGCCCTTCGGCGCATCCGAGGTGGTGGGTTGCCACTGGCCGAACTTTCCAGTGCCGGCGATCGCGGCCAGTGCCATCACCGCCAGCGCAGCCAGCACGATGATGACAATCACTTGTACTCTCCGTTCGGCTTGCCCATAGCGGCCACCGCCTCCTCCACATCGTCGGTGAGGAGGAATAGGGTCTCATCACGTGCCGAGATGTACCCGCCGCCGATGAGGGTGTTCTTGATCCAGGAAACCAGCGGCCCCCAGTACTCGGTGCCGAACAACACCACCGGGAACTGCGTCACCTTTCCCGTCTGGATGAGGGTAAGCGACTCGAACAGCTCGTCGAGAGTGCCGAATCCGCCCGGCAGGGTGATGAATCCGCGCGAGTACTTCAGGAACATCGTCTTGCGCGCGAAGAAGTACCGGAAGTTGATGCCGAGCGTGACGAAGTCGTTGATACCCTGCTCGTGCGGCAGTTCGATGCCCAACCCAACCGAGGTACCCCCAGCCTCCCAGGCGCCCTTGTTGCCGGCCTCCATGATGCCGGGGCCGCCCCCGGTGATGACCGCGAAGCCCTCCTCCACCAAGCGCGTGGCCAGCTGCTGCGCCTTGCCGTACATCTCGTCGCCCGGCTTGGTACGGGCGGAGCCAAAGATGCTGACCGCTGGCTCTAGGTCGTGTAGCGCGTCGAAGCCCTCCACGAACTCCGATTGGATGCGCAACACCCGCCAGGGATCCTGCTGATGACGCTTGAAGCTCTCGTCCAGGAGAGCCTGGTCCGCTGTCGGCTGCTCGTGGCGCTTGCCGGACAGGATCAGCGCACCCTGGGTGCGGCGGAGTTGTGTCATGGGTGGCCTTTCTACTCAGTCGCCGTCAGCCAGGCTCTCAGGCCTGCGGCGCACTTGTCCAAGTCTGTCAGTGGGCAGCGTTCGTCGTCACGGTGGGCCAGCGACGGATCCCCCGGTCCGTAGTTCACTGCTGAGATGCCCAGTTCGGCAAACCGCGCAACATCGGTCCAGCCATACTTCGGCTTCGCGTCGCCCCCCACCGCGGCCAGAAACTCGCGTGCCGGCGCCCGGTCGAATCCCGGGCGTGCAGCGGGCGAAGCATCGTCGACGATGAACTCGCGCCCGAACAGCTCCCTCAACCAGTCAAGAGCGTCGGCAACCGACTTGTCCGGCGCAAACCGGTAGTTCACGGTAAGCGACGCGCTAGGCGGAATGACGTTCTTGGCCATGCCCCCAGTCACCTCGACGGCGTTCAAGCCCTCCCGGTAGACGAGCCCGTCCACCTCCACTTCTCGCGGCTGGTACGCCGCAAGGACAGCCAACAGTTCAGCTAGGCCGTGGATAGCGTTCACCCCCATCCAACTACGCGCCGAGTGGGCGGCCTGGCCCTCGACCTCGAATACCACCCGCACCGTCCCCTGGCAGCCACCCTCAATCAGCGCGGCGGTGGGCTCCATCAGCACCGCGAAGTCGGCCTGCACGAGGTCGGGCCGGGTGCGTGCCAACCGCCCCAAGCCGTTCCTGCTGGCTTCCACCTCCTCGTTATCGTAGAAGATCCAGGTGATGTCCCGAGCGGGAGTGGTCAGCTCCGCAGCCAGCGCCAGCATGACCGCCACCCCGCCCTTCATGTCGACGGTACCGCGGCCCCAGAGTTCGCCGTCAATCAGTCTCGACGGCAGATTGTCGGCCACGGGCACCGTGTCCAGGTGCCCGGCGATCACCACTCGCTGGTCGCGCCCCAGGTTGGTGCGCGCAACCACGCAGTCGTCGTCGCGGTACAGCTCCAGGTGTGGCAGCCTGAGCGCTGCCTGTATGAGGTCCGCGAGGGCGCGCTCGTTTCCGGAGACGCTCTCCACGTCGACGATCTGCGCCAACAGCTGGCCCAGCGGGGCACCAAGGTCAAGGCTCATGGCCTTGAGCTTAGCCAACTGGGTGGTCGCGTCGGCCCGGCCCGCAGGTTGCAGTTTTCGCCCGGATCCTCCGCACGGGCTGGCTAGACTGGCACACATGACTGAAACTCGCACCGCCTGGGCCTGGGGCCTGGCAACCGTCCATCCCCAGGGCATCCTTGACGCCTGGTATCCCTCCCCCGCGCTGGGCGACGACATCACGGCGGAGCCCCCCGCCGAACTGGCAGCGGCTGCGAGCACAGATACGACGCGCGGCGTCGAAAGCAGGCCGGTCCGGGTGCAGATCCAGCTCGACGAGCCGCCCGCCGGCGTCGAGGACGCCTACCTGAGACTACACCTGCTCTCCGCCAGGCTGGTCCAGCCGCACGGTCTGAACCTCACCGGCATCTTCGGCGTGCTACCCAACAACGCGTGGACCAACCTAGGCCCGGTGCGCATCGACGACGTGCCACGCGTCCGGCTGGCACTCAGGGCCCAGGGTCGGCAGCTCACCGTCTACGGGGTCGACAAGTTCCCCCGCATGATTGACTATGTCGTGCCCAGCGGGGTTCGCATCGGCGACGCGGATCGAGTCCGGCTGGGCGCCCACCTCGCGGCGGGCACCACCGTCATGCACGAGGGATTCATCAACTTCAACGCCGGCACTCTCGGAACCAGCATGGTCGAGGGTCGCATCTCGGCCGGGGTGGTCGTCGGCGATGGATCGGATGTCGGCGGCGGCGCCTCGATCATGGGTACCCTCTCCGGCGGCGGACAGGAAGTGATCCGCATCGGCGAGCGCTGCCTGCTGGGCGCCGAATCCGGCATCGGGATCTCGCTGGGCGACGATTGCGTCGTCGAGGCCGGCCTGTACGTCACTGCGGGCACCAAGGTGACGCTGCCCGACGGGCAGGTGGTCAAGGCGCGCGAGCTCTCGGGCCAGCATGACCTGCTCTTCCTACGCGACTCCCTCACCGGGCAGGTGGTGGTCAAGCACCGCCGCCAAAACAAGGTCGCGCTGAACGCCGAGCTGCACGCCAACTGATGAAACGCCGACTCACCCTGGCGGTCGTCCTGGCGCTCGTCGCCGGGCTGGGCATCGTCGCGTGGCAGGCCTACGGCTACCTGTACGCGCGCTTCACACCGGAGCGGTGCACCGTCGCCAATCCCGCCGGCGAGCCGGTGGCCCTGACCCGCGAACAGTCTCGCATGAGCAGCATCATCGTCGCGGCCTCCTTCCAGGCGGGCCTGCCGGAACGGGCGGCGACGGTGGCGCTCGCCACCGCCTACCAGGAGTCCGGCATCCGAAACCTCGACTACGGCGACCGCGACTCCCTCGGCCTCTTCCAGCAGCGCCCCGACCCGCGCTTCGACTGGGGCACCGCGGAGCAGATCATGGATCCCTGGTATTCCTCGCTGCGCTTCTACGAGGAGTTGGTGAAGTTTAAAAAGTGGGAGAGCACCGACATCAACGACCAGGCGCAGAAAGTGCAGCGCTCCGGCCACCCGCAGGCCTACCGCAAGCACGTGCCGAACGCCACGGCGCTGGCAGCGACGCTGCGCGGTTCCCAGCAAGCCGCCGTCACCTGTGTCAGCTTCGCCGAGCCGGTGGCCAACCCCGACCCGATCATTGAGGTGCTGAAGCCCGTGCCGGGCGTCACGGTGCGCACCGACGGCAACCAGCTGCTAATCACGGCCGACGACGACGCCCACCTCTGGGCGGCCGTCCACCTGGCGCTGCTGAACACCTACGAGGCGGGAGTGAGCGTCGTCGAGGTCGGCGACCAGCGCCTGGAAACCAACGGCACCTGGCGCACCACCGAACGAAGAGTGGACGGAGCGGTGCTCACGCTCGGACCCGCCCAGAAATAGGGAACTGGGAACGACGGGCCCTCGGACGGTCGGTGCCCAGCGCTCAGGCGGTGAGTCTGCCGACCGCCGCAGCGACCCGCTCGTCGGTGGCGGTCAAGGCCACGCGAACGTGGCGCGCCGCAGCCGGGCCGTAGAAATCGCCCGGCGCCACCAGGATGCCGCGCTCGGCCAGCCAGGCCACGCTTTCCCGGCAGTCCTCGCCGCGCGTGGCCCACAGGTAGAGCGAGCCCTCGGAATGTTCCACGGTGAAACCCGCCGTTTCCAGCGCGGGCCGCAGCAGCCGACGGCGGGCCAGGTAGCGCTCGCGCTGCTCGTCGACGTGCTCCTGGTCGTCCAGCATCGCCGCCAGCGCCGCCTGCACGGGCGCGGGCACCATCATGCCCAGGTGCTTACGCAGCCCGACGAGGGCCTGCACCAGCGCCGGATCACCGACGACGAACCCCGCGCGATAGCCTGCCGCGTTCGAGCGCTTCGACACGGAATGCACCGCCAACAGCCCCTCGTGATCGCCGTCGCACACCCTCGGGTCGAGCACCGACAGCGGCTCCGCCTCCCAAGCGAACTCCCCATAGCACTCGTCGCTGGCCAGCACCGCCCCCAGCTCGCGGGCGCGGGCCACGAAGGCGCGCAGCTCGTCGAGGCCCAGGATGCGACCGGTCGGGTTGGCGGGTGAGTTGATCCAGATCAACCTGGTGTCGCCCGGCAGCCGTGCCGGATCGTCGCAAGCCAGCGGCCTGGCGCCGGAGGTGAGGGCCCCCACCTCGTACGTCGGGTAGGCCATCGTCGGGAAGGCAACAACCGACTCCGCGCGCAGCCCGAGCAAGGTGGGCAGCCAGCCCACGATCTCCTTCGTGCCGATCACCGGCAACACCGACTCATGGCTGAGGCCGGTCACGCCCCAGCGTCGCGACATGTAGCGCAGTATCGCGGAACGGCACGTTGGCGTACCCCAAACCGTCGGGTAGCCGTGCGCGTTGGCCGCAGCCGCCAGCGCGGCGCGCGCCACGTCGGGGGTGCCGTCCACCGGGGTACCCACCGAAAGGTCGACGATGCCCCCCGGATGGGCGCTGGCCGTGGCCTTCGCCTCGGCCAGCGAATCCCACGGGAAGTCCGGCAGGCTGAGCATCTCAGGCCTGCGGGGGCAGCGCCTCGATCATGGGGTGATCCTTATCGATCACCCCAAGCTTCGCGGCTCCCCCGGGGGAGCCGATTCCGTCGAAGAACTGCACATTTGCGTCGTAGAACTCGGCCTGATCCTCCGGCAGGTCATCCTCGTAGTAGATGGCCTCAACCGGGCAGACAGGCTCACAAGCCCCACAGTCAACGCACTCGTCGGGGTGGATGTACAGCATCCGATTGCCCTCATAGATGCAGTCGACGGGACACTCATCCACGCAGGCGCGGTCCTTCACGTCGACGCAGGGCAAAGCGATGATGTAGGTCATGGTTCTCCTCAAACGTTGCTGTCAGAGAGTCTAACTCGCGCGGCCGCACGGCGCACCCATCGACCAGGCCTGTTCAAAAGTGCTGTCAGGGAGAGGCCCGATCCGGTGTGCCGCAGATCCGCGCGGCTTTCGCAACGAGCCCTAGGCGCAGGTGATCCGGTCGCCCGCGTCGTACTTCCAGAAGAACGGCTCGGTCTTCACCACCTGCCCGCCCTTGTAGAACAGCCGATCGTAGCTCACGCTGAACCCCTGGATCGGGGACTGCGGCTCACACTTCGCGTCGTTCGACACCCGGGTGCCGCCCGAATAGTAGTCGAACTTGCGCAGCTCGCTGGACTCCACCTTGTCCCACGTGGGCCTCGACCAGATGCGGAACGTCACGGAACCCTTCTTGCCCCCACCGGACGGGTCGATGAAGCCCTGGATGATCGCGGGGTACTCGGTGTTGTTCTTGAATCTGAGGTCGACAGCTCCGTAGTAGACCGTGGCCTCACGGCCCGCCGGGTAGCGTGGAAAGTACAGCGAATGCGGTTTGTGCTCGACGTCCTCGTAGCCCGCGAAGAACGCGGCGTTGAACAGCGTGGTGGCTGCCTGCGACACCCCGCCACCGCTCGACTTCTGGAGCGCCCCGCCGTTGATGACGTAGCCCTCGGTGAAACCATTCTCCGGCGTGCGCTCGCCCACCGTGTTGTTCATGCTGAAGGTCTCGCCCGGCAGCACGACGGTGCCGTTGATCAGCTTGGCCGCCTGGCCGATATTGACGTTGCGGTAGTGCGAGTGCGGGTAGTGGGTGGTGAACTCGCCGATCACCTGGGTGGGCTTAAGCTGCTCCGCCTTTTCCGTCGTGAACTCCGGCTCCTGCACGGCCGACTCGATCTTGGCAGTGCGGTCACCCTCAAGCGCCTGCTTCAGCGCCGTGCTTACCTGCTCGGGGCCGATCGTGGTGCCGCTCTTCCCCGGGACGACCGTGACTGCGCCCTCCGCGAAAGTATAGGAGGCGTTCTTGGGGCCGTCCGCGCTGAGCTTGGACAACGCCTCCTTCGTCACCTCCTGCAGCGCCACCTCGTTGACCCCCACAGCGAGGTCGCTGCCCTTACCGGTGATCTGGACCACCGTCGTGATCTGCTCCTCGGTCAGCACGAGGTCTCCGTTGGCGGTGGTGAGCGTGACCGCCCCGGTGAGTGCCTTCTTCAGCGTCCCGTCACGGAACTCCGCGACCTTTGCATCGCTGGTCTCCGGCTCGACGGTGGCCAGCGCCGGCTCCACCGTCTGCTTTCCTGCGGTGAAGGATTCGATCACCCTGTCCACCGTCTCATCCACCTTGAGTGAATGCCCGACGACCGCCGGCGAACCGCTCACCTTGCCGTCCACCAAAGTGATCGTGGCATCCACCGGCGCCAGCTCGAACTTGGCGGTCACGCCAGCGACCGCCTGCTTCAGCTTTTCTCGATCGATGTCGAAAACGAGATCGACGGATTCACCACCGGCCAACGACCGGTAGATGTGCGCGGGGTTCCAACTGAAGCCCGCCCCGGCGTTGTGCACCGTCTGGGCGAAATCGACCGACAGGCCCGAGCTCGCGGGATCCAGCTCAACGCTGCGCTCCCCGAACCTGAGCATCACCGGCTTGCCAAAGCCGTCACCCAGCTCGTCGCGCAGCCGCTGCTCCGCCGTCGCTGGGGTGAGCCCGCCAATAGCGACACCGCGGGCTTCAGCACGGGCAGGCACCTGATTTCCGGCAACGAAATAGGCCGCAACGTAGGTACCGCTCGTCAGAGCCAGCGCACAGCCGATGCCGATCCCGAGCCAAAGCTTCTTACGCTTCTTAGAGTTAGAGTCTTTCACCAACCAACCTCATGAAAAAACACAGACCCCCAACGATAACAGGCTCGACGGGTCAGTTCCCCATCCTTCACCGCAGCCTCAGCTCGAACGGCATCGTCAGCACCCCGTAGCTCGGCAGCCCCAACTCCCTGAGCGCCGCCGACCAGAGCCCCTCGATACTCACCGGAGCCAACCCAGCGTGCCCGGCACTCTCCGAGGAGTGCGCCGGCTTCAGTCGGGCAAGCGTACCCGCCAGGCCGACCGGCACCACGTCGACATCATCGATATCCATCCCAGCCAGCAGCGCGGCCCGCTCCAACGCGAGCCGATAGCCACCGACGTGGTCCACCAGGCCACGCTCGCAGGCCTGACTACCCGTCCAGACGCGTCCCCGGGCGAGGCGTTCCAGCTCCTCGTAGGACATGTTGCGGTCCTCTGCGGCCGCAGTGGTGAAGTCGAGGTAGACGCGGTCCAGCCACTCGTTAAGCCGTCGCCAGCCGTCCTCGTCCAGCTTCCGCGTCGGGCTCATGGCCGCCGCCCAGGGGTCGGCGGTGATGGACTCCCGCACCAGACCCAGCTTGTCGTAAAGCCCTTGCGTGACCATCTTGCCCGCGAACACGCCGATCGAGCCCGTCAGGGTGCTGGGCAGCGCCACAATCTCGTCCGCAGGCATGGACACGTAGTAGCCGCCCGATGCCGCCACCGCGCCCATGCGAGCCACCACAGGCTTACCTGCCTCCCGCAGCGTGTGCACGCTGCGCCGGATGAAGTCGCTCGCCACAGCGGAGCCGCCGGGCGAGTCAACATCGAGCAGCACCGAGACGATGCTGTCGTCGCGCAGCGCCTGCCGCAGGTGCTCATCCACCACATCGGAACCGACCTGCTGCCCCATCACCCCGGTGGAGCCACGCCCGGTGACGATCGCCCCACGAATGCTGACCACGCCGATCTTCTTTCGATTCCGCCGCAGGGCCTTGCGCAGATCGGGTTTGAGCGCGTAGCGGCTGACGAACCGCAGCTGCTCCGGCTTGGCCTCCCACTCACCCAACGCCGACTTGTACACCTCGTCGCGGTAGCCCAGCCGGTCCACCAGGCCGATTTCCAGGGCCCGCTGCGCAGAGATCGGGGCCTCCTTCATCGCCGCGCGCACCACGTCGACCTCCAGCCCGCGCCGCTGCGCAATCGTGGAGACCGCGTCGTCGACGATACCTTCGACGATCGCCGTCACCATCTCGCGGTTGGCATCGCTCACCTCGTCCGCAGCGAACTGATCCGCGGCCGTCTTGTACTCGTGCCGCTTCCCGAACTCCGGCTCGACCCCCAGCTTGTTCAACCCGCCCTTGAGCAGGGTGATCTGTGCCCCGGCGCCGCTCAGCGTGAGCATGCCCGTAGGCTGCAGCCACACCTCGTGGGCCGCTGTGGCCATCTTGTACAGCGCCAGGCCGGGATCGCCCTCGCCAAACGATTCGCTCCACACCACCGTGGGCTTGTGCTCCGCGAAACGCTCGATCTCCAGCGCCACCTCGTCGAGCATACTGACGGCTAGTCCGACGTTGCCTGCGTGCACGATCAACCCCTTCACGTGCTCCGCCTTGGCCGCCTGATGCAGGGCTGTGCGCAGGGCAGGCATCGTCGTTGCGTTCAGCAACTGGATGGCTTGCAGGGGGTTTGCGGGCCGGGCGTCCAGGACGCCACGGGCGAGATCCAACTCCAGCACCACGGGCTGGTCGAGCAGGGATGAGAGCTTGCTACAGAACTTGGCCATGCCTCAAGAGTACAAACGCGCACCAGCCCCCGTGGAGTTATCCACAGGGGCTGGTGCTCGCAAGCCTGTCAGAGCAACTTCTTGGCCGCCTCGACGACGTTCTTCGCCGTGATCCCGAAGCGCTCGAAGCACTCCTCCCCGGACGCCGACGCCCCGAAATGCTCGATGGAGATCGACGCGCCCTGGCCAACGTACTTCGCCCAGCCCATGGCAATGCCGGCCTCGACGCTCACCCTCGCGGTCACCTCCTTCGGCAGCACCGACTCGCGGTACTCCTCGCTCTGCTCGTCGAACCACTCCTGGCAAGGCATCGAGACCACCCGGGTGGCGATGCCGCCGGCCTCCAACTGCTCCTGGGCGTCCAATGCGACGGCCACCTCGGAGCCCGTGGCGATCAGGATGACCTGCGGCTCACCCGAGGCCTCGCTGACCACATAACCGCCCTGCGCCACGCCCTCAGCAGACGCATAGCGCACGCCCCGCTCGATGGTGCGCAGGTTCTGCCGCGACAAGATCAGGCCCGCAGGCTGGCCGGTACGCCGCAGGATCTCGCCCCAGGCCACCGAGGTCTCATTGGCATCCGCCGGACGGACCACCGCGAGGCCAGGAATGGCGCGCAGCGACGCCAGGTGCTCGATCGGCTGATGGGTGGGCCCGTCCTCGCCCACACCCACCGAGTCGTGTGTCCAGACGAAGATGCTGGGGATGCCGCCCAGCGCCGCGAGCCGCGCCGTCGGGCGCATGTAGTCGGCGAACACCAGGAAGGTGCCGCAGTAGGCGCGCGTCAAACCGGCGAGGTTGATTCCGTTGACGATGCCGCCCATCGCGTGCTCGCGCACGCCGAAGTGCAGGGTGCGGCCGTTCTCTGAGCCCGACCAGTCCTTCGACTGCCGGTTGGCCGGCAGGAAGCTCGGCTGGCCCTTCATCGTCGTGTTGTTGGAACCCGCGAGGTCGGCCGAACCGCCCCACAGCTCCGGCAGCTGATCCGCCAGCGCGGAGAGCACCTCCCCCGACGCGGCGCGCGTCGACTTCGAGCCCTCCTCAAACACGGGCAGGGCGAGATCTTCCGGCAGCTTGCGCTCACGCAGCCGCTCCAGCAGTTCGGCACCCTCCCGGTTGTCCGCCTGCCAGGCGGCGAAGCGCTCGTCCCAGGCGGCACGGGCGGCCCGGCCGCGCTCGGCGAGAGCGGAGCGCACCTGGGCGACCACGTCCTCCTCCACCTTGAACGGCTCGTTCTCGAAGCCCAGCACCTCCTTCATCGCCGCGATCTCCTCGGCGCCAATCTTGGACCCGTGCACGGCGTGGTCGCCCTGCTTGTTCGGCAGCGGCCAGCCGATGATCGTCGACAGGCGGATGAGTGACGGCTTGTCCGTGACCTTCTTCGCCTCCTCGATCGCCGCGTACAGCGCCTCGACGTCCTCTCTGTATTCGGTGCCGCCGTTGGTCCAGTCGATCTCCTGAACGTGCCAGCCGTAGGCCGCGTAGCGCGCGCACACGTCCTCGGTGAAGGCGATCTTCGTGTCGCCCTCGATGGTGATGCGGTTGTCGTCGTAGATGAGAATCAGGTTGCCCAGGTTCTGGGTGCCCGCCAGCGACGACGCCTCGGCGCTCACCCCCTCCTGCAGGCAGCCGTCGCCGGCCACCACGTAGACGTGGTAGTCGAACAGCGACTCGCCCGGCTTGCACTCGCCGTCGAGGATCGCCCGGGTGCGACGGGCCGCCATCGCCATGCCGACCGCATTCGAGATGCCCGCGCCCAGCGGACCCGTCGTGCACTCCACGAACTTGGTGTGCCCCACCTCCGGATGCCCGGGCGTGAGCGAGCCCCAGGTGCGCAGCGACTTGATGTCGTCCATCTCCAGCCCCAGGCCACCCAGGTACAGCTGCGCGTACTGGGTCATGGACGCGTGTCCCGCGGACAGAATGAACCGGTCTCGGCCCAGCCACTTGTCGTCGGACGGGTCGACGTTCATCACCTTGTGATAGAGCAGATACGCAACCGGCGCGAGCGAAATCGGGGTGCCAGGGTGGCCGTTGCCCACCTTTTCCACGGCGTCAGCGGACAGGATCCGCGCGATGTCTACGGCACGCGCGTCGGTTTCATTCCATGCAAGAGTCACGATGCTTCCTTAGCAATCTGGTACGTGATTGGAAAGCTTACTGGCTCTGGCGAAGGGCGCCGCGCGGGAGTCGCCTAAAAATCGAACTGCGGGACGTCCACCAGCGAGGCCGTGCCGTCGTCGCTCGGCTCGCTGGACCACTCGACGAAGCTGCCCGGCTCCACCGGCCGAACGTTCTCGCCCAGCGCGTCGCGCACAAGCTTGGCCAGGTCGTCACCCTCACTGGGGTCGTAGGTTCGTGTCTCGGCCACGAATTACCTCCCTCACGTGTCGCCCGGGCCACGGCGGGCCCGTTGACGGAACAACAACTGCAGCACAACGATACCCAGCAGCACCACCAGCGATCCCCCGACCAGATAGGCGCTCGTGGGATTCGGGGCTACACCGTCGAAGCGCGGCTCCCCCACCGGGTGATGCGGGTCCAGCCTCGCCGGCCGCCCAGCGCCCAGGAAGGCCTCCAGCCGGGCGCGCACCCCGTCGTCGAAAGCGGTGCTGCCGCTGCACAACCCGGTGGTGAACCCAGTGCCCGCGTCCCCGTGCAGGAAGGCGAGCTTCTCCTCGCCAACCCGCCAGTTGACGCTGCACTCGACAGCGCCGAAGTCTGCCCCCACCAACACCGAGGTGTCGACGTCCCCCTTCCAGAACGTGATCGGGGTGAGCGTGTAGAAGGCGCGAGAATTGGGCTCGTCAACCTCGATCCTGTCAACACGCATGTGCGCCACGACATCGGCCTCACGCGCCCACTCGTCGAGATCCCCCGGCGGACAGTCGCACGCCCACGCTTGTCCAGCCGACACCAGCCACACGGCGAGCAGCGTCGCCAGCAGCCGACGAATCACTCGCCGCCGCCCAGCAGCGGCGGCTTCGCCGACCACGGGAAGACGATCCACCTGTCCGTGCTCTTCCACACGTAGTCCGGCTCGACGATCGTCGCAGGCTTCGAGTAGAGCACCGCCGAACGCACCTCGGCGCCGAAACCGCGCAGCAGCTTGATCACCAGGCCGAGCGTGCGGCCGGAATCGGCCACGTCGTCGACGATCAGCAGCTGTTTACCCGCGATGGCCTTGGTGTCCAGCATGGGCGCGAGCAGCACAGGATCCGGCAGGGTCGAGTTGACGTCGGTGTAGAATTCGACGTTGATCGCGTCGGTCAGCTTCACGCCCAGGGCGTAGGTAAGCGACCCGGCCAGCAGCAGCCCGCCGCGGGCCACCGCGATGAGGATCTCGGGACGGAACCCGGAATCGACGATGGCGCGCGCCAGATCGTCGGTGGCTTGGCCCAGGCCCTCCCACGTGAGAATCTCCTTGCCGGACAGGTCGGTTGCGTCTGCGTGATAAGCCATGACTAAAGGATAAGGGGTGCCGCGGGTGGGGCGCTGGCCGCCCGCGAAGCCCGTGCCGCTAGCGTTGGCCCATGACCACCCGCCACTTCAGCAACGCCGCCTGCACTGCCACCGCGATGGACCGTGGCGCGACCATCACCTCCTGGCACCCCAGGCACGCGCACGAGGCCCTGTTCGTCACCGGCGACGCCAACCCCGACGCCGAGTTCCACGGCGGCATCCCCATCTGCGCGCCCTGGTTCAGCCAAGGGCGGGGCGTGGCTCCGGTCAGCCACCCGCACGGGCTGGTGCGCTGGGTGGACTGGCAGTTCGAGGGGGCCCGGCAGTTGGGCGAGGTAACACGAGCCGCCTGGACTCTCCGCCCCGACGCCTACGCGCACCTCGCCCACGCCGACCAGTACCCGGCGGATCTGCGCTACCGCTACGAGGCTACCTTCGGCCGCGAGCTGGAAGTGACCCTCTCGATCGAGAGCCCGTCGGAGGAGGTCATCGTCGACGACGCCCTCCACACCTACTTTCTGGTGAACGCGGTGAGCACCGCGAGCGTGCACGGCGTGGGCGAGCGGCCGATCACCGTCGCCGGCCATTACGACGAGATCCATCTCGACGCGGCCGGCGGGCCGATCACCATCGAGATGCCCGACCGGCTCCTCGTGCTTGAGGCGCGCGGCGCCAGCGACGTCGTCGTGTGGAATCCCGGCCCGAAGCTGGCCGAGGAACTGCCCGACTTTGCAGGCTCGGACTGGCCGCGGATGCTGTGCGTGGAGGTGGGCAACGTGACGCGAAACGCCGTGACCATCGCCCCAGGCGGCACCCACCACCTGGGATTCAGGTTGCGGTTTGGCTGACCTCGACGGGGCGCTCCCAGCTCGCCACCACCCCCGGAACCTGACGGAACATCGGATGCAGAATCGGCCCGCCGTGCCGCACCCGATCACAGACCTCGGGGCTGCGGGCAGCCAGTTTGGCCAGCAGGTGCCGCCACTCGAAAGCCACCTGGCCCTCCGTCACTTCCATCGTCACGTCACCCGCCGGGGCGTCGATCCGGCTCCGGTCGAAGCGGTAGCCGCGCGCCACCGCCTCGTCGGCGATGCCATGCAGGAAGGTGGCGATCGCCGTGCCCGGGTCGGCGCACTGACGGAAGCGCTCCAGCTGCGGATGATTGCGGTACCCGACGGTGCCGCCGGCCAGCACCTTCTGCGCCAGCAACGCCTCTCGCCAGGCGGCGGTCAACCCCTGCCGGTCCAGGAGGCTCGGATGCAAAGACCAGAGTCTCATGGGAGAGCAACCCGCTTCTGCATGATGAAGAAACCCTTCTCCGCAACAGTGTTCACCAGTCGGTAGCCCAGCTGCTCGTAGAGCGCGCGGGCACCATCGTTACCGTTCTCGACGATGAGGCTCACCTTCTCCATCTCGTGATCGAGCGCGTACCGCTCCGCCGCCGCGATCAGCAGCCTCGCGATGCCCCGGCCCCGGAAGCGGTGCTCGACCGCGAGCAGAATCTCCAGAACATCGTCGTCGGGCAGATAGTCTGCGGCCAGGCTCGGGTTGTCGCCGCGCCGCATCCAGAGCCCGCCCGCCGGGATGCCGTGAGCATCCATCGCGATGAAACCGCCCTGTCCCTCATCCCACGAGTGCACATAGCGCTCCAGCTCGCCCACGAAGGTGGGGCGCACCGGCTTCTCCTCGTCGCCCCACACCTCGGTGAGGAAGAACAGGCGCTCGATGTAGGTGCGATCGGATTCGGTGGCTGCGCGCAGGCTGATGTCGGTCACGCGCCCCACTCTAGGACCTCTTCCGAAAGCCGCGCAGGCTGCGGCTCGCTGGGCCGGGCGAAGAAGGGTTCGCTCCGCCTCGACCGGCGCCTCCGACGCGGGAGGGGCCGCCACAGCGCCGAGTCGGCGGGCCCGGGAATCACACCGGCAGCTCTTTCGGCACGGTCCTTAACCGCGCACCACCCAGGCTTCCTCGTCCGCCGTCGGCGGCTCGAAGGAGCGCAACCACCGGTCCAGCTGCTCCGGGGACACGAACACCCGGTGCGCCGACAGGCCTTGCGCGTTGCGGGCAGCGAGCCGGCGGTGCAGCTCGTCGGGCGCCACGTCGAAGTAGACGAGCTCCACCTCCGCCCCCGCCTGCTGCGCGAGCGCGCGGTACTCGTCGCGGCGGGCCCTCGATGCCAGCGCGTAATCGACCACGACGTCCCTGCCTGCCGCCACCAGCTCCCGCAGCCGCCGCTTGTGCGCGACCTTGATGTCGCGCTGCACCGGCCCGGGCAACGGCTGCTCGACGTGCCCGGCGGCCCACGCGTCGGCGTCCACGGACAGCCACGCAAACCCCTGTTCGGCCAGCCGCGCGGCGTAGGTGCTCTTGCCGGAACACGTCGGGCCGCAGAGCAGCACCACCCTCGCCATCTCAGCGTGCCTTGCGTGCCCGCGGCCACTGCGGGCGCGGGAAGGTGAGGGAAGCCGCCCCCGGCAGCTGCCAGTTCAGGCGCCGGGCGACGATGCCGAGCACCGCAGAGCAGACGATGGCGAGCGCCATTCCCCACACCGGGTGGTGCAGCGAGTCGCACACCACCATCACGATGCTGGATAGGATCGCGACGGTCGCGTACAGCGGCTGCCCACCGAAGATGCCCGGGGTGCGCCCCGCCAGCACGTCGCGCAGCACTCCGCCGCCCACGGCGGTCAGGACGCCCAGGAAGATTGCCGACGCCGAGCCGAGCCCGGCCCCGAGCGCCTTCACCGCCCCGGTTGCCGCCCAGCAGCCGAGTGCCAGCACGTCGGCCAGTATGAGCATGCGACGCGACCACAGCCCGTCGAGGACCAGCAGGTAGGCGATTGCCGCGCCCACGGCGGCCCCCGGAACGTAGTAGGGATCCACCAGCGCGACGGGCGGCCCCTGAGCGAGCATGACGTCACGCATGATGCCGCCCCCGAGCGCGGAGGCGACCGCCAGGAACAGAAACCCGATCGCGTCGAAGCCCCGCAGCCGAGCCACGGCACCACCGAGCAGCCCGTTGGCGATCACCCCGGTGACGTCGACGATGCGGAAAATGTCTTCCGGAGTCACACGGGGATTGTATTGCGCTGGCCCCCCTGTCCCGTCAAGCCGGAGCAGCCGCTCGACTGGGGCGCGTCGCGGATGCACTGCCCTGGCGGGGCATGACCGACCGGCTCGCGGGCCCCTCAACGGCTTCTCCCGCGTCGGTACGCACGGGCCAGGACGCTGAGGGCCCGCTCACCTGATGCGGTTTCCGCGGCCCGGCAGGAACTTCGCGACGCCCTCTCAAAACCCTCGACGCGGGGCCGCCACCGTCCGCTGCCGCCGCAGGTAAACCGTGGCCAACGTGACAGCGACGACGCCTGCGGTGACGCTGGCGATGCTGGCGATGGCCAGCCAGCTGCCGGCCATACCAGCAGACTCACCCTTGACCGGTTGCGCAGGCTGGGCGGGGGCGGGCTGCTGGGGTTGCGCCATGGCGACGCTCTGGTTGCGTTGCTCCTCGGTCGCGGGCGCGGCTGGGGTGGGTGGCTGCGGGGCGGGTGCCACGGCTTCGGGCTGCGGCTCGGGGGTGGCAGCGTCCAGCTGGGGCGCCTCGACGGCGGTATCCTCCGGCTGAGCGGTCGGCTGGGCCGGCGAGGCGGACTCCGTTGCCCGCTTCTTGGGGCTCTTCGGGCGGACGACCCGTTGCGCCTGGGGCGCCTGGTCACGGTTGACGGGGGCCTCCGTCGCGGGCGGGTTGGCGGGCCGGGATGCCGACTTCGCGGGGGTCAGCCCGGCCTGCTCGGGATAGGAGGCGAAGTTCTGGGTGGCATACCAGGCGCCGGTGGCGGAGTCGAATGCCAGGCCGATGCCGACGGAGTTCAGCTCCGGATTGAGCATGTTCGCCAGGTGCCCGGGCGAGTTGGCCCACTGGCTGAAGATCTTGGCACCGATGTCGCCGCCGCCGGTGCGCGCAGCGACGTTCTCCGCGGCCTGAGTCCAGCCGTCGGGGTATTTGTCGGCGAACTGCGGCCGGTGACCGATCGCCCCCTCGGCGGCCATCGACTTCGACCAGTCCTCGGCCACCACGTCGAGTTCGACGTAGCGCGCCATCGGCTGCAGGCCGTGCTGGCTCCGGAGCCGGTTCAGCTCGTTCAGGATGATTTGTTCGAAGGCCTCCGCCCCCTGGTCGTCGGCGGGCAGCACCCGCTGCAGCGGGGCGGGAGCGGGTGAGGCGTGGGCGGTGGCGAGCGACAGCGGCGTCGCAGCCAAGACCAGGGCGGCAAGCACACGGTTGAGGCGCATCTGACCTCCTCGGCTAGGAGACAAGGTAAGGCCTACTCAACCACACGTCGGGGTCAGGTAGGGCAAGGTCGGTCGGCTTTTCGCGACCATTGCCCCCAATTCACTCGACGATCGTGCGCGACTTTATCTGGCTCGTGAGCAGAAACTTGACCTCGCGCGGCTCCTCGGTGAGTACCCGGACGAAGCCCGGCGTCACCTCCAGGACATACCCATCAATGATGCCCTGCTCCATCTCGATGTGTTCGCGCAGCTGCCACGGGGTGTCCACCAGCGCGGAGAACGCAAACGTGAGCACCAGCGCGACGCCGCCGGTGAGCCGGAACAGCCGGTGCACCACGTCCGTCGCGCCACGCATCCACCACACGCTGAGCGCGCCGACGATCGCGGTGAGGAACGCTATGCCGACGGGCAACCACACGATGCCGAGCGTGGTCGTGAGCGCAAAAACCGCCGCCGCCAGGAAAGCCACCAGAAGGAGCCGACCGATGGTGGCCCGCCGGTGTCGGCGAACGTACCAGTACAGGTCGGCCAGCGCGAGCGGCGCGACGCACATCACCCCGACCGCGGTGAGGTGGGGCCGCCCAAACAGGGTGCCTAGCACGACACCGAGCAGGTCGGAGAAGTCCATCGAGTCCGCGACCTCACCGGCAACAAACCAGTCCCAGTGCGCCACCGCCATGATCCGCAGCAGGATGAACAGCACCACCGCCGCGCCGGCCGCACCGGCGCCGAGCGCCGCCGTCAGGCCGGGGCGCTCGTCTTCCTCGGCGCCCTCCGCGCGGCCCGCGCCGCCGTCGGCTGTCATGTCCGGCTCCGGCCAGGCGGTTCCGGAAGCCCAAGCCAGCGGGGCACGCGGGAGCAGTAGTCGTCGAAGGCTGCACCGAAGCGGGCCCGCAGCGCTGCCTCCTCCGCCGGGATCTGCCAGCGGTCGATGGCGAACACGAACACGGCGACGGGCAGCGCGGCCCACGCCGCCCGTCGCCACAGCGCGTGGGCCGCGAGCAGCACCGCGAGCGCGACGTACATCGGGTTTCGAGTCAGTGAGTTCGGGCCGTCCTGCACGAGCCGGCTGCTGCGCTCCACGTCGACCGGATCGACGGTGGTGCCGGCCGCGCGGAACCGGGCCACGGCCGCCAAACCGAGCCCGGCCGACGCCAGCGCGAGCCCCGCAGCCAGCGCCGTCGGGACCGGGTGCCGCCGCGCGCGGCGGGGCAGCTTCGCCTGGGCCGCGGCCGCCGCAGCAAACAGGGCCACGGGAGGAATCCTCATGCGCTCATCCTAGGCATGCCGGATGCCCCTCCGACCCCCGCGCCCGCTGCGCGGAGGTTTCGAGTTGGATCGTCGCGTGGTGGAAGGCCACCGGGAAGTGCTCGGCCACGCATTGGGTGATCCGCTCCAGTATGTGCGGGGCGTGGCCGGAGACGAAGCATTCGTCCTGCACGACGACGTGGGCGGACAGCACCGCCATCCCGGTGCCGATCGTCGAGGCGTGCAGGTCGTGCACCTCCTTGACGTGTTCCAGCGCCAGGATGTGGCGGCGCACCTCGTCGAGGTCGACCCCGGGCGGTGCGAACTCCATCAGGACGCTCAGGGTCTGGCGAAGCAGGCGGAAGGCTCGCGGAACGATCAGCGCGGCGATGAAGAGCGCGGCGATGGTGTCGGCACGATGGAAGCCGGTGTAGTGCATCACCGCAGCAGCGACGATGACCCCCACCGAGCCGAGCGCGTCGTTCAGCACCTCCAGGAAGGCGGCGCGCATGTTGAAGTTGGCGCTGCGGTGGGACGCGAGTACCGCGACGCCCGCCAGGTTGGCGAGCAGGCCGACGACGCCAAAGACGAGCAGCTCCGTAGGCGGCACCTCCGCGGGCTCGAACAGGCGGTGCACCCCTTCGACGGCGGCGTACAGCCCAACCACCAGCAGCAGAACCGACTGGCCGAGCGCAGCTATCACCTCGATCCGCGCGAAACCCCAGGTGCGTCGGCTGCTGGGCGGGCGCAGCATCATGTTGGCCGCGATCAGCGCCACGAGCAGCCCCGAGGCATCCGCCAGGGCGTGCGCGGTGTCGGTGAGCAGCGCCAGGCTGCCGGTGACGATGCTGCCCACCGTCTGGGCGAGCACGATGACAGCCGCGAGGCAGAAGGCGACGAGCAGTCGCCGACGTGCGCCGACGTCGGTGGCCGTGTGGCCGGGCAGGTGCGCGTGGGCGTGGCTGTGGGCGTGGCTCATGGCTCGTCCTTGGTGAGCATGGCCGCCCGCAGCTCGTGTTCTCCGAGCGACAGCGTCCGGCCGGAAGCCGCGAGCAGCGCGGCGGAGTTGCCCAGCAGGGCGGCCAGCAGCTCGGGGTGGGCCAGGGAAAACCAGGAGGACCGCCCCTCGGCGCGGTGGTTGACCAGGCCGCAGTCCCTGAGGCAGGCGAGGTGCTTGCTCACCGTCGACTGCGCCAGGTGCATGTGCTCGACGAGGTCGCGCACTCTGTGCTCGCCGGTGGCGAGGTGTTGCAGGATCGCGAGCCGCGTCGGCTCGGAGAGCGCGTGGAACAGCAGCGCGTGGGCGTTACCCTCGTCCAGGCCGTGGAACTCAGCCTCGGATTCTTCAATCGCCATAGAGCGATGATAACACCGAGTGGCGATCAATTTTCGGAGTTGGACCGACGACCCGGGCGTCGGCCCGGGAGCCGTCGGTTCCATCTCTCCGCGCCCGACGGCCAAGGGCGAGTTTCGCTCCGGGACCCACCCGGGATTGGGCACGCCAGCCGCAAGACCGCCGGCTGCGCAGCGGAACCTGCTGCGCAGCCGTGCTGCGGCTGGCAGGCTCCAGTCAGCTGTTCGCCGGGGTCTCGAATTGCAGCCGCTTCTCGCCCGTCGCGGCGTCGTAGGCGGCCAGGCCCGCTATCGGATGCACGAGGTAAACAATCGAACTGTCGGGGCTGAACCCGCCGCCCGCGAAGTCGTAGATCACGCTCTGGCCGTCCTCGGCGGGCACCGCCGAAATCATCGTGATTTGCCCATCGGCTCGGACGATGGCGGCTTCAGATGTGGCGGGCAGCCCGACGACATAGCTTTCGCTCGGGGCCGAAACCGCGAGAAGGTGGGCGCTTTTCTCCTCGGGCGGCAGCGCCTCGCCCCGGGGATCGTCCACGCTGGCAGCAACGACTCCGCTCTCCCCGTCCCAAATCGCCCTTCTCTCGCCGAGGAAACCGCGCGGCCATTCTTCGGGAGCCTTTTGCCAGTCTCCGGTGGGCAGCAGGGTGTTGGGGTCGAACAGCCGGTAGTCGGTACCCTGCCATGCCCCGTTCTCGTCGCGCTTTCGGCGCACCAGCATCGCATACGATCCGCTTGGAGCCAGCAGAAGAAAGTCTCCTGGCCGGTCGGGCTTTGCGTCACCAATCTGGCGTCCGCTGGCGACGGACCAGGCACGAATCGTGCCATCCGCGCCCAGCGTCAGCAGCCTGGTGCCGTCCGGGGTGAACTTACCGTCGCGCACCAGCACCATGAAGTGGTCGACCTGCTTGGCTACGTGCCCCGCATAACCGCCGAAGTAGCCGCCGCACGCCACGTCGTAACGACGGATCTCCTTACAGTCGGCTACAACAAACTCCGCGCTATCCACGCTCCATGCCTCAAAGCCGACGAATGGGACGGAACCCACGTCGAAGGACACCCGTCCTGTCGTGGAGTCCCACACATACATCTTCCCTTGGTACTCCGCTGCAACCCAGGACCCATCGGGCGAAACAAGCAGTTCAGGTGCATACGAAGCATCGGTGATGATGTCGAAACTCCCAACAGTCCGGCAAAAATGATCACCCTCGGAACCCACCGAACGCGGGTCACATTCAGCAATCCTCGGGACCTTCGGCAACTCAGAAACAGAGGACGGAGAAGTGGCCGTCCACTGCTCAACCGCAGTGGAGCTATCCTCCGATACTAGAGAAGAATCCCAGCAACCAGCGAGGCCCAACGCCCCGCCAGCAAGCAACCACCTGCGAGAAAAAAGCGCCGACACGATAAAAACCTCTCAAAATCAAATACCGACACACTAGGCAACCGCGACGGGATACTCACCGCGGTTCCGTGACGACAAGGCAAACGCCGTCAAAGCCAGGATAACTCCAGCTTGGGTCACCGGCCTGTGCCTTCGGCCCGGAATAAGTGATGATTCCCAGCCTTACCCCCCAGGCGGCGCCCGCACCGCGTGCGACGAGGTGCGGGCGCCCCTAGCAGATCAAGGCTGGCCGCCTCGGTTCAGGCGTAGCATTAGTCATCAACGTCGGTCTCACTCACTCGCCGGGGTCTCGAATTGCAGCCGCTTCTCGCCGGTCGCCGCGTCGTAGGCGGCCGGGCCCGTTATCGGATGCACAAGGTAAACAATCGAACCGTCCGGACTGAACTCTCCCGTGCTAAAGAAATAGCTTATCGTGTACTTCCCCTCATCCTCAGGATTGGGGATGATCACCCGGCGGCCATCCAGGCTGACGATAGCGACGCCGGCAGACCTGAAAGAAATGAGGAAATTGTCGGTCGATGCAGAGTAACCGAACCAGCCCCACTCTTTGTCGTCAGGGAGCAGAGCCTGTTCATCTCCCCCATCCAGATTGGTCACAAAAGCGCCCTCTTTACTTTCCCAAAGCAGCTTGTCGTCGCCCAGGAAACGGGAAAGCCACCTGTCGGTGGTTTCCTCCCAGTCCCCGGTCGGCAACAGCGTGTTCGGGTCGAACGACCGCTGATACCGGCTCCGCGTGTTGCCCTCTTCGTCCAATTCCTGGTGGATCAGCGTAGCGCGCGTTCCGTCTGGAGCCAGCAGGAAGGAGTGACCCGTTCTATCTGGCTTAGCCTGACCAATCTGCCGCCCGCTGGCGACCGACCAGGCCCGAATAGTATTATCCGCCCCCAAGGTCAACAGCCTCGTGCCATCCGGGGTGAACTTACCGTCGCGCACCAGCGTCATGAAATGGCTGACCTGCTTGGCTACGTGCCCAGAATAGCTACCGAAATAGCCACCGCAGGCCGCATCATAACGGCGAATATTCTTACAGTCCGCAACCACAAACTCCGCGCTATCCACGCTCCAAGCTGCAAACTCTACAAACGGAATATAACCCGCATCGAAAGATACTTGCCCTGTCGTCGAGTTCCACACATACATCCTCCCCTGATGCCCCGTAGCGACCCAGGCTCCATCGGGCGAAACATACAGCCCAGACATATACACAGCATCGGTGATGATGTCGAAGCTGTCGGAGGTTCCACACAAACCGTAGCCTCCGGAGCCAGACGAGCTCAGTTCACAGCCACTCACCCTCGGAACCTTCGGCATCTCAGGCACAGAGGAAGGAGAAGTGGCCGTCCACTGCTCAACCGCAGCGGAACCATCCCCCGAGGACAGCCCTGAAGAATCCACGCAACCGGCTAGGCTCAGCGCCCCACCGGCCAACAACCACCGACGAGAAAAATCAGCTGACACGGCGCACATATTCCTTCAGCTTGGCCACCGTGAGGTCGTCAGAAAACTCGTTCGTCGCACGCCCAGCGTCAATCTCAACCGGGGCTCGGCCGTAGTACTCCCCGGAGTTACGGTATTGCTTGCTGGACTCGTAGAGCCTTTCCGCTTCCTCGGGAGTCAGACCAAGCCTGCGGAAATCCGTCGGCCCGGCCGGCCAAAAGCGTCTACCCTCGACGAGTCTGTTGGCTTCGTGCTGTACAGCATGGGTCATTTCATGGATGATAACGTTCATGGCAACAGCGTCCTTAAGGCTATCACGATTGATCTTGAGGACACCGCCCTCCCATAGACCCCTGTAGGGAGCCAGCGTCTTTTCTTTCTCTCCATCAGAAGTTACCGTTTCCGTCACGAAAAACGCCTTATCCGATGGCACTATTTCAATCGGCGGCACCTTAATCCCATGCTGCTTCGCATAATCTTCGGCCAGCAGGCGGAGAATTCTCTCTTTCTGTTCATCAGACAAGCTGTCCCAGGTGGACTCGACTTGAGGGGTCAAGGATTCGTTCGGCCGCTGTCGAGAGATATCTATCAGCCCGGGAGGATAGGCGGAGTAGATCAGCCATGACGCTTTCGCTGCGGCTTTGTTTTCAAGACGCCGAAGGTCTTCTTGAGCCGTCTCCAGAATGAACCTCACCTTGGGCTTAGTGGTATAGTCCATGGTTCGCAGCAGCATCATGATCACGTGCGCCGCCTCTTTGGCTCGTGCCTGCATCTTGGAGCGCGTGTCGGACAGTAGACGGGCTATCTCTTCAAATGCGTCAGAGGCAGCAGCCGCTCGTTCGCTGATCCTCTCGAATTGATGAAGAGCGGAACCCGCACCCTGCATACGCTGATAAAATGCATCTACCGTCGGCCCTTCGTTTTTACGTAGTACAGTCTGCACGGCGGAGCGCAGGTCGTGGCTGAGGTCTGCCGACACGCTAGCCAGTTCAGCATATTTCCGACTTCTCGCATCGAACGATTCAGGGCTAATAACAGGCGGGTATACCCCAGCAGCTGCGTAAATTACGTTTTCTATCATTTGTAGCTCCAGTAGCGGCGGACTACATACTCCGAAGAAGTTTCCGCCGCCTGATAATTGTTTGCCGTTGCTGCCATCTTCGATGAATCAGAGTTTAGCTTCTCGACCATGTTTCCAATTGAGTTGAACCATTTCGGATGAAGCCCCAACATTCCTTCACAGAGGGTCCTGTCCACGGCCGATTGATATTCAGTTCGCTCAGGGGTCGGGAAAAGAATATCTTGAGTAACCTCCTGGAATCCTTGTCTAATTTCCTCGACTTCTTGGCTACATTTCATCCATGATGACGGAGAGAAGACTACATCACTCATCAATAGATTCCCTTCTTCTGGTTAATGATTTCTTCGGCCAACTCGTCCCATTGAAGAGAGCCGGAGTTTTCCTTTTGGGCGATTTCCATTACCGTCATTACATCAGAGTCTCGCCGCTCCAGGTTGGAATTAATGGCCAACATCATCCCCGACTCTATTCGCTGCCTCACTCGATCCACGCCCATGGGAAGTGAAACTTCGACTCGGACAATGCGATCCCCTTCACAAATCAGCGAAACCGATTCGGCCTCGATTCGACTCTCACCGGCACCACGCGAAACGGCAGGACACGCTTCCGCGTCTTCGATCTGATCACGGACTTGTTTGGCAAAGTCAAGAACGACCTGCATGGAAGCGGTATCTGCGACAGCATACTCGCTCATCGTCGCGGACAGCACCTCTTGGCGGTGTTGCGCCCAAGCCTGGTTAATAAGCTGCGCGTCCGCAGACAATCTCTCACCTAGAGCATCCAGGTCTACATTCGTCACCGCGGGTCGTAGTTGCAGTGCCGTGCAGCGGCCATCCGTGAATTCTACGAGAGAGATTAAAGCCGAAGCTGTCCGGCTTTCCAAGACCGTTATAGCCTGGGAGCTTTCTCGAAACCTCACAGCACTCCTCCCTGAAAAAACTCAAAGAACAGTCGCCCCCCATTCGAACTAATAAATACATCCTTACGAGGAGTAAGTGAGACAACCCCCTGCGACGCATAGTGAAAGCTTAGGTAGCGAAGAACGTCATACTCGTCAGACACTCTTAGAACCACGTAAGGCCGCCCCTCAGAGCCATCACCAGATTCCAGCAGGACTGCCAAACTTGCAGCAGCAAGCCGCTGCTCAAGGTCAGCCAGATCACTTTTTCCACGCCTTCGCCAGCCATCACTCAGCAGCTGGTGAGCAAGCGGACTTAGGAATAGCGCTTTCCTCTGCTGGACTAGATGAGTGAAAGCAAAGTCTTCTTCTCCACGATCCACAGCTCGGACCAAATCAGCCAAGCCTCTTGCCGCAATTTCAAAATCCGGTAGGTTACTAACAGCTTCACGGAGAGTCTTTGCTATCGACTCATCGGGGTTCTGTAAGAATGCGATCGCAAGGTCATCAAACTGCAAATGTTGTTGTTCTGAATGCATGCAACAAGACTAGCACCCCATCGGTTCATCCAACCCCGGCCGCGGCTCGGGAATCTGGGGTGTTCCTGCGGTCGCGGTTGGCCACCCCGGCAATAATGCTGTCCCAACGTGTCCTAATATGTGTGACGGCCACCCTGTGGGCTGGCCGGGCCAGGCATCCGACCGAATGAGGGAACGACATGGGCCTCAACGACGTGCAGCAGACACTCTTCTTTCCCCTGATCGGACGCGCTCGGGCCGCGCGCGAATGGCCTGGGCTGTTTCGGGATCCTTGGGCGGAGCAGGCCGTCGCGATCCGCGACGCCGAGGGCAGCGTTGCCGAACACGTCGGCCTATTCCCGACGGTGACCTACGGGCTGCGCCACCTGGTCACGATCACCGAGATCAACAAGTATTTGCGGGAGCACCCGGGGGCCGCCGTCGTGAACCTTGGGTGTGGTCTCGACCGCCTGGTAGACGAGCTCGACGACCCCGAAGCAACTGTTTACAACCTCGACTTCCCCGAGGTTCTTGAGGCGCGCAACCGGTGGGTTGACCGCTCCGATCGGGAGGCGGATCTGGCCTACTCCATCACCGATCACCGGTGGCTCGACGACGTAGACGGTTCCCGAGGCATGGTGGCCGTCGCGGCGGGGGTGTTCTACTACCTGGAGGTTTCCGAGGTCCGCGCACTGACGCGCGCGCTGGCTGATAGGTTCCCGGGAGGTAGGCTCTGTTTCGACGCTGAGTCTCCTCGCGTCACAGCGGTCAGCGAGTGGATGATTCGCCGCAGCGGCACCCCCGACGCCCGGATGCCGTTCCGCCTTCGCGACCCCCGCAGCATCCGGGGCTGGAGCACCCAGATAGCCGATGTGCACATCGAATACGATTTTTCCACCTATCTGAGGGACAAATCCCTGCTGCCTTGGCCAATCCGCGCCACCTTCGCCACCATGCGGCTGGTCAAAGGCATGTATGAGGCGGCCATCACCTTCCGGTGAGCTGCCCGCACGTCGCCGGCCCTCGCCTACGTCGATTGGCGATTGCGCCCAGGAGCAGGGCCTACCCATGTTCAGCGGTCAGCCGTCGGAGCGCTCGGCAACAAACACCATGAGCGGCTCTGCGCTGCCCTCCTCGAACGGGCTACGGCGCCAGTCGCGGTAGGTGGCGCGCACCGTCAAACCGGCGCGGAACAGATCCGCGCACAGCTGTCGGTAGCTGCGGAATTGAAGCCGCTGCTCAAAGTCTGCCGTGTCCCCGTCGTCCAGAAACTCGTTGCGGCAGTGCATCACCACCACGCCCTGCGAGTTGGGCGGGTCGGTCCTCAGCGACTCCCGCAGCAGGCCCACCGGGGTCTGCCGCCGGGTGGGCGGCATGTGCCATTGCTTCCAGGCGCAAGCCGCCGGGTTGCGCGGCTCGAAGGCCAGAATCCCGCCCGGTTTCAGGCCCGCCGAAATGTGCGACAGGGCAGCGGACCACTCGTCACCGACGATGTGCATCGCGACGTTTCCCGTCATCAACACCAGGTCTGCCGCGCCTTGCGGGATCTGATCCGCGGTGCCAAGCCGCCACTCGACGAGCTCGCCGCCCGGCCTACGTCGGGCGTGGTCGAGCATGGCTCGGGTGGGGTCGATGCCGACGATCCGCCGGCCCGGGGCGGCGAGCGTCACGGTCAGGATTCCGGTGCCGCATCCGAGGTCGACGATCGTTCTGGCCCCCGCCTCTCCGGCCAGGGCCCGGAAAAAGTCATGATCCGGACCGTCCGGATTGTCGATGTCGTAGATGGCTGCGATCCGTGGGTCGTCGAAGCTCATGGCCTCCATCCAAGCGCATCCGGGAGCGCCTGGGCAATCAAACCTCCGACCACGGCCACAGAACTCGCGGCTTCGAAAAGCCGACTCCTCCGCATCGCCCGCGCCACGTCGCTCAAGCCAACACCCAAATGAAGCGGCCCGGGAACGCAGCCCGCATCGCCATTCCCTCGCGGCTCAGTTTAAACTGCCCCGGCCAGCCCACTTACACGTTGAACCTAAACTCCACAATGTTACACCGAGCAGGTTTGTCAGCCGCACTCAAATCAGCGCGAACCTGATGCCCCCAGAATCCCGGACGGTCTTGGAGAACACCAGTTGCTGGACGCATCTTGCCACCCTACAACGACTCAATGCTTGACGACGTCATGGTGTCAGAACCCATACAGGTGCTGACGGGCATTGAAGGCTGCTGGCCCGCCCTCGAGAATGTTCTCCGCCAGAGAGCGGATGGTTCGGTCATCAAGCGAGCCAACACCCGAATCAGACGGGCGCCCATGATCCCCATCGTTTTCGAGGACCACGATGAGCTCTGCGTCGCCAAGCACGGGCACGTTTGCATTATGGGTGCTCGCGATGATCTGCCGCTTACCTTTCAGTTCACGTAGGTGCCGGACCACTCCCTTATAGATGAAATTGTTGTCAAGGTCGTCTTCTGGCTGGTCGATGATCAGAGGCGCGTCGGAAGCACTGAGAAGAAGTAGAAGCAAAGCGGTGGCTCGCTGCCCCTTCGAGAGCTGATCGAGGCTCCGGAGCCCCTGCAGTCCGTCGATCATGAGTAGCACCTCGACTCCGAGGCTTAACGTCAGCTCTTCCAGCTCGCGGGCCAGTTCCTCTCCAACCCCGAGCAGGTTCGACGCCTGCGCCCCCCGAATCCCCAACTTAGCGAGTTCTTCAGTGCCAGCCCTGATCGCCTCGGCGAGCGCTTGCGGGGAGAATGTCGGTTCTTGGATAGCCGCGACTATCTGCGTCCTCTGACCGGAGACCTTAGCTTTAATCAAGTCGACGACGTGTGAGCGGTCCTTGGTCGGCAAGGGCTTCACCACCACAACGCCCCCTGCGGCATTGTTCGCAGACCTGATCGCCTCGTGCAGGCGCTCGGTCGCGTCCGTCTCGTGAGCACGGAGCTCGTCAAGCATGCCGCTGCGCGCTTCGAGCAATTCCCGGATCACCTTGGCGTTTGCATCCAGGCGAGGCGCTGCGGCTTTAATCGACGCCAGCCTCTCCTTGGCTGCGATGTATTTACCAGGATCAAGCCCCTCATCAGCGAGAGATCGGAGCACCTCTCCGTAGCCCTCCCTCTCAACGCTAGTAGCAGCTTCCCAATCAGCCTGGGCAGCCTGGATCTCAGCCTGCGCTGCATTGATCGCGTCAGCGGCCTGGTCGCCAAGTTCTTCCAGCACTCGACGTAGATCCTCCAGAGTGGTCTTCACGCGAGACAGTCGCTCCATCTGCGGTGCACCGTCAATGTTGTCGATCACCGCATCGAGATTCGTCAGCGATGCCGACTTTCGGTACTGGTCCAGCAAGGTTCTGGCCGCAGCTATCCGCGACGTCCCTTCTGTGAATACCGCTTGATCCAAAGTAATCTGCTCGTGCCCGCGAAGCTTACCGGGCACGTCGGTTTCCTTATACCGATCGAGTTGCTCCTCAAGACGGTCAGCTTGCGCTAACTCCTCTTCAAGCTCTACCTTGGCCTCCTCGGCTTTCCTGAGTTCTTCTCGATTCTCACGCAGCCGCTTGCGGACGTCCTCCAACGCCGGATCTTCTCCGACGGAGCCATTAAAGCGCCTGATGAGCTTGGCAATGCTATCTGAATCACCAGAAAGCTCCGCCAGCTCATGCTGGCCGAATACCTCCACCGCCCCGATTACGTCAGCAGGAGCGAGACTGGTACGTATGCCCGCAGAATCCAGCACAACTGGTGGATGTGGTACCTCTCGTTGGATGGTGTAGCTCTGGAGAGTCGGAGCAACGCTCTCAACCTCAACGCGCACAATCGTGCCCACGTTAAGCACTTGGTCAACGATTGCCTTGTGATCCCGAACCATCTGGGCCGATATCGGCTGGATCTCGAGCGCATAACGGATACTCTCGATCACAGTTGACTTTCCAGCGCCCCTTCCACCGATGAGCGCTGTCAAGTCAGAGGAGATCGGCACAGTTACCCCATCGAAGTATCCCCCGACCCACGACACGCTCTTGATGCGGGGCTGTGGCTTCGACTGTGGGTCATCGAGGGACACTCTTGTCTCTGGTGTCCTCACTGCAAGTTTCAAGCTCTCAAGCGAGCACGAACTGACCTTGAACCATGTGCTTGCACCGGGTTGACGCAGCTGACGAGGACCCATAACGTCGTCGGCGTGGATCACTGCTAAAGGGTGAACACGCTCAAAGATCCCGCTCCCGTTGACAACCGCCTCCTGATCCTTGGCTAGTTTGGCATTTGGCGATACGCCAATGGCATGAAGATCCTCGTGCAGAATCATCATCGCAAGCGGCTGGCCCGAGCGAGTCGTCAGCAGCCCGGCAGGCTCTACGTTCACATGGGCGGGAACAGGCAATGCTCCAGCAGCGGTCATGTGCTCCATGATCTTCGCAAATGGTTCGCCAGTAGTCCCATTGTTGCACCCAGGGGTGGCTCCGCACCGACCAATAGCAGCATCGATTGTCGCAATAGGTGTCCCAGCCTCGAAGATGACCAGGATGTGAATCCCCTCCGACGAGTTCGCCTCGAACCCTGGAAGGGCGACGATTCCACGATCCTCAGCGGCAGCGATAAGGCCCGCTGCCGAGTCGACGCACCAATGGTCGGTCACAGCGATCATGCTAATGCCCATTTCCTGACACGTATCTAAGAGCGCGGAGTTGTAGGCAGCCTCGTCGCTGAAGAATGTCTTCGGCGAATTTCGCCCCTCATAGGTGAAGGGGTTGACCTGCAACGCAGCCCGGATCCAGCGCGCCCCCGCATCTGTGTTGATCACCTTTTACCTCCAGACGTAAGCCCGCTTCGGAACTCCACTGGGCCTCCAACAGATCTAGCCCCTCGCCCCCGCACCAGACGCATACCCGCCGACGGTCGTCCACAAGCGGTCGACGGGGATCACATGCAGACGATCCTGGTAGGTATAGGAGCGCTTGCCGGTCGTCATCATGATGCCGCCCAGGAAACGCTCGCCGAGCAGATCACGAAGTTTAGCCATGCCGCGAAACTCCGAGCCCGGCGCTCGTTCGCTCGCTTTGACCTCTATTGCCAGCACGCGTCCGTCGTCGCGCTCGATGACGAGATCGACCTCGTCGCCGTCACTGGTACGCCAATGCCCGAGCGCAACTGGCTCCCCCAGCCACGAAGCCTGTTTGCGGACCTCCCCCACCACGAACGTCTCCAGAAGATGGCCGAAATCGGTCAGCGCCGCCGGATCAATGCCCCGCAGCTTGTCGGGGGTGAGGCGAAGCAGCCGTGCGGCAAGTCCGGAATCGACGACGTGGATCTTCGGCTTGACGCTCACCCGGGAACGCAGCGTCTTGCCCCAGGCTGGCAGCCGCACGACCAGGAGCAGATCCTCCAACAGGCGCAGGTGACTCTCGGCGGTGGCCCTGTTGATCCCCAGCTCCTCCGCTCCAGCGGAGACATTCAACAACTGTCCGGTCTGCGAGGCAAGGTGCCCCAGCAGATCGGCGAGAGCCTGACGCTCCCGAATTCGGCTGAGCTCGACGGCATCGCGCTCGACGGAAGCACGGACGAAGTCATCGAACCATCGCGCACGCGACGCCCCGGTGCGGCGCAGCGCCAACGGCATTCCGCCCGAGCAGACCCGATCCACGTACTCATCCCTCGCGGTCGTCGATGTGGGGATCGCCGCCACCGTCGCCGCGACGTCCCCGAGCAGACGCTCAAGGAAATCCTCTCGAACGCCGACGATCTCCCCTTGAGACAAGGGCCAGATCACGTGCGAGTGCAAGCGCCCCGTGAGCGCTTGGGCCGTGCGCGGCAAGGCATCTTGCCGCGTGGATCCCGTGATGACCGCAGTACCCGGATTGCTTCCCTCTCGGTTCAGGCGCGCCTTGATCGCGTCCAGGACGTCCGGGAGGCGCTGGTACTCATCGACGCACAGCGTCGTAGCCGTCGATACAGCGGACGCCAGGTTCCCTTCCACGGCCTCACGGACCTCGATGTCGTCGAGGTCGATGACGGTACTGCCCGCCTGCGCCGCGAACGCGCGCAGAACCGTCGATTTGCCGACCGATCGGGGACCGTGAAGCGCCACCACCGGCTCCACCCGCACCTGCTCCACGAAGACCTCGCTCACCCGGCGCGGAACGATACCTGTCAGCTTCATGGACCCAACCTAGCATTTTTGAGCCACCCTGGTAAGCAAACATGAGCCCCATAACAGAGCAGACATGATCACACGACGCGCCCTCTGGCGCACCCGAGGCCCACGACCAAGGACTGGGCCGGTCCCCTGGGGTCTCGGGGAATCAGGCGCTGAGTTTGAGCCCCACTCCGTTCAATCTCTGCGGCCTGCCGTAGCGTCACGCTATCTCGGACAAGGACTGATCCAGCGACACCACGACAAGCTGGTGGAACCTCGCGAGCCTGTCGGCGGCGTCAGCGCCAATCGTCTGCAGACGCAGAACACAAACCGCACTATCGGAAGTATGCGGGAAGTCGTGATCGAGATAGACGACCTTCAGATATGACTCCGCTGCACTCCCCAGTGCCACAATTCATTATTGAAATCCTTTAACTAGATGCTCTTGATCGACTCTAAGGCCAACAGAGGATGCGAGGTGCACCAGCAAGTCAATGACCAATTCCGTATTCGCTTTACCCCCGCATTCTGGAATCACGGCAAGATAAAGACTAAGGGCGCGATCATCTCCAGAAAAGACCACTGGCACTTCGTTCAGCGCCGATGCCAACTCAGCCCCACCGCTCTTGTTCCTGACTATGCGCCGAACTAGGTCCAGCTGTGCGTCTTTCACCCGCTCGCTCCGCTCGCGGCGCATCTGCCAAAGCGTCAGAAACCAGGAGACAGCCCCGCCTGCCACAGCGCCCAGCAGAGTGCTACCCAGCGCATCAATCACTTCTTACCCCCGGACGTAAGCCCCGTTCTGAACTCCACCACGTCGCCGTCCTGCATGACGTAGTCCTTGCCTTCAAGGCGCATCTTGCCGGCGGCTTTGACTGCGGCTTCGGAGCCGAGTTCGTCGAGATCAGCGAAGCTCATCACCTGGGCCTTGATGAAGCCCTTCTGGAAATCGGTGTGGATGACTCCGGCGGCTTCGGGTGCGGTCCAGCCCTTCTTGATGGTCCAACCACGGGCTTCTTTCGGGCCGGCGGTCAGGTAGCTCTGCAGGCCCAGCGTGTCGTAGCCGACCCGCGCCAGCACGTCGAGGCCGGGCTCCTCGACCCCCATCTCCGCGAGGAACTCGCGCGCCTCGTCCTCCTCCATCTCGACCAGCTCCGACTCGAACTTCGCGTCCAGGAAGATCGCTTCGCTGGGCGCGACGATCTCCCGCATCCGCGCTTTGAGTTCGTCGTCGCCCAGTTCGTCCTGGTCGCAGTTGAAGACGTAGATGTACGGCTTCGCGGTGAGCAGGTGCAGGTCGTAGAGCAGGTCCAGTTCCAGCCCGGCGTTGCGCACGCCCACGCCCCGGCCGAGCGCTTCCTGCGCGGCCCGCATGGCCTCCAGCTTCGGCCGCGTCTCCTTCTTGATCCGCGCCTCCTTCTCGACGCGCGGCAGCGCCTTCTCGATGGTTTGCAGGTCCGCGAGGATCAGCTCGGTGGTGATGGTGTCGATGTCGTTGGCGGGGTCCACCCGGCCGTCGACGTGGGTCACGTCCTCGTCCTCAAACACGCGGGTCACTTGGCAGATCGCGTCGGCCTCGCGGATGTTGGCGAGGAAGGCGTTGCCCATGCCCTCGCCCTGGCTGGCCCCCTTGACGATGCCCGCGATGTCCACGAAGCTCACGGTGGCGGGGATGATCTTCTGCGAGCCGTAGATCTCCGCCAGCCGCGCCAGGCGCGCGTCCGGCACCCCCACCACGCCGACGTTGGGCTCGATCGTCGCGAACGGGTAGTTGGCGGCGAGCACGTTGTTTCGGGTCAGCGCGTTGAAGAGGGTTGACTTGCCTGCGTTGGGCAGACCGACGATTCCAATAGTGAGTGCCACTCCGGCAGTCTAATGGGCGACGGTCGCTGCACCCAAGGCGCGCGCACCGAGCGGCCGTGCCCGCTCAGCAGTCGCACATGAACACCGGATCGTGATACACCATCTGCCCGACGACGAAGTCAAGCCAGCCGGTCTGCCGCCAGCCGTGCTTGGCGTAAAAGCGCTGGGCGCGATGGTTGCGGTGGTTCGTGTTGAGCCAGACGGCGCGCGTGCGCCGGCGGCGCGCCACGTCGAGGGCGGCGTCGAGCAGCAGCTTGCCCACACCGGCCCCGTGAAACTCTTCGTCAACGTAACATTTGGACAACAATGCCACCGGGTAGACCGTCACACCGCTGCTGCTCGGCGGGCGGGCAGCGTCTCCAAAGAGGAGCAGCGCGTAGCCCCGCGCCCGGCCGTCGAGCTCCGCGACGATCACCTCCGCCTCGGCGTTGACCAGGTAGCCAGCGAACCGTTCGGGTGTCAGGTGATCGTCGATGAATGATTGAATATCGGCTTGCGGGAGGTCTGTTGGGCAGATCGGCAGCAGTGTCCGCACGGCCAGCCGGGACAGCTCCGCCACCTCATCGACGCGCGCCGCGCGCACCACCGCGCCCAGGCAGGCCCGGCCCACTTCATTCACCATGGGGCAACACCCTACCGGCTCGACACGCGGTAATTACGAATGTTTTGCGTGATTAATTTGTCTGGGTTAGGCTCCCCTAAGTCATCGGGCCAAGCCCGGCCTCCGAAACGACCAGAAGGAAGACGATGAAGCTCAACCGATTGGCTGCCGCGCTGGCCGCCGGCCTCATGGCCCTCAGCACAGCCTGCGCCCAGAATGCCCCGACCTCCGGCGCCAGCGGGAACACACCGAAAGCCGCGTCCGAGACCGCCGGCGCGGACGCCGCGCCCGCCGGCAAGATCACCCTCACTCACAAGGCCGGCACCACCGAGCTCGACGGCCCGGCCCAGCGCATCGTCGTGCTCGACCTCGGGGCCCTGGACACCCTGCGCGCCCTCGGCATGAGCGACAAGGTCGTCGGCGTCGCCAAGGGAACCAAACTCCCCAAGGCCCTCGAAGAGTTCAACGACGCGAAGTACGCCGACGTGGGCGCGCTGAAGGAACCCAACCTCGAAGCCATCGCGCAACTCAACCCCGACCTCGTCATAGCAGGCTTCCGCTCCTCGAAGATCGCCCCGGACCTCATGACCAAGTTCCCGACGATCGACGTCACCTACGACACCGCAGGCGACTTCTTCGACGGTGTTTCCTCCGCCGCCAAGCTCGTCGCGCAGGCTGTGGGCAAGGAGACCGAGGTGGACGCCAAGCTCGCGGCCCTGAAGAAGGAAATCGACGCTGCCAAGGCCACCACCGACACCAACGCTAAGGTGCTCGTCCTCATGGTTTCCGGCGGCAAAGTAAGCATCGTCCACCCCCAGAACCGCTTCGACCTCATCTACGACAACCTGGGCATGAAGCCCGCCATCGACAAGAAGGCCGACGACACCCAGGCCCACGGTGACGCGGTCTCCTTCGAGGCCATCCAGCAAGCCAACCCCGACGTCATCTACGTGCTCGACCGCGACGCGGCGATCGGCAACGAAGGCGGACAGGCCGCCGCCCAAGTGCTCGACAACGAGCTGATGCACGCCACCACCGCTTGGAAGAACGGCAAGGTGCACTACGTCGACGGCAGCCGCTGGTATGTGATGATCCACGGTGTCGACAACGTGGGCGAAATGCTCAAGGAGATCACCAAGGACGCATGACCCACACCAAACCGACGAGCACCGCCGCCTGGCGCATCCGCTGGGTCGGCGGTCTCGTCGCTGTACTCGCCCTCGCCGCCGTCAGCCTGTTCGTCGGAGCACAGGATCTGGCCATCGGCCAGCTGCTCGACGGGCTGACCCCCGAGCAGGAACTCATCCTCTACGCGTCACGTGTCCCCCGCACCGTGGCGGTGCTGCTGGCGGGCGCCGCACTGGCTCTGGCCGGGCTGCTGATGCAGCTGCTCGTGCGCAACCGCTTCGTCGAACCCGGCACCGTGGGCACCCCGGAGTCCGCCAGCGTCGGCATCCTCGCCGTGACCCTGCTCCACCCATCGGCGCCGGTGCCCGTGAAGATGTTCATCGCGGCGCTGACCGCACTCGTCGGCACCGCGATCTTCACGAGGCTTGTCCGCAGCCTCCCGCCCACCGCGCCCGTCGTCGCTGTTCCGCTGGTGGGCATCATGCTCGGCGGCGTGATCTCGGCGGGCACCACATACTTCGCCTACCACTACGACCTGCTTCAGGCCCTCGGCACCTGGCTGGCCGGCGACTTCGCCGGAATCCTACGCGGCCGCTACGAGCTGCTGTGGCTGCTGGCGGGCGTCGGGCTGCTGGTGTGGCTGTTCGCCGACCGCCTGACCGTCGCCTCCCTCGGTAAGGACCTGGCCACCGGCCTCGGCCTCAACTACCGGCGCACCGTCAACCTCGGCCTGTCGCTGGTCGCCGTCGCCAGCGCGGTGACCTTGGTTGTCGTCGGCTCCATCCCGTTCGTCGGGCTCATCGTGCCCAACCTCATCAGCATGTGGCTGGGCGACAACTTGCGACGAAACGTCGCCTGGTGTGTGCTCCTCGGCTCCGGTTTCGTGTTGGTTTGCGACCTGCTCGCGCGCACCCTGAACCAGCCCTACGAGTTGCCCGTAGGCACCGTCTCGGGCGTGCTCGGCGGGACCATCTTCCTCGTTCTGCTGCTCAGCGGAAGGCTCACCAGACAATGAGCGCCCGCCTCCTCTCGCCCCTCACCCGCATCGGCGTCGCCGTGGCGCTGCTTGCGGTGGGCATTGTCTTTAACCTCACCCTGGGCATCAAAACCAGCTTCTCTTTCGTCATGGAGCTGCGGCTGCCGAAGCTGCTGGTCATGGTGCTGCTCGGCTGGGCCACCGGGGTGGCCACCGTCGCATTCCAGACGGTGACCCACAACAAGCTGCTCACCCCGTCAATCATGGGCCTGGACGCGCTCTACGTTTTCCTGCAGACTCTGCTGGTCTTCACGCTCGGGGTGAGCTTCATCACCGTCATCGGCCCGCTCCCGCTGTTCGGGTTAAACACGGGCCTGATCATGCTGTGTTCCCTGGCGTTGATCGGTCTGCTGTTCGGCCGCAGGCGCCGCTCCGTGCACACCCTCGTGTTGGCCGGGCTCGTGCTCGGCACGGTGCTGCGCTCCGCCACGGCACTGCTGCAGCGCATCCTCGACCCCACGTCGTACACCGTGCTGCAAGGCAGCCTCTTCGCGTCGTTCAACCTCGTCAACCCGGCCCTCATGTGGCTGAGCGCGGCTATCGTCGCGCTGGCGTCGGCCTGGCTGCTGAGCCGATCCCCCACCCTCGACGTGGTGCTCCTCGGCCACGACCCCGCCGTCTCGCTCGGGGTCAACTACCGGCGCGTCGTCCGTTCTGTGCTGCTCGCCTCGATCCTCCTGGTGGCGGTGTCGACCGCACTGGTTGGGCCGATCATGTTCCTCGGGCTGATCGTGGCGGCGCTCACGAACCTGCTGGCCGGCTCGGCCAGACACCGCTATGCCCTGCCCATGTCCGGCGTCCTGGGGGCGCTGCTAATCGTCGCGGGGCAGACAATTCTGGAGCACGGGTTCGGACAGGCGACCCTGCTGAGCGTCATCATCGAGTTCGTTGGTGGCATCGTGTTCATCGTGCTCGTGTTGAGGAGCAGCAAATGATTGAAGTGAAGTCGGTCACCAAGAGCTACGCGAAGTCGGTCGTCGTCGATGGCGTGAGCCTCACCCTGCACCCAGGCGGGATCACCACCATCGTCGGCGCCAACGGCGCGGGCAAGTCCACGTTGCTGTCGATGATCGCCCGGCTGCTCGACTCCGACTCCGGACGGATCACTGTCGGCGGCCTCGACGTGACGCACGCGGACTCCAGGGAACTTGCCCGGAAGCTGGCCATCCTGCGGCAGTCCAACGAGCTGCCCGCCCGCCTCACCGTCGCGGATCTCGTCGGCTTCGGCCGTTTCCCGCACAGCCACGGCCGCCTCACCGCACGGGATCGGGAGATCATCGACCAGGCCATCGGCTGGATGGACCTGACCGACCTGCGCGACCGCTTCCTCGACCAGATGTCCGGCGGGCAGCGGCAGCGGGCCTTCGTCGCGATGGTGCTCGCGCAGGACACCCAATACCTGCTGCTCGACGAGCCCCTGAACAATCTCGACGTGGCCCACTCGCTGAGCATGCTCGCGACGCTGCGCCGGGCCGCCGACGAGCTTGGCAAAACGGTGGTGCTGGTGGTGCACGACATCAACTACGCCTCATGTTGGTCGGATCAGATCGTCGCAATGAAGCAGGGCCGGCTGGTGGCCGTCGGCACCCCACAGGAGATCGTGCGGGCGGAACTCATGCGGGAGGTGTTCGACGTCGAGATGGAGATCGGCGAGTGCGGGGGCAACCCGATCGCCCACTTCTACCTGCCGCGCTCGGGCGCGAACGGCTGCGCTGGGGCGCTGGCCTCCGCCGGGCTGGCGGCCGACGCGGGACGCGCCGCAGCCCGGCGTGACCTGACCAACAGGTTTTAGGGCATCGCCCAGTAGCCGGCCAAGGCGGCGGCCAGCTTCCCCGGATCCTCGACGCCGCACATTTCGCGCGCCGAATGCATGGACAGCAGCCCCACGCCCACGTCGACCGTGGTGATGCCGAGCCGCGTGGCGGTGATGGGGCCGATGGTGGAGCCGCACGGCACCGCGTTGTTGCTCACAAAGGGCTGCGTCTCGACGCCGGCGAACTCGCAGGCCCGCAGCCACAGGGCGGTGCCCACCGCGTCGGAGGCGTAGCGCTGCTGCGCGTTCAGCTTCAGCAGGGGGCCCGCGTTGACGGCTGGGCGCACCATCGGGTCGTGGTGGTTGGGGTAGTTGGGGTGCACCAGGTGTCCGGTGTCTGCGGAGACGCAGGTCGAGCGCGCGAGCAGTGCGCGGGTGGCGCCCATGCCGAGCCCGTAGCCGTCGGCCAGCCGGTAGAGGACGTCCTCAAGCAGCGGCCCGCTGGCGCCCGACGTGGTGTCGGAGCCCACCTCCTCGTGGTCGAACGAGACGAACAGCTGGATGTTGCGGGTCGGTTGGGCGGCCTCGAACGCGACGAGCGCGGCATGAGTGCAGGAGAGGTTGTCGAGCCGCCCGGAGGCCAGGAACTCCCCGTCCAGCCCGATCACCTGTGGGGGCTGCGTGTCGAAGGTGTATAGCTCGTGGAAGGCCACATCGTCGCGCGAAATCCCGGCCTGCTCACACAGCAGGTCTAGCAACCCCCCGGCACGCTTGGCTCCCATGATGGGTTGCAGGTGCAACTGGCGGTCGAGTTTCAGGCCGTTGTTGGCTTCCCGGTCGAGGTGGATGGCGAGCTGGGGTATCCGGCAGATCGGGCCAGTCTTCACCAGATGCTGTGCGCCGTCCTTGGTGACCAGACGTCCGGCCAGGCCGAGGTCGCGGTCGAGCCACGAGTTGAGCAGCGGGCCGCCGTAGATCTCCACCCCGAGCTGGGTCCAGCCCGAGCTGCGCAGCGGATTGCCGGGCTTCAGCTTGAAGGCGGGCGAATCGTTGTGCGTGCCGACTATCCGCACCTCGGCGTCGCCGGCCAGCTCATCGGGCGCGATCCAGGCCACCACCGCGCCGTGCCGGACGATGTAGTTCCTGCCCGTGACCGATTCCCAATCGCGCTTCTCGTCGAGTTCGCTGAAGCCTGCCGCGCTCAGCCGGCGTGCGATCGTCGCGGCGGCGTGGTAGGAGGTGGGCGAGTCGATGACGAACTGTTTCAGGTCGGCGATGTGTTGATTCATGGTTGCCACCATATCCCCGCGCCTCGGCAAGCACCCGCCGGCCACCCTGGGCCCGCCGCACGGCGAGTCGCGGCACCGCCGAATGAGGGCGCCGCCCGCCGCCTGTCCAGGGCGTGCCTGCCGAAAGAGTCAGTGGCGGGCGCCACTATTGGTTCATGGAAACCTGGGTTTGGATTCTGCTGCTCGTCGTCGTGCTGCTGGCCGGGCTGAGCGTCGGTTGGCTGTTGGGTTCCCGCGGGGTCGCCGATGCCCGGGTCGACGTGTCGGCCGCCCGCGCCGACGTGGCCCGCGCCCACGAGGAGACCGCGGTGGCGCGCAGGGAGCTGGCGGAGGCGGAGGCCAGGCAGGCCGGCTTCGAGTCGCGTCTCGCAACAGGGCAGACCCAGGTGGCGCGGCTGGAGGCGCGGCTGGCGGAGGCGAACGCGCAGGCTGCCGCCCAACGCGCCGAGACCGCGCGCGCCGAGGCGAAACGTGACGCCGCCGTGCAGCGGATGGACGAGGTGCTCTCCGACCGCGCCGAGTTGCAGGAGCGGTTCGCGGCGCTGGCCCAGCAGTCGCTGGAAAAGCAGGGTGCGCAGGCGCGCGAGCAGTTGATCGTGCCGATGACAGAGGGGCTGAAGCAGCTGCGGGAGCACATCGGTGCGGTGGAGAAGGAACGCGCCCAACTCGCCGCGGAGCTCAAGGAGCAGATCTCGCAGGTGCGCAGCTCGGGCGAGCAGCTTCGTCGCGAAACCCTCTCGCTCAGCAATGCCCTGCGCACCCCGCAGGTGCGCGGCTCCTGGGGCGAGCAAAGCCTCCGGCGCATGGTGGAGGTCTCCGGCCTGACCGCCCGGGTGGATTTCGACGAACAGGTGAGCGCTACCGCCGACGATGGCTCGCGTCAGCGGCCCGACATGCGGATCCGGCTCGCGGGCGACAAGGTGATCTTCGTCGACTCGAAGGTGCCGCTGGCGGCCGTGCTGGAGGCGTACAACACCGACGACGAGGCCGAGCAGGCCCGGCATCTGGCCCGATTCGCCCGGCACGTGCGCGGCCACATCGATGCTCTGGCCAGCAAGAACTACTGGGAACTCGACCTCAAGTCACCGGAGTTCGTGGTGCTGTTCTTGGGCTCCGACGAATTCTATCGGCTGGCGCAGGAGCAGCTACCCGACCTGCACGACTACGCGGCGCGGCGCGGCGTGATGCTCGCCTGCCCCGGCATCCTCATCCCGATGCTGCACATCGTCGCACACGGGTGGTCGCAGGCTTCGCTGGCGGAGGCCGCGGGCCAGATCGTCGCACTGGGCCGGGAGTTGCACAAGCGATTGGGCACGATGGGCGAGCATTTCGCCAAGCTCGGGCGGGGCCTCACCCAAGCGGTCACCGACTACAACCGGGCGATCGGCAGCCTGGAGCGGCGCGTGCTCGTCACGGCCCGCAAGTTCGCGGACCTGGACGCGGCCACGGCTCAGCTGCCGTCCCCGGAGCCACTCGATGTGCTCCCCGCCTGGCCCAGCGCGCCGGAACTCGCCCAGGGCGACGATCCCGTCGCTCAGGGCGGCGTTTCCGAAACAGGATCTACCGGAAAACCGTCGTCTGCTGCCCAGCCCACCTCAGGAACAGCTCACCGTCGTAGCTGAGAGAGTCGCCCTGGGCCAGCTCCTGGGTGAACACGGTCTCGCCGGTCGCGGGATTCTGACAGCTGACGGTACCCGGACCATCCCAAGAGTAGACGCTGGATTCCCCACCGCTTATGCGGCACACGTTGCCGTAGCGATCGACCTTGAGGGAGTTGTCGTCTCCCACGGCGATTGTGTTCAGGGAGCGCTTCTGCGCTAGGTCGATGATCTCGACGCTGCCCTCCCGGTGGACGGCCAGGACCGCGCCGCCCGATTCGAAGCCCTGCCCGTCGAAGACCACCGGCTCACCGATTGGGTTGGCTTCGCCGTCGACGGAGAGGACGGCGGTCTTCTTCGCCTCGAAGCTGGCGGCCGCGATGTTCCACCCTTGTTCGGTTCGAACCGCAGCCAGGAACATGGCTTCGGGCCCCACGGAGGCAAACATCTGCTCAACCTCGCCGGCATCCAGGATGTACTCATCGAGGATCACTCCGTCCGTCTGGGCCAACCCGTCGGGCCGGACCAGCAGGAAAACGGAGAAATCGTCCCAGCCGACAACTACCGTATCGCCGACCGCACGGCACACCGGGTTGCCTTCTGCTCCGCTGTAGCCGCTGTCGGTCAACTCCACTGGGCCGCTCAGCGCGAGCGATGGGTAGAGCGTGGCAGCATTGTCGGTGAGCACGACGGTCTGGCCGCCGCAGTGCACGACATTCAGGTAGCTTTCGGAAATCGGTGTCTCAGCGTAAAGGCTGGCATCGCTGATCTTCCTGACCTGGATCTTGCCATCCGCCACCATGGCGAAGCTGTCGGTGCGCGCATCGGCACCGGAGAAAACACCCCCGAAGTTGTTGTGCCACAGCACCTGACCAGTGGCGAAGTCGACGAGTTGCGTCTCCGTTTCGCTGTGGATCAGTGCTCGGTTCTCGTCCACCATGCTGGCCCAGGCCTCCCCCGCCATGGTGAAGCTCGCCGTCGGGTTGGGCCTGTCCGGTGGCGGGGACAGCACAGTGGGGGGGCTGGGGCTCGGGCTGGGACTCGGCGACGGAGTTTCGCTAGGCGTCGGACTGGCAGAGGCTGTTGCCCTCGGTGTGGCAGACGAGGTCGGCTTCGCCGGGGTGGCCTCGAAGTCGAGCAGGTAGCCGAGCACCCCGTTCGCCCACAGCGCGCCACCAACACCGAGCACGAACGTCCCCACACCAGCCAGGACGATCAACGGCCACTTGATGCGCGACTTCTGCTGCGGCGGTACCGGCGGCCAGCCCCCGGGCTGGCTCTGCTGCGGCGGCATCGGTGACCAGCTCCCCGGCTGGCCTGCGGGTGGTGCAGTTGGCGGCATCCCACCGGGCACACCGCCGGGACGTCCCGCAGAGGGCGGCATAGGCGGCATCCCGCCCGGCACACCACCGGGGCCTCCCCCGGGCGGCATAGGCGGCATCCCACCGGGTTGATTCTGCGGCGGGCGGGGGCCGGAAGGCTGAGCGGGAAACTGTGGCGGGCGCATGGGGGAAGAGTAGCGCTCCAGACCTGGCCGTGACGCGATTTCCCCGAGTTGTTCACGGGCGGTGCGGGCGGGGCCCCTCCCGGCTGACAGGATGCGATGCACTCCCCTCGGGAAACTTGCGCAACAATGGCCTGCATGACAACGCTTTCCGAACTCGCCCAGGCAATCCCGGCCGCTTTGGAGCGCCTCGACGGTGTCGCCGCCCGCACCCCGGTGCTGCACAATCCCCGCCTCAGCCAGGCCACGGGAAGCGAGATTTGGCTGAAGCGTGAGGACCTACAGCCGGTGCGCTCGTACAAATTGCGCGGCGCCTACAACCTCATCGCGCAGCTGTCCGAAGAGGAAAAGGCGGCAGGCGTGGTGTGCGCCTCCGCCGGCAACCACGCCCAAGGTGTTGCGTTCAGCTGCGCCCAGCTCGGCATCCAGGCGACGATCTACGTCCCGCACACCACCCCGCGCCAGAAACGCGAGCGCATCCTGGCCATCGGCCGGGGCAGCGTACAGCTCGTGCTCGCGGGCTCAACGTACGACCAGGCCAGCGAGGCCGCCAAGGCGTTCGCCGCTCAGGAGGGCCGCGTGCTGGTACCCGCCTTCGACGATCCCCGCACCATCGCGGGCCAGGCCACCTGCATCGTCGAGGCCGTTGACCAGCTGGGTTTCGTGCCCGATGTGGTGGCGGTACCCGTCGGCGGCGGCGGGCTGTTCGCGGGGTGCTGCGCCTGGCTAAGGTCCAACCACCCGTCGGTGCGCATCGTGGGTGTGGAGCCGGAGGGCGCGCCCTGCGTCGCCGCAGCGCTGTCCGCCGGGCGGCCGATGAAGCTGCAGGAGATCGACACATTCGTCGACGGCGCGGCCGTCTCCCGGGTGGGGGATGTTCCCTTCGAGATCATCCGCGAGGCCAGGCCGGAGCTGGTGCGCATCCCCGAGGGGCAGGTGTGCTCCGAAATGCTGGCCATGTATCAGGTGGACGGCATCATCGCGGAGCCCGCCGGCGCCTTGGCTGCGGCGGCCCTCCCGACGGGTGGCGTCGGCCACCGCGTGCAGATCCCGCCCGGCTCCAAGGTTCTGGTACTGGTCTCCGGCGGCAACAACGACGTGGCCCGCTACGCCGAGGTGGTGGAGCGCTCACTCATCCACGAGGGCCGCAAGCGCTACTTCCTGGTGAGTTTCCCGCAGGCGCCGGGCGCGCTGCGCCGTTTCCTCGACGACGTGCTCGGCCCGGAGGACGACATCACGCACTTCGAGTACATCAAGCGCAGCTCCCGGGAGACGGGGCCTGCCGTCGTCGGCATCGAGTTGCACAACCCCGGCGACTACCCGTTCCTGATGCAGCGCATCAACGAGGTCGGCATGGAGGTGGAGTTGATCACCTACGGCTCCCCGCTGTTCCGGTTCCTGATCTAAGCAGCTGCGGGACGGTTCGGCCCGCAGGTTCTCGCTCCGGCAGCGCTCTCGCGGCGCAGCCCGGGCGGGTTCCCGTCGGTTCACGGGTAGAGCAGCAACCCGCCTGCCCCCTTGGTGACCCGCAGCACGCCATGCTGCTCGGTGTAGGCGGCACCGAGCGGCAGATCGACGCTCGGCAATTCCTCGCCGCTTCCCGGGTCGAGACAGCGTTTCACGGAGAGGTAGTCGCCGCCGCGCTGCTGCACCTCGACGAAACACAGGTGGGAGTCGAGATCGAGGTAGGCGTGTGGCGCGTTTTCGGAGGGCAGCGTCAGCAGCACCCGTTTCTCGGCCAGGTCCACCACCACCCACGCCCCGTCCAGCGTCCGGTACAGCATCCGGTCGCCACGAATATGGTCCAGTTCCCCATCCGGGCTCACCTGAGTCGCGGGCATCGTGACCGCGTTCGTCACGGAGAGCTGGTCGTCGATCTCGTACACCTTGATGCCCAGCGACTCTCGGTTCGCTAGAGCCCACTTCGGATCGAACTCGTAGTCATCCCCGGGGCCCAGCGGCGACGAGATCAGACGCCAGCCCTTGCTGGTCTGCACCATTCCCTCAATGTCGAAACCGGAGTCGTTCACCTGCCCGGTGAACAGGCTGGTGTTCTGCCAGGTGCCGTTCACCCTGACCTGCTCAAATCTCCCGCGAAAGACGTTGTCGGCATCCACCGTCCCGGCGTGGTGGTCCGCGATGCTCATCGTAAGCTTCTCGCCCTCCCGCTCGCAGACGATACCCTCAAGCGCATAGAAAGAGCTGCCGGAGTCGTAGCTCACCTCGGCGGGCGCGCTCAGCGAGCGGTCTCCGTAACGCAGGCCGTGATCGTGAACGAACTCAAGCGTTTCCTCGTCACAGGCCACCAGCAGGCTGTTCGGATCCAGTCGGGGCGCGGAGCCCGTCTGCTTCCCGTCAACCATGTTCAGGCTGAGCACATCAAGACCGTTACCCACCACGACCCGGCTCTTCGCCGCGTCCAGCGCAACGTGCGAGCCCGGCACATTCGTCTCCCAAAGGACCTGCTGCGCCCGCCAGTCCACGAGCGCCACCCGCTCCCCCACCACCAGGGCGCGCGTGGCGTCCACTGGCCACACGTCGCCGTTGAAGCCCACCTCCACCGCGACGTGCGGCCGCGGCCACCAGGCCCACACCACGGCCGCCACCACTGCGGCGATCAGGGCAGCCAGCGCAAGCCAGGGAAAGCCCGCCGTCGGCTTCCCCGACTGGGCCGGTTGCCCCGGGGCGCCGGCCTCGGACGGTGCTGTCCCGCCCGCTACGACCTCCGCCCACCCCCGCGCAGGTTCGGCCGGCTCGCCGGGCTCGGCCAGCCAGTCATTCGGCTTCGGCTCGGCTCCTCCCAGCTCCTCGCCCGGTCGTCGAAACCTTTGGTATGCACCGGCCTCGTGGTCACTCATACTGGCCATTAAAGCGCGCCTGAGGCCAAGAACGTGCAGTATCGTGTACATCGATCAGTGAAGCTGAAATCCAGAGGACGCCATGCAGGCCGCACATTCTCTCACCCCCACCCAGCTCAGCGACTTCCTACTGAGCGTCGCCACGGCCCGCCCGGTGTTTATCTGGGGCGCCCCGGGCATCGGGAAGTCGTCGCTCGTCGAACGCTTCGCGCACGACGTCGGCTTGGAGTGCGTGTCGATGCTGGGCAGCCAGCTGGCCCCCGAGGACCTGATGGGCGTTCCGCAGATCGCCGACGGGGTGACCCGGTTCTTCCCGCCTGCGCTGATCGCCCGCGCCGAACCCTACTGCCTCTTCCTCGACGAGCTGAATGCCTGCTCGCAGGACGTGCAAAAAGCCTTCTACAGCCTGATCCACGACCGTCGCATCGGCGAATATTCCCTCCCCGAGGGCTCGATCGTGGTCGGCGCGGGCAACCGGGCGCAGGATTCGGCGATCGTGAAGCCGATGTCGTCGGCGCTGATGAACCGCATGGTGCACGTCCACCTGCGCGTCTCCGCGAGCGAGTGGCTCGACTGGGCCACCGGCGCCGGGCTGCACCCGCTGGTGATCGAGTACCTGTCGCAGCGCCCCGATCACCTGTGGAGCAAACCCCCACGCCACGAGGAACCGTTCTCCACGCCGCGCTCCTGGCACATGGTGAGCGACGCGCTGTTCACGCTGGGTGAGGCCGCAGCGGAGCATCTGGTGGCCGCCGTCGCCGATGGCTGCCTGACCCCGCAGCACGCGGCCCAGTTCAAGGCGTTCAGCAAACTCGCCGACGACCGGCACCGCCTCGACGCGATCCTCAAGGGCGACGCGCGGTGGCCGAGCTCGCCGGAGGAACGCGACCTGCTGTACTTCCTGGCGCAGGCCTTCCGCGCGCGGCTGATGAAGCTATTGCCGCCCGCCAAGGCCGACGCCAGCCCGGAGACGCAGCAGCTGGTGCACACGTCGAAGGGGCTGCTGCGCGACCTGGCCCAGATCAGCCTGGAGATGGCGCAGATCGTGATCGCCGACGACGCGGGCACCACGCTGCCCACCTGGTACCTGGTCGAGGTGGTGCGCGACCTGCCGCGCCTGGCGGAGCGGCGCGAGAAGCAGTGAGCCGGGAGACCTCACGGAAGAAGCCCGCGGCTAAGGCCTTCGACGACGCCGCGGTCCTTGTCAACGCGCACCCGATCTTTAGGCGGCTGCGGGGCAGGCTCACGTGGTCACGCTATTCGGAGGGCCCGGTGCCGCCCGACGGGTGGCTGCTCGTCGAGCGGCAGGAGACGGTGCACGTGCACCCCAAGCGGCTGGCTCGCCCCGAGGAGTGGGCTCAGCTCATGGCCCGGGCCATGCTGATCCACGCGATGGGCCTGTGGCGGCGCGACCGCGGCGACTGGCCGAGATGGAGCGCGGCCTGCGATGTCGTGACCGCGAGGTTCGTGCAGGGCATCAAGTTTGGCCTGGCTCCCGGTGGAATGAGCTTGCCCGCGGGCCTTCCGCTGTGGGACGAGGAGCGCTGGTACCGCCAGTTCTGTGAGGAGGGGGTGCCGGATTGGGCGCACGCGCTGAGCCTGGGTGGGCCGAGCGAGCCGACGATGGACCCGCCCAGCCGCTGGCGCGAGCACCGCTCAATCTGGAGCGTGCCCTGGGGGGATGACTTTGCGGCCGGCATCGCCGAGTCGGTGCGGCAGGCCGTCGAGGTGGCGGCCGGGATCCGCTCCGAGCTGGGTGCCGAGCCCGACGACGCCCGGCGCGGCAAGCTGAGCAAGAAGACGCGCTGGGCCCGCGACTGGTTCATCAGCAGCTATCCGCTGCTCGGTTCGATGGTGGCGGCCTTCGAGTTCGTCGAGGACACCGAGATCTGCCGCCGGGAGAACATCCTGGTGGCCGCCGTCGACGAGCTGTCCCGCACCGTTTACTTAAACCCCGCCGCCCAGCTGTCTGAGGAGGAGTTACGCTTCGTGATTGCGCACGAGGTGCTGCACGTCGCCCTGCGGCACGACGCCCGGCGCCGGGGGCGCGACTTCTTCCTGTGGAACGTCGCCTGTGATTTCGTGATCAACGACTGGCTGATCCAGATGCGCGTCGGCGAGCCGCCGAGCCTCGGGCTGCTGCACGACGACGAGCTGCGGGGCCTGTCCGCGGAGGAGGTCTACGACCGGATGGTGAACGACCTCCGCCGCTACCGCAAGCTGCTCACCCTCGCCGGCCGCCAGGGCGACATGCTGCGGCGCAGGATCGTGGAGTCTGCGCCCTACTTCACCGACCTGGACGCCTTCTGCCGCGAACAGCTCGGCAAGGGCCTGCTGCTGCACCAGCAGCAGGGGCGCGGGCTGCTGCCCGCCGGCCTGCTGGAGGAGATCAACGCGGTGCTGCAGCCGCCAATCGGCTGGGAGGTGCGGTTGGCGCGCTGGTTCGATCACAACTTCCCGCCCGTGGAGACCGTGCGCCGCTGGACCCAGCTGAGCCGACGACAGTCCGCCACCCCGGATATTCCGCGGCCACGCGTCGTGCCCGACCCGGAGAAGCGCGAGGGCCGCACCTTCGGCGTGGTGCTGGACACGTCGGCCTCGATGGATCGGCAGACGCTGGCGAAGGCGCTGGGCGCGATCGCCAGTTTCGCGGAAGCCAAGGAGGTGCCGGTGGTCAGGGTGGTGTGCTGCGACGCCGCGCCCTACGATCTGGGCTGGATGCCTGCCGGAGACATCGCGGGCCGGGTGCAGATCCGCGGCCGGGGCGGCACGGTGCTGCAACCCGCGATAAATCTGCTGGAGAACGCCGGCGACTTCCCGCCCGACGGGCCGCTGCTCATCATCACCGACGGCGACTGCGAGCCGCTGCGGGTGCATAGGGAGCACGCTTTCCTGCTGCCGCCCGGCCGGCGGCTGGCTTTCCCACATCGCGGGGAACTCTTCGAGATGAGCTAAGGGTTCGGGGGCTGCTGCTTTGGACGGCTCAGGCAGCACTTTCGCGGCAGGTGCTAACCGACGCGCAGCGACCTACGGGCCGCGACGAGCGCCTCGCCGGCGCGCGCGTCCTCATCCACCGCGCCGGACCAGAACACCTCCAGGCCCGCCAGGTTTCCGACATCGAGCACCACCGCGTCGTAGACCGCTCCCCCGCCGGGCACCCGCTCGTTCGCGGCGTGCGCCCGCACCCGGTGGCCGCTGAAGCCATCGATGGTCACCGGCTCCGATTCGATGATCTCGTGGTCGGCGTAGCCGGTGAAGAACCCGCCGGTCACGTGGCAGGCGATGATGTTCTCCGCCGCTTCCTGCGGCTGGTTGAACCCCCGCTCGGCGGCCACCACACCGGCCTCGGCAAAGTTGGCCCACCGGCTCGACACCTTTTGGGTCTTGGTGCTGCTGACACCCAGCACCTGGGAGACGCGCCCGGCCTCGGACCAGTCTCCCGGGAGATCCACGCGCAGCTTGCCCGCAGTCAGCAGCCCCGCCGGTGAGGAGAACTGCTGGAGGGTGGCCTGCGGGCAGTCCCGCCGCGAGTGCGACTGGCCGCCGCTCGACGGCTCGGCCGGGGCCGGCGACGTGGGGCTCGGCGAGTGCGGCCTGTTCGGCAGCTCATTCCACGGCGTCCCCGACGGTCTGAGGGCCGTCGGGTCGTGCCCGTCCTCCGCCTTCTCCACGCCAGAGCGCCACGGCGCATTGAACCAGAGGGCGACGATCGTCACCACGACGACGAGCACCGCGAGCAGCCGCCAGAACCACGCCCCCGTCCTGGGCGGGGTCTCCCGCACCCAGTTCTGCCCGGTCATCAGTTGCGCCCGCCGCTAGTGCTTGAGCGCGCGCCGCAGATCTTTGCGCAGCTCCGGGGGCAACGCAAAGTGCAACGTCTCTTCAGTGAGCCGTTCTTCCTCCGCCGGGGGGTATCCCTTGCTCTCCAGGAGATCGAGTACCCCCTGCACCAGCCGGTCGGGTACCGAGGCGCCGGAGGTGACCCCAATCACGTCCGCGCCGAGCAGCCACTCGTCGGCGATCTCGGTGTGGTTGTCCACCCGGTATGAAGCCTTGGCGCCGCTCTCCAATGCCACCTCGACGAGCCGTCGCGTGTTGGAGGAGTTACGAGAGCCCACGACGATCATGAGGTCGCAGCCCCTGCTGGCGATCTGCTTCACCGCCATCTGCCGGTTCTGTGTCGCGTAGCAGATGTCGTCCGACGGCGGATCCATCAGCTGGGGGAAGCGCTCCCGCAGCCGCTGCACGGTGGCGAGCGTCTCGTCGACGGAGAGCGTGGTCTGAGACAACCATGCGACGTTGGCGTCGGCGGGCAGGTCGAGCCTGTCCACGTCGTCCGGGCTCTCGACGAGGATCGTGTTGTCGGGGGCTTCCCCCATCGTCCCCTCCACCTCTTCGTGCCCATTGTGGCCGATCAGCAAGATGGTGAGGTTCTCCTTTGCGAAACGCTTGGCCTCGTGATGCACCTTGGTGACCAGCGGGCAGGTGGCGTCGATGGTTTTCAGCTGCCGCACGCCCGCCTCGGCGTGCACGGCCGGCGACACGCCGTGCGCGGAGAAAACCACCGTGGCGCCCTGCGGCACCTGGTCTAGCTCGTCAACGAAGATGGCTCCGCGTTCCTCCAGGTTCTCCACCACGTGCTTGTTGTGCACGATCTCCTTGCGCACGTACACCGGGCCTTCATAGAGTTCGAGGGATTTCTCGACGGTGATCACGGCCCGATCCACGCCCGCGCAGTACCCGCGCGGCGCGGCCAGGATGACTCGTTTGGTGCCAGACATGCGCCCCAGTCTACGTAATCGAAACTGCCGGAGCACGCCGCTAGGCTGGGGCTATGCAGGTCAGTGAGTACGCCAGCCTCGGTTTCGCAACGTCCTCCGCCACCAAGCTGGTGGACGCAGCCATCGCCAGCGGCCGTGTCCGCGGGCTGCAGCGGGTGCCGGGTTTCGATCTGATCGGCGCATACACAGACCCGTCGGGGGCCCGCCTCGGCCTGGTGCGCCGCCGGGGCCACGACGTCGTCGTGACGCCCGCCCTGGTCTCCGCTCAGGCCACCCGAGCCAGCGTCCGCCGCCTGAACGACCATCTGGCGCACGCGTCGGTGTTGCTCGACGACGACGCGGTCGAGCTGATCGTGAGCGTGGACGATCCGACGCAGTACCCGCTGGCCGAGACCGGCCAGTTCGCGCTCATCTCGGCGCTCACCCTGGGCGCCATCTGCGTGCGCGCCGATGTCTACCGCGACGAGGAGCATTTCCTGGCCAGCCGCCCCGACGACGACCGGCCCTGGTCGTCGCGCACGCTCGTGTCGCCTTCGGTGGCTGCGGTGGGGCTGCTGGGCGAGCAGGAGTTGACGGCCCGCGCCCTCGTCGGGTTCACCGTGGAGCGGGCCGAGCCCCGTACCACCGAGCTGTCCGGGCTGGAGTTCTGGTACGGGGTGGGCCGCTCGGTGGTGCCGCTGGCCTTCGCGTTGCCCGCAGGCCTCGACGTGGTGCCGGGCAACGTCGTGCTCGGCACCTTCACGCTGAGCGCCTCCTCCGGGCTGTGGGAACGCGCATGAGCATGGCCAACTCCCGCGACGAACCGCTGCCCCTGGGGCGGGTGGTCGCTGCGGTCAAGGATTGGGTGGGCAGGCTGGGCGAGGTCTGGGTTTCCGCTCAGATCGTCGAGTTGAAGCGGCGCAACGCACCCACCCAGTTTCTCACGTTGCGCGACCTGACCGGCCAGTTCTCCTGCCAGGCCACGTCGTCGGCGTACGTGCTGGATTTGGCCGGCCCGCTGCCGGAGGGATCGAGCATCGTGGCCCGCCTGAAGCCGCGCGTGTTCGAGCGGTCGGCGGCGCTGACGTTCGAGGTGCTGGAGTTGCACGTCGCGGGCGAGGGTCGGCTGCTGATGGAGCTGGAGCAGTTGAAGCGCAAGCTCCAGGCCGAGGGGCTGTTCGACGTTTCGCTGAAGCGTGCTCTGCCTGTGCTGCCTAACCAGATCGGGCTCATCACGGGACGCAGTTCGGACGCGGAGCGCGACGTGCTGCGCAACGTCGAGTTGCGCTGGCCGGCGGCGCAGTTCCGCGTCGAACACGCGCTGATGCAGGGTAGGGAGGCTGCGGCGTCGGTGATGCGTGCGCTGGCCGAGCTGGATGCCGACCCCGACGTGGATGTCATCGTGATCGCCCGCGGTGGCGGCTCACTTGAGGACCTGCTGCCGTTTTCCGACGAGGGGCTGGTGCGCGCGGTCGTGGCCGCCGGAACGCCGGTGGTGTCGGCCATCGGCCACGAGCGGGACACGCCGATTCTCGACCTGGTGGCCGACCTGCGGGCGTCCACCCCGACGGATGCCGCGAAACGCATCGTCCCGGACGCGGCCGCTGAGCTGGCCAGCCTCGCCACCGCGCGTGCGCGGCTTCGTGGGGCGTTTCAGGCGAAGGTGGCGCAGGAGGAGCGTTGGCTGGCGGAGCTGCGCTCTCGTCCGGTGCTGCTGGACCCGACGCGCGCCTTCGTCGCGCACCGCGAGCGCGTCGCGCTGCTCACCGTTCGGCTGCGTGCCGCGATCGGTCGTTTGCTGAATGCGGAGTCGGCCGAGGTGCTCCGGCTGCTGACCGCCACCCGCGCGCTTTCCCCGAAGGGCACCTTGGAGCGCGGCTACGCCGTGCTGGTCGGCGACGACGGCGCGGTCTCGTCGGTGGCCGCCGCCCAGCCCGGTGACCGGATCAAGGCCCATCTGGCCGATGGCCAGCTCACTCTCGACGTGGTGGCCGCCCAGGAAAGGAACCGAGATGGCTGAACCAACCTATGAGCAGGCACGTGACGAATTGGCTGAGGTGGTGCGCAGGCTGGAGTCGGGCGGGGAGTCCCTGGCGGATTCGATGGCGCTGTGGGAGCGCGGCGAGCAGCTGGCGCGCATCTGTCAGGCGCATCTCGACGGTGCGAAGCAGCGGGTGGCACGGGCGCAGGCCGAGGAGAGCTAGCCCGTGGTGAGGGTCTCGGCGAAGGCGCGCACGGCGTCGCCGCTGGTGTCGGCGCTCACCACCGACGTGACACCCTCCTGCCTGCTGACCAGGCTCCGGGTGCGCCCGTCGAGCGACTCGTAGCCTTGCCAGGTGCGGCCTGCGGCCTGTATCTCTTCCCCGGTGGGCTTGCCCTGTCGGGTGGCACGCTCGACGACGTCGGCGGCGGAGTCGCTTTGCTGGATGCCGTAGTAGATCCCGTCGGGGCCGAGGTAGCCGAGCAGCCAGATGTTGCTGTCGGCGGGTTTGTCGTCCAGCCAGGGCGATCCAGCTTTGGCCCAAGCGACGCGCACGGGCACCCAACCGTCGGGCAGGTTGGTGGCGCGCAGCACCGGGTAGGGCGATTCGGCCTCGGCGCGGGCGAGTTTGTCGCGCACGTCAACGGGTTCGGGCTTCGCCTCCGGGTTGCTGGTGAAGAACCAGACGATCAGCAAGATGGGTACCAGGAGCACGCCCAAGGAGATGATCATGTCCCTGGAGCGCGAGTTCAGGTTCGGCCTGGCCATGGGCTCATCTTCCCACGGCTGGCGGGGACGCGTCGATTCTCAGCGCCCGAAGCGCCGCTCGCGCTGGCTGAAGGAGCGCAGCGCGCGGACGAAGTCGGTGCGGCGGAAGTCGGGCCAGAGCGCCTCGCAGAAGTAGAACTCGCTGTGCGCGGATTGCCACAGCAGGAACCCGGAGAGCCGCTGCTCACCGGAGGTGCGGATGATGAGGTCGGGGTCGGGTTGGCCCTTGGTGTACAGGTGGCTGGAGATCTCCTCGATGTCGAGGGCCTGGGCGACGCTCTCTAGCGTGGCGCCTTCCTCTGCTTTGGCGCGCAGCAGGGAGCGCACGGCGTCGCGCAGCTCGTGCCGCCCGCCGTAGGCGACGGCGACGTTGACCTGCATCGCGTCGGCGGGCGCGGGCATCTGCGACGAGCGGCGCAGGGAGGCGGCCACGTCGGCGGGGAGCAGATCCAGGTCTCCGACGGCCCCGACGCGCCACCTTCCGGTGGCTGCGAGGTCGGCCACCAGCTGATCGATCACGCCGAGCAGGGGGCTCAGTTCGTCGTCGTTGGATCGGTGGAGGTTGTCGGTGGAGAGCACCCAGAGGGTGACCACCTCGATGCCCACCTCGTCGCACCAGTTGACGAACTCGACGAGTTTCGCTGCTCCAGCACGGTAGCCCGCGACGAGCGGTTGGCCCGGGGCGTTGAGCCGGGCCCAGCGGCGGTTGCCGTCGGCGAGCACGGCGACGTGTTTGGGCAGGCTGGCGCGGTCGAGCTTGGCCAGCACGCTTCTCTCGTAGGTCGAGTAGAGAAAGCGTGGCGGCAAGATCCGGTCCATCAGGCGGCTCAACCGTGACATGGTGCGATTCTAGCCGTCGCTTGCAGTATGGGTTGTCCTCGGACTGCCCAACAGGTAACCTACGGATACGTAAGTTACTAGTCCGTAGGTAAGACCATGATCGACACCCTTTCCTCGCAGGCCTCCCTCGAATCTGCTGATCAGGCGGAGGATACCAAGCCCCTCATGCGCGGCTGGCTCCACCTCGGCATGGCCCCCGTGGCGATGATCGTCGGCCTGCTCCTCACCGCGCTCTCCCCCACTCTGGAGACCAGGCTGGCCTCTGCGGCCTACACACTGGCCGCGGTGCAGCTCTTCGGCACCAGCGCCGTCTACCACCGCGGCAACTGGTCTCCGCGCATGGAGGCAGTGTTGCGCCGCATGGACCACTCAAACATCAACATCTTCATTGCCGGCACCTACACCCCGCTCGCCGCCGCCCTACTGGAGGGCACCAGCCAGTGGGTGCTGCTCGGACTGATCTGGGGCCTCGCCGTCGCAGGGGTCGTGTTCCGACTCGTCTGGCTGAGCGCCCCGCGCTGGCTCTACACCGTGCTCTACGTCGCGATGGGCTGGGTTGCGCTCGGGTGGCTAGTGCCATTGTGGCAGGCGGGTGGCCCGGCGGTCGTGGTGCTGATCATCGTCGGCGGCGTGGTCTACTCACTGGGAGCCGTCGCCTACGGCACCAAGTGGCCGAGGCTTTCACCCAAGTGGTTCGGCTTCCACGAGGTATTCCATGCCGCGACGATCATCGCCGCCATCTGCCACATGATCGCCATCTGGCTGGCCGTGTTCGCCTAGGACCCGAAAGTGCCGTCGAGCGAGGACTCTCCGAGCGGAACAAGACGGACACTGAAAAAGCAGCTGCCTCCTGCGCTGGACGTGCAGTCAAGTTGCGGAGGCTCCAGATCACCATCACTCGATCCGGCGCACTGCGCCTCGCAGCATTGTCGTAGACAAACCCTAAAAGTCCTTGGACTCGAACACCCGGGCCGTTGCCAGGTAGGACACCGCCCACGCGGCAGCCACCACTGTCCACGCGCCGACGATGGTGACCGTCGGGCGGGCCGCCGCCGCCCGGAACACCGCCTCCAAGGAGTCTCCCCACCCGGGAAGGGCCCAGGTCACGCCGAGCGCAACCAGCACCATGCAGCCGAAGATGGCGAGCAACACAAAAGACACGGATCGCTGTCCGAAGCGCGCCTGAGCAGGCGTCATGACGGCAAACAGCGCTGCAGGCAGCGCGAGCAGCGCGAACCCGAGCCAGCCTATACTCGCCCCTTCACCCACCGGCGTCAGGGCCAGCACCAGTCCGAGCACCAGCTGCACGGCGGCAACGAATGACCCCGAGAGGATGAAGCCGGAGGCCACCACGGTTCGCCGGGTGGTGGGCAAGCTACTGAGCAGCAATCCGCTGGGCGCGTCACCCCCCCGCGAGGAACGTGGGCCGACGCTCGTGGGCAGCATGACAAGCACCACTGTGCACAGCCAAGCGATACCCGCCGACGGGTACGCCACCGTGAGCGCCACCCCGAGCAGCGCGTAGCCTGCAACGTATGGCGCCACGCCGCGCGCGGTGTAGAGATCGCCGCGCAGCACGGCTTTCAGGTTAACCATTTCAGCGTTCCTTCCTCGCCTCCAGCCCGCGCCTGGCGAGCCGGATCGTGATCTCTTCCAGGGTGGGGCGTTCGACGACGACGCCCGGCCCAAGCCTAGGCGCGTCCTCCGCACGCACCAGCGCCTCCCAGCCCGAGCGATGCTGCCGCAGGCCGATCAGCGCACTGCTGTCGTCCGGCAATGCTCCGCCGCGCACCGCCCGATAGGTCGCGTGTAGTTCGTCGGCGGCGCGGTGTTCGATCAGGCGACCACCGTCGAGGATCGCGACATAGTCGGCGATCTTCTCCAGGTCGCTCGTGATGTGCGTGGAGATAAGCACGGTGTTTCGGTCGTCGGTGATGTGCTCGGCGAGCGTCTCCAACAGGTCGTCGCGCACCAGCGGGTCCAGGCCGGCGGTGGGCTCGTCGAGGATGAGCAGCCGCGCGTCGCGCGAGAGCGCTGTCGCGAGCTGCAGGCGCATGCCGAGGCCGCGCGACAGCTCTTTCACCCGGGCATCGAGCGGGATCTCCCAGCGGGCGCAAAGCTTTTGGAAGCGCTGCTCGTCCCACCCTGGGTGGAATCCGGCGACGTAGCGCGCCACCATCCCTACTCGCCAACCGCGTGGATAGGGAACGGCGTCGAACACGGTGCCGACGTGCTCGCGTGGCAGCAGGTGCACGCGACCCGCGTCGGGGATGACGGCGCCGAGCGCCGCCTTGATCAGAGTGGTCTTGCCGGAGCCGTTGGCTCCGACGAGGCCCGTCACGTAGCCGGGCGCCAACTCGAAATCAAGGGCCAGCTCAAAGCCGGGGAACCGCTTCACCAGCCCGGTTACAGCCAAGGGAATCATGTCACTCCTCCATCGCAAGTTGCCAGATTTCGTCCATCTCGGCTCTGCCGATGCCCGCCGTTCTCGCCTTGACCGCGGCTTCCGCCAGCAGCGCCTCGATGTCGCGCAGCACGCTCTCCCGCACCAGTGCCCGGTTGACCGGGAGCACGTAACACCCTTTCCCGGGAACGTTGGCGACGAAGCCCTCCGCCACCAGCTCGTCGTACGCGCGCTTGGTGGTGATCACGCTCACCCGCAGATCCTTGGCTAGCGCCCTGATCGAGGGCAGCGCGTGGCCTTCAGCCAGCTCGCCTGAGAGGATGGCGGACTTCGCCTGCCGGGCGATCTGCTCGTAGATCGGCTGGCCAGAAGTGTTCGACAGCACGATGCGCATCTCAACTCCGTTCTATCTGTATATACAGTGTATATACAGTCTTAACGGTGGTCAAGTATCCGCTAAGGTGCTTGACACCAACACCAACTTGAGCAGGGCATTCGATGACGAGCAAGCACCCCAACAGAGCACCCTTTCAGCCCGCGGCCGACGCGGCCCGGGCCACCGCACGACGCGCAGGCCGCGTCATCCGTGACATGGACTACCCCCACGGCATCCACCCCGCCCTCGTCCCCGGAGTCTCCATTGACGACCAGCGCGTGCGCTACGGAATCGACCGCCCCCTGCTGATCGGCGTCGGCGCATTGATCCTGGCGTTCATTATCTGGGGCATAGTGGCCCCACAGCACCTACGCTCCGTCAGCTCCACCGCGCTCAACTGGACGGTGCTCAACTTCGGCTGGCTGTTCAACAGCCTCGCGCTCGGCATGGGGATCTTCCTCCTCGCAATCGCCGCCTCCCGCTACGGCCGCATCCCGCTGGGCCTCGACGGGGAGCAACGCGAATACTCCACGCTCTCCTGGGTGGCCATGCTCTTCGGCGCCGGCATCGGCATCGGCATCATCGTCTTCGGCCCCTACGAGCCGCTCTCGCACTACCTGTGGCCGCTGCCCGGCCTCTATGAGCCCGCCACCGACGCCGCCGTCAAGGGGGCCCTCGCCCAGACCGCGCTGCACTACGGCGTCAACGCCTGGGCTATCTACGCCATCGTCGGGCTCTCCGTCGCCTACGTCTCCTACCGCAAGGGCCGAGTCCCACTGATGAGTTCGGTGCTCCAGCCACTGTTCGGCTTCACCGACCGCACCGCCCCCGGCGCGCGCATCATCGACGGGCTGGCCATCATCGCCACCCTCTTCGGCACCGCAGCCTCGCTCGGTATCGGCGCGCTCCAGATCGGCCAAGGCGTAAAACTGATCAGCGGGTGGAGCGTCGAGGCCAACGCCCTCGCGCTCGGCATCATCGTCGTGCTCACCATCGGCACCATCATCTCCGCCGTATCGGGCGTGGCCAAGGGCATCCGGCGCCTCTCGACGATCAACCTCGGCCTCGCTGTCGCTCTCGCCTTCGCCATCTTCCTCCTCGGGCCGACGATCTTCCTCACCAATCTCGTGCCCGGGGTCCTTGCCACCTACGTGTCGAACGCGCCGGCCATGCTCAGCGCCACCACCTCCGACGGGCAACCTACCATCGAGTACCTCAGCTACTGGACCACTTTCTACTGGGCTTGGTGGGTCAGCTGGGCCCCGTTCGTCGGCGTCTTCACTGCGAAGATCTCCCGCGGCCGTACCGTCCGGCAATTCGTGCTGGGGGTGCTGTTCCTGCCCGCAGCGGTCACCGTGTCCGCCTACACCATCATGGGCGGCACGAGCATCTGGCTCCAACGGCAAACGGGATCGCTCGCGCCGGGTAACTCGCCCGACAACCTGCCGCCCATCGAACAGACCATCTTCCTCGTGCTCGATCAGCTGCCCGGCGGCCACCTGATCACGCCCCTGGTGATGGTGCTGCTCGCCATCTTCTTCATCACCTCGTCCGACTCCGCCTCCATCGTCAACTCCCAGCTCTCCCAGGGCGGCAATCCCGAGCCCAACCGGCTGGTCACCGCGTTCTGGGCCATCTGCATGGCCGGCATCGCCGCCGTCATGCTGCTGCTCGCCGGCCGCGATGCGCTGCAAGGGCTGCAGAACCTGATCGTCGTCACCGCGCTGCCGTTCTCCGCAATCCTGATCCTCATGGCCGTGGCCCTTATGCGGGAACTGCGCCGCGACCCGATGATGATCCGCGACCGTTTCGGCAAACTCGCCGTTGACCAGGCCGTGCGCCAGGGCCTGGAGAAACACGGCGACGACTTCGTGCTGGGCGTCGAATCGGCCGCCCCCGGCAGCGGCGTGGGAACGAGCTTCGACACCTCAGCCGAGGAATACACCCGGTGGTATCAGCGCACCGACTTCGACGGCAGCCCCGTCGAGTACGACTACGAGACCGGCACCTACGCCGACGAGGCCGAGCCGGACGATCAGCCGCAGGCTAGACCCGGCTCCACAACGGAGTCTTGAGCTGCGTGTAGTCGCTCACCGGGTCGAAACACACCGTGCCACGGCACACGTGGACCGCCCGTTCGGCCCGGCCCTCCAGGTGGCTGCCCCAACCCTCCGCGCCCGCAGAGGCCCGCAGCACGACCGATCCCGGCGGCGCCAGCCGCCACGCGGCCCGTGCCAGCTCGTCGAACGGGTCATCGCTCACGACGACCGCCACCGCCGGCTTCAGACCCCGCCGCGCCTCGTCAGCCACCAGCAGATCCGCCAGCGCGGATCCAGCGAAGTGCGGGAAGTCGGCCAGCGTCGCCCAGGTGGTCCGCGCCGCCAGGTCCGCGCGCTCGACGAACTCTGGCCGCTGCGCCAGCAGGCCGACAAGCCGCAAGGCCGACACCATCGTCGAGGTGCCCGACGGAGTGACACTGTCCGTGAGCGACCGCGGCCTCATGAAGAGGCCCGTTTCTGCGGCGTCGTAGAAACCGCCATCGTCGTGGCCGAACTGCTGCAGCGCGCGCTCCAGCAGCCGCTCGGCCAACCGCAGCCAGCCGGCCTCACCCGTCGCGCTAGCCAGGTGCGCAAACGCCTCCGCCACCGCACCGTAGTCCTCCGCTCCCCCCTCGTGCTGGGCGGCCTGCCCGGCGTAGGAGGAACGGGCGAGCACATCGTCGACGACGTGCACCCGCTCCAGGTAGCGCCCGGCCCCGAGCGCCAGTTCCAGCCAGCCGGGCTCGTTAAAGATGAGCGCCCCCGACACCAACGAGGAGATCATCCACCCGTTCCAGGCCGCCACCACCAGGCGGTCGGTACCCGGTCGGAACCGGTTGGCGCGCTCAGCCAGCAGCGCGTCGCACACCCGCTGCAGCCGCTCAAAGTCGGGGCGGCCCCGCAGCTGCAGTGTGGACAGCCCGTGCTCGAAGGTGCCTTGCGTGGTGACGTGGAATACCTCGGAGGCCCATCTGCCGTCCTCCTCGCCCAGCGCGTCCGCGAGTAGCTCGTGGTTCCACAGGTAGAAGATGCCCTCGTGCACGGAGCCGCGGATGTCGGTGGAGTCAGCGTCGAGCCCCGAATGGAACGCGCCCTCCTCGCTCGTCATCTCCCGCTGCAGCCACTCGACGATGCCGTAGGCGGTGCGCTCCAGCAGCGCACGCAGCCCGGAATCGTGATCGGCGGTGCGCCGCCAACCGCGGACATAGCTGCCCAGCAGCAGCGCGTTGTCGTAGAGCATCTTCTCGAAATGCGGCACCACCCAGCCCGCGTCGACGCTGTACCGGTGGAAGCCGCCGCCCACCTGATCGTGGATGCCACCGCGGGCCATCGCCTCCAGCGATCGCTGCGCCAGCTCCAGGCTCTGCCGGTCACCTTTGACCAGCAGCGCGTCGATCAGCGTTGGGGCCGGGAACTTGGGAGCGCCGCCGAAGCCGCCGTGCGCGACGTCGAACTTGCCCTCAACCTTCTCGATCATCTCGCGGGGCTCCGGCGCGGCGTCGGCCACCTCGGGAACCAACTCGGCCAGATGCCGGGACACGTACTCGCCGGTGGCGGTGAACTGCTCGCGACGCTCGCGCCACCCCTCGGCGATCACCTCCAGCACCTGGCGGAACGATGGCAGGCCCGGGCCGCCCTCCACGGGGAAGTAGGTGCCCGAGAAGAAGGGGATGCCCTCGGGAGTGAGAAATAGGGTCATGGGCCAGCCTGCGGCCCCCTGGTTCATGGCCTGGGTGGCGGTGATAAACACGGCGTCGACGTCCGGCAGCTGCTGCCGGTCTACCTTGATCGCGACGAAGTTGTGGTTGATGAGCTGCGCGATCTCCCGGTCGGCGAAGGACTCGTCGTTCATCACATGGCACCAGTGGCACGAGGCGTAGCCGATGGACAACAGCACCGGCACGTCCAAGCGGGCGGCCTCCGCGAAGGCGGGCGCCCCCCATTCCCACCAGTCAACGGGCTGGGTGGAGTGCATGCGCAGGTAGTCGCTGGCTGATTCGGCGAGACGGTTGACCATGCGCCCTAGGCTAGCGGCCCACCCCCACGGGACGTTAGACGACGATGATGGGCTGGCCGACGTGAGGTTTGCCCGTTGGTGGGACAATGGGGGCATGACTCAACCCGCGCAGCCCCGATCCGCCACCATGACCGCTCTGGTGCCCAACCTCGTGGTGGTGGGCATCATGTGGGTGTTGGAGGTCCTCGACGCCCTTACCCCCGCCTCCCTGGACAGCTTCGGCATCCTGCCGCGCGATTTCACCGCGCTGGGCGGCATCCTCGCAGCGCCCTGGCTGCACGTCGGTTGGGGGCACCTGCTCAGCAACTCGGTGCCCTTCATTCTGTTGGGCACCCTGATCCTGCTGTCGGGCTGGCGGAATTACCTGACGGTGACGGTGCTCAGCGTCCTCGCCTCGGGCATCGTCGTTTGGTTGATCGCGCCCGCGCACACGGTGACGCTCGGCGCGTCGGGGGTCGTCTTCGGCTACCTCGCCTACGTGCTGGTGCGCGGCCTGTTCTCCAAGCAGCTTTCGCAGATTCTCATCGCGGTGCTGGTGTTCGTCGTCTATGGCGGCCTGCTCTGGGGCGTGCTGCCGACGACGCCCGGGGTCTCCTGGCAGGCCCACCTCGGTGGCGCCATCGGTGGCGTGCTGGCGGCCTGGCTGATCTATGCCAGGCCGGTGCGCTCCGGCTCCGGTACGGCAGGATGAACCCTGTGAGCCCAACCGACGAAGAACGCATCGCCCGCCGCTACCCGAAGCGCACCGTCTGGGACTACCTGATCTACGGTGGGGTGGCCATCGGGGTGGGTGCGGTGATCGTGTCCGCTTTGCTTTCCGGGCTGGTGCGCTCCAACCCGCCGGCGCAGGCCACCATCCGCGCGTTCGAGGTGCTCTCCCCCAACCAAGTCAAGGTGGACCTACTGCTGCAGCGCACTGACCCTACAAAGCCTGCCGAGTGCAAGGTGTTCGCGCAGGCCGCCAGCTACGAGCAGGTGGGTGAAAAGCTGGTGATACTCCCGCCCAGCCCGGAGCACGTCTCATCGCACATCGTCACGCTCGCCACCACCAAGCAGGCCGCCGCGGTCGATGTTCAGGGCTGTCGGCTTGCGCAGTGATAGGCTTGCCGGATGTCCGACACCACTGATGTCGTCTGGCTCACTCAAGACGCCTACGACAAGCTTGAAGCCGAACTCAACGAGTTGAAGACCGTTGGCCGCCCGGAGGTCAGCGCGCGGATCGCTGCCGCCCGCGAGGAGGGCGACCTCAGCGAGAACGGCGGCTATCATGCCGCGCGCGAGGAGCAGGGCCAGATGGAAGGCCGAATCGCCCAGCTCGAAGACCTGCTGCGCCGCGCCCAGGTGGGTGAGCCCACCGGTGGACGCGACGAGGTGGCGCCCGGCAAGCTGATCACCATCGCTTTCGACGGTGACCCCGACGACACCGAGACCTTCCTGCTCGGTTCCCGGGAGGTGTTGGGCGTGGACGGCTCCGTCGAGCACCCGGTGTACTCGCCGCAGTCCCCGCTGGGGGCGGCCGTCATCGGCCACAAGGTGGGCGACGATGTCAGCTACGAGGCGCCGAATGGGCGCACGATCCACGTCAGGGTGACCGCCGTCGACACCCTCTGAACTCTGAAGCGGCTTGTGAAGCGTCCGCCCAGTCAGCTGGGCGGACGCTTCACGCTCATGGGCCCGGACGACTCAAGCGTCGGCAGCTCTTTCGAAGCCCCTAGCCCAGCAGGGTTGCGGCCTCGTGGGCGCTCAGTTCTCCCCGGGCCACGCGGGCGAGCACATCGTCGGTGTCCGCTGCTGCTGCCTCCCGGGCATCGCCGGAGGGTTCCTCCCCGCCGGGGGTGAGGCCCAGCTTGGCCAGCACCGCATCGAAGCGGGAGCGCGCCGTCGGGTAGGACACCTTGAGGTGTTTCTCCACCTCCCGGAGGTTGCCGCGGGAGGCGAGGAACACGCGCAGCAGCTCCAGCTCCGCTTCGTCGAGCAGGTCGAACTCGGTGCCGGCGAACTGTCCGCGCAGCTCGGTGCCGCACTGCTGGCAGCCCTTAGTAATGACGATCAGGTTGTCGCCGCACACCGGGCAGTCTGCGGGAGCACGGTGCAGGCTCATCTCACTCCTCCGCTCGGATGGTGGCCATGCCCATGAACGCGCTGACCTCCAGCGACGCGGAGCCGTTGCCGATCACGTACTCGTTCACGTCGGAGGCCTCGCCGGGCCAGGAGATGCGCCCCACCTTGGCCTCGCCTCGGACGGCCACGTTGGCGCCGGGGGTGAGGTTCACCGTCAGCGAGCCTGATTCGACGCGCAGCCGCGAGCGGCCCACACTGATGGGTCCTTCGACGGTGACGCCCGCGGCCTGCGCGAGCAGGTCGGACACCTCCGCCGCCCCCTCGATGGTGCAGGCGGCCGCGGTGACCCGGATGCGCCCGACGCGGGGCACTCGGGTGATCTTGAGGCCACCGGTGGTGATCTCCACGTCAACGATCAGCTTCGGGTTGACCTTGATCACGAGCTCCTTGCCGAGCGCGATGTCGCTCAGGTCGTCCATAGAGCGCGGCGGGCGGATCAGGGAAAAGCCGTCGAAACGGGGCCCGATCTCGCCGTTGGCGGTGATTTCCATGACCGTGCCGGTGCGGCGCAGCAGGTGCTGGCCCTCCACGCTGAGTGTCGAGATGGTCGAGTCGCCTTCCACCCGGACGCGGCGCCCGGTGGCTTGGATGCGCACTCGCTCCAGCCCGCCGGGGCGGAAACGGGGGCCCTCTTCTGCGACCGGCTCGTCGTCGAGGCCGAGATCTTTTTCGGCTTGGGCGGCGAGTGCGGCCACTTGCTTGAGCTCTTCGATGCGGCGGCGGGCTTCTTCGGCGGAAATCTTCCCCTCAGCCAGCTCCGCGAGGATCGGTTCAAAGTTTGGCTTGCTCATATGCGAGATTATAAAGGACTTCTTTCCATTTTGGAAGAGTCTGCGAGGCTTTCCTCGTTCGGGCGGCGAGCATGGCAGAGTTTGGGCCATGCCGAAACCACTGACCCAGCTCGTTGCCCCTGATTGGGCGGAGGCGCTAGCCCCCGTCGAAGGCCAGATCCACGCGATGGGTGACTTCCTGCGCGCGGAACTGGCCGCGGGCCGCGGCTATCTGCCCGCAGGCGAGAACGTGTTGCGCGCCTTCACCCGCCCTATGGCCGACGTGCGGGTGCTGGTGATCGGGCAGGATCCCTACCCCACGCCCGGCCATGCCGTCGGGCTCAGCTTCTCCGTGGCCCGCGACGTCCGCCCGCTGCCGAAGAGCCTCATCAACATCTACCGCGAGTTGCACGACGACCTCGGCATCCCGCCGGCCCAGCACGGCGACCTCAGCCACTGGTTCGAGCAGGGCGTGCTGCTGATGAACCGGGTGCTCACGGTGCGGCCCGGCTCGGCCGGATCACACCGCGGCCACGGCTGGGAGCTGGTCACGACCCGCGCCGTCGAAGCCTTGGCCGCGCGAGGCGGCCCGCTCGTCGCTCTGCTCTGGGGCCGCGACGCGCAGGGCGCTGAGCCCCTGCTGGGCGGCGTGCCAGTGATCAAGTCGGCGCACCCTTCTCCACTGTCCGCGCACAACGGATTCTTCGGATCGCGCCCCTTCTCACGGGTCAACGAGGCCCTCGCCCGGCAAGGAGCCGACCCGATCGACTGGGCGCTCTGAGCCGCCACAGCCACCAGCCACCGAGGGCCCCGGGCAGCGCGGCCGCCAGCCAGAACAGCCACCACACAGGCTGCGGCGCGCCCGCCCCCGTGGGCGGTGCCAACTCCGTGGAGCGCGCCCAGGCCAGGAAAGCGTCCCCCACCGGCAGCAAGCCGAAGGCGTAGGCGGGGCCGCGCCCCGTCGGCAGCGGCAGGCCGAGTAGGTCGGCCTCCCGGTCCAGCACCCTGACCAGTTCGTGGTCGCCGTTGCGACGCGCTGCCGCCAGGGTGACCGCCGACGCGCTGGCAGAGACCCCATTGATCAGCGGCCCAGAGTCCACGTCCCCGGGCAGGTCGATGCCCTTGGGGTGCTCCCGCACCCCCACCAGGCCCAACGTCGCCGATACGAAACGCTCTCGGAACACCCGCCACTCCTCGGCCGCGCGCCGCGCGTCGATGTCGGGCAGGAAGACCTGGATGATCGCCTGCGACGATCCCCTCGCCGACGGCGAGCCCACCTCGTGCACCAGCAGGCCGGCGGCGTCGCGGTGCGGCTGCAACCTGTCGAACCAGCCCTCCGTGGCCTCGCGCAGCCCGCTCAGCTCGACGAGCTGAGCCGCCCGGTGCACACCCGCCATGGCCACCACGGCGTCGCAGGGCCAGGACCTTCCCGGGTAGGAGGTGGGGACGGGTTCCGTCCGCAGCGCGTCGAGCACCGCCGTCGCCTCGGTGCTCAGTTCGGCCAGCAGGGCGGGCCGCCGCTCGTCGCCCGCCAGCCTGGCCCGTTCCACCATCAGCAGCAACCGCCAGCCACGGTAGAAGGTCCCCCACTCCAGCCGGTGCCCGGTGCCGAAGCGACGGGCGACGTGCCCGGCATTGACCGCTTCCCAGGCGCGTTCGACGATGGCCGCGCCTTCGTCGCCGCCGACGGCCCCGGCCGCTAGGCCCGGCAGCAGCCACATGAACAGTTCGCCCTCGGGGAACAGTTCCTGCATCTCGGGCGCGGCGGCCGGCAGCGTGCCCGCCAGCCAGCCCAGCTGGTCGCGCACCACGTCGCTCCCGCGCATGTCGGGCACCACGGCCCGGGCGACGTGGCCCAGGCTCAGCGCGCCGAGGAGGATGAGCGTCCCCGCACAGATCTTCTTGAGCACGCCGCCAGTGTAGGCGGCGCTCTTGGGTGGGCTGGGTAGGCTGAGGCGCATGGAAATTGACGTGCAGGGTTGGATCAAACGCAGGCTGCGCCCCGAGATGGTGGCGCCTGAGCAGGCGCTTCCGGGGCGCGAGACGCCCATCCTGCAGCCCATCCCCCGCCACGCTGTCCTTGGGCTGCCGCTTGACGAGGTGCCGTCTGGCGCTGAGGTGGCGTACTTCGCGCTCGGCTGTTATTGGGGAGCGGAGCGTCTCTTCTGGACCACCGACGGCGTGCTCAACACCGCGGTCGGGTTCATGGGCGGTTTCACGCCCAACCCCACCTACCGGGAGTCCTGTACGGGCCGGACTGGTCATGCGGAGACTGTGCAGGTGATCTTTGATCCGCTGCGAGTGAGCTACGACGAGTTGCTGCGCGCCTTCTGGGAGGCTCACGATCCCACCCAGCTCAATCGGCAGGGTGCGGACGTCGGCACGGAGTACCGCTCCGCGCTGTTCCCCGTTGACGACGCGCAACTGTCGGCCGCTGAGGCTTCGCGGGCGGCGTTCCAACAGGCGCTGTCTGCGGCCGGTTTCGGGGAGATCACCACCGAAATCTCTCCGGGCCAAACCTTCTACTACGCCGAGGAGGATCATCAGCAGTACCTGCACAAGAATCCCGACGGCTACTGCCCCGTTCATGCCACCGGTGTGCGGTGCGGCCCTTCGGCCGACTGACCACGGACCGGCCCGGAGGGAAGGTGGCGGGTGTTTGTTCCCCGCCACCTCGTCGGCCCCAGTTGGCGCTAGCAGCCCACCTCGGGCAACTCATCCAGCCGGATCAGTTTGCGCTCCGCCGCGTCCTCCCGGTTGCCATGGACTTCCAGGTATCCCCCGTCGTGCCCGTTGAGCAAGCTCCAGTACTGGCTGGCGTGATCTTGCTTGATCGTGACGCCGGTGCGGTAGTTGAATAGGCCGTCGTCCAGTTCCACCCAGTCGCCCACCATTTCTATGGCTGACAATGGGAACTTCTTGCCCCAGGAGTCGTGCCAAAGCGCCGTCTGCACTTCGTTCGGCGCGGTGGTCCGCAGCAGGTACACCCCGTTCGACTCCCCGTCGAAGAAGTAGCCTTCGGTTCCTGCGGGCAGCGGGGTCAATTCGCCGTCCGGGGTGAGCCAGCTGGTTTTGCCCTTGTTCGTCACCTGCAACTTGCCGTTGAGGGCGGGGAAGATCGACAGATTCTTCCCCTCGATCACTTGCCTGAGTTCGGGCCCGGTTGCGAGGTCCGCCAGCCAGATCGTGGCTTTAGCACCATCGTCGGAGAAGACCCAGAGCTTCCCCTTGCTGAGGTAGGCGCCGTAATCGCTGGGTTGACCGAAATCCATGTCGCCGATCTGCATTGTGTTCTCCGGGTTCTGCGAATCCCAGACGAACAGCCGCACGTCTCCGGAATCGACGGCCTTCAGGTAGGTAACGAACCGCCCGTCGGACTGCATTTCGCCCGAGAAGTCATCAGTCTTGCTGATGAGCAGGTTTTCGCCGTTTGGTGACTTCCAGCGGGCTTCTGTAATCCTTTCGCCGTCGAACACGAAGTTGATTCGGGTATCAACCTCTCTTAGCCCGATTCCTCCGTAGTAGCGCCGGAACTGCACCTGATCAATCATCGCCAGCCAGCCCTTTGGGGCTTTGACACTGCACTTTTGCTCCGGGAATGCCGGGGCGGGCGGGTCCTCCTTTGTCGGCTGATCGGTGGGTGTGGGATCGGGCGTGGCGGGATCCTGCGTCGTAGCTGAGGGTGTTGGTTCGGAGGGAGTTTCGCTGGCGGGAGTTTCGCTGGCGGGAGTTTCGCTGGCGGGCGTCATACTCGGGCTTGCTTCTGCCGGGTTGACGTGGATCACATCGCTTCGCAGCCAGCTGCCCACCTGCGTTGCCCCGATCCCGCCGCCGACGGCCAGCGCGAGGGCTGCCACGACGACGCCCACCCGTCGCACTTTCATCTTTCGTTCGGCGCTGTCGGCCACTGCGGACGGGGTGAGCCTGGTGGTCACTTTCTGGTTATCGAACAGGTCTTTCAGGTCTCGCGGATCCATGTCAGGCTCCAATCTTCAGCGGGTTGGCCGACCGCATACGGTTCAGCGCGCGGGCTGTGGTTGATTTGACGGTGCCGACGGCGATGCCCAGTTCGTCGGCGGTGGCTGCCTCGGACAGGTCCACCAGGAAGCGCAGCGTGATCACTGCGCGTTCGCGCTCGGTCAGGGGACGCAGCAGCTCGTCCAGTTGCGCCGAGGCGTCGAAGCTCAGCTCCGGGTTTCCCCACCTGCTCTGCGCGGGCAGGTCGGCCGCGTCGGATTTGGCCCCGAACAACTCTCGGAATCGCTTCTTTCGCCGCCAGGAGTCGTATGCGCTGTTCACCAGGATGCGCCGAACGTAAGCGAGCGGGTCGGACAGGAGCATCACTTTCGCCCAAGAGCGGTAGGCCTTCTCCAGGGCCAGTTGGGTCAGGTCGTCGGCCGCGTCGGCGTCGCCGGTGAGCGAGCGCGCTATGCGTACTAAGGTGTTCAGGTTGCTGGCCACGAACTCTTCGAAGTTCGATCGGGCGTCAGCCTTGTTCATTTCGCCCTCCTTTCACCCCGCCAAACGATCCACCTGACGGAAAGGTTCTGTGCTCGCGCAACCAATTCTGGCCGGTCTCCCACCTTCTTCGACGCCTGGATCGCCCCCCCTCCAGGACGCCCTCGCGCCAACGGCCTTTTCGCGGCCCGATCTACACTTGGCGCCATGCAATGTCGAGAGTGCGCCTACGACGAGGGCGGCGCCTGGTTCAGGTTGCGGGCGGCCGCAGTGATTATGCATGACTCGCAGGTGCTGATGATGTCGAATCCAGCCACTTCCTACTTCTACTCGGTGGGCGGCGCCATCGAGCACGGCGAGAGCGCTGAGGACGCGGTGCGTCGGGAGGTGCGCGAGGAACTCGGGCTGGATCTTGAGGTTGACCGACTGCTGTTCGTGCACGAGAACGTCTTCACTGACGCCACCACTGACGTGCTTCGCGGCAAGCTGTGCCACGAGGTGGCGCTCTACTTTCTGATGCGCTATGCCGGGGAGTCCTTCGAGGTGAACAGCTGCGATGCCTATGGACAACCCGAGGATGCGGTTTGGCTCCCGGTGGCCGAGTTTGCCAGTTACCCGGCGTACCCACGGTTTTTCGCCACGGAGTTGGCGGAGTTGCCGGCATCTCCCAAGCACATCGTGACGCGAGACGTCACCCACGACCTGTCCTGAGGGCCGGGCCGCCACGCCCCACCGGGGGCGACACCGTCGAATACGACCTGCTGCTGCTCGGCTCCCCCGGCCACGCGGCGGCCGCCGCCAACGGCCTGAACGATGACGGCACCATCGTCGGGCTACTCCGCCCCGGCGCCAGCGCCCAGCCACAGGAGGCAGCGCTCTGGCTCCCCGGCAAGGCCGACGCCCAGCCACTTCCTCACCTGGCCGGCTCCAAGTTCGCCCGGGCCTTCGATATCGGAGCCGACGGCACCGTCGCCGGCGAAGCTTTCAACGCGAGCGGCCGCAACGTCCCGGTCAGCTGGCGGAGCACCATCACCCGACTGCCCTCCCCGAACGCCGACGGCCTCGGCGTCGCCTGGGACGTCGCCAACAACGGGACCGTGCTTGCCACCGCCACCGACGCCGGCAAGCGCGTCGCCGAGCCTCTGCCCCGGCACACCCACCCAGCATCCGAGCGCGACGTCCAGCGGAAGTGCCTCGCCACAGCCCGCCCGGCCCTCCGGACCTGACCATCCCCGGCCCAAACTGCCGAGGACAGGGTGCTGAGCATCACTTGCCGAACGCCCGAAGCTCCCGGGCGCGAGTGCGCTCGATCGACTCGAATCGGCTGCGCGCATAGGGCAGGCTCACGTCGCGCAGGTAGTCGGCCAGCTCCCCTGGCCCGTGCTCGTCGAAGTGCGCGAGCAGGCTGGCCACATCGTCGGGATGCCGGTTCTGGCTCATCTTGGCCTTCGCCTCGACCCGCTCCACCACCAGCTCCACCCCGACGATGGCCCGCGCCATCTTCGCCAGTTTCTCCTCGCCGACGAGCTCCAGGCACCACTCCTCGCCCATCCGCTCGGTGAGCACCCGCGCCGCACGCAGCGCGCCCTCGGGAGAGGTATCCACCGTGACCTTGCCCGTGAGGTGCACCGTGATGTAGTCCCAGGTAGGCACGTTGGGTAGCTGCTCGTTCGTCGCGTACCAGGCCGGCGAGACGTAGGCGTCGGCCACGTCGATGATCACCAGCCCATCGGCGATGATGTCGCGGGCTGACGGGTTGTTGCGCACCAGATGCGTCACCACCACCTGCTGACCGTCGCGCTCCTCTAGGTGCACGGGAATGTAGGTGGCTCGGGGCCCGTCGGGGTGCACCGTCACCAGGTTTCCACCGCGGGCCACCGACAGGATACGAGCAAGCTCATCGTCGGGGATGCGGAAATGGTTGGGCACGTACATGGCACCCAGTGTAGGCCCACGTTGTGAGCCCGCCATCGGCCGAGCCCGCCACTGAGGGTAGGTTACCTCCAGAGAGGAGATCCCGGATGTCCGACGATGGAGCGGCTCAGCGCAGGGTGCTCGCGGTGAGCCTGACTACCGTCTTCCTAACGATGATGTCGGTCTCCAGCATCAACGTGGTGTTGCCCGCGATCCAGTCGTCCATCTCCGCCACCGACTCGCAGTTGCAATGGGTGCTGGCTGGCTACGCACTGACCTTCGGCGTGGTGCTGGTGCCGGCGGGCCGGGCCGGTGATGTGTACGGCCGAGGTCGGCTGTTCGTCGGCGGCATCGCAATTTTCGGCCTCAGTTCGCTGATCGCAGGCCTGGCCTCAGGCGGCATACTGCTGGATGCCGCGCGCCTGCTGATGGGCGTGGGCTCGGGCATGGTGAATCCGCAGGTGATCGGCCTGATCCAGCAGTTCTTCTCGGGGCGAGCCAGGGCGCGGGCCTTCGGCAGCTTCGGCGCGGCGGTGGGGCTCTCGGTTTCGGTTGGCCCGCTGATGGGCGGGGCCGCGATCTGGTTGTTGGGCGATGATCTCGGCTGGCGGCTCACCTTCTTGGTGAACGTCCCAGTGACGGTGTTGATCGTCGGGCTGGCGCTCGCGTGGTTTCCGCGGGAGGCGTTCGGCGCACGGCGCGAATCGCGCGCGGACCTGGACCCGGTGGGGGTGGCGCTGTTTACCGTAGCCATGCTGTGTCTGATGCTGCCTTTTCTGGAGCGGGGCCCCGGACCGGTGGTGTTCGCCGTGGTGCCGGTGGGGCTTGCGCTGCTGGCTTCCTGGGTGCACTGGGAGCAACGCCATGCGGCGCGCGGCGGGCAACCGATGGTGAGGATCAGCCTGTTTCGGATTCGCAGCTTCGCGTTCGGCACGGCGCTGATCGGGTTGCAGTTCACCGGAGTGACCAGCGTGCACGTCGTGTTGGCGCTCTACCTGCAGCGCGGCCACGGCTGGAGTGCGCTGGCTGCGGCGCTGATCGGGTTGCCCGCTGCGCTCGCGACGGGCGTCTTCTCGTCCTATGCGGGGCGGCGGGTGCTGGAGGTGGGGCGGCGGCTGGTGCTCGTCGGGCTTTTGGTGGTATTGGCCTCGATGCTGGCCTCAATGCTGGTGGTTTGGGCTCGGCCCTACGGCGTGCATCCGGCGTGGCTTGCCGCGACGGTAGCGCTGCTGGGCGTTGGGCAGGGACTAGTGGTGAGCCCGAATCAGACGTTGAGCCTGCTGGAGGTGGCTCCCGCGGACTCTGGCGCTGCGGGCGGCGTCATCCAGACGGGGCAGCGAGTGGGCAGCGCGATCGGTGCTGCGGCGATCACGGCGGTGTTCTTCGTGCTGACGCCGACCCACGGGTGGGAGTTCGCCTTCCTGGCGGCCTTCGGCCTGATCTCGGCGACGGTGGTGGCGGCGTGTGCTACGGCGCTGATCGATCTGCGGGCGGCGCCGAAGGGGTCCTGATGTGCGGGGGCCGCCGGTGTAGGGCAGGTTGCGGGGCGGCCCAACATGGCCTATAATGAGAACCGTTCTCGGCAGCGTGGGGGTTGACCTACCAAAAGGTTCTTTGTCGACGTGCCTTACCCGCGCTGCCTGTTCGCGGCCGCCAGGCCCTTCCCATGTGAGCGACGGGCGGCCGCGAGCGGGACCTCCTACCCGCCCGCGGCCGCCCCCGCCATCGTCAGCGCTCGATGGCCACGGGTTCGACGCTCTGGCCCGCCTCCCGCCAAGCCGAGAAGCCGCCGCGCAGGTGAGCCACGTCGTCGCGCCCCATACCGATCAGCTGGGCGCCGGCCAACGCCGAGCGCCAACCCGACCCGCAGTAGAGCAGCAGCCGCCGCCCGTCGTCGAGCGCCGGGCGATAGTAGGGGCTGGCTGGATCCACCCAGAACTCCAGCATCCCGCGCGGCGCATGATAGGCACCCGGAATGGTGCCCGTCCCGGCCCGCTCCCGCGGGTCGCGGATGTCAACGACGAGCCAGCCGTCGTCGCCCAGCAGCTCTGCGGCCTCCTCGACGTCGATCCCGGGCACCACCGCGTCGGCGCGCGCCACCAGTTCCGCCGAGCTGACCTTGAGCGGGGCGCCCGGCTCCCTAGCCATCGACGATGCCCAGCTCTACCAGCTTGGCGAACACTTCCGCGTCGCGCGGCTCCACGTGGTGTGTGCCGTCCGGGTAGCACACCACCGGGATGTTCGTCCGGCCGGAGATCTCCCGCGCCCGATCCGCCAGCGCGGGATCGGCCACGATGTCCAGGTAGTCGTAGTCCACACCGAGGTTGTCGAGCTGTCGCTTCGTACGGATGCAGTCCCCGCACCAATCGGCGCCATAAACACTCAATTTCATGGACTAATTCTAGGCACGCCCCAAAAGCGGCGCGGGTGCGCTATTAAAGGGGGTATGTGGGTGGCCATCGTGATGACTGTGTTGGCCGGGGCCGCGACGGCGCTCGGCGGGTTGATCGGTGTCTGGGGCCCGCATACGTCGCACCGGATGCTGTCCGCGGGTGTCGCGCTGAGCGCGGGCGTGATGATCGGCGTCTCCCTGATCGAGCTGCTGCCCGGGGCGCTGGCGGGCAGCAGCCCCTGGCTGGCGCTGAGCGCGTTCGGGACGGGCGCCGGGCTGGTTCTACTCGTCGAACGGGTAGCCGGACGCTGGTCCCCGGCCGACCGCGAGCGCCAGCGCCAGGCCGTGGCGGAGCACGGAATGCCGAGCGCCCCCGAGCAGCCCAGCCCGGCAAAACTCACCCGGTTGGGCCTGACGATGGCCCTCGTGCTGGCCGCGCACAACGCGCCCGAGGGGTTCGTGACGCTCATCACCGCCCTGCAAGATCCCGTCCTGGCGTTGCCGGTGGCTGTGGCTATCGCCATCCACAACATCCCCGAAGGCATCGCCGTAGCGATCCCCATCTACCACGCCTCCGGACACCGGCTGAAGGCCTGGGCCTACGCCTCCGCCTCCGGGCTGGCCGAGCCCGTCGGGGCGCTGCTGCTGTACGCGGCTGTCGGGCCTTTCCTCAACGAAGGCGTCCACGCCACGATCAACGCGGGCATCGCGGGAATCATGGTGTTCATCTCCTTCCACGAGCTGCTGCCCCTGGCCCTGGAGACCGAGAAGAAGACCACCGTCTCTCTGTGGGCCTTCCTCGGCATCATCGTGATGGCCGCCAGCCTGATCGCGCTCGCGTGAGCTACACCGTCGCCTGCGAGGACTGCGACCACCCCGAATGGCACCGCGGCATCGACCGGGCCTACCTGTGGGGGTTCCTCGTCGACATGGATCTCGCACCGGCCCGAGCCGCGCTGGCCGGGCTGCTCCTGCCCCGCTACGAGCGGCAGCCGCACGTGACGCTCGCCTACTGCGGACTGGCGGAGATGGAGTTCGACGATGCCCGCCTCGCCGCGGATCTCGCCCGGCTGCGCCGCGCGGCTGACGGGCCTGTCGGGCTCCGCCCCCTCGGATGGGGCAGCTTCCTCGGCTCCCCGATGCTGGAGGTCACGGGCGACTGGCTGCAAGGCGCACACGCGCTGCTGGCCGGTGAAGACGAGGTGCGTCGGCTGCGCCCCTACCGTCCGCACATCACTCTGGGGTTCTACTCCGGTCGGTGGCCGGTCGCGCGCGTGCTCGACGCGCTGGCTGCGGTGCCCCCACCGGGCGGGTGGCTCGTCGAGCAGCTGCATCTGCTGAGCTATGCCACCAGGGATATTGCGGGCGAGCTGCGCGTCGAGGGCCGCTTCGACCTGGCAACGGGCGGGTTCACCAGGGTCACAATAGCTGAGCCGCGCCGGCCAGCGCGGCCAGCACCGCCAGCTGGGTGATCTCGATCGTGGAGCCGAACACGTCGCCCGTCGTACCGCCCAGGCGCCGCACCACGTGGCGGGCCCAGCACCAGCCGACGAGCAGCGCACCGGCCCACGCCGCCGCCCAGGCCAGCGCGCCCACCGGGCCCCACAACCACCAGCCGCAGCCTGCAGTCAGCCCGGCCAACGCGAGCAGGTTGGCCGCCACCCAGCCTGGCGCGGGAGCGCCCGAAAGCATCGAACCGAAACCGCCCGGCCTGGCGGAGGGGCCCCGCGAGATCAACAGCACCCCAGCGCGTCCCGTCGCGGCCGCTAACGCCAGCGCGCAAGCCGCCACCTGCGGCCCGGCCGCAGCGGCGTCGACGATGGCCGCCAGCTGCGCCAGCAGCACCAGCACCAGGGCGATCACCCCCATCGGCCCGATGTCGGATCGCTTCATGATGTCGAGGGCCTGCTCCGCAGGTTTGCGCGAGCCGAGGCCGTCCGCGGTGTCGGCGACGCCGTCGAGGTGTAGCCCGCCCGTCGCCCCCGCCAGGACAGCGAGCGCCGCCACGGCGCCCAGCCAGGTCAGGCCGAGCACCGCCGCGCCCCACAACACCGCGCCGGCGACGACGCCCAGCACGAGCCCCACCAGCGGCAGCGCGGCGAGCGCGCCGGCGGCGGACCTCCGGTCGATTTCCTGCATCGGCATCGGCAGGATAGTGAACAGGCTCAGCGCGGTGATCGGCCTCACTTGAGCCGCCTGGGCACCCCGGCGACGACGTGCCACACCTGGTCGCAGGCGGCGCCGATGCGAGCGTTCAGTCGGCCCAGTTCGTCGCGGAACATCCGCCCCGACGCGGTGGCGGGCACGACACCTGAGCCCACCTCGTTGCTGACGAACAGCACCTCCCGACCGGTGTCGGCGACGGCCGCCACCAACTCGTCTACCCGGCCCGCCAGCGCCTCGCGCCACCCGGGGGTTTCCGCCCAGGCGCCCACGCCGTCGAGGATTCGCGTGAGCCACACCGCCAGGCAGTCCACCAGCATCGGCCGGCCGGGGGCGGCCAGGAGTTGTGCCACGTCGATGGTTTCGACGGTTCGCCAGTGCGCGGGGCGGCGCTCCCGATGGATGCGCACTCGCTCCACCCATTCGGGATCCGCAGGGTCAAGCCAACTGGTGGCCACGTAGTCGATCTCCCGATCCAGCAGTTGTTCCTCGGCCCACTTAGATTTGCCGGAGCGGGCGCCCCCGACGACGAGCACCCGCCCGGCGGCGCCGCCCAGCGGCTCAACTTCGCCGCGCGCAGCCAGCGCTGCCAGCAGCTGTCGGGCCAGATCGTCGGCGTCGTTGACGCGCACGCGGTATTCCATTTAGCTCTCGATCCCGGCGTCGGCGAACGTGGCCATGTCTGTCAGGATGCGCGCCGCCGACCGGAGCGTCGGCAGGGCCAGCACCGCCCCGGTGCCTTCGCCGAGCCGTAGCCCCAGGTCTACGAGCGGGGTGAGCCCCAGTTTTTCCAGTGCGGCTTCGATGCCGGGCTCGGCGCCCGCGTGGCCGGAGAAGAGGTAGCCGCGTACCTCGGGGTGGAGGGCGGCGGCGACGAGGCCCGCCGCGCAGGCGATCACTCCGTCGAGGATGATGGGCACGCCACGTGCCGCGCCGCCGAGGATGAATCCGGCCAGCGCGGCCTGCTCGTATCCGCCGACGGCGGCCAGCGCACCCAGCGGGTCGAGCGGCGAGGGGTGGTGCAGCGCCAGGGCTTGCTCGATCACGGCCTGCTTGCGCTGGCGGAACTCGTCGCTCATCCCGGTGCCGAATCCGGTCACCTCTGCGGGCGGCCGCCCGGTGAACACCGCGATCAGCGCGCTCGACGGCGTGGTGTTGCCCACCCCCATCTCGCCGGTGAGCAGCACCTCGGCCCCGCCGTCGATGGCCTCGTTGGCGGCTTCGATGCCTACCTCGACGGCCCGGGTGGTCTCGTCGCGGGTCATCGCGGGCTCGATGGTGAAGTCTCTGGCGCCCTTGCCGACGTTGCGCCTGCGGATGTTGGGGTGGGGATCGTATTCGCCGGCGACGCCGACGTCGGTCAGCATCGTCGTGGCTCCCAGCTCGTCGCTCAGCACGTTGATGGCGGCGCCGGAGCGGGCCATGTTGGCGAGCATGAGCAGCGTCACTTCCTGGGGCCAGGGCGTGAGGTTGTGGGCGCAGACGCCGTGGTCGCCTGCGAACACCCCGACGACGGCGCGGCGCGGCACGGGGGGCGGGCACTGGCGGGTGATGCCGGCCAGCCGGTTGCCCACTTCTTCCAGCATCGCGAGGCTGCCCGGCGGCTTGGTGAGCTGGGCCTGGCGCCGCTCGGCTGCGGCAAGATGCTCAGCGGAGATGGGTTGGATGCGGGCGATGGTTTCGGCTAGCACGGGTTCCTGCTTTCTCGCTTGCGGCGTTGCGGTCATCCTATTGAGCTGAGTTCGCGGCCTGGTCGCGCCCCCGGCTACGTGGTGGACCAGCGCGGGATCAGGTGGTCGAGCCGGTCCACGACGACGGCGGCGCCCGCCGTGTGGAGTTCCTCGGCCGGTGAGGCCCCGGTGGTGACGGCCCAGCATTCCATGTTGGCGGCCAGCGCCATCTGCACGTCTGTCGCGGCGTCGCCAACGTAGACGCATTCGCCGGGGGCGACGCCGAGCCGCTTGGCGCCGAGCAGCGCCGGGTCGGGTGCGGGTTTGCCACGGGCCACGTCGTCGGTGCCGACGATGATGTCGATCAGCGGGGTGAGATCGGTGTAGTCGAGCAGGTGTCGGGCTTGGGAGTTGTTCTTCGCGGTGACCACACCCACTTTGGTGCCTCGCTCGCGCAACCAGTCGAGGGTTTCCACCACTCCTGGCAGCACCAGGCTCGGACCGCGTTCCTCAATGGCCCGACGGGCCCCGGCCCGGTAGTCGTCGGCCAGTTCTTCGTAGCGTGGCTCGTCGGCTTTCACTCCCGCAAGATGTTCGAAGGCGGCCGCGAGGGGCTGCCCGATGAACGGGTAGACGGCTTGGGTGGTCACCGGGCGTTCGGGGCTGTCTAGGACGCGGGCTATGTGTTCGGCGATCAGGGCGACTGTGTCGGTCAGGGTGCCGTCGAGGTCGAAGAGTACTGCTTGAGGTGCGGTCATGGCTCAACCTTAGGGCCATTGTCGGCTTTCCCCGGCTAGACTCTGCCTCCATGACAGGCAGGCTCGACGTTTGGCTTTGGTCCGTTCGGTTGTTCAAAACCCGCTCGGCGGCGAACAAGGCGGTCTCCGGCGGGCATGTGAAGCTGAACGGGTCGAATGCTAAGCCCGCGCACCCCGTGAAGCCTGGCGACGTGGTGACCGTGCGTGAGCCGGGCTGGGAGCGCAAGTTTGTGGTTGTGCAGGTGATCACCAAGCGGGTTGGGGCACCGATCGCGGTGACCTGCTACACCGATCAGTCACCGCCGCGGCCCGCTTATTTGTCCAGCCCGATGGCGCGCCGCGATCCCGGGGCCGGCAGGCCGACGAAGAAGGACCGTCGGGAGATCGACAGGTTGCGCGGGCGGGACCCGCGCTCGTCCGGTGGCCGCTGACTGAGCCCTCCGGGACTAGACTGACAGGGTGAAACGTCTTCTTTGTGGCTTTGCTGCGCTGTTGTTCGCGGCCTGTTCGGCCGGCTCTTCGGCTGAGCCGACGGTCGAGCCCGCCTCGCCCTCGCTGAGCGCCTCACCCAGGCCGAGCGAGTTGCTGCCCAATACGTTTCCGATTGACGGCCCGCTCACGCGGGGCGACAACGCGGCCCGGGTGGTGGCGGAGCTGGACCGGGTGACGGAGCATGCTCCGATCCTGAAGCTGAACGTGTCGGATACCGATGCCACGCTTATCGCCCTCGGGCCGGAGAACCGCGTGCTCAGCTACCGCTGGTACGACGGGGTGGTAGACAGCACGATCACTGACTTTGCTTTCCTGGGGCAGAAGACTTTCCGCCCTGCGGATTTCCCGTTGACGCAGCTCCCGCTGATGCTGGACATTGCGGACATGCTGGGGGTTAAGGGTCGGGTGGTTTACCAGGTTCAGCAGTTCCGAGATCTTGAGGTGGTGCAGAGCGTTTCCTCCCAGCCGGAAACCAAGACGGTGTTCTTCAACGAGGACGCCACTGCGGTCGAGCAGCTCGGGACGACCGATCCCACGGATGTGGAGCGTGGGTTGAGCACAGTGATTGGCACGGCGACGCACCTGCTGGAGGTCGGTTTCTCCGCCCAGCGGGGTTATTGGGCTGTGTACGATCGGGGCCGGGAGACGGTGCTCCGGCAGCGGATGGGCGGGCTGCCTGCCTACATCGTTCCCGCGCAGCGGCCCACTGGTCGGGCTTTTTTGGCTTCTCAGATTGATGTTCAGGTGATCACGGGCCTGCTGCCTGAGGGGTCCTGCGAGGTGGTCGTCCGCGCTGCGGAGAAGGCGCAGCCTAGGATCACCGTTGGCTGCGACGGCACTCAACGGCATTATTCGCTGGCCGGTGAGGAGATTCACGGCTCTTAGCCCGCGGCGTAGGGCCGAGTGTCCGGGGGGATCGCGCCGGCCGGTGGGCTGATCTCGCGAGGCGGATTATCGCGTCGATTCTTCCGAGACCGGCCTTGCCGTCACCTCGGTGACGGCGCCGGGCGTTATGAGTCCAGATCATCCGTCCCGCCAGCGTTTGCCTGACGAGGCAGAAGCGGTATGACCCAGGTGGTTTCGCCTGCGTCGAAACAGCTCACCTGGTGGCCAACAGATGATCCACCAATTCATCCATCGCATCCACGATCTCCTGCTCCGTGAACCTACCCGTAAATGGCCACACGCCGATCAGAGTGTCTTCCGCATACGCAAAACACTCCATGTTCTTGGAAAGAACCGACTTTCCACAGGTGAATCTCCCGGTGTAGTGCACATCTTCCAACTGCCGCAGATAACGGTTAAACAGGTCAGGCAGTTCAAAGCTCTGTGTCTCAACCCTCAGGACCCGATCAGGCTCTTCATCGCCCTCCTCATAGCCCACAACGGTAGACCAGTCATTCAAGCCGGGCAGGCTATAGTCGCGGTCGTTCAACGTCCAGCCCTGCAAAGTCTTAGGCAACCGCCAATCATCGCGCGGCTCCCCACCCTTAAGCGGATCCCCGCCATAAAGCTGCGGCAACATCTCCGCAGGCGGCATAACCTCCCACACCTGCCAAGACCGCCAAGCATCCGACACACTCGGCGACGGCAACACAATCGAAGACCTCGGAGCCGACGACGAACCCTGACCAAGAGCCGACGAATCGGGAGAAGCTGGCCGCAGCACAACCACCACCAGCAACCCCACCAACACCGCCAACAACCCGCCGACGACACCCAACC
>NZ_RQYZ01000080.1 GCF_003932855.1 Tessaracoccus sp. OH4464_COT-324 | reverse complement strand
GTCAGTCGTGTCAGACACGGCCATCTCCTCTCGGATCAGGCCAGACCCTCACACACCGTTTTCCTTACAGTCTCTGACGGCTAGCCAGGGTTGGTGGGTGGTGGGCATTATGGGTTTCGTAGGTTGAGGGCGTGGTCGAGGTATTCGTTGGTCATCGCGATGATTTCTTCGTCGCTGATGCGGGTCACACCGCTGGATTCGCCCTCGATGAAGGCGTCCTCACCGTAGGCCACGCAGCAGAAGCTTTTGTAGTAGGTTTTGTCGTGTCCGCAGGTGAGGCGGCCGTAGTGTTGCGGGTCTACCATGCGCTTGACCGCCATGATGTAGAAGTCGTGATTGCTGAGCCCACGGTCCACTCTGAGATTGAAGTTTTTGTCGTAGGTGCCGCTGCCGCCGTAGGTGCCTCTGCCGACGTAGATGGTGATGAGGGATGCTTGGGGGTTGAGGGGGAGGTTGCCGAGGGTTTCTGGGTGGTTGAATTGGTCGATGGGGAGGCCGTTGAAGAGTTTGGGGAGGGTTT
>NZ_RQYZ01000079.1 GCF_003932855.1 Tessaracoccus sp. OH4464_COT-324 | reverse complement strand
TACCTAAATAGATTTCGGGGAGAACCAGCTATCTCCCGGTTTGATTGGCCTTTCACCCCCAGCCACTAGTCATCCGCTAATTTTTCAACATTAGTCGGTTCGGTCCTCCAGTTAGTGTTACCCAACCTTCAACCTGCCCATGGCTAGATCACCGGGTTTCGGGTCTATACCTTGCAACTCTTCGCCCAGTTAAGACTCGGTTTCCCTTCGGCTCCCTTATTCAGTTAACCTCGCTACAAAATATAAGTCGCTGACCCATTATACAAAAGGTACGCAGTCACCCATAAAGGGCTCCCACTGCTTGTACGCACAAGGTTTCAGGTTCTATTTCACTCCCCTCACCGGGGTTCTTTTCGCCTTTCCTTCACAGTACTGGTTCACTATCGGTCAATCAGGAGTATTTAGCCTTGGAGGATGGTCCCCCCATCTTCAAACAGGATTTCTCGTGTCCCGCCCTACTTATCGTAAGCTTAGTACTACAACAATACTTTCAAGTACGGGATTATCACCCTCTATGATTTGGCT
>NZ_RQYZ01000078.1 GCF_003932855.1 Tessaracoccus sp. OH4464_COT-324 | reverse complement strand
ACCAGCTGCGCGACTTTTTCAAGTCTTTGAAAGACGGTGGGCAAGGAGCTAAGGCCCTTGAGACGAGCAATCAGGCCGCGGAGAACAGGCTGCGCGCCATGGTCGGTTTGCTGGGCAACGCGTGCGCGATCGCCGAAAAGTACCTCCACATCCCCGACCAACTCCAATACGAAGGGGTCCAGTGGCAACACGCCGCCGAAATCGTGCGGAAAATCACGGAGAGCTCGCCGGGAAGGGAGTACGTGCCCGGATGGACCGGGCCCGCGGCCGAGGCCTACACCCGGGTCGCGATAATGCAAACCGAGGCCTGCAAGGAATGGCACGGGCTCACCCGAGTGGTTGTGGACCTCTACCGGATATCTCACGATACCAATGTTGCGATGTTGGAGGCGATCTATCAGGGTGTGCTGTACGTCGTCGAGCGGCGTGGCTATCTGCCCGAGCCCAGTGAGACCTTCGCCGCTACCTGGAAGCTGGGCGATGCGGTGCAGCGGACCGTGAAGGAGATCACGTCTCTCGGGGCCACGCTGGAAGAGACTT
>NZ_RQYZ01000077.1 GCF_003932855.1 Tessaracoccus sp. OH4464_COT-324 | reverse complement strand
AAGTCTCTTCCAGCGTGGCCCCGAGAGACGTGATCTCCTTCACGGTCCGCTGCACCGCATCGCCCAGCTTCCAGGTAGCGGCGAAGGTCTCGCTGGGCTCGGGCAGGCAACCACGCCGCTCGACGACGTACAGCACACCCTGATAGATCGCCTCCAACATCGCCACATTGACCTCGTGCGCCTTCCCAAACAGGTCCACGACCACTCGGGTGAGCCCGTGCCATTCCTTGCAGGCCTCGGTTTGCATTATCGCGACCCGGGTGTAGGCCTCGGCGGCGGGCCCGGTCCATCCGGGCACGTACTCCCTTCCCGGCGAACTCTCCGTGATGCTATACACGATCTTGGCAGCGTGTTGCCATTGGGCCCCTTCGTATTGGAGTTGGTCGGGGATGTGGAGGTACTTTTCGGCGATCGCGCACGCGTTGCCCAGCAAACCGACCATGGCGCGTAGCCTGTTCTCCGCGGCCTGATTGCTCGTCTCAAGGGCCTTAGCTCCTTGCCCACCGTCTTTCAAAGACTTGAAAAAGTCGCGCAGCTGGT
>NZ_RQYZ01000076.1 GCF_003932855.1 Tessaracoccus sp. OH4464_COT-324 | reverse complement strand
GGTGGTGTACCAGGGGGTGTTATTGGTCATCGGTGCCGAAGTGTTTGCGTAGTTCTGCGGCTAGTTCGAGCATGAGCTGCTCCATCTGGGCATTCACGTCACCTTCCCAGGGCCCGATCGGATAGAACTCGATGATGCAGTCCTGGGCCACCATCAAACAGGTATCTGACTTCAAATTGTTTGTTGGGCTGCAGTAGGCTTTACCGACCGCTTTGGGGTTCACGAAGTCTTTAACCTTCAATGGGTAGCTGTCGTGGAAGTAGCTCACGTGGACGTGGATGATTCGGCGGCGTTGGTAGTAGGGGGTGTCGTCGTCTTTGTGGACGTAAACCCAGGAGCCGCCGATGTTGATGGTGTAGGAGGGTTCTCCTCGTGCGCGGATGACGTTGGTGAGGTCTGGGATCGGCCAGTCGTCTCGGATGTGGGCTGGGAAGATGCGGGGGATGATCGCTGGTGGTGGTTGCCCGGCCCAGCGTTTGTCGTCTTGCCAGCCGGGCTTAGTCGGGTCGATCATCCAGGGATCGAGTGTCAGGGTGGGGCTGGGAATATCGA
>NZ_RQYZ01000075.1 GCF_003932855.1 Tessaracoccus sp. OH4464_COT-324 | reverse complement strand
GCTGATAGTGATGATCTGGTTGTTGAGGAGGATATTCAGGAGGCGCTGATCAATCCGAAGACTTCGGGTACTCGGGGTGATAAGGGTGGTCAGGGTGGTATGCCGCCGATGATGATGGGTGGCGGTGGTATGGGTGGTGCTGGTGCTGGGGGCGCTGGTGCTGCTGCTGGTGGTGGTTTGGCTGCTGGTCAGGCTGGTGTGGCTGGTATGGCTCAGGCGGGTGTGGCTCGGGGTGTGGCTGGTGCGCCGTTGGGGTCGCCGGTTGGGGCTGCTGGTGGTTTGGGTGCGCCTGGTGGTTTGCCTGGTGGTGGCTTGGGTGCGCCTGGTGGTGGCCTGGGTGGTTTGGGCTCTGGTGGTTTGGGGGCGCCTGGCGGCTTGGGTGGTTTGGGTGCTGCTGGTGCGGATGGTTCGTCGGGGTGGAAGTTTGGGGATCCGATTTTGCCGGGGGATCCGCGTCATGATGGTAGTTTGGGGCCGATTTATCCGGGGGATCCGCGCTACAACGAGTTGATTGGTGGGGGGTTCGGTCGTCCGGGTGTGGGTGGCGGCTTTGATGGTATCGGTG
>NZ_RQYZ01000074.1 GCF_003932855.1 Tessaracoccus sp. OH4464_COT-324 | reverse complement strand
CCCGGCGGAATGCCCGGCGGGATGCCCGGTGGGTTGCCTGGCGGTTCGGTGTCTGGTGGTTCGGTGTCTGGTGGGTTGGGTGCGGCTTCTGTTGGGGATCCCAAGGGTTGGGCTTACGGGGATCCGATCCTGCCCGGAGATCCCCGCCACGACGGCAGTCTGGGCCCGATCTACCCAGGCGATCCCCGCTACCACGGCCTGATCGGCGGTACCCCCCTCCCACCAGGCGGCCACCCAACCCCCGGCGGCGACCCCCAACCCGGCTACCCATCCCCCGGCTACCCAACTCCCGGGTATCCACGGCCTGGCCACCCGGCTCCGGACCATCCGTCCCCCGGGTATCCATCCCCCGGGTATCCGGCTCCGGACTATCCGTCTCCCGGGTACCCATGGCCCGGGTACCCGGCCCCGGGTGGTGGTTGGCAACCCACACCACCCCCAGGCGGGCCCACACCCCAACCACCCGGCGGCTGGGCCCCACCCGGTGGGCAGGAACCACCCGGTGGAAGCCTGACCCCCACGCCCAGAGGATGGGCCACCCCGTCTGGTGGCCCCGCAGGCGGCGGG
>NZ_RQYZ01000073.1 GCF_003932855.1 Tessaracoccus sp. OH4464_COT-324 | reverse complement strand
TCTTATTTTATTGCCTATCAAAAAATATCAATTAGTTGTGATTTTTGGTATCAATGAAAAAGGGATCTATAAGATCCCTTTTTATCAAAACCTATACAAATAGGAGTTTGCTATTATTTGATAATTTTAGCAACAACACCAGCACCTACTGTACGACCACCTTCACGAATCGCAAAACGTAAACCTTGGTCCATTGCGATTGGGTGAATTAAGCTTACTGTCATTTTGATGTTATCGCCTGGCATTACCATCTCAACACCTTCTGGTAATTCGATAGTACCAGTTACGTCTGTTGTACGGAAGTAGAACTGTGGACGGTAACCTTTGAAGAATGGAGTATGACGACCACCTTCTTCTTTTGATAATACGTAAACTTCTGATTCAAAGTCTGTGTGTGGCGTGATTGAACCTGGTTTCGCTAATACTTGACCACGTTCGATTTCTTCACGTTTTGTACCACGTAATAATGCACCAATGTTCTCTCCTGCACGACCTTCGTCTAACAATTTACGGAACATTTCAACACCAGTTACTGTTGTTTTCGTTGTTTCTTTGATACCAACGATTTCAACTTC
>NZ_RQYZ01000072.1 GCF_003932855.1 Tessaracoccus sp. OH4464_COT-324 | reverse complement strand
AAATCGCATGCGTTTCCAGCTCAAAACCGATGGCGAAATGTGTGCAAGCGGATTAGTTATTATCGAGAATGAATAAATTATTTGCTCTACTCATTAACATTCTGCTGCTCTTAACCAGCCTTGCTTATCCGCTAGGTTGGTTACTGCTTTTTAGTCGCCAAGAGCTAACAGTTTTAGTGTTGATTATGGCAATATTATGGGCATTCAAAGCAATACAAGCGGTCAATTTAGCACGTTATTTTGCAATTTTTATGACCGCACTTTTAGCTTTTATTTATCTCAGCCAAAATCTCGGTACGATGTTTTGGTATCCCATAATCATCAATGGAATGTTACTCGCAACTTTTGGCAGTAGCTTGTTTAGCTCACAATCACTGGTTGAGCGATTAGCTCGCTTAAAAACACCAGACTTACCTGAGCAAGCAGTGCTTTATACTCGAAAAGTCACGCAAATTTGGTGCGGATTTTTTATCTTTAATATTATTGTTTGCGCAGTTTTGATTGCCATACAGAATTATCAGTGGTGGGCAATTTATACGGGCGGAATTTCTTATGGCTTGATGGGCATATTGATG
>NZ_RQYZ01000071.1 GCF_003932855.1 Tessaracoccus sp. OH4464_COT-324 | reverse complement strand
CAACACCGCACCGACAATCGGGCGATCCGTAGCATCCTGCAGACCATCCTTGTTCACATCGAACCACACATAGTCACCCACCGAAACCTCGGGACGAACGAACCCAAAGTCCAGGCTCAGATCCTTGTCCCCATCCTCGGTCAAGTCGACGATGGTCGACGCAGCAGCGGTCGAGGAGTCCTTCTCCCGGTCATCCCCAACCTCAGGCTTGGTCGGCATGTAATCGCCGGGAACGCTCACCACGGTAACGGTGTACTTCTCATCGTCGCCGAGCACCGGCAACTTCTCGAACAGGTACTTACCGCTCGCATCAGTCGTGACATCGCCAACAGGATCACCGTTGACGTTCACCACCGGCTGACCATCCGGACCAGTGATCTTCAACACCGCGCCCTCAATCGGGCGATCCGTGTCGTCCTGCTTACCGTCCTTGTTCACGTCGAACCACACGTAGTCACCCACCGTGACCTCGGGACGAACGAACCCAAAGTCCAGCGTCTCATCGCGGTCACCGTTTTGGGTCAGGCCCTCAGACTCGGCAAACCCAGTCGAAGAATCCTTATCCCTGGCACCAA
>NZ_RQYZ01000008.1 GCF_003932855.1 Tessaracoccus sp. OH4464_COT-324 | reverse complement strand
CGTGCACAGGACACACACAAAAAATGTGCAAAAATTGGCATTGACTTAAAGCACGCTGTTGAGTTCTCAAGATTCGCTCGCGACCCTCACGCTCAGTCAGCTTCGCTGACTCAACCCTTGGGGCAACTCGGTTAACTTTACTTTAGCGTTTCTCGCCTGTCAAATCGGCGATTTCCGCTGCTGTTGAGTTATCCTTTGCCGTTTTTGGCGGCCCGACCTACTTTAGTGGCTTCTCTTCGAGAGTGTCAAATCCGCGTTTCGCGGGATTCCTTTCTCTCATCCGGGTATCCGGCGATCCACCTCTTTAGTTGTCCGGCCCGCTTCAAGCGGCGAGAGAGAACATTACCTACTGTCCACCGGAGTGTCAACTCCAAGCCGGAAAGCGGTTTGACAAGGCTAGATGGGAAGAATCCTCCCATCTGGCCCGTTCCCTCTTAGCCGATGGGCGCCCACTCCGGCCCCGTCTGGCCCAGCGACTCGTCCAGTTTCCGGAACAGCGGCGTCGGCTTCTCCAACGGAGTGCCGCTCACCAGCGGACGATGCTCCCACACGGCCGCCTGGTTGACGTAGTCGCCCTGCAGGGTCGGGTAAACCATCTCGCCGTCAGCGACCTCCACGATCTGCGGTTGGGCCGCCCAGACCCCGGTGCCCCCCAGAGCCTCGAAGACACGCTGCGCTGAGTGAGGCAGATAAGGCGTGAGCAGCGTGTTGCAGTCGCTCACCACCTGCAAAGCCACGTGCAGAATCGTATCCCGCCGTTCCGGGTCGTCCTTCTTCTTCCAAGGTTCCTGCTCAGACAGGTACTTGTTGGCCAACGCGACGATCCGCATCGCCTCCGTGATTCCCGCCTTGAACCGGCGCGACTCGATGTGTTCGCCGACAGTCTCGAAGGCCGCGCGGCTCTCGTCGAGTAGTCGCTGATCCTCCGCAGTGAGTCGCCCCATCGCCGGGATCGCCCCCACATTTTTGTGCGCCATCGAAATCGAGCGATTCACCAGGTTGCCCCACTCGTTCGCCAGCTCGAAGTTGGTGCGCCGCACAAACTCCTCCCACGTGAAGTCCGTGTCGTTGTTCTCCGGGCCGGCAACCGCGATGAAATAACGCAGCGCATCGGGGCCGAACTCCGCCAAGAAATCCTTCACGAAGATCGACGCTCCCCGCGAACTGGACACCTTGGAACCGCGCATCGTCATAAACTCCGAACTGACCACCTCCGTGGGCAGCCGCAGCCTGCCGAGCGACGGGCGCACCTCGCCGCCCAATTCGCCCTCGCCGTTGCAGCCCAACAGAATCGCGGGCCAGATCACCGAATGAAAAACGATGTTGTCCTTGCCCATGAAGTAGTACGACTTCGTGGTCTCCGCGTTCCAAAACCGCCGCCACGCCTCGGGATCCCCCGTGCGTCGGGCCCACTCGATCGTCGCGGACAGATAGCCAATCACCGCGTCGAACCAGACGTAGATCGACTTCATCTGGTTGGTCTCCCAACCCTCCACAGGGATGCGGATCCCCCAGTCGAGATCACGGGTAATAGCCCGCGGACGAAGGTTCTCCAACAGGTTGTGACTGAACTTCAACACGTTCGGCCGCCAATCTGCCCGCGTAGCCAGCCACTCGCCCAGCTGCTCGGCAAGCTTCGGCAGGTCGAGGAAGAAGTGCTCCGTCTCCACAAACCTGGGCTTCTCGCCGTTGACCCTAGAACGCGGATCGATCAGGTCCGCTGGATCGAGTTGCTTGCCACAGTTGTCGCACTGGTCGCCGCGCGCCCCCGCGAAACCACACAAGGGGCAAGTACCCTCGATGAACCGATCCGGCAGCGTGCGCCCGGTGGACGGGGAAATCGCGCCCATCTGCGCTTCCTTAACCAGGTAACCGTTGTCGTACAGAGCGCGAAACACGTCCTGGACGACCGAGGCGTGGTTCGGCGTCGTGGTTCGGGTGTACAGATCATAGCTGAGCCCGAGTCCCTGCAGGTCGGCGACGATCTGCCCGTGATACTTGTCCGCCGTCTCCCTGGCAGTAAGCCCCTCCTGGTCGGCCTTGACCTGGATCGCGGTGCCGTGCTCGTCGGAGCCAGACACCATCAACACATTGTGGCCGCGCATTCGCATGAAACGTGAGAAGACGTCGGAGGGAACCCCAAAACCGGAGACGTGACCAATGTGTCGCGGCCCGTTGGCGTAAGGCCAAGCAACCGCATTCAAGATGTCTGACATGCGCCCAAGTCTAACGCCGCACGCTCCGAACGCTCACCCTAGTTTGACCGAGTCACGCCAGCTGCACCCCGTCGAGATACCACCAGCGGCCCTGCTCGAAGACGAACTGGCTCCGCTCACGGATCCGGCCAGGCACCCCGGGGCCCGAATAGCGGGCGGTGAACTGCACCTCACCGCGCTCGTCCCAGGCCTTGCCGCCCGACACCTCCTCGATGATGAGCTCACACCAATCGATCCGATCGCCCGTGTCCCTGGGCCGAGTGCTGGAATGCCAGGTATCGAATAGGTAGTCGTCCAGGCGAAGAACAAACGCGCTGTAGCGCGAGCGCATCAGCGCCACGGCCGTCGGCGCCAGCTTTCCTTGATGCAGACGGCCGCAGCACTCGTCGTATTCACGGCCAGTATCGCAGGGGCAGATCATTCTTTCCTCGTAACTTGTGCAAACCGCAGCCGCCAACCCACCGGGGTCTGCTGCCAAAGGCTGAACCGGAGCCGGTCACGCTGGGACCACCGCATGCCGACGACGTCGTCCGAATAGCTGTCCACGGAAAGCACCTCGAAGTCCCGATCGTCCAACGGCAGCCACGCGCCGCGAGTCAGATCCACCACGGACCCGTCGATGGCGTGCGAGACGAAATCCGGGTGCAGAAACTGCTCCAGTCTGGCCGGATCCGTGCGTACCTCGTCGCGCAGCAACTCCTTGGTCCGAGTGATCAGCGTGGCCTTGACTCGCGGCGACGCGCTGCCCGGGGTCACCGGCTCCGGCTCGGGCTCTTCGGCAACCGAAAACAGATCCGGCTCTTCCTCCCGCTGCCCGACGGCGAATCGCGTCATGTCCGGCTGCACGCCGAATCCCGGGCCGCATTCGGGTTCTTTGCCATCCCGGTAGGCCTCGGCAGCCGCCCGGGCGCGCGCGTCCGCCTCCTCGTTGAGCCGATGCCCCGCGTGGCCCTTGACCCACTCGAAGCGCACGTCCCGCCCAGCCAGCTGCTCGTCGAGAGCCTTCATCAACTCCACGTTCAGCACCGGCTTGCCATCTCCCTTGCGCCAGCCCCGGCGCTTCCAGCCCGGCAGCCACTTGGTAAGCGAGTTGATCACATACTGCGAATCGCACAGCACCTTCAGCGGCCGGGAGTCGCCCGCAGTGGATTCCAGCAGGTGCAGCACCGCTGCCAACTCGCCCATGTTGTTGGTGCCATGATGCCAACCACCCGCCGCCCAGCGCTCCTCGTCGATATACCACGCCCACCCCGCCGGCCCAGGATTGGCCAGCGATGAACCATCGGCAGCCGCTACCAGCTCAGCGGGCATAACCAGGCAAAACGGCGGTGGCGAGCAGCTCCTGCTTCTCCTCATGGTGCAGGAACGAAGCGTTCAGCGCGTCCACGGCGACGCGCTGGAAATCAGTTGCGTCCCAGCCAAACGCCTCGTGCAGTCGCCAGAACTCCTCCGACATCGTCGTGCCACTCATCAACCGATTATCGCAGTTGATCGAGATGTTGAAGCCCAGATCGAAGAGCACGCCGACGGGGTGCTCAGCCACCGCCGAGCAGATACCGGTCTGCACGTTCGAGGTGGGGCAGACCTCCAGCATGATCTGGTTGTCAAGCACGTACTGTGCCAGGCGGCCAAGCTTCGGCTCGGCACCACTGAAGTCGATGTCCTCGATGATCCGCACCCCATGCCCGATCCTCCGTGCCCCGCACAGCTGCACCGCCTCGAAAACCGACTGCGCGCCACTTCCCTCGCCCGCGTGAATGGTGTAGGGCATGTTCTGCCTACGGAGATAGTCAAACACCTTCGCGAAGCGGGTGGACGGGAAACCCTCCTCGGCGCCAGCAATGTCGAAGCCGACCACCGAGTCGTCGCGGAAAGCGACCGCGAGTTCGGCCATGGTCGGATCCGGATCGGCGTGCCGCATGGCGGTGAGCACCTGGCGCGCGACGATGCGTCGCCCCAGGGCTGCTGCCTCCGCCATCCCATCAGCCAACCCGTCCCGCGCGGCCTTCACCGCTGCCTCCGGCGTGAGCCCGCGGCCCGTGTGCTGCTCGGGCGCCCAACGCAGCTCGGCATACACCACCGAGTCCTCCGCCAGGTCCAACACCGCCTCGCGGGCCACCCGCCGGATGTGCTCCCGGGTGCTCATCGCGGCAACCGTGTACTCGAAAGTCTGTAGGTAAGCCGGCAGGGAGCCGGAGTTCGCCGACTCATAGAACCACTCCCCGAGCAATTCCGCATCGTCCGACGGGCACTCCAACCCGATCTCCCCCAGATGCGCGATAACCGTCTCAGGCCGCAGGCCGCCGTCGAGGTGGTCGTGCAGCGCCACCTTCGGCAGCTTCTTCAGCTGTGCAAGTTCCATGCCCCCACACTACAGACGAAAAGGGCCGGAAAACACCATTCGGCGTTCCCGGCCCCTCCGCCAGTTCCGGCTCAGCTACTCCAGATCCTGCGGGCCAAAGGCCTGCGGCAGTACCTCGTCGAAGCCCAGCCGGCCCTGCGGTGTCTGCACGATCAGTTCGCGGGCGGCGTGCTCGCTCAGCAGCTGTCTGCACCTCCCGCAGGGCATGATGTACTCCCCGGAACCGTTGACGCAAACGAAGGCTACGAGCTTCCCTCCGCCTCCCGCGATCAGCTCCGACACCAGGCCGCACTCGGCGCACAACGTGACGCCATAGCCCGCGTTCTCGACATTGCAGCCCGAGACGATGCGCCCGTCATCAACGAGCGCCGCCGCACCCACCGGATAGCCCGAATAGGGGGCGTAGGCGAGGGCAGCCATCCGCTTCGCCTCGGCCTCCAACACAGCCCAGTCGATCATCAGTGGCTCTTCTCGTAGTGCTGCCCATCGGCGGCGGGCGGGCGCACCCGCCCGATCAGGCCGGCCACCGCGATGATGGTGATGATGTAGGGCAGGGCCGCGAGCAACTCGGTCGGCATCGGCGTCTGGAGCGGGCCAACCGTCTGCGCCAGCTGCCGCGAGAAGCCGAAGAAGAGCGCCATGAGCGCAGCCAGAACCGGATGCCAGCGGCCCATGATCACCGCAGCCAGTGCGATGAAGCCGTTACCGGCTGTGACGCCGGTGGTCTGGAACGCGCCCGCGGAACCAATGGTGAAGAAGGCCCCGCCCAGCCCCGCGAAGAAGCCGCCGAGAATCACCGACTGTGCCTTAGTGCGCAACACGTTGATGCCCACGGTGTCGGCGGCGTGCGGATGCTCGCCCACGGAGCGCACCCTGAGGCCCCACTTGGTCTTATACAGCAGAAACCACACGACGACCACCGCGCCGACAGCGAGATAGGTCAGCGGTCGCTGCACGAACAGGATCGGCCCGAAGAACGGAATGTCGCTCAGCCCGGGCACAGCCACCGGCTGCATCACCGAGACCGCGTTGAGTTCCTTCGACTCCTTCACCAGCTGCTGGAACATGAAACCGGTGAACCCCGTCGCCAAGAGGTTGACAACGACGCCCAACACCACGTGGTCCACCAGATACTTGAGCGCGAAGACCGCCAGCAGCATCGCCGACAGAATGCCCGCCAGCACGGCGGCCGCCAGCGCCGCCCACAGGCTCTTGGTGAGTCCGGCGACCACCGATGCGGTGAACGCGGCCGTCAGCATCTGGCCCTCGATCGCGACGTTGACCACGCCCGCTCGCTCCGACAACACGCCGCACATGGCGCCCAGCACGATCGGCGTCGCGTACTGCAGGGTACCGTTGAGCTGATTCGTCAGGGTGAACGGCAGCGGAGCACCAGCGGAAGCCCAGACGATGAAGCCGAGCAGCAAGGCGACCCCAAACAGCGTACCCAGCGTCACGGAGAGCACCTTGGGCAGCCGCCGCGCGACGAAGAAACCGCCCACGAACAACATGATGACGGCACACACTGTGGCCACGTGGTAGGGCAATTCCAGCGTGGGCAACTGCACGTCGTCGAGTGCATCCGACAGCGCGATGCGGGCAACTCCTTGCGAGGTCAGACCGCCCACCAGCAGCAGAGCACCAACGAGCAGGACCAGCGTGCCCGTCGACAGCCGCTGGCGACGTTTCTCCGGGGTTTCAACGCTGAGAGTATCTGCCTGTGTCTTTGAGGAGGTCATGCCGCCACCGCCTTCGAAGAGTCGGAAATCTTACGGTCCTTCAGGAACGGCACCAGCCACATGATGAAGGCCGGGGCCGCCACGAAGAGCACTATCAACGCCTGCAGCAGGTCCACGAGGTCTGCCGGGGTGTCGGCCACCACCTGCATGGTGCGTGCGCCCGCCTTCAGCGCGCCGAAGAGCAGACCAGCGAACAGGATGCCGAGCGGCCGCGACCTGCCCAGCAGCGCCACCGTGATGGCGTCGAAGCCGATCGCGCCGACGATGCCGGCGGACAGCTGCGTCGGGTAGCTGGTCAGCAGCTCGGGAGCAGTGACCGCGTTGACGCCCGCCATCCCGGCGAGGCCACCGGCAAAGGCCATGGTGATGATGGTGACCCGGGACACGTTCATGCCCGCGGTAGCGGCCGCATGCGGATTCAACCCAACAGCCTGGATCTGCAGCCCGAGGGCTGTGCGCTCCAGCAACCACCACACGAGGAACACCGCCAGCAGCGCGAGGAAGAAGCCCAGGTGCAGGCGGGTGTCGGCCAGCCGGGGCATCGTCGCGCTCCACTCCAAGCGGGGCCCGATTGGGTCGTTGCGGCCGGGGGCTCGGAAGGACGACTGCTGCAGCAGCCATTGCATCAGGTACGCCGCAATGTAGTTCATCATGATCGTCACGATCACTTCGTGGCTGCCCGTCTTCGCCTTGAGGAAGCCCACGATCCCGCCCCAAAGGACACCGGCCGCCACGCCGATAAGGATCACCAGCGGCAGGTGGATGACCAGCGGCAGCCCCTTGATGCTGAAGCCGATGAACGCCCCCCAAACAGCGCCCATGATCGCCTGGCCCTGGCCGCCGATGTTGAACAGCCCCGCGCGGAAGGCCAGGCCCACGCCCAAGCCGGCCAGCACCAGCGGGGCGGCCTGCGCCGTCGTCTCGGTGATGGCTACCCAGTCCCCGACGGAGCCCTGCAGCAAAGCCAAATACGTGCGGCTGATCTTCTCCCACGACGCCGCGAGAGCGTCGCCCGGTTGCGCGAAAAAGTAGGACCATTTGGCGCTGACGTCCGGGTCCAGCAGCACCATCACCACCGAGCCCACGATGAAGGCGAGCAGCAGCGCGGCAAACGTGACCGCAGCCGAGTTGAGCCACCTCGACCAGCTGGGCAGCTCCCGCCGTTTAGCCTGCTTGGCTACTTTGTTCTCACTCATGCTCGGCAGTCCTTCCAGCCATTGCGTCCTCGTAGCTCACACCCGCCATCATCAGGCCGAGCACCTCGCGCGGCGTGTCCGGCGCAACGACGCCGACGATCCGCCCGCGGTACATGACGGCTACCCGGTCCGCCAGTGATTCGACCTCCTCCAGCTCCGTCGAGACGATCAGCACGGCGGTGCCCCGGTCGCGCTCCTCGACGATCCGCCGGTGGAGAAACTCGATCGCGCCGACATCCACTCCTCGCGTGGGCTGGCTCGCGATCAGCAGGCTCAAGTCGCGTGACAGCTCGCGGGCCAACACCACCTTCTGCTGGTTTCCGCCGGAGAGGGCCTTCAGCGGCTGCGTCTGCGCGCTCGTGCGGATGTCGAACTCCTTGATCAGCTCGCTCGCGTTCCGAGCGATCTGCCCCAGCCGCAGGTTGCCCCCAGAGGAGAAGGCCTTCAGGTTGTTGATCACCAGGTTCTTCTCGATCGAAAGCTCTCCCACGAAGCCGTCTCGGCGACGGTCCTCCGGCACGAACCCCATCCCGGCGTCAATCGTCCGGCGGGGCGACGCGTGGGTGATGTCCACACCGTCGAGAGTCACCTGTCCAGACGACACCGCCGCGGTGCCCAGCAGCGCCTCCGCCAACTCGGTCTGGCCGTTGCCCTGAACGCCCGCGATGCAGACGATCTCACCGCCGTGCACCTCCAACGAGAGCTCGTTCACCGCGACCGACCCGTTCGCGGCGGGCACGACGAGGTCGCGGATCACCAACCGTGGCTCACCAGGCTTGGCCGGGATCTTGTCCACCTTCAAGGAGACGCTGCGTCCCACCATCATCGCGGCCAGTTCGGTCTCGCTGGCGCTGGGCTCCGCCTGGCCAACTACCTTGCCGCGACGGATGACGGTGATGTCGTCCGCGATCTCCTTCACCTCCCGCAGCTTATGGGTGATGAAGACAATGGCGCGTCCTTCATCGCGCAGCGCCCGCATCACGATCATCAATTCATCGATCTCCTGCGGGGTGAGCACAGCCGTCGGCTCGTCGAAGATCAGATAGCGGGCGTTACCCGCGAGAGCCTTCAGGATCTCCACACGCTGCTGAACGCCGACGGGCAGATCCCCCACCAGCGCGTCCGGATCCACCGCCATGTTGTAACGCTCGGACAGCTGCCTGACCCGCTCGCGCGCGCCCTGCAGATCGAGCAGCCCGGCCCGGCCCGGCTCGGAGCCCAGAACCATGTTCTCCGCGACGGAGAACACCGGGATCAGCATGAAGTGCTGGTGCACCATGCCGATGCCGGAATCCATGGCGTCCTTCGGACCTTTAACCTTCAGCGGCTTGTCGCCGATAGTAATTTCGCCTCCGTCTGCCTCAAGCAGGCCGAACAGCACGTTCATCAGCGTTGATTTACCGGCACCATTCTCGCCCAGCAGGCAGTGAATACGCCCGGGTACGACGTCCAGCGTGATCGAATCGTTCGCTGTGAAGCTCCCAAAGCGCTTAGTGATTCCCTTAAGGTGCAACACCTCAGCGGGATGCTCAGTGGTACTCAAAACTCCTCCTCGCCATCTTGGCGGGTCCAACCATAGTGGCTCAGCAGCCAGCGCGTATCGCGAAGCAGCGGGGCCCATGGACGAATATAGAGGTTGGGGAGGGCCGCCTCACGGCACCCCTCCCCAACCTCAGTCAGCCCTCAGCACAATCACTCAGGCTGGCTCTCCGAATTGATCTTGATCTCGCCGGAGATAATCTTCTTCGTGATCTCGTCGAGTTCCTTGGTCAGGCTCTCCGGCAGCTTCGACTCGAAGTCGTGGAACGGGGAGATCTTGACCCCGCCGTTCTCCAGCGTGCCGACGTAAGCCTTGGAATCGAACTTGTCTTCCTTGGAGGCCTTGATGGCCTCGAAGACCGCGACGTCCATCGCCTTCTCCACGGAGGTGATGATCACGCTGCCGTAGTCCCCGCCGGTGGACACGTACCCATCAGTGTCCACCCAGACGGCGTTCACCTTCCCACCGCTCTCCTTGGCCGCTTGGAGCGCTCCGATACCAGCGGGGCCGGCGACCGGCATGATGATGTCCGCGCCCTGGGAGATCAGAGTAGCCGCGGTGTTCTTGCCGCCCGGGATGTCACCGAACGGATCCTGGCCGCCGATGTACTGGCCCTTGTTGTCGCCGCCGTCGCGGTTCCAGCCGACCACCTGAACGTCAGCACCCTTGGTCTCGTTGTAGTGCTTGACGCCTTGGTCAAAGCCCTCCATGAAGATGTTCACGGTGGGGATGCTGGTGCCGCCGAAGGTGCCGACCTTGCCGCTCTTCGTCATGGCGGCTGCCGTGTAGCCAGCCAGGAAAGCGGGCTGCGCGGTGTTGAACAGCAGGCCCTTGGCGTTATTCACACCCTCGAAAGAGGCATAGTCGACGATTGCGAAGTCGACGTCGGGGTGGGTCTTGGCGGCCTCCTGGGTAGCCTCCGCCAGCAGGAAACCGACGGTGACAATGATGTTGCAGCCGTCGTCGATCTGCGACTTGATGTTGCCTGCGAAATCGCCTGCGGCATGCGACTCGATCTGGCCAATCTTGATACCCAGCTCCTTCTCAGCGCGCAGCAGGCCCTTGTGCGACGTCTCGTTGAACGACTTGTCGTCAAAACCGCCCGCATCAGAAACCATGCAGGCTTTGAAGTCAGACTTGGCGCCGCTGGTGCCGGCGGACTCGCTCGCTGTGGCGGAGCCGGACGCCTTCGGGCTCTCGCTCGTGGTGGCGCTCGGCGGCTGCGCACACGCGGCCAACGCCAGCAGCGAAGCGGTCGCGAGAGCGCCGACCTTGATGATGGACTTCTTCACGTGTTTCCTCCTAGAAGCACAAAATTACGGCTGAATGAGCCTATTACCGATACCAGGGGCGCACCACAGCAACACCCAATCGTTACCGAGTCGCAACCTGGCCCTTCATACCACCTGGCTGACCAGGCTCGACGCCGAGCGCACCATCGCGCGGGTCTGGGCCAGCCAGTCCGCCTCCTGCGCCCGATACGGGCCGGTGGCCAGCGACAACACCACTGCAGCGGCCCGCAACCTGAGCTCCACCGGATCCACCCGCTGGTCGAACACCGGCACCCAGCGGGCCAGGATGTCGCGCACCTTCGCCTCCTGCTCCGTGTTCATCCGCTGGATGGTGGAGAGATGCCCGATCAGGCAAGCCAGGTCGTCGGCCCGCCTGCCCGGGCCGAGCGTGTCCACGTCCAGGATCCCGACGATACGGCCATCAGCCACATGCACCTGGCCCTCATGAAAATCGCCGTGCGTCGGCTCGTTCCCGTGCGGGTAGTCGGCCAGGCCCCGCTCGACGTGGCGTACCACCCAGCGCACCTCCTCTGCCAACTCCGGTGCAGGGGCCACGACGAGCCTGCCGTAGTGCTCCACGGCCTCCGCCCACGGCGGGCGCCGCTCCAGAGTCGCGGCTGCTGCCGGCATCGCGTCGAGCAACGCGATCAGGTCCTCCGCCCGACAAGGATCTCCGGGATCGAAGATCGCTCTCGCCAGCGGAATGCCCGGCAGCTCCCGGGTGACCAGCAGGTGGTCCGGCGTCGTGGCCACCACCTTTGGCGCAGGCAAACCCGCGCCGGCCAGCAGTCGATGCCGATGCAGCACATCGGAGAACAGCCGCGGACGCAGAATCTTCACGTAGAACGTCTGCCCGAGCGCGCTCGCCCGCACCACTGCACGTCGCCTAGGGCGGTAGCCGATGATCGACAGCTCCACCTCGTCCGGAGACACCGATTTGGGCACCAGATCCGCGCCCTTCAGAAGCTCGGCTATCGCTTCCGGGAACGCCGCGCGGCTCAGCCCCGGCAGGTCCGGATCATTCGGGTAGATCCACACCGCCACCTGACGGTTCCCGTCGGCGAAGATCTCCGCGTTCGAGTCGCTCGGCTGCAACTCGCCCGAGCGCGCCGAAACGCCCAACAACTCCGGGCGCGTACCGTGTGGCCACTCCACCACAGCGCGGTAGGTGGCGGTCGTCGACTGCTCCGGAGTCTGATCGACGTGGTCCAACTCCCAGCTCAACAACTCGCCACCCGCATGACTGACCGCCGCCGCCAGCAGCGGCTCCGCCCCCGGACCCGTCAACAGTTCCGCGCCATCGTCAGACATCTTCCCCCACCCTACGCACGTTGAACCACGAAGCGCGCCTGCCGTCCATCTGGGAGACCTCGAACGTGAACTGGGCGCACTCCTCCCCTCCCCCCGCTGACGGCAGCGAGACCGTCACTGCCCCACCCAACTCGGGCAGCTCACCTCGCACAGCCATAAAATAACCAGCCACCGTGTCGTAGGGGCCCTCCGGGATGACGAAGCCGCTGAGGTCAGCGAACTCCTCTATCGTCGTCAACCCATCAACCTGGTTGACCGTCGGCTGGGCCCCACCCGGCACGTCATACTCATCGGTGATGTCGCCGATCAACTCCTCCATGAGGTCTTCCAAGGTGACGATGCCGGCTGTGCCCCCATACTCGTCGCGCACGATGGCCAGATGCGACCCGGCCTTGCGCATGGCGGTGAGGGCGTGCAGGATCCGCACCGTCTCCGGCAGGTTGAGCACCGGGCGAACGATGCTGCGCAGATCGCCCCCGCGCGCAGCCCCTTCGACATCCATCAAATCCCGAACGTGCAGGAAACCCAGCACCCGGTCGGTGGTGCCGTCCGTGACCGGGTAACGCGAGCGCGGGGCACCACGCACCTCCCGATAGGCCTGTTGGATGGGCATGTTTGCAGGCAGGAAATCGACCTCCGTCCGCGGCACCATCACCTCGCGCAAGCTGAGTTCGCCAGCTTGGAATACCTCGTCAACGATCAGACGCTCCTCCTGGCCGAGCGTCTCCGAGCTGGACACCATCTGCCTCAACTCCTCGTCGGTGACCACCTCCCGGGCCCGGCTCGGATCTCCGCCAAGCACCCTCACCAACGCGTTCGTGGACACGTCGAGCAACCAGATCACGGGCTTCATCAGCGTGGCGATGCCCGCGACCAGCGGCGCCAGCGCCAGTGCGAAGGATTCCGCCCGCTGCATAGCCAGTCGCTTCGCCGCCAGCTCGCCCACGACGATGGAGAAGTAGGCGATCACCAAGGTGAGCAGCACCAGCGCAAGAGTACCGGCCACGTTCTCCGGAACCTTGAGCGCCATCAGCAGCGGCACCACCTCGGGCACTATCGCGGAGGCGCCGAACGAGGCGGACAGGAATCCGGAAACTGTCACCCCGATCTGCACTGCGGATAAAAAGCTGTTCGGGTTGGCGCTCAGCCGCTCCACGGCCTTGCCTCGTTTGCCCCGGCTGGATAGCCGCCTGACCTGTGAGTCACGAAGCGAAATCAGGGCCATCTCAGCGGCGGCGAAGGTACCGCCGATGAGGATGAAAAGCGCGATGAGCGCTATGTCGAGCCCCACGGAACACCGCTACCTGAAAATCACCGTGCGGCTGCCGTCAAGTAGCACCCGGTGCTCGGCGAAAAGCCGCACGGCCTCGGCCAGCGTCTGCGATTCCTGCGCCTGCCCCTTGCCGACCAGCTTGGAAACACTCATCGAGTGATCGACGCGCGAAACGTTCTGCTCAATGATCGGTCCCTCATCGAGGTCGCTGGTGACAAAGTGCGCGGTCGCACCGATCAGCTTGACGCCTCGGGTGTGGGCCTGCCGATACGGGTTTGCTCCCTTGAATCCCGGCAGGAATGAGTGGTGAATGTTGATGGCCCGGCCTGCGAGGAAATCGCAGAGCTCCGGTGAAAGAATCTGCATGTATCGCGCCAAAACGACCAGCTCCACCTGCTGCTCCTCGACCACCCTGCGCACCTCGGCCTCGAAATCCGCCTTGGTTTCCGGGCTGACGTAGGCGTGCCAGAACGGCACAGAATAGAACTCTGCCATGGGCGCCAGCACATCGTGGTTCGCCATCACCCCGATCACATCGATGGGCAACCCACCGGAGCGAGTCCGGAAAAGGAGTTCGTTCAGCGCATGACCCGCTTTGGAGACCAACACCAGGGTGCGCGTCTTGCGGTCGGCATAATCCACCTGGAAGGTGGCCCGCAGCTCTGCGGTCTGCTCACCGACGGCGGCGACCAGATCGTCGTGGCCGGCCCCCTGCACTTCGATTCGGGTGAAGAACTGCCCCGAATCCGGCGAGGTGAATTGCTGCAATTCGACGATATTGCCCCCGGCCGCGACGATGCCCGCTGTGATGGCATGCACGATCCCGGGACGGTCTTCAGCGCGCAGGGTCAAGACGAGATCCATGGGCCAACTGTATTGCACCGGGCGGGCAGGCCGCCTGCCACGTGGGGGTTGGTGGGACTCGCACGAAGAAATCTGGCCAAAGCACTTGTGCGAGACTCGAAGTTCGGGCATTCTCGCTGCAAGCTAAATTGACACGCCAACCACAAAGGAGTAGTGGATGTCCCAGCTAGACCCCGAAGGCCGTGAGGCCGGTGCCATCCCACCCGACGAGTTCCGGCGCGTGCAGGACTCCACGGAGTTCGCCCACCTGAAGAAAGTGTTTCGCGGTTTCGCCTTCCCGATGACCGCAGCTTTCATGATCTGGTACGCCGCCTACGTCCTGTTGTCCACCTTCGCCACCGGATTCATGTCCGCTCCCGTGATCGGCCACGTGACCTGGGGTCTGCTGCTTGGGCTGGCTCAGTTCGCCACCACCTTCCTGATCACCTGGCTCTACATCCGGCACATGAACACCAAAGTCGACCCGCTGGCCACCCAGCTGCGTGAAGAACTTGAGAGGAGCGCACGATGAATCTGTTCGAGGCGCAGGTCGGCAACCCGATCATCAACATTTCCATCTTCGTCGCCTTCGTCGTGGTCACGCTGTTCGTTGTGGTGCGGGTTACCCAAGGTGGGCAGAAGAAGAAGTCCGGCGACTTCTACACCGGCGGCGCCCAGTTCTCCGGTAGGCAAAACGGCTTCGCCATCGCCGGCGACTACCTGTCCGCAGCCTCATTCCTGGGCATCGTGGGTGCGGTCGCGCTGTACGGCTACGACGGCTTCCTCTACTCCATCGGATTCTTCGTCGCCTGGCTGGTGGCGCTGCTGCTCGTCGCGGAGCCGCTGCGCAACACCGGCAAGTACACCATGGCCGACGTGTTGTCGTTCCGTATGAAACAGAAGCCCGTGCGGATGGCGGCCGCAGTGTCCACGCTGGCCGTCTCCTTCTTCTACCTGCTCGCCCAGATGGCCGGCGCAGGCGGCCTCGTGTCCCTGTTGCTGGGCATCGAAGGAGATCTCCAGCAGTCCCTGGTCATCGCGGTGGTGGGCGTCGTCATGGTGGCCTACGTGCTGATCGGCGGCATGAAGGGCACCACCTGGGTGCAGATGATCAAGGCCATCCTGCTGATCGCCGGAGTGCTGATCATGACCGTGTGGATCCTCGCCTACACCGGCTTCAACGTATCCCAGCTGTTGAGCAACGCCGTCGAGACCCACTCCACCAACCAAACCGGCATCGGCGAGCGAATCCTGCAGCCGATGAGCAAGTACGGCAACAACGTGTGGGGCTTCATCTCTCTGTCCATCGCGCTGGTGCTCGGCGCTTCCGGTCTGCCGCACGTGCTGATGCGCTTCTACACCGTGCCCACGGCCAAGGAGGCCCGCAGCTCGGTGACCTGGGCAATCGGGCTGATCGGTTCCTTCTACCTGATGACGATGATCCTCGGCTACGGAGCCGCCTGGCTCGTCGGCCCCGACGCCATCCGCGGCATGCCCGGCGGAGCCAACGCCGCAGCGCCCGCGCTCGCCTTCCACCTGGGCGGCGAGATCCTGATGGCGGTCATCGCCGGTGTCGCGTTTGCGACCATTCTGGCGGTGGTCGCTGGCCTGACCATCACCGCTTCCGCCTCCTTTGCCCACGACATCTACAACTCGGTGCTCAAGGATGGCAGGGCCGACCCGGCGCGCGAGGTCAAGGTGGCGCGCACCACGTCGATCGTCATCGGCCTGCTCGCCATCGTCGGTGGCATCGCCGCCAAGCAGATGAACATCGCATTCCTCGTCGCACTCGCTTTCGCGGTTGCCGCCTCGGCCAACCTGCCCTCCATCTTGTACTCCCTGTACTGGAAGCGGTTCTCGACCGCAGGCTCCATCTGGTCGATCTATGGCGGGCTCGTGTCGTCGCTGGTGCTCATCATCTTCTCCCCCGCCGTTTCCGGCGCGAAGGGTTCGATGCTGGGCGAAGGCGTCAACTTCGCCTGGTTCCCGCTCGACAACCCCTCGCTGGTCTCAGTGCCCCTTGGCTTCTTCCTGGGGTGGCTGGGCTCGGTGGTGCGCCCCGACGGCGACAGGTTCGCCGACAAAGGCGCCGAGATGGAGGTGCGTTCCATGACGGGAGCGGGCGCCGAAGGAGCGATCGACCACTGACCCGCAGGGACTTGGGCGGGGAACCCGGGCGAGGTTCCCCGCCCGATTCCTCGCCCGGGATTGCGCCACAGGCCTAGACTGGTACCACAGCAAACTCCAGGAGGGCAGATGAGGGACAACGGACCCAACCCCAACGCGTTCGATATCGAAGACGCGACCATCGCAAACAGCAACTACCGCACCACCGTGTGGACCGGCAAGTACCTGCAGGTGACTCTGATGTCGATCCCGCCCGGCCAGTCCATCGGCTTGGAGGTGCACCCCGAGACCGACCAGTTCTTGCGGGTTGACGCCGGTGAGGGCCGCTGCGTGATGGGTCCCGCCGAGGACCAACTGAACTTCAGTCAGGAAGTCAGCGACGGCTGGGCCATCCAAGTTCCGGCAGGCATCTGGCACGACGTGCTCAACACTGGCGACGAGCCGCTCAAGCTCTACGCCGTCTACGCCCCCGTGCACCACGCCCAGGGCATCGTTCATCCCACCTTCGAAGACTCGGAGCGCGACGAGGAGGCCGGCACCGATGTGCCGCCGGCGTGGACCGTGCAGCCGCACTGACCAGGCGGCTGCTCGGCCTATCGGACAACAACGTGAAATGAGGTGAGGGCGGATTCCCGCCCTCACCTCATTCGGCTTTCAGCTCCGCTCAGATCAGCCCAAGCTCCTGGACCGCCTTGCGCTCGTCCTCCAGCTCAGCGACCGAGGCGTCGATCTTGGCCCGGGAGAACTCGTTGATCTCCAGGCCCTGGACGATCTCCACCTTGCCGTCGGTCACGGTGCACGGGAACGACGAGATCAGGCCCTCCGGCACACCGTAGGAGCCGTCCGACACGACAGCCATCGACACCCAGTCGCCCTCCGGGGTGCCCAGCGCCCAATCGCGCATGTGCTCGACGGTGGCGTTGGCCGCCGAAGCCGCCGAGGACAGCCCGCGGGCCTCGATGATGGCGGCGCCCCGCTTGGCCACCGTCGGGATGAAAGTGTTCTCCAGCCAGTCCTGGTCGCCCACCAGCTCGGCGGCGTTCTTACCTCCCACCTTGGCATTGAACAGGTCGGGGTACTGCGTAGCCGAGTGATTGCCCCAGATGGTCATGTGCTTGATGTCGGTGACCGGACAACCCACCTTCGCGGCCAGCTGAGAGATGGCACGGTTGTGGTCGAGCCTCGTGAGCGCGTTGAACCGCTCGTTGGGGATGTCGGGGGCGTTGTTCATGGCGATCAGCGCGTTGGTGTTCGCCGGGTTGCCGGTGACGAGCACGCGAACGTCGTCGGCGGCGACCTCATTCAGCGCACGACCCTGCTGGGTGAAGATGGCGCCGTTGGCGCTCAGCAGGTCGCCGCGCTCCATGCCGGCCTTGCGCGGCATGGCGCCCACCAGCATGGCCATGTTCACCCCCTCGAACACCTTCTTCGGATCGTCGCCGATCTCGATGTTCACCAGGTTGCCGAACGCGCAGTCGTCCAACTCCATCACGACACCTTCGAGGGCCTTGAGCGCCGGGGTGATCTCCAGCAGGCGAAGCTCGATCGGGGTATCACCAAGCAGAGATCCGCTGGCGATGCGGAACAGCAGGCTGTAGCAAATCTGGCCGGCGGCACCGGTCACAGCGATCTTCACGGGAGCGGCAGTGCTCACTTCAAAATCCTCTCGATCGTGGGTCTGTGAGACCGACTCTACCGCGCCTGCCAATCGGTTGGACCAAAGCTTCGGTTAAGAGCCGATTCCGCCCAACCCGGGCAGCCAAACCGCTGCCTCCACCACGACGATGATGACCAGCCACGCGACCACCGCTATCTCCAACCAACCGCCGGACACGGCCCGCGACAACCCACGGACCAACCCCGCCGGGGCGAGCAACTCGTCGGCCAGAATCACCTGGCGGGTCAGGGCGTACCAGGCCAGAACGGTGCACGCGAAGAGCGTCAGGCACCAGATGCACAGCGCGTGGATGACGAAAGTCGACATGACCAGCAGCCAGTGTGCGTAACCCACGGCACCGAACAGCAGCAGCCACATCCCGGTCATGAACCACCTGGGAAATCGAGTCCCCCCCAGCAACGCGGCTGCCACGGTGACGATCACGGGTTGCAGCATCAACCCCCAGAAGGCATTCGGCACATCGAACAGCGCACGCGCCGCCCAGTCATTCGCCACGGTCGCGCAGTCGAAGACCGAGTTCAACGAGCAGCCGAGTTTCGCCTCTGGGTTTGCCGCCAGTACCAACTGGTCCAGCGCCAGGATCAGAGAAGCCACCAAGCCGAGTAGCCCCACGGCCAGGAGCAGGGCCGGAGCCATCCTGTCCGGCCGGGACGCATCCATCTCATCTTGCACGCCCCGATTGTAGCCGCGCGCAGAACCTCTCAGGCGGGCACCACCAGGGCGGCAACACAGATCGCCGCAGCCAGCCCGAAATACACCACCAGGTCAAATGCGAAGCTCCGCACGACGAGCAGACCGGCCCGCTGCCTGGGCAGCGCCATCCGGAGGATACCCGCAACGCCCACCGCGCCCGCCACGCACATTGACGCCCGACGCCAGTGCCCGAGCAACGCGAACCCGAACCCCACCGCCAGCGCAAGCAACACCAGCAGCAGGGCCCACGGGCTACCCGGCTGGCTTTCCGCCGGGCGCTCGGGCTGGTCCGGCATCAACTCAGGCATGCAGCGCTTCGCAGCGGTCCACAACGTTGCTGAGTAGCATTGCCCGCGTCATCGGCCCCACGCCCCCCGGGTTGGGGGTCACCCAGCCGGCCCGCTCCCACACGTCGGCCGCTAGATCGCCGACGGTCTTGCCTGCCACTCGGCTCACACCGACGTCGATGCAGACGGCACCGGGACGGATCATATCGGCCGTGATCATGCCGGGCACCCCAGCCGCCGCGACGACGATGTCCGCCCGGCGCGTGTGCTCGGCTAGGTCCTTGGTGCCGGTGTGGCACAGCGTCACGGTGGCGTTCTCACTGCGCCGAGTGAGGATCAGCCCGAGCGGGCGGCCGACGGTGATGCCGCGTCCCACGACGCACACCCCCGCCCCCCGCCAGTCCAGGCCGTGGCGGCGGACCAACTCGACGATGCCGCGCGGGGTGCAGGGCAGGGTCCCGGGCTCATTCAGCACGAGCCTGCCAAGGTTCACCGGGTGCAGGCCGTCCACGTCCTTATCCGGGTTGATGAGCGAAAGCGCCCAGTTTTCGTCCAGGTGACGCGGGATGGGCAGCTGGACGATGTAACCGGTGCACCCCTCGTCGGCGTTCAGTCCCCGGATCGCGTCCTCCAGCTGGGCCGCGGTGGCGTCGCCAGGCAGCTCCACCCGGATGGAGCGAATCCCAACCTCCTCGCAGTCGCGGTGCTTCATACGCACGTAGTTCTGGCTGGCAGGATCCTCACCGACGAGCACCGTCGCCAGGCCGGGAACGACTCCCCGGGCGCTCAACGCCGCCACTCGCTCAGCGAGTTCAGCCTTGATCTGCGCGGCCGTGGCCTTACCGTCGAGTTTCTGTGCGGTCATGTCGCTCCTAGTGGAAGAAATGTCGGGTGCCGGTGAAGTACATGGTGATCCCGGCTGCCTGCGCTGCCTCGATCACCTCCTGGTCGCGCACGGAACCGCCGGGCTGGACGATCGCGGTGACTCCGGCCTCGATCAACGCCTGTGGGCCGTCGGCGAACGGGAAGAAGGCGTCGGAGGCCGCCACCGAACCGGCCGCCCGCCCGCCTGCCCGGGAAACCGCCAGGTGGCAGGAATCGACGCGATTCACCTGTCCCATGCCGACGCCGACCGAGGCGCCGTCCTTGGCCAGCAGGATCGCGTTCGACTTGACCGCGCGCACCGCCCGCCAAGCGAAGAGTAGGTCTGCCAGCGTGGCCTCGTCAGCGGCCGGCCCAGCCACCAGCCGCCAGCGCTCCGGCGCGTCCCCCTCCGCGTCGAGCGCATCCGGCTGCTGGCGTAGCAGGCCGCCCGAGATTTCGCGCCCCTCAATGCGCTGCTCAGCACGCCCGAAGGACATGAGGATGCGGATGTTTTTCTTCGCCGCCAGCGCCTCGACCGCCCCCTGCTCGTAGCCGGGCGCGACGATGACCTCCGTGAAGATCTCCGCCACTTGCTCAGCCATCTCCTTGGAGACGGGGCGGTTGCAGGCGATCACCCCGCCGAAGGCGGAAACCGGATCCGAGGCGTGCGCCTTCCGGTGAGCCTCGGCGATGTCCGACCCGACGGCGATCCCGCACGGGTTGGAGTGTTTGATGATCGCCACCGCAGGCTGATCGAAATCGTAGGCTGCACGGTGGGCCGCGTCGGCGTCGACGTAGTTGTTGTAGCTCATCTCCTTGCCATGCAGCTGCTGCGCCTCCGCCAGTCCGATGCGCCCCGGCTCGGTGTAGAGCGCGGAGCGCTGATGGGAGTTCTCGCCGTAACGCAGGTCCGCCACCTTCTCGTAGACGGTGGCGTACCACTGCGGGAACTGGTCGTCGCTCGCCTGCTCCCCCAGCCAAGTGGCCACCGCGACATCGTAGGCGGCGGTGTGCCGGAAGGCTTGGGCCGCCAGCTCTCGACGCTCCTCGAAGGTGTAACCGCCCGCCGCGAGCGCCTCGCGTAGCCCAGCGTACTGGTGAGCGGAGGTGATGATCGCCACCGAGGCGTGGTTCTTGGCGGCGGCGCGCACCATCGTCGGGCCGCCGATGTCGATCTGCTCAATGGTTTCGTCAACGTCGGCTCCGGAGGCCACCGTCTCGACGAAGGGGTACAGGTTTGTGATCACCACGTCGAACGTCGCGATACCCAACTCGCGCAGCTGCTCGACGTGCGATTCGAGGCGCAGGTCCGCCAGGATTCCGGCGTGGATCTTCGGGTGCAGCGTCTTGACCCGCCCATCCAGGCATTCTGGGAAACCCGTCACCTGTTCCACGGGCGTCACCGGGACACCCGCCTCGCTCAGTCTTCGCGCAGTGGAGCCCGTGGAAACGATCTCCACTCCCGCCTCCACAAGTGTCTGCCCGAGCTCGACGAGTCCTGTCTTGTCGTAAACGCTCACCAGCGCCCTGCGCAACGGCTTTCGGTTCGTCACTTGCTACCCCAATCCCGGACCACATCGACCAACAGCCGACGTTCGACCACCTTGATTCGCTCGTGCAGGCTGTCGACCGTGTCATCCGCCAACACTTCGACCGCCCCCTGTGCCAAGATCCTACCCGTGTCCACCCCGGAGTCCACGACGAACACAGTGGCCCCGGAGATCTTCACCCCTGCGGCCAGCGCATCGCGAGGGCCATGCATGCCCGGGAAGCTGGGCAGAAGCGCCGGGTGGGTGTTGATGGTGCGTCCTTCGAAGCGAGCCAGGAACGCGGGGCCGAGCAGCTTCATGAAACCGGCCGAGACCACCAGGTCGGGCGCGTAGCCTTCGACGATGGCGGTCAGTTCTCGATCCCAGGTCGCCCGATCCGCCCCCTTGGCGAGGGGGTGGGCCACCGCAGGGATGCCGTGCGTGCGTGCGCGCGCCAGGACGCCGGCCGTCGGCTGGTCAGTCACGACGGCCGCCACGCGCGCCTGTATCTCCCCCGACTCGATCGCTTCGAGGAGGGCCTGCGTCAGCGTCCCCGAGCCGGACGCCAATACGACGATGGTCAACATCCGTCACTCCTTCGGTGATTCCGCCCGTTCTTCCGTCAGCTGCTCGGCCCGCTTCCTGCGGCGGGAGAACCGAATCAGCCCGAGGATCAGACCGCCAAGCGCCCCCGACAGCCCGAGCACGCTGGGTGCCAGCACCACCAGCACCGACAGGTTAGCTCCGACGTGCATCAGTCGCTGCCCGCCGAGCGAGCCGGAGGCGGCCGAGGCCAGCAGCGTGATGGCGAGCCCCGCCCCGATCCCGGCGAGCGCCCCGCTGAGGGTCGACTCGTCGAAGCGAGCCCGGGGGCGGGCCCGGGCCACCGCCACGCCGGCGAGCAGGCCGGCCAGCACCCCGCTCAGCAGCCACCAGCCCCCACCCAAGGGCCCCGGCTCCGGGACGGCGCCCAGCACCGGGATCGCGGGCTGCAGGCCCACGTCGGTGAACAGCGGGGTCAGGTTCGAGCCGTCGCCGAGGGTGAATCCCGCGCCCAGCACCCACGACACCAGCCAAAGCACCAGGTTGGGTAGGTAGATGAGGTGCAGCGCCACGAGGGCGAACTGGCCGGTCGCATCGGGTTGCAGGGATTCGGCGAGCGTCGCGATCCGTCCGCGTCCGGTCACCAGCGCGATTGTGAGGGCCACGGTGGCGATGACCACCACCGACAGCACCGCGACAGTCAGCGCGCGGGGCACGATTCGTAGCCAGCCGGGCCAGGCGCTCGTCGGGTCGTAGTCCAGTGCCCCAGAGGCACCCCACAGGCCGGAGATGGCGCCAACGGACAGCGATCCCACGAACACGGGTCCCATCAGCTGGCTTCCGGCTACAGTGCCCACGCCGACGGTGGTTGTGGCGCAGTAGGCCAGCGCGTAGGTGCCTGCGACCCGCCACACAATCACCTCCGGGCGCGTGCGCTGATCGTCGGCTTGCCTGGCGACGTGGTGGGCGACGGGCAGGCTGAGGAAGACCATGATGAAGGTGAGGCCGAGCGGCATCAGGGTGATCCCGACGGGGCCGATCTCCAGGCTCGCGCCGTGTGCGGATCCGAAGACCTGAGTAGCGAGGGTGAGTGCGGCGCGCAACGGAACGTCGGGGGCAGCAAGCCAGGCGACGGCGGTGACGCCGCCCACCAGCACCCACCCCGCGAGCACGACGACGAGCGCTCCGACCACGCAGATGAGCTGCCAGGGCCAGACGAAGGAAAGCCACTTTCCAGGCTCTTTCTCGTCCACCGCTACGGCCACCGTCCGCGTACGATCGGCCACTGTTCCTCCTCAGGAGTGTTTCGCTGCCAGCAAAGCTCGGTAACCTAGGATGTCATGGAACCCATTCGGAAGGTAGGCGAGAGCAATGTCGAATGACGCTTCGCGCCCCCGTCGGGCCTTCTCGGCCGACGACACCGCGCAGCCTGCCTCGACAGGATCAAGACCCGACGCGGCACCAAGCGCACCGCCGACGCCCACTCACCGGCCGCGTCGGATGATGCTGCCCGCCGACATCACGGAGGACGACCCTCGTTTTGTCGGCTACGACGAGGAGACCATCGTAGTGGATCGGGTTGACGACCCGAAGCCCATGATTCCAGCGCCCGTGCTGCCGAACCGGGGCGAGGGGTTCTTCGACGGCCCCGGCCCGAACCCGCGTCGTTCGGCGTTGAGTTCTGTCACCCCACCGGAGGCGGATTCAGCCGCTGTGGCCAAGCCGTCGGCCACGGTCGAGGGCAGGAAGTCGCGAGGGCTGCCGGAGTGGGCCGTCGCTCACGCCAAGTCGTTCGTGGCCTCGGCCATCGCGGTCGCCATTCTGGCTGCCGGAGCCGGGATTTTCGGTTTCTTCAGTTCTCGGTCTGCGACACCGTCCGCGGAGCCGTCGCTCGGCGAGACCTCGACGGAGGGGCTGCCCCGCGTCACCGAAGCCGACCTGATTGCGGAGGCCGACGCCAAGGCGCTATCCCCGAACGCCACGTGGGCCGTCGCCAAAACCACCACCAGTTTCGCCGAGCACTCGGCCCGGCCCGCATGCCTGAGCACGGAGTCCTCGGACACCGCGCGGCTTGATTCCCTGCAGCGTACCCTCGGCACCACCGAGGCCGACCAACTGGCACTGCTGCATCAACTGGACTCCTACCCCTCCGAGCAGGTGGCGAAGGAGGCCTACCAGAAGCGCGCGAAGGCGCTGGCCGCGTGCAGCGAGGTGCAGACCCTGATCCTGTCCGCGAGTTCGGTGTCCGGGTTGGGCGACGAAGCCACGGCGATTGCGGTGCTGGACGAGGGCGAGGCCAAACGTTTCCACAGCCTCCTGCTGTACCGCGCCGGCAACGTGCTCAGCATCGTCGACGTGGCCAGCGCCTCGGCCGCCCCAAGCGTGTCCGACGCCGCGGCGGCGCTGAAGCGGACGGCTCAGCAGGTGTGCGCTTCGGTCGGCTGCGAAGCCGGGGAAGTCACCGTCGCGGATGCGCCAGTTCCCGCGGTGGATCCGGCGGGGTGGCTCATCCCCTCCGACCTGCCCCGCATCCGGCCGGGATTCGGGCGTTGGACCACCAAGCCGCCGGTGGCGCTCACCAGCCGGGGGACGGGGTGCGAGAACATGACCCTCGCCAGCGACGCCGGTCCTACAGAGCGGCTGCAGGCCACCTACCTGCTAACTCAGGACGACCTGCGGCCAGAGAACTTCGGCCTCGACGAGATGGTGTTCACATTCGAGAATGCCGAGCAGGCCACCGAGTTCTCGGAGAAGCTGGTCGGCGCGATCAACGGCTGCGGTAGCCGCGTGCTAGGCACCACAGCCACGGCGGTCGAGGGCCCGGAAGGAGCCAACTCGTTCGAGATCGTTCGCGAGGTGGACGGAGGCAGCGTGCTCTACCAGGTCTCCGTCGTCGCTGAGGGCTCCAAGGTGGCGTACCTGCTCACCACGATCAGCAGCAGCTACAAATTCACGCCGGAGCAACTGGGCTCTGTCGCGCTCAGGGCGAAGGCCCGCTTGGGCCAGTAGCGTGGCGCCCGAGGGGCTCTGGGAGTCCCCACCGCCCCTCGGGTTTCGCCAGGCTCAGCCCTGGACGCGCAGCTTTGCGAGTTCGTCCCTGACCAGTTGGGCGGTTAGCGAGGGGGTCTCACCCACGCGCACGCCTACGTCCTCTAGTGCTTCCTTCTTCGCCTGGGCGGTTCCTGCTGAGCCGGTGATGATGGCGCCCGCGTGCCCCATCGTCTTCCCCGGGGGCGCGGTGAAACCGGCGACGTAGCCGACAACCGGCTTGGTGATATGCCCGCGGATGTAGGCGGCGGCCCGCTCCTCGGCGTCGCCACCGATCTCCCCGATCATCACGATCACGTCGGTCTCCGGGTCGTCCTGGAAGGCCTGCAGGACATCGACATGGCTGGTGCCGACGACCGGGTCGCCGCCGATCCCGACGGCGGTGGAGAAACCGTGATCGCGCAGCTCGTACATCATCTGGTACGTGAGGGTGCCCGATTTGGAGACGAGGCCGATACGGCCCGGTCCGGAGATGTGCGCGGGGATGATGCCGACGTTCGACCGGCCGGGCGAGATGAGGCCGGGACAGTTCGGCCCGATAAGCCGGACTCCTGCGCCCCTGGCCGCCTCATAAAACTCGACCGTGTCGTGCACGGGGATGCCTTCCGTGATGACCACGACGAGTTCCACCCCGGCACCCACGGCCTCCAGCACGGCATCTCGGGCGAATCTGGGCGGAACGAACACCACGGACACGTTGGCGCCCGTGGCGGCGCGGGCCTCCGAAACCGTGTCAAACACCGGCACCGGGTCCTCCTCGAACAGGACGGATTCTCCGCCGCGGCCCGGCGTGACACCGCCGACGATTCGGGTGCCAGACATGATCATTCGCTGGGTGTGCTTGCGGCCCTCCTTACCGGTCATGCCCTGCACGATCACCCGGGACGAGGCGTCGATGAAGATTGCCATGTGATTCAGTTCCCTTCGCTCGCGAGTTTGGCCGCGGCGTGGGCGGCCTCGTCCATGGTGGTCTTGACGGTGATCAGCGGATGGTTTCGCTCGGCCAGGATGGCCTTGCCCACCTCGACGGAGTTGCCGTCGAGGCGAACGACGATGGGCAGTTTGGCCTCGTCTCCCAGAATGTCGAGGGCATGAACGATGCCATTGGCCACGTCGTTGCAGGCGGTGATGCCGCCGAAGACGTTCACGAACACCGAGCGCACCTGCGGGTCGCTCATGATGATGCGCAGCCCGTTGGCCATCACCTGGGCGGATGCGCCGCCGCCGATGTCCAGGAAGTTGGCTGGCTTGGGCTGGCCCGGCAATTCCCGGCCGGCGCCCGCGACAACGTCGAGGGTGCTCATCACCAGGCCTGCGCCGTTGCCGATAACGCCCACAGCGCCGTCGAGCTTCACATAGTTCAAGCCGAGTTCCTTCGCTTGTCGTTCGAGGTCCACCTCGACGGAGGTCTCCTGATACTGCGCCCGATCGGGGTGCCTGAAGTCGGCGTTGTCGTCGACGGTGACCTTCCCGTCGAGCGCGAGGACGTAGCCGGAAGCGGTGCGCACCAGCGGATTCACCTCGACGAGAGTGGCGTCAGCAGAGCGGAACACGCTCCAGAGCCTGCTCAGCACCTGGGCCAGCTTGTCGTGTTGGTCGAGCGGGAAACCGGCCGCTGTGAGGATTTCGGCGGCCTTCTCCTCGTCGATGCCGGATGAGTCCAGCCCGATCTTGGCCAGGGCCTCTGGCCGTTCCTCGGCCAGGGTCTCGATCTCGACGCCGCCTTCTTTGCTGCACATCGCGAGGAATCCGCCGGTGGCTCGGTCGAGGAGGATGGAGAAGTAGTACTCCTCTGCGATTTCGGCGCCGGGGCTGAGCATGATCGTCTCCACCTGGTGGCCTTTGATATCCAGGCCGAGGATCTGTCCGGCTACCCGGGCGAGTTCTTCGGGCGTCCTGGCCAGCTTCACTCCGCCGGCCTTGCCGCGGCCTCCGGTGCGTACTTGGGCCTTGACGACGACGGTGCCGCCGCCCAGTTCCTCGTAGGCTTCCCGTGCTTCCTCAAGATTGGTTGCGATTCGGCCCGGCAGGACGGGCACGCCGTGGCGCTCGAACAGGTCACGCGCCTGATATTCCAGTAGATCCACTTTGATGACTCCGGGGTCGGTTGCGTCGTTGCGAGAACCACCGTACTAGATACTCTTGGTAGCGCGATGAAAGTCTAAGGAAACCCGCGCAAAATGGCCGACTCTGTGAAATGCTGTCCGCGCGGGGTCGGCCGCGGCCGGAGCCGCGGTTTTCCCGCCCAACAGCCAGCCCGTCGACACGTCCCGAAACTGTGAAGCCTGTGAACTCGGCACAATGTTCGCAAACTTGTTTGAGAACTTCCTAAGAAATGCTAAGGTTTCCACGGTTCATCGATCATCTAGGAGACCGACTTGAGCGCAACACACGGTGCAGCACCCCGTCGCGGCATGACTGACGACGCTCAGCTAGAGCCCATCGCGGAGGCGGCGCCTACGCACGCCAAGCGCGCCAGGACCACTTTCCGCGTCAGCAAACGCTCGGTTGCGGCCGGATTGGCCGGGCTGCTGGCTGCCGGCAGCCTCTTCTCCTACGCAATCACCGCCCGATACACCCCCGACGTCGATCCGGGTCTGAGCGCGAACGTCGCCATCCCGGCGGAGGCCGAGCGCGCCGCCGCAGCTGGCTTCGTGGACCGCTCGTCGGATGTCTCGCGTAACGCGATCCGCGAGGGCGTCTCAGCCGTTGCTGCGGACGCGAACGCCCGCCAGCGGGAGGCGGAGATCGAGCTCGCGGCCGACGCTGCGCTGGAGGCCGAGGCGGAAGGCACCGCAGAGGAACGCCTCCGGTTGCTGGAAGCTGACCTGGAACGCGTCGCTCAGCAGGCGGACGAGCTCAAGAAGGAGGCCGCGGAGGCCGCCGAGCTCATGAAGCTCGCCAAGCAGGCCTCCAAGGACGGCAAGGACGGCAAAAACGGCAAGGACAGCAAGACGGATGCCAAGGCCAAGCCCGGTTCGAAGAGCCTGAGCAGCGAAGAAGTTCAAGCGCTCAACACCAAGGGTGGCTCGATGCCGATCAAGGAAAACTTCCGGGTGGGTGCCCACTTCGGGCAGCGCGGCAAGTGGCACAGGTACCACACCGGCCAGGACTTCCCGGCTCCATCGGGTACCCCCATCTACGCGGTCGCCTCCGGTGTCGTCCTCAGCCCCACCCGCGCCTACTGGGCGGGCACCAACGTCGTCATCCAGCACTCCTCGGGGGCCACCCTGTACGCGCACATGTCGCGCAGTGTCGTCTCCCCCGGAACCACCGTGAAGCCCGGCCAGCTCATCGGCTATGTGGGCAACACCGGGCGATCCTACGGCTCCCACCTGCACTTCGAGTACTACAAGAACGGCACCACCCCGGGCGACGTCTACCAGGCCTCCGATCCGATGGCCTTCCTCCGCTCGCTCGGCGTGCGCTGAGTCGCCGCAACCGGCCGGGGGCCGCCCACGACGGGCGGCCCCCGCCGGTTGCGTTCAGCCGGTTATCACGGGACCCACTCGCTCCGACAGTACATTCGCCACTGGCCCTAGAGTTTCTCCATCGGGGAGTGCTTCAGGCTCATACGTTTCAGGCCGTGCGAGCCGAAGTCGATATCGGCCTTGGCGTCGGCCCCCGCCCCCAGCACCGCAAGCACCGTGCCCAGCCCGAACTTGGCGTGCACCACCCGGTCGCCGGAGCGCACCTCCAGAACCGGCCGAGGGCTGCCCTTGCCCAACGCCCCGGCGAACCCGCCCACCGCGCGTCGCGTCTCCCGGTTGCGCTCGGCGCTGGTTGCCGCCCACCGCGACTGCGCGGTCTCCGCTCCCGTGCGTCGCCAGTCCAGCACGCTCTCCGGGATCTCGCTCAGGAAGCGTGACGGCGGGTTGTACATGGGCGAGCCGAAGACCACCCTGGTGGCCGCCCGCGAAAGGTAGAGCCGTTTCCGTGCCCGGGTGATGCCCACGTAGGCCAGCCGACGCTCCTCCTCCAACTCGTCGGCGGACGAGAACACCGCCCGCTGATGCGGGAACAGCCCCTCCTCCATGCCCGTCAGGAAGACGGTGTCGAATTCCAGCCCCTTCGCGGTGTGCAGGGTCATCAAGGTGACGACGCCGTTGTCCTTATCCGGCACCTGATCGGAATCCGCAACCAACGCGATGCGTTCCAGGAAAGCCGCGAGCGAATCATCCGGCTCGGGCATCCCCGCGGTCAGGGCCGAGTCGTCGAGGCTCAGCGTGTTGGCGCTCGCGACGAACTCCGCCGCGACGCTGACGAACTCCTCCAGGTTTTCCAGCCGACTCTCGTCCTGCGGATCGGAGCTGGCCTGGAGTTCGGGCACGTAGCCAGACTCCCTGAGCACGCTCAGCAGCACCTCGTCGGCGGGCGCCTCCCGTGCGAGCTGACGATGCCGCTCGATCAGCTCGACGAATGCCCCGATCGGTTTCAGACTGCGCGCGCCGAGGGGCGCTTCGTCGGCGCGCTGCAGGGCCTCGAAGAACGTGATCTGCTCCGCCGCAGCCAGCGAGCTGACGGCCGCCTCCGCACGGTCGCCGATGCCCCGCTTGGGCACATTCAGGATGCGCCGGACCGAGACGTCGTCCGCCGGGTTCGCGATGGCGCGCAGGTAGGCCACGGCGTCGCGAATCTCCTTGCGGTCGTAGAAGCGCACCCCGCCCACCACTTTGTAGGGCAGCCCGACCCGGATTAGCACGTCCTCCAAGGCCCGAGACTGCGCGTTGGTGCGGTAGAAGATCGCCGTGTCCGAGTAGCCCGACTCGCCCGCGTCGCGCAGCCGATCGATCTCGTCGGCGATGAACTGCGCCTCAGAGTGTTCGTCGTCGGCCACCCAGCCGGTGATCAGCTCCCCCCTGCCCAGCTCGGACCACAGCCGCTTGGCGCGCCGAGAGCTATTCCGGGAGATCACCGCATTCGCCGCGTCGAGCACGTTCGTGGTCGAGCGGTAGTTCTGGTCCAGGACGATGGTGTCCGCCCCCGGAAAGTCCGCCTCGAAGTCGAGGATGTTGCGGATCGTGGCACCCCGGAAGGCATAGATCGACTGGTCTGAGTCGCCCACCACCATGAGTTCCGCCGGCTCGACGGTAGGCACGCCCTCCGCGGCCTGCGTGGGTTCCCCACACAGCTCACGAATCAGCGCGTACTGCGCATGGTTGGTGTCCTGGTACTCGTCGACGAGCACGTGCCGGAACCTGCGACGATACTTCTCCCGCACCTCCGGAAATGCCTGGAACAGGTTCACCGTCGTCATGATCAGATCGTCGAAATCCAGCGCGTTGGCCTTGGCGAGGCGACGCTGGTACTCCCCGTAGGCCTCCGCGCGCAGCCGCTGGATCGGGGTCTGCGCCTCCTGCTGGGCGGTCTCGTGATCGATCAGCTCGTTTTTGAACCGCCCGACGTCGCCTAGCACGGTGCGCACCGGGTGCTGCTTCGGGTCCGCGTCCAGGTCGCGCAGCACGAGGGACATCAGCCGTTTGGCGTCCGCGTCGTCGTAGATGGAGAAGCTGCGCGTAATGCCGAACCTGTCGATGTCGGCGCGCAGGATGCGCACGCAGGCGGAGTGGAACGTCGACACCCACATGTGCCGTGCCCGGGCACCGACCAGTTCGAGGACACGCTCGCGCATCTCGGCGGCCGCTTTGTTGGTGAAGGTGATCGCCAGGATCGCCCCCGGGTGGACGCCACGGCAGCTAATCAGGTGGGCGATGCGTCGGGTGAGCACGCGGGTCTTACCTGAGCCCGCTCCGGCGACCACCAACACCGGGCCCTGGGAATGCTGCACGGCCAAGCGCTGCGGCGAGTTCAGCCCGGCCAGCAGTTCCTCCTCCGTCACTCCTTGCGCAGGCTCGACGTCGGGCTCGGCCAGGCGCGCAGGGTCGAAAACGGCAGCAAGGTTGGGCATAAGCTCTTCGTTCATGGTCCCTCAAGACTAGCCGCTGCCCACGGCTCAGCCTTCCAGCTCGGGCTGGCCAGACTCAAGCTCGGCGAACTTGGCCGCCATGGTCGGGTTGCCCCGGGTCAGCCGCTTGATCGTGACCCCCTGGGCCTTGTCGTTGGCCAGCCGAAGGTTCCTCGACGATCCGAGCAGCGCCTCCTTCACCTTCTGCAGCCGCTTGATGGACTCGTCAATCTCCTTGATCGCTTCCCCGAAGCGCCGCTCGGCAAGTTCGTAGTTGCGGGCGAACTTCGACTTGAACTCCTCCAGTTCGTTTTCGAAGTTGGTGATGTCGACGTTCTGCGCCCGGATAATCTCCAGCTCGGTCTTGTATTCGAGTGCCTTCAGGCCGGAATTGCGTAGCAGGGTGATCATCGGGATGAAGAACTGTGGCCGGATCACAAACATCTTCGGGTACCGGTGGCTCACGTCGACGATCCCGCCGTTGTACAGTTCGCTATCGGCTTCAAGCAAGCTCACCAGCACCGCGTACTCGCAGCCCTTCTCTGTGCGGTCCCGATCTAGTTCTTTGAAGAAGTCCTCATTCCGGCGCTTCGTGGCGGTGGTCTCGTTCTCGTTCTTCATCTCGAACATGATCGACACGATCTCCACCCCTGCGGCGTCGCGGTCGCGGAAGATGTAGTCGCCTTTGCTGCCCGAGCTGGCGTCGGTGTCTTTCTCGAAATAGGCCAGCGGGAAGGCCGTGGCCCGCAGCCGATTGAACTCCGTCTCGCAGTGCGCCTCCAGCGTCTCGCCCACCATCTTCGTGGAGAGCCTCGCTTTCAGATCCTGAAGCCGCTCGATGGCGTCGTCGCGGTCCTTCAACTGGGCCTCGTAGCGCTCCTTCAGGCTCTGCTCGGCCAATTTCTTCTCCAGTTCGGCCTGCTTCAGCAAGCCGCGCAACTCGTCGCGCTCCCGCTCCGCCTCGCCCACCGCCTGGCTAAGGGCCAGGTCGCGCTCGATAGACGCCCGCTCGGCCTCGGAGCGCAATCTGGCGACCTCCTGTTCGGAGTTCACCTTCAGCCGCTCAACCTCGGCCGCGTGCCGCTCCTGCATCAACTCAGCAGCGCTGGCCTGTTCGGCGCTCAGCCTACGCACCTCCTCCGCCAACCGGTCGCGCTCCATCTCGGCCTCGCCCAGCGCCCTGCTCACCGCCAGATCCTGCACGACCTGCGCGTTCTCCAGCCGGGCGGACAGCGCAGCGATCTCAGCGTCCTTCTTCGCCGACTCCGCCGCAAGCTCCTCGGCGACTCGTTTCTCCGCCAGGCCAAGCTGGGCGCGGTGCGCCTCCTCAGCCAGTGCCAGCCGCTCAGTCACCTCCCGATCAAACGCCTCATCGCGCACCTGTCTGAGGATTCCTGCGTAGCCGACCTCGTCAACGCTGAACGCGGTACCGCAGTTGGGGCAATTGATCTGATGCATGGTTGCTCCTCTCCGACGGTGCAGACAATAGCGTTGCCCGCTGACCGATTCTGTACACCTCGCGCAATAGACTGCCTGCATGAGCCGTTTCGAGAGGATGCGTCGCACCGCTTATCGGCTCGCGCTGCGCATCGTCGTCGCGCAGCTTGCGTTCATGTTTGGGCTGACTTTCGTGGAATCCCTGCGCAAGAAGCGCCGCTCGCTGACTCGCTTCCCCACCAAGCCCCCCATCCCCGTACAGGTGGACCGCGACGAGGTGCGTGTCTTCAGCTACGGCAAGGATCTGTATCACGCCATGATCCAGGCGATCGACTCCGCCGAACACCACGTCTATTTCGAGACCTACATCTGGAAGGGAGACGCGTGGGGGCGTCGGCTCAAGGAGGCGCTTTGCCGCGCGGCCGAGCGCGGGGTGCGGGTGTACGCCATCTGGGATGGCTTCGCTAACCTCGTGGTGAACCCCAAGTTCTACTCCTTTCCCGACAGCGTGCAGGCCATGCGTTTCCCGGTACTGACGCAGCTAGTGATGCGCCGCGATTGGGGACGGGATCACCGCAAGCTGCTCACTATCGACGGGCGGATCGGCTTCATCGGCGGCTACAACGTCGGCACGTTATACGCCACGGGTTGGCGGGACACACACGTCGAGGTGCGCGGGCCGAGCGTCGCCGAACTGGACAATGCCTTCATCGACTTCTGGAACGCTAACCGGCGCCGCAGGCAGCCCAGGATCGCCGACTGCCCCCGGAGGGCCTGGTTCAGCCAACTGCGCGTGCAGCGCAACGTGCCCCAGACGTGGGTCTACCCGATCCGCAACATGTATCTGGAGGCAATCGACCGCGCCCAACAGCGAATCTGGCTCACGCACGCATACCTAATCCCCGACAACGACCTAGTAGCCGCGCTGCGCCAGGCCGTGCACCGGGGGGTGGACGTGCGGATCATCGTGCCCGAGCGTTCAAACCATGTGGTGGCCGACTGGCTCTCACGCGGCTACTACAGTCGACTACTGCGCGACGGGGTGCGGCTCTTCCTATACCAGGACGCGATGGTGCACTCCAAGACGGCCACCATCGATGGCGCCTGGTCCACAATCGGCACCGCAAACCTCGACTCGTTGAGCCTTCGCGGCAACTACGAGATCAACCTGGAGGTGACCGACGTCGGCCTCGCTCAGCACATGGAGGAGTTGTTCGAACTGGACCTGTCCAACTGCTACGAGCTGAAACCGGGTGAGTGGCGAGCGCGCTCCTGGTTGGCCAAGGCAACCGAGGTCTTCCTGAGCCCCTGGCGGCACCTGCTTTGATCCCCCGGGTTCGCCTCCCCCGACGCGGCCGTTGGAGCGAACCCTAGATAAAGACCGCCACCGCCGCGTTCACCGCGGTGAGGCCGAGCGTGGCGAAGAAGATCCCCGGCGCAATATCGTCCTTCTTGCGCTGAGTCACCACAAGGGCAAACACCACGAGCATGAGCACTAGCTTCACGGCGATCTTCACGTGGTTGACGTCGAGATCCGCGATCTCGCGGACGGCCACCAACGCCAGACCGCTGACCAACATCGTGAGCGATCCATGCCACATCGCCGGGTTGACGACACGCTTCGGGCCTTTCATCTGGGTGAAGGCCCCGCCGAACAAGGCGGCGAACCCGATGAGGTGCACGAAGAGCAGGACCAAACGCAAGAAATCCATTCCGCCACTGTAACAGCCGCCAGGATGCCGCGAAACTCGCTACTTCGAGTACCACACGTTGAAAGTGGCCTCCCCGAGCGGGCACACTGGACGCATGCTGTTCAACATTCTGGCTTACATAGTTATCGGTTTTTGTGGCGGAGCGATCGCCAAGGCGATCCTGCCCGGCAAGCAGGGCGGGGGCTTCGTCAAGACCACGGCCCTGGGCATCGTCGGCTCCTTCGTAGGTGGGATGCTCGGCCGGCTGCTACTCGACAGCACCCCAGCAGCCGTGTTCTCCATCACCGGCCTCGTCACGTCAGTGATCGGCGCAATCGTGGTACTTGTGATCTACGGCTGGCTCCAGAAGAGGCCCTGACGGACCACTCATCCTGGAAGACTCGGAATTGGAATTGGAAGGGGCGGCCGCTGGCCTCTTCCTTTACTTTCTCTCCTGTTGGGTTGCGGGCTCCTCCGCTACTCTCCCGCCCGTCCAGCCTTGCCACGCTGCCAGGCCCACATGCCCAGCGCCACCAACAGCCCGCCGCCGACGATGTTGCCCAGGGTAACCGGGAGCAGGTTCCACCACAGGTAGGCCTCAACTGTCAGGCCCTCCAACTGGACGTCGCCGAGGGACCGCATCAACTCCGGCGAAGCCTCGGCTTTGGCCGCTAGCGCCGTCGGGACGATGAACATGTTCGCCACCGAGTGCTCGAAGCCGGTAGCGACGAACATCGGGATGGGAAAAACCACTGCGGCGAGCTTCTCGACAACGGACTTACCGTGGAAACCCACCCACACCGCTATGCAGACGAGCAGGTTGCACAACACGCCCAGCGTGAAAGACTCCACCCACGTGTGACCCACCTTCCCGAGGGCCGATTTCACCAGCACCGCACCCCACTCCCCGTCGTGGTAGCGGTGTGTGCCGGAGCCCAGGATCAGCACGCCCAGCAAGGTGGCGCCCAGCATGTTCGAGAAATAGACCAGCCCCCAATGCCTGAGCAATCTGCGCGGGCCCAGCTTTCCCTCCACGAGAGGGAGCGTGGTCATCGTCGAGGAAGTGAACAGGTCCAGGCCCAGCACCATGATAACGAAGAGCGCACCCGAGAAAACCAAGCCGCCGACGGTCTTCGCCATCCCCCACGGCATGTCCGACGCGCCAACCTGCGTCGTCGTATAGAAGACGAAACCCAGCCCAATGATCAGGCCTGCGAACGTCCCCGAGGCCAGCGTGGCCAGGGTCGGGGTCGTCGCCTTCTTCAGCATTCCCGAAGAGGCCACGAGCTGCGCGGCCGCCGCTGCGTCGGGTTTGTCAAGGGCGATCGTCTGATCGGGATAGGTCATGGATCGATACGTTAGCCCCTTCGACTACCCGAGGACGATCGGGCCCCAACTTTGCGCTGCGGGGCCCGACCGTAAGCAGCCAAGCATCAGCCGCCGCAGCGGGCGGCGCTCGATCTCACTCCCACTCGATGGTGCCCGGCGGCTTGCTGGTAATGTCCAGCACCACCCGGTTGATCTCGGGGCATTCGTTAGTGATCCGAGTGGAAATCCTCTCCAGCACACCGTAAGGCAGCCTCGCCCAGTCGGCCGTCATCGCGTCCTCACTGGTCACTGGGCGCAGCACGATGGGATAACCGTAGGTTCGGCCGTCGCCTTGCACGCCCACCGAACGCACGTCGGCCAGCAGCACCACCGGGAACTGCCAGATCTCGCGGTCCAGGTGGGCTGCCGTCAGTTCCTCGCGAGCGATCAGATCCGCCTGCCGCAGAATGCCCAGCCGTTCCTCGGTGACCTCGCCGATAATGCGAATGCCGAGTCCGGGGCCGGGGAAGGGGTGCCGCCACACCATCGCCTCGGGCAGACCCAGCTGCGCGCCCACCGCGCGAACCTCATCCTTGAACATGGTGCGCAGCGGCTCGATGAGCGTGAACTGCAGATCGTCGGGCAGACCGCCGACGTTGTGGTGGCTTTTGATGTTGGCCGCGCCCTCGCCGCCGCCCGACTCCACCACATCCGGGTAAAGCGTGCCCTGCACGAGGAAGTCGATGCCGCGCTCCCCCGCCAGCCTAGCGGCGATAGCCTCGAACGTACGGATGAACTCACGGCCGATGATCTTGCGCTTCGCCTCCGGATCGGTAACGCCGCGCAGCGCGTCGAGGAAGCGGCGCTTCTCGTCGGCCACCACCAGATCGACGCCGGTCACGCGCACGAAGTCCTCCTTGACCTGCTCCGCCTCGCCGGCCCGCAGGAGACCGTGATCGACGAAGACGCACGTGAGCTGCGAGCCGATCGCGCGCTGCACCAGCGCCGCGGCCACCGCAGAGTCCACCCCACCCGACAGCGCACACAGCACCCGACGATCCCCCACCTGCTCCTGGATGGCGGTGATGGCGTCGGAGACCATGGTGTCAGCGGTCCACGTGGGGCTGAGACCCGCGATCTTGTACAGGAAATGCTCGATCACCTGCTGACCCCACTGGGAGTGCAGCACCTCCGGGTGCCACTGCACGCCGGCAAGCTTGCGATCGCGATTCTCGAACGCGGCGACGGGGGCACCGGCCGTGCGGGCCAGCACCTGGAAACCCTTCGGGGCCTTGGAGACCGCGTCGCCGTGGCTCATCCAGACGTTGATGGTGTTGGGAATGGAGTCGAGCAGCCTGCCGTTCGTCTGGATGGCAAGCGCGGAACGGCCGTACTCCCGCTGGCCGGTGCGTGCGACGGTACCGCCGAGGGCCGAAGCCATCGCCTGGAAGCCGTAGCAGATGCCAAACACCGGAACGCCTGCCTCGAACAGCTTCGGGTCCACCTGCGGCGCGCCCTCGGCGTACACCGATGAGGGGCCGCCAGAGAGGATGATGGCGGCAGGTTTCTTGGCGAGCAGCTCCGTCACGCTCATCCTGGAGCTGACGATCTCGGAGTAAACGTTTGCCTCGCGCACCCGCCGAGCGATCAGTTGCGCGTACTGTGCGCCATAGTCAACGACTAACACGCGTTCGTGATTGACGATCATGCGGCGAGTCTATCCCTCAACCGGACAAATTGGCCCCCATCCGAGTCGGTTCTCGCAGCCCCTGCGCACCAGGCGACGCGGCCCGGGAATATCCGGGCCGGCCTGCGCGTTTCACCGGCATGAAGATCTATCCCGATACGACCGCCCTGATCGGCCGGACGCCGCTCGTGCGATTGAACCGAATAGCTGGTGACAACGCTCTCGTGGCGGCAAAACTGGAGTTCTACAACCCGGCCAATTCGGTCAAGGACCGCATCGGTGTCGCGATCATTGACGCGGCAGAAGCCTCCGGCGAGCTGCGCCCGGGCGGCACCATCGTCGAGGGCACCTCCGGCAACACCGGCATCGGCCTGGCGGCGGCGGGCGCCGCACGCGGATACCGGGTGGTGCTGGCGATGCCCGAGACCATGTCCGTGGAGCGGCGCGCCCTGCTCAGGGCCTACGGGGCGGAGCTCGTGCTGACCCCGGGCGCCGAAGGCATGCGTGGCGCGGTGGCGAAGGCCGAGGAGATCGCGGCAGAGCGCGGCGGAGTGCTCGCCCGGCAGTTCGCGAACGAGGCCAACGTCGCCGTCCATCGCACAACCACCGCAGAGGAGATTTGGGCCGACACCGACGGCCAAGTGGACATCTTCGTCGCCGGCGTGGGTACCGGAGGAACCATCTCCGGGGTGGGCCAGGTGCTCAAGAGCCGAAAGCCTGAGGTCCAGATCATCGCCGTCGAGCCCGCCGACTCACCGCTGCTCAGCGAGGGCAAAGCCGGCCCGCACAAGATTCAAGGGCTGGGAGCCAACTTCGTGCCCCCCATCCTCGATCGGGAGGTCATCGACGAGGTGCTCACCCGAGACCTGGACCAAGCCCTCGACTTCGCCCGACGGGCAGCCCAGGAGGAGGGCATTCTGGCCGGGATCTCCGGGGGCGCCGCGTTGTCGGCTGCCGCCGAGGTGGCCGCCCGCCCCGAGAACGCAGGCAAGAAGATCGTCGTGGTGGTGCCCGACTTCGGCGAACGCTACCTGTCCACACTTCTCTTCTCCGGACTCGTGGACTAGGTTCTGGCCATGAGTATCCGCAAGAACCTGAACTCGGCCTGGCGCCTGATCCGCGAGGACCTGGATACGGCGATGCGCGACGATCCGGCCGCCCGCAACCGCCTTGAGGTGGCGCTGCTCTACCCCGGCATGCACGCGGTCTGGGCCTACCGGCTCGCCCACAAACTGTGGAACAAGTCGAGCGCACTCCGGCCCATCGCACGCGCAATATCGCAGATCGCCCGGGCCCTGACCGGCATCGAGATCCACCCAGGAGCGAAGATTGGGCGTCGCTTCTTCATCGACCACGGGATGGGCGTCGTGATCGGCGAGACAGCCGAGGTCGGTGATGACGTGCTCATGTACCACCAGGTGACTCTCGGCGGGCGTGCGCGTGGCAAGTTCAAGCGGCATCCCACCATCGGCAGCCGGGTACTGATCGGCGCGGGAGCCAAAGTGATCGGCGCCATCAAGGTCGGTGATGACGCGAAGATCGGGGCCAACGCGCTGGTCGTGAAGGATGTCGCGCCCGGTAGCGTCGTCGTCGGCCACCCCAGCGTGGTCCACGAGGGAGACGTGGTGGCCTGACTCGCCACCAGGATGGCAAGGGTCCCATTCGTCCTATCCGATGCATCACCATCCGGAATGAACCGCGGAACATGGGTCTCGCGACTCGTCTCGGCCTGCCTCGCTTCTTCCGGGGCGGGCCGAGCCCTTTCCCCCGTCCGAACGCCGGGCTGCTCCCCCACGGCCGGAGGAGTAGCCTGAATACGCGTGTAGATGGGAGCGAGTGATGGCGATTCCGGTTTGGGGCTTGGTTCCGTTTGTGCTGATGCTGGCGGCAATCGCGACGCTTCCACTGATCGGGGCGGTGGCCCACTGGTGGGAGCGCCCCCGAAACCAGCTGGTCGTGGCCCTGCTGCTCGGCGTCCCCGTCTCAGTCTGGTTCCTGTCGGCTGGGGAGGGCGCAGCCGTCGGGCATGCCGCGTTGGAATACTTCCAGTTCATTTCCCTGCTGCTGGCCTTGTTCGTCGTTTCCGGCGGCATCCACCTGCGGGGCGATATCGAGGCCAGCCCCCGCAACAACGTGGCCTTCCTGGCCTTCGGCGGGTTGATCGCCTCCTTTATCGGCACCACGGGCGCTGCCATGCTCCTGGTGCGGCCGATTCTGAAGACGAATGTTCAGCGCCGCCATGTGGCGCACACGATCATCTTCGCGATCTTCATCGTCGCCAACTGTGGCGGCCTGCTCACTCCTCTCGGCGACCCTCCGCTGTTCCTCGGGATGCTACGCGGTGTCCCATTCAACTGGACCTTCGGCCTACTGGCCCACTGGCTGCTCGTCAATTCGCTCCTGCTGTTTACCTACTACGCCCTCGATCACAAGATGCACAAGCTGGAGGATCCGGCTGCTGTGCGCAGGGACATGACCGAAATCAAACCGTTGAGGGTTGAGGGCAGCATCAACTTCCTGTTTTTCGCGGTCATCATCGCCTCCGTTGCGCTGGCCCCCTCCATAAACCTGAACGCGGTCGAGGCCGGCCACGCCAATTGGCTGGACTACCTGCCGATGCGGGAACTGCTGATGCTGGCCGCCGCAGCCGCTTCACTGGTTTTCGGATCGAAGCGGGTACGCTACGAGTCGAATCGGTTCTCCTGGTCCCCCATCTTGGAGGTGGGAGCCATCTTCGTGGGTATTTTCCTGACCATGATTCCTGCGCTCAAGTATCTGGCGCAGGTGGCCCCCCGGTTGCCGCTTGACGAGATCTCCTTCTACTGGGTAACCGGCGGGCTATCCAGCTTCCTCGACAACGCGCCCACCTACGCGACCTTTTACTCTATCGCGGAGCAGCTGCCCGGCGATCCGCGCATCGGCTTCGCCCCCGGCGTACCCGAGATCCATCTCACCGCCATCTCCCTGGGCGCAGTGCTCTTTGGCGCCATGACCTACATCGGCAACGGCCCCAACTTCATGGTCAAGTCGGTGGCCGAGTCCGCCGGCGTGAAGATGCCGAGCTTCGGCGGCTACCTGAAGTGGTCCGGCGCATACCTCCTCCCCGTCCTCTTCGCGGTGTCCGCGATCTTCGTCGCGCAATCCCGGCTCTGGCTAGTGGTCGGCGCGGCGACGGTGGTCGCGCTCATCGTGCGGGCCTTCGTCGTGGCTCGCCAGGCACTACGCACCTGAGACGTGCACACCACGGCCTCGGCCACCACGGCGCTACCCCCGATCAGAGCAACCGAACCTGCAGCGCCTTGATGCTGGCCACCACCCGGTCGCCCGGGACCAGATCCAACTCGGCCACCGCGTTCAGGGTCAGCTCGGCGCGCAACATCTGGCCCCGAACATCCAACTCGACGGCCGCCCGCCGACCCAGTGGCTCCACCGACACCACCCGGGCCGGTAGGCAGTTGCGCGGGCTGCCCTGCGGCTCCTCCCGATACAGCGCCACGGCCTCCGGTGGAACCGCGGCTCGCGCCCGGGCGCCGGGTCTGAGATTGCCCACGCCGACCAGTCGCTCCCCGCCCAGATCCATCGCTGACTCCTCGATGGCGGTCCCCAGCAGCAGATTCACCCCGGTGAAATCCGCCACGAAACCGGTGGGCGGCTTCCCGAGAACATCGTCGACGGGCCCATCGGCCACCACCCGTCCGGCGTCAAGCACCACCACGCGGCTGGTGAGCGACACGACGTCGAGCATCTCGTGCGTGACCAGGAGGACGGTCCGTTCGGCCAGCCGCTCCCGCAGCAGGGCCCGCAGGGCAGGCGCCACCCCTACGTCCAGGGCGGCGAAGGGCTCGTCCAACAGCACCACATCCGGGTCGGTGGCCAACGCCCGCGCCAGGGCGACGCGTTGGGCCTGCCCTCCCGACAGCTGATGGGGCCGCCTGGTGGCCAGTTCCGCCGCTCCCACGAGTTCGAGCTCCCGCAGAGCGCGTTCTCTGGCCACGGAACGTGGCCTGCCCCTGGCCCGCAGCCCGTAGGCCACGTTGTCGAGCACCGTGAGGTGTCCGAACAACATCGGGCGCTGCTCCAGGTAGGCGAAACCGCGACGGTGCACGGGCACGTGTGCCCTGGGCCCGGACAGGCAGGTGCCGCGAAGCTGCACCACACCGTCGTCGGGAAACAGCGCGCCGGAGACCAGCCGCAGCAGGCTGGTCTTACCAGCCCCATTCGGGCCGATCACGGCAACGTGTTCACCTTCATCAAGCGTGAGGCGAGCGTCAAGTCCGCGATCCCGAAGCCGGGCGTCCACCTGCAAGTATTCAGTCATTGACCCCCCTCATCCGGTTCGCCGCGCCCATCAACCCCACGGCGACGATCACCAGAATCGCGGCCAGGGCTAGGGCCAGGTCGGAATCGGACTCCCTCAGCAGGTAGATCTCCAGCGGGAGGGTGCGGGTGACTCCCTGCAACGACCCCGCGAAGGTCAGCGTCGCGCCAAACTCGCCCAGCGCCCTAGCGAAGGCCAACACCAGCCCGGAGACGATGGCCGGCGCCAGCCTGGGCAGCGTCACCGTGAACAGCACCCGGGTGGGCGTGGCGCCCAGGTGGGCGGCCGCCAACTCCTGCCCCGTGCCCGAACTGCGCATCGCCCCTTCGACGGTGAGCACGAGGAAAGGCAGCGCGACGAAGGTTTGGGCCAGGATCACCGCGACGGTGGTGAAGCCGATCTCGATGCCGAGCGCCGACAGCGGCTGACCAATCAGCCCCTTCCTGCCCAAAGTGAGCAGCAGGGCCAGGCCAGCCACCACCGGCGGCAGAGCCATCGGAATGGCGAACCCGGTGCGGCACCAGTGGGCCCAGCGGCCCCGGCCCCGGGCGAGCACCAGCGCGGCAGGCACCCCCAGGACGAGTACCAAACCGACTGCGGCGGTGGACGTCGTGAGGCTGAGCAGGATCGCGTCGAGGGCTCGCTCGCTCGCCAGGAGCTGCGGCAGGCGAGCCCACGGCGTGCGGATCAGCAGCCCGACGATCGGAATCAACAGCAGGGCCACGGCCAGGGCGAACGCCGCCCAGGCCCACCGAGGGATCCTCACCTGGGCGGCCCGAACCCGGCAGCCTTCAGCTTGGCCAGCCCCTCCTCCTGGGTGAGTTTCTTGATGAACTGAGCCGCCGTCTCTGGCTGGCCCGCCCCCTTCACCACCGCAGCCCAGTACGTGTTCGGGTTCTCCTCGGCGCCTGGCACCGGGATCGTCTCCACATTCTTGGCAGCCGCCGCATCAGTGGCGTAGACCAGCCCGGCGTCTGCCTCTCCGGAGGACACCTTGCCGACGACGTCGCTCACCTTGGACTCCTCCGAGATCGGCTTCAGCGTGACGCCGCGACGCTCCGCCAGCTTCAAGGAGGCAGCCCCGCAGGGCACCTCGGGAGCGCACACCACCAGCTTCTTGCCCGTGAGGGAGTCGTCCAGCCCCGTGATGCCGGCCGGGTTCCCTCCCGGGGTGACCAGGACCAGGTAGTTGGTGGCGAACATCGTCGGTTTCTCCACCAGGCCCTTCTCCACGGCCTTGTTCATGTTGCGTTCGTCGGCGGAGAGGAACACGTCGGCGCGCGCACCTCCCGCGAGTTGGTCCACCAGCCCCGAGGAACCGTCGAAGGAGTAGGACGCGTTCGGCTCTATCTCCGGCAGTACCTTGCCGAGCGAAGCGGCCGCGAAGACCGTCGGCTGGGTCTTCTCGGTCTCCTGCCGGGAAGCAGTGCACCCCGTAAGAGCAAGCCCAGCGGAAATCGCCAGGGCGAACAGCTTTCTCATGCTTCGCCCGCCTCGATCGTCACGTTGGTGGCCTTGATAACAGCGGTGCCGATGGCACCCACCTGGAGCCCCAACTCCTCCACAGCCTCGGTGGAGATCAGCGAGACCACCCGGAAACGGCCGCACTGCAACTCCACTTGGCTCATCACCGGATCCGATTTGACCGCAGTCACGATACCGGTCAGGTGATTGCGCGCGGAGCGTCTACCCAACCCGGGATCGAGTTCCTCGATGGAGCCGTTCGCCAGTTCTTGGGCGAGCCTCGCCAGCTGCTCCCCGGGGACGACGCTGCACCCGCTGTCATCCTCGCCCATTTCCAGCCTCCCAGCAGAGACCCACCGGCGCACCGTGTCGTCACTGACCCCGAGCAACTGCGAGGCCGCCTTGATCCGTATCTGCGTCATAGCAAGAGCTTATCGTCCGCATACGCGGAGAGCAGCCGGGGCTGGTTAAACTGAGCATATGTCTTACACCGCCGTCGTCATCACCTGTTCCGACCGAGCCGCGGCCGACATCTACGAGGACCGCTCCGGCCCCGTCCTGCGCGACGGCCTGGCCGAGCTGGGCTTCACAGTGCTCCCGGCTGTGCTGGTTCCCGACGATACCCCGCTGATCCAGCAGGCCGTGCGCGATGCGGTGGGCGCAGGGGCGCGCGTGATCCTCACCACGGGCGGGACCGGGGTGGGCCCGCGCGATGTGACCGTCGAGGCCACAGCCGAGCTGCTCGCCTACGACGTGCCCGGCATAGCCGAGGCCGTGCGACGCGCCGGGGCAGCCAAGACCGAGCTGGCCACCTTGTCGCGTGGCCTCGCAGGAGTGATCGCCCCCGCCGACGGCAGGCCGTGCTTCATCTTCAACGCGCCAGGCTCCCGCGGCGGAGCGCGCGACACGCTTGCGGTCCTGTCACCGCTGCTGACACACATCGTCGAACAGCTCGACGGCGCGGATCACGACCTGAATCGACCCCCGAGCCAGCCGAAGGCAACCCAGTTCACCCACCTCGACGGCGCCGGCCAGGCCCGCATGGTGGACGTCACCGAGAAACAGACGACCGTCCGCACGGCCACGGCCGAGGCCAGCGTCAAGTGCAGCCCCGAGGTGGTCGCCCTGCTGCGCGATCACCGAATGCCCAAGGGCGACGTGCTAGCCGTGGCCCGCTCCGCGGGCATCGCCGCCGCCAAGCGGGTTCCCGACCTCCTGCCACTGGCCCACGTCATCGGGGTGCACGGTGTCGTGGTGGACCTAGCCGTCACTGATTCCGGGGTCGACATCTCCGCGACGGTTCGGGCGGCGGACCGCACCGGCGTGGAAATGGAGGCGCTAACCGCAGCGACGGTAGCCGCTCTGGCGGTGGTCGACATGGCCAAAGGCGTGGACCGGCTCTGCGAAATCACCTCGGCCAAGGTGGTGGCCAAGAGCGGCGGGCGCTCCGGAGACTGGCGGCGCCCCGCCGAGTGACGGCCCCGGCTCACCGGGTAAGCAGAACGGTCACCACCTCCCCCTCGGCCACCTCACGTGCCTGGGCGGGCACCACGGCCAGCCCGTCAGTCAGGTGCAGCGAGGCCACCAGGTGTGAGCCCGCCCCAAGCCGATGCGTGGGCAACGCGTGGGCGGTTCCGTCGTCGGCCCAGGAAAGCTGCACGGGCACGAACTGCTGCCGACCTTCCGGGCTTCTCCATCCCCGCCCGACGACGGCCCGCAGGCTCGGCCAGGAGGCCCTCCAGCCGCCGAGCCGGGCCAGCGCAGGACGGACGATCGCCCAGGCGGACACAAACACACTGACCGGATTGCCGGGCAGCCCCACGAGCGGGACTTCGCCTCCGGGCAGCCGGACCCGGCCGAAAGCCTGCGGCTTGCCCGGCTGCATCGCCACCTGCTCGAACCGTACCTGCCCCTGGGTGGAACGCCGCACCACCTCGAATGCCCCGACCGACACCCCACCGCTCGTGACGATCAGGTCGACCCCGGCCGCTTCCCGCAGCGCCCACTCAAACGACTCCAGCCGGTCGTCAACGCTGCTCGCCCACGCCGCCTCAGCCCCGAACTGGCGCACCAGCCCGGCCAGCAGCACGCTGTTGGAATCGGGGATCTGCCCGAACCCCAGGTCGGCTCCGGGAGCGACGAGCTCACTGCCCGTGCTGATGACCGCCACCTTCGGACGACGCACGAGAGGTACCCGGGCGTACCCCACCGACGCGGCCGCAGCCGCACAGGCTGCGCTCCACCGCTGGCCGGAGCGGAGCACCACGTCCCCAGGGTGGGTGTTCTCACCCCGCCTACGGATGTGGCTGCCTGCCGCCACCGGCTGCTGCACTCGCACCGTCGTCGGTAACGGCACGCTGCCCGTTGGCTGGTCCGTCAGTTCCACGGGCAACACCGTATCCGCGCCGGGGGGCAGCGGAGCCCCGGTCATGATTCGGGCCGTCTCTCCCGGGCCCACCCCGGGCACGCTGGCTGCCCCGGCCGGGACGTCGCCGACGACCCGCAGCACCGCGCCGGCAGCCAGGTCGACGGCTCGCACCGCGAAACCATCCATCGCAGAGTTATCGAACGGCGGCACCGCAAACCGGGCAACCAGGTCCTCCGCCAGCCCCCTGCCATGACCAGATCCGATCGGGCTCGATTCGACGGGCAGCCGGGTCAGCTGCGAAACAACCCATTCGCGGTAGGTATCCAGACTCAACATCAGCGGGCCTTTCTCAACGGCAGCACGTTCCACCTACCGGTGGACGCGTCCAGCACCAGCACCCGCCCGACGAGCGGCTCACCAAAACCGGCGAGCAACTTGATGGCCTCGGTGGCTTGCAGCGCGCCGAGCTGGCCGACCATGGCCCCCAGGACGCCCACCTCCGCGGCCTGCGGGTAGCTCCCCGCCGGAGGCTCAGCTGGGATCAGGTCGCGCAAGTAGAGCACGTCGCCGTGTTCGTCGGGCACGCCGAAGACCGAGCACTGCCCGTGCATCCCCACGGCGGAAGCCCAAACCAATCGGGACTGCGTGGCCCGGGCCACGTCGGAGATCATGAACTTAGCTGAGAAGGAGTCGCAGCAGTCCAGCACCAGGTCGAACTGCGGAAACAGGATCGCAGCTTCTTCGTCTGATAGGAACCGTGGGATCGGCTCCACCCGGATCCCGGGATTCAGGCGCTGCAGCCGCTCGGCCGCCGAGACGGCCTTATTCCGGCCCAGGTCAGTGTGCAGTACTTGACGTTGCAAGTTGCCCAGCTCCACCACGTCGCCGTCTACCACCGCGATTCGCCCGACTCCTGCCGCAGCCAGGTAGGGCAGCGCCGCCGAGCCGAGTCCGCCTGCTCCGACCACCAACACCCTGGCCGCTAACAGCCTCTCCTGCCCGGCTTCTCCGATGCCCCGAACATCAATGTTGCGCTGGTACCTGATGCGTTCCTCAGCGCTCAGGGGCATTGCGACCACTCGTACCCGCCGTCGGCCAGGAACTGTTTCTTCCACACGGGTAGCACCTCCTTGACCCGATCCACCAGCTGCCAGGCGCAGTCGAACGCCTGGGCTCGGTGGCTGGCGGAAACTGCGACGAACAGCGCCAAGCCGCCGATGCCGAGGACGCCGACGCGGTGCTGGGCCACCACCCGATGCACGCCTTCCCGCCGGGTGAAATCGTCCACGATCTCGGCCAGCACCCGCCCGGCCGACGGATGGGCGACGTATTCGATGCCGGTGACCGCCGCCCCGCGGTCGTGGTTGCGCACGACACCGGCGAAGGTCACAACCGCCCCGGCGCGGTCGTCGTGCACGGCGGCCAGCAGCCGGTCGGCGTCGATGTTGACTTCAGTGATCGTCTCCACGGGCGTAGGTCAGCTGGGTTTCGCTGCACCGGGCTTGGCGTAACGCCACCAGGTGATAGCGGTGCACACCAGGCACCAGATCACGCCGATGACGTAGAACACGACGGGGCCGAGCATCGAAAGCCCAATGCCGAACAGGAACGGCCCGAAGGCGGCGATGGCTGCGGTCCAACCGATCACCCCGCCCGCCTGACGACGCTCGAAGATCATGGGCATCTGCTTGAAGGTCGAGGCATTGCCGATACCGGAGAACAGGAAGATGGCCAACATTCCCCACAGGAACAGGTTGAACCCACCCTGCAGCGACTCCGCGCTGGAGGTGTCCGGAGAAAGCGCAGGAATCGTGACGCCGATCGCGGCCACCAGCCCAATCCCAGAGATCAGCGTCCAGATGGCGCCGCCCATCTTGTCCGTCAGCGGGGAGAACAGCACCCGCGCGCCCGCGCCTACGAGCGGGCCGAGGAAAACGTAGGCGACCGGATCCGGCAGCGCGTAGCCCTCGACCAGCACTCGCGCGGTTTCGCCAGCGCCCTCCACGATCGCCGGGTTGCCCGCGCCGTAGAGGTTGAACATCAGGAGGCCGAACTGGGCGGACAGACCCGAGAAGGTGCCGAAGGTCATGATGTACAGCGCCGTCATCCACCACGTGTCCTGGTTGGAGAAGATGTCGAACTGCTGGCGAATGTTCGCCTTCACCGGGACGGATCGCAGCGCCAGGTAGGCCCAAATGGCCACGGCGAGCGCAATGGGCACGTAGAGGAAGGCCGCATTCTGGTAGAAGACTTCGCGGGTGGTTCCGCCCGCGGTCGCCATGGTCTGGCTCGACCCCAGGAAGCCCACCATCGAAAAACCGATCAGCCAGGGCGTCAGCAACTGCACCAACGAAACCCCGAAGTTGCCCACACCGGCCTGAATGCCCAATGCGGTGCCCTGAGCCTTCCGCGGGAAGAAGAAGGAGGTCGAAGGCATGAAACCCGAGAACGCGCCGCCACCGAGGCCCGCCAAAAAAGCCAGGAGCAGCAGAACCCAGTACGGCGTCTGGTTGTTCTGCACGGCCACACCCCAGCCCACCAACGGCAACACAAGAGCCGCGGTGGTCAGGGACACCATCTTTCTGGTGCCCATGATCGGGGGCAACACCATCCACACCAGTCGGAGCAGACCGCCGGAGAGGCCCGGCATGGCGGCGAGCCAGTAGAGTTCGTTCTTGCTGATGTCGAAGCCGAGGGCCAGCAGACGCGGCACGATGGCGCTGGGCAGGAACCACGCCACGAAGCACAGCGTCAGTGAGATCGTGGTGATGGTCAGCGTGGTCCAAGCCAGCTTCTTGTCCCACGATTTTTCGTCTTCCGGATCCCAGGTGACCAGCCAGTCACCCTTGGTAGCAGGCGCGGTCATGCCGAGGCTCCTTCCTTAGCGGGGGTCTCAAAGTTGTCAGCCAGTTCTGGCGCCTTTTCATGCAACATCCGGACGATTGTGAAGTGCATCCACAACGTACACACGGCGACCAGGACGAAGATGCAAAAGAAAGTAGAGCTGGGGAATCCCGACCACGTCTTGGTGTAGGCAAACAGCGGAGGCAGGAAGAATCCGCCCAACCCGCCCAGCATGCCGACGAGCCCACCGACCGACCCAACGTTGTCAGGGAAGTACTCAGGAATGTGTTTGTAGACGGCGGCTTTGCCAAGGCCCATGGCGCAGCCGAGTAGGAAAACCAACACCACAAACCAGGGCAACTGCATCGTGTAGTGCCAATGCTCCGAGGTGGAGCCGTCGGGCAGCACTATGGTCAGGAAGCCGTTGGGCATCATGAGGATACCGCTGGTCACCAGCATCAACCCGAAGGTGCCGTACATCACGCGACGTGCGCCAAAGTGGTCGCTCATCCAGCCGCCGAGCGGCCTAAGCAGCGAGGCAGGGAAGATGAACGTCGCCGTCAGTAGCCCAGCAGTGCTCAGACTGGTTTCGAAGTTATCCACATAGTACTTCGGCAGCCAGGCCGACAGCGCCACGTAGGCACCGAAAACGGCCACGTAGTAGAGGCTGAAGCGCCAGACTCGGACGCTGGATAGCGGCGCCAGCATCTCCTTGATCGGCTTCGATGCCCCTGGCGCCCGGTCCACGTGAGGAACAACCAACCAGGTGAGCACGCCGGTGATGATCAGCAGCACTGCGTAGATCACGGGGATCAACCGCCAGCCGCCTTGAACGCCCAGGATATACGTGGAACCCGCCGTCGCCGCGATCAAGCCCGGGCCGATGAACTTGGTGACGGAAGCGCCCACGTTACCCGCTCCGAACACGCCGAGCGCTAGCCCCTGGCGGTCCTTGGCATACCAGGCCGAGTTCCAGGCGGTGCCGACAGAGAACAGGTTTCCGGCGAAACCGACCAGGAAGGCCAGAACCAGCAGCCACATGTAGTTCTGCGCCACCGACACCAGGTAGGCAGGTATGGCGGTGGCGAACAGCATGAACAGGGTCACCTTGCGGCCGCCGATGCGGTCCGTGATGATGCCGGCCGGCAGCCGCCACATGGAGCCGTTCAGCACAGCCACCGCGGATATCCAACTCAACTGCTCGTCGCTGAGCCCCAGTTCTTTCTGGATCGGGATGCCCAGGATGCCGAACATCAGCCACACCGCGAACATCAAGGTGAAGGCGATGGTGGACATCGTCATGACCCGGCCCGCCCCCGCGCCGGTTTCGTGGATGGGGGGAACCTCTATCAGCTTGCTCATTTCTCCTGCGATTTCTAGGGGGTGGTCAGATACGTTGGTTGTCGCGCAAGCCAACCGGGTCCCAGCCTCGGCCCGATGTCGTGGCCGAGACCGCGGGAGTAGTGTCACGCGACCGATAGACGATGTAGGGGCGGAAAAGGTAGTGCAGCGGCGCGGAGAAGGCGTGCACCAACCGGGTGAACGGCAGGATCGCAAACAGCAGGAGACCTATGACCACATGCGCTTGGAACTGCCATGTGGCCGCGGCCATCGCTTCGGTGTCCGGTTGGAAACCGAACAACGAGCGGAACCAGACCGATACCGTCTCGCGGTAGTTGTGCTCCTCGCCCGTGGGCGTCTTGTCCCCGGTCAAGGTCGCGAACAAACCGAGGCCAATGGCCGTAGAGAGCACCACATACATCACCCTGTCGCTCAGCGTGGTGGCCCTGCGCACGCTTGGGTTCGTGGCGCGGCGCCAGAGCAAAAGTACCAGCCCCACCACCAGAGCGACGCCGGCCAGCCCGCCACCATACAGTGCGACGGAGTGATAGCTGTGCTGGTCAATGCCCACCCAGTCGGTGAAGGCCTTGGGAATCAGCAGCCCAACCAGGTGTCCCATCAGCACCGCCAGCAGCGCGAAGTGGAAGATGGGCGAACCGAACCTGAGCAGTTTGGATTCGTAAAGCTGCGACGACCGGGTGGTCCAGCCGAACTGGTCGTATCGATAACGCCAGATCAAGCCTCCCACGAGGACGATCGCGACGACGTAGGGCAACACGCTCCAGAGCAGAAACTCCATGTCAGCTTCCTTGAAAAATCGGGTACGGGAGGGGGGTGTGGTCCAACCCGACGGTCTCAACAGGGGGGCCAGCGAGGAGGTCGCGGACCTCGGCGCGGGTTTTCGGGGACGGGCCGCCCAGCTGCTGACACACGGCCGCGACGACCCCTTCCTGCGGAAGCTTGTCCTCGGCCAGTCCGATGCGCAGCAACTCCAACGACGCCCGGTAAGCGTTCAGCAGCGCGACACCCAACTCGGGCGAGCCGGTGGCCGCGAACTCCAGCACCATCGGCAGAAAGTCGGGCAGCTCCCCGGCCAGATCCACCAGCAGCCCGGAGTCGCGGTACGTCTGTTTGATCGCCGCCAACACCTCGCCGCGCCGCCGGGTGTCGCCGTCGGTCCAGTAGGTCAGGTGCAGCGCATGCCGACGGGAAAGATCAAACTCCTGAACGTGAAACGCCTGGAGCTCCATCAGGGGCGCGCTCCGCAGGTGCGCGAGCGTCGGGTGGAAGTAGTGGCCCTGCCCTACTTCCTCAACCGCGGACTCCACCAGATCGAGTCTGGCCAGCAGTTCCTCGTCGGGGTAGCTGAGCAGCATCCCCGCAGCTTGGAAGACCACCGCCTGCCTCATGGCCTCATGCCTCTCGTCGGGCTTGCGCTGCTGCGAAGCTCTCGATGCTGACCGGCACCCGGCGACCCGCTCCGACGCTGACCGGCCCCGCACCGCCAGGCCCGGGACCACCGTCGAAATCGAGGGAACATCCCATCTCCTCCAGCTGATGAGCCCGCTCTACGTGCGCCTTCGGAATGACGTAGCGTTCGTCGTACTTAGCGATCGCCAACAGCCGGTACATCTGCTCCATCGCTGCCGGCTCCATCCCGACCGCGTGCGCCAACTCGGGCTGGCGCTGTCGGCCGAGCGTCACGTCGCGCATGTAAGAGCGCATCGCCGCAAGGCGCTGCAGCACGTCCGTGACAACCTGGGTGTCGCCCGCCGTGAACAGCTCGGCCAAGTACTCGACGGGGATCCGCAGGGCATCAATGGCGCCAAACAGGTTCCCTGCGGCCTCGGAGTCATGTCCTTGGCCCCTGAGTAGATCCACCACGGGAGACAAGGGCGGCACGTACCACACCATCGGCATGGTGCGGTACTCGGGGTGCAGCGGCAGTGCCACCTTGAAGTGTTTGATGAGCGCATAGACGGGCGACCTCCGGGCCGAGTGCAGCCAGTCCATGGGGATCCCGCTGGCCAGCGCGTCGGAGATCACCTCGGGATCAGTCGGGTCAAGCATGATGTCGAGCTGGGCCTGGTATAGGTCCTTGTCGTCAGCTAGGGCTGCGGCAGTCACGCGATCGGGATCGTAGAGGATGATGCCGATATAGCGCAGCCTGCCCACGCAGGTTTCGGAGCAGACAGTCGGTTGACCGAGCTCCAGTCGCGGGTAGCACATCGTGCACTTCTCGGCCTTGCCGGTGCGGTGGTTGAAGTAGATCTTCTTGTAGGGGCAACCTGTGATGCACTGCCGCCAGCCGCGGCACCGATCCTGGTCCACCAGGACGATCCCGTCCTCGGCCCGCTTGTAGATCGCGCCCGAGGGGCACGAGGCCATGCACGACGGGTTCAGGCAGTGCTCACAGATCCGGGGAACGAAGAACATGAAGGTCTTCTCGTACTCGAACCGAATCTTGAGGTTGGCCTCCTCGCGAAGCTTCTTGACGATGGGGTCGTCGTGGCCAGTCTCCGCGATACCGCCCAGCGCATCATCCCAGTTCGCCGACGCCCGGATGGCCATGTCCTCGCCGGTGACCAGCGACTTGGGGCGGGCGACGGGGAAGTCATCTCCGAGCGGCGCCTGGGTGAGGGTCTCGTAGTCGTAGGTCCATGGCTCGGCGTAGTCTCCAATCCCAGGCTGGCGCGGCGCAGCGAAGATGCTGAGCAGCTTACGGAACCTGCCGCCGGAGCGCAGCTTGAGCCGCCCGGATTTGGTGCGCACCCAGCCGCCCTGCCATTTCTCTTGGTCCTCGTAGGTGCGTGGGTAGCCCTGCCCGGGACGGGTCTCCACGTTGTTGAACCACACGTACTCGGTTCCCGAACGGTTGGTCCAGGCCTGCTTGCAGGTCACCGAGCAGGTGTGGCATCCGATGCACTTGTCCAGGTTCATTACCATGGCCACTTGGGCCATGACGCGTCGTCGCTTGGCCATCAGTACTGCACCTCCTGGGAGCGCCGACGCACGGTGGAGACGATGTCTCGCTGCACGCCGGTGGGGCCGATGTAGTTGAAGGCGTACGCCTGGTGGGCGTAACCGCCGATCAGGTGGGTAGCTTTGAGCAGGATGCGGGTGACGGAGTTGTGGATGCCGCCGCGCCTACCAGTGGCCTGCGATTTGGGCACATCCACGGTGCGCTCCTGCGCATGCTGCACGTAGGCGATGCCGTCGGGCAGCTTCGGGGTTACCACCGCCCGGGCAACGAACACTCCGTTCGCGTTGGTCAGCTCAACCCAGTCGTTGTCCGCCACCCCGATGCTCTTGGCGTCGTTCACGCTGAGCCAGGCCTGTGGCCCACCGCGGCCGAGCGAGAGCATAAACCAGTTGTCGTAGTACTGCGAGTGAATCGCCCACTTGTTGTGCACCGTGAGGTAACGCAGGGTGATGGCCTTCTCCCCAGTGGGGCCGATCTCTGGCTCCCCGTAGGCGGTGGTCATGTCCAGAGGCGGCCGGAAGATGGGCAATTGCTCCCCCGCGTCGATCATCCAGTCGTGGTCCAGGAAGAAGTGCATCCGGCCACTCAGGGTGTGCCACGGCTTCAGCCGCTCCGTGTTGATGGTGAACGCGGCGTAGCGGCGGCCACCCGTCTCGGAGCCCGACCACTCCGGCGAGGTAATCACCGGCTGAGGGGCGGACTGGGTCTGCGCGAAGGTGATGATGCGCTCCTCGGATCCCGCGGACAGGTCGGCGAGCTTGCGACCCGTCTTGCGCTCTAGGTCGTGGAAGCCCTGGGTGGCGACCTCACCGTTCGTGGTACCCGAGAAAGTCAGGATGGCCTCGGCCAACCGGGAATCGGTGTCGATGGCCGGCCGTCCGGCGGCCGGACCCGACGGGTACACCCCATGCAGCTTCGCGAGCCGCGCCACCTGGTGGGTCATGTCGTAGGTGATGTTCTTCACGGTGAAGCCCAGCTTGTCCGCCAGTGGGCCGACGGTGAGTAGCTTGTCCGCGATAGCGGTGTAGTCGCGTTCCACCACCTGCAGCACGGGCAGGTTCTTGCCAGGAACCGCTGGCAGGTCCGTGCCGCGCCAGTCAGGTGCCCGCCCGCCCGGCTGCGCAATCTGCCCGGGCGTGTCGTGCTGCATCGGCACCGCGACGACGTCGAGTCGAGTGTCGAGACGTCCCTTGGCCAACTCGGAGATCGCGGCGGCCAGGTCGCTGAACAGGACGAAGTCGGTTCGGGCCTCCCACGGTGGATCGATCGCCGGAGTGAAGGCGTGAACGTAAGGGTGCATGTCCGTGGAGCTGAGGTCGTATTTCTCGTACCAGGTGGCCGCGGGGAACACGATGTCGCTGAGGAGGGTGGAACTGGTCATCCGGAAGTCTGCGGTCATCAGCAGGTCGACTTTGCCCTCAGGGGCCTCGTCCCGCCACTTGACGACGCTGGGCTTCTGGTCGGCACCGTGCCCGTTTTCCATGACGTTGTTGTGGGTGCCCAGCAGGTGTTTGAGGAAGTACTCGTTTCCTTTGGCGGAGGACCCGAATAGGTTTGAACGCCAGAGGATCATCGTGCGTGGCCAGTTCTCCGGCGCGTCGATATCCTCGACCGCGCTCTTTAGTTCGCCCGATTTCAGTTTGGCGGCCACGTACTCCTGCACCGTGGCGTGCTCGCCGCGCTCCACCGCCGCTTGGGCCTCGTCAGCCAGGTCGAGGGGGTTCACGTCGAACTGGGGGTAGAAGGGCATCCAACCCAGCCGGTGGGCCAGCGCGACAGAATCTGCGGTGTGCATACCGTCGAGGCTGCCGGTGGACAAGGGGGATTTGATGCGGTCGGAGGAGAAGCCGTCCGTGCGCCACTGATCGGTGTGCATGTACCAGTAGGCGGTGCCGATCATGGTGCGCGGCGGCCGCGTCCAGTCGGTGGCGTTGGCCATGTTGAACCAGCCCGTCATGGGCCGGCACTTCTCCTGGCCGACGTAGTGCGCCCAGCCGCCCCCGTTCTTGCCGATGCAGCCGGTGAGCATGAGAAGGGCGATGATCGAACGGTAGGTGACATCCGCGTGGAACCAGTGACAGATGCCGGCCCCGATGATGATCATCGTGCGGCCTTTGGACTCCTCCGAGTTGCGCGCGAACTCCCGGGCGGCGCGGATACAGGCCTCTGCAGGCACCGAGGTGATCTCGGCCTGCCAGGCCGGGGTGTACGGCACGCTCGGGTCGTCGTAATCCTTCGGCCAAGTTCCGGGCAGGCCCGGCCGGGCGACGCCGTATTGGGCGAGCATCAGGTCGAAGACGGTGGTCACCAGGTGGCCGTCCACCTCAAGCGCAGGCACGCCACGTCGGATGACTGATCCCACGCCCTTGGGATCCTCGAAGCACGGCAGAGCAATCTCCACCCCGCGGGCCCCAGCCTCGCCTTCAAGCGTCAGCGCGGGGTCGATCTCTCCCAGATCGAGGTTCCACTGACCGGCGCCGTCCTCGTTGTAGCGGAAACCCATCGACCCGTTTGGTATCGCCGTGCCGCCGGTGGCGCGATCCCACATCACGGTCTTGAAGTCCGCATCCGGTAGGGATTGGTGAGCGGGCAGGCCCGCCGCCGTGAGGAACTTACCCGGCACCAAACCGTGCCCTTCCGGGTGTTCCACGAGCGTGATCAGCATCCCCAGATCGGTGTACTGCTTGACGTAGTCGGTGAAGAAATCAACCTGCTTGTCGACGAAGTTTTCCTTCAGGATGACGTGCCCCATCGCCATGGCAAGCGCGGCGTCCGTGCCTGCCTGGGCTGGGAGCCACTCGTCGGCGAACTTAACGTTGTCGGCGTAGTCGGGCGAGACCACCACCACTTTCGTCCCTCGGTAACGCACCTCGGCCATCCAGTGCGCGTCGGGGGTACGGGTGACCGGAACGTTAGAGCCCCACATCATGAGATAAGTGGCGTCCCACCAGTCACCAGACTCCGGGACGTCGGTCTGGTCCCCGAAGACCTGGGGGCTGGCGACGGGCAGATCAGCGTACCAATCGTAGAAGCTGGTCATCGCCCCGCCGATCAAATGCGTGAAGCGCGTGCCGATCGCGTGGCTCACCTGACTCATCGCTGGGATCGGCGAGAAGGAGACGCAGCGATCCGGGCCATAGTTCTTGATGGTGTTGACGTAGCTGGCTGCGGAGATCTCCAGCGCCTCCTCCCAGCTGATTCGCACGAGGCCACCCTTCCCTCGGGCCTGCTGGTAACGCCGCCGTTTGACCGGGTCAGTGGAGATTTCCCGGAAAGCCTCCACCGGATCGCCAAGGCGTTTTTTCGCCTCTCGATACATCTCGACGAGCACACCCCGCCCGTAGGGGTAGCGCACCCTGGTCGGGGAGTAGGTGTACCAGGAGAACGCCGCGCCTCGCGGGCAACCCCGAGGCTCATACTCGGGTCGATCCGGCCCCGTCGACGGATAGTCCGTCTGCTGAGACTCCCAGGTGATGATGCCGTCACGCACGTAAACCTTCCACGAGCATGAACCCGTGCAGTTCACGCCGTGAGTGGAACGCACCACCTTGTCATGGCTCCAGCGGTCCCGGTAGAAGACGTCGCCGGCTCGGCCACCTTCGCGAAAAACCGCCCTGGAATCCTTCGTAGTATCCCACTTCTTGAAGAACCGACCGATGCCCAGCAGGGCGTCGGAAGCCGGGCCATCCAGTCGTGCAGCGTCAGTGCTCATGAGGATAGCTTGACATGCTCATCCGGGTCTTGCCCATTAATTCAAACTATTTGTCTGAAATCGGCCATCAGACCTAGCCAGCAAGCAATTAGGCAATTCGCGCCTTGGCTAATTCCGGGACATCCGGCGAAACTGTTCGGGGGTATCGATATCGGCAACCACCCCTTCAGAGACGGGCACTTGACCCACCACCAAACCCCCTAGTGCACGACGCACCGACACTCCGCGCACCTCAGGGAGTCGAGCAATTGTTGCCCTCAGTGGTTCTCCCCGGTACCGCCCCGCCAGCCACTGTGGCCAGCCCTCCTCGTCCCTCAACACCACGCCATCGCCGTCCATGGCAGCTGCCGCCAACGAAGCGACGACTTCCCGGGGTCGCGCCAGATCACCGGCCAGCAGCAGATACTCGTCGGCGGGCACCACCGCCAAGGCGGCAGCCAGCCCCGCCACCGGCCCACCGAACGGCGGCTGTTCCTGCACAAAATCCGCCGCCAACGGCCTCTGCGGGCCCGCGACAACCACGCGATCGGCCCACTCCCCCGCAGCCGCGCAAACGGCGCCCAGCAGCGTGCTCTCGCCCAGGGGAAGCTCAAGCTTGTCCCGTCCCATCCTCCTGGAGCGCCCGCCACCCAGCACGATGGCGACGCGACTCGGGCTACCCACCTGCAAAGGGCGGCAGTACGTCGACCTGTGCCACCCCGACAAGCGAATCCCGCTCGCCCGTTATGCGACGCCCGTCCGCCAAAAACGAGCAGACCTGCAACACCCGGGCGAGGTGCTCGTTACCACTGCCCAGGTGCGCGAGAAGCTGCTCGTAGCCGAGCCCGTCAGGTACCTGTCGCCGCTCGACCCCGGCCGCCTCCGCTGCACCAGCGAAGAACCGAACTTCCATTTTCAGCCTCCAATCGCGCTCATGGTACGAGCCGGAGGGATGAAATCGGCCTCGTCGATTCCGTGGGCCCTCGGCTTCGCCCCGTGCTCGCTGCTCCACGCAGCCACGATATCGTCGTCGCTGCCTCCACCGCGCATGATCGCGCGCAAATCGCGCTCTCTGCGAGAGAACAAACATGAACGAACCTGCCCGTCGGAGGTGAGCCGAGTACGGTCGCAGTCTCCACAGAACGGGCGCGTGACCGAGGCAATCACCCCCACCACCCCCCCGGGCTGGGTGCTGTTCGGCCGGACAGCCCAAAGCTGGGCCGGAGCGCCGCCGCGAGGCTCCTGGACAGGAGTGAGCACGAACCGACTGCCCAGCAGCGCGAGAATCTCATCAGCCGTCACCATCCGATCCCGCTGCCATTGCCCCTCCGGGCCCAGCGGCATCTGCTCGATGAACCGCAGCTGATATCCCCGGCGCAGACAGAACTCGGCCAACGGAACGACGTCTTGCACGTTCTGTTCCCGCACGATCACCGAGTTGACCTTCACTGGGTTGAGACCGGCGGCGGCCGCCGCCTCGATGCCGCGCAAAACGTCGGGCAGGCGATCTCGCCGAGTGATTCGGGCATACCGAACCGGGTCCAGCGAGTCCAGGGAGACGTTCACCCTGCGCAAACCCGCGCGCACGAGCCCGTGGACCCGCCTGTCCAGGCCCAGACCGTTAGTAGTCAACGCCAAATCGACGCCGCCGACGACAGAGCCAATGTCGGACGCCCCGGCGATGATTCGCTCCAGTCCTTTGCGCAGCAGGGGCTCGCCCCCGGTGAACCTGATCCGTTCCACCCCCAACCGCGTAACGGCGACCCGGATCAGGCGAAGCACCTCGTCGTCGGTCAGGGTCTGCTCCGTCGGCAACCAGTTCAGCCCTTCCGCGGGCATGCAGTAGGAACAACGCAGATTGCACCTGTCGGTCAACGAGACCCTGAGGTCACGGGCTCGACGGCCATAACCATCGACCAAAGGTACAAATTCCATGTACAAACTCTAGCCAGATCGCACTACACGGCGCACACGTGCAACACTGAGAACATGAGCAGAAACCACCACGATTTGGGCCCCACTAGGGCAAAAGTGCTGGCCACCCTGCAAGGAGCTGACCGCGCCCTAGCCGTCGCGGAAGTTGCGGACGAGCTGAAACTTCACCGCAACTCCGCACGATTCCACCTGGATGCGTTGGTGGATCGCGGCTTCGCCGTCCGCGAGGCCGTCCGCAGCGAAGGAGCGGGGCGCCCCCCGCTGCGCTACCGCGCCACCAACAAGTCGCCCACCGTCGGGAACCGCCACCTGACTGAACTACTGGGTGTCCTACTCGACATCATGCCCACAGCCAACCAAGAGCAGTTGAGCCTGGCTCAGCACGCAGGCGCGGCCTGGGGCAGTTCCGCGGCCGCCCAAGCGCAACCGGGACCGGCGGCGGAGCAACTCGTGACAGAGCTCGGCGAGCGCGGCTTCGCCACCGCGCGAGAGCCCAAATCCATCCGCTTCACCCGCTGCCCCTTCCGTGACGCGCTTTCCCCCGACCAGTTGAAGCTGGTCTGCAGCATCCATCAGGGTTTCATCGACGGGTTTCTCGCTCACAATATGGACGGAACCCGCGCGGGCAGCCTGAAGGTGGGCAGAACGACCTGCCGCATCGAGCTGACTGACGGGCCTCCCGACCCGAGCCGCTGAGCCCGGCCCAACTGGTTTGCCGCAGCTCCGCTGGACCCGACGGAGCCCCGGCGTGATCGGGCTCAAACCCGCAGATCGCGTCGATCGAAGCGGCGGAAGGCCACGGTCAGGGCCGCCGACGCCAGCGCGAGCAACACCCCGACGTGGCCCCAGTCGGCGCCCGACTCCAGCGGCCGGGCAGCCGCGTAGTAGTAGGTGGGTGACAGTTTGGCGAGGACAGCGGTGGCAGGATCCAGCTGGAGCAGAGAGTAAGTGAAGTGCCCCAGGAAGCCGACCCCAGCAGCGCCCCAGCCCGCCGCAGCGGCGCTACCTGTGGCCGCCGCAACCGCCAGCGATATCGCCCCCACACACAACCCGTAGCCAAACAGGTGCATGCAGGCCCCAGCAAGCCTGACGACAGGCAAACCAAGCCCGCCCCACGTGTCGGCTACTAGCAGGCCGACGAAAGTAAGCATGGCGAGGAGCCCGCAGCCTACCAGTATTGCCAGCAGGGCCCCGCGCAGCACCCGGGCCCTCGATACCCCCGTGGAGAGCAGGAATCCCACCCTGCCTGCGCGCTCCTCCTTGGCCAGGCCCACTGCTTGGGCTGCCGCCAGCGCGATGATCGCCAGCGGCGCATAGACGCTCATCACTTCCGTCCACAGAAACCCCCCTGGGCTCAAGAGATCCTCGATGCCGAATATCGCCAGCAGGTCATCCGGCAGCGAGTTCTGAAAGGAACCCAGCTCGCTCTTCATAGAGTCGAACATCGGACCCATCATCACCGCGCTCACCGCAAGCAGCATGCTCACTACCAGGATCATCGTGAATCCACGCCCAATCGCAGCACCGGCCACGCTGCGCGGCGCGACGTGCAGCCTCACCGCCCGAAGGCGCTCACCCAGCGGCGCAGTGGCCACGGAGCGCAGGTCTCGCAGCGGGAAGGAGACGATGCCCACCGCGAACAGCGCTGCCATGACAATGATCAACTGCGCGAGCGTTCCCTGATCGAGCCCACGCATCAGCGTCTTCTGGCCTGCGAACCAATGATACGGCAGCCAGTCCGCGTATTTCGCATAGCCTGAGGTGAGCGGGAGAAGCCCGGAGCCAAGCCAGCCCAGCATCAGCAGGGCGGAACCAGCCCCCGCGGCCAGGCCCTTGCGGCCGGTGATCGCCCCGACCGCGAAGGCGGCAGCGCCATGCAGCGCCGCGCTTACACCAAGCGTCACGCAGAGGGCTCCCAGGTGCAGCTCGCTCGTGTCGACATCGTAGCCGAGCGCGAGCAACTGGCTACCGGCCCAGATACCCGCGCTCATCGCAGCGACCAGGGTAAGGTGCACGGCAGCGCTTGTGAGCACCGTGGTCAGACGCGAGATCGGCTGGGCCAACACGTATTGGAGAGTTCGCCGCCCTTCACCGCCCGCGACGATGTCCGCCCCTAGCGCGATGGCCACACCTGACACCGCCAACCCACCGACCATCCCTACCCCTTCATTGAAGGCGAGCACCTGCGCACTGGCTCCCCGGGGGAAACCAACCAGGGCCAGCACCGGTTCGGGCAGGGAGTCGTAGATGCTGAGGTCGATGGAGCCGTAGATCTCGATGGCCAGCCAGGTGATGCCCAAGACGGCCGCCAGCGTGCCGGCTGCCGAACGCCACTTTTCCGTGAGAGCGCGCGTGGCGAGCGCTGCGGCTATCACTTTTGCTCCTGGTAGAAGGCCAGGAAGAACTCCTCAAGGTCCGCGTCGGCGGCCTGCATGTCGAGGATGTGGTGTTTCTTACCCACCGCGTCCAGCAGCACGCCGAGTTCACCCGCGAAACCCAGGGTGACTCGTTTATCCGTGATGCGCAGATCGGTGACCCCGGTGAGCCCTGCGAAGTCGTCGCGAGTGGCCACGCCGTCGAGGACGAGAACCACTCGCCGCACGGCGAGCAGCCGACCAATCTCCTCGACGGCGACCATGCGTCCCTGACGGATGATGCCGACGCGGTCGGCAACTCGCTGCACCTCGGAGAGCGTATGGCTCGATAGGAACACCGTTCGCCCCTCCGCCACGACCTCCCGCACCACCTGCTGAAACTCGTGCTGAATGAGAGGATCCAGGCCGGCGTTTGGCTCATCCATGATCACCAGCTCTGGCTTGTGCATGAGCGCGGCGATCAGGCCGATCTTCTGCCGGTTCCCGGTGGAGAGCTCGGCGCAGCGCTTACCCAGTTCAGCGTCGAACCGTGCGGCAAGCTCGTTGACGTAGGTCCAGTCGATGCCGCCACGCAGCCGGGCAAAGAACCGCAGGCATTCCTTGCCCGTCAGCTTGGGGTAGAGCGTGAGGTCGCTGGGCAAGTATCCGATCCGTCGGTGGATCGCCACCGCGTCCTTGCGTGAGTCGAGGCCGAACAGGGTGGCCGCTCCTGCCGTAGCGCGGATCTCGTCGAGGAGCACGCGGATCACGGTGGATTTTCCCGCGCCGTTTGGGCCGAGGAAGCCGTAAACCTCCCCCGCCTGCACCTGAAGGTCGATTCCTTCGAGAGCCGTGAACTTGCCGAAGCGCTTGATCAGGCCGTTGGTTTCGATGACGGTCATCGGTTCTCCTGTAGGTATGCGCGCAGCAGCGCGAGCCGGGTGGGCGACATCAGTCCCGCATACAGCTCCACCTGCGCGGACAGGTAGTTGTGGAATCCGGGTTCCTGAGCCAGGTCGGTCCTGGTCAGGTCGACGTGGAACATTCGCGCCAGGTGACGGTGCAGGGCCACCTCGCCCAGTGCGTGCAGCGTGGCGAGCTTGGCGACGTGGTGCAGGTCGGCGATCGGCTGCAGTTCGCCAAGTTCCACGGCCTCGCGCAGGTAACCCTCGGCGTCTGAGGCGAGCTGGTCGACGAGGACGTCGATCTCCGGGCTATCGGCCCCCAGCCGGTGGGCCAGGTAGGGCAGGGCGCGCGTGCGATCCGCGGCCAGGATGGCCTGCAGCACGTCGAGCCGTTGCCCCAGCCGGATCGCCTCCTGCTTCATCTGACGGATGAGCCGCGCGATGTGTGCATCGCACTCCGCCTGAAGTTTGCTCATCGAGCCGAAGTGATGCCGGACCAGGCCCGCGCTCACCCCGGCTCGTTCGGCCACTGTTCGCGCGGAAGGCTGGTGCCCTTCCGCCACCAGCTCAATCGCGGCATCCCGTAGCCGAGCTCTCGTCGTCCGCTCCATGATACGAGTGTATCATTTCTTATACATCCGTATAGTGACGTTCACGTACTACTCTTGTCGACCATGGAAGAGAGCTTCTTCGACCGCGTCGGCGGCCATGAAACCTTCGCGCGACTCACCCGGGAGTTCTACCGTGGCGTGGCGCAGGATCCGCTGCTCAAGGAGATGTACCCCGAGGAGGACCTGGGCCCGGCGGAAGAGCGGCTGCGGCTGTTCCTGGAACAGTACTGGGGCGGCCCCAGCGCCTACCACGAGCTTCGCGGCCACCCCAGGCTCCGAATCAGGCATGCGCCCTTCAAGGTGACGCCGACGGCCGCAGCCCGCTGGCTGCACCACATGAGTATCGCCGTGGACACCCTCGGGCTCAGCCCCGACGATGACCGCGAGCTGCGCGAATACCTCACCCGGGCAGCCCAGTTCCTCATCAACGCCGACGACTGACCCGGCCCACCAGACAGCACAAGCCGCGCGAGCCCGGGCTTCCCGGAGTCAGGCTAGCTGATCGGGCTCACACCCGCTCCTCCCGGATGCGCTCGTGGTGGCGCACCACCTCGCGTACGATGAACTGCAGGAACTTCTCCGCAAACTCCGGGTCGAGCTGCGCCTCCTCCGCGAGCGAGCGGAGACGAGCGATCTGCTGCGCCTCCCGCACCGGGTCCGCGGGCGGCATGTCATGCCCGGCTTTCAACTCGCCCACCCGCTTGGTCACCTTGAATCGTTCCGCGAGCAAATGCACCAGCATCGAATCCAGGTTGTCGATGCTGGCTCGCAGCCGCAACAGCTCGGCGCGCGCCTCGTCGGCATTCATCGGCGCAAGATGAGGTCAGCACGCTGGAAGCGCTTGAGGTCGGTGTGCCCCGTCATCGCCATCGCCTTGCGCAGGCCACCCGCCAGGTTCATGGTGCCATCTGGCAGGTGCGACGGGCCGACGACCACCTCCGCCAGGGTACCCACCTGCTCGAAGTGGGAACGCTCACCGCGCGGCAGCGAACCGTGCCACGCCTCCGGCCCCCAGTGCCACCCCCTGCCCGGGGCCTCCGTGGCGCGCGCCAGCGGGGACCCCACCATCACGGCATCCGCCCCGCAGGCGATGGCCTTGGCGATGTCGCCCGAACGACCCACCGCGCCGTCAGCGATGATGTGCACGTAGCGCCCGCCCGACTCCTCCAGGTAGTCACGACGAGCCTCCGCCACGTCCGCGACCGCCGACGCCATCGGCACCTCGATACCCAGCACCGACGCCGTCGTGTGCGTAGCGCCGCCTCCGAAACCGACGAGCACGCCCGCCGCTCCCGCGCGCATCAGGTGACGCGCAGCCCGGTAAGAAGCCACACCGCCCACGAGCACCGGCACGTCGAACCGATAGATAAACTCCTTCAAGTTGAGGGCCTCTGCACCGCCGACGTGCTCCGCGGACACCGTCGTGCCGCGAATCACGAAGAAGTCCAGGCCCGCCTTCTCGATGATTGACGCGAACTCCTGCGTGCGTGCGGGCGACAGCGAGGCGGCCACAGGGACGTCTGCCGCGCGCAGCTGAGCAAGCCTGGCCTCGATCAGTTCCGCCTTCACCGGCTCGGAATAGATCTCCTGCATCTTTCGTGTGACCCGCACCTGGTCCATCTCGCCGGTCAACTGCTCGTAGGCCGCCGTCGGGTCCTCGTAGCGGGTCCACAGCCCCTCCAGGTTAAGCACCCCCAAACCGCCCAGCTGTCCCATCCTGATTGCGGTCTCCGGACTCATCACCGAGTCCATAGGAGCGGCGACAATCGGCAGGTCGAAGGTGACCGCGTCGATCCTCCACGAAATATCCACCTCGGAGTCGCCGCGAGTTCGCCGCGTGGGCGCGATCGCTACGTCGTCAAAGCTGTAGGCCGGGGTAGCACGCTTGCTGCGGGCGAGTTCGTACATGATCAGTCCTTCCAAAACGGGGCCAGTCTAGTCCAGCTCAGAGCATCAGCCAGCCGACGAACACCGCAGAGAGCACGCAAACGACGAAGGTCAACGGCATGAACCGCAGCGCGAAGCGAGTACCGAAGGCGCCCGACTGCATCGCGAACAACTTCACGTCCACCATTGGGCCCACCACAAGGAAGGCCAATTGAGCCGTCGGGGAGACAAAGCTCATGGACGACACCACAAAGGCGTCCGCCTCCGAGCACAGCGACAGCAGCACAGCGAGCAGCGCCAGGCACGCCACCGCCAGCCAAGGGTTTTCGCTGAGTGCGGTGAGCCAGCCGACCGGCAGGGCCACCTTCATCAGGGCGGCGACCCCGGCGCCAACCACCAAGAACCCCCCCGCCTGCATCAGGTCGTGGACGGCCACCTCCCGGAACTCTCCCCAGCCGGAGTGGTGATGCCCCCCGGGTTCCTGGGGCTTCATCCACTCCTCCTTTCCCAGGAACACCCAGAGCCAGCACACCATCAGCACCGCGAGGAGCGAGGCCACGAACCGCGCCCACACCATCGTCGGGTTACCGAGGAAAGCGATAGCCGTGGCCACCATGACGATGGGGTTGATCGCAGGCGCGGCCAGCAGAAAGGCCAGCGCGGCCGCCTGCGACAGCCCGCGGCGCATCAACGACTGGGACACCGGCACCGACGCGCACTCGCAACCCGGCAGGAACACCCCGGCGACGGAGGCAGCAGGCACCGCAAGCAGCGGGGACCGGGGCGTTATCCGAGACAGCAGGTTTCTGGGCAGAAACCCCGCGATCAGCCCCGACACGACGACGCCCAGCACCAGGAAGGGCAGCGCCTGCACAACGATGGCCACGAAGAGCGTGGACCAGGTCGCGAACATGCCCTCGTAGCCCACGATTGGCCCGAGCCGGAACTGGATGCCGATTAGGACCAGCACCGCCGTCATGATCGCGACGGGCATCGGCCAGATGCGGGGACGCATGGCGGGCAGCACACTCACAAGTAGGGCTCCTCCGGAACGGGCACCTCGGTCACCGACTCCACGAACAGCACGGGAAGCTCACCGCTGGCGTCAAAGTCGATCACCCCAACCACCTCCACCCAAGCGAAGGTGCGCTCCGGCCGGGGCACGCCGCTGATGTTCGCGGAGTAGGCGCGGGCATCGGCGGCACAGCAGAAAATTCCGAACCGGTTCAGGCTCCAGCGCTGGCCGTCGGATTCCTGGCCGACGAAACCGACAATCCTGAGTTGCTTTCCGGCCAGATCCTCGGGATCGTCCCACTCGTAGCGCTCCAGCAGTTGCTTCAGCGTCATGTCGTTGGCCTGCCCGTCGGCGAGCGGCGGGAAGCCGCTGTCCTCGGCCACGGGCACCGTCAGCGCGGGCTGCCGCTCCAACGCGTCGACACCCAGCGGTCCGGGGGCCGCCATCGAAACCAACAAGACGGGCACCAGGACCAGCGCTCCAATCCGTGGCGCCGGGTGGTGCACCGTCACTGAGTCGCCCGCGAGGTCAATCTCCTCGGCGGCGGCGATGAGCGTCCACAACCCGAAGAACCAGAGGATCGCCGAGCTGGCAAACAGCGGGACCTCGTACCAGGGTTGCAGGTAGTTGGTGAAGATGCCCGTAGCGGTCATGAAGAAGACGATGAACCCGAGCGCCAGCAACGTAGCACCCTGCAACCCCTGGGCGAAGCAGTACCGGCCCGCGCTGGTGGGCACCGGGCTCGCAGACGTCGGAGCCTCCGACTGCGCGTGGGACATCCCGCTCAGCGCCTGCCGTAGTTCGGGGCGTCGGCGATGTTGTGCACGTCGTGTGGGTGCGATTCCTTCAGCCCGGCCGCCGTGATGCGCACGAACTTCCCCCGGCTTTGCAACTCGCTGACGGTGCGCGCCCCAACGTAGAACATCGACTGGTGCAGGCCGCCAATCAACTGATGCACCACCGAGGACACCGGCCCGCGGTAGAGCACCTGGCCCTCGATTCCTTCCGGGATGAGCTGGTCGTCGCTGGTGACGTCGGCCTGGAAGTAGCGGTCCTTGGAGTAGGACTTCTTGCCTCGCGAACTCATTGCCCCCAGCGAACCCATGCCTCGGTACTGCTTGTACTGCTTGCCGTTGATAAAAACGGTCTCGCCGGGGGACTCGGAGCAGCCGGCCAGCAGCGACCCAACCATCACGGAGTCCGCACCCGCCACCAACGCCTTCGCCACATCCCCGGAGTACTGCAGCCCGCCGTCGGCAATCACCGGCACGCCCGCAGGTTTGCACGCCAGCGACGCCTCGTGGACCGCAGTCACCTGCGGCACACCCACCCCCGCGATGACCCGGGTGGTGCAGATCGAGCCGGGGCCCACACCCACCTTCACTGCGTCGGCACCGGCATCAACGAGCGCCTGGGCTCCCGCCCGGGTGGCGACGTTTCCGCCGACGATCTGCACGTGGCTGGAGGCCGGGTCGTCCTTCAGGCGACGGATCATGTCGAGCAGGAGCTTGGAATGGCCGTGCGCGGTGTCGACGACGAGCACGTCCACCCCGGCCTCGATCAGCGTGTTCGCCCGCTCCCAGGCCTCTCCGAAGTAGCCGACGGCCGCACCCACCATCAGGCGGCCCTGCTCATCCTTCGACGCCAGCGGGAACTGCTCGGATTTCACGAAATCCTTCACGGTGATCAGACCGGTCAAGCGGCCCGCCTCGTCGACGAGTGGCAGCCGCTCCCGCTTGTGCTGGCGCAGCAGGTGCGTGGCATCGTCGTGCGAGATGGTGTCAGGCGCGGTGAACAGCGGCATGGGCGTCATCACGTCCCGCACCCGAGTAGTGGCCCAGTCGGCCACGGGGGTGAAGCGCAGGTCGCGGTTGGTGCAGATGCCCAGGAGCTTGTTGTCGGGCGCAACGACGGGCAGGCCGGAGACCCGGTACTGGCCACAGAGCTGATCGAGCTCTTCGAGCGTGGCGTCTGGGCCGATCGTCACGGGGTTGGTAATGCGCCCGGTCTGAGTGCGCTTAACCAGGTCCACTTGGTAGGCCTGGTCCTCGGTGGACAAATTACGGTGCAGCACCCCTAGGCCGCCCAGGCGCGCCATGGCGATGGCCATGCGCGCCTCAGTGACCGTATCCATCGCGGCGGAAAGGATGGGGATTCGCAGCTGGAGCCCGCGGGTGAATTGGGTTGTCGTGTCGACCTCGGAGGGAACGACATCCGTCTCCCCGGGCAGCAGCAACACGTCGTCGTACGTCAGCCCCAGAAAGCCGAACGGGCCCGCATCATGCTTGTCAGTCACGCTTTACCTCTCGCGCCGTGACACCCGATCGGGATGTCCTAACGTGTGCGTTGAGTCTACCCGCGCAGCGCAACCGCACGCCAGCAACTCTGCCAGCGGCGTCCACGCGACGCGACCTCCCCATTGATGGTGCAGCCAAGGGTGCTCTCGGGCGCACCGAGGAGGCTCCCGGAGGCAGGGACCCTGCGGGTAACGCAGGCGTCCGCCTCACCCAGGTCGGCCCAATCGGCCGTTTGCACGCCGTCAGTGCAGGCCGCCAGACCAGATACCAGCATTTGACCGAGTCTCCTGCCAGAGGCCGCCCATGCCGGATAGAGTGTGTGAACCGCTTTAGTGAGCGGGAAACTCCCAGAAATGGAGAATAGTAATGAGCGAGCTTAGCCTCACAGCGCCCCTGACGGGAGTCGTCGTGCCAATCGATGTGGTCCCCGATCCGGTTTTCGCGCGCAAAATGGTTGGAGAAGGGGTTTCAATCGACCCCCTTGAGTCGCGGCTGCACGCCCCATGCGACGGCGAGGTGGTTTTGGTGCATGCGAGTAAGCACGCCGTCACCGTGCGCCACGATTCCGGAGTCGAGGTGCTGATGCACATCGGCCTGGACACGGTGGGCATGGAGGGCGAGGGCTTCACTACGCTGGTAAAGATTGGCGACCGGGTGCTGGCCGGCACCCCGCTGATCGATTTCGACCTCGACATGGTGGCCCGCGAGGCCAAAAGCGTGCTGACTCAGATCGTGATCTCGAACTCGGAGCGGATTAGCGGGTTCGAGGCGCTGGGCGAGGGCATCGTCCACAGCGGCGATTCCCTGGCGGTGATGCAGGTGAAGGAGGAAGGCAGCGAAGCCGATCAGGGAGGTAAAACCGTAACCTCTCCGGCCATCATCATCGGAAACCCGACTGGTCTGCACGCGCGCCCGACTGCGGTGCTCGTCGGGCTGGCCAAGAAATTCGCCTCCAAGGTGACCCTGCAACGCGGCGACGACTCCGCGAACGCGAAGTCCGTGGTGGCAATCATGGCCATGCAGGTCCTCAACGGAGACTCTGTCCATGTCGTGGCTGTCGGGACGGACGCCGATGAAGCAGTCGAGACCCTGACTAGGGAGATCGAGGCGGGCCTCGGCGAGGAGGTCCAGTTGTCGGCGGCTGCCGTGGCCCCGCCCGTGACGCAGCGCCCCACTGCCCCGCGGCGCAGCAGCGACCCAAATCTGCTCCTGGGCGTTGGAGCCTCCCCCGGGCTGGGCGTAGGCAGGGTCGTGCAGGTTCGTCGCAAGGAGATCACCGTCGAGGAGACCGCTTCCGACAAGCACGTCGAGCGACGGAAGCTGAATAGCGCCATCGACCGCGCCCTCGTCGAACTCCAGGCGTTGGAGTCCGGGATGGAGGATAAATCGAAGGCGGAGATCTTCGCGGCCCACCGCGAGTTGCTCGCCGACCCGGATCTGCTGGACTTGGCCTCCAGCGCGATCGATAAGGGCAAGTCGGCCGCGTACGCGTGGCGGGGCGCTTACCAAAGCTTCGCCGATCAGTTGGCCGGGCTCAGCAACGAGGTGCTGGCCGGGCGCGCCAACGATGTGCGTGACGTGGGCATCCGGGTGCTGGAGGAACTCACCGGGCAGAAGAGCGAGCAGACGGAACTCGAAGAGGGTTCGATCCTCATCGCGGAGGACCTGACCCCGTCGGACACCGCTCAGATGGACCGAACCAAGGTAGCGGGCTTCGCCACCGTGAACGGAGGCGCCTCCAGCCACGTCGCCATCCTGGCGCGCTCGCTCGACATCCCCGCGATCGCGGGAATCGAGGCCCGCGCCCTGGACCTGCCTGAGGGGGAACTCGTGTTCCTCGACGGCACGCGAGGCGCCTTGCGCACCGGCGTGACGGAACAGGAGGTCGAGGAGATCCGCTCCCGGCAGTTGCGCATCGCCGAACGTCGGGCCGAGGAGCAGGCGCACGCACACGAACCGGCAAAGACCACCGATGGGCACAGCGTCCTTGTCGTTGCCAACATCGGCGGGCTTGAGGATGCGAAGAAGGCGGTCGCCGGCGGCGCTGAGGGTGTCGGCTTGCTGCGCTCCGAGTTCCTTTTCCTGGGCCGGCGCAGTGCGCCGTCGGAGGATGAGCAGGCGGAGATTTACCACAGCATCGCCGCGACGATGCCGGGCAAGCCATTGGTCATCCGCACCCTGGACGTAGGTGGAGACAAGCCGCTGGCCTATCTGCCCATCGCCCCGGAGGAGAACCCCTTCCTCGGCCTGCGCGGCGTCCGCGTCGGGTTGGACCGGCCCGAGATTCTGCGCACCCAGTCGCGCGCAATCCTGCGGGCGGTCGAGGCAGGCGCGCAGATTCACGTGATGTTCCCCATGATCGCCACACTGACCGACTTCCGCCAAGCGAAGGAGATCTTCGAAGACGAGCGGCGCAAGCTCGGGGTGTCTCAGGTGCCGCTGGGCGTGATGGTCGAGGTGCCCAGCGTGGCCGTGATGGCCGACCAGTTCGCCCGCGAGGCGGACTTCTTCAGCGTCGGCACCAACGACATGACCCAATACACTTTGGCGATGGACCGGGGACACCCGATGCTGGCGCCCCAGGTGGACGCCGTTAATCCTGCGGTGCTGACCCTGATTGGGCGGGCGGCCGAGGCCGCGCATCGCTACGACCGGTGGATCGGAGTGTGCGGCGGCGTCGCATCCGACCCGCAGGCGGTCCCGCTGCTGATCGGCCTGGGTGTTGACGAGCTAAGTTGCTCCATCCCAGCGATCGCAAACGTCAAGGCGCAGGTCAGGCAGTACTCCATGGACTACTGCCGAGATCTGGCTGAAGGCGCCCTGCGCAAGACGACATCGGCCGAGGTCCGTGATCTCGTCCCGCTGGAAGAAGACTAGGAGAGCCTAGATGTCAACTGTTGCTAGCGAAATCGTGGCCGCGCTCGGCGGCCCACAGAACATCATCGGCCTGACGCATTGCGCGACGCGGCTGCGCTTCGAGCTGGTGGACAGCTCCGGCGTATCCGTGGATCAAGTCGAGTCGATCAAAGGTGTGATGGGCGCGGTTCCACAGTCTGGAAACCGCTTCCAGGTAATCATCGGCGGCGCGGTGGCGGGAGTGTATGCCGACATCAACAACCTGCCGGAGATGGCCAACGCGGGTAGCCGCGAGCTCAGCGACGCCGAAATCAAGGCAGCCGCCCGCCAAGGAGGGATTCGAGGCAAGGCGAAGTGGGTTGACTCGTTCTTCGAGTACCTCTCCGATTCGTTCCGTCCCTTGCTCGGTGTGCTGCTCGGGGCATCGCTCATTATCGCGTTCGCCGCGGTCCTGGACGCCCTGAAGTACGTCGACTTCCGGGCAGAAGATAAGGCGGCCGGCTGGGTGTTCGTGGACACCATGTGGCGTTCCGTGTTCTACTTCCTGCCGATCATGGTGGCCTACAACGCGGCCAAGAAGCTGAACGTCGACGGGTGGCTCGGCGCCACGATCATGGGCGCCCTGATGACTCCCGAGTTCCTTAAGCTGGGCGCGAACTCCTACGTGGAGACGGAGGAGGGCTCCGGGCTCTACCAGAAGGTGCAGGCGTTCGCCGACACCATCTGCACCAAGGACCCGACGCTGCAGACTGACTCCTGTGTGGCGCACATCTTCGGGGTGCCGCTGCAACTGAACGACTATGGTGGGCAGGTCTTTGTACCACTGATAATGGTGGCGGTCCTCGCGCTGGTCTACCGCGGGCTGAAGCGCATCTTCCCCGAAAACCTGCAGATGGTGTTCGTTCCCTTCTTCTCGATGATCGTCATGATCCCGCTGACGGCCTTCCTCATCGGCCCGCTGGGCATCTGGCTGGGCTCCGGCATCGGCAACGGCCTAGCCTGGTTGAACACGTCGGCTCCAATCGTCTTCGCAATCATCATTCCGCTGGTTTATCCGTTCCTGGTTCCGCTTGGCCTGCACTGGCCGTTGAACGCGTTGATGCTCCTCAACATTCAGCAGCTGGGCTACGACTTCATCCAGGGCCCGATGGGCACGTGGAACTTCGCCTGTTTCGGTGCGACGGCCGGCGTACTCTTCATCTCCATCCGCGAGCGCGAAACCCAGATGCGCCAGACCGCCACCGGCGCTCTGGCAGCGGGCCTTCTCGGTGGCATCTCCGAACCATCGCTCTACGGCATCCACCTGCGCTACAAGCGGATCTACCCGCGGATGCTAGTGGGTTGTCTAGTCGGTGGCGTCACCATCGGCTTGCTGAGCATGAGTGTGGGTGGCGTGCGTACGGGCGCCTTCGCGTTCACCTCGCTGCTGACCATCCCGGTGTTCAACCCGATGTGGATCTATGCGGTATCGATTGCCGCAGCTTTCTTCACCGCCATGATCCTGGTCATCATCTCCGACTACCGCACCCCGGAGCAGCGGGCGGAGGCCCGCGCCGAGCGCGACGGCAAGCCGAAGGAGACGGTCGGCGACACGGAGCCCCGAGTCATTGTCGTGAGCGATGTGGAGACCAACCAGGCCAAGCAGTGGCTGACCGCGTTGGGCGGTGAGGAAAACGTCGCGAGCGTTTCATCGATCGCCGAGACCCGCCTGCGAGTGGAAGTCCGAGACTCCTCGAAGGTGGATGTTGAGGCCCTGGAGCGGGCCGGGCTGCCCGCTGCAATCGAGGTCTCTCCCGGCGTGTGGCACCTGGTCGCGGGCTTGGAGGCCGAGAACTTCGGCACCGCAATGAACAGGCGGTTGGCCAGCGTGTAGCCCCTTCTCTCACCAACCGTGGGCCCCGGGTTCTTCCCGGGGCCCACTTCGTCTCCCTCCCGCGGGGTGGTGCGGTGGGCCAGGTTGCGCGACGGGCGCGGATTCATTTACCACGAATCACCTGCCAAAGGAACTCCACCGGGTCGAGTTGGTGACGTTGTGCGGCCTTCTCCCGTTGCACAAAGCCCACGGCTCCTGTGCACTGAAAGCGGGGCTGAGCCGCGGGATGCTCTCGTCGCGCTGCCGGCCTGCCGCACGGCCTCGAACCTTTGTCCCGCGACTGGCCGCTGGGCAGCCGTGACATCCGTTCCGCGACTACCCGGCCAGGCGGAAGGCATCCGAGACAGATAGTCGCTCGCTGCGCGAGGCTACTGGCATACTTGGCCGCATGCCCCACAGTTACTTCGACGACGAGTACGACCCCCTGGCTCCGATGCTGGATGCGGACCAGGCTGAGGACGAGCCCGCTAAAGCGAAATCGCCCACCCGGGAGGGCCTGGACCTGGACACCAGACAGCGGCGCGCCGACGAGTTGCTCAGCGTCGTCGAGCAGGCTGCGGTGTCGGGTGACCTCACCAAGCTCGGCCAGGCGATCAACGACTGCCGGGAACTCGCGTTCGCCCCACCCCGGCAGGAGGATGAACTGACCGAGAACGCGGACGGCAGCGTCGACGCGCAGGGCCTCGTACGCGTCTGGTTCGACGAGAGCAACCGGCTGCAGCGCGTTCGGTTGAACTCCTTCTGGTATTCCAAGATCAAGCCCGGCCAAAGCCTGGACAACGCCTTTCGTCAGGCATTCGCCGACTTCGCGCTTCGGGTCAACCCGGTCTTCGACGGCTATTTCGAGCAGGAACCACCCGTCGAGGACTTTGCTCCAGCCGAGCCTAACGATGCTGTGGAGGGCCTTCATCGCATCACCGAGTTGCATGAGCGCATGATGGCTGAGTTGGACGCACAAGCCGATGCCACCGATGATGCCGACTCCGCGCGAGAGACCGAGCCGGTTGTCGGCCGGGCCTACGGCGTGACGATCACGCTGAATCCTGCCGGGCTGCCCGAGGACATCTCCTTCGACCCAGGGTGGCTGGACCGCACCAACGTCGGTGACATCTGCGCCGCCGTGGTCGAGGCTGCCAAAAATGCCTACGACTCTCTCCAACCACCCGAAGATGACCGCATCACCGCCTACGATGAGTTGAGCAAGCAGCGTGACGCGCTGCTTGCGAGCTTGTCTCGTTTCATCACCTAGTTAGGGGACGAATATGTCTGAAGGAGCCGACGCTGCCTGGGCTCAGCTCGCCGAGCGCGCCTTGAAGGCTGGGGTGCGTGGAGTCACCGCCGATTCCGACGACCTGCTCGGAGACCCCCGCCTGCGGGAACAGTTGCTCCGCCCCGGCAAGGGGAAAAAGGGCCAGGGAGGCGACGCGGGTGGCGCGCCACCGCCCATGATGATGGGTGGCATGGGTGGCGCCGGCGGAGGCGGCTCCGCTGCCCACAGCAGCGCAGGGTTGTCCGCCGGGCAGGCCGGCCTAGCAGGCCAAGCGGGGATGGGCGCCCAGGCACTGCGCGTTGCTCCACCCGCCCCAACCCCCAACCCGGCCGCAAACCCCGGTTCCCCGGGCACTGGCCCAAACGGTATCCCCACTGGCCTCGGGGCGCCACCCCCGTCGGGTCTAGGTGGCGGGCTCGGCCCTCTGGGGGGTGGTTCTGGTGGGGCTCCCGGCGGAGGCCTGCTGGCCGCCGGTTCCTCGGATTCCGACGAGTGGAGCTACGGCGACCCGATCCTGCCCGGTGATCCCCGCCACGACGGCGGTCTCGGTCCGATTTTCCCCAGCGATCCCCGATACGACTCCCTTGTCCGCCCCGACGGGCCGAGCAAGTCGTTCGACTGGCGCACCGATGCGGGCGCGCCCGGCGCCGGTGGTTTCGAGGCTCCGCCCCCGGGGACTTTCGGCCCCTCAACCCCCGACTTCGGCCGACCCGGGTTCGATAGGGGATGGGAAGCGCCAAAGCCACCCGTACTTGATGACAGCTCGATGAACCGGGGCGGCGGTTTCGACCCCGGTGGTCCTGACGGTCACCACGGCTCACGGCTGACGGATCGGGGAATCACAGCAGACTCGCACGGAAACAACACGGGCTCCGGCAGCACAGGTGCTAGGGATCCCCGAACCGGTTCGGGAGCCGAAACGCTCCTTGGCCGTGACGGCCGCCGCGGAGATTCAGGCATGAGCGACCTCGACAAGGGTTCCCGGGGCCCTGAGGGCGTCAACGGCCCCGACCTCGGATCAGGCCGTCATGGTGCAACCGGCCAGGATGGAACGTCCGGGTCGAGCGCGCCGCTCGGCGATCACGGCCGAGGCACAGATTTCGAGGTGCAAACTAATTCGCTGCATGAGATGGCGAAGGCCTGGGCTTGGGGGGCTGACACCCTCGACAAAAGCACTGTCGATATGCCACTGCCCACCGAGTTCGGGCTAGCCAATGTGGCCCGCGACATCTCCGCACAGCTTTCCTCCCACACCCAGTTCGTCACCAGCGGGGGAAATGAGGAGTTTGGTCGGATCTGCCAAACCCTCCTGGACACCTCGAACAGCTACGCCGAGAACGAGGATTCCGCCTCCGCCGTCGGCAGGAAGGTCGGTCACTGATGAACGTTGCCGAGGCCCCGAGTGCCAACCCGCCACAGACAACCAGCGCTCCACTGGATAAGTACGATCCGGGGGATATGCCAGTCGACGGGCGCTACCACCAGATCCCTCAGCTACTCGACGCGATAGAGCAGCGACTGGCCGAGGTGATCGAGGCCGACCGCCGGGCCAGCGAGAGTTTCTGGGAGAAGATCAAGCGCTTCTTCGCGAACCCAGTTGATTTCCTGATGCGCCAGCGGTCCTTCAAAGCCCAGACCGATGCGCTGGTGGCAGCCGCGCGGATGAGCGTATCTGTGCTTCGCTCGGTGTGTCGAGTAGTCACCGACAAGCTTCACGTGCCTGAACAGCTCAAGGCAGAGCACGACAGCTGGTACAAGGCCTACCAGCAGGTCCAGACCGTCGCGGAAAGCGCCCCAAACCGCGAGCAGGTGGACGGCTGGCAGGGAGCAGCCGCGGAAGCGTACACCAGGCTCGCCCGGCTGCAGACCGCCTCATGCTGGGAACTCAATAAGCGCGCGGTCATCATGTGCGTCTGCTACCGGTTGGCCTACCACCTGAACCTGAACGGCTTCAATGCGGTACACGACATCCTGCAAGAGGTACTCAAGTCCACTCACGGGCTTGGCGGCAGCAGCTCGTATGCCTCCACGAGAAGAATGATGGGCATGATCTGGGCCGCGGTTGCCAGAATCTTCATGACCTACCGAATGGCGGAGACCGGGGCCCGATCAATCGAAGCGACAGTGAGGGCAGCCGAGGGCGCGTTCGCGCACACCAAAGAAAGCTGGCCGGCTCTCAAGCAACGCTGAGCGCACCCAACCGCGCGGGCAAGGCCGGCCAGCGGGAAACGAGCGACTACCGAACCTTTCGTGTCCACTCCCGCGGCCTGCCGTGCTGCCCCGCCAATCTTCTAACGTGGCATGTGCCGTTCGGAGTCCAAAGGCTTGGTTAGCTTTGTCCCGGGTGAAGTGGTTGCTGGGGTTTTCTGTCGCGCGTCAGAATTAGCAGCAGGGCCGTTAAGTGAGTTTTGACGGAAAGTCAGGTTTGGGTAGACCACCTGTAATTCCGGTGGAGAAGAAAGCTGGGATCGTCTCTGGCGTCTTGGCTGGTGAGGTGCCGATTGCTGAAGCGGCCCGCCAGGTGGAAAGTGTCTAACGGGTTGACGGGCAGGGCAAGCGCGGACTTCTCGGAGGCCAGGCGGGCTTGGCCACGCCAAGCACCGTCAACCTTCAGCCACCAAAGCCAGCAAACCTCGGAACCAACCACGAGTGGCCCGATTCGCCTCCGAAGAGCCCCGCATTTACTCTTGCTCGAAATCTCCGGGTCTGAGCACCCAGCCGTTGCGCAGGGCCGCCAAGCCCACCGGGGCTGCTAGGGGGCCCGAGCCGTCGGCGTCATAGAACAGGAAGCTGCCCGACTGGTAGACCCGGCTCTGCGGGGTTCGGGACTCCGCGGAGGGGGCGAACCAGTCGCCGCGGAGTTCCCCAAACAGCACCTTCGGCAGGACGAGCCTGTCGCCGTCGGCGAAGTCCATGATGTCGTCGACCTCCGCCCGTTGCCCGTTTTCCCGGTGCGGGGGCACGTCGAGCACGAAACGATCCGCCCCGAGCCCACCGATCAGCGTGTCGCCGCCGCGCCCGCCACGAAGCACATCCTTCCCCCCTCCGCCGGTCAAGCGGTTGCTGGCGGTGTTACCCACCAGCACGTTGTCCCGCTCATCGCCGCGTCCGGACAGCGGCCGGTCACCGAGCAGCCACACATCCTGCCCGCCGGCCCTAACCGTTGCGCTTTCCGTCACGAGGTCAACCACCCGGCCGTCGCGAACCTGGCTGTGGGCCCGCACCGGCCGCGTGCGCCGGTTCACGACGGTGGCCACAGGCCGGCGCACCCCCGGCACCTCGCCGATGTGTAGCGTCGGCTCCGCGTTACTGACCCCCAACAGCTGGTTGTCGCGCAGAACCAGCCGATTGATGTCTCCGACGCACCCGCCGGGGCAGAACTGCTTGTTGTTGCTGGCGTCCGCGCCCACGAAGGCCCACGGCGCCTGACCGAACTGATGCAGGACGTTGCCGCCAAGCACGACATCGTTCAAAGAGCCGCGCCCACCCACGTAGTCGACCGGAGCTCCCCCGCCGGGGCTCTCCACGGCGGTTGCCGTCATGTAGCCGTGCCTGTGTGGGGCCGCGGCGTGCCCGTCCCAGACGGACTCCACGGCCACCAGAGCCCGCTGCGCCGGGCCGGAGACGACGTTGTTGGTGAACCGGGTGCCGTGCGAGCCGGTCGCGGTGTAGAGCGCCCACTTGGCGCTCGTGCCCGCCCCGGCAAAGTTGCGCACCACGTTGTCGCTGAAGGCGTTGTTGGTGCTGCCTTGGTAGGCCTGCATGAGCCCTTCACCCTCCGCGCGACCCGTCGTGACCGTGTTGCCCGTGATCGAATTGTTGTTCGAGTTGTAGGCGACGTGGATGCTCGCCGAGCGGCTCTCGTTGAAGTGGTTACCGAGTACCCGGTTGCGATCGGAATGGTTCTGCAGCGAGATGCTGCGGGTATTCCAGAAGGTGAGGTTGCGCTCGATCAGGCTGTCCGCCACCCCGTCGAGCCCGATTCCGTAATAGCCGCCGTGGATCCGGTTGCCGACGATGCGCAGCCCGCGAGCGAAGCGTGGGGACGAGCCGACGTCGCCGTGGCGCAGGAAGTTCGTCCAATTCTCTCCGGCGCTGCGCGGCGGCGTTGCCACTACCGAGATGCCGACGTCACCCTCATTGGTCTTGTCCTCGGCAGACCCGGAGAAGACGATCAGGTTGTTCTCGATGCTGATGTTGCGCACCGAGCCCTCCCGCGCAACGACCTCGATGCCCTTGTAGCCGACGCCGTGCAGAGCTAGGTCGCGAATTTGCACATCGTCCATCACCTGTGGCCCACTGGCTCCCGCCAACGCCTTCTCGTCGGCGAGCATAAGGATGCCTCGGGCCTTCGGGGCGGCGTTGAGGTCGATCGTCAGGTTGCTGATCTGCACTCCGCTGGCGTCGCTGCGCAGCACGATGGCATTCTCCAGTACCTCGGCACCCGCCTGCTGCACGGTGAGGGTGGCGCCGGCTCCGTCGAAGAAAGCGAGACCACGAGGCAGCACGAGCTGCCGCCGGATGGTGTAGTTGGCGCCGGACACGAGCCGGATCCCGCGCCCAGGGCCGACGGTGTTCAACGCCTGCTGCAGACCCGACGTCGGGTCGCCCGGCTCGGGATGCACAATCACCGCGGTGTCGTTCGGTTCCGCCGAGGCCGCTAAAGCGCCGGAGAGGGACATCATCATGCCCAGCGCCGAGCCACCGGCGAGCGCGGCGAGCTTCCATCCCTGTTTCACCGGTTGCCCTCTCGTCCTTGAGTTGGTGTGTCTTCGCCCAAGACTCTACCGAAGCAGCGGCAGGTGGGCGCGAGACACGCTGGCTCCTCACGTGGGCTGGCTCAGCGCCGAGCCGGTGCCCCGGTTAGGCCGCACCGCACGCTCGGGGAAACGTCCCCGGTGCACAGTTTCCGGGCGCAGACGCGCGACGGTTTACTGCGCCGGCTTCGAACACTGGCTCGCTGCCAGTGGAAGCAACAACCGGAGCTCGACGCGGCCCTTCAGGTAAATCTCCACCCGTGCGGTTTCGTCGTCTTCCGCTAGAACGAGTTGCGCGCCATTGCCGAGGAACAGTTCTCGGGTGTTGGCGGAGAAGCCGTGCTTCGCTGCCGCCTCCAGCATGGCTGCCGAGAACTCGTCGGGCCGAACCTCGGCAAGGCTCCTGCCGAGCGGGGCGGTTTGCTCGATGCGGACCCCGCACGCCTCGGGCTCATTCTTGAGCGCGGGGGCCTGCCAGTGCAGGGGACCGACCCGCTGCTCAGCGGCGGCTCGCAAGTCCGCCAGCAGCGCCTCATGCCGCTCGACGATGCCCTCCGTCGCCACCTCGATCGCGGCCGGGGTTGGAACCCACCCCGGCGGTGTCACCACGCTTCCGGGTGTACCGGGCACGCTCACGTCAGGTTCCTCGATCGGCCTGCTGGGCGAGCAGGCGGCCAGCGTCAGAAAACAACATCCCGCCGCAAGAATTGCAGCCACCAGGCTCACACCAGCTCGTTCCACGGTTATCAATCCTTTCCGTCCGGGTTCCAGTCAACCACCCGGTCACGCAATCCCTTCGGCCCCAGGCTCCATCGCGAAAGTCATGCCGGAGTGCGGTACACCAAACCACGAGAAAAGGGCCAGCGCCACCGTGCACCGGTACACCCGACGCAGAAAGCGGCTAAAGACCGGTTCGCCCTGCCCGGAGCCTGCCCACTCCAGCAGTGTTTTGGCACCACGGCCTAACCGAGTCTGCTGAACACCGATGCCTGCACCCGTCCCTTGACTCGAATCTCCAATGCCGCACCAGGCCTAAGCTGCGCCGTGTAAACCACCTCACCAGCAGGGGAATAGCTCATCACGGCTGCCGGGTAGCCGCTCAGCGCCAGATGGTCGTCAACCCTCCTCCCCAGCTCTACTGGGTCAACCAGCGACAGGGCCACCCCCGCCCCACGGATGGGCCCAACCTCAACCGAGGGACCGTACACCCTGTCGTTGACGCGCCGGGCGTCCTCGCGTTTCTTCCAAACCAGCGGACCAAGCTGCTGTTCAAGAACCGCTTGCAGGCCGTCAAGCAGCGCTCCGTAGCGCATCGAGGCTTCGCGAACCACATCACCGTCTACCATGCTGAGTCCTTACGCTAGGGGTTGGGAACCAAGGCCGTACCGTTGAGCCAGGCTTGATACTCCGCCTCGGTAAGCACCACCTCTCCCGGGCAGAAATAGTCCGCCGGGGGATCGCCCACCTGGTACCGCCCACCGTCCGGGCCCCAGGGGTTGCGCAGGATGATCTCTCCGTCTTCCGTGAAACCGGCGATCTGGTACGCGTGCCCGGGAACCAGGCGCTTTTCGGGCGGAGCAGTCGCGAGGTCCTGCGGTTGCGCCGCACCCGTGGTGGCCACCATCGCAGCGCCAGGCGGATCTCTCTCCACGACTTCCCTGATGTCGTCAAAACTCGTGTCGGCGGCCCTCACCTCCTGCACCTCCTGACCGGTCAGGATCCGCAAGGCTTCGGGGAAAGATGTGCTCTCCATATTCGGGTGCGCCTGACGCACGGCCTGCTCGACGATGGACAAGAAGTTGGGCTCACCCGTCTGCCCGTTGTCGGTACCACGGCTGTCCAGTGTCCGCGGATCTACCCGAACCGTGTACGGTTCGCCGGTGTCGGGGTTGTGCAGCGTCACCTCGTAGGTCTCCGTCTCGGGATCCCACCTCACGTGTTCGCGCACCCAGTCAGGATTTGCCTGTGCGAGCGCCATGATGGGCGAGAGCAGAGCGCAGAACCCGAAACTTCCTTGTGCGCTCTGCCGGACTTGCTCGATTATCCCCGAATCCGACAGGTCAAGCGGGCCGCCATCGAAGTGCTCGACAGAATCAAAACTGATGGCGCGCAGTCTGTTTGCAACATTCCGGTCATGGGCCGTGGCGGCGCGAAGTACTTCTCGGATCGAGTTGCTGAACGCCGCACAGAGCGCGGCGACCTTGCTGGCCTGGGCCGGGGTAGGCGGCCAGAAAGCTGCCGGGGTCGGCAAGGTAATTCCTGACTCGGTAACCGTGAGCGAATAGGTCTCAGCTTGTGTCTTCAGGTCGGCCAACCGATTCCGATGGTTCATCATTTGGCTTGTGGCTTCTTCCAGCAAGGCGGCCAGCCGCCTAGCCTTCTCGGCGGCTTGAAGCAGCGCCTCAGCTTGTTCGATATAGCGCTGCCTGATCATCTCGCCAATCTCGTCGCGCCAGGCATCCCCCAGATTGTCCATAAAGTGTCGGATCTCGTTGGACCAATCCTCGAAGTCGTTGGCCGTCTTCTTCAAAGAGGCCGCCGATATCAGCCAATCAGCACCGGTGAACCCCAGGAGGACAGAGACGGTAATCACGCCGAACCCACCCCTCTGAAGAAGGCGCCGCTTGCCTCGCTGCCAGCGTCCTCCATCGCGACGATGGACTGCCCGGAGTCCATCAGTGCTTCGCCAAGAGCACAGGTCTGCCCCGCGAGCTGGCTCACGATCTCCCGCACTGTATTCTCCACATCCGCTATCGCCGCGTCTGTTTCGAAACCTTGGCCGCGGGACAACACGAAGCTCGCGGCCACTTGCTGCATGTCATCCGCCAAGCCCACGACACCTCGTGCGATCCGCTTGACATCCTCGGGGCTAACATCAAGTCCCATTTCTGCTCCACGACATCGGCTGCTCATTCCCCGGCCCAGCCGCGCCGCTCCGAGCCGCTTTGCTCACCCAGCCAGACAGGCAGGTAAGCCCCGCGCTACCGGCCAAACGCTCTGGGTGGGGAGCCGAATGCCCCCACCCAGAGGGCGCCGTGCGTATCCAAAATATCAGCCCTTGACGCCGCCCGCGAGCAAGCCACGAACGAAGTAGCGTTGCAGTGCGAGGAAGACGATCACGGGCACAATCATCGAGATGAAGGCACCCGACGACAGCAGGTGCCAGTCGGAACCGCGGCTGCCAACCATCTCCGAGATCCGCACCGTGATCGGCTGATAGTCGGAGCGGGCGAAGGTCAAGGACACGAGCAGGTCGTTCCACACCCACAGGAACTGGAAGATCGCGAACGAGGCGATCGCCGGCACCAGGAGCGGCAGCAGCACTTGGAAGAACACGCGGACATGCCCGGCACCATCCACCCGAGCTGCCTCGATCAGCGAACCGGGGATCTCCCGCATGAAGTTGTGCAGCAGGTAGATCGCCAGCGGCAGGCCGAAGATGGTGTGCGACAGCCAAACCGTCCAGTAGGTGCCGTCCAGGCCCACGTTCACGTAGGAGGTGAGCAGCGGGATGAGCGCCACCTGGATGGGCACCACCTGCAGCGCAAACACCGCAGCAAACAACACGTTGCGGCCCCGGAAATCGATCCAGGCGAACGCGTAGGCTGCCAGCAGCGCCAGCACGATCGGGATCGCCACCGAGGGGATCGTGATGATGAACGAGTTGATGAACGAGTCGCCAAGGTTGCTTGTGCCGAGCGCCTTGGCGTAGTTGTCCGTCGTGAAGTTGGGGTTGGAGAACACGGTCCACCAGCCGCTGCGCCGCAGCTCGGACTGCGGCCGGAACGAGGTGATCAGCAGACCAGCCGTGGGCACGGTCCAGAACACCGCGATCAACACAGCGATGACCGAGGCCACCGGCGAACTCAGCCTGTTCTTAGCCTCAACCGCACGCTTCTCCTTGCGGGTCAATTTGCGATCCACATCAACGCTCATCGCTCCCCCTCAGTGATACGCATCTGCCACAGGTTGTAGATCACCAGAGGCAGGATGATAATGAACAGCAGAACTGCGAGCGCGGCACCGATGCCGGCCTGCTGCTGGGTGAAAGTCTGCGTGTAGAACTCGTTGGCGATCACAGACGTGCGGAACTGACCGCCCGTCATAGTGCGAACCACGTCGAAGGCCTTCAGCGTTCCCATCGCGATGGTGGTCAGCACGACGATGATCGCCGGCCGCACACTGGGCATCGTGATGTAGCGGAACAGCCGGATGCCGCTCACTCCGTCCATCTTCGCCGCCTCAATGATGTCGTCCGGAATCGCCTTGATGGCCGCGGATAGCACGGTCATTGCGAAACCCGCCTGGATCCAGATCATGACGACGATCAACATGAAGGTGTTCAGCGGCGGCGAAAGCAGGAACTGCTGGGGTTCAAAACCCAGCCACACCAAAAACTGGTTGACCAACCCGGTCTGTTTTGCGCTGGCGGGCTTGTACTCGTACATGAATTTCCAGATGATCGAAGCGCCCACCATCGAGATAGCCATGGGGAGAAAGATCAGCGTCTTCGCGAATTTCTCCACTCGCGTGCGATCGACCAGCACCGCATACACCAAGCCCAACGCCGTCGAAACAAGCGGAACCAGGAGCACCCACAGGAAGGTGTTCCACAACACCACCAGGAAGTTACCGTCGGTGAAGATCGTCACATAGTTGCTCACCCCGAGAAAGTTTCCGTCGGCGTCGTAGAAGGAACGCCAGATCGTTTGCATCCCAGGAATGAAGAGCCCGAGGAAGATTAGCAGCAGCGCTGGTCCGAGATATCCCGTGACCGGTACCCATTTGGGCAATCCCCGACGATCCACCACCGCCAAGACCAGTCCCATGACGAGAACGAAAAGCAGGATGGCCAGCAGCATAACCACGAACTTTTCGGGCACGCTCTCTGGCCGAAGTAGCCACTCCACAGTGGACCTCCTTTCTAGGTTGGGCCCGAAGCGGCAACTCCGGGCCCAACGAAAACTTGGCTACTTAGACCAACTCTTCTCGATCGCGTCCGCAACCTCAGCGGTGCTCTTTCCTACCCCGATCCAGTCGGTCAACTCCTTCCAGAAAGTGCCAGCCCCGACGGCGCTGGGCATCAGATCCGAGCCGTCAAAGCGGAAGACTGACTTCTCATCCATCAGGAGTTCGAAGGACAGCCTGTCAATGGGTTTTGCCAAGTTCTTCGGATCCAGCTTCTTGTTGGCCGACAACCAACCACCCTCCGGCGTCGCCTTGGCCTTCTCATTGGACCATTCCGGGCTCGTCAGATAGGCCTGGAAAGCGAGCACCTCAGGACGATCGGAGAAGATCGCAGCGAACTCACCACCGCCCAAGATCGGCTTGGACTCAGTGGTCTTGCTGGGCAGGTAGAACGCCCACACGTCGCCATCTTCGCCCACGGTCACGCCATCGCCCCAGTTGGCCTGGAAGAACGACGCCTGGCGGTGCATGAAGCAAGCGCCTTCGAGGATGGGCAGGCCGGCCTCCGTGTAGGAGATGCCTGCGATGGACTTCACGTCGCCCAAGCCACCGTTGACGAACTTGTCGTTGCGCAGGATGGAGCCAGCCATCTCCATCGCGTCGAGCACCTTCGGATCGTTGAACGGGATCTCATGGTTCACCCACTTGTCGTAATCCTCGGCAGAGTTGGCGCGCAACATCATGTCTTCGATCCAGTCCGTTGCCGGCCAGCCCGTGGCCCCGCCGGACTCGATCCCGGCGCACCACGGCTTCACGTTGCCGTCCGGATTATCCTCGACGATCTTCTCGCTCAGCTTGATCAGCTTGTCCCAGGTATCCGGAACCTCGTAACCCTTCTCCGCGAACATCTTCGGCGAGTACCACACGAAAGACTTCACGTTTGCACCAACCGGAACTGCGTAGTACGTTCCGTCAACGCTACCGTACTGCTTCCACACCGGGGCGTAGTACTCGTCGGTGTTCTTCACGGCCGAGTCTCCGACTGGGAGCACCTTCCCCGGGTAACGCTCGACTAGCGTCTTCAGCAGACCGGGCTGCGGGATGAATGCGATATCCGGGGCGTTCCCGGCCTGCACGCGAACCGGAAGCTGGGCCTCGAAGTCGCGGTTGCCCTCGTACTTGATGGTCGCCCCAGTGCAGTGTTCGAAGACCTTGTAGGAGTTCTTGTGGGGCAAGGCCTCAGCGTCGCTGGCGATGGAGGTGTAGACGTTAACCGTCTTGCCCTTCAGATCGCCATAGACCTGGTAGGCCGCGCAGTCCGTATCCTGCGACACCGAAGTGCCCTGCTCAGAGGAGCAAGCCGCGACCAGCAGCAAGGACGCAGCTGCCCCCAGGGCTGCGATCCGGCGAGACTTGATGAACCGTTTCATATCATTCCTTCGTTGGAATCACGTTGTTGAGCGACGCGGCGTCGCGTCCCCCCACGACGATACCGAACATTGCGCGCAGCCGCGCACTGGTCCGCCGAAGTTATCAAAAAGTGATCCGCTTGGCCGGCGTTGCGCTTCGTGCGTTGAATCGCTCAACCCCGCAACTGACTCGCCGCAGAAAGCACCACGTCTAGGCCCTCCAGCACTGTTCGTCGGGCCTTGGCAGCCACCTCCAGCACTGCGGCTGGGTCCGTGGCAGCCACTGAAAACGACAGATCCGACACCACTGACATCCCACACACCCGCACCCCGAGCGCCCGGAACATCAGGGCCTCCAGCACGGTGGACATCCCGACGCAATCCGCTCCCGCAGCCGCCAGCAACCGACTCTCCGCCGTCGTCTGGTACTCGGGACCGCGCAGGAAAGCGTAGGTACCGGAGCGCTGGCACACTTCGGCAAGCATCCCCGTCAGTTCCGCATCCCAGCAGGTGGCCGGATCCAGGAACACTGTGCCGTCGAACGGCGAGGTCCCGCTGAAGTTGATGTGGTCGCTGACCGCCATCACGTCGCCCAACGACCAGTCACGCAGGCAGCCGTTCGCGTTCGTCAGCAGCGCCACTTCCGCCCCCGCGCAGTACGCAGCCCGGGCGAACGCGGTCACCGGACCAGGCCCGTGTCCCTCGAAGAGATGCGTGCGCCCCAGGGCAACCACCACGCGGAGCGTCCTCTGCGGCGTCGCCACCCGATAGATTCGTAGCGCGTCGACGTGCCCGTCCCCCACCGGAGCCAACACCCCTGGCAGATCCGACAACCGCCCATGAGCGTCGGGCTGCCCCCAAGCCTCCGAACCGTCCAGCGCCTCCGCCAGCCCGGAGCCGAGCACCACCGCGACTTGCACCTCCCCCCCAGCAAGAACCCGTAACTGCTCGCCCGCAGCCCTGTCCTCCGAGCCGATCACATGACTCGCAAACTCCTCCGGCAGCACGCCATCTCCTTCCACGTCTGAACGCAGCGTAATCCCTGACGTCTTCTGCCGCAGGCGAACGGCGAGTGAAGTAGCATTCACCCTGTCCTCGTCCGTCGAGCTTGGAGCCAACTATGTCTTCGCCTTCCCCCAACGACGCAGCCCCGCTAGCGCAAAACACCAGATCCGGCATCGAGCTGACCGGCATTGAGATCGTGAGCGAAGCGGAACGAACCGCCCGCCCCCGCGACCTCTTCCTACCCTGGTTCGCCTCCAACATCTCCGTCTTCGGCATGAGCTACGGCGCCTGGGTACTCGACTTCGGCATTTCCTTTTGGCAAGCGACAGTCGTCGCCATCCTTGGCGTGGTGCTGTCCTTCACCATCTGCGGGGTGATCGCGCTGGGCGGAAAGCGCGGTTCCGTGCCGACAATGGTGATGTCCCGTGCCGCCTTCGGGGTGCAGGGCGCGAAGGCCCCCGGCGTCGTCTCGTGGCTGACCTCCATCGGTTGGGAAACCATGCTAGCCATCACCGCCGTACTCGCCACCGCAACCATTTTTCAACGCCTCGGCTGGGTAGGCGAAGACCCCACCATGTTGCAAATCTTCGCCGCCGCGATCGTCGCTGCGCTGATCGTGCTCGGCGCCGTCGCTGGCTATCACATCATCATGAAGATGCAGTCCGTCCTCACCGTGCTGACCGGAATCACGACGATCATCTACGTCGCCCTCGTCATCCCGGAGATCAGGTGGGGTTCCCTGTTCGCCATCGAGTCGGGCTCCCTGCCCGCCATGATCGGCGCCATGACGATGGTGATGAGCGGCATGGGCTTGGGCTGGGTGAATATCGCAGCCGACTGGGCCCGCTACCAGTCACGCGAGGCACACGGCAGCGCCATCGTCTTCTGGAACACCCTCGGCGGTTCCCTCGGCCCGGCGGTTCTCATCACCTTCGGTCTGATGCTCGCCGGATCGTCGAAGGAAATCGCCAGCGGAATCAGCGCTGACCCGGTCGGGGCGCTGGCGCAGGTGCTGCCAACCTGGTTCCTGATCCCATTCCTGCTCACTGCAATCCTGTCGCTGCTGTCGGGCGCGATCAACGGCATCTATTCCTCGGGGCTGACCCTGCTCACCCTCGGCATCAACATCCCGCGCCCTGTCGCCTCGCTGATCGACGGCCTGATCCTTACCATGGGCACGATCTACGTCGTGTTCTATGCGCCCAACTTCGTCGGCCCCTTCCAGTCCTTCCTCCTAACCCTCGGTGTGCCGCTGGCCGCCTGGGCAGGCATCATGATGGCCGACATCCTGCTGCGCAGGAAGGACTACGACGAGCACGGCTTGTTCAATTCCTCCGGCCGCTACGGCGCCGTCAACTGGGTGGCCCTCGCCATCATGGGCGTCGCGTGCGGCGTCGGTTGGGGATTCGTCGTCAACAGTTTCGCCAAGGACGCTGCCTGGAACAACTGGCAGGGCTACCTGCTGTTCCTGATCGGCGGCCGCGAGAGCGAGTGGGCCTACGGCAACATCGGCGTCATCCTGGCGCTCATCCTCGGCTTCTGCTCCTACTACGCGCTGTCCAGAGCACGGGTGCGTCGACAGGAACTCGACTAACCCAAAAACTCCATCGAAAACTGGCCCCCGAAACCGTCAGGTCTCGGGGGCCAGTTCGGTTCAGTTGTCTCAGGCGTCCTCGTCCTCGCGCTTGTCCACCACGAGGGTCTCGGTGGTGAGCAGCAGGGAGGCGATGGATGCGGCGTTGGCGAGAGCCGAACGCGTCACCTTGACCGGGTCAATGACGCCGGCGGCCACCAGGTCCTGGTACTCGTCCGTGGCCGCGTTGTAGCCGTGTCCGATGGGCAGTTCAGCAACCTTGGAGGTGATGACATAGCCGGGCAGGCCGCCGTTCTCGGCGATCCAACGCAGCGGCTCCACCATGCTCTTCGCGACGATCTGCACGCCCAGGCGCTCGTCGCCCTCCAGACCCAGGTAGTCGTCGAGGACGGCCGCGGCATGGATCAGCGCAGAACCGCCGCCCGCCACGATGCCCTCCTCAATGGCCGCACGGGTGGCGGACACGGCGTCCTCAACGCGGTGCTTGACCTCCTTGAGCTCCACCTCGGTGGCGGCGCCAACCTTGATCACGCACACGCCGCCGGCCAGCTTCGCCACCCGCTCCTGCAGCTTCTCGCGATCCCAGTCGGAGTCGGTGCGCTCGATCTCGGCGCGAAGCTGGGCCACGCGGGCCTCGACCTCGGCGGACTCGCCCGCACCGTCGACGATGGTGGTGTTGTCCTTGGTGACGACGACGCGCCGGGCGCGGCCGAGCACCTCCAACCCAACCTGGTCGAGCTTGAGGCCCACCTCGGGGGCGACGACCTGGCCGCCGGTGAGGATAGCCATGTCCTCCAGCATCGCCTTGCGTCGGTCGCCGAAGGCCGGGGCCTTGACGGCGACGGAGGTAAAGGTGCCGCGGATCTTGTTGACGACGAGGGTGGATAGCGCTTCGCCGTCAACGTCCTCGGCGACGATGAACAGGGTGCCCTTGACGCCGATGACCTTCTCCAGCAGCGGCAGCAGATCGCTCATCGAGGAGATCTTGCCGGAGTGCAGCAGGATGTACGGATTCTCTAGCACCGCCTCCATGCGGTCGGCGTCAGTGACGAAGTAAGGGCTCAGGTAGCCCTTGTCGAACTGCATGCCCTCGGTGAACTCCAGCTCGGTGCCGAAGGTCTGAGACTCGTCAACGGTGATGACTCCGTCCTTGCCCACCTTGTCGAAGGCGTCGGCGATGAGGGCGCCGATCCGCTCGTCGCGCGACGAGATGGTGGCCACGGAAGCCATTTCGGCTGCGGTGTCCACGTCGCGGGCGTTCTGGCGCAGCCGCTCGACGACAGCTTCAACGGCCTTGTCGATGCCGCGCTTGAGCCCGACGGGGTTCCCGCCGGCCGCGACGGCGCGCAGGCCCTCGTGCACCATGGCCTGGGCCAGCACGGTGGCCGTGGTGGTGCCGTCGCCCGCGACGTCGTTGGTCTTGGTGGCGACTTCCTTCGCCAGCTGCGCGCCGAGATCCTCGTAGGGATCCTCCAGCTCGACTTCCTTGGCGACGGTCACGCCGTCGTTGGTGATGGTGGGCGCGCCCCACTTCTTGTCGAGAACGACGTAGCGGCCCTTGGGCCCGAGGGTCACCTTGACGGTGTTGGCGAGGACGTCGACACCACGCTCAAGCGCGCGGCGCGCCTCCTCGTCGAAAGCGAGGATTTTAGCCATAGGTGTGCCCCTTACTTGGTGACGACGGCCAGGATGTCGCGGGCGTTGAGGAGCAGGTACTCCTTGCCCTCGTACTTCAGCTCGGTGCCACCGTACTTGGAGAAGACGACGACGTCGTCAACTTTGACGTCCAGGGGGACGCGCTTCTCGCCGGACTCGTCGAAGCGGCCGGGGCCGGTGGCCACGACGCGGCCCTCCTGCGGCTTCTCCTTGGCGGTATCGGGGATGACCAGGCCCGAGGCGGTGGTCTGCTCGGCTGCGAGCGGTTCGACGAGGACGCGGTCCTCCAGCGGCTTGATCGTGACTGCCACGTCAAACACCTTTCTGTAGGTCATGCCCGCTAGCGCGGGCTGGCTTCATGCGGTCGCCGGGCGTCGTCGCGGTGCCGCCAGGCATTAGCACCCGATCAGCACGAGTGCCAACAACGAGGCTATACCTGATCTAGCACTCATTCAACCCGAGTGCCAGACGTGCGGCCGTGCGGCCGTCCGCTTCAGCCGCCTCCGACCTTCGGCCGCCCGCGTTTGGGCAGCGGGCCGAGCTGCTTCGGCGCGCGCCCCGCCTTACGCAGGGCGTCGCGCAGCAGCAGCTCCACTTGGGCGTTGAGCGAGCGCATGTCGTCGGCGGCCCACCTGGAGAGCGCCTCATGCACGGCGGGATCCAGCCGCAGCAGAACCGACTTGCGTTCGGCCATGTTCGCTCCTAGGTGTAGAGCGATCCGGCGTTGACGACGGGGCTGACCCGGGAGTCGCTGGCCAGAACCACGAGCAGGTTGGACACCATCGCGGCCTTGCGCTCCTCGTCGAGTTCGACGATCTGCTCCCGCTCCAAGCGCTCCAGCGCCCCGTTGACCATCGAGACAGCGCCCTCGACGATCTTCTCGCGCGCGGCGATGATGGCCGCCGCCTGCTGCCGCTGCAGCATCGCCTGGGCGATCTCGGGCGCGTAGGCGAGCGCGGAGATGCGCGCCTCCACCACCTGGATGCCCGCGATGCTGACGCGGGCCGCCACCTCGCTCGCCAGCTCCGAGGCCACCTGCTCGGTCGAGCCGCGCAGGCTGTCAGCCTGGCCCTCCGAGTCGTCGTAGGGGTAGCGCATGGCGACGTGGCGCAGCGCCGCCTCCGACTGCACGGCCACGAACTCCGGGTACCTCTCGACGGCGAACCTGGCCTTGGCGGTGTCGGCCACCTGCCACACGATGATGGCCGCGATGTTCACCGGGTTGCCTTCGGCGTCGTTGACCTTGAGCTCGCTGGTCTCGAAGTTATTCACCTTCACGGAGATCGTGGCGCGCGACGTGTAGGGCGCCACCGCGCTGAGGCCCGTGGTACGCGTGGTGCCGATGTAGCGGCCCAGGAACTGCAGCACCCGGGCCTCGCCGGGGTTAACGATCGTGAGGCAGGAGAAGACCACGCCGGCGACCGTGAAAGCGAGCACGCCGATGATCATTTCCGGCAGGGGCCCCTCCCCGGAGGACTTCAAGATCGCGCCGGAGACGACAAACCATGCTCCCACGCCCGTCAGGATCACCCCGAGGGCGAGGAACAACCAGCCGTTCGCGGTCCACGATGACCGCTCCTCGATGGCCACTCCTGCACCCGACCACCCGTCGGCGACGGCGGCGGGCGGCGCAGCATTGACTTCCATATCAGCCTCCTTAAGTAGATATCAATATGATATCACTTTATCGGAAGATGGACAGGCGGCTCCGCCGAAGAGAACCAAGAGACGGGGCCGCGAGAAAATTCCCGCGGCCCCCGGTCCAGCCGATTCAGTCGCCCGTGCGAGGCAGCCCCGGCCGCTTGCCCGGCACCCCGGGCTTGCCGGGACGCTTCAGCGGGCCATCCTGACCGTCGGGCAACCCAGGCTCGCCGGAGAGCAGCGTCACCGTCACCGAGCGGCGCGTCGTGTTCCCGGCGGAGTCCGTGGCCCAAAGCTCCAGCTGGAGCGTCCGCCCCTTGAAGAGCTGCGCCACGTCGAACATCAGACTCAACTGCCCATCTTCCAGATCCTCCGCCCGGTACGCATCCCGAATGGCGACCCTGGGATCCACGCCCGGCGCCACCGTCAGCGAGTCCGGCCCGACGATGGTCGGCGGCTCATCAACGTGCAGAACCTGCAGCACGGTGGAGCGATTACCCGCCTTGTCCAGCGACGTCGCCGACAGCACGTGCCTGCCCGAGGTCAGGCCGGGCACGTCCGACAGCTTGAGCGCGATCTCCCGCGACCGGGCATCCGCCGCGCGAGCCCCCACCGGCGAGCCGTCCACCACGTCGCCCTGCCGATACTCGGCGAGCGACGCCTTCGGGTGCGGCGCGACGGGCACGTGCTCGCTGCGCACCTCGCGACCGTCGAGGTGAACCACCAGGCTCTCCAAGTTGGCGTCCGAGGTGGAGACCTTGACCTCCGCAGACCGGGACACCGTCCCTCGCCCGCCCTCGACGGTCAGCTCGGGCTGGACATCATCCAGCTCGATCGGCACCTTGCGCTCGAAGCCATTGCCCATGCCATCCATGAGTGTGAGCAGCATCTGGTGGCCATGCTCAGCTTTGGCGACGCTTGCCCGGAAGGGTCGCCTGTTGTCGGCCCCAGCGTCCCACAGGTTGGTGAACTCCTTGACCACATTGCCGTTGACCTCAAGCCGGTAGCCGAACTCGTTGTCCCAGACCTCGCCCGAGAGCTGAACCTCGGCCGGCGTCTTGCGCAGGTAGATAGCCCCGTCCGCGTGGATGGTCGGGTCCGTCTTGAACTCCATTCCGGGCAGCGCACGGTCGTAGACGAAGCGCCAGGACCCCTCGATGCGCTCACCCTGTCGACTCTCCGCCACGTAGCCCACGCTGTTGATCGCGTTTGCGAGCTCAATCGGGACAGAGAACCGCAACTCGTCGTCCAGCTGAACCTCCTTGCCAGCGATCGCGAAAGAGGCTGGCGGCTCGGAGAGCCTACCCTTGAGAGTAAGACGCGCAGCCACCTCACCCGAGGCCGCATTCTCGTTGATGACCGTGAGATCCCGGAATGCCGGGGTGACGAGATAGGCCGACTGGCCGAACCTGCCGCCGTCGAGTTCAGGGTCATCGAAGATGGCGTGCAAGCCCAGCTGACGCGAGCGCCCTGCTATCGTCCACGCCTTGGTCGCAGAGTTCGCGTAATCCTCCGTCCTCCGGTAAGTGGACGCGTGGTCCAGCGCCACCAGCCCCAGGAAGGTTCGCCCCTCCCCCGGCGTGGTCGTGTAGGTGAACCCGCCCTGGGCGTCCAGCGCGATCTCGTCCAGGCCATTCTCCAGCAGCGCCAGATCATCCGTCGGGGCCATGTCGTCCGCCACCTTCCCGGTGATCGTGATCGAACCATCGGGTGCAAGTTCGAGTTCGCCTGCGGCGTTCACAGGAGCCGAGAGGATCTCCAGGGTCGGCGGGGTGTCGTCATAGCCCAGCCAGTGCTTGGCCTCGCCCAACAGTTGGGAGCCCGAATAGGCCTTGAAGTGCAGATCGCTTCGGCCGCGCTTCAGCGGTACCGCCACCTGCGCCTTACCGTCGGTCACCCGAGTCGGGGCACCGTTGAACTCGACGCGGTCCACCGTGGGCGCCACCAACAGATCAATGATGGCCGCGTCGTCCTTGACCTCCGGCATCAGGTGCGGAACGGACTCCTTGCCGATCCAGCGATCCACCAGATGGCTGTCGAGCACGCGGATCGGACGTTCCTGGTAGAAGTCCCTGAGTTCCGTGGCGTTGCCTGCTTTGTCCATGACCAGGATCTCGGCGTAGGAATCAGCCTCCGCCAGCTCCTTCTCGACAGTGAAGGTGTACCTTCCGGGCCCGCTCTGGACGGGGTCGAAGAACGTGGAGGTTCTGGCGTCGAGCGCGTAGACGCCCCCGGGAGCCTCAAGCCCGGCGCGATCGTCGCTGGCCACCACCGTGTACTTCCGGGAGCCGTCCGGCTTCGCCTCGACGCTCAGCGAAGCCTGGGGCGCGACGGTGTCGATGCCGATCTGCAGATCCGTGGCCTGCCAGTCGTAGTCGGCGGACAACCTGGCCCGAATCCGGAAGCGATACTCGCCCAGGTCGGCGTCGCCGACGACCTCAAACGCTCCGGTGGCGGGGTTGTACACGGTGCCGTCCCACACCTGGTTCGTCGCGCCCTCCGCCACGGAGCGGATCGCGGGCGGAACGTGCCGCAACGGGATACGATGCATGTCCCGCTCCGCCCCGAACTTGCGGAGCACCTCGTCGCCCTTCATGATCTCGAATTCGATGTCACCTGCCGAGCGCAGCAGCATGTAGGTCGGGAAGACCTCGTCGAAGAATCCATCCCCGTTCGGCGACATCCACTGTGTGAAGGTCTGAGACCTCCCCAACGGGCTGAACAACCGGGTGAGGTTGACTTGATCCTCTCCCAAAATCCCGTCGAGCACGGGAATCTTCCCGCCTTCTTCCGGGTGGTCGATGATCGGTTCGGCGTTCCAGTCACCCACGAAACCGAGATAGGCCACGGCGAGGTCTGGCTGCGCCTGATCCGTGGAGGAGAGTCTCGCCCAGCCCTGTATCCAGTGCCGAGAGTCGGTCTTTGGTTCCAGAGTGAACTCGACGCTGGCCCGGCCTTTCGCTGGCACGGTCACGGTGGGTTGGGCAGCGACGAGATGCTCGTCGGCGCTGCAACTGGTGGTGTTTCGCTCGCCTGCCGTCTGGCTCTCCGCGAGCACGCAGGTGCCGCCTGTGCCGAAGGTAAAGTCACGATCCGCAGTGTTCTCCAACTGCACCGTGAAGGTTCGCGGCCCGTCCATCTCACGCAACGCGACGTGTGGCTGACCGTCCACCGTAGCGAACACCCGGGATTGCAGCGCATCCGCCGTCTGGATCAGACCGGCGCCGATCTGGCGGGGCGCGTAAGGCACGCCCGGCGAATGTTCCAAGGCTTTGGCGGTGTTGGCCAACGCGGTGCGCAATTGCTCATTCAGCTTGTCCGCGCCCAGCCCCGGGTACATCTCCTTGTACCTCTGTAGGCCCAGGGCGAACGCGCCAGCGACGTGTGGCGCAGCCATCGAGGTGCCCGACTCTTCTCGGTACTTGTTGCCGTTGACGGTGGAGAAGACATTTCCACCGATTCCGGCCAGCTGGGGTTTGAAATCCAGCTCCGGCGTCGCTCCCCAAGAGGAAAAGGACGAAGCCCGCGGCCCCTCCCCGTCAAGCTTGATCAGGGTGGTTTCCTCGGTCAACGCGATCCGGCCCGCTCCCCCGTTCATCTCGATGGCCTGGCGCAACCGCTCACCCACGGAGTGGAACAAGAAGGCACCCGGCACGCTCACCTCTTCGAGGCCCGACATCCCGGAGAACGTGTCACCCCCCTCCTCATGGTTGTAGATGATCACGCCGTAGGCGCCAGCAGCGATCGCGTTCTCGAACTTCTCGGCGTAGGTCAGGTCTCCGCGTTTGATGAGCACGTAGCTGTCGCGCGCGCCCGCTGGGAAGTCCTCCGGTCGGCCCAACCCGGCGTTCACGACCGCCCGGTCGGCGTGATCAGGATTTCCGATCTGCAGTTTGTAGGGCAATTCCATGCTCTGCTGTCCAGCCGTTGCCCGGGCGAGCAGCGCGACGGTGTGCGTGTTGTCCACCGAGGCGACCGCCAACGACCCCGGTGCGGAGGCAGGCGCGGCCATCGCTCCGTCATCGAGCATCTCCGTGTAGTCGACGTCGCTACCGTTCGGCGATCCGTTCAGCCCGTCGTTGCCTGCAGCGACGATGACTTGGACCCCGGCCGCCTGGGCGTTAGCGATCGCCCTGCCCTGGCCGACGGACGCCTGATTCGTCCCGTTGGCCGAGCCCAGCGACATGTTGATCACGTCCGCGCCCATCTTCACCGAGTCTTCAATGGCCGCGATGATGTCGTCCTCTTTGGCGCCACCGGCGCTCGGGTCATTAGAGAACACCTTCATCGCCAGCAGCTGGGCGTTCGGGGCGATGCCATTGATCCGGCCATTCGTCAGCACATCCGCGTCCGATCCGCCGTTCGCCGCAACGATTCCTGCGACGTGCATACCGTGCATGGAGTCCGTCTCGTCCGTGAAGTTGGGGTTCTCGTCAGCGTAGTTCCACCCGTAGGGGACCTTCTCGGTGGCGAGATCGCCCTTGGGCCGGAGCTTTCTCTTGGCCTGAGGGTCGAGGCGCATGTCCCTGTGCTTGGGGTCAATTCCCGTGTCGATCACGGAAACAACGACCCCGGAGCCGTCCACATCGAAGCTGCTGCGTGCGGCAACGCTCTGGGTCAGTTCGCCTGCGGTCTGCATCGCAGGGTAGTAGACCTTCAGCGTCTCGACGGTGGCGACGTCCGGGTCTGCGGCCAACGCTCGGATCTGGCTCTTCGGCAGCGTCGCCGAGAAACCGTGCAGCAGGTGGCCGAACCTGCGTCGGACGCTGAACCCTTCGGCGCCCTCCCAGCGGGCCAGCACCCGGTCGACTGCGGACAGGCCTGCTTCCTTCTCGTCCGGCTGGTTCGGCTGTTGCTTCAACATGACCATCACCCGCCGAGGCTCGTCCGGACTACCCGGCCCAAACTTTGGCTCGGCGGGTTTCGCCGCAGGCGGTGGCGGCTGCCCCGGATCGGCTGCCCCTTGCGGCGACAGCGCGGGGAAAGCTAGGAGCGCAAGGCTCGCCAGCGTCGCTAGGGCTCTCTTCATCGCGGTCCTCCTTGGCCTGGGCCGATGCAGTTTAGAGATATCTCGACATGCTAGTGCCTAGGAGTTCAGCGAGAAGGGCAACCAACAAGGCAATTCGCCAGACTTAGTCAACCAAATCACCGTCCGCGCCCTTGTTCCAGCCCACCGAAGCTTCCAGTTTCCCTACCGTCCATCAGCTGCGCTAAGTTTTGAACACTGTTCAAAACGGGAGGGACGATGAACCTACAGGAGCTAGCCGACGAAGTGATCCGTGGCCAGAGCCCGACACCTGTGGAGGCGCTCGGCGTGCTACAAACGCCCGACGAGCGCCTCTACGAGCTCGTCACCGCAGCAGGCCGGATCCGCAGACACTTCCACGGCACCGCCACGAAGGTGAACTACCTCGTCAACCTCAAGTCCGGGCGTTGCCCAGAGGACTGCTCCTACTGCTCGCAACGCCTGGGCTCCGAGGCGGATATCCTGCGCTACACCTGGCTCAGCCACACCGACGCCGTGGCCGCAGCCAGCGCCGGCATCGGCGCCGGAGCCCGGCGCGTCTGCCTGGTGGCCTCCGGGCGCGGCCCGTCGAATCGCGACGTGGAGCGCGTCGGCGACATCATCACGGAACTCAAGCAGCGCCACCCCGACATCGAGATCTGCGCCTGCCTCGGCATCTTGAAAGACGGACAGGCGGAGAGACTCGCCGCCTCCGGCGCAGACGCCTACAACCACAACCTCAACACTGCCGAATCCCACTACGACAACATCTGCACCACGCACAGCTTCGACCAGCGTCGCGCCACCGTGCAGCATGCCCGCGAGCACGGGCTGAGCGCCTGCTCCGGCCTGATCGCAGGCATGGGCGAAACCGACGAACAGCTCGTCGAGGTAGCCTTCCAGCTACGCGACGCGGGCGCGGACTCCGTGCCGGTCAACTTCCTGATGCCCTTCGACGGCACCCCGCTGCAGGGCCACCAACAGCTCACGCCACAACACTGCCTGCGGATCCTGGCCATGGTGCGCTTCGTCGTCGGCGGCGCCGACGTGCGGGTGGCCGCTGGCCGCGAGCAGCACCTGCGTTCGCTGCAGCCGCTGGCCCTCGAAATCTGCAACTCGCTTTTCCTCGGCGACTACCTCACCTCCGAGGGCCAGCCCGGTGCCCAGGACCTGGCGATGCTGGCCGACGGCGGCTACACCATCTATGGCTCCGACACCCAGCCCTCCTCGGTGCTGCCCGACGTCGGACTGCGCCGCCGCGGCGCCGGCACCAGCGAGCCCGCCAACGCCTGAGCTGTGGCGACCCGTCCGCGCCGCGCCGCTACATCCTTCGCACGACGATAGCGCGGGTCCCCGAGGGGGTGCGGGCCAGGACGATGGTCCCCGAGTTGGGCCCCTTCGGAGCCAGTCGGGCGCGCAGTTGGGCCGGGTCGACGTCGACAGCCCGTTTCTTGATCTCCAGGGTCCCGACCCCGTGGTCGCGCACGTAGCGGGCCAACACCTTTCGGTCAAAGGGCAGCACCTCGACCACCTCGAAGTTGGTCACCCAGCCGGTGGTGATGGGCTGGTCACTGGACAGGTAGGCCACGTGCTCATCCAGCAGCCAAGCGCCCGCGCCAGCCGCCTCCGCCAGGGCTCCCGCCCGGATCGCGGCGCCGTCGGGCTCGGCGAGGTACGCGCCCACGTCTCCCACCGGCAGCCGTTCCCCCGACGCGAAGAGGACATGCTCCTCGCCGTTGACGAGCCGAATCGCCGCGCGCCCGGCGCAGCGGTTGAACAAGCAAGTCTCGACGACGTCGCCGCCCTCGCTCACCCAACACCACTGGGACGCCTCGGGCAACACCTCCTTCGCCACCCCCGGACCCAGCTTCACCGCGACGAACCGCTCACTCGCCAGGTAGCCCTCCACTAGCCGCCACGGGGGCGAGCAGTCCGCCAGCCGCCAGGTGCGGCCCCGCCCGGTGCGCCGGGCCGGGTCGAGGAATACCGCGTCGCCCGGCGGGATGTTCAACTCCTCCGCGCGGGCCACCCGAGCCGGGCCCGCGCCGACAAGAGCCAGGTTGTGGCTGGCCGCCTCCGCCGTCGCCGGGTCGGCATCGAGCGCCACCACCTCGATACCCGCCTCAGCGAAGGCGAGCGCGTCCGAGCCGATGCCGCAGCCCACATCCCAGACTCGCCGCACTCCGGCATCAACGAAACGCCGGGCCCGCCACCTCGCCACCGCCTCCCGCGTGGCCTGTTCCAGGCCCGCCGGCGTGAACAACATCTGCGCGGCCCGCGAGAATTTGCCGCGCGCCTTGCGGCGCAGCGCCACCTGGGTAAGCGCCCAGGCCGCGGCATCGGCGCTGAAGCGCCGACGCAGCCGTTCGCCCGCGCCGAGCGATGTCGGGTCCTGCTCGCCCATCGCGGCTTCCAGCGCCGCTAGCCGCTCCACGCGCCACCTCGGATGCCCTTGTGGTCACTGCCCTCGACGACGAAGTAGGCCGGCTCCGCCGCCGTCACCCCCGGCCCGACGAGCACGTGGTCGATCCTGGCGAACGCGATCAGCGCCCGGCCGACCGGCCACGTGGGTTGCCATCGGGTGAGCGCTGACGGCCCCGAGATCGTGGCACGCATCGGGTCGCTGAGCCCGAGATCTGTGAAGGCCCGCATGGTGATGTGCTCCGGCACCGCGTTGAAGTCGCCCACCGCCACCAGCCGCTGCCCCACGTGGGGGCGCAGCATCTCGGCCACCGCCAGCGCGTCGCGATGCCACAGCTCGGCCCCCAGCTGTGGGGCTGCGGTGTGGATCGCCCCAAGATGCCACGCACCGCCGGGAAGTTCTACCCGCACCAACAGGTTGAGGAAGACGTCATCCACCCGGGCTAACTCCACCACGGGCACCCGGGAATAGACTGCCGTACCCGACGGACCCACTCGCGCTTCCCCCGCCAGGAACGGGAAATCACGCTCGAAACCCGCCTCGGCCAGCCGCTGGCGCAGTTCCGGCGTAAACTCTTGGACGACCAGCACCGTCGTCGAGGGTTGCACCTGGGCACGGATCGAAGAGACCGTCGCGTGGCCGAACCGAGCGTTCACGTTGACGAACTGAAGCTCGCCCTCAACCGGCTGCGGCCGCTCCAACGGGCCGAAAAGCGGCAACGCCCAGTAGCCGGCCAGCACCGAGGCCACACCGATCGCCACCAGGCGCGGGAAATGCCCGCCGACTACGACAACACCAGCCAGCGCAATCATCGTCGGGGCCCAGAGCAGCGGGATCAGCGACGAGCCAAAAACCACCACGTCGGCGATCAACTGCGCTTCGGGCCACAACCAGGTCACCCACAGCGGAACCGCCGCCAGCGCCCCACCGACGAGCACCACCCAGCCCAGCACGCGCAACCATCTCATGTGGCCGCCCCGGCAGGAACCACGGCCACCTCCCAGCCGACGTTGTGCCCGCCGTCGTAGGGCAGCACCCCGTGGAACTGGGCCACCCCGGGGTCAAAGACCAGCGGCAAGAAATGCCGGTCCCCGTCCCACATGGGCAGCTCCATGATGCTAGCGATGTCGTGCCAGCCCAGCGTGCCCTCCTCGTTGCGTTCGGGGATCTCGCCGGTGAAACCGGTGACCAAGAAAACGAAACCAAACACGTCCCGACCGTTGAAACCCGGCCAGGACAGCGTCCCGCGCAGACTCAACTCGGTGACCTCGATACCGGCCTCTTCCCGCAGTTCACGCCGGATCGCCGCGACGACGTGCTCGCCTGGCTCCACCTTCCCGCCGAGCCCGTTGTACTTGCCTAGCTGTTCGTCGTCGTCGCGGGCTATTCGGTGCACGAGCAGCACCCTCTGGTCGACCACGACGTATGCGAGGGTGGTGAGTTCGGGGGTGAATGGCATACGCATAGCGTAGAGCCAAAACAGCTACTGGTAGAGTTTGCTGTGCCTCTGAGTGGGGGAATCCGGTGCGAATCCGGAGCTGACCCGCAACCGTGAGGGGAAACCCGAGCCGGAATGCCCGCTGAGTGGCAGACAGTTTTCCCGTCGCGGTCTGCGGGATGTCGGTTGTGCCTCGGCCGGCCCAGCAACCGCCAGCCTGGAGGTTTTCACATGCCGATGCCGCACCCACCGCGATCCGGCGCCTGGGCGGCGCCCACGCCGGGCGCGTCGGCAGCCCGCGCCCTCCTGCCCACGACTTCTAGTGAGGACTCGCCCTGATGCCACTCGGGGTTTGAGTGGGACTGGTCCCGGCCATCGTGTTCTCAGCCGCGGTGGTCGGGACCATCCCTGCGCCGTCGCCCTCGGACATGCCACCTTCGACACATCGATCAAGCGAAGCCGGGACGCGCCCGGAAAGCGAAGGGCGCACGCAAGCTGCGCGCGCCCTCGTCGGATTCTTCGCTACTGGTCGAGTTCGCGGGTGTCGATCTCGACCACGGTGTCACCCAGCGACTTCAGCAGCGCGTGGCGAGCCTCGCGCCGCTCACGCTGCTCGATCGGGTTGGGCACCGGTGCGGCGGCCAACAGCCGCTGCGTGTACTCCTCCTGAGCGTTCAACAACACCGCCTCGCGGGTGCCTTTCTCCACGATCTTGCCGTACTGCATCACGACGACGCGGTGCGCCAGCGAGTCGATCACGGCCAGATCGTGCGAAATGAAGAGGCAGGCGAAGCCGAACTCCTTCTGCAGCTCGGTGAACATCTCCAGCACGCTCGCCTGCACCGACACGTCGAGGGCCGACGTGGGTTCGTCCGCCACCAGCAGCTCCGGGTTGAGCGTGAGCGCCCGAGCGATCGAGACGCGCTGACGCTGACCGCCGGAAAGTTCGTGCGGGTAGCGGTTGAAGGCCGAGCGTGGCAGCCGCACCGCGTCGAGCAACTCGAAGACGCGCTGCCTGCGCGACGCGGTGTCGCCTACCTTGTGCACCTGCAGCGGCTCCGCGATCACGTCGCCGACGGGCAGGCGCGGGTTCAGCGAGGCGGCCGGATCTTGGAAGATCACACCGATCCGGGCCCGAAGTTCCTTCAGCTGCTGGCCGCGCAGCTGAGTCAGATCCTGGCCGAGCACCTCGGCGTGGCCGTCCGCCACCGGGATCAGTCCCAGCAGCGCCCTGCCGACGGTGGACTTGCCTGAACCAGACTCCCCCACGAGGCCGACGATCTCGCCGCGCCGGACGTCGAAACTGACGTCATCGACGGCCCTAAACGGCTTCTTTCCTGGCCGTTTGTACTCGATGACGAAGTTCTTGACGTTAAGCGCCAGCTCGTCGCGCTTAACCTCAGCCACCGGCTCGCCGAACTGGCCATGCCCACGCCCGAGGTGCGGCACCGCGTTCAGCAGACGCTTGGTGTAGGGGTGCTGGGGGTTGAGCAGCACCTCCTCACAGGTGCCCTGCTCGACGATGTCGCCCTTGAACATGACGGCAACGCGGTCGGCCATGTCGGCCACGACGCCCATGTTGTGGGTGATGAGCAGGATGCCGGTATTGAGCTTGTCCTTAAGCGAGCGCAACAGGTCGAGGATGTCGGCCTGAACAGTCACGTCGAGCGCGGTGGTGGGTTCGTCTGCGATGATGACGGCCGGGTCGCAGGCCAGCGCCATCGCGATCACCACGCGCTGGCGCATGCCGCCCGATAGCTCGTGTGGGAACTGCTTGGCGCGTCGCTCCGCGTTCGGGATGCCCACCGCCTTCAACAGGTCGACTGCGCGAGCCCAGGCCTCGCGTCCGAAGGCCACACCGTGAACCTCCATCGCCTCGGTGAGCTGCTCGCCCACCCGAATGACCGGGTTGAGCGCCGTCATCGGCTCCTGGAACACCATCGCGACGTGATTTCCGCGCACGTTGCGCAGCTGCTTCTGGTTGAGCTTGCCGATCGGCTGGTTGGCGACGAAGGTCTGGCCATCGATCGTGGCGTTTTTCGGCAGCAGGCCGAGCGCTGTCGTCGCGGTCACCGACTTTCCGGAGCCGGACTCGCCCACCAGCGCCACCACTTCGCCCGGGTGCACGTCCAGGGTGAGACCCTTCACCGCGTGCACGCGGCCGAACTCGGTCTTGAACTTGACGTCCAGATCCCTAAATTGCAGTACAGCTTGTTGAGTCATGATTCAGCTCCCTCAGTCCAGCGTCTGCCGGGGATCGAATGCATCGCGCAGGCCGTCGCCGATGAAGTTGACGCACAGCGCGATGCAGAGGATGAACATGCCGGGCCACCAGAACAGCCAGGGCCTGGTGTCGAGCGCGTTCAGGTAGGTCTGGATCAGCAGACCAAGCGAGGTGTCGGGGGCGCGCACGCCGAAGCCCAAGAACGAGATCGCGGTCTCGGTGAGGATCGCGCCTGAGATGAGCAGCGTCGAGTTGACGACGATGGTGCCGAGGGCGTTGGGCAGCACGTGGCGCAGGATGATGCGCGGCGCGGGAGTGCCGATGGCGCGCGCGGCTGCGACGAATTCACGCTCGCGCAGCGACAGCACCTCGGCGCGCACGAGCCTCGCGAGGCCGGTCCAGCCGATCAGGCCGATCATCAGCGCCAGCATCGGCACGTTGGAGCCGAAGGTGCGCCCGAAAACGGCGGCGAGCACGAGCAGGGGGATGATGATGAACAGATCCGTCATCCGCATGAGCAACGATTCCAACAGGCCGCGGAAGTAGCCGGCGACCGAGCCGATCGTGGTGCCAATGGTGGTGGCCACGAAACCGACAGTGAAGGCGACGAACAGCGAGATCTGCGTGCCGCGCATCACGAGAGCAAAGTAGTCCTTGCCGATCGTGTCCTGACCGAAGGGATGCTCGCCCAGCGCGGGCGGCCACAGCTGCAGCGTCGGCTTTCCCCCAGGCAGCGCCAAGTCGTAGCGGTCGAAGTAAGTCTTGTCCCACCAGCCCGGGATCGGGCCGAAACCTATCGAGGTGAAGGACAGCACGATGATGAATGCCAGCACCACAAGAGCCACCATCGCCGCCTTGTGGCGGAGGAAGCGACGAAGCACCAGCTGACCTTGTGAATACGATTTGTCCGTTGTCTGATCGAGGACATCCTCGACCGAGTACTGATCGTCCTCGACGAACGAAGTCTCCTTCTTTTCACTCATCGTTCACCCCTCCTAGCCGGTGATCCGCGGGTCGAGAATTGCGTAGACCAGGTCTGCGATGAGGTTCATCGTCACCGCAGCGCCACCAGCCACCAAGAAGAAGCCCATGACCGGGATCGGGTCGACGTTGTTCAAACCGGTCTTGAAGAGGTAACCCATGCCCTGCCAGCCGAAGACGCTCTCCGTGATGACGGCACCACCGATGAGCGCTGCGAAGTCGAACGCGATGATGGTGGCCAGCGGGATGAGGCCGTTGCGCAACGCATGCCGGGTGATCACCTTGCGCTCGGATATGCCCTTGGAACGCGCGGTGCGGATGTAGTCCTGCCGCAGCACCTCCAACATGGAGGCGCGCGTGTAACGAATGTAGCCCGCGATCGACACCATCATCAGCGCGATGGTGGGCAGCACGATATGCGTCGCACTGTCGATCGTGTGGTGCCAGTAGGTCGAGTTCATGTTGGGCGTCGCCGACCCGACAGTGGCTATCGGGCGCGGTTGAATCTTGAGATAGGTGGACCAGTTACTGAGCATCAGGTCCACAAAGGCAAGCACGCTGCCAATGAGAGCAACGATCACCGACGCCATCGTCGCCTGCCGTCTGGAGAACCCGCCGAGCAGCTGTCCGGAGATGACCGCCAGCAGGATGGCTGCAGCGAAGCAGCCGAGCAGCATCCAGGTGACGCTGCTGAAATTTTCTCGCCCGGTGACCGGTTTCATCAGGATGGGCCGCATGATGAGGAATCCCACGATGGATACCCCGACGGTGGCCAACACTGAGTTGCGCACCCGCGGATTCTTGAAGCCGGAGGTCATAGCCACCACCAACACTCCGGCACCGACGAGCGCGAGGATGTACACCGGCAAGCCAACCGCCGGACGGCGCACCCACGTGACCGCGTCGATGTAGAACAGTGCCCCGCCGACGATGCCCACGGTGATCGTCCACGTGGCGAGCCAACGACGCCAGGTGCCGCCGATCGCCGCAGCGAGCACCAGGCCAAGGATCGCGGCAATGATCAAGATGGTCAGCCAGGATATTTTTCCGCTCGGAATCCAGTTGTTGAACTGGATGGCTGCGTAGTGCTTCAGCAGCACCGCGAACCAGAACACTGGCAGCGAGAAGAAGACGAAAGCCATGAAGGTGACCACGTAGTCGAAGGCCGAGTACTGACGCACAGCGGTGATAATGCCGAGCGTAATGCCGATGAAGATGGCAAGCACCGTGGCGGACGTCACCAGCTGGAGTGTGGAGCCGGCTGCTGCCTGGACGAGAGAAGACACCGATTGTCCATCACGGCTCTTGCCTAGATCGCATGACCCGACGAAGCACCGCCCGACGCCAGCGAGCCAACGCCAGTAGCGCACGTACCATGGCAAATCGAGTCCCATGGTCGCGATGCGCTGTGCCATCCTGTTCTCGCGGTTCGGATCCTGGGACTCGCGCAGATCTTCGAGCGGGTCGCCGGAATTGATGACCAGCACGAACATGGCCAGCGAGCCCAAGAGCAGAATCAAGGCCGACTGGCCTAGTCGTTTCGCTACGTATTTGAACACTGAGGTTTTCCTTCAGGGTGAGGTGCAACTTCTGTACTTAGTTACACAAGCGCTCACTATATGACAGATTCGGCCAACACAGAAGACAAGACTTGGGGCAGACGGGGTCAACCCGTCTGCCCCAAGTTGTGCTAACTACGCGTCAGGACGCGCGGACCCACTGCTGGGCATTCCACCACGTGCCGGACTGCGTGGCCGTCGGACGGACGTTCTGCAGGTCGGCGCTGTGGGCGGAGACACCCGGGTGAGCGTAGAGCGGGATGCCGTAGAGCGTGTCCCACAGCTCCTTCTCGATCACCTTGTACTGCTCCAGGTGCACCTTCTCATCGAGGGTGGCGGACACCTTTTCCCATGCCTCGTCAACCTTCGGGTTGCTGTACCCCAGACGGTTCTGCGGCTTGTTGGTGGCGTAGATGTTCTCACCGGAGGTGATCTGGCCAGAGCCGGCCCAGGCGAAGAGCGCCACCTCGGTCTCCCGGTTGGGCAGCTCCTTGTCGAAGAAGGAAGACACACCGGAGTCGATGATCTCGAAGCCCGCCTGGTTGCAGGAGGCCTGAATCAGGGCCACGGTCTCCTGACGGCGCTGGTTGGGTGCCTTGTAGCCCAAGCGCACCTTGACCGGGGTGGGTACGCCGGCCTCCGCCAGCAGGGCCTTGGACTTCTCAATGTCCACCTTGTCGTAGCGGCCGTCGTAAGCGGCGGAGGTGATTGCCTCGTACTTCTCCTTCTGGAAGGGGAAGGCCTCGCGGGCGTTCATGACCACGGCCTCGGAGTTGATCGGCTTGACCAACTTCTCCACGATCTCCGCGCGCGGGGTGCAGTAGGCGAAGGCCTCGCGCACCTTCGGGTTGGCCATGACATTACCCTCGGTGTGGTTGAAGTCGAGGTGCTCCCAGGTCATGACCGCGTACTGGTCGACCTTCACGGACTCCCCGAGCGACTTCAGCTGGGCCACGGTGTCGACGGTGGCCTGCGGGCTGATGACATTGACCTCGCCGTTCTGCAGCGCCTGGGTGGCGGCGGCATCCTCGAAGAAGCGCACCACGAGTTCCTTGGTGGCGGCCGGGGCGCCCCAGTACTTGTCGTTGGCCTCCAGGGTCAGCGAGTTGCCAGCCTGCCAGCCGCCCTGCTTCAGCTTGTACTGCGAGTTGGACGGGATGAGATCCTCGCTCGGCAGCTCACCAGGCTGGAAGATCCAGCCGGTGTTCCAGAACTCAGCAGCCTTCTTCACTGTCTCGGCGTCCTTCTCCAGGATCGCCTTGGCGAGCGCCTCCGGCTCCAGCCCAGACTGCTTCGCCACAACGTGGGCGGGCAGTGCGGAGCCGATCAGGATCTTGAAGTCGGGGTCCGGGTTGGCGAAGGTCACGGAGAACTTCTTGCCACCGATCTCGCCCTTCGGGCCGTCCGGTACCTTCTCGGCGAAGCTCTTGGAGACGTGCTTGAACACGGGGGAAGAGCCCTTCACGCCTTTGAAGAAGTCGGGGGCCAGGAACTCGGGGTTCTGCGCCGCCCATTCAAGCAGGTAGTCGTTGATGGTCACCGGGGTGCCGTCGGACCAGACGGCCTTCTCGTCGATGGTGTACTCGACGATCAGCGGATCCTCGCTGGTCACGGTGAACGTGCCGAACTCCTCGTTCAGGCAGAGGCTGCCGTCCACGCCGTAGTAGCTGAAGCCGGAGAACATCCGGTCGGCCACGGCCGTGTTGTAGGTGGAGTAGGTATCCGCGGTAACGGCGTTGTACCCTTTCCAGTCGCCCGGGCCGGCAGTAAACGCGACGGAGCCCTCAGCCGGAGCTTCGTGACTCAGCTTGGCGAGACAGGGATCGTCGCTCTTGGTGGGCTCAGCAGACTGGCCGGCAGTGGTATTCGGCTTGGCGCTGCCGTCAGCGGCGCCGGGCTCCTCGCCGGAGGTGCACGCACCCAGCAGAAGCGCTCCGCTCACGAGAAGCGCGAGGGACGCAGTTCCCTTCAACTTCATAGGTTCTCCTTCGTCACAGGGGTTCCAGGCCAGAGGCCCAGCATGGCACCGGACACTAGCGTCAACGCACCACCCACCGACAGCATTGTGTCCAAAATACGATCGGATTGTTACCTGATCGATACAGACCCCTCGCGCAACGCCGCCCCGCCGATCCCGGACCCGCGCCGCTCAGCGAACCACGATCGTCGAAACTTCAAGGCCCGAATGTGCAGAGATGCCGAGCCCGCTTGGTGGCAGCCCAGCACGCACGACGGCCGAACCCACCGCAGCAATCATCGCCCCATTGTCCGTACACAGCGCAGGACGCGGGCGGCGAACAGCGAAGCCAGCAGCCCCCGCCCGCTCCTCCAGCAGCGTGCGCAGCCGCGAATTTGCGGCCACACCCCCGCCGAGCAGGATCGTCTCCACGCCGAGGTGCTGCGCCGCGTCAATGGCCTTCGAGGTGAGCACGTCGGCCACCGCCTCCTGGAAAGACGCGCACACGTCGGCGACCGGGATCTCCAGCCCGTCCAGCCGACGCTGCTCCACCCAGCGCGCCACCGCCGTTTTCAGCCCGGAAAACGAGAAGTCGAAGCGGTGCCGCTCTAGGTCGTGGCGCGCGGTGAGGCCGCGCGGAAAGCGGATCGCGCGTGGATCGCCCGCGGCAGCCTCGCGATCAATGATCGGCCCGCCCGGGTAGCTCAGCCCCAGGAGGCGGGCCACCTTGTCGTAGGCCTCGCCCGCCGCATCGTCGATGGTGGCGCCGACCTCCTCGATGTCGCGCGCGATGTCGCGCACGTGCAGCAGCGACGTGTGCCCGCCGGAGACGAGCAGCGCGAGGGCCGGCGTCGGCAACGGACCGTGGTCCAGCAAGTCGACGGCCACGTGCCCCACCAAGTGGTTCACGCCGTACAACGGCTTGCCCAGGTGAGCGGCCAGCGCCTTCGCGGAGGCCAGCCCAACCACCAGCGCACCCATCAGGCCCGGACCCGCGGTGACCGCGATGGCATCCAGCTCGCCGAGGTCGACATCGGCTTTAGCGACGGCCCGCTCCAGCGCGGGGACGATCGCGGCCAAGTGCGCCCGGCTGGCCACCTCCGGCACCACCCCGCCGAAACGCACGTGCTCCGCGACGCTGCTGGCTACCTCGTTAGCCAGCAGCGTGTGGCCACGAACGATGCCGACGCCCGTCTCATCGCACGAGGATTCGATCCCTAGGATCAGCGGCTCGCCCACCTTCACTCCCTTTCCATGATGATCGCGTCCACGCCCGCGCCGTAGTAGTTGCGGCGTCGGCTGATCTCCCGGAAGCCGTGTTTCGCGTAGAGCGCCTGCGCCGCCCGGTTGTCCTCGGCCACCTCCAGCAGAGCCCTGGCTCCCACACCGTCCAGCTCCCGCATGAGCCGATCCGCCACCCCGCGTCGGCGGTGCTCCGGAGACACCACGATCCGCAGCAGATCCGTCACGTCTCCCAGACCAAGCAGCAGCACACCGACGACGCTGCCGTCGGTAGCCACAGTGCAGGACCGGGCAGGGTGCGAGATCTCCTCAGCCCACGCGGCCTGGCTCCACCGGTTGCGCGGCGCGAAACCGAGTTCCAGTTCGATGATGCCCGCGAGGTGTTCCACCGTCGCCGGAACGAGTTTCATCTGCGGACCCTCAGCCTGGGCAGCGCAGACTTGGGCGCGCCCGGCACCGCAGCGTCCGCGGCGCGCAGATAGTACGGCTCCTCCCCCGCGACGGGCAGCTGGGCATGCCGCTGAGCGGCGAGCACGCAGTCGATGCGCACCTCCCCCGCGAACCGCACCCGAGGGCGGTACTCGGCGGGAATGTCACCGTAGACGGGCAGCTCCGGCAACGCCTCCGGCACCCCCACCTGCGGCTCGCCGACGCGTCGCCCACCCGAGTAGCGCGCCCAGAACAGCTCCTTGCGCCGGGCATCGCTCGCCACCACGAAGTCCTCGTCTGCGGCTACCCCCAGCGCCAACACGTCGAGCGAGCAGACGCGGTGCAGGCCGCGGGCAGCCGTGTACGCGAGAGTGGCCGCCGTCGCGATGCCCACCCTGAGGCCCGTGTACGGCCCGGGGCCCATGCCCACCACGAACTCGCCCACGTCGCCAAGCGCGTGCCCAGCCTCCGCCAGCACGCGCTGGATCGTGGGGATCAGCTCCTCCACGTGCGCCCGCGCGTCCGCCACGACAGCGCCCGGGCCGGGCTCACCGTCGATGGCCAGCCCGACGGCCACGTGATGCGAGGTGTCCACCGCCAGAGTGATCATTCAGCCTCCCGGAAGATGTCCAAAACGCCTGCCCAGCGCGGGCCGAAACCCGCAAGGTAGACGGTACGTTCCTCGTCGGCCGGGTCGTCGGATCTGTGGATCTCGATCTCCAGACGCTCGTCGTTCAGCCACTCGGACAGCCCACGGCCCCACTCGATGAGGGTCACGGAGGTGGGCTGGGAGTCCTGCAGGTCGATATCGGCCAACTCCTCGGCCGAGCTGAGCCGGTAGGCGTCCACGTGGACGAGGTCCGGCCCGTCAGCACCCGGGTGAACGCGCGAAATCACGAAAGTGGGCGAGATGATGGCGCCGGACACGCCCAGCCCCTCGCCGATGCCCTGGGTCAGCGTGGTCTTGCCCGCACCCAGCTCGCCCGTCGCGAGGATCACGTCGCCCGCGCGCAGCAGACCCGCCAGCCTGCGCCCGAGGTCGCGCATGGCTTCCGCGTCGGGCACCCGCACGGCGACGGGGAGGTCGCGCGCCAGCATCCAGCCCGTCGGGAAGGTCTCGCTTGTGGTGAAGCCCGCGTTACGCCACCACTCGACGGTGTACGGCAGGTCGGCGCGGGCGAAGAGCTGCACCCGGGTAAAACCCAGATCGGCAAGCGCGATCAGCGTGTTACGCACCATCTCTCGGCCGATGCCCTCCCCGGCCGCCTCAGGTAGCACGCTGACGCGGCGCAGCGTGGCTACGTCGGAGTCGAGATCCACCAGCAGTCCCGCGATCGCCATCCCGTCCCGCTCGACGATGACCCCCAGCCCGCGTTCCACATCCTTCGCGACGTCCGCCACCCGGTCACTCAGCGCGTCCGTCGGCGGGTCGAGCGGCGGCCGCAGAGCGAATGCCGCCTGGATCACCTGGTGCAGACGCTCGGCGTCGGCGGGCTCGGCAAAACGGATTTCGATGCTCATCAGGCTGCGATCCTACCCGCCGGGCTCAGTAGCGACGACGACGGAACCCGCGCTTGTTGAACCCGGACTTCTTGGGCGCGGCCTTGGGCTTGATCAGCTCCAGGTATCGCTCTTCGTCGATCGGTTCCGACTCTACCGCCCGCGCGCCGGTCAGCTCGCCGAGCTCGGCGGAGCCGGGCAGCGCGTCGAGCTGCTGCGCCTCAACACCGGCCTGACCCAGGATGCGCCGCATGAGGCGACGCTGATGCGGCAACACGATCGTCGCGACAGTGCCGTCCGTGCCCGCCCGGGCGGTACGCCCTGCGCGGTGGAGGTAGTCCTTGGAGTCGCGAGGCGGGTCCACCTGGAGAACCAGCGAGACGTCATCGACGTGGATCCCGCGCGCCGCCACGTCGGTGGCCACCAGCACCGGAACGTCACCGGATTTGAAGGCCGCCAGGATGCGGGCGCGCGCACCCTGGGTGAGGCCCCCGTGCAGCGCGCCGGCCATCACACCCGCGTCTCGCAGCTGGCCCGCGATCCGATCGGAGCCTTTCTGGGTGCGCGCGAACACGACAGTGCGGCCCGCCCGCGCGGCAATCTCCGCGGTAACGCGGATCTTCTCGTGCGGCCGAGTCTGCAGCGCAAGGTGGTTCATGGTGGTCACCGAGCCCTTATCGGAGTCGACCTCGTGCGTGATCGGATCGGTGAGATACTGGCGAACGATGCGGTCCACCGCCTCGTCGAGTGTGGCGGAGAACAGCAACCGCTGCCCGCTCGCGTCGGTGGCGTCGAGGATCGCTGTCACCTCGTCGGTGAAACCCATCTCTGCCATGTGGTCGGCCTCGTCGAGCACGGTGATCTCGACGTGGCTCAGGTCAGCCTCGCCCTGCTCCATGAGGTCAACGAGGCGACCGGGGGTCGCGATGACGACGTCCACGCCGCGCTGGAAGGCGCGGATCTGCGGGTTGTAGCTCATGCCGCCCGCGACCAGCTGGATGTCGAGCCCCGCCGCCTTCGCGAGCGGCGCCAGGTTGTCGGCGATTTGCAGTGCCAGCTCTCGGGTGGGGCTTAGCACGATGCCGCGCGGGCCCCGGCCTTCGCCCGCAGCCAGGCGGGTGAGCATCGCGAGCCCGAAGGCCAAGGTTTTGCCCGACCCGGTCTTGGCGCGGCCGAGCACGTCACGGCCGGCGATGGCGTCGCGGATCGTGGCTTCCTGGATCGCGAAGGGCTGCGTGATGCCCTGCGCGGCCAACACGCCCACCATGCGCGCGTCCACGCCCAGCTCGCTGAAGCCATTCACCACGCCTTCCTCGGCCTCGACGACCGTGGCCTCCCAGTCCATGTGGTCCTCGACGGGCGTGGTCGATTCCCGTGCGGGACGCTCGCCCCGATCGAAGCGGTTGCGGTCCCGACGTTCGAACCGGTCGGACCTTCCGGGCCGGTCGTCCCGGCCGGAGCGCTCGCCGCGGCCGAAACCCTCGCGCTCGAAGCGGTTGCGGTCCCGACGTTCGAACCGGTCGTCACTGCGGAATCCACGATCCTCGCGCAGAAAGCCGCGGCCCTCTGCGGGCTGGCGGTCCTCGCGGTAGAAGCCGCGAGTCTCCCGGAACCCGCGTTCGCCATGGCGTCGATCCTCACGCCTGCGGAAGTCGTCCCGGCTACGCTCGAAGCGCCCCTCGCCACGGTCGTCGCGATACTTGCGTTCGCGGAAGCGCTCATCGGGTCTCCCGTCGGCCCGGAAGTCTCGGTCGTTCCTCCAGCCCCGGGTGGGCTGCCCCTGCTTGTCGAACCTGTCGCGCTTGTCGAACCTGTCCCCGCGCTCAAACCGATCCCGCTTGTCGAACCTGTCGCGCTTGTCGAACCTGTCGCCGCGCTCAAACCGATCCCGCTTATCGAACCTGTCGCGCTTATCGAACCTGTCGCGCTTATCGAACCGATCGCGCTTATCGAACCTGTCGCCGCGCTCAAACCGATCCCGCTTGCCAAAGCCCTCCCGCTGGCCGCGCTCCCCGTCCTGGCCTCGCCGCCTGGCATCGTCGCCAAACTGCGCCGCCCGACGCTCCGCGCGGTTGGGCGCGAACCCCTCAGGCCGCTGCCCGCCCCTGCGTCGGGGGCCGCGCCCGCGCGCGGCACGTTGCTCCGGCGTCCACCTCTTCTTGGGTGTGCCGTCAGAATGATGAGATTTGGGACCGCGTGCCATGAAAGACCTTTGCGTAGAAGTGAAGTGGCCGCGAGTGCGCAGCCCAACTAGCTTAGGCCACCAGGGTGTGGATCCCCAATCCAGCCAGTTCAGGCCGCCAGCAACTCGCGACCGCGAACGCTCAGGGAGATCGCGTCCTCGTAGTGACCGACGAGTTCGGCGGCCACCCGCTGCCAGGTGCGTTCCAGCGTTGACGACCGCGCCGCCCGCGCGAAGGCCGCCCGCTTCGCGTCGTCCCCGATCAGATTCTGCACGTGCCCGCGGAGCTCCATCAGGTTGCCAGGCCGATACAGCAGACCGGTGCGCGAGTGGTCGATGAGGTCGATCGGCCCACCCGAACGTGGGGCGATCACCGGCAGGCCCGCGGCCTTGGCCTCCTGGATGGCCTGGCAGAAGGTCTCCAGTTCTCCAGGGTGCACGAACAGGTCCAACGTCGCCAACGCCCGGGGCAGTTTCTCACCTGTGAGCTGCCCCAGGAACACAGCCTCGGGTAGCGCCGCCTCCAGCTTGGCCCGGCTCGGCCCGTCGCCGATCACGACCAGTCTCGTGCCCGGGATGCCCGCCAGCACAGCTAGATCCTCAACCCGCTTCTCCGCGGCCAGCCGCCCCATGTAGCCGATCAGCCGCTCCCCGTTCGGGGCGAGCCTGCGTCGCAGGTAGGGGTCGCGCTTGGTCGGGCTGAACCGAATCGAATCCACGCCCCGGCCCCAGACACCCACCCGGGGTACCTGGTGCGAGATCAGCTGCTGCTTCGCGGGCGTAGAGGGAGCGAAGTTCAGCGTCGCCAGGGAGTGCACTCGACGGATCCGCTCCCACAGGATGCCCTCGAACGGCGCGAAGCCGTACTTGGTCGCGAAGCTCGGCACGTCGGTTTGATAGATACCCACGGTAGGGATGCCCATGCAGGCAGCCACCGTCGCCGCCTTGTAGCCCAGAACAAAGGGGGCTGCCAGGTGGACCACATCGGGAGCGAAGTCGAGAAACAGTCGCCTGAGGTGCAGCTTGGACGTCGTGGCCACCCGCACCACGTCGTAGCCCGGCAAGCCCAAGCTGGGCACAGCAACCACCGGGTAGCCGACGGCGGCCCCCGGTGTCTTGTCGCCGTCGGCCGGCGCGACTACCAGAGCTTCGTCCCCACGCTCGCGCAGATGTTCGAGCACCCGCAGCACGGAATTGGTCACCCCGTTTATCTGCGGCAAGAAGGACTCAGCAACTATCGCAACCCGCACGCGCCCCATGCTACCCGTTGAAGGTGCAAGCAGCTGGCAGGCCGAATGCCCTCCGCTGCTCAGCCGCTGTGGCCTTCGCCCTCGTGGGTGTGGTAGGTCTCCTGCTCCTCGGTGAACTCCTTCACGGGGGCGACGATGTCCAGTTTCTGCCCGTTGTCGAACGTGAGCTGGCACTTGACCTCCTCGGAGCCGACCGGCAACTGGCGGTTGAGCCCCATCAACATGATGTGCGGACCGCCCGGGGCCAAGTGCTCATGCCCCTCTGCGGGCACCGCAATGGCCTCGGTCTGGGTCATCATCATCTGCCCGTCCTTCTTCTCCATGATGTGCAACTCGGTCTTCTGAGCCACATCTCCACAGTCGGCAGCGGTGAGCTTAACCTCCTTGCTGGTGGGGTTGGTGAGGTTCACGAAGACCGCAGTCATCTCGGGCTTCTGCTTGCCATCGGTGGTGCGCACCCAGGGCTCGCCGGCGAGCACCCCTGGTGCTGCCGCCTGCGAGCATCCCACCAGCCCGAGGAGTGCTACGCCCAGCGGTACAACAAGTTTCATTCTCACGGCGACCACTCTACAGGCGAAGAGGTAGACTTCCGCCCATGTCGCGGATGTCCAGAAGAGGGGTGCTGTCGGCCGGGGCGGGTGCCATCACCGGACTCGGCCTCGCCGGAGGCATGTGGCTCACCGGCGCTCCTCCCGGCGAGCCCACGTCCAGCAGCCAAGGGCAGACGTACTCGCCCTTCGGCGAACACCAATCGGGGATCGTGACCCCGACGCCCGCCTCCGCCGAACTCGTCGCCCTGGACCTGAAGCCAGAGGTGGACAAGGCCGCGCTCGGGCGCCTGCTTCGGGTGTGGTCCACGGACATTGCCGCCCTCATGCGCGGCGTGCCCGCCCCCGGCGACACCATGCGAGATTTGGCGCAGCCCGGCACCTCGCTCACCGTCGTCGTCGGCCTGGGACCGCGCGTGTTCACCCTCGACGGCCTGCAAGACAAACTGCCCGCCGGCCTGCTCGCCGTACCACCGATGAAGCACGACCGGTTGACCGACGAATACTCCGGCGGAGACCTGCTGCTGTGGGCCAGCGCCGATGACTTCACCACCGTCGCCTACGCGCTCCGCCGGCTCGTGTCCGACGCCGCCGCCTGGGCAAACCCCCGCTGGCGGCAGCGCGGCTTCTGGCGAGGCGTCGACGGCGCCGGTCAGCCCGTGACCGGCCGCAACCTCTTCGGGCAGGTAGACGGCACCGCCAACCCCACCGGAGAGACCGCCCGTGAAACCATCTGGGCCACCGACGGTTGGCTCGCCGGGGGCACCCAACTCGTCGTGCGCCGCATCGCCATGAACCTCGACGAGTGGGAGAAGCTCACCCGCAATCAGATGGAGCGGGCCCTGGGACGTGACCTCGCCCACGGTGCGCCGCTTTCCGGCGGCACCGAGTTCTCCCCCATGGATTTCTCCGCCACCGACGACGACGGCCAGCCCGCCATCCCGCTCGACGCGCACGCCCGGCTCGCCCACCCCGAGAACAACCGGGGGCGGCGGATGCACCGTCGGGGCCTGAACTACTCCGACCACACCGGGTCTGGGCTCATCTTCAACGCGTTCCAAGCCGACATCACCAAACAATTCGTGCCGGTGCAGCGCACGTTGGACGACTCCGACGCCCTCAACGAGTGGACCACCGCCGTCGGCTCCGCAGTGTTCGCAATCCCACCGGGCATGCGCGAGGGCGGCTTCCTGGGCGAGGGACTCTTTCGCTGAGGCCTGCTCACGAAAGTGTTGTCAGCCGAGAGAGCCCCAGACGGGATTCATAGGGAGCTGAAACATCTGCCTCCTGTACCGGACGTGCAGGTCAAGAGGGATGAACGATTGGAGAATCACCCGATCCGGTGAGCCGCGCCCCCAGCAGAGCTTCCGAAACCGCCCTACCGCTGTCCCCGACGGCCCCGCGCCCGCCGCATCGGTAGGCTGGGCGCGAGCAACGACGCTCACGACGATCGAGACAAGGGAGTACTCAGGCGATGAAATATGTGGCGGAGCCGTTCAAGATCAAGATGGTGGAGCCCATCCGCATCACCTCCCGGGCCGAGCGCGAGGAGGCGCTCGCCGCGGCGCACTACAACACCTTCGGACTGGACGCAGACAAGGTGTACATCGACCTCCTGACCGACTCCGGAACCGGGGCGATGAGCGACGCACAATGGAGCGCGATGCTGCTGGGCGACGAGGCGTACTCGGGCGGCAAGTCCTACGCCCGACTGATGGACGTAGTCAAAGGGCTGTTCGGCTACCACTACGTCCAGCCCGTACACCAGGGCCGGGCTGCGGAGAAGATCCTGCTTCCGCTGCTGATCCGCAAACCAGGGCAGCTCGTGGTGTCCAACACCTTCTTCGACACGACGCGCGCCCACGTCGGCCTCGCCGGAGGGCGCGCCGTCGACTGCATCTGCCCCGAGGGGCTGGATACCGCCAGCCCGGCGGACTTCAAGGGCAACATGGACGTGGAGCGGCTCAAAGCGCTGATCGACGAGCACGGCGACGACATCGCCGCCGTCGTGATGACCGTCACCAACAACACCGTGGGCGGGCAGCCGGTTTCGCTGGCCAACCTGCGCGAAACCTACGAGGTGGCGCACGCCGCGGGCATCCCCGTCGTCCTCGACGCGGCCCGCTTTGCCGAGAACGCGCACTTCATCCGCAGCCGCGAACCCGGCTACGCCGACACCAGCCCAACCGAGATCGCCCGCGAGATGTTCCGCTTCTCCGACCTGTTCACCATGAGCGCTAAGAAAGACGGGATCGTCAACATGGGCGGGCTCGTGGGGGCCCGGGAGGCGGGCGCCATCGTCCAGCAGATCAAGTCGCGGGTGATCCCGATGGAGGGTTACCTCACCTACGGCGGACTCGCCGGGCGCGACCTGGACGCCCTCGCCGTCGGCCTCGTCGAGGGCCTGGACGAAAACTATCTCGCCTACCGCGTCGGCCAACTCGAATACCTGGCCGCCCGGCTGGACGAGCACGGGATCCCCTACCAGCGGCCCGTTGGCGGGCACGCGGTGTTCGTCGACGCGGGTCGGCTGCTGCCGCACATTCCCTGGACCCAGTACCCTGGACAGGCGCTGGCCGTCGAGCTGTATTTGGAGGCAGGCATCCGCAGCTGCGACATCGGCTCCTACCTGATGGACCGCGATCCCGTCACCCGGGAGGAGCAGCGCGCCCCCTTTGAGTTCACACGGCTCGCCGTGCCGCGACGGGTGTACACGCAGGCGCACCTCGACGTGGTGGCTGAGGCGCTGAAGACGATCCAGTCTCGCGCCGACGAGGTGCGCGGCCTGCGCATCGTGTGGGAACCCGACGTGCTGCGCCACTTCACGTCGCAGCTGGAGTTCGTTTGAGCCCGGCGGGCACACCAACCAGGCAGTAGCCTTCTCGAAAGAACCAGCCGATAGGAGAACCATGATCATCTCAACCGACCGCGCCCCGCAGGCCATCGGCCCCTACTCGCAGGCCGTGCGCGCGGGCGATTTCCTGTTCGCATCCGGCCAGATCCCGCTCACGCCCGACGGCGTGCTCGTCGAGGGCGACGCCGCCACCCAGGCCACGCAGTGCCTCGACAATGTCGCCGCTGTGCTCGACGCCGCCGGGCTCACCCTGGCCAACGTCGTCAAGGTGACCGTGTTCCTCACCAGCATGGCCGACTTCGCGGCCGTCAACGAGGTGTACGCCGAGCGTTTCTCCGCCCCCTTCCCGGCCCGCTCCGCCGTCGCGGTGGCCGAGCTGCCGAAGGGCGCGAAGGTGGAGATCGAGGTGGTGGCGCGGGCCTAGCTGCGCTGGCTCCTGCTGGCGGGTTAGGCTTCCGCCGCCCGGCCTAACCCGCCAGCTCGGCGATCACCCCCGGCAGGAAGGCGGCCGCGCTGTCCGGCGGATAGGGCCCCGGGTGGCGCCTGGCCGCCAGCGCCTGGACACTAGCGCCCGCCGTCGCGGCCTGCCACGGCGCCAGCCCCTGGGCGAGCAGCGCGCCGCAGATCCCGGCCAGCACATCGCCCGACCCCGCGACGGCGCTCCAGCCGACGCCGCCCAGCGCGACGGTGACCACACCGTCGGGGCGGGCGACGTACTGCGTTCCGCCCTTCAGCAGGCAGGTGGCACCGGTGCGCATCGCCGCCAGCCGGGCGCTGCCCATCGGGTCGCGCTCCACCTGGCGGCGCTCAACACCCAGCAACCGGGCCAGCTCGCCGGCGTGCGGCGTGATGAGCCAGTTGGCGTGACGGCCCTCGGGCAGCGACTGGATGGCCTCCGCGTCCGCCACCACGGGCAGCCCGGTGTCCGCAGCCGCCCGGGCGCGCGCGGCGTCGGGGGCGCCCCAGCCGGAGCCGATGACGACAGCCTGCGCCCGGCCCCAGCCGGCCACGACGCTCGGATACCTGGCGAGTACCTGGCCGACTGCCGGTCCCACGTAGCGCACTAGGCCCGCACCGGCGTGCAATGCCCCCGCGGCGGTGAGCACCGCGGCGCCAGGGAAACGCTCCGAGCCGGTGTCGAGCAACACCACGCCGCGCGAATACTTGTCGCTCGACGCGTCGGGGGTTCGCCACCAGCGGCTCAGGTCACGCTCCTCCACCGCCGCCGCACGTGCGACGTTGACGGCCACCCCGATGTCCGCCACCACCACCCGGCCGCAGCGCGCCGCCGCCGGGTGGCATTCGTGGCACGGCTTCGCCGCAGCAAAGGTGACGGTCACGTCGGCCGCGAAGCTCGGGTGCGCCTCGGGCGAGTCCGCATCCAGGCCGCTCGGCAAGTCCACGGAGACGACGGTGGCGCCCGCCTCCGCAGCGGCCCGCGCGACGGCGGCCACGTCGTCGGGCAGTCCCGGGCGCGAGCCGAGCCCGGTGAAGGCATCCAGCACCACCGTCCCGGGCGACAACTCCGCCCTGACCGCCGCCTCATCGGCGACGACGGCGCCAGCCGCTCGGGCCGCCGCCAGCCCCTGCGGGTGCGCGGCGCCGAGCGGCAGCCAACACATGACGGGCAGCGTCTGGGCCAGCTCGGCCGCCGCGAACAGCCCGTCGCCGCCGTTATTGCCGCTACCGGCTACGACAAGCACCCGCCGAGGCGTCAGCCGAGCCACCTCCTCGACGACGGCGCGGGCCGCGCGCGCCATCAGATCGGCGCCCGGGTCCTCCGCCCACACTGCCTGCTCGGCGGCGCGCATCTCCGCAGCCGTGACGATGGGCCTCACGATTCGCACACCACCATCGCGGTGGCGAAGCCGCCGTCGTGGGAGATGCTGAGGTGGATGTTGCTGACCCCCAGCCGTTCGGCGAGCACCGCGACGGTGCCGCCCAGCCGGAACTGTGGCCGGCCCTCGTCGCGCACCACTTCGCAGTCCTGCCAGCTGAGCCCACCAGGTGAGCCGAGGGCTTTCGCCAGCGCCTCCTTGGCCGCGAACCTGGCAGCCTGCGACTCGATCCGCAGCTGCCGTTCCCTCTCAGTGAGCAGTCTGAGCGCTAGGCCGGGCCGCCGGGCGAGCGCTCGCTCGAAACGCTCGACGACAATCAGGTCAGTTCCGATGCCAACGATCATGCCCCAACTCTATGCGCGCAGCGGCGACCCGCCCCGGCGTATCCCGGCAGCGCGACCACCGTCCCGGGCTGCTGGGGCGGGGATCACTCGACGGTAACGGACTTCGCCAGGTTGCGCGGCTGATCTACGTCGTGGCCCAGCTCGGTGGCCAGCTGGCAGGCGAAGAGTTGCAGCGGGATGATCGCGACGAGCGGCTGCAGCAGCGTGGACACGTGCGGCAGCGGCCAGAAGGTGTCCGCGTGGGCGCGGGCCCCGTCGTCGCTTTCCTCGGCCAGCACGATGGTGCGTGCGCCGCGGGCCTGGACCTCGGCGATGTTCGCAATCACCTTGTCACGCAACTGATCGCGCCCGGCGGGGGGCACCACGACGAACACCGGCAGGTCGTCGCACACTAGCGCGATCGGGCCATGCTTCAATTCACCGGCCGCGAACCCCTCGGCGTGGATGTAGGCCAGTTCCTTGAGCTTCAGCGCGCCCTCCAGCGCCGCCGGGTAGCCGACGTGGCGGCCGAGGAAGAGCATGGAGCGCTTCGAGCGCAGCTCCCCGGCCAGGCGGTACACGTCGTCGGCTGCTGCGAGCATCGTCGCGATGTGCTCGGGCATCCGCTCTAGTTCGCGCATCAGGTGGGCGATCTCGTCGCCATACTTCATACCGCGCACCTGGGCCAGGTACAGGCCCAGCAGGTAGCACGCCACCAGCTGGGTGGTAAAGCCCTTCGTGGAGGCGACCCCGATCTCCGGGCCAGCGTGGGTGTAGAGCACCGCGTCGGACTCGCGCGGGATGGTGGCGCCGTTGGTGTTGCAGATCGCGATGACCCGCGCGCCCTGCTCGCGCGCATGCCGGATGGCCATCAGGGTGTCCGCGGTCTCACCCGATTGGGAGATCGCCACCACCAGGGTGTTCGCGTCGATGATCGGATCGCGGTAGCGGAACTCGCTGGCCAGCTCAACCTCGCACGCGATGCGCACCCAGTGCTCGATGGCGTACTTCGCGACGAAGCCCGCGTAGTAGGCGGTGCCGCAGGCGATGATGACGATCTTGTTTACTCGGCGCAGCTCCTCCGGCCGAATGTTCAGTTCGTCGAGCACGAGCTCGCCGCGCTCGTCCTGCCTGCCCAGCAGCGTGTCCGCCACGGCGCGGGGTTGCTCGAAGATCTCCTTGCGCATGAACCAGTCGTGGCCCTGTTTCTCGGCGGCGCTGAGGTCCCAGTCGACGTGGTATTCCCGGTATTCGCCGGGTGAGCCGTCGAAGCCGGTCACGACGATGGTATCCGCGCTCAGTTCCACCACCTGGTCCTGGCCGAGTTCGATAGCGTCGCGAGTGTGCGCGATGAAGGCGGCCACGTCGGAGGCGAGGAAGAATTCGCCCGCGCCTCGGCCCAGAACCAGCGGTGAGTTGCGCCGCGCGGCGACGACGGTGTCGGGCGCCAGGGCGTCCACCGCAACCAGTGTGAAGGCCCCTTCGAGGCGCGACGCCACGGCGCGCATGGCGTCGGCCAGGCTGCGTCCTGCGGTCACCTCTTGGTTCAGGAGGTGGGCGGCCACCTCGGAGTCGGTGTCCGACAGGAACGGCCCGGGGAGTTCTGCGCGCAGCTGGGCGTGGTTTTCGATGATGCCGTTGTGCACCACCGCGATTCGTCCCGCCTGGTGGGGGTGGGAGTTGCGATCGGTGGGGCCGCCGTGGGTGGCCCAGCGGGTGTGGCCGATCGCGACGCGCGACGCGGGCAGCGGCTCCTCGACGATAGCTGCGGCGAGGTTGGCGATCTTTCCCGCCTTCTTCCGAACCGCGATGCCTTCCGCACCGACTACCGCGACTCCCGCCGAGTCGTAGCCGCGGTACTCCAGCCGCTTGAGTCCCTCGATAACGATTTCCTGGGCCGATAGCCCCCCGACATATCCAACGATTCCGCACATGCACCGAAACTTAACAGTTCGACTGCGCATTACTTGACATTTTATCCGGCGCGCTTGTCTGGGGCTCGCGGCTTTCGGTCCTCGGCCGCCGCCGCTACTGTTGGCTGGGTAACTCGCTGCAAGGAGCAATGGTGGCTCACCCTTACGTGACGCTGCAGCGCGCCCGCTGGGCCGCGCTGTCCGATCAAACATCGATCCGGCTGGATGCCGAAACCCTGGACCGGCTGCGCGGCATCGGAGACCCAACCAACCAGACGGACATCGCCGAGGTCTACCGGCCGCTCACCCAGCTGCTGCACCTGACCATGGAGAACGCCGGTCGGCTGAACGAGGAACGCAACTCCTTCCTGCGCGTCAACGAGGCCCGCACCCCGTTCGTGATCGGGATAGCCGGTTCGGTGGCGGTCGGCAAGTCCACCGTGTCGCGCCTGCTCCAGGAGCTGCTCAGGCAGGCGCCCGGCTCGCCGAAGGTGGACCTGATCACCACCGACGGATTCCTATACCCCAACGCGGAGCTAGCCAGGCGCGGCATCCTCGACCGCAAGGGCTTCCCCTACTCGTACGACCGTCGGGCGCTGCTCAACTTCGTCATTGACGTCAAGTCGGGCCTGCCGCGCGTCGAGGCGCCCGTTTACTCGCACTCGAAGTACGACATCGTCAGCGGCGAGAAGCTCGTGATCTCGTCACCGGACATCCTCATCATCGAGGGGCTGAACGTGTTGCAGCCGCCACGGGTGGAGCGCGACGGCAGGATGGGGCTCAGCGTGAGCGACTTCTTCGACTTCTCGGTGTTCGTCGATGCCGCCGAGGAGCACATCAAAGGCTGGTTCACCGAGCGTTTCCTGGAGCTTAGGCGGCGCGCGATCGGCAAGACGGAGGGCTTCTTCGTACAGTTCCAAACCATGAGCGACGACGAGGCCCGCGCCTTCGCCCACCAGGTGTGGAATGAGATCAACGGCCCGAACCTGCGGCACAACATCGCCCCGACGAAGGGGCGCGCCACCGCCATCCTCACCAAGGGTGCCGATCATCGGATAACCGAGATCAGCATCCGCAAGGTTTGACCCGACGGTGCCCGCCCCCGGCAGTAGACTTCCCTATCCCTGGCCCACAACCCTGCCCGGAGGAGTCGATGCAGGAACGAGACCACCAGCCCGACAAGGGACACGCCGCTGAGGGGCTGCCCGCCGAGGCCCTCACCGCCGCAGTTCTTCGGGAGCTTGTTGAGGAGGAATATCTGCCCGCCGACATCGCGTTGCGCCCGCTTCGAGGTTCGCGGGGAAGGATCGTCCTGTCGGTGCTTCTTCGGTTTGTCGCACTCCTTGCCGGCACGCTCGGGATCGTCGTCGCGCTGCTCTTCGTCGCCGCGCTGTTCGTCGGACGTGAGCAGGTCCGCAGTATGGAAACCGTGTACCCCGCACTGGCGCTGACCGTGGGCAGCCTTGTCGCTTATCTGCTGGTCGCCCGTTTCTTGGAGGGGCGGAAGTTCCTCGTGGAGTTGGCACCCCGTCGCCCCAGCGCACTGCTGATCGGCGTGGCCGGGGGCGGCGTCGCGTTCCTGCTGTGCTACGGCCTGATCGGCCTTTTCGGCGGCTACCAGGTGAGCTACGTCGGCATGAACTGGAGCGCGTTCGGAATGTCGGTGCTGTATGTCGGGCTTTCCGCCGGGGTGTTGGAGGAGATCCTGTTTCGCGGCGGCCTGTTTCGCCTATCCGAGGACATCTTCGGCACCTGGGGGGCAATCCTGATCTCCGCTGCGGCTTTCGGACTCGGGCACGCCTTCAACCCGAATAGCTCCGCGTGGAGCACGTTCGCGATCATCGTCGAGGTGGGGGTGTTATTCGGTGGGCTCTACGCCCTGACCCGCTCGCTGTGGCTGGTGATTGGCTTCCACAGCACGTGGAATGTTTCTCTGGCGGTGTTCGGCATCGCGGTATCGGGCAACGAGCCGGCTCGGATTCTCTTCAGTACCCGCGCCATCGGCTCTGCCTGGCTGACCGGCGGCGAGTTCGGAATGGAGGCCAGCATCGTGACGGTCACGCTGTTGGGCCTGCTGGGCCTGGTGGTGGTATTGCTGATCCTCGCCCGCGATCAGACTCTCTCGCCGCTGTGGCGACGCGGGCCGCAGCTCACCCAGACCGGGCCCGACGAGCTGGCGGTCTAGCGCGTTGGGCCGCCCGCGCGGCCACAGCCTACACTGGCGATCATGAGTGACTCCAACGCCAACCGCCGTGACCCCTTCTCCGAGCAGTTCAAGAAGTTCATCGTCTCCGACTGGGCTCCGTACCCCGCCGAGCTGCCCAACGAGCTGCCCAGCGCGCCGTGGGCAGCGACGCGCCGGAAGCGGTTGGTCGAGGAGTTCCCGGGCGCGACGCTGGTCCTGGCAGCCGGGCCTCTCAAGGTGCGCGCCAACGACACCGATTACCGCTTCCGCCCGCACACTGCTTTCGCCTACTACACGGGCCTGGGCGAGGACCGAGAGCCCGACGCGGCGCTGGTGCTGCGCGACGACAGCGCCATCCTGTTCTTCCGGCCACGCGCGCCTCGCACCGACCGCGAGTTCTACGCGGATGCCCGCTACGGCGAGATGTGGGTGGGTCAGCGCGATTCCCTGGATGAGATGGCTGCGGCCACCGGTTTGGAGTGCCGAGACATCCGTTCCCTGGAGGAGCACCTGGCCGGGGCGGAGCGGCTGCTCGTGATCCGCGAGGCCGACCCTGCAGTCACCGAGCTGGTGGATCGGCTGCGCGGCCAGGAGGATGCCGACGATGCCGAGCTGATGCGCGTCTGCTCGTCGCAGCGCTTCGTGAAGGACGAGTTTGAGGTGGGCGAGATGTCCCGCGCGGTCGCCGCGACGAAGGTCGGGTTCGACGCGGTGGTCCGCGAGCTGCCAAACGCTGTGGCCAACGGCCGCGGCGAACGCTGGGTCGAGGGCGTCTTCGCACTGCATGCCCGCCATCTCGGCAACGCCGTCGGCTACGACACCATTGCCGCCGGCGGCGACCACGCCAACACGCTGCACTGGATCCGCAACGACGGCGACCTGCGCGAGGGGGACCTGCTGCTGCTAGATGCAGGCGTGGAGGTGAACACCCTGTACACCGCCGACATCACCCGCACGCTGCCCGTGGGCGGCAAGTTCACTGGCCCGCAGCGCCGCGTCTACGAGGCGGTGCTCAAGGCTCAGCGGGCGGGCATCGCCGCCTGTCGTGCCGGCGAGCCGTGGGCGAACGTGCACAAGGCGGCGGTGCGCGTCGTGGCGGAGTTCCTGGCGGAGTTGGGCCTCCTGCCGGTCAGCGTCGACGAGTCGCTGGCGGAGGACGGCGGCTATCATCGCCGCTGGATGGTGCACGGCACCTCGCACCACCTGGGCCTGGATGTGCACGACTGCGCCCACGCCTCCGCGCACGACTACCGCGAGGGTGTGTTGCGCCCGGGAATGATCGTCACGGTCGAGCCGGGCATCTACTTCAAGTCCACTGACCTGCTGGTTCCTGAGGAGTACCGCGGCATCGGGGTGCGCATTGAGGACGACGTGCTCATCACCGACGGCGACCCGGTGGTCCTGAGCGAGGCTTTCCCCAGCGAGCCCGACGATGTGGAGGCCTGGCTGGCCGGGGGCCGTTGACCCCCGGCCGGCCCTGCCGGTTTCAGTGACCCAGCCTGGTGTCGCCCTCGGTGACGTCGTAGACCGACCAGTGCTCCTGCTTAAGCCTGCGGAAGAATCCGCGGATGATGTCCGCGACGGTGCCGGGGGCGGCGACCGTGATCATATGGGCCACGTCGGGCACGATGCGCATGTCCGCGCCCGGCGCGGAGGTCAGCACCAGTTCGACATCGCCCATCGGGGTGGACACGTCGTGCTCGCTGGCGACGAGAAGCATCGGCGTATAGATGCGGTCGAGGTCGCCGCGCAGGTCGTGGGTGGCGAGGCAGCGGCACAGCTGGGCGTAGGAATGATCGTCGGCTGCGGCCAGGCCCTCCATGATCGCCGCTACCTTGCCTGGTTCCTCCGCAATGTAGTCGCGGCGGAACCAGCGGCGCTGGGCGTCCTCGACAAGCGCCACAGTGCCTTTCTCCTCCACAAGCCGGGCGCGCTCCTCCCAGGCCTCCGGGGAGGTACCGACGGTGGCCGCCGAGGCGACAACGATCACACCCGCCAGTTCATCGGCCATGTCCCTGGCCAGGTACATGGCGAGCGCTCCGGTCAGGGATAGCCCGCCGACGAAAGTGGGAGCGCCGGGCCGCAGCTGCTGAACCTTCCTCACCGTCTCTGCGAACGCGCTGGCCACGTTCTCCATCGTGGGTTCGACGGTATCATCCCACACGTCGCCCATGCCCTGTCCGGGCAGATGGGTGAAAACGATGAGCGCATCGTCGGCGAGGTGCCCCGCGACTTGCTCCCACTGGTGGGTGGTGTCGCCGCCAAGGGAACCGCCGAGGACGAGAATGCGATTGGCTTCGCTGTCCGGGTTGTACACATGCCAGGTGAGTTCCATGAGAACAAACCTACCCAGTGGCGATGCGGCCCCGAGCGGCAGCCATAGTTTTCGCGGTTCTCGCCCGGCTGGGCCCTCGGATAGGCTGGACAGCATGGAAAAGCCACTTGTTGAAATACCGGATGCTTCGGCCCCCACCGATCTGGTCCTTGATGACCTCGTCGTCGGCGAGGGAGAGGAGGCAAAGCCGGGTGACCGCGTCCTCGTGCACTACGTCGGTGTCGCGTGGAGCGACCACAAGCAGTTCGACGCGTCCTGGGATCGCGGGCAGCCGCTGTCGTTTCGGCTCGGCGCCGGTGAAGTGATCGCCGGCTGGGATCAGGGCATCGCGGGGATGAAGGTGGGCGGTCGTCGGCGCATCACTATTCCGCCGCATCTCGGCTACGGCGAGTTCGGGGCGGGCGGCGTGATTCGCCCGAACGAGACGCTGGTGTTCGTCTGCGACCTGGTGGAGGTGCAGCGATGAAGCGCCGCGTTCTCCTGACCGGCGTGCTGGCCGCCGGCCTGCTGGCGGCTTGCTCCGCTGAGAAGCGCCCCCCAGCATCGTCCGCCTCTGCCCAGCCCGAGGCGAGCGAGTCCGCCGCAGCGAGCGAGCAGGCGATGCCTCAGGAGAGCGCGCCTGCCCCGCAGGAGCCGCAGAAGCCCGGCAGCGTGAGCGAGGTCCTGGGCGACCGGAAGCCGCCGAAGATTGAGAAACCTGCGGGGGATCCCCCCGCCGAACTCAAGATCGAGGACGAGATCGTGGGTGAGGGTGCGGAGGCCAAGGCTGGCGATGTGCTGACCGTGCATTACTCCGGGGTGGCGTGGAGCACCGGCGAGGAGTTCGACTCTTCTTGGCCGCGCGAGCCCTTCCAATTCGTCCTGGGCCGGGGCATGGTGATCGAGGGCTGGGACGAGGGTCTTCTCGGCATGAAGGTCGGCGGCCGTCGGCGCATCATCATCCCACCGCAGCTCGGCTATGGCCCGGCCGGTGCCGGCGACGCGATCGGCCCGAACGAGACCCTGATCTTCGTCTGCGACCTGGTGGCCGCGCAGCCGATGTGATCGTCGTTGATTAGTTGCGCAGCCCGATGGCCTGGACCACCGCGGCCAGGCCATCGTGGCCGTAGCCTTCTTTGAGCACCCGCTCGACGATGCGCACGTCCAGCCGCCACCCGTCGGCCCAGGTTTCCGCCAGGTCTGCCCTGGTAGTGAGCCGGGATATGTCGTGCGGTCCGCCGCTGGAGAGTTGGCGCTGCGCGGGCGAAAAGGACTCCCACAACAGCACCGCGCCGGGAGCGCACTGGCGGGTCAGTTCCCGCGCCACGGCGGCGCGCAGCTCGGGCGCCAGGTGCACGAAGATGAAGACGATCCCGTCCCAGGGCTCGGGCGCTTCCCCGAAGCCGACGTAGTGTTCGAGCCCGACGTGCCACGTCTCCAGTTCGACCCCGCGGCTGGCCGCCAGTTCGCGCGCCTTGGCCAGGCCGACGCTCGACTGGTCGAGGCTCACCACCCGGTGTCCCAGCCCCGCGAGGTGGACGCCGTTGCGGCCCTCCCCGTCGCCGACGCACAGCACCCGCGAGTTCGGTCGGAGGAAGTGCGCGTTGTCGCGCAGAAACGTGTTCGGCTCGGTGCCGTAGCGGGCCCCCTCGGCCCGGTAGCGCTCGTCCCAGTGTGCTTCGCTCATGTCTGCCCCGTCCTAGGTGTCGGTATCTAGGCTATCCAGCGGCAGGCCGGTAGATTAGGCGATATGGCTCAGGTGTTTATTTCGCGCGTCGTCGGCCTGCCGCTGGTGGACGCCTCGGACTCCCAGGTGGGGAGGGTGAAGGACATCATCTGTTTCGCCCGCTCCGACGGGCGCCCGCCGCGCGTGAAGGGCCTGGTCGTCGAGTTGTTCGCTCGGCAGCGAATCTTCGTTCCGATGGTGCGCGTGCACCACATCAGTTCCGACCAGGTGTCCATCCAGGGCACCATCGACACCAGGAAGTTTCAGCGGCGTGAGGGTGAGTTGCTCGTCGCCGCCGACCTGTTCGATCTGCCGCTGGAGCGCGGTGATGGCACCGCGGAGATCCTCGACGTCAGCATGACCGAGGTGCGCAGCCACCAGTGGGAGTTGAGCCAGGTGGCGGTGCGCCGCGTGACGCGCGTCGGCCGCTTCGGTTTCGGCGGGAAGTCCGATCCGAAGGTGGTCAGCTGGCGCGAGATCCCGGCGCTGCACGCCTCCACCGGGCGCACCACCGCCAACCTGATTGCCGAGTTCGCCGACATGAAGCCCGCCGATGTCGCTAAAGAGCTGCACGACATGGACCAAAAGCAGCTCGATGAGGTGCTCGACGCCCTCGACGACGAGACCCTCGCCGAGGCGATCGAGGAACTGCCGGAGGAGGAGCAGATCAAGGTCATCTCCGGCCTCGACACCGAGCGGGCCGCCGATGTGCTGGGCGAAATGGATCCCGACGATGCCGCCGACCTGATCCGCGACCTGCCCGTCGCGGTCGCGGAGGATTTGCTGGAGCACATGGAGCCGGAGGAGGCCTCCGACGTGCGCCGGCTGCTGGTGTACGGGGAGTTCACCGCAGGCGGCATGATGACGCCCGAACCCGTGATCCTGGGCACCGACGCCACCGTCGCCGAGGGGCTGGCGCGGGCCCGCAACGAGGAGCTGACTCCCGCGCTGGCGTCGATGGTATTCGTGTGCCGCTCGCCGCTGGAGACTCCCACCGGCCGATACTTGGGTGCCGTGCACTGCCAGCGGCTGCTTAGGGAGGCGCCGACGCTGCTGGTGGCAGCGATGATGGACGAGAACCTGGAGCCGCTGCACACCGGCGACCCGCTGTCGAAGGTGAGCCGGTTCTTCGCCACCTACAACCTCGTGGTTGCGCCCGTGGTGAACGACGCCGGCCAGCTCGTGGGCGCGGTCACCGTCGATGATGTGCTCGACCACATGCTGCCCGACGACTGGCGCGGGGACCAGATGGACGGTGAACTACCGACGGACGATAGGGGGGCGGTGACCGATGGCTGACAACGATCTGTCCAAGCCGCGCACGAGACGACGTTCTTTCTTCCCCAAGATGCAGATGGACTCCGAGAAGTTCGGGGTGTTCGCGGAGGGGTTCGCGCGTTTCATGGGCACCGCGAAGTTCCTGGTGTACATGACGGTCTTCGTCGTCGTGTGGGTGGTGATCAACCTGGTGGGCGTCTTCGGGCTCAAGTGGGATCCGTACCCTTTTATCCTGCTCAACCTGTTCTTCTCCACGCAGGCATCCTATTCGGCGCCGCTGATCCTGCTCGCGCAGAACCGGCAGGAGGTGCGCGACAAGATCAGCCTCGACGAGGACCGTCGCCTGGCTGCGCAGTCACGGGCCGACATGGATTTCTTGGCCCGCGAGATCGCGTCCATCCGTATGCACCTGGGCGAACTCGCCACCCGTGATTTTGTCCGCTCCGAGCTGCGCGGTGAGCTGCGCGACGTCGTGGAGCACATCGACCAGAAGCTGGAGCAACTCAATGAGTCCCGTTGATCGAATCGACGATGCGCCCACCACAGTGCGCTGGTTCGCGGTGGTGAGCCTGTGCGGCCACCTGCTTCTGCTGGGCTCCGCCGCCTACGCCCTCTGGGTGATCGCGGGCCGGGGTTGGGTGGGCGCCGGCGCAGCGGCCGCGCTCGTCGTCGCCTATGTGCTGCTGTGGCGGTTCTGGCTGGCCCCCGGCTCCCGGCAGCGGCTGGGGGTGCGTGAACGGCTGGGGCTGAAGCTGATCCTGGTGCCGCTGCTGGCGGTGTTCACGGCGCTCGGCGAGGTGCCGGTGCTCGGCGTGGTGGCGGCGTCGTTCATCTTCCTAGGCGACTACCTGAACGAGCGCTCGTAGGCCCTCGTTGGCAGTATGTGCCGAAGATGGAACAATTGGCCAGGTGAGTGAACATCCGCTGATTCCCTTGGTCCGTCAGGCGCTGCACGGTGTGGAGGATCCCGAGATCCGCCGCCCGATCACCGAGCTGGGCATGGTCGACGACATCACCGCAGATGATTCGGGCGCGGTGCACGTGCGCGTGCTGCTCACCGTCGGCGGCTGCCCTATGCGTGAGGAGATCACCGGCCGGGTGCGGGCCGCCGTCGAACCGATCGAGGGGGTCACGAGCGTCAGCGTGGAGCTGGGCGTCATGAACGACGAGCAGCGCGAGGCGATGCGGTCCCTGCTGCGCGGCGGCCGCCCGGAGAAGGTCATCCCGTTCGCGCAGCCGGGCAACCTGACGAAGGTGATCGCGGTGGCCTCCGGCAAGGGCGGGGTGGGCAAGTCGTCGATCACGGTGAACCTCGCGGTGGCTCTCGCCCAGGCCGGACGCCAGGTGGGTATCCTCGACGCCGACATCTACGGCCACTCCGTGCCCGACCTGCTGGGGCTCGGCGACGCGCGCCCCACCGTCGTGGACGACATGATCATGCCGGTGCCCGCAGTGGCCGGGATCAAGGTGATCTCCATGGGGATGTTGAAGGCTTCGCGCGACCAAGTCGTGGCGTGGCGTGGCCCGATCCTCGACCGCGCGATCACGCAGCTGCTGAGCGACGTGTTCTGGGGCGACCTCGACTACCTGCTGCTCGACCTGCCGCCGGGCACGGGTGACGTGGCGATGAGTCTCGGCCAGAAGATCCCCGGCTCCGAGGTGCTGGTGGTCACGACCCCGCAGCTGGCTGCGTCGGAGGTTTCCGAGCGGGCGGGCACGATGGCGCACATCATGGAGCAGCGCGTGCTCGGCGTGGTGGAGAACATGGCGTGGCTTGAGCATCCCTGCTCGCACTGCGGACAAAGCGAGCGCATCCACCTGTTCGGCCAGGGAGGCGGCGAGCTCGTGGCGGAGGCGCTGTCCGGGCGGCTGGGTTACCCGGTGGAGTTGCTGGCGCAGGTGCCGTTCGACGAGCAGCTCCTCGCCGGCGGCGATCGCGGCACGCCCATCGTTGACGCGGCGCCGCAGCACCCGGCGGCACAGGCCATCGTGGGACTCGCCGCCGAGCTCATCGAGCGCAAGCCCTCACTCGTCGGGCAGCGGCTGAACCTGCTGACCTAGGCTCTGTTTCGAAAGTCATACCGGGGCGCGGCACACCGGATCCGGCGATTCTCTAAATGGTCTCGCTCACCGACGGCTCCACCCGAGACGCGGGGCGTGTGCCCACGACGGTGGTGAGTGCCGCGAGTATGAGCGCGAGTATGGCGGCGGTGGTGTACCAGGGGGTGTTATTGGTCATCGGTGCCGAATTGTTTGCGTAGTTCTGCGGCTAGTTCGAGCAT
>NZ_RQYZ01000070.1 GCF_003932855.1 Tessaracoccus sp. OH4464_COT-324 | reverse complement strand
CCACCGTGACCTCAGGACGAACGAAACCAAAGTCCAGGCTCAGATCCTTCGCCCCGTCAGCAACCAACGGCAGCACGGTCTTAGCGGAGTTAGTAGAGGAATCCAGCGCCCGATCATCCCCAACCTCAGGCTTGGTCGGAATGTAACCCTCCGGAGCAACCACGGTAACCGTGTAGGACTGGTTATCGTCCAGGACCGGCAACTTCTCGAACAAGTACTTACCGCTCGCGTCGGTCTTCACCGGCGCAACGGGATCACCGTTGACGTCCTTGACCGGCTGACCATCCGGACCAGTGATCATCAGCTCGACACCCTCGATCGGGCGATCCGTAGCATCCTGCAGACCATCCTTGTTCACATCGAACCACACGTAGTCACCCACCGTGACCTCGGGACGAACGAACCCAAAGTCCAGGCTCAGATCCTTGTCCCCATCCTTCCTGAGGCCAACAATCGTCGATGCAGAAACCGTCGAGGAGTCCTTCTCCCGGTCATCCCCAACCTCAGGCTTGGTCGGAATGTAATCGCCGGGAACGCTCACCACGGTAACGGTGTACTTCTCATCGTCACCGATCACCGGCA
>NZ_RQYZ01000069.1 GCF_003932855.1 Tessaracoccus sp. OH4464_COT-324 | reverse complement strand
GAGCGCTATTGCGCGGAACAGATCGAGAAGTGGTACATGAGAACCCACGAGGAAGGGGTAAACGCCACCGAGATCCTGCGCGCGCTAGCAAACCAAAACGATCTCTCGATAGCGTACTCGAACGCCACCGCCGCCGCGCTCAGAGCCGCCGTGGCCGTCTTCGTCTACCACAGAGAAGCCCCCGCCAAACTCCAGGCAGAATACGACCAGTGGCTAGAAGCCAGCAAGATCCTCAACGACATTGCCAAGTCGTTGCCCTTGATGGAGAAGGTGCCCGGCTGGAGCGGGCCCGCGGCCGATGAGTACACCGAGATGGCCGGGGTGCAAACCCAGGCCAGCCTGGAGCTGGCCGCGCTAACCACCGTGGTTCTTGAGACCTACAAACTGGCGATTCAGGTGAATGTGACGATGGCGGCCTACGAGTACCTGTGTCAGGTGGTGGAGCGCGCCGAGGCCGACAACTACACGCCCTCCGCCCCGGAGTGCTACGGGCCCACCAAGCGGCTGACCCAGCTGATGGCCAACGCCATGGACGAGATCTGCGCGCTCGAAGGAAAGATCGGCCAGACCCAGCAACACCTGAACGAGGACATCACTGCCGCGCAGAACGCGCTCAGGGTCTACGTCGATTCCATCTGGCCCCACGGCACCGCGAAGGCCGGCGTCAAGGCCGGGAACATCCTAGGCCTGCGCCCCACCCCGCCGATGGATATCTCCGATAAGCTCGACGACCCGGACGCGCAGGGCAACCTCCGCCGTAACCGGTAGCCAGCATCATGAAGACCGGTCAAAGCCTGTGGTGGGCCATCATCGCCGTTCTCACCTTGATACTCGCCGTACTCACTGCGGTGGTGTGGTTGCGCCCCACCCAGCCCACGGTCACGCCCGGGCCGTCTCCCACCTACATCTGGAGCACCACCACCCCAACCCCCATCCAGCTCAACACCCCAACCCCAACACCCACACCCACCACCCCGGTATGGACCGTCATCGAACC
>NZ_RQYZ01000068.1 GCF_003932855.1 Tessaracoccus sp. OH4464_COT-324 | reverse complement strand
AAGACTTCGGGGCCGAAGCCGACGAAGACGAACCGCTAGCATCCACAGACGTCCCCGGAGAAACCGGCCGCAGCACAACCACCACCAGCAAGCCCACCAACACCGCCAACAACCCGCCGACGATCCCCAACCATAACCCCGAAGCCCTACGCATCAGCAAACCCTGCCAACGTCACCTGGTGGCCAACAGATGATCCACCAACTCATCCAACGCATCCACCATCTCCTGCTCCGTGAACCTGCCAACCGTCGGCCGCAGCGCGATCACGGTATCCTCCGCATAGGCGAAACACTCCGTGTCCTTGGAAAGATCCGACTTTCCACAAGTGAATCGCCCTACGTAATGCACGCCCTCCAACTGCCGCAGATAACGGTTGAACATGTCCGGCAGTTCAAGAGTACGCATCTCAAATTTTAGAACCCGCTTCGGGTCCGTACCGCTATCCACGTAGGCCACACCCGCAGACAACTCGCTAGGCGATCCATAAATCTGATCATCCAACGCCCAACCCTGCAAAGTCTTAGGCAACCGCCAATCATCGCGCGGCTCCCCACCCTTAAGCGGATCCCCACCATAAAGCTGCGGCAAC
>NZ_RQYZ01000067.1 GCF_003932855.1 Tessaracoccus sp. OH4464_COT-324 | reverse complement strand
TATGACTGCTGTAATCACGTAAGAATGTTTTACAAGCAAGTTTTGGTTTACCATTAACCATCATACCGCAAGAACCGCAGATTGCCATACGGCAAGACCAACGATAAGAAAGTTCAGGTTCAGGTTGATCTTTGATATAACCTAATGCATCTAATAGAGATGTTTGGCTATCGTAAGGCACTTGGTAAGTACGTAAGTATGGCTCTTTATCCGCTTCTGGATTATAACGCAACACTTCAACATTCATTATTGCTTGATTAGCCATTTGCTTGCTCCTTAGCTTTCGCAGCAGCTTCTTGTGCTTCTGCTTCCGCACCGTAAACACGTTTTGCAGGTTGAGATTTAGTGATTTTCACATCACTATATTCGATACGAGGTGCGCCATCAGCATTGTAATATGCCAATGTATGTTTTAAGTAATTAACATCGTCACGTTCTGTATAGTCTAAACGTTGGTGTGCACCACGAGATTCTTTACGCTCAATCGCAGAGTTTGCAATAGATTGAGAAACGTCAAGGATATAACCTAATTCAACGGTGTAAAGAACGTTTGTATTAAATACACTTGAACGATCAGCAATACGGATACGTTTATA
>NZ_RQYZ01000066.1 GCF_003932855.1 Tessaracoccus sp. OH4464_COT-324 | reverse complement strand
GTTGCCGCAGCTTTATGGTGGGGATCCGCTTAAGGGTGGGGAGCCGCGCGATGATTGGCGGTTGCCTAAGACTTTGCAGGGTTGGGCGTTGAACGACCGCGACTATAGTCTGCCCGGCTTTGATGATTATTCGACCGGCGTGGTCTACGAGGATGCCAGCAGGGATCCGAAACGAGTCCTGTCGCTTGATACACATAGCCTGGAGCTGCCCGATGCGTTCAACCGCTATCTGCGGCGGTGGGATGATGTGCATCATGTGGGGCGGTTCACCTGCGGGACGACGAAGATCTCCAAAGTTGCATCTTGTGTGGCTTATGCGGAGGATACCGTGATCGCGCTGGAGCCGATACTTGGCAGGTTCACGGAGCAGGAGGTGGTGGCGGCGATGGATGAGTTGGTGGATCATTTGTTGGCCACCAGGTGACGTTGGCGGGGTTTGCTGATGCGTAGGGTTTCGGGGTTGTGGTTGGGGATCGTCGGCGGGTTGTTGGCGGTGTTGTTGGGGTTGCTGGTGGTGGTTGTGCTGCGGCCGGTTTCTCCGGGGACGTCTGTGGATGCTAGCGGTTCGTCTTCGTCGGCTTCGGCCCCGAAGTCTT
>NZ_RQYZ01000065.1 GCF_003932855.1 Tessaracoccus sp. OH4464_COT-324 | reverse complement strand
GTAACCCAACCTCGTCGCCAACGTCGTGATTTACGCAAGAAGGTTCGAGTTGAGGAAAATTCAGTTGATACACCAATTTCCGCATCAATCGAAGAGCAGCCTGTTGTTGAAAAAACACCAGAATTTGTGGCAAGTGAAGTTTCTGTTGTTGATACAGAGAATGAAAAATCTCCTGAACGCCAAGATAATTACCGTCAACGCCGTTTACCACGTCATTTAAGAGTGAGTAACCAAAGACGTCGCCGTAATACAGAAACAAAATCAGCAATGCCTTTATTTGCTGCGGTTGCATCTCCGGAGTTAGCGAGTGGTAAAGTTTGGATTGATCCTAATGCAATTACTCCAAAAAATAACAACTTCTTATCTGTCGATGAATTGTTACAGCAACAATCGCAACAAGAAGAGATCGAAGTTGTTATTCCAGCTAGCGAAATCTTAATGGATAGTAAATCTGATGATGTTAAACCTTTAAGCAACTTTGTGAGCCAGCCGGCAAATGAAGCAGTTGAGAAGAAAGTTCAGGAATCCTTACAGCGCTTAACACAAGATGTAGCGGAAGAAGTTTCTACTGTTCAATCTTGTGAAGCTGTTGAAGAAGAGCCAGTGGTTAA
>NZ_RQYZ01000064.1 GCF_003932855.1 Tessaracoccus sp. OH4464_COT-324 | reverse complement strand
GAGACTGTAAGGAAAACGGTGTGTGAGGGTCTGGCCTGATCCGAGAGGAGATGGCCGTGTCTGACACGACTGACGTCATCGCTGATGACGAGATGATTGATCCCGTGACCGGGGAGATCATCGATCAGAAAGAACTCGCAGAACGCCTGCTCGCGCAGGCCAAAGAGCAGGGTATGAGCCTGGTCGGCCCGGGAGGGCTGCTGAACCAGCTCACGAAGAACGTCCTGGAGACCGCGCTGAACGCCGAGTTGACCGAACATCTCGGCCACGAGCACGGCGGGACCCCGATCGCCGAGAACATGCGCAACGGGACGCGCACGAAGACCGTGCTCACCGAGATCGGTCCTGTCGAGATCGAGGTCCCCAGGGACCGTGACGGGTCGTTCGAGCCGGTGATTGTCCCGAAGCGGAAGCGCCGTCTCGACGGGATCGACCAGATCGTGCTGTCGTTGACCGCGCGGGGTTTGACGACCGGTGAGATCGCCGCGCACTTCGACGAGGTCTACGGGGCGAAGGTGTCCAAGGACACGATCAGCCGGATCACGGAGAAAGTCGCCGGCGAACTCGCCGAATGGTCGAGCAGGCCGTTGGATCCGCTCTATCCGGTGATCTTCGTCGACGCGAT
>NZ_RQYZ01000063.1 GCF_003932855.1 Tessaracoccus sp. OH4464_COT-324 | reverse complement strand
GAAGATGGGTGGGACGATGGTGGGTGGTGGGTGTCCGGCCCAGCGTTTGTCTTGTTGCCAGTTGGGGTCGTCGGTTTTTATCATCCAGGGTTCCCAGGAGAATTTGGGTTGTGGGACGGTGATGATCTCTACCGGTGCGGTGCTTGCCGGGCTCGTCTGTGGGTCGTCAGCGCTCCGGGTGGTTTCATCCGCTGATGGCCCCGGTGTGGGGCGTGTGACCACGACGGTGGTGAGTGCTGCGAGTATGAGCGCGAGTATGGTGGCGGTGGTGTACCAGGCCCAGTGTCGTCGCATGATCCCTGCCCCGTTCTCTTCCTTCTTGCCTTCTTCTTATCTTGTGGCTGGTTTCTAGTGTTTTAAGGGGTTATTGTTCTTCTTGTTCCTCGCGGAGCGCTTCTTCGTACTTGGTGAAGTCCTGCGGTGTGTAGTCCGGGTCGATGTGCGCGGCCTTCTCGAACGCGCGCTGGGTGCCGGTGGGCCACCCGTCCCTGATGAAGTTACGCGCCGCCATCCCGGCCGCGATCACCTCGGAGAACTCCTGATCGCGCTGGGCGATCTTGGGCTCGCGGCTCTTCACCCGCACGTCCGCCGCCCTGAGGCTCTCGGCCACCGCCCGGGTACGCGGATACAGCTGCGCAGAAC
>NZ_RQYZ01000062.1 GCF_003932855.1 Tessaracoccus sp. OH4464_COT-324 | reverse complement strand
GGAAGATGGGTGGGACGATGGTGGGTGGTGGGTGTCCGGCCCAGCGTTTGTCTTGTTGCCAGTTGGGGTCGTCGGTTTTTATCATCCAGGGCTCCCAGGAGAATTTGGGTTGTGGGACGGTGATGATCTCTACCGGTGCGGTGCTTGCCGGGCTTGTTCGTGGGCCGTCAGCACTCCGGGTGGTTTCACCCGCCGACGGCCCCGGCGTGGGGCGTGTGACCACGACCACGGTGAGCGCCGCTAACACGAGCGCGAGTATGGCAGCGGTGGCGTACCAGGCCCAGTGTCGTCGCATGATCCCTACCCCGTTCTCTTCCTTCTTACCTTCTTCTTATCTTGTGACTGGTTTCTAGTGTTTTAAGGGGCTATTGTTCTTCTTGTTCCTCGCGGAGCGCTTCTTCGTACTTGGTGAAGTCCTGCGGTGTGTAGTCCGGGCAGATGTGCGCGACCTTCTCGAACGCGCGCTGGGTGCCAGTGGGCCACCCGTCCCTGATGAAGTTACGCGCCGCCATCCCGGCCGCGATCACCTCGGAGAACTCCCGATCGCGCTGCGCGATCTTGGGCTCGCGGCTCTTCACCCGCACGTCCGCCGCCCTGAGGCTCTCGGCCACCGCCCGGGTACGCGGATACAGCTGCGCAGAAC
>NZ_RQYZ01000061.1 GCF_003932855.1 Tessaracoccus sp. OH4464_COT-324 | reverse complement strand
AAGGTAGTTTTCGGCGAGTTGCATGCGGGGGCTGACAGGATTGGTGAGCTTGCTCCTGCGGCGCAGAAGGCGGAGCAGCGGATCGCGAGTGTTCCGTTGGCGCAGAGTGATTTTGGGCGTGTGCCGTGGATCCAGACTCGTATCTGGGAGGCCTATCAGGAGCACACTGCTTCTTGTCGTGAGGCGTTGCGTGACATGAGCGAAACGATGGGTGATGTCTGTGAGGCGGTGCATGTCACTGCGGAGGTTTACGAGTCGTTTGAGGAGGCGGCCGAGCAGGCCATCAGTGAGTTTTTTGCGGGGTGTTTCTGATGCAGGAGTACAACAATCAGCTGGATCAGTGGTATTACGGCAGTCACTGGATCATTCAGAAGGGTCTGGCTTGGCCGTATCAGAAGATCTCGGAGATCTTGCGCTGGGCTACCGGCGATCCGAATAAGTTGGCTGCCCAGTGTGGTACCTACGAGGAGGTGGCCAGTCAGGTTGAGCGGATGGTGCAGGAGTTTCGTGAGGCTGCGGTGGGGATCAGTGGTTGGGAGGGTCAGGCGCACAACCAGTTTTTGGTGACGGTGGGTCGGATCCAGGAGAGTCTGTCGAAGATTGCTCCCGCGATTGCGAAGACTCAGGAGGTGTTGCGTTCCGCGGCGGAGAC
>NZ_RQYZ01000007.1 GCF_003932855.1 Tessaracoccus sp. OH4464_COT-324 | reverse complement strand
GCCACCACAGCCTCCGCACCCACGCCATGCCCCATCCTCCCGCACCCACCCCGCCCCCGACGGCACCCGCCCCAAAATGAGCAGCCAAACTTCGGGCCCGGGCGTAGCTGGCTAGGACAGCGTGAGGAAGAGCTTCTCCAGTTCGTCGGGGGTGAGGTCGGCGTCGTCGCTGGTGAGGCAGTGGTGCATGGCCTGCGCGACGATGGCGTAGCCAGCCTTGTCGAGCGCCGACGACACCGCCGCCAGCTGCGTCACCACGTCGCGGCACTGCGCCCCTGACTCGAACGACTCGATCAGCGCGTTCAGCTGCCCGCGGGCGCGCTTGAGCCGGTTGAGGATCTTGCGCTGCGCCTGAGCCTCCTCGGGGGTGCGGGGTTTCATCCTGCCTCCTTCGCGGTCCAACATTGCCCAAGTATACCCCAGGGGGTATATTCGGTGGCATGGCAACCATCAACATCACCGGAGAGAACTTCGATTCCACCATCGCCCAAGGAATCGTGCTCGTCGACTTCTGGGCCTCCTGGTGCGGCCCCTGCCGCATGTTCGGACCCATCTTCGAAGCCGCCGCCGAACAACACCCCGACATCACCTTCGCCAAGCTTGACACCGAAGCCAACCAGCAATTCGCCGGCTCGCTGGGCATCATGAGCATCCCCACCATCATGGCCTTCCGCGACGGCATCCTGCTGTTCAACCAGCCCGGCGCGCTCCCCGCCGCCCAGCTCGACGAACTCATCAAACAGCTGCGCGAAGTAGACATGGAGAAAGTGCGCGCGGAAGTAGCCCGCCAGGAAACCCAGTCGAAGGAGGCCAAATAATGCGAGCCATCGTCGTGGGCGGCGTCGCCGGCGGTATGAGCGCCGCCGCGCGCCTGCGTCGCCTCCAAGAAGACGCCGACATCATCGTCCTCGAACGCGGCGGCGAAGTGTCCTTCGCCAACTGCGGCCTGCCCTACTTCGTCGGCGGCGAAATCACCGACCAAGCCAGCCTCCTCGTGCAGACCCCGGCGTCGCTGCGCGCCGCACTCAACCTCGACGTGCGCATCAACTCCGACGTCACCGCGCTCGATACCGCCACCCGCACCGTCACCGTCGCCAGCGCGGCAGGCACCTACGAGCTCACCTACGACGAGCTCATCCTCGCCCCCGGCGCCAGCGCGCTACGCCCGCCCATCCCCGGCATCGACTCCCCGCGCGTCAGCACGCTGCGCACCGTCCCCGACGCCCTCGAACTCGCCGCCCGCGTGCCCAAAGCTAGCCACGCCGTCGTGCTCGGCGCGGGCTTCATCGGCCTCGAAGCCGCCGAAGCCCTCAGCCACCGCGGGATCAAAACCAGCATCGTCGAGCTGGCCCCCCACGTGCTGCCGCCGCTGGAGAACGAGATGGCCGAACTCGTGCGTGCCGAGCTCGCCCGCCTCGGCATCGCCGTCCACGACGGCGTGGCCGCCACCGCCATCGAAACCGGCGAAGCCAGCGACACCGTCGTGCTCGCCGACGGCACCCGCCTGACTGCGGACATCATCGTGCTGAGCGTCGGTGTCCGTCCCGACACCGCCATCTGGGAGGCCGCCGGCGTGGCCTGCGAGCGCGGCGCCATCATCGTCGACGAACACGGCCGCACCAACGTCGAACACGTGTGGGCCGTCGGCGACGCCACCCTCAGCGTCGACGCCGTCACCGGCCAGCGCCGCCCCGTCGCGCTCGCCGGGCCCGCCAATCGCGCCGGCCGCCTCGTCGCCGACGCCATCTCCGGCAAGCTCGGCCACCGCGTGCCCAGCGCCGCAGGCACCGCCATCGTGCGCGTCGGCGAACTCACCGCCGCCCTCACCGGCGCCAACCGCCGCGCCCTCGACGACGCCGGGATCCCCCACCACACCATCCACCTGCACCCGCTCAACCACGCGGGCTACTTCCCCGGCGCCAGCCAGATCCACCTCCTCATGCACTTCGGCGCCGACGGCCAGGTGCTCGGCGCGCAGGCCGTGGGCCGCGACGGGGTGGACAAGCGGATCGACGTCATCGCCGTCGCCATCAAGGCCGGCCTCACGGTGCACGACCTCATCGACCTCGACCTCGCCTACTCCCCGCCCTACGGCTCCGCCAAGGACCCCGTGAACATGGCCGGCATGCTGGCCGCCAACGTCCTCGACGGCACCATGCCCGTCTGGCACGCCGCCGACCTCGACGACGTGCTCGCCAACAAGCTCATCCTCGACGTGCGCAGCCCCGCCGAGTACGCCACCGGCCACCTGCCCGGCGCGCTCAACATCGCGCACACCGAGCTGCGCGGCCGCCTCGACGAGGTGCGCGCCGCCGCGAACGGCCGCGCCATCGCGGTGCACTGCCAGTCGGGGATGCGCTCCTACCTGGCGCACCGCCAGCTCGTGGCCGCAGGCTTCGACAGCGCAAACCTCTCCGGCGGCATGCTCACCCTGCGCGCCGAGCTGGGCGCCCGCGCCGCCGAAGTGATCGTCAACTGAAACCCACCCAAGAGAAGGAAAAGAAAAATATGTGCCGCAAGGTGAATTGCAAGAAGTGCGGAAAGCCGACGTGGGCCGGGTGCGGCCAGCACGTTGAGCAGGCGCTGGCCGGCGTGCCCAAGGGGGAGCGCTGCCAGGGGCACGCCCAAGAGCCCGGCCAGGGCTTCTTCGGCAAGCTGTTCTCGCGCTGACCCGCGCTTCCCGGATCCGCCCGGGCCGTCGTCGCACCCCTGCGGCCGGCGGCCCGGGCGGACCTGCGTCTTCCCCGGGCAGGTGGGCGCGAAAAGTGTTTGAGCCGGTCAACCTCCCGGGCCGGCCAAGCGGTTTGAACAGGTGAAGGAGGTGTTGACGTGGACAAACTTGGATTCGACGAGTTCGTCACCCGCCGTGCGGGTGTGCTGTGGCAGTCTGCATGGTATCTCACGGGCGACCGCCACAAGGCCGAAGACCTGGTGCAGACGGCGCTCGCCCGAACCTACGGCCGCTACTCGAAGTGCGCCACCGACCGGGCATTCGAGGTCTACCTACGCACGACGATGTACCGCGTCTACTGCTCGTGGTGGCGCAGGAAATGGAACGCCGAACGCCCCACGGCCCAGCTGCCGGAAACCCACTGGCAGGACCAGAAACCAGACCTGGACCTGCGCCGAGCCTTGGCAGCGCTACCGAAGATGCAGCGCGCGGTGCTCGTGCTGCGCTATTTCGAGGATCGCACCATCGCCGAGACGGCGCAGCTGCTCGGGATCTCTGCGGGGAGTGTGAAGACCCACGCTTCGCGGGGCATCGCGAGCCTGCGCCTCTCGCTCAAGCTGGTTGAGGAGGAATGAAATGGACCGGCTGACAGATGCTTTTCACGACCAGGCCCCGCTGCCGCCCGACACCACAGGGTGGGCCGACGTGGCGCGCCGCCGGCGCACCATTCGCAACTCCGCCATGGCGGCTGCGCTCTTCGCCACCGTGCTGCTGATTCCAACCGGCCTGCTGCTATCCGGGTCGGACAGCGCGATCCCGGCGGCCCCGTCGTCGCCCGCCACCGCCCAGACGCCGTCGCCGAGCCACAGCGAAGCGGGGGGCGAACCCCCCGGCCCCGACGCATCGACCGCGACCGACCCGGCAAACGAGTCGAACCCCTGCACCGCACTGCCCGGCGGCAAAGGGGTGGCGTTCAACTGGGAGCCCGTCGAGCGTCTGCCCGACGGAGCGAACCGGGTGTGGCTGTGCCCGTCACCTGCCGCGCCAGAGCTGTCGCTGCTCCTCCCCGACCGGCCGCTCGACCACCCGGACAAGGTGAGTTCCGCCGTCGAGCTGTTCAACTCCCTCGGCGAATTCGAGGGCGAGTGGCCCTCGCCCGGATGCGACCGGGCAGAAGTCGGCCCCTACGTGGCGCTCTATGGCTACCCCGACGGACGGCTGATCCCCGTGCGCGGTGCGCTGGACTCCTGCGACCCAGTGATCACCGGGCAGGGCGACAACGTTCGGCTGCACAGCGACTGGGTGAACTCGAAGAACCGACCGGAGGGCGAAACAGAATACTACTTCTACGGGCTGCGCGGGCTCTGGCCGGCCGAGCAGCTGAGTTCTCCCGAAGGCTGCCCGGCGGCGACCGTCAACCCCGGCAAAGAGTTCCCGCTTGCCGACGCGGTGGAGGGCTGGCTGTGCCCGCTAGATCTCAAAGCCCAGCCTTTTGAGAAGCTGACGCCGCAGCAGCTGGAAAGCCTGCTGGCATCGGACAACGGCTACATCGGGGACGGCGGTCCGGAGCCCATTATTCGCATCGTCCTGCGCAACCGCGAGGGCCAAGTGGCCGACGCCTGGTTCGACGGGGAGGCCTTCCAATGGGCGGGGCCCCTGCCCGATGAGAACTCGGGCCCGACCATCTTCCCCTCGAAGAAGCTAGCTGAGCAACTCTCGGAGGCCGCCAAACGCATCCGCTGACCAGCCCCGGCCCACCGACGATGGCGCGAGTCCCCACCGACCCGCGCCATCGTCGCGGCGGGCGGGGCCTACCTGGGCTCCGGCGGTACGAGGATGGAGTCGCGGCGCAGCTGCGCCAGCTCGGTGCGCACGGCCGCCAACTGGCGTAGCACCTCGGCCATCGCTTCCTCAGATTCCGGGCCTGCGACGACGGCCTCCGACTGTGCGCGCTCCACCTCTTCGGCGTCGGCCTTGAGGGCTTCGCTGTGCATGTTCTGCATGGTGTCGACAATGACCGCGATGAACAGGTTGAGCATCGTGAACGCCGACACGAGCACGAACGGCACGAAGAAGAGCCACGCCCAGGGTGCGCCCTCCATCGTCGGGCGCACGACACCCATCGCCCACGACTCCAGTGTCATCACTTGGAAGAGTGTGAACAGCGACTTGCCGATGTCGCCGAAGAACTCCGGCTGCTGGGCGCCGAACATCACGGTGGACATCACGGCGGCAACATAGAACAGTAGACTGAGCAGCACGCCGATGGCCCCGATGCCGGGGATGGCACGCAGCAGGGCCTCGACGACGCGGCGCAGCTGCGGGAAGAACTTCACCAGCCTCAGCGCCCGCAGCACGCGCAGGGTGCGCAGCATCGACAACGGCCCGCTGCCCGGCACGAGCGCGACGGCGACGACGGCGAAGTCGAACACGTTCCAGCCGTCACGGAAGAAACGCAGCGGCCCGAACGCGACCATCTTCAGGGCGATCTCGATGATGAAGATCGCCAGCGCGGCGAGGTCCAGGGCATGCAACGTGGGGTAGAGGCCGGTGCCGGGACCCCAGGCGGTTTCGAGGCCGATGGTGGCGGCGTTCACGAAGATGACCGCCATCACGAAGTACTGCACGGGCGTCGAATCGACGAATGCGCCCAGCTTGGTGCGCCAAGTTTCGGTTGAAGTCACCCGCACAGTATGACGGTGCTCCGGCGCAGCGGCCACGACGTCCGCCGCCGCACCCCGCCCGAATTGGTCCGAACAATTGACGGTTTTGGGCCCCTTAGCCCGGGGGTACCGCTAGCCACGGTTTCGTGACGTGGTTGGATTGTCTCCATGAGTGCGCGAAAGATTGGCGTCACCGAGCTGGCTCTCCGTGACGCGCACCAGAGTTTGCTGGCAACCCGCATGGCCATGGAGGACATGGTTGATGCGTGTGAGGACATTGATAAGGCCGGTTACTGGTCTGTTGAGTGTTGGGGCGGTGCAACCTATGACTCCTGCATCCGCTTCCTGAACGAAGATCCTTGGGTGCGGCTGCGGACGTTCCGCGAGTTGATGCCGAACACCAAGCTGCAGATGCTGCTCCGTGGGCAGAATCTGCTCGGCTACCGGCACTACGAGGATTACGTCGTCGACAAGTTCGTGGAGAAGTCCGCCGAGAACGGCATGGACGTCTTCCGCGTGTTCGACGCCCTCAACGACCCCCGCAACATGGCCCGGGCGATGCAGGCCGTGCGCAACGCCGGCAAGCACGCGCAGGGCACGATTTGCTACACGATCTCCCCGGTGCATACCGTCGATGGTTATATCAAGCTCGCCGGGCAGCTGCTCGACATGGGTGCCGAGTCCATCGCGCTCAAGGACATGGCTGCCCTGCTCCAGCCGCAACCCGCCTACGACATCGTTAAGGGCATCAAGGACACCTACGGCGACGTGCAGATCAACGTGCACTGCCACTCCACGACGGGCGTCACGATGGTTTCACTGATGAAGGCCATCGAGGCGGGCGCAGACGTCGTCGACACCGCGATCTCGTCGATGTCGCTCGGCCCCGGCCACAACCCCACCGAGTCCCTGGTGGAGATGCTGGAAGGCACCGGCTACGAAGCCGACCTGGACATGGAGCGCCTCCTCAAGATTCGCGACCACTTCGCGAAGGTCCGCCCGAAGTACGCCGAGTTCGAGTCCGCCACCCTCGTGGACACCAACATCTTCAGCTCTCAGATCCCTGGCGGCATGCTCTCCAACATGGAGTCGCAACTGAAGGCTCAGGGGGCGGGAGACCGCATCGACGAAGTGATGGCCGAGGTGCCGAAGGTGAAGGCCGACGCCGGCCACCCGCCACTGGTGACCCCGTCGTCGCAGATCGTCGGCACTCAGGCCGTGTTCAACGTGCTCATGGGCCGCTACAAGGTGATGACCGGAGAGTTCGCCGACATCATGCTTGGCTACTACGGCGAGTGCCTGGGCGAGCGCAACCCTGAGGTCATCGAGCTGGCCAAGACCCAGGCCAAGAAGGATCAGATCACCTGCCGCCCGGCAGACCTGATGGCCCCGGAGTGGGATCAGCTTGTCGAGGAGGCCAAGAAGCTGGACGGCTTCGACGGCACCGATGAGGACGTGCTCACCCACGCCATGTTCCCGAACGTGGCCAGCAAGTTCCTGGCCACTCGCCACGAGGGGCCGAAGAGCGTGGCCAAGTCGCCGGAGCAGCTGGCCGCAGAACGCGCCAAGGCTGCGGGCCCTGCCCAGGGCATCACCGCCCCCGTCAAGTACAACGTCAAACTGGCCGGCCGCGAGCACAGCGTCACGGTCGAGCCGGCTTAAGGAGCAGCAGATGGTTCACGAACACACGATGGCCGAGCGCCTCGAACAGCTGAACGAGCGCCGCGCCAAGGTTGAAGCCGGCGGCGGCGAAGACAAGTTGGAGAAGCAGCGCGCCAAGGGCAAGCTGACCGCGCGCGACCGCATCGCGGCCCTCCTCGACGAGGGCTCCTTCCAGGAGACAGGGGCGTTCAGACGCAACCGCACCACCACCTTCGGCATGGACAAGGCTGACATGCCCGCCGACGGCGTGGTTACCGGCTCCGGGTCCGTTTTCGGCCGCCCGGTGCACGTCGCGAGCCAGGATTTCACCGTCATGGGCGGCTCGGCTGGCGAAGCTCACTCGATCAAGGTCACCGAGACCCTGAAGGCGTCGCTGCAAACCGGCACCCCGTTCATCTTCATCAACGACTCGGGCGGCGCCCGCGTCCAGGAGGGCATCGACTCCCTGTCCGGCTACGGCAAGGTGTTCTACGCCAACGTGCTGCTCTCCGGCGCTGTGCCGCAGATCTCGATCATCGCCGGCCCCTGCGCCGGTGGCGCGGCCTACTCCCCGGCGCTCACCGACTTCATCATCCAGACCCGCAAGGCCCACATGTTCATCACCGGGCCGGGCGTGATCAAGCAGGTCACCGGTGAAGAGGTCACGCAGGACGATCTGGGCGGCGCGGACGCGCATATGAGCCGTTCCGGCGTCGTACACTTCGTTGCCGACGACGACGAGCAGGCTATCCTGATCGCGCAGAAGCTGCTCAGCTTCCTGCCGCAGAACAATACCGAGGAGCCGCCGATCGTTGACCCCGACGACGTTGTGGAGATGAACCCGAAGCTGCGCGAGATCATCCCCGTGCAGGGCAACAAGGGTTACGACATCCGCGACGTCATCGCGGAGATCGTTGACCACCGCGACTTCCTTGAGGTGCAGGCCGGCTGGGCGATGAACATCGTCGTGGGCTTCGCGCGCATCAACGGCCGCACCATCGGCATCATCGCGAACCAGCCTTCGGTGATGTCGGGCGTGCTGGACATCGACTCCTCTGACAAGGGCTCGAAGTTCATCCGCTTCTGCAACGCCTTCAACATCCCGCTGCTTAACCTCGTTGACGTGCCGGGCTTCCTGCCGGGCGTGGCGCAGGAGCACGGCGGCATCATCCGCCACGGCGCGAAGATGCTCTACGCCTACTCCGCCGCCACCGTGCCGAAGATCACCGTGGTGCTGCGCAAGGCCTACGGCGGCGCCTACCTGGCGATGTGCTCGAAGGACCTCGGCGCCGACAAGGTGTTCGCCTGGCCCACTGCCGAGATCGCCGTGATGGGCGCGGAGGGTGCAGCCAACGTCGTGTTCCGTCGCGAGATCGACTCCGCCGAGGACAAGGAAGCGCGCCGGGCCGAGCTGGTGGAGGAGTACCGCGAGACGTTCTCGACGCCGTACATGGCAGCGTCGCGGGGTCTCGTCGACGACATCATTGACCCGGCCGACACCCGCCGCCAGGTCGCGTTGTCACTGGAACTGCTCATCGCCAAGCGCGAGGTGCGCCCCGCCAAGAAGCACGGCCTCGGCCCGGCCTGATCGGAGCCTGAGAATGAGCGACAAAGTGTCCGAGCGAGAGCTGCAGGAGCAGCTCGCTGCACTCACCGAGCGCGTGGCCTCGCTGGAGGCTCAGCTTGCTGCCCTGGACTCCCACAAGCAGATCCCCGAGCAGCACTTGGTGGCGATCGGTGCCGCTGTGGCCGCCTACTTCGGCCACAAGGCGAAGGTGCGCGCCGTTCGGTTCCGCCAGCAGTCCCGCTGGGCTGCCGCGAGCCGCGGGCGTGTCCACGACCGCAGCGTTCCCCACGTCCGTTGAGCGTAAAAGAGTAGAGAAACATGAAACTGAAAGTGACCGTCGACAAGACGGAATACGAAATCGAAGTAGAGGTCATGGAGGAGGAGCGCCAGGGTCTCGGCCCCGTCGTCATCGGCGTCAACGCCGGCTCCAACCCCATTCCCACCAAGGCTTCCATGCCGGCCGCCAGCGCGAGCGCGATCGTCGCCCCGCTGGCCGGCTCCGTGTCCCGCATCCTTGTTGAGGAAGGCCAGGATGTGGAGGCGGGCACCGTCGTGCTGGTTCTGGAGGCTATGAAGATGGAGACGGAGATCACCGCGCCGAAGTCGGGCAAGGTGGAGTCCATCCTCGTCAGCCCCGGCGAGGCGGTGCAGGGCGGTCAGCCGTTGATCGGGATGGCCGACTGATTCCCTTTTGATTGGCGCGACGGCGGCTCGGATTCCCGGGCCGCCGTCGGCCCGTTTGGGGCTTGGTGGAGACAGGAGACGGTTCGGTTGTCTCGCGCCTCGTCGACCTCTCTCGGGCGCGGGCGGGCGGTGGTGTTCGTGATGCCCAGTAGCATTGGGGCCGACGATTGGAGAAGCTTGTGAACAATGGCGAGGACGAGCCGACGCAGCCGCTCTACCTAGAGGAGCTGGCGGCCGAGATGCGCAAGCGGGCCGAGCAGGCCGATCCCGCTGACCACTCGGACCCGCTGCCGGCACCGGACCCGAAGCATCCCGTCGACCGGGCGGACGTGATCGGCGAAGGCGCGCGCAGCCTAGCCGCCTGGAGTGGCCGCTTCCTGCTGGTGGTGGCCGCCGTCGGCGTCACCGGCTACGGGTTGTCCTACCTGGGCGGCGCGATCATCCCGCTGCTGATGGCGCTCGTCATCTCGTCGGTGCTGTACCCGATCACCGCCGGACTCAAGCGGATCGGGCTACCCTACGGCGTCGGATCCGTCCTGGCGTTGTTGACGGGCGTGGCGGTGATCGGCGGTTTGGTGAGCTTGGTGGCCCCGAGCATCGTGAGCCAGTGGCAGACCCTGGCAACGCAGACGGCGCGCGGTCTGCAACAGGTACAGAAATGGGCCGCCGGCCCGCCGCTCAACCTGCACGACGACCAGCTGAACAACTACGTCCAGCAGGTGACCACCTGGCTGTCCGGGCACTCCGGCGACCTGGTCTCGTGGGTGGTGAGCATCGGCGGCAACGTGTCGGGCGCGCTGGTGACGCTCGCGATGACGCTGGTGATCGTGTTCTTCATGATGAAGGACGGGCACAAGTTCGTCGGCTGGGCCCGCACCATCGTCGGGCGGCGCGGCGGCTTCCATGTGGCGGAGCTGTTCACCCGCATCTGGAACACTCTCTCGGGCTACATCCGGGCGCAGGCGCTGGTGTCCCTGGTGGACGCGGTGTTCATCGGTCTGGGGCTGTGGCTGATGAAGGTGCCGCTGGCCTTTCCCATCGCGATCCTGACATTCATGGCCGGCTTCATCCCGATCATCGGTGCCGTGACCGCGGGCGCCGTCGCAGTGCTGGTGGCGCTGGTGACGGGCGGACCCATCCAGGCGCTGCTGGTGATCGGCCTGGTGATTCTGGTGCAGCAGCTGGAGGGCAACATCCTGCAGCCGGTGCTGCAGGCGAGGGTGATGAAGCTGCACCCGGTGATCATCATCCTCTCTGTGCTGCTTGGCGGCGGCTGGTTTGGTATCACGGGCGCGTTCCTGGCCGTGCCGGTTGCGGCGTCGATCGCGGTGGTGCTGCGCTACCTGGGCGACATGATCGACCTGCGCACAGGCGACCGGGTGGCGGCGGACATCGCCTGGGCCACCGACGACGGGGTGTACGTCGGCGGGCAGCAGGAGAAGAGCGCGAAGTTCTTCCAGGACCTGGTGCGGCGCCGGCTGCTGGCCAACCCGTTCGCGGGCGAGAAAGCGAAAGAGAAAGAGAAGGAGCCCGAGCAGCAGGATCAGGCCGAGGTGAAGCCGCAGGAGGCCCCTGGGGGCAGGCTTCGGCAGGTTATCCAGCGGTTCCGGCGTCGGCGTCCGGAGGAGTGATGCCCACCCGGCGGGCGCTGCTCTGTGTGGGGTTAGGGGTGTCGGCGGGCTGCGCGCCCGCCGCGCCGCGCCCTCCGCATCCTCCGGCGCAGGAGTCTGCATCGTCGAGCCCGCCCACGCCCGCTGCTAGCTCACTTGCCTCGGCCAGCCCAACCTCGCCACGGCCAAGCGGCGCGCCTGCTGCCTCGGCGTCGCCGACCAGCCCGGCAGGGCTGCCCAGCCGAGCGGACATCGTCGCGGAGTTCGGTGGGCGTGAGGCGGGCCAGTTCGGGATGGAACTGGCCGGGGTGGTGCTGCGCACCGCGTCGTCGAGCGTGTGCTTGACCTTCGACGCGTGCGGCGGCCAACGCGGCAGCCAACTCGACGAGGCGCTGATCGGCCACCTGGAGGCCGCCCACGTGCCCGCGACGCTGTTCCTCAACTCGCGCTTCATCGACGCGAACCCCGAGCGGGTGGCTGAGTTGGCCGAGCATCCGTTGTTCGAGTTGGCCAACCACGGCACTCGGCACGTGCCGCTCAGCGTCTCCGGGCGCTCCGCCTACGGCATCGCAGGCACCAGCGGCGTCGGCGAGATCTACGACGAGGTGGTCACCAACCAGCTGCGGCTCGCCCAACTGGTGGCGCGGCCGCTGCCGTTCTTCCGCTCGGGCACGGCCCACGTCGACGACGTGGCGGTGGCGGTGTGCGAACGGCTGGGGATTCGGGTGGTGAACTTCGACGTGAACGCCGACGGCGGTGCCACCTTCAGCCCCGGCCAAGTAGTGGCGGCCCTCAGTCGGGCCAAGGCCGGTTCCATCTGCATCGGGCACTGTAACCGGCCCGGCAGCGGCACGGCCCAGGGGGTGCGCGACGCGCTGCGTCGGCTGCTCGACCGGGGCACCACCTTCAGCACACTGAGCGCCGCGCTGTAGCCCCGGCTGCGCAAGCCACGCCGGCTGAGCCTTCGCGACGTGCTGGTCAAGCGAACTGTCTGCTCACCCTGGGGAGTCGCTCGGCCAGCCACCGTTGATGGGTGGGGAGAACAGCCATCAGATCGGCGAACGAGGACCAGGCCTGCTCCAGCCGAGTTGCGGTCTCGGAAACCACTTGCATAGTCTCTGGCACCGGTGCGCCCACCCGGTCCGCCAGCAGCTCAAAGCTTCGGGGTGTCACCTCCGCGAACCTTCTGGACCGGGATAGCTTCAGCCCGAGATCCTCGCTGAGCGGGTCGTCTCGGTACGGAGCGGTGCAGAGCAGATCGTAGGCCGGTGAGATGACGGGGTTGCGGGGGTTACGGTAGATGAGGGAAGTGTTCTTGAGGTGCATGTCCCCGTTTCCGACGGCGAAGGAGAAAAACAGCCGCCGGACAAACTCCAGATAGGAGGCGATATCCCTGTCGCGATAGATGAGCGCAGCCACCGTATCAAAGGTGCCCTTGTACTTATCGTCGGGATAAAAGCCACGCACCTGGGCCAGATCCTCGATGTGGATCCGACGCTGGCCTTCGCGATCGAATCGTCTGATCGCGTAGGCCCACTCCTGGCGAGCGGGCCAGACGCTGGGCGGCAGCTCCAGTTGGTCGCGGTGAATCAGTCTAATCTCGGGTATCTCGATCCCGCAGTCCCTGGCCATCAGCATGGTCGCGTACTCGTTTTCAGGCACGTGCGGGTGGGTGTCGTCGGGCAGCTTGACGATCCATTCGCCCTGGGTGTCGTGGGCTGGCAGGGTGAGGCGGTCTCCCTGCTGCAGCATTGAGAACTTCAGAGCCACTCCGGCGAGGCTGAACCGGATCGGTTGGGCGGTGGTTGATGAGCTGGTCGGCTCTGGCGACGGTGGCGCGGCGGTGGGTGCTCCGTCGCAGGGCGCCACCGTGACGGCGCCGGGCAGGCTACCGCCCAGATGCGCCAGCAGCTGCATCTCCCGTTGCTCATTCACCCCGGCGTCTCGGGCCACCCAGGCGCGCAGCTTCCCCTCCGGCAGGAGGTTGGAGAACCAGGGCGGCAGGCGAAGCGCCGACGAAACCCGCCCGGCTCTGTTGTGTTCGAAGCATAGCCCCAGCACAGGGTGGTTGTGTTCCTCCCAGTAGCCCTCGTCCCACTCCAGCCAGACGTGGTCGCCCTTCGCGAACAGCCGCGCGACCGTTCGCCCCGACAGCCCCACCTCGTATGCGTCAGCCATCGACCAGCCCATGGGATTCTTCTGGGATGGAAAACCCATCACCCTCGGACGGCTCCTCGTCGGCCAGGTCCAGGTTGTAGGCCTCCAGCGGGCGGGAGTCGTCGGAGCCTCTCGCCATCTTGTCGTCTAGCAGGCGCCGCAGGCTTTCGTCGAGGAGTTCCAGCCGCCTGTGCACCAGCTTATCGGGCGGCAGCTGTGGATCGATCAGGTTGGCCTCCAAGGCGGTATCAGCCCATGAGCCGAAGTCGCGCAGCACCTCGTCGGGCACGTCCGGCGCGATGAGGCGGTTGGCCAGGGAACCATACAACTCGTCTGTGAGCTGCGATCCGGGGAAGAGCCTCGGGCAGGCCTGGCTGGGGGTGGCGGCGTCCCCGATGGTCTCGGTCAGCAGGGAGGCCGAGACGGGGGTGCCGTCCGGGTTTTGCGGACGCATGGACCACAGTGCGCACAGCATGATTCTGGTCTCCGCGCTGGTGGCGTTGAACTTCCTCGGGTTGGGGTAGTGGAGCGGTAGGCCGCTCACCTTGTCGAGCAGCCGCTGCACGGAATCATCCTCCTGATGCTCCTGGACGCAGCCGCACAGCTCCCGGTTGGTTGACGTGGTGCTGCCCCGGGCCAGCGCGGGCCCGACCAGTAGGGTCCGCCAGTACCAGCGCTGCAGCAGGTCGAGATTTCGCGGGTGCGGTTTGGGGAAGAAGGCGAAGAATCGGGTGAGCACGATCAGGATGAAGCTGTTGGGCAGAAAGGAGAAGTGCGGCACATTGACGTGGTCGCGCAGGAAGGTGATCGCCCTGCGCAGCGCGTCGAAGGCCCCCTCGTGCGCGGCTTCCTTGGTCTCCTGAGCAAAATCGCCCAAGCTTTCTCGCTCGCCGTCGAACTCGATGTGGATGTCTCGAAACACGTCGGGTCCGCGTCGCGCGAGGAAGGAGTGCAGCAGCGTTGCTGGGTCTATCTCGCCCCACGCGAGTTCGTCGCGCAAGCGTTCCCGAATGGTTTGCAGGGTTTGCGCCTGCTTGGCTTTCTCGTCGGGGGCGTGCAGGCCCCAGAACGCTTCGGCCCGGGAGAGCCGCTTGCCCGCGTTGTTCATCCGGTCGTAGATCTCGCGCAGTACCTGGTCGTCCTGCGACGACACCTCGTAGACCGGGACGTTGTACTGGCGCAGGCGCTGCGTGGCCTCGTTGATCCTGTCTACGGAATCAACGTTCCGCGGGTGCTCCCCTACCCAGCGCAGCACCTTGGTCAGTTCGAACAGGTCCGGCAGCGGGATCGCATCATTCGTGTTCTCATCTGACTTGCGGCGCAGCCTCACCTTGAAGGGCTCCTTCCCCAGGTCATAGACCAGGGCGAAGTCGCCCTCCCGGCCGGCCGTGTCGTCGAAGACATTCAGGAAGCTGACGATCCGCTGTTGACCGTCCACCACGTACAGCGCGGTGGGCATCTCCGGGGCTTCGATGCGGACGTCGTGGAGTTGGACGGTACCGGCGGGCGCATTTTTCTGCCAGAGCAGCAAGCTCCCGATCGGGAAGCCGCGCAGCACGCTGTCGATCAGCTTTACCGCGTCCCTGGGCTGCCATCTGAATCCGCGCTGGAAGTGCGGCACGCGGACCTTTCCCTCGCGGACCAGTTTCACTAGGTCGGCCAGGGGGACAGTGCGGGCGGAGGGCTCCACCAGCAGGTCCGTGGGGGGACGCGTTCCCAGTGTCATGACAGTCCTTTCTCCGCACCAATAGTTTCGCACACGGCCGCCAGCTTTCGTCGACGTTCGGCGTCCGCTAGGCCACCATTCGGTGGCCAGCATTTCCCGATCAAAAAGCGGGCGGGCACACTCGCCAGGGGTGAGGCAGCATCATCGGGCCTGCCCGTGAATGAGAGAGGACGGGCATAGCGGGCATAGCTGAGTGGGGGATCGTCGGGGATCTCGGGGAAGGCGAATAAGTCACGTGGGCCTACACGCTTGCGGAATTGACCATCAATCTTGAGGGTAGCCCGGAGGTGCCTGAGATCCAGGTGTTTGTCATCGAGGCCAAGGGCGACGATGTCAGTGACGCGGTCCTGACCGTCATCGACAAGGCCGTCAAGTTCCCGATCATCTTCGAGATCGTGCGACAGCGAGCGGGCAGTACTGAGGTGCGGATGGTGGCGGCCCACAAGCGGCTGGGCCGCGGCACCCCCAAGCTCAGCGGCTACTACTCGACCACGTGGCGGGCCGCGGAGGAGGCCAGGCAGCCCCTGCCGGTGGCGATCACGCTGCCGCCGCTGTATGCGGCGTTGCTGGCGCCCTTGGCCTCGCTTCCTGCCCGGCCAGGGGAGAGCATGGCAGAACTCGCCGACAGGCTGGCCGCGGTGCGGCAGCTGGAGCGGGAAGTGACCGCCTTGGAACGTCGATTGTTTCGGGAACAGCAGTTCAACCGTAAGGTTGAGCTCAGGCGGACGCTCAAGGCCAGGCAGCACGAGTTGGAGCAGTGGAGGTGACCATGGACAGACTTCGCCCGACCTCATCCAGGCGCGCCAGCGAGCACGTCGATAAGCTGGCCGAGCTGTTCCCGAACATCGTGACCGAGACCTTCGACGCCGAGGGAAAAGTTGTGCGCGCGATTGATTTCGACTCCCTGCGCCAAGAACTGTCCGATCGCGTGGTGGAGGGGCCGAAGGAACGGTATCGGCTGGACTGGCCGGGCAAGCGGAAGGCTGCGCTTGCCGCAAGCACACCGATTGCGAAGACACTGCGACCAGTGCGTGCGGAGTCGGTGGATTTCGACACGACGCGTAACCTGTTCATCGAAGGCGACAACCTGGAGGTACTCAAGCTGCTTCGGGAGTCGTACCTGGGCCGCGTGAAGCTCATCTACATCGACCCGCCGTACAACACCGGCAGGGACTTCATCTACGACGACGACTACGCCGAGACCGTTAGTGACTACCTGCAACGCTCCGGTCAGGTGGACGGCTTGGGCGGCCGGATGGTGGCCAACAGCGAGACCAGCGGTCGATATCACTCGGACTGGCTGAGCATGATGTATCCGCGGCTGAAGCTGGCCCGCAATCTGCTGAAGGACGACGGCGCCATCTTCATCTCCATCGACGACCACGAGGTGACGGGCCTGCGCTCCCTGTGCGACGAAGTCTTCGGGGCCCAGAACTTCGTGGCCCAGATCATCTGGCAGAAGGTCTACTCACCCAAGAACTCCGCCCAGTGGTTCTCCGAGGACCACGACTACATCCTCTGCTATGCCCGGAACAAGGCTTCGTGGCAGCCCAACCAGCTGCCCCGGACCCCCGAGATGGAGGCGCGCTACAAGAACCCGGACAATGATCCACGGGGGCCATGGAAACCAGTAGACATGACAGCCCGGAACGCTTATGGTGAGGGACTCTACTCAGTGGTTACGCCTTCCGGCAGGGTTATTGATGGGCCGCCCAGGGGACGCTACTGGGTGATGTCGGAGAACAAGCTCAAGGAGCTTGCTGCCGACAACCGGATCTGGTGGGGATCGGACGGGAACAACATCCCGGCTGTGAAACGATTCCTTTCCGAGGTGTCGGGCGGCCGGACCCCGCAAACCTTGTGGCCCTACCAGGAGGTGGGGCACACCCAGGATGCGAAGAAGGCGCTGCTGAAGTACGTCCCTTTTCAGCACACGGAGAACGTCCTCAACTCGGTGAAGCCGGTGCAGCTGATCCAGCGCATCCTTCAACTGGCGACCACGGTGGACGGCGAGGACATCGTGCTGGACTTCTTCAGCGGCAGCGGCACCACGGCCCATGCCGTCCTCCAGCAGAACCACGAGGATGGCGGCAACCGCCGCTTCGTGGCCGTGCAGGTGCATGAGCAACTGACTATGCCGGAGCCGGGGTTCAATTCGATTCTCGGCATGAGCATCACTCGGCTGAAGAACGTGGCCGCCGAGCTTGAGCAGAACGATGAAACGGGAGCCGCACTGGATTCGGGGTTCAGGCTGCTCACGGTCGACAGCAGCAACAGCCGCGATGTGCTACTGTCGCCCGACGCGACGAGTCAAGCCGAGTTGACCGGTCTGGAGACCAGCATCAAGCCGGACCGCACAGGTGAGGATCTCCTGTTCCAGGTGCTGCTGGACTGGGGGCTGGAACTGACGTTGCCGATCAGGAGGGAGGACCTCGATGGGTTCGAGGTGTACGACGTGGAGGAGGGCGCGCTGATGCTCTGTCTGCGACAGCGTAAGGTGACCAAATCTCTCTCTCTCTCTCTCTCTCTCTCTCTCTCTCTCTCTCTCTCTGGCGGCCGAGGCCGTCGCACGACGACGGCCGCTTCGCGCGGTGTTCCTCGACGCGGATTTCGTCGACGACGCGGAGCGCATCAACGTGGAGCAGATCTTCCAGGAGCTTTCGCCGCACACTGAGGTCAGGACCCTGTGAACCGGGTCGGCGCGCCATGGCGGGTGAGGCGTGATGGAGAAACGCATCATGCACTCGCCCGATCTGGTGGCCCGCAACGTCGAAAAGATCGCGGAGCTCTTCCCAACCGTGGTCACGGAAACCCGTGACAAGGACGGCAACGTGACCACCGCCATCGACTTCGACCTGTTGCGCCAGGAACTCTCCGACCACATCGTGGAAGGCCCACAAGAACGCTACCGGCTGGACTGGCCGGGCAAACGAGCCGCGGCTCTCGCCGCCAACGCCCCGATCGCCAAGACCCTGCGCCCGGTCCGAGAGGAGTCGGTGGACTTCGACACCACGAAGAACATCTTCATCGAAGGAGACAACCTCGATGCGCTGAAGCTCCTCCAGGAGTCCTACCTCGGCAAGGTCAAGCTCATCTACATCGACCCGCCCTACAACACAGGCAACGACTTCATCTATGAGGATGACTTTGCGGAGACGGTCGACGAGTACTTGGCTCGCTCGGGACAGGCCGATGAGCTGGGTGGGCGACTGGTGGCCAACAGCGAAGCAAGTGGTCGCTATCATTCAGACTGGCTCAGCATGATGTACCCACGCTTGAAGCTGGCGCGTTCGCTGCTTTCTGACCGGGGGGTTTTGTTTGTTTCAGTTGACGATCATGAACGAGATAACCTGAGGCGCTTGTTGGATGAAGTTTTCGGTGAAAAGGCTTTTGTGGGGGCAGTGGTTTGGAGGAAAAAGGCTTCTCCTGATGCTCGGTCCAGCATTGGTTCAGTGCATGACTACATTTTGTGTTATGTGCGCAATGGTGCGTATGTAAAAGAAGCCTTAGGCAGGATGTCGCTCAGCGCTGCGCGAGTTGCAGATTATGTTAACCATGATGATGATCCGAGGGGGCCGTGGGTTTCGGTTGATATGACTGGAATGACTGGTCGGGCAACCAAAGAACAGTACTTCGAGGTGAAGTTGCCTAGTGGGCGCGTGGTGGGTCCTCCTGCGGGGAGGGCGTGGGGAGTGTCAGAGGGGACTTTTCGATCTCTTCTTGAGGATGGGCGTATCTGGTTTGGGAAGAATGGGGATGGCGTGCCCAGAGTCAAGAAATTCTTGAGCGAGTCGAATGGTCAAGCGGTTCCAACTTACTGGGATTTTTCTGAGGTCGGAAGTAATGAAGAGGGCGCGGCCGAACTCAATGATTTGTTTGGCGCTCCGCATGTTTTCGATGCACCTAAGCCCACTCGCCTCATGCTTAGGATTCTTGAAATAGCTACTGCTCCTGCTCGAGGTGATATCGTGTTGGATTTCTTCGCGGGGTCTTCTTCGATGGGTGATGCTGTTTTCCGCGCCAATTTTAAAGATGGCGGAGATCGACGCTTTCTGATGGTTCAAATTCCTGGATCAGGTTCGGGCAAGTCGGGTGGTGTTGTGGGGAATCGTTCGCTTTCTTCGATTTCTCTCGAACGGCTCCGTAGGGCAGCTGCCAGATTGAAGGAGGGGAAGGTGGATCTGGGGTTCCGCTCTTTTCGAGTGGACTCCACTTCGATGCGACAAGTTTTTTGCTCTGGCGAAGAGGTGGGGCAAGCCGAGTTGACAGGTTTGGCTCCCAGCATCAAGCCTGATCGAACCGCCGAGGACTTGCTGTTCCAAGTGATCCTCGACTGGGGTTTGGAGCTCTCGCTGCCGATTACCCGGGACGAGGTGGACGGCCGGGAGGTATTCGACGTCGATGACGGAGCGCTGCTCGCCTGCTTCGAGGATGCGGTGACGCCGGAGGTGGTCCGGGCTATCGCGGAGCGGGGACCGCAGCGGGCGGTCTTCCGGGATGACGCTTTCGCTTCGGATGCGGCCCGGATCAACGCGGAGCAGGTCTTCCGTGAGCTGTCACCCGGCACCGAGGTGCGGACCATCTGAGATCATGGCTGTCATGACTGACCCCCTCACCGATCTGCTGGAGCGGCTGCTTGCTGGATGGGAGAACGAGGTCGTCGAGTTCAAGGAAGCCGCACGGCAGTTCTCCGTGGATCGAACCGGCGAGTACGTCTCCGCGCTGAGCAACGAGGCCAACCTGCGGGGGCTGAGCTCTGGATGGCTCGTCTTCGGGGTCTCGAACGACCGGCAGGTGCTGGGGACCACCCATCTGGTGGATGCCCAGCAGCGACAGGCCCTGAAGCAGCACATCCACCAGTCGATCGACCAAGGCCTCACCATTCGGGAGATTCACGAGGTCGTCCACGAGGGGCGCCGCGTCGTGATGATGGAGGTCCCCGCGGCTCCCCGAGGCATCCCGATCTCCTGGAAGGGCACCTATCGGGCCCGGGCGGGGGAGAGTCTCGTCCCGCTGTCCTTGGACAAGCTGGACGAGATCAGGCGGCAGACCATCGACGCTGACTGGACCGCCGTCGTCGTTCCCGAGGCGACGCTGCGGCACCTCGACCCGGCGGCCCTGGCGAGAGCACGCCAAGGGTTCGCGGAACGGCATGCCCCGCGCATCCCGGCCTCAGAGATCGAGGCGTGGGATGACGCCACCTTCCTGGCCAGGGCCAGACTCACCCGTGACGGACGCATCACCAAGGCCGCCCTGTTGCTGCTCGGTGCTGACACCTCCACACACCTGCTCACCCCGCATCCGGCCGAACTGACCTGGAAACTGGTGGGGGAGCAGCAGGCCTACGAGCATTTCCATCCGCCGTTCCTCCTGGCCGCCAGCGCGTTGGCCAGCCGCATCCGCAACGTCCAGCTGCGGCTCATGCCGCCCGATGAACTCATCTACCGGGAGGTCAGCAAGTACGACGAACGCAGCCTGCTGGAGGCACTGTACAACTGCATCGCGCATCAGGACTACACCCAGCGCGGCCGAATCCTCGTCACGGAGCACCCCGACAAGGTGGTCTTCAGCAGCCTCGGAAACTTCTACGACGGCAGCCCGGAGGACTACGTGCTCGGTGAACGCAGCCCGCAGCGTTACCGCAACCCGTTCCTCGTCGAGGCGATGACCGAGCTGAACCTCATTGACCACATGGGATACGGCATTCATCGGATGGCCCGGGACCAGATCCGTCGCTTCCTCCCGCTCCCGGATCACGACCTCAGCACACCGGGAGAGGTTCGGCTCACCATCCCCGGAGCGGTCATCGACACCGCCTTCAGCCAGCTGCTCATGGTGCGCACCGACCTGCCCTTGGAGGATGTGCTGGCACTGGATCGGGTGCAGAAGCGGCTGCCCATCAGCCCAGAAGCCATGACTCACCTCCGCAAAGCCAAGCTGGTCGAAGGGCGCAAACCTCACGTGCGGGTTTCGGGTGAGATCGCGAGTGCCAGTGGGCGGCTGGCGGACTACGTGCGCACGCGCCCACAGACGGATGCGCACTACGCGACCTTGGTCAGGGACTATCTGAAGCGCAATGGGAGTGCAACCCGCCAGGAGATCGACATGTTGCTGCTGCCACTGCTGCCTGAGGTGCTCTCCGTCAGGCAGAAGGAGGTCAAGGTCTCCAACCTGCTCGCCAAGCTTCGTCGCGAGGGCTCCATCGTCAACGCAGGCACTCGGGCCCAGCCGCGATGGAAGCTTTCATAAATCTGGTGGTGGACGGGTGCAAGGTATGAAAGGAAGAGGTCCCTTCGAGGAGGAAAACTCCTTGTCAGCGGGATTCAGGCTTTTTTAGAGTAGGGGGCGGTGCAGAAAGAAAGAGGTGTGATGAAGCTCCAGTTCAAGGTTCAGCAGTACCAGAGCGAGGCCGTCGATGCGGTCGTGGACGTTTTCGCGGGCCAGCCGAAGCACGACGGCATCTCTTACCGGATCGACCCCGGACGGGCAGCAGGTGCGCAGGGATCATTGCTGGAGATGGACGCGGGGCTGCGCAACGCTGAGATCGCCCTGTCAGAGGCCCAGCTGCTGGAAAACATCCACGCGGTGCAGCGCTCCCGGAACCTGCCGTTGTCCGCCGGGATGGTTTCCAGCAAGGCCGCTCCGGGCGCCCCGAACCTGGATGTCGAGATGGAAACCGGCACCGGCAAGACCTACGTCTACATCAAGACCATCATGGAGCTGCACAAGCGCTACGGCTGGTCGAAGTACATCGTCGTGGTGCCGTCGGTCGCCATCCGGGAGGGGGTGAAGAAGACTTTCGACGTGACCGCTGAGCACTTCCAACAGCACTACGGCACCAAGGCCCGCTCCTTCATCTACAACTCCTCCCAGCTGCACGAACTGGAGCGCTTCAGCTCGGATGCCGGGGTGCAGGTGATGATCATCAACATCCAGGCCTTCAATGCCACCGGCAAGGACCAGCGCCGCATCTACGACGAGCTCGATGACTTCCAGTCGCGTCGACCCATCGACGTCATCAGCGCCAACCGGCCTGTCGTCATCATCGACGAGCCGCAGAAGATCGGTGCGGACAAATCCCTCCAGGCCCTGGCGAGATTCAACGCTCTCCTGGCGCTGCGCTACTCGGCCACCCACAAGAAGGAGCACACCAAGGTCCACCGGTTGGACGCGGTGGATGCCTACAACCAGAAGTTGGTGAAGAAGATCGCGGTGCGCGGCATCGCCGTCAAAGGGCTGGTCGGAACCAACGCCTACCTCTACCTCGATGCGATTGAGGTTCGGAAGGGAGCCAAGCCGCGCGCCAGAGCGGAGATCGAGGTCCAGACCAAAACTGGCATCAAGCGGCAGACCAGATGGCTCGACCACGGCACCAACCTTCACGCGGCCTCCAACGGACTGGAAGCGTACAGGGGGCTCCTCGTCACCGACATTGACGCCACCCGGGACATTATCGAACTCAGCAACGGCGACGTCGTGGCCGCTGGTCAACTGGCCGACCGCGACGTCACCGAGGACGCCAAACGGCGCATCCAGATTCGGGAGGTGATCCGATCCCACCTGGCCAAAGAACGCGAACTGTTCAGCCAGGGCGTCAAGGTGCTCTCCCTGTTCTTCATCGACTCCGTGGCGAAGTACCGCGACTACAGCCGCGAGGACACGCTGGGCGACTACGCCCGGATGTTCGAGGAAGAATACGCCGCCATCCGCGGAGAGCTGCTCGACGAACTGCCTTATGAAGGACCTGCGGCACGATACCGGGCCTACCTGCAACGCGATGACGTGACGCAGGTGCACCGAGGCTACTTCTCCATCGACAAGAACAAACGCCTGATCGACGGCAAGGTCTCCGGACGCGGCGACGACAAGGGACAGTCCACGGACACAGAAGCCTACGACCTCATCCTCAGGGACAAGGAACGCCTGCTCTCCCTTGAGGAACCGGTGCGGTTCCTCTTCTCCCACTCGGCGTTGCGGGAGGGGTGGGACAATCCCAACGTCTTCGTTATGGGGATGCTGAAGAAGAGCGACAACACCATCTCCCGCCGCCAGGAGATCGGACGCGGGCTCAGACTTGCTGTGAATCAGCACGGCGAGCGCATGGACAACCCCGTCACGGTGCACGAGATCAATCAGCTCACCGTCGTCACCGACGAGTCCTACACCGACTTCGTGAAAGGCCTCCAGGAGGAGATCCGCGAATCGCTCACCGCTCGGCCGAGGCGAGCCAGCGACCAGTACTTCGAAGGCAAGACCATCCACACCCCTGGCGGGAAGCAGACCATTGACAAAACCCAGGCCAGAGCGCTGTACAAGTACCTGGTGCGCAACGACTATCTCAACGACGACGACACCATCTCCGAGGCCTACCGCCAGGCCAGGGAGAGCGGAACCCTCGCCGCGCCGACCTCAGAGGCGTTGAAGCCAATCATCGACTTCGTGTGGCCGCTCATTGACAGTCTCTACCTCGACCTGCCGGACTTCGCCGACGACCGCAAACCGAAGAAGATCCCGCTCAACGAGGCCAACTTCGCCCGCAAGGAGTTCCAGGAGCTGTGGGCGAGGATCAACCACAAGGCCGTATACCAGGTGGAGTTCGACTCCGCGGAGCTGATCCGGAAAGCCGTCCACCATCTGAACCGGCACCTCCACGTCGCGCCCTTGCAGTACGTCGTCCAGGCGGGAGAGCAGCGCGAGCAGCTGGGGGTCGAGGATCTCGCGCAGGGCACAGGATTTTCCGTGCAGAACACCCGCACTCACACCGAGACCGTCAGCGCAGGCTCCCAGGTGAAGTACGACCTGCTGGGTGAGATCAGCGCGAAGACCCAATTGCTCCGACGCACCGTCGCCGCCATCCTTACCGAAATCATGCCGTGTACCTTCGCGAAGTTCCGGCAGAACCCCGAACAATTCATCACGGAGGCCGCCCGGCTCATCAACGAGCAGAAGGCGACGGTCATCGTCGAGCATCTCACCTACGACGCCCTCGAAGAGCGCTTCGACTCGGCAATCTTCACGGAGAACCAGACCGCCCAGGATTTCACCAAGGCCGGGGAAAAGTTGCGCAAACACATCTACGACTACGTGATCACCGACTCGACGACGGAGCGTGATTTCGTCACAGAACTGGACAGCAGCCATGAGGTGGCGGTCTACGCCAAGCTTCCGCGCGGCTTCTTCATCCCAACCCCGGTGGGGGACTACAACCCCGACTGGGCTATCGCCTTCACCGACGGAAGCGTCAAACACGTGTACTTCGTCGCCGAAACCAAAGGCTCCCTGTCGACCCTGCAGCTCAGAGGGATCGAGGACGCCAAGATCGAGTGTGCGCGCAGGTTCTTCCGCTCCCTCAGCGCCAAGAACGGCGAGAACGTGAAGTACGACGTTGTGAGCAGCTACACCGAACTCATGCAGCTCGTCACCGCGTAGCGCCCCGGCCGGAAACCGGGCCGCCCCGAGGCCGTCGCGTCGCAGCCCGACACGGTTTCCGCAGCCGTCCCGGTCAGGGCACCCGGTGCACTTTGTGCTTGGCCTGGGCCTGCGGCCGCAGGGTCAGCTGGTCGATGCTGACGTGGGGCGGGCGGGTGGCCATGAACGAGATCACGCTCGCCACGTCGTCGGCCGTCAGCGGCTGCGCCACCCCGGCGTACACCGCGTCGGCGCGGGCGCGGTCGCCGCCGAAGCGCTGCAGCGAGAACTCCTCGGTGGCCACCATCCCCGGGCAGATCTCCATCACGCGCACCTGCTGGTCGTAGAGCTCCAGGCGCATCGACTCCACCAGCGCGCGCTCCGCCGCCTTGACGCCGCAGTAGCCCGCGCCGCCCTCGTAGCCCGCCTCCGCGGCGACGGAGGTGACGAAGATGATGGCGCCTCCGGCTGCTTTAAGCGCCGGGAACAGCGCCTTCGTCACCCGGGTAGTGCCGAGCACGTTCACGTCGTACATCCACTGCCACGCCTTGAGGTCGGCCTCGACGACGGGCTCCAGCCCGCGCGCGCCGCCGGCGTTGTTGACGAGGACATCGACGCTCGGGCCGGCCAGTTCCGCCAGGCGTGCGACATCGTCGGGATCCGTGATGTCGCAGGGGGCGGCGACGCCGCCGATCTCGCGCGCGAGCGCCTCCACCCGGTCCACGCGGCGCGCCGCGCACACGACACGGAACCCGTCGGCGGCCAACTGGCGGGCGGTGGCTTCCCCGATGCCGATGCTGGCGCCGGTCACAACAGCTGTCTTCATGCCCCCAGCCTACTTCCGGCGTCGGCCCGACGTGGTGTGTGGCGAGCGGGAAAGGAAAGCTGCCCCGGCCGGGGCCGAGGCAGCTTTCGTCGGTTGGTTAGTGGTCGGGAATCAGGCGCCGGTCTTGGGCAGCTTCGGCTTGGGCTTGGCCCCAGGCTTGTCGGGTGCAGGTGCAGGTGCAGGCTTGGGCGCGGGTTTCGCCGGGGCGTCCGGCCACACGTCGTCGGCAAACACCGGCTTGCCGTTGATGACGAGGCGCCAGTTGCGCACGAAGAAGTCGGCGCTGTTGATGCGCTTCTTGGCGATCGCCCAGTCGATCAGCTCCTGGCGAATCTCCAGCAGGTCGTTGTACACCACGGGCGCGGTGCTGACGTGCGGGAAGTTGCCGCCGCCGCTGCGCCGGTAGTTGTTGATGGCCACCACGAACTCCTGGTCGTCGGCGACGGGGGTGCCGTCGGGCATCTGGAGGGTGATGATGCGCTGCCCCACGGGCTTGGCGAGGTCGATCTCGTAGCGCAGCCCCGAGATGATGTCGTAGTGGTAGTCGCGCACGGGTTCGCCGCCGCGCTCCACGCCCGTCATGGTTTCGGGATCGAACGCGGCACCTGGCGGGAGGTCGGCGAAGTACTTCGCCGAGTACTCCAGGAAGTCGCGCACCTGGCTTCCGGTGAGTTTCACGGCCTCCAGGGTGTTGTCGTAGATGTACAGGCCCGCCATGTCACGGATGGTGACGTCGCCCTTGGGGAAGATGGCGGTGCGGCTGAAGGGCGCGGCCAGGCTGAGCACGGGCAGGTTCGCGTGCTCGGTGGTGGCGAGCGCCTTCTGCACGGTGGCGGTCTGCACCATCTGGATGTAGTCAATGATTGGGGTGTCGCGGTAGCGCGACTCGGTCGCGGGCAGCTCCTCGTCGGAGGTGGCGATCTTCGTGTTCACATGGCTGATGGTCTTCTCGTGGGCGTCCTTCGTGGCCGCGCTCACGGCTGGGTCGGCGTCGAAGTCCTTCGAGTAGTGCGCCTTCGCACCCGACTTGGTCAGCTGCCAGCCGCCGTCGTTTCTGGTGAGCTCGAAGCGCAGGTCGACGATACCGGAGCCCCAGTAGCGGGCCTGCGAGATCAGCACTTTCTTGCCGGTGGTTTCGTTGGTTTCCCAATGCTCGGGCGCGTCCTTGTGGGTGTGGCCGATGACGATGGCGTCAATGCCGGGCACCTTGCGGGCTATGTCGTCGGCCGGGTTCTCGGGAGGCAGACCGCCGACGCTCGACACCCCGATGCCGGCGTGGCTGAGCACCACCACGAGGTCGGCCCCGGCGGCGCGCACCTGCGGCACGAACTTCTGCGCGGAGGCGACCATGTCCTCGATGCGTACGACGCCTTCGAGGTGGGCCCTGTCCCACACCATCGAGCCGGGCGTGGTGAGCCCCAGGAAGCCGACGGTGACCTCCTTGCCGTCGATGGTTCGCTTCTCCAGGTGGTAAGGCTGGTAGGCGGGCAGCCCGGTGGACAGCTTGGTGACGTTCGCGCCCAGCAGCGGAGCGTCGAGCTGCTCCTCGTACTTGGCCAGGAAGTCGAGGCCGTAGTTGAACTCGTGGTTGCCGACGTTGGCCGCGTCGTAGCCGATGGTGTTGAGCGCCTTCGCCATCGGGTGGGTCTCCCCGGTGGTGGTGATGGGCGCGGTCTTGGCGTAGTAGGTGGCCAGGGGGCTGCCCTGGATGGTGTCGCCGTTGTCCACGACGATCACCTTCTCCGCGCCGCGCTCCGCCCGGATCTGGTTGATTGCGGACGCGGCGTGCGCGACGCCGATCCGGTTGCCGGTCTTGTCGCTGTACGGCTTGTCGCGGAAGTAGTCCCAGTTGAAGATATTGCCGTGCAGGTCGGTGGTGGCCAGCACCGTGACCTCGACGGTGTCGTCCGCGTGGGCCTGCGGGCTGCCGAGCGCGCCCAGCCCGAGGACCAGGGCAGCTGCCAGAGCAATGCTTCTGCGCATCAAGGCTCCTTTTGGATTGAGTGTTCTGCTCCAGCCTAAACAGAAAACGCTTGTAGCGCTCACCTTTTGCCCCGACGATGGCTCGGGGAAAGCGAGGGCCGCCCCATCGGTGCGCGGCGGCGACGGGACGGCCCTCGACTCGTTGGTCTACTTGCCCTGGTTGGCGACTGCCTGGATGGCGGTGGCAGCGGCCTCCGGGTCGAGGTAGCGTCCGCCCTTGGTCACGGGCTTGAAGTCGTCGTCGAGTTCGTAGAACAGCGGGATGCCGGTGGGGATGTTGAGCCCGGCGATGTCCTCGTCGGAGATGTCGTCGAGGTGCTTCACGAGCGCGCGCAGCGAGTTGCCGTGGGCGGCTACCAACACGGTCTGCCCGGTGGCGAGGTCGGGTTTGATGTCCGACTCCCAGTAGGGCAACATGCGCGCGACAACGTCCTTCAAGCACTCGGTCAGCGGGCGCTCATCCTCCGGGATGTCGGCGTAGCGGGGATCGGCGAATTGGGAGAACTCGTTGTCGACGTCAATCAGCGGCGGGGGGACATCGTAGCTGCGGCGCCACAACATAAACTGCTCGTCGCCGAACTGCTCGCGGATCTCGGTCTTGTTGAGTCCTTGAAGCTTGCCGTAGTGACGCTCATTCAGGCGCCAGGAACGCTTCACGGGGATCCAGTGCCGGTCGCAGTTGTCGAGCGCGATGTTCGCGGTGTTGATTGCGCGGCGCAGCAGTGAGGTGTGCACGACATCGGGCAGCAGCCCTTCTTCCACAAGTAGTTGGCCGCCGCGCTTTGCTTCGGCGAGGCCCTTCTCGTTCAGGTCTACGTCCACCCAGCCGGTGAACAGGTTCTTGGCATTCCACTGGCTCTCGCCGTGGCGGAGCAGGATCAGCTTGTAAGTCATGGTCAAAGACTAGCCGGGGCCATGGTGCCGATGATGGGCAGGGGCGAGACAAACCGACGACACCCCGCACCGCCCGGGCCCGCGAACAGGCCTGGGCGGTGGCTGGTTCGGACCCGGGACGGTTTTCCCGGCCGGGCGCGGCTACTTGGTGGCCTCGGCCCAGACGTCCTTGAAATCCTGGTGGTCGTTGGCGTAGACGGGCACGTCGAACTTGATGTCGCCGGTGCTGAGCTTGAGTTCCAGCGTCGCCAGGTGGCCGGCGGACAGGTTGGGGTCCGAAACCTGCACCGGGACCTCCTCGAAGCGCAAGGCCTTGCCGGGGCGCAATTCCTTGGATACCTCGACGATCTGCGGCTGGCCCTTCGATCCGTCGGGCTTCTCCGGCGTGTAGTGCAGGGCCTGGAGCTGGGTGCCGTCGACGGTGGTGAGTGTGCCGATCAGCACGCCCTTGCCCTTGTCATCGACGACGAACAGTACGTTGCGCGCTTTGTCGCGCGAAGGGAGCTCGGCCTGGGATCCGGCCGCCGGGGGTGCCTGGGGAACCCAGCCGGAGGCGGTGCAGCCGGTGAGCGCCAGCGCTGCGGCGACGATACCTGCGGCGGTGGCCTTGCGAATGCGTGCGGACATGATGAACCCTTCGAAGTGGTGTACGGGCGCCATCCTAACGAATAACTACGCTGTCGGTGGTGTGATCGTGAGCGAGGCGCTACGCGAAGACTCGCATATGAGACCGTTGTGGGGCAATCCTGCCCGCCGCCTGGCCGAGCCAACGGGGGGCGGCCCTGAATGGGCGGAGCAGGAGCCGGCCGGAAAACCTGCTAGAATTGGGGCAGAAAGGGGTCTGTATAGTATGACTTTCTCCATCGGTGAAACGGTGGTCTACCCGAACCACGGTACGGCCGTCATCGAAGACATTGAAAACCGCACCATCAAGGGCGAGGAGCGACTCTACCTCGTGCTGCGCATCATCGGCCAAAACGATTTGGTGGTGCGCGTCCCCGCCTGCAACCTCGATCTCGTTGGCGTCCGTGACGTGGTGGACCAAGACGGGCTGGAGCGCGTGTTCGACATCCTCCGGGCAGAGCACACTGAGGAGCCCTCGAACTGGTCTCGCCGGTTCAAGGCGAACATGGAAAAGCTGCACTCCGGCAACGTCATCAAGGTGGCCGAGGTCGTGCGCGACCTGTGGCGTCGCGACCGCGACAAGGGCCTATCGGCGGGTGAGAAGCGCATGCTCACCAAGGCACGCGGCATCCTCGTCGCTGAGATGGCGCTTGCCGAGAAGGTCGACGACGCTCGGGCCGAGCAGCTGCTCGACGAAGTGCTCGCCTCCTGACAGTGACCACACCTAGCAAGCCGGTCGCCGCCATCGTGGTGGCGGCCGGTTCTGGTTCCCGGCTCGGGCACGAGCTGCCGAAGGCGCTGGTGCCGCTGGGAGGCATTCCGCTGGTGGTGCGCGCGGTGCAGGCGATGCGCGACGGCGGTGCGGTCCGCGTGGTCGTCGTCGCCCCGGCTGCTGAGTTCGACGCCTTTGCCGAACTCTTCGCTGGGCGTCCCGAGGTGACGGTGGTCGTCGGCGGGGCGGAGCGCGACGAGTCGGTGCGCAGGGGGTTGGCCGTCGTCGGGGATTCGCCGATTGTTCTGGTGCACGATGCCGCGCGGCCGCTGGTGCCGAAGCAGGTGGTGGCGGAGGTGATCGCGGCCGTGCAGGGCGGCGCCTCGGCCGTCGTTCCTGTGCTGCTGGTGGCGGATTCGGTGCGTCGGGTGACGGGCGCGGGAAGCGTGGCGGTGCGCCGCGACGAGTTGCGGGCGGTGCAGACCCCCCAGGGCTTCGACCTGGACACGCTGCGCGCCGCACATGCTTGGGTGGCGGCATCGGGTCTGCCGGTGACCGACGACGCATCCGCCTGCGAGGCCTGCGGGGTGCCAGTGGTCCTGGTCCCCGGGCACCGGGAGGCGATGAAGATCACTGAGCCATTCGACTTGGCGGTGGCTGAAGCAGTTCTGGCTGGGAAGGGTTGACGAATGTTGATTGGGATCGGCACCGACGTCCACCGGCTGGTGGCCGGCGGACAGATGTGGCTCGCCGGGCTGCATTTCCCCGACGAGCCGATGGGCTTGGAGGGGCACTCGGATGGAGACGCGGCCGCTCACGCGGCGTGTGATGCGCTGTTCTCGGCCGCCGGCCTGGGAGACATGGGCAGCAACTTCGGCACCAGCGACCCCGAGTGGGCCAACGCCTCCGGGGTACGATTCCTGACCGAGACCGCGCGCCGGGTGCGGGAGGCCGGGTTCGAGATCGGTAACGTCGCTGTCCAGGTGATCGGCAACCGGCCTAAGATGGCGGGCCGCCGCGTCGAGGCCCAGCAGGTGCTGAGTGAGGCCCTCGGCGCGCGGGTGACAGTGTCTGCCACCACCACCGACGGGCTCGGGCTGACCGGTCGCGGTGAAGGCGTGGCGGCCATCGCGGTGGCATCATTGGTGCAGAAAGCGTGATGAGTCTTAGAGGTTCGTGCGGGCGGGAGGTGCCGTGAGCAATAGTCCTATGGGAGGCGGCTGGGGTGCGCAGTCGGGTGGGCGGCCGCAGCCGCCGAATCGCCCCGTCGCGCCGCAGCCCCAGCAGGTGAACTATCCAACGAACCCCACCTATCTGCCTACAAGCTATGCCAAGTCGCCGGACCCGGGTGGCAAACCCGGCTGGGTTGTTGGGATGGTGGTCGCGGTGCTGGTGGTATTGGGCGGTGTCGGTGGCTGGTTCGCCTGGGTCAATCTTGCGCGGCCCGCACCTACGGAAGTGCCCCAAAGCGGTTCGCCGGAGCCGGTTCACACGACGGAGCCTCCCGGCCCGGCTCCGGCTCCTCCGGTGGGCGTCAAGTCGGTGCCGGTGCCGGACGCGCTGCCGCAGACCGTGGGGGACTGGACGCTGTTGCGGGGAATCAGCACCGTCTACGCCAACGATGCGGGGGAATACGTCAACGTCGAAGCATACGAGGCCAAGCCCGGCTGGGAGGGGTCCTTCAAGTTGGGGCTGAAAGACATCGCGAACCTTGCCACAGGTTTCTGCGGCGGCGATGATCTGCGTTACCACTGCTACATGGCAGACCCGAAAGGAAACTCGCTGGTGATACAGCTCTCCAGCGTCGACGCGGCCCCCGAAAAGGTCCGTTCTCTCGCGGAAACCGTTGAGAAGGGATGACTTCTGGCCCCCGCACCTGTTGCATTCAACAACCCGGGCGGGGCAAGGGGAAAGCGTCGAACCGGATAATCTAGCTGGTGGAGTTTCCACTGTCTGAAGCTTCCACTGTTTGAAAGCGAGTCAACGAATGAATGGACCTTCTTACGGCGCCCCGGGCGGATTCCCCCCAGGCGGACAGCAGCCGGGCGGCTACCCACAGCAGGGGGGATACCCGCCGGGCGGGGCGCAGCCGGGCCAACATCCCGGGAACTATGCCCAGCCGGGCGGGTATCCGCAGCAGCCCGGGCCTGGCGGGCAGGGCCAGTGGGGAGCGCAGCCGGGCGGCTGGGCGCCGAACGTCCCCGGCCAACCAGGCCCGATGGTGCCGAACCAGCCGGAAAAAAGCGGGCCTCCGCTGTGGATCATCATCACGATCATCGCGCTGGTCATCGCGATCATTGTCGTGGTCATCTGGGGATTCATCCTTTAGAGGTGCCGCAGCGCGGATAAGGTTCAACGGCCCGGAGCCTGTAGTCTGGACGCCGTTGACATTCTTCGTTGCCTAGGAGGGAACACATGAGCACACCGCACAGCGGTGGCCACGCCGGCCCGGACTTTACCCAGGGTCATCCGGGCGCGCATCCTTACAACTGGGGGAACGCCGGGGCTGGCGGCTACCAGCCTCCTGCGGCCGGGTACAACCCGCAGTCGCAGGGCAACCCATACCCCCCGCAGGGCAGCCCATACCCGCCGCAGGGAGGCCCGTATCCGCCGCAGGGAGGCCCGTACCCGCCGCAGGGTGGTCAGACCCCACCAGCGAACAAGACTCCGGTGGCTCTCATCGCCGTGGTGGTGGTCTTGGTGGTGGCAATCATCGGTGTCGCCGTGTGGGGCATCTTCTTCCGTGGCTCCGGTCAGGCTGCTGCTCCGGCGCCCGCAGCTCCGGCCACCTCAAAGGCGGCGGACAACAGCGACGGAAGGCAACCCGAGGAGACGAAGGAGTCTGAGGCGGCTGGAGGAGCTAGCCAAGACAACAGGCCCCCCGATCCCTCCCCAAGTTTTGGCCTTGAGAATCCGTTCACCGGAGAGACATACGAGCCGGAACCCCCGGAAGACGTCCCTGACTCTCTGATGGCTCCTGTGCGAGAGGGCCAATTCGGGGAGTGCGTTTTCGAACACAAAAGGGCTTCGCCGAGCAAGCTTGGGGCGTGCGTTCCTATGAAGATCGCTGACTGGCCGCTCCTCACCGCAGTCATGGGTGGACAGCGTCTGTACACATACGATCTGGGAAACGCGGAGGGTGTTGGGATTTCCGACATCGGTGCCGCAGAGACCAGGTTGCTGACGTTCATGGGAATGAAAGAGGTAGAGCCGGGGATCTTTTGCGCGGACGACCAGTCCTCCTGCGCCGCTGCCCTGGGTAAGTTCCCTGAACGATGGGTCATGACGTTCAAGTCGGCCGGCGTCGGGAATGACCAGCAGATGACCGTCCTCCGGGCCATCCGAGATCACAAGTAACCGTAATGCGGTGTGGGGGCGGACATGTCCGCCCCCACACCGCATTCCAGCGCCCAAACCTTAGATTTCGAACCCCGGGTACAGCGGGTGGGCGGCCAACAGCCGCTCAGCCTCGGCCAAGGAACGCTCCTTGGCGTCGGTAGACAGCTCATACTTCGCCTTGCTCGGCTTTCCCTCGCTGGTCGTGGTTGGCTTGGCCGATCGGAGCACACCGGCGATCATGTCAGCGACCGAGTCCATGTCGGACGTGGTGAAGCCGCGCGATGTCAGTGCTGGGGTGCCCAGGCGCACACCGGTGGTGTACCAGGCCCCGTTGGGATCGTTGGGCACCGAGTTGCGGTTCGTGACGATCCCCGACTCCAGCAGCGCCGCCTCGGCCTGCCGACCGGTCAGACCGAAGTCGCGCACATCCAACAACACGATGTGGTTGTCAGTTCCGCCCGTCACCAGCCGCACACCGCGCGACAGCAGCCCCTCGGCCAACGCCTTGGCGTTGTCGGCGACATTCTGTGCATAGTCGCGGAAGGCTTGGGTGCGGGCCTCAGCAAGCGCCACGGCCTTCGCGGCCATGACATGCGACAGCGGCCCGCCCAGCACCAGCGGGCAGCCGCGATCCACGTCAGCGGCGTACTCCTTCTTTGCCAGGATGAGGCCACCGCGCGGGCCGCGCAGCGACTTGTGGGTGGTGGACGTCACGACGTGCGCGTGCGGCACAGGATCCTCGTCGCCAGTGAATACCTTGCCGGCAACCAGCCCGGCGAAGTGAGCCATGTCTACCATCAGCACGGCCCCGACAGAGTCCGCGATCTCCCGCATCTTCGCGAAGTTCACCCGCCGCGGGTAGGCGGAGTAGCCGGCGACGAGCACCAGCGGACGGAACTCCGCCACCTGGCGCGCCACCGCGTCGTAGTCAAGCAGCTGGGTCTCGGGGTCGGTACCGTAGGCACGCTGATGGAACATCTTGCCCGAGACGTTCGGGCGGAAGCCGTGCGTCAGGTGACCGCCAGCGTCGAGGCTCATCCCCATCAGCCGCTGCTCACCGAACTTGCGGCGCAGGTTTTCCCAGTCTGCCTCGCTGAGGTCGTTCACCGTCTTGGCGCCCAACTCCGCGAGGGAAGGCCCCTCAATGTGGTGGGCCAGGATTGCCCAGTAGGCCGTCACGTTCGCGTCGATACCGGAGTGGGGCTGCACGTAGGCGTAGTCGGCGCCGAACAACTGACGAGCATGCTCCGCCGCGACAGCCTCCACGGTGTCAACATTCTGACAGCCCGCATAGAACCGGTGCCCCACCGTGCCTTCAGCGTACTTGTCACTCAGCCAGGTACCCATCGCGGCAAGCACCGGAAGGCTGGCGTAGTTCTCGCTCGCGATGAGCTTCAGGGAGGCGCGCTGGTCGGCCAGCTCGTTTCGGGTTGCTTCGGCGATCCGCGGCTCCACCTGCTCGATCAAGCCAAGCAGGGTGCGGTAAGCCTCGGACACAGTGGTGAGATCGCTCACTTTTCTCCTTCAAAGGGCTTGTGGATGTGTCCAAATCTATCCCTGAGAGACCCGGGAAACCACATTTGTCCCGAGGCACGGTAGTTTAGGGGATCGTGACGATTTCTCGACGTGCATTGGTTGGTTTTGCTGGCGCCCCCCTGCTCGCGAGCTGCGCCCCGATCCGGTTCGGGCCTTCCGAGGCCCCGATCAACTCAGAGGAGAAGAAGGAGAGGACCGTTGAGGTGGGCTACCTCCGTCGTTCTCCCACAGGTAGACGCCTCGATCTGTCGCACGCCACGCCGATAGGGCTGGTCATCGCCAGCCCCCATTTCGACGCAAAACTCGTCCAGACCCACATCGCTGAAACCCTCCCGATCGAGATCAGCCGGGAGTTTGAGGAGAACGTGCCGTTGCGCGCGCCCGAGGGGAGCGTCTTCGTGCTGGTGGTGATGCAGGCTGGCTCTCCGCTGTTCCAGGAAACAGCCGAGAACCCCGTCGTGGTGCAGCTGCGCAACGACACGCAAACCATCCAGATGACCGCCATGTTCGGCGGCATCGCGCCCAAAGCCAAGGAATCCGATCCGGTGCGCTACAAGAGCCGCTGGGAGTGTTTCGTGGTCTGCGTCAAGAAGGAGTCCTCACTCGATCTGCAGGTCAGCGACGAGGGCAAGGTGCTCGTCGTGGATCTGCGCACGGGCCTGCCCTCGGACGACGAAAGCTGGCGCACCACCGAAGGCATTCGCGAGCGACGCCTGGTGCGAGTAAACCCCGTCGATGGGGTAACCCAACGCAGCTTCGAGGCGCAGCCCCCGGGCTACGGTCCCTCGCAGGGCACGATGAAGATCGGACTCAGCCCGCAGGTCACGCTGATGACACCCTGGAATCCGGTGCACGGCTGGGCCACCGCGGGTCAGATGTGGCTCACCATGAAAATGAATACGAAGGTCGTGTTCGTCGACCTGCCCGGCACCGTCAACCTCGACCTGGCGAACTCCTTCAGCTACACGTCCGCCGACGGCAGCCCCGCCCGGCTGGTGAAGCCGCTGCACATCAACACCAACGAGATCCAGCTGGGCAGGACGGATCTCATCCCCACCTTCGAAGTATCGGGCCAACACACCGGGGCGGTGCTCTCCTTCGTGCCCAACGGATCACTGACCGTCAAATTCCAAGAAGTGAACACCATCACCGGAACCTTCACCACCAACCCGGAACCGATCCGATTCGAGCTTCAACTCGTGAAGGACCAGAGCCGCTTCGAGGAATAGGACCTGCTCCGAAGGGCGATGCGAGGCGCAGCCCTGGGCGGGTGCGGTGGGCTCTCAGAGCCCGCCACTCGCGCCGGGCAAGCGGCTCAGGGCTGGGAGCCCGTTTCGTCCCATCCGGTGGCCGCAAGCGCGGCCGGGTTCGCTGGGCGGGCCGCTACTCCGTCGGGCGCTGCAGGCTGGCCTCGTAGAGCGCGATCGAGGCCGCCACGGACGCGTTCAACGACTCGACCGACGACGCGATCGGGATCGACACCAGGGCGTCGCAGTGCTTGCGCACCAGCCGGGCCAAGCCCTCGTCCTCCGAGCCGACCACCAGCACCAGCGGCCCATCAACGCCGGGCACCGCCCCCAGCTGCGTGTCTCCCTCGCCGGCCAAGCCGACGATGGTGTAGCCCAGCCGGGACGCCTGCTCCAGCGCGCGGTTCAGGTTGCCGGCTTTCGCGATCGGGATCCGAGCCGCCGCACCCGCCGACGTCTTCCACGCGGCCGCGGTGAGCGAGGCGGAGCGCCGCTCTGGGATCACCACACCAGCGGCGCCGAAGGCCGCGGCCGAGCGGATGATCGCGCCCAGGTTGCGTGGGTCGGTGATGCCGTCACAGGCCACGATGACAGCGTCGGAGTGCACCACGTCGGCCAGCAGCTCCTCGGGGTCCGCGTACTCGTACTGCGGCAGCTGCAGTGCGACGCCCTGATGGACGAGCCCGCCCGTCACCCGATCCAGTTCGGAGCGGGGAACATGTAGCAGCGGCACCGAGTGCTCGGCCGCGAACTTCAGGATGTCGCGAATCCTGTCGTCACGTTCTGCGCCCTCCGCCAGGTAGACCTGCTTCACCGGCATGCCGGCTGTGAGCGCCTCAAACACGGGATTACGGCCCACCACCCAGTCGGTGCCCGGCTTGTGCCTGATCTGCCGCTTCGGCTTGGCGGCCTGGCGTCGCAACGCCTCCTGCTTCGCTTTGTACGCCTTGTGGTAGACGCGATCCTCCGCTTTCGGCGTCGGGCCACGGCCCGCGAGCCCCTTGCGGTTGCGGCCGCCGGAACCCGCTGCCTTGGAGATGCCGCGCTTGCCCGCACCACGTCGGGAAGAGTTTCCTGCCATCTAGTTCACGCTCCATTTCGCCCCGTCAGGGGTGTCGGTGATGGTGAGACCGGCTTCGGCGAGCGTGTCGCGGATCGCGTCGGCCGTCGCCCAGTCCTTGGCCGCCCGGGCGTGGGCCCGCTGCGCCAGCAGGGTGGCGACGAGCTTGTCCACGACGGGGGTGAGATCGTTTTGTGCCTGCGCGCCCCACTCGGGGGCGTCGGGGTGCAGCCCGAATACGTCCAGCATCGCGCCCACCGCCCAGTGGTAGCGGCCCGCCGCGGCATGGTCGCTCGCGGTCAGGGCCTGGTTGCCCGCACGGATCGCGTCGAACAGGGCCGCCACGGCCTGCGGGGTGCCCAAGTCGTCGTTCATCGCGTCGACGAAGGCGCGGTACTGCGGCAACTGGCTCGCCCCGTCGGGCTCCTCGACGGGGCGAGCACCCGCCCGCTCCAGGAAGGAATCGATGCGCTCGATCGCCTTCTCGGCCTCCGCGAGCGAGCCCCGGGTGGCATCGTCGGCGGGGGAGAACTCGATGGTGGAGCGGTAGTGCGGCGCCAGCAGGAAGTAGCGCACCGCGCGCGGATCGAACTGTTTGGTGACCTCGCGCACCAGGGCGGTGTTGCCCAGCGATTTGGACATTTTCTCGCCGGACATCGTCACCCAGGCGTTGTGCATCCAGTGGGTGGCGAAGGGCCGCCCGGCGGCGCGCGACTGGGCCAATTCGTTCTCGTGATGCGGGAAACGCAGGTCGATGCCGCCGCCGTGGATGTCGAACGCGGGCCCGAGATACTTGCCCGCCATCGCCGAGCACTCGATGTGCCAACCCGGCCGGCCACGCCCCCACGGCGCGGGCCAGGAGGCGGTTTCCGGCTCGTCCTTGTGCCCCTTCCACAACGCGAAGTCACGCGGGTCGCGCTTGCCGCGCGGGTCCGCGTCCTGCGCCGGCTCCATGTCGGCCACCCGCTGCCCCGACAGCTCGCCGTAGCTCGGCCAGGAACATACATCGAAGTACACGTCGCCCGAGCCGTCCGGGGCGACGTAGGCGTGGCCGGCGTCGATGATCTGCTGGATCAGCTCCACCATCTCCGGGATGTGCCCCGTGGCGCGCGGCTCGTAGCTGGGAGGCAGGCAGCCGAGACTCGCGTAGGCGTCGTGCAGCTCGCGTTCAAACTCGTAGGCGTGCTCGAACCAGTCGACTCCGCGCTCAGCGGACTTGGCGAGGATCTTGTCGTCGATATCGGTGACGTTCGCGACGATCCGCACCCGGTAGCCCTCATGCATCAGCCAGCGGCGCAGCACATCGAACACCACCTCCTTGCGGATGTGCCCCAAATGCGGCGACGACTGCACCGTCAGCCCGCAGTGGTAGATCGATACCTCGTCGGCGACCAGCGGGCGCAGCTCGCACTTCGTGCGGGTCGCGGAGTCGTAGAGTTGAAACGTCACCCGCCCAGTCTACTTGGGGCCGCGCCGGAGGCGTTCAATCGACGCTGTCGCGCCCGGTTTGGCGGGTTTGCGCCCGAACGGCACGAATTTGGGGCACATTCATGGGTATGAGCAACGAACCAGTGACCCTGCAGTTCTTGGGCGCGGCCGGCACCGTCACCGGCTCCAAATACCTGCTGGAGCAAGGAGAGTACCGGCTCCTCGTCGACGCGGGCCTCTACCAAGGCGAGAAGCAACTCAGGCTGCTGAACTGGGAGCAGTTCCCCGCAGACACGATCAACTCCATCGTCCTGACGCACGCGCACGCCGACCACGTCGCCTACCTGCCGGTGCTGGTGGCGCAGGGCTACAGCGGGCCGATCTGGTGCACCGAGGGCACCGCCCGGCTCACGGAGATCGTGCTGCGCGACTCCGCCTACCTCCAGGAGAAGGCCACCGAGGACGCGATCCGTGGCGGCTACTCGAAACACGTGGACCCCCGACCGCTCTACACCACGCAGGACGCCGAGCAGGCCATCCGGCTGCTCAGATGGGTGGACTACGACACCAACCTCGACCTCGACGGCGTGGCCTGGGCGAGGTGGACGCGGGCCGGACACATCGTCGGCTCAGCATCGGTGCGGATCGATATCGGCGAGACCAGCGTGCTGTTCTCCGGCGACCTCGGCCGCGACAACCCGACGCTGCTCAGGCCCCGCGAGACACCCGAAGGGGCGCAGTGGGTGGTGTGCGAATCCACCTACGGCGACCGAGAGCATGAGGAGCCAGCGGTGCCGCACGAGCCGCTGGCGGAGGCCATCAACCGAACGATCGCGCGCGACGGGACCGTGCTGATCCCCGCGTTCGCCATCGACCGCACCCAACAGGTGATGTATGAGCTGGGCCGCATGCAGCGCGACGGGCGCATCCCGGACGTGCCCGTCGTCGTTGACGGGCCGATGAGCATGCGGGCCCTCGACGTGTACCGCGCGATGCCGGAGGAGTTCCGTTCCGACCTGGCCATCAGCGACTTCACCAACCTGAAGAACTTCGTCGAGGCCCGCGGCAGCCGCGAATCCCACAAGGCGCTGCATTCCAACGAGCCCCGCATCGTCGTCAGCTCGTCGGGCATGTTGGAAGGTGGGCGGGTGCTGGCCTACCTGGAGCGGCTGCTGCCTGAGGAGCGTAACACCATCCTGATCTGCGGCTACCAGGCCACCGGAACCAGGGGCCGACGACTCCTCGACGGCGCCCGGCACCTGAAGATTCGTGGCCGGTATGTGCCGGTGCGGGCGGAGATCGCGCAGGATCGCGGCTTCTCGGCGCACGCGGACTCGTCGGAGCTGCTGGGCTGGCTGGGCGCACTCCGCCCGCGCCCCGAGGTGGTGTTCCTCACCCACGGGGAGCCGCACGCGGCGGCCGCGCTGGAGTTGCGCACGGAGACCGAACTCGGGCTCGACGTGGTGGTGCCGAAGCTCGGGGAGAAGGTACTGCTCAGCGAACGGTCGTAGGGCTACTCGCCGGGAACCGCGAACTCGCGGGCTTCCCCGGTCTTGAGGCTCACCTCCAGGATGGGATCGGTGTATCTGAGCAGGTAGGCGGTGTCGCCGTCGGGGGCAAAGGCGAAGTTGACCCATTCTTGGCCGAAGGCTTCGGCGGTCGATTCCCAGATGTTTTGGCGGTCAATGATCGCGAAGTGGGAGTCTCTGATGGCGAGCAGCTGTCCGCTGCTGGCCACCCGAAGGCGCTTGTAGTAGGTCTCGGTGATGCGGTTTGGCTGCTGGTTGTCCCGCAGCAGCCAAACCCCTTCTTTGCCGGACCCATCTCCGCAGGCCGCTAGCGTCCCGTCCGGCATCGGGGCCCACGGCTCCAGGACCGTCGGGAGGTCGCCTCTGATGGTGTAGGTGCTGAGCGAGTCGGGATCGAGGAAGACGACCTGTTGGCCACGATTTTGGCTCAGCACCAGCCTCCGGTTTGCTGCGTCCCAAGCAAGTGAGGATGGCCAGTTCGACAGGGGGAGGCGCACCTGGTCAATCAACCGCAGACTGGCGGTGTCCCAGACGCAGACCCGGCCGTAGTTGTCGAGACCGGCCACGCGGCCCTCGGGGAGCGCACAGAGGTAGTCAGACCGGGTGCGGTGGGTGCTGTTCGGTGCGCTGGCGAGATAGCCGGTGAGGCAGCCGTTTTGGTCGTGCACGGCGATCCTGTCGTCGGTTGTTGCCGCGACGGTGTGGCTGGGGGTGCGGGTGAAGGCTCCGATTGTGGTGCGTGCCGCTCCGAGGAGCCGGGTGGGTTTTCTGGTGGTGAGATCCCACTCGACTATCGCGTTTCGGTAGTAGGCGGAGAGCACTCCGTCGCCGAGGATCAGCTCGAAGCCGTAATCCCTGGACGGAAATACGTAGTCTTCGTCGCTGCGGGGGCTGGAGCAGAGATAAATGGCGGAGAAGTCGTGAGTCTCCAGCGATACGCAGTTCGGAGGATCGGAAGGCACACAGGAACTCGGCAAGGGAGCACGGGGCGGCGGGGCTTCCTCGGGGGAGCAAGCTGTCAAAGTAGCCAATCCAAGCGCTCCTAGTAAAGTGCTTCTGCGGTTGATTCTCATGTCTTTTCCTAAAGGGTTGTGCGGCTGTTACGGTTCAGGGTGCCATCGCTTGGCCTCCTGGGAAGGGCTACTCCCCAGGCGTGGCGAATTCATGGGTTTCGCCTGTGCTCAGATCTACTTCCAGGATGGGCTCGGTGCGCCTGAGCACGTAAGCGGTGCCGCCGTCGGGCGCCAGGGCGAAATCGGGTGGATCGTTTTGCAGCTCGCGGGTAGGCGGTTCGCGCACCACATCGCCGTCAAACAATAGGGTGGCGTCCTTGCTGGTCAGAGCGAACGCGCCCGATTCTGCTGCGCGCAGGCGATCATAATTCGCGAAAGTGACGCGGTGAAAATCCAGATTGCTGTCCAGTAGCAGCAGCCCGTCGATGCCATTTCCACTCCCGCAGGCCGCAAACTGCCCGTCGGGCAGAGGAAGCCAAGCCTCGTTGATGAAGGGCAAACCGCTGTGCGCGGAATGCACGACAAGCGGGTCGGGATCCAGGAAGAAGATGTCTCGCCCTTGGGTTGCGGTCACGACGAGTTGGTGCCGGGTGGCGCTCCAGTGCAAACCGCTGGAGGGGCCGCCCACCGGGAGCTGTAGCCGGCCTGTGGGCCTCAGGTTCGCGACATCCCAGACGCACACCCAGCCGTCCTGGCCGGTCGAGGCGACCCGGCCGTCGGGGAGCGCGCAGAGCGATTCGGTCCCGGTCTTGTGAGGCGATACGGGGTGGCCGGTGAGGTATCCGGTGAGGCAGCCGTTTTGGTCGTGCACGGCGAGCCTGCCGTCGGTTGTTGCCGCGACGGTGTGGCTGGGGGTGCGGGTGAAGGCTCCGGGCGCGGTATGTGCTGCTCCGAGGAGCCGGGTGGGTTTTCTGGTGGTGAGATCCCACTCGACTATGGCGTTTCGGTAGTAGGCGGTGAGCACCCCGTCGCCGAGGAGTAGTTGGTGCCCGTACCAGGTGGGAGGGGTCCTGTCCTGGTCGGAGTGCTGCGCGCCGCACTCGTAAGGGGCGGAGAAGTCGTGGGTTTCCAACGAGACACACCTCGGCGGCTCAGCCACCGAGCACGAGGAACCGTGCGGCGGGGGAGAAGCCGACTCGTCACCCAAAGAACAAGCAGTCAAGAAACTCAGGCTGACCGCGCCGAGTAATGTTCTCCTGCGGCTCACATCCATGAAAAATCCCTTTCGATAAGGCCTGATGGGCTCGCCGCGAATGTGTCGGAGGTTCGCCTCAGCGCAGACAAAATCCAACGAGATCCCGAGACAAGGTTAGGCCAGGAAAGGGTCATTCAGGCGGTCTGGTATTCCGGTCAACGGTCTGAAACAGCCAAGGCTCGCCTCGTCGCAGCCTGGCATTAGTCTCCGACGGGCCCTAACCCTGCTCGCGGGCCCTGGCGCGGAGCGCCTCGATGTCGAAAGAAGCCAGCACTGGCACGTCGGGGTCGTTCGCCGCGTCCTCCCACGGGTCGTAGGGTGGCTCCTCCTCGTCGTCCACGAAACCCTGCGACGGATCGTACTTGTTCACGAGTTCCCGCTCGCTCAGCGGTTCAAACGCGCTCAGGTGCTCGTCGGGCAGGCTGCGTAACACGTCATTGATGTAACCCTGCACCGCTTCCTCGGTGGGAACCGAGCGATTCTCGCGCTGCGACTGATACCAGCGGTAGTCGAGCATTTCGTGGAAGAACTGGGCCGGGTCGCGCTTGCCGGTCAGATCCGGCGGGATGGCGTAGACGGCGGGCTCGAACACCTCCGTCAGCCACTTATGCGCGGCCACCGACTCCGGTACCTCGTAGGGCAGGCTGGCCCGATATGTGTCCATGTCGTTCAGCAGGCGCCTGGCTTGATGCTCCTCGGCATCGATCCCGCACAGCCGCATCAGCCGTCTCGTGTGATGTCCCGCATCCACCACCTTCGGCTGCATGCGCACCTTCTTGCCATCCGCCGACGTCGAGACGTCGATCTCTGCGACGTCGAACCCAAGGCGATTGAGCCGTCGCACACGCCCCTCAAGCCGGTAGAGCTCGGACTCGTCGAACTCCTCAACTGCGGTCAGTTCGTTCCACAGCTGGTGATAGCGCTCGACGATGGTGCTCACGAGCCAGCTGGGTTCCAACGACTGGTCCAACAGTCCGCCAGCCTCCAGATCGAGGAACTCGCCGAACAGGTTGGTGTTGGCGATGTCGAGATCGTGCATTCGCTGCCCGTCCGTCAGGCGAGGGTGCACTTCGCCCGTCTCGGCATCCACCAAGTAGGCGGCGAACTCGCCCGCGTCCCGGCGGAACAAGATGTTCGACAGCGAAACGTCGCCCCAGTAGAAGCCGGTGAGGTGCAGGCGCGCCAGCAACACCACCATCGCGTCCAGCAGCCGCTGCACCGTCTCGTGTTTGATTCCGCGATGAAACAGCGTCCGGTACGGCAGCGAGAACGGCAGATGCTTCGTTAGCAGGATCGGATCCAACGGGTTTCCCGCAGCGTCGGTGCGCCCCAACACCACCCCGATCGGCTCCACCGCAGGCACCCGCAGGCGGCGAAGCTCGGTGAGCAGCCGGTACTCCCCGACGGCCGAATCCTCAATCACCTCTTTGGCCGCGACGATGTCCTGGCCCACCTGGATGAAGCGCACTACGTGGCGCGAAATGCCGCGCGGCAGGGCGACAAGCAGGTCGGTTGGCCAGTCGGAAAGCGGCAGCTGCCAAGGCAGTCGAAGCAGGTTGGCGTCGGGCTTGGCAGCGAGAAACCTGGGCATGCCAGCCAGCCTACCCCGCGCAGTGACCCACACCGAGCGCCCGCTCCGTGGCGGACGAAAGCGCCTCGACGATGTCTCCGCGGGCCTCCAACCCCACGCTCAACTGCAGCAGGCCCTCGGTGATGCCTGCGGCATGGCGCGCGCCAGGGGCCAGCGCGGCGTGCGTCATCGTCGCGGGATGACATACCGACGACTCCGCGCCGCCCAGCGACCCCGCCAGCTGGAACACCTCCAGCCCGTCGAGGAAACGCTCCACGGCGGCGCGTCCGCCGCCCAGTTCGAAGGAGACGATCGAACCGGGCGAGGCCATCTGCCGCTGAACCACTTCGCTTTCCGGGTGGTCCGGGAGCCCGGGGTAGTGCAGCGCCGCTACTGCGGGATGGCCGTCGAGGGTGTCGACCACAGCGAGGGTGTTCTCGGCGTGCACCCTGAGGCGCGCGTCAAGTGTGCTCAGCCCCCGCACAGTGAGGTAGGCGTCGAACGAACCTGCAGCGATCCCCAACGCGCCCGCCCAGCGTGCCAGCTCATCGGCCAGCTGCGGCTCGCGCGCAATCGCGGCCCCGCCCACCACGTCGGAGTGCCCGGCGATGAATCTCGTCGTCGAATGCACCGCCACGTCCGCCCCCAGTGTCAGCGGCTGCTGCAGTAGCGGGGTGCAGAAAGTATTGTCGACGACGACCGTCGCCCCCGCCGCGTGGCCGAGCCGAACCGCCTCTGCGATATCGGTGACCCGAAGCAGCGGATTCGACGGCGTTTCCACCCACAGCAGGCTCGCCTCCTCGGCCAGTGCGGCGCCCAGGGCCTCCGGGCGATGGGTCGGCACCAGCGTGAGCCGGAGTCGGCTCCGCTCGGCGAACATGGTGAGCAGCCGCCAGGCGCCGCCATGGCTGTTGGCGGATGCGACCACGCGCCCACCAGCCGGCACCAGTGCCTCCACCAGCAGCGTCGCTGCAGCAGGCCCCGAAGTCACCGCGACGGCGCCGGCCCCGCACTCCAAGGTCGCTAACGCGGCGTTGAGCGCGTCCCATGTGGAATCCCCGGCGAGCAAGTGGCGGTCTTCCGGTCCCTGGCTGAGCAGGGCAAACAACTGGTTGGGCTGTCGACGGCTGGGTGCGGCCGCCGCTTCCCAGCCGGTGTCCGCGCCCAGTCCCGAACCCACGGCCCTGGTCCAGCGGCTTGAATTCGACATGAGCGTCTCCTGAAAATCTTGGGAGACAACACTAACGCGGCACTGGCTCAATCCGACGATGCGTCCAGGAACGACAAGATGAAGGGGCCGGACCGGGGAACGCCTCTCGGCGCGAGGCCGCTCGAAGCGGCAAATATTGGAGCCCGGGGTTACCGCGGCCCGGCAACACCACTCTACTGGCCTCCGGGCGAAGACCCAAGCTCAGCTCAGCTTGCCCGCCCGCCACAGCTGTGCCGCCCGACCCAGCTCCTCGGCGTAGCGCGCGTAGCCGTCGGAAAGCTCGCCCAAGGACTCCGCCCCCGCCGCCTGAACGCGACAGAACGCGGCCGCCCGGTCCAGTGCGGCAGCGAAGTCGCCGACGAACGCCCCGGCCAGCACCTCGTCGGCGACGCGCACCACGTCGTCGGGAGCGGGCAGGTGCGGGGCACCCGCAACCGCCGCATCCACGTCGGAGGCCAGCGGCTGCCCGGCCCGGTGCAGCAGCCCCGCATGCTCCGCGTCGCCCGCGACGATGTGGCGCAGCGAATAAACCCGCCAGAGCGCTCCCGGCAGCGAATCAGCCGGCCTGCCAGCCCAAAGCTCCGCCACGTCGTCCACGCCATGCTCGGCCGCATACCCGACGATGCGTTCCGCCAACTGCGGATCAGCGGCCGCGCGTACCCGGTGCAGCAAAGCAGCGGCCGAATCATGGGCGAGCGACTCGGATGGATCGCCGGCACCGACCAGCGACTCCAGGAAATCGCCGGGGCGACGAACAGGCTTATGAAACTCACGCACACGTGAATCCTACGCCGTGCCGACCAGTGGGTAAACGAAAAAGGGGCCCGAGCGGGCCCCTTTCCCTTTGCGAACGGCATCAGGAGATGCGCAGCTCGGAGACGTTGGAGAAGACGTGCACGTGGGACGGATCCGCGGCCAGGCGGACGACCTCACCCTTGTGCGGAGCGGTGCGGCCGGCGACGCGGGCCACGATCTGCTGCGCGGACAGGCGCTCCTCGTCGGTCAGACCGGAGAGGGTGCCGTACAGGTAGGAGTCGGCGCCCAACTCTTCGACCACGGCGATGTCGACGCCGATGCCCTGCCCATCGTGTGCGACGTGCAGCGCCTCGGGACGGATGCCGAGGGTCAGGGTCTCTTCGCCCGCGGCCTTGGCCAGGATTTCGCGGGCGACCGGAACGACGTAGTCGCCGATCTGGACGCCGCCCTCGACCTGCTTGCCCTTGATGAGGTTCATGGCGGGAGAGCCGATGAAGCCAGCGACGAACAGGTTGACCGGGGCGTCGTAGAGTTCCAGCGGGGAGGCCACCTGCTGGAGCAGGCCGGCGCTCATGACGGCGACGCGGTCGCCCATCGTCATAGCCTCGACCTGGTCGTGGGTGACGTAGACGGTGGTGACGCCCAGGCGCTGCTGCAGGGCTGCGATCTGGGTGCGGGTGGAAACACGCAGCTTGGCGTCGAGGTTCGACAGCGGCTCATCCATGAGGAAGACCTGCGGCTCGCGAACGATCGCGCGGCCCATGGCGACGCGCTGACGCTGGCCGCCGGAGAGCGCCTTCGGCTTGCGGTGCAGGAACTCCTCCAGGCCGAGCAACTGCGCGGCCTTCTTCACCCGCTCCTCGCGCTCCGCCTTCGACTTGCCCTGCATCTTGAGCGCGAAGCCCATGTTGTCGGCGACGGTCATGTGCGGGTAGAGGGCGTAGTTCTGGAAGACCATCGCGATGTCGCGATCCTTCGGAGGCAGATCGGTGACGTCGCGGTCGCCGATGAAGATGGAGCCCTCGTTGACCTCTTCGAGGCCGGCGAGCATGCGCAGCGAGGTGGACTTGCCGCAGCCGGAGGGGCCGACGAGAACCATGAACTCGCCATCCTCGATTTCGAGGTTCAGCTTGTCAACGGCGTTGCGGTCGGCGCCGGGGTAGCGGCGGGTAGCTTCACGAAAACTTACGGTGGCCATGCCACATTTCCTTTCCACGGGCAGGTACGTGCCCGACGATCCGTAGTGGAGGTGAGCCTCTTCCAAGGCCCAATCAAGAACGATACACCGGGAGGGGCGGGTTTGCGTCATCGGGGGGTTAAGCGGACGTTGATACTATGCACCGCGTGAGCGCCGAACCGAATGCCGTGGACAGCCCCGAACCGGACCCGAGTGTCGACGACACACGGGAGAAGCCCTGGTGGGACGACGAGGGCATGCCCTGGAAGAAGGAACCGACCAGGGCCGACTACTGGTGCATGGGCTGGTTCGGCATCATCGCCGTTTTCAGCCTGATCCTCATCCCGACGCGCGCCTACCTGCTGGCCGCGGCCCCGGGACTGCTCGCCGTGATCACGGGCGGACGCACGGCCGTCACGGCGTCCGGCGCGCTCGCCGCCGTCGGTCAGATGGATTACTGGGCCGTGATCCTGTTGGGCGCGACGATCATGAGCCTCAAGTTCGATTGGGTCTACTGGTGGGCGGGCAGGCTCTGGGGCCGGGGAATGATCGAGGTCTGGGCGGGCTCCAGCAAGCGAGCAGCCAGGGGATACGCGCGGGCCGAGAGGTGGGCGGAGAAGCTTGGACCGTTGGGCTTCCTGATCGCCTACATCCCGATGCCGCTGCCGTTGATGCAGGTGGTCTTCGTGCTTTCGGGCGCCAGGGGGTTGAGCCTGAGGCGCTTCCTCATCTACGACTACTTGGCGAGCACCGCCTGGCTGCTGTTTTACTTCTGGCTCGGCTGGCAGCTGGGTGAGCCTGCCGTCGATGTCCTCGACGCCTACGCCAAGATCGCGGGCTACGTCGCCATCGGCCTGCTGGTGCTGGTCGTGGTGTCCGCGTTCTGGAAGCAGGGCTCCCGCGCGAGGCAGCAGGGGCAGTAGGGCGACCCGCGACGCCTCCGTGAGGTGCCAAAGGGACCCTCGCGGAGGCGGTGGCTACTGCGTCCAGGTCCAGCGCGCGGTGTCGATGGTGCCGCCTGGGCTCAAGGGCGGGAGAAGATGGCCACCAGGAAGGTGGACTCCGGGGTGAACGGCTTGAGGTCCCAGCTTTCCAGCGCCACGTCGAGGCGCAGACCGGCCGACTTCGCGTCGGCGAAGAACTCGTTGAAGTCGTATCCGCGGCCGGCGCCGAAACCGACGATCGCCCGCCCGCCCTCGGTGAGGTGCCAGGCGAACCTGCGCAACACCTCGACCCGCGTCGAAGGGGCGAGGAAGCCGATCACGTTGCCGGCGCACACGATGACATCGAACGGGTCGGTGATGCCCGCGGCCGGGAGATCCAGCTCCGCGAGATCCGCCACCACGTAGGTGGGGCCGGGATGGTCCTCCTCGGCCGCGGCGATCAACGTTGGGTCCACGTCAACGCCAACGACGACGTGGCCGAGATCGTGCAGGAACTTGTCTAGTCTGCCCGGGCCACAGCCGGCGTCGAGGATTCTGGAGCCGCGCGCGCACATGGCGTCAACGGTGCGCGCCTCACCGAACAGGTCGTGGCCGTTCGCGGCCATCCTCTTGAAGCGGTCGATGTAGCGCTGAGAGTGGGCAGGATCCTGCTCAATGATGCGTGTCCAGCGGCTGGGCTCCACCATCGTGGCTCCGATCGGTTGCGGATTGGGTCAGACTGAAGGATAGCGCCCGCCGGCAACCGTCGAGTGGAGCAACCCGCCAGCGCGCCGGGGCCCGTCAGATTGGGCTGGCCGCGCGCATTCCCTGAACCGCGTCGATGACGTGGTCGAGCACCTGCTGCGTCGCAAAGGCGTCGTAGTCGCCTGTCGAAGAGTCGGTGAAAAGGTGCTTCCTGCCCTCGAACAGGTGCAGTTCGAGCTGGGGCAGGACGGCCTGGGCCTCCCGAACGGCCTCGATGTCGCCGTCGCCGACGAACAGCGGGTCCTCGGCCATGGCGTAGACATGCATGGGCAGTTGCGGCCAGTCGCTCGTATCGGCCTCGAACGGCGTGAAGCCGTGGAAGAGTAGCCCACCGATGCTGGGCTTCGCCAGCATCATGTGCTGCGCGGGTACCACGCCCAGCGAGAACCCGCCAAAGATGATCCGGCCGTGGATTTCCACGCAGCTCTCTTCCGCGCGCTGCAAAAGAGTCGCGCAGCTGACCCGCTCCACGTACTGGAAGGCTTCCTCAACGCTGCTGAAGACCCGGCCCTCGAACAAGTCGGGGGTGCGAACCGCGAAGCCGCGCGAACGCAACTGATCCGCGAACTGACGCACGCCGTCGGTGAGGCCGAGGGCGTGATGGAACAACACGATCTCTGTCATGGCCAGACGCTAGCAGCCTGGCTGGGCAGATTACGTGATTCACGGATAGTGGATTTATTTCGGACCCGGGCTGGTGAGGGGCGCGATCGACGCGCGGTCAACTGCCCGGGACGAGGGGTCACCGAGGGGTCAAATGGAGCCCCCTGAGGGAGTCGAACCCTCGACCCTCCGCTTACAAGGCGGATGCTCTGGCCGCTGAGCTAAGGAGGCGTGGGCCCTATTGTGCCCTATTCGGGCGACCGTTGCCACGCGACGCTAGGCTCATGGGCGTGGATCGAACGCGCGGATTGTTCGTCGGGTTGGTCACGCTGGATGTCATCCAGCTGGTCGATCGACTGCCGCAACCCAACGAGAAGATCAAGGGCCTGGCCGACGAGTTGGCCGCAGGCGGGCCGGCGACGAACGCCGCGGTCGCTTTCTCCGCTCTCGGCGGGTCAGCAACCCTGCTGACTCGGGCAGGGGACTGCCCGGCCTGGGCGCTGGCAGCCGCGGACCTGGCCGGGCGTTCGGTGCGTTGCGTGCGCGCGCCGAGCGTGGCCGGCCGGGGCCTGACCGCCGCGACGGTGCTGGTCACCCGGGCGACGGGGGAACGCGCCGTCGTGTCCACCCACGATCGCAGCCCCGCGGGCAAGACGCAGCCCGACTTCTCCGCCACCATCGAAGGGCTCGATCTGGCCGGGTTCGGCGTCGTCGAACTCGACGGGCACGAGGCGGATCTCGCGGCGGCGGTTGCGCGGCGGGCGCGGGCGGCGGGTGTGCCGGTAGTGCTGGACGGGGGCTCGTGGAAGCCGGCAACGTCCTCCCTGTTGCCCCTCACCGACGCGGCGATCGTTTCGGAGGACTTCGCGCCTACCGGGGTTGCCCCCGAAGCGGTGCTGGACTTCCTCGTCGAGCAGGGCGTGCGGCATGCGGCGATCACGCGCGGTCATCTGCCGATTCGCTACGTCAGCGACGGCGTGTCCGGGGAGGTGCGGGTCCCGGCCGTGCAGGCGGTGGACACCCTGGGGGCGGGGGATTTCTTCCACGGGGCGGCCTGCCATCATATCGCGCGGGCTGGGCTCACGCGGGAGTCCTTCGTCGCGGCGCTGGCTCTTGGCGCGGAGGTCGCGAGCCGCAGCGTGCGGTCCTTCGGTACCCGGTCGTGGCTAGACGCCTGAGGCGGCGACGAAGACCTGCCCGGCTCCGATAACCTCCACCTCTTCCCAGGCTGGGATGAAGACGGCCTCACCCTGTTTGAGCTTCAACTCGTGGTTGCTGCGGAAGGTGAAATCGCCGTCCGTGACGAGGGCCACCCGGCCGGTGTCGCCGCGGGGCATGGTGACCGGTGCGGCGGTCATCGGGGTGAGGAGCCACACCTCGAACTCGGGGAAGTCGGTGGGGTAGCGGTAGACGCCGTCGGCCCCCTCGGGGCGGAGCGTCTCGGGTTTCAGCGCGGAGAAATTGGCCAGCCCGAGCAGGCCGTCTACGTCGATATGCTTCTTGGTGAGTCCGCCGCGCACTATGTTGTCGGATGAGGCCATGACCTCGACACCAGTGCCGCGCAGGTAGGCGTGCAGCACGCCCGCCTCCAGCGCGACGGCTTCGCCGGGTTCGAGCCGGAACCGATTGAGGAGCAGGGCGGCGAGAATACCTGGGTCCCCGGGGAAGTGCTCGTCCACCTCGACGGCGGTGCGGGCGAAGTCGCCCAGCGCGCCCCCGGCGTCGAGGAACTCGACGGCGCGGGAGAGCACCAAGTCGACCAGGTGCCGGCGCTTGCGGATGGTGAGGACGTCGAGGAACACCTCCTGCAGGGCGAGTGTCTCGGTGCGTTCCCGCAGCGGGCCGATCACGGAGGTCAGTTCCTGCGCGACGCCCAACTGCTCGAACAGCTCAACCGTTTCCGCCGGGTCGCGGAAACCCAGCAGCCCTTCGAAGGGGGTGAGCGCGATGATCGCCTCCGGCTTGGGCCAGTCGTCGCGGTAGGACCGTTCGGGGTGGTTCAGCGGGATGCCCAGGAGGCTCTCCTTGGCGAATCCTTCGACGGCCTGCTCCCGCGATGGGTGTACCTGGATGCTCAGCGGGCTTGCTGCGGAGAGCAGCTTCATCATGAAGGGCAGCTTCTCTCCATGTGCAGCCACGGACTCCGCGCCGATCTCCTCTGGATGATGTTGCAAGTAGTCGGCGAGCGTTTCTTCGGGCGAGTCAGCGAAAGTGGCCGGGCCCGCGTGGTGCGCGCCGAGCCAGTATTCGGCCCACGGTCTTCCATCCGGGGTGCGTCCCAGAACCCTAGGAAGCTCCGAACGGTCGCCCCACGCGAAGTGTTGGACGGTGCCATTGATAACACGCATTCGGTTGCTTCTCCTCCTCCGAACCGGAAACAGTGGCCATCGTACCCAACCCCGATGGATCGGGGTTGCTGGCCCTGAGGCTCTCGTCCTCCGTCGTCGAGCCAGCTAGAATCGCGCATCGTGGGAAACGGCGCGAACGACTGGGGGCAGCTGTCCGCGCACGACGCGGCGGTGCTCGACTTCGAGGACAGCTGGGATCGGACATCCTCGCCGAAGGATCAGGCAATCATGGAGCGCTTTGGTTGCTCCTCCGCCGCCTACTATCAGCGTCTGAACCTGCTGCTCGATGACCCGGCCGCGCTCTCCTACAAGCCGGTCCTGGTGAAGCGCCTACTCAGACTACGATCCCAGCGCCAAGTGGCTCGCGGGTCTGAACTGCTGAGGTGAACTCCGGGAGCGGTGTGAAAATACTCGGGTCAGCTACTCAGAAGAAAATTAAGTCTGCGTACCTACACCGAACGAACCCCTGACCTGCAAGAGTTCTCCTTATGACGAATCCGCAGTTTGCGCAGGACCCCGAGGCGTTCCTGGCGCTACTTGACGAACAGATAAAGGAGTTGGTTCAGCTCAGCGCCCGCGTCGGCGCCATTGAGGCTCCTGGTTCGGCCACGGATCCGACGGGTTCCGTGACTGTGACCTTCCTTGAGGGAGGGCGGCTGGACACGATCACCGTGGCCAACGGCTGGGAGAAGAACATACCGGCCGATGAATTGGCTGGTGTGATCGCTCAAACGTTGACCGCAGCTTGGGAAGATGACTCCTCCGGCGGCGAGAAGAGCGACGAAGAGGTCGCCGAGGCTGTGCGCAGGGAGCAGGAAGAAGTGCGCAGGCTGCTCGACATGGGGCCGATCGGGGGAGGTCTTCGTCGTCCGACCGTCCCGAGTTTGGCAGGCCAGCCCTCAGACTTTTCGGAGGAGCAGGAGTATGAGCCGGATCGGGCCTACTCGGCGAACCGGGCCGTGTGGATAGAACACGTTCGTGGCACGGTGTTGGGCGTTGAACTCAGGCAGTCCTGGCCGGAGGGGAAGGCCGGCTCGACCATCACCGAGAGCCTGAATGAAGCCATTGACGCGCTGGCGGCAGTGACAGCGGAATGAAGCATAGACCTAGAACGCAGGAACCAGGAGACCAATTGTGACGGAAAGTACAGCCCACGGCGGCAGCATTGACTGGGATATGGTCCGCAGGGCCGCGCAGTCCCAGCCTGGCCTGTCCGACGAGCAGCAGGGCGCCAGCGGGGCCCCTGCAGAGGCCGAGCCCCCCGCGCAGGAATATGTGGAGGCGGAAGCCGTAACCGCTATTCCGGACGATGCGGTCGAGGTCACGGAAGACGTGACCATTGCCGACGATGTCGTTGCGGTTGCGCCTGACGGCACCGTGATCGACACTCGGGATGATGGCAGCGTGATCTCTACCTCCGACGGGGTGGAGGTCAAGGTGGATGCTGAAGGCAACGTTACGATCGACGGCGATTTCAAGAACGACATCTCCGTGGACGACATCTCGGAGTTGGGCGTAGGGGCCTCTCTCACCACGGAGTCGGGCACCGTCATCACGCGCAACGAGGATGGCTCCATCACCATCGAGCAGGCCAACGGCCAGGTGGTGACCATCAACTCTGATGGCACGGTCGACATCGACGTGCCGAGCGAGTACGACCGGCTGGGTGACGGCGACACCCTTGAAGGCCCGGGCGGGCTGGTCGAGGGCGCCGGTGAGGAAACGGCCCCCGAGGATAGCGGTCTGGGCGGCGGCTCGGGTGGCGGCTCGGGTGGCGGCTCGGACTCGGGTTCAGGTTCGGGAGCTGCGGAAGACGGCGGTCTAGGCGGTGGCGGCCTGGGCGGTGGCGGCCTGGGCGGTGGCGGTTCGTCGGGCGGTTCCGGCGGCGGCTCGGGTGGGGAAGGCCCCGATCTCGGTGGCATCGGCGGCGGCTCCGGCGGTGGTCTTGGCACTGCCGGCTTCACTCCGCCGCCCGCGCCCACTCCACCTTCGACGAGTGCTCCTAGCGGGCCATCGCCGGCAGGGGGCTCATCCGAGGAAATGATCGGCCAGGTGCATCCGGACTTCCCAATGCCTGGCAAGCCGCCCAGATTCGACGCCGATTCCCCGTCGAGGCCGCCGGGCTATCAACCGGACGGTGGATCTGGTGGGGTGCCCGGTGGTCCTGGTGGGGTGCCTGGCGGTCCTGGTGGGGTGCCCGGTGGCCCTGGTGGGATGCCCGGCGGTCCTGGTGGGATGCCTGGCGGTCCTGGTGGGGTGCCCGGTGGCCCCGGTGGGATGCCTGGCGGTCCCGGTGGGATGCCTGGTGGCCCCGGTGGGATGCCCGGTGGTCCTGGTGGGATGCCCGGTGGCCCCGGTGGGATGCCTGGTGGCCCTGGTGGGATGCCCGGTGGTCCCGGAGGCGGTCCTGGCGCCGTGCCCGTCGGTGGCCCTGGCGCTGGCGACGGCGGCTCGGGCGACAACGGTGGACGCACCGACTTTCAGGTGATCACCGAGGACCTCCGTGCCGATTCGCAGCACTTCAAAGGCCTCGCCGAAATGGCCAACAAGATCTCGCAGTGCTGGTCCAGCCTGGCTGCCTTCCCTGAGTTCCAGGGGATCTGGTACGGCGTGGGCGGGCCTTTCACTGAGGCCAGCGAGACCCTCGCGAAGCTGTTCCGCTCCGGCCACGAAGAGATGGAACGCATCAGCGAAGCGTTGAACGACTCGGCCGACCACTACGACATGCAGGAAGACTTCGGCTCCGAACGAGCGTCCTTGATCGGCGCCGATCATGCCGCCGCAGGAGCAACCGAGGCCATGCGTGCCGCTGCTGCCGCCTCGGCGGCTCCGAAGCAAGCTAGGAACGATAACAGCAAAGGAATGACGGTATGAGCGTCCACTGGGACCGTGACAAGCTGAACCGACGCCCACCTTTCACGAGAGGGGAGCCTTACGTCTCGACGATGGGTGTGCGCGATACGGAAACCCACGCCGCTCCCTCATACGAGGGAGACAGGAGCGTCGACAGCGCCCCCTACCGTCGCCCCGACGAGTCAGTCAAGAAGCGGACAGACACGCTCCGGCCAGCCGGGAAACCGCGAACCAAGGTGAAGGACCGGCACTCCATCATCGGAGACTGTGTCCCCGGCTGCCTGTTCTTCAAGGACCGCGCCAGGATGGAGCGTGCCGTCGAGGAAGCCAACAAGGCAGCCCAAGGGGTAAAGGAGGCCGCAACGCGAGCGGCTGCCGCTCTTGCCTTCAGCCCCATCAAGTTGGGGGGCGTTATTGGAGGCCTTTTCGGCGCGGGATTCATCATGCAGGTGATGGTTGTCGAGAAGTACGCGAAGACCTTCCAGGACAGTGCGTTTACGCCGTCGGACCTTCTGGCGGCAGGTGCACAGCTTCAGCGAGATATGCTGAAGCAGGTCCAGGAACTGGTGGAGCAGTTCAACCCGGATCGTTTCCAATCCACCGACAGCTGGGTGGGCATCGCCGGTGAACGTTTCCGTGCCGCAGCCCGACGGCAGTACGACTCCGCGCGTGACCTGGAGAAGCTCATCGGCAGCTTCGCCAAGGACCTCGAAGAGGTCGGCAGGGAGGGCGAGAACGTCTCTCTACGGTTCGCCGACGAGTTCCAGGGAGAATGTCAGAAGCTGGTGGAGGTCCTGACTAAGGTGGCGCAGTTCCCGCCAAGCCTCATCTGGAATATCAAGTCCATTCTGGGGGCCATGCTGCGCATCAAGATGCTGGTCATGGTGTGGTGCCAGCGCAGCCTCATGCTCGCGGAGCGAGGGCGCTCGATCTGCAACGCGGTCAAGGAGTCCGTCGGTGACGGGGCCTGGCCGAAGGTCGTCAAGGGCTGATAGTGGGGTTGCGGGTGGCGCGGCGCTGCCCGTAACCCCGGCTCCCTTTGCACTCTTTGGGTGCGAGTGCTAAGAATGGAGTTGGCACTCGGCCGGGCCGAGTGCTACCGGGTTGGGTGAGGCTCAAGCCGTCCGTCGCGGGCACCTGAAATCCGGCCGAAACCTGAACACCCGGGGCGCCAGCCCCGCATATGGGAGGATTTCCTTTCCACTATGGCAAAGCTGATTGAATTCAACGACGAGGCCCGCCGCGGCCTCGAACGCGGCATGAACACCCTTGCCGACGCGGTGCGCGTCACCCTCGGCCCCAAGGGTCGCAACGTCGTGCTGGAGAAGAAGTGGGGCGCCCCGACGATCACCAACGACGGCGTGTCCATCGCCAAGGAGATCGAGCTTGAGGATCCGTACGAGAAGATCGGTGCGGAACTCGTCAAAGAAGTTGCGAAGAAGACCGACGACGTCGCTGGCGACGGCACCACCACCGCCACCGTCCTGGCTCAGGCCATGGTCCGCGAGGGTCTGCGCAACGTGAACGCTGGAGCCAACCCGCTCTCCCTGCGCAAGGGCATTGACGTCGCTGTGGCTGCAATCGTCGAGCAGCTCGGCAAGATGGCCACCGATGTCGAGACCAAGGACCAGATCGCTGCCACCGCCTCGATCTCCGCGGCCGACACCACTGTGGGCGAGATCATCGCTGAGGCGATGGACAAGGTCGGCAAGGAAGGCGTCATCACCGTCGAGGAGTCCAACACCTTCGGCCTCGACCTCGAACTCACCGAGGGTATGCGCTTCGACAAGGGCTACATCTCCCCGTACTTCGTCACCGACGCGGAGCGCATGGAAGCCACCCTTGAGGATCCCTACATCCTGATCGCTAACTCCAAGATTTCCTCGCTCAAGGACCTCCTGCCGGTGCTGGAGAAGGTCATGCAGTCGGGCAAGCCGCTGCTCGTGATCGCTGAGGACGTCGAGGGCGAGGCGCTGGCCGGCCTGATCGTCAACAAGATTCGCGGCACCTTCAAGTCCATCGCTGTCAAGGCCCCGGGCTTCGGCGACCGCCGCAAGGCCATGCTGACCGATATCGCCATCCTCACCGGCGGCCAGGTCATCTCCGAGGAGGTGGGCCTGTCGCTCGACGCCACCACCCTCGACCTGCTCGGCAAGGCTCGCTCGGTGCTGGTCACCAAGGACGAGTGCACCATCGTCGACGGTGCTGGTGACGAGGCCGCGATCGAGGGTCGCGTCTCCCAGATCCGCAAGGAGATCGAGAACTCCGACTCCGACTACGACCGCGAGAAGCTGCAGGAACGGCTCGCGAAGCTGGCTGGCGGGGTTGCCGTCATCAAGGTTGGCGCCGCCACCGAGGTGGAGCTGAAGGAGCGTAAGCACCGCATTGAGGACGCCGTGCGCAACGCCAAGGCCGCGGTCGAGGAGGGCATCGTCCCCGGCGGTGGTGTGGCGCTGCTGCAGGCCGCTAACGCTGCCTCCGTCGAGGGGCTCGCGGGCGACGAGTTCACCGGCGCCCAGATCGTCTTCGCCGCAGCCAAGGCCCCGCTGCGCCAGATCGCGCACAACGCGGGCCTTGAGGGCGGCGTTATCGCCGAGAAGGTCTCCGGTCTGCCCGCAGGTCAGGGCCTCGACGCAGCCACCGGCGAGTACGTCGACATGGTCGCGGCGGGCATCATCGACCCAGCCAAGGTCACCCGCTCCGCGCTGCAGAACGCCGCGTCGATCGCCGGCCTGTTCCTCACCACCGAGGCCGTCATCGCCGACAAGCCGGAGAAGGCTTCTGCCGTGCCCGGTGGCGACATGGACGGCATGGGCGGCATGGGCGGCATGATGTAACACCCCAACCGGATCGAGGGCCAGCTTCCGAAAGGGAGCTGGCCCTCTTTCGAACTCAGGCACTGGCCTGCCCCAGTCGGAAGGAGGCGCGCGGATGCTCAACTGGCTCGTGCTGGCCGGCACCATCGTCGGGCAGCTCCTGGCGCTTTACCTGCCCGGGTCACCGGAGCCCAGCGCCCCGCTCTTCCCGGGCGACGACAAGGTGGTGCACCTGGTGCTGTTCCTGCTGCCGGCGCTGGCCCTGGGGCGCATCACCCGGGCGTGGTGGCCGCTGGGGCTGCTGGGGCTGCACGCGGTGATCAGCGAATGGGTGCAGCTGAACTACATCCCCCATCGCTCGGGCGACGTGCTGGATGTGCTAGCCGACGTGCTGGGCATCGCGCTCGGCGACGCGTACTGGCGCTGGCGGGACCGTCGAGGATACGCGCTGGATGGCTAGGGCCTGCTTCGCAAGCCATGCATGGCTGCCATCAGCCGGACCGAACGAAGAGGGCCTTCTGGGCTGCAGGCCAGGGGGCGCGAGAGGGCCTTCCGCAGTGGACTGCGGAACAGCTCCGATGGCGTGGCGGGACACGAATCCGCCACGCCATCGACGATCTGTGGGCCCTGGCGGCAGAGTTTCCCCCCGCGCGGCACACGGCTTCGGCACAATGGGCACATGGCGCTGCTAGAAGTAATCGCGATGCACGCCTCCGATGCGAGGAACGCGGAGGAGGGCGGGGCTGACCGGGTTGAGCTTGTTGGCACGATGGCCGAGGACGGGCTCTCCCCCGAACCGCGTCTCGTCGACCGGGTGCGGCTCGTGGCCTCCCTAGAAGTGCGCCCGATGCTGCGGCTGCGAGCAGGGTTCGGCACCGACGGCGGCGAGGTCACCCGCCTGAAGGGGCTGATGCGCTCGTACATGGATGCGGGGGCGAACGGCGTCGTCGTCGGGTTCCTCAACCGACTGAACCAGATCGACATGAGCGTGATGACGGAACTCATGCACGACGTTGACGTACCGTACACCTTCCACCGGGCGATCGACTACTGCCTGGACCCGGATGAGGCTTGGGGCGCTGTGCAGCAGCTTCCCGGCAGACTGACCCAGGTGCTGACCGCCGGGTCGACGCTGGGGGTGGAGCACGGGCTCGACGACCTCATCGCCCGCGCGCGTAATCATCCGGAGGACCGGGAGCTGATGATGGCTGGCGGCGGGCTCGCGGCAGAACACGTGCCCTGGCTGATCAAGGCCGGGGTGCGGGCGTTCCACATCGGATCTCCCGCCCGCCCGGACAGGTCGTGGAAGGCCTACGTTGACGCCGGGCTGGTACATTCCTGGCGAACCCTGATCGACGACCTGGAGAGCCATGAAGCCGAGTGAGCGACCCACCAAGCACCGCGATGCGGTGCGGCTGTTGATCGTCGCCGACGGCTGGGTACTGCTGCAGAACGACCACGATCCCGGGGTACCCGGAAGCGGCTGGTGGGTGCCGCCGGGCGGGGGCATCGAGGCCGGTGAAGGGCCCCGCGACGCCGCGATCCGCGAGGCCTGGGAGGAGACCGGCCTCAGGCTCATGCCCGAGCAACTGGTGGGCCCGGTAGGCGAGCGCGTGGTGCGCCACGGCTACTCCGACAGGATCCTGGTTCAGCGCGAGACCTTCTTCCGCGTTGACGTGGAGCGGTTCGACCCGCGGCCGCAGCAGCTCACGGAGAACGAGAAGATCCGCAAGCTGGGCGAGCGCTGGTGGCCCACGGCGCAGCTTCCGCAGCCGGTTTGGCCGGCCCGCATCGACGAATACCTCCGTTGGGCGGGCGGGCCCGCCGTCGACCTCGGCTTCGTAGACGAGTCCACCATCGACTAGCGCGGGTGGCAGGCACGCCGGATCGGGGGCCGTATGCCCACCATCTTGAGAACTTGGGCGGCAGGCCCATCCCTGACGGACGCTCGGGGCCGAGTTAGTCAGGCAGGGCGGCGGAGCCCTCGCGCCAACAGCAAGCCGGGCAGCCTAGCGGCGCAGGATCAGCAGGCAGTAGTACAGGGCAAAACCCGAAGCCAGCAGGAACAGCGGCCAACTCCAGTCCAGGTGGTTCAGGAGGGAGTAGCCGAACAGGAAGGCGACGCCGAAGGCCAGCGAGATCAGGGCGGGCACGTAGTCGGAAATCCTGCTAGCCACGAGCAACGCGGAGGTGATGAACAAGGCCAGCGGGGTCAGGGCTGGGAACAGCACACACAGCGCGATGAGGCCGAGCGAGGCCCAGACGTAGCCCATCTGGGGGGTGCGCTCGGCTGGAGGAGGCGCCGTCGGGGCAAACCGCCCGGGATAGGGATACTGGGGCCCGCCCGCAGCGCGGCGCGGCAGAGCAGTGGGGGACGGCAGCTGGCTCAACGCTGCGGCACCGCTAGCCGGTTCGGAAGGAGCGGAGAGCCCTGAGTACCCGGCCCCGGGGGAGGTGTTGTTCGTGGAGAAGTGCCGCACGTCGTAGGGCACACGCGGGTCGCGCCGCCCGTCGGCCAGCCGCGGGGCCTGAGTGACGATGGTAGAGCGCACCTCGAAAGGCGCGGAGGGGTTGCGGATCCCGGGCGGCGTCGTGCCCAGCGCCTCCAGTGGGGGAGCAGCAACGGGCGTGAGCGTCGTCGGGCGCGGGACGTTGCCCGGAGTGACCCGGCGCGGCGGATCGGCCACGGACAACGGCTCCGCGAGAGGGGTCGCGAAACCATCCGGTCGTTCCGTCGGCGCATACGCGGCGCCGTCCCGCCAACTAGCCATGGGGACAGCCTACCGACCCGACGCGCAACCTGATTGCACGGTTGCGCCGGTAACACGCTGATCGACCCTGCTTAGTTCTACCTTTGGAGCTACCAAGCGATCGGACATCGACAAGGAGAAGCTGTGGAAGTAATTGTTTGTCGGGATGCGGCCACCGTCGGCGTGCTCGGCGCGAAATATGTGGCCGAAGGCCTTGCCGGTAAGGCCGAACCGGTGATCGGTCTGGCCACCGGCAGCTCGCCACTCGGGCTGTACGCGGAGCTGAGCCGGATGGTGCGCGATGGCGAACTCGACATGTCCGCCGGGCGTGGCTTCGCACTCGACGAGTACGTGGGCATCCCGTTGGAGCATCCGGAGAGCTATCACAACGTCATCCGCCGCACCGTCGTCGAGCCGCTGGGCATGAAGCCCGAGCGGGTCCGGGTCCCGGACGGCCTGGCCGACGACGTAGACGCGGCTGCGGCGGCCTACGACGAGGCGATCACCGCCGCAGGCGGCATCGATGTGCAGGTGCTTGGTATCGGGTCCAACGGTCACATTGGCTTCAACGAACCCTTCACCTCTTTCAGCTCGATCACCCACCGTCTCCCGCTCACCCAGCGCACCCGCGACGACAACGCCCGGTTCTTCGACTCGGTTGATCAGGTGCCCACTGAGGCCGTCAGCCAGGGACTCGGCACCATCATGCGTTCGCGGCGTGCGGTACTGGTCGCCACCGGCGAAGGAAAGGCCGACGCGGTGGCGGCGATGATTGAGGGCCCCGTCAGTCACAAGTGCCCGGCGTCGATCCTGCAGTTCCATCCCGACGTGATCGTGGTGCTCGACGAGGCGGCCGCCAGCAAACTGGAATCCAGAGAACATTTCCGCACCGCCTGAGGGCTGGCTAGACTGGCAAGTCACGGCTCTTGAGTAGAGAGGGATACTGACTTGCCTACCGGAAAGGTGCGCTTCTTCGACGCGGAGAAGGGCTTCGGGTTCATCACCAAGGACGGCGGCGGCGACGTCTATGTGCGCTCAACCGCGCTGGCCGACGGCGTAGCTGCGCTGCACGCCGGCCAGCGCGTCGATTTCGGTGTGGTCGCGGGGCGCCGTGGCGAGCAGGCTCTCAACGTGCGAGTACTGGAACAGCCGCCGTCGCTGTCCAAAGCCTCGCGGAAGAAACCTGCGGAGCTGGCGATCATCATCGAAGACCTGATCCAGTTGCTCGACGGCGTGGGCAATGGATATCGGGCCAACCGCCATCCGGACCCGAAGATGGCGGCAAAGGCCGCGCAGGTGCTGCGCTACGTCGCCGACGAGTTGGAGAAGTGACCTTGGCTACCAAAACCCGTGCCCCGAAGCTGGACCAGATCGTCGCGGAAGCAACCGAGTTGGCGCGCTCCGCGGCCGAGGAGGTCTCGGGTCCTGAAGCCGTTGGCGGCCACCTCGGGGTAGTTGCCGAGCGGGGTGAGCGCGTGGCGACGCACTACTTCGCCTGCGAGCTGTCCGCCTACCCCCAGTGGCGGTGGGCGGTGACGCTGGTGCGCGCGGCTCGCGCGAAGGTGGCTACCATCAACGAGGTGGCGCTGCTGCCGGAGGAGGGCGCGCTTCTGGCGCCGGCCTGGGTGCCGTGGGAGGAACGCATCCAGCCTGGCGACATCGCGCCCGGCCTGCTGATGGCCACGCCGGACAACGACCCTCGGCTGGAGCCGGGTTTCGCGGCAACCGACCTGCCTGCCGACGCCGACACGTCGGAGTGGGTGCAGCTGCGCACCACCGTCGCCGAGCTCGGGCTCGGCCGGGAACGGGTGCTCAGCAAACATGGCCGAGACGAGGCGGCCGAACGTTGGTTGAAGGGAGCCCCGGGCTACACCGACGAGGGGTCACGTGAGGCGCCCGCCAACTGCGGGACCTGCGGCTACTTCGTGCCGCTGCGCGGCTCGCTCGGCACCCTGTTTGGGGTGTGCGCCAACGCCTACTCACCGTCGGATGCGCGCGTGGTGCACCTGGACCACGGCTGCGGCGGGCATTCGGATGTGGTCGAGAAGCAGCGGGCGCGGGAGCTGCCCGCCCCGGTGTTCGACACTATTGGCATCGACGAAGTGTTGTTCGAGTGAGCTGCGCGCACCAGATGGACGATTCTTAACGCACCGGGTCAGCACACTACGCTGGCCACGTGGGAACCAAATCTGCAACTTCTCCGGACGAGGGTTCCGCCCTCGACCGTTTCTTCAGCATCTCCAAGCATGGGTCTTCGGTAGGGCAAGAGGTGCGTGGCGGTCTCGTCACCTTCTTCGCGATGGCGTACATCATCGCGCTCAACCCGCTGATCCTTGGCACCGCCGTGGACATGAACGGCAACCTGATCTCCGGGGCGCCGAAGATGGTGGGCGAACAGGTGGACACGGCCGCAGTCGCCGCCTCCATCGGGATGGTGGCTGCCGCGACGGCGCTGATCGCCGGAGTACTCACCATCTTGATGGGCGTCATCGGGCGCTTCCCGATGGGCCTGGCCGCGGGCCTGGGCCTGAATGCGCTGGTAGCCTACGTCCTCGCGCCGCGCATGACCTGGGGCCAGGCGATGGGGCTCGTGGTTTGGGAGGGCATCCTGATCGCCATCCTGGTGTTGACCGGATTCCGCACGGCCGTGTTCAAGGCGGTGCCGAACGCCCTGCGCAGCGCCATCTCCGTCGGCATCGGCCTGTTTATCGCCTTCATCGGCCTCATCAACGCGGGCGTGGTGCGCCGCGGCGGCGGCACCGCCGTCGAACTCGGCATCGGAGGTTCGCTGAAGGGTTGGCCGATCGCCGTGTTCCTCATCGGCTTCCTGCTGCTCGTCGCGCTGCACGCCCGGAAAGTGAAGGGCGCGATCCTCATCGCCATCGTCGCCGCCACCGTGCTGGCCATCATCGTGGAAACAGTTGCCGCCGTCGGTCCTAACCTGCCCGATGGGAGCAACCCGACGGGTTGGAGCCTGAACGTGCCGTCGTTCGCGGGCTTCAGCTGGCCTGATTTGTCTCTGCTGGGCCAGATCGACATGATCGGCGCCTTCTTCCCTGGCGGGCAGTTCTCGATGGCGAATGCGCTGGCGCTCGTCGTGCTCGTGTTCTCACTGCTGCTCGCTGATTTCTTCGACACGATGGGCACCATCGTCGCGGTCGGCTCCGAGGGCGGCCTGCTCGACGAGGAAGGCATGCCGCAGCGCACCAGCCAGATCCTGCTGGTGGACTCCTTCGGTGCTGTGGCCGGCGGCCTCGGCTCCGTCTCGTCGAACACCTGCTACATCGAGTCGACGGCGGGCGTCGGCGAGGGCGCGCGCACTGGCTTCGCCTCGGTGGTGACCGGCGCGGCCTTCTTGCTGGCGGTGTTCCTGTCGCCCGTGATCAACATGGTGCCCAGCGAGGCCGCCGCGCCCGCGCTCACCTTCGTCGGCTTCCTCATGATCTCGCAGGTGCTGGACATCGACTGGGCCAAGCCCGAGCTCGGTATCCCGGCGTTCCTGACCATCATCTTCATGCCGTTCACGTACTCCATCACCACCGGTATCGGCGTCGGTTTCCTGGCCTACGTCTTCCTCAACCTCGTGCTGGGCAAGGCGAAGAAGGTGCACCTGCTGATGTATGTGGTCGCCGCGATGTTCATCGTCTACTTCGTGCAGGGGCCGATCCTCGACGCGATCACCCGCTGAGCTACACGGCCCGGGAGTGCTGCCGCGCGCCCGGCAGCACTCTCGCAGCATTCCCTAACCGACGAGCAGCGCCAGGGGCGGTTCGTCGTCGAACTCGTCGAACGGGAACATGGGCCGGTCGATGTTCCGGTGGCCCAGGCGCTCCAGGTGCTGGTCGACGCCGCCGGGGGTGAGCGCGAGCAGCCAGTCGGCGGCCAGCTCGTGCAGCTCGGGCTCCAGGTAGCCGATCTTCACGACGACGATGTCGGCGGCGCGCGGGTCGAGGCCGGCGCGCGCGAACTGCGCCATCGTCGTGTACTGGTTGCGCCGGGAGGTGACGATGATGTCGGCCCCGCCGACGGTGAGCACGGCGCTCAGCAGCCCGTCGGGGTCGTCGAACACCCGCCGAACGGTGGCGACGAGGGGCAGCGGTCCGGGCGCCCGGGAGTCGACGTGCCCGCCCAGCTCGACCTGCACCGTCGCGCCCGGGCCGGCGGCCTTGGCGGCGGCGACGGCTGCGGGGTCGTAGAGGGAGGCGACGATCGCGTGCAGTGCGCCGGAGGCCACCTCGGCTCGGGCGAGGACGGCGGCGAGCGCCACGGTCACGTCGTCGGCGCCGCCCGCGCCGGGGTTGTCGCCGGAGTCGGAGATCACGAAGGGACGAGCGGGGCTCTCGACGGCGGCGGCCAGGGCGTCGTCGATGCTGGCGGTGGGCGCCACGAACTCGAACTGGTTGCGCACGCGCCAGAACTCGCGGGCGATCTCTCTGGCCGAGGCCTGCACGGCGGCCGGGTCGTCACCGTAGGCGACGACGGCGGCCTTGCAGCGCGGCTGGTCGGCCCATGCGAAGCCGATCCAGATGCCGGCGTCGGTCACTCCGGCGCGCGCGGCCGCGACGGGCACCATGTCGTACAACGACTTCGCGGGTTCCATCCGGGTAGAGGTCTTCTCGCCGGGCAGCAGGATGGGCACGTGCACCAGCGCCTTCGCTGGCTTGCTGCCCCCGGCCAGGAGACGCTCGGCCAGGTTGCGCGCCGCGCGTTCGCGCGACACCCAGGCGTCCTCGTGCGGAGCCATGCGGTAGCAGGTGAGCAGGTCGCAGCCCGCGAACAGGGCGGGGGACACGTTGCCGTGCAAGTCCATGCTGGCGCTCACCAGAGGATCCGGCCCGACGACGGCGCGGATCGCCTGGATCAGGTCGCCCTCGGCGTCGTCGTAGCCGGGCACGCTCATCGCGCCGTGGATGTCGAAGAAGATGCCGTCGAACGGGCCCTCCTCGGCGAGGCCGCGGCAGATTTCGTCGCGCCAGGCCTCGTAGCTGTGTTGCTCGACGGGACCGCCGGGTAGTGCGGAGCAGTGCAGGATGGGGACCCATTCGACGGCTTCGGCCCAGTCGCGCACGAGCGTCCCGCCCTCGCCTGCGGCGAGTTCCGGGGGAACGTGCTCGCTGCCGGGGATAGGCGAGCGGGTGAGCCACGGGTAGCGGCCGAGCAGTTCCCGTCCGCGGCGGATGGTGAAGTCAGCGGCGGTGGAGAGGTAGGGGGTGAAGGTGCTCGACTCGATGTGGATGCCGCAGATGGCGATTCGTTTCATTTGTTGCTCCGGAAGGGGTGGATCACTAGCTGTCTGGCCAGGACGGACATTCCGATGAGGGGCGCGTCGGGCCCGGCCAGGGAGGTCTCGATGGCGAGTTGCTGCGTGCAGGTCGGCAGGCAGCGGTCGTAGAGCTCGGAGCGGAAGCCAGCGAGCAGCGCGCCCATCTGGGACATGGAGCCCCCGATGACGATGCGGCTCGGGTTGAGGAAGTTGATGATCCCGGAGAGGACCTCGCCGATGCGGGCTCCGGCTTCGCGCACGAGCGCGGTGACGACGTGGTCGCCGCCGTTGGCGGCAGCCACGAGGTCGCGGTTGGTGCGGATGGGGGAGCCGAGCGCGGCCAGCTGGCGCAGGAGGGCGGCGCCGGAGGCCACCGTCTCCAGGCAGCCGGAGTTGCCGCAGGAGCAGGGCTGGGGGTCGTCGGTCTGGATGCGGATGTGCGTCACGTCGCCCGCGAAGCCGTGGGCGCCGCGGTAGGCGACACCGCCTGAGATCCAGCCCGCGCCCACCCCGGTGCCGGCCTTGATGTAGATGCAGGATTCGTTGTGTTCGTCGCGCGCGGACCATTCCCCGATGGCCGCGGCGCGGGCGTCGTTTTCGACGACGGCGGGCAGGTCGGTGGCGGCTTGGAGCGCACCGTTCACGTCGACACCGTTCCAGCCGGGCATGCGGGCCGCGCTGGTGATGCGGCCGTGCTGAGAGACAGGCCCGGGGACGCAGAGGCCGACGGCAAGCACGTTCTGCGTGGGGGTGAAGGAGCGCCATCGCCGTGTGAGCAGTTGGATGACCTGTTCGGGCCCCTCGGTGACGTCGATCTCGATGTCGTCGGTGGCCAGCAGCACGCCGGAGAGGGTGGCGACGCCGATGCGTGCGTGGTGGGAGCCGAGTTCGGCCACGTAGGCGGCGCCGTCGCTCTTGGCGAGTCGAAGCATCGTCGGGCGTCGGCCGCCGGTGGAGGAGGCGTGTTTGAACTCCTCGATCTCGCCGTCGGCGACGAGTCGTCGAACCGTGGCGCTGACGGTCGATCTGGGCAGGTCGGTGAGTTCCACGAGGTCGAGGCGAGTGGCGCCCCCCGCCGTGGCGAGGGCCTGCAGTATGCGGCTGGCGGCGTCTAGTTCTTCGGCGTTGCTGTCCAGTAGGTTCACGGTTGCGCCGCTGGGCTGCGGGTCCCCCTCCCGCAACGGGATGCTATCCATCTTCCCTCCCGAAAGATTCCTCAGCCGCATGATGCCAGACCTAGACAGCTGAATGCCCAGATGTTCATGTTCAAAGTAGCAAAAGATAAAGAAATTATTGGTAGAACTGCCGGAAGTCTCGGTGAGATGTTACTGTTTGTGCGTCCGGCAGAGTGGCCGGGCCCCGCGGCGGCGGGTGATTCCTAGGAGAGTCGGATGAAAGCACTCACGCGCGGACTGGCGAAGGCGCTGGCCGTGGCCACTGCCGCAGTCCTGCTTGCTTCGTGCTCCGGGCCAGGTGCGGGCAAGAGCCCCGCTGCCACGGCGGACGGAAGCGCGCAGCCCACGGGCCAGATGGTGGCAGGAGGCGAAGTCACCTTCGCCATGAAGACCCCCACCTGGATCCTGCCCATCTCGGCCCCGGGCAAGACCCAGGGTGAGAACGGCATCTTCATGTCCACCATCTTCCGCTCGTTGTTCGACTACAAGTTCGGCGGCGAAGCCAAGTACAACCTCGACGAGAAGCGCTCACTGGGCGAAGTCCCGGCCGTCAGCGACGATGGCCTCACCTACACGCTGAAGATCAAGGCCGGGCAGAAGTGGATTGACGGTACGCCGGTCACCACGCGCGACGTGGAGTTCTGGTGGAACCTCGTCACGAATAACAAGGAGAAGTGGGCGTCCTACCGCAAGGGTGGGTTCCCTGACAACATCAAAGAGTTCAAGGTCGTCGACGACCAGACCTTCACCCTGACCACCACCGAGGTGTTCAGCCCGGCTTGGTTCGTGAGCAACCAGCTCAACCGCATCACCCCGTTGCCGGCGCATGCCTGGTCCAAGACGGCCGACGACGAGGCGGTGGGCGAGACCGACCGCACCCCCGAGGGCGCGCAGAAGATCTTCGCCTACCTGACCGCCGCCGCCGAGGATCTCTCCACCTACGGCACCAACCCGCTGTGGAAGACCACCAACGGCCCCTTCAAGGTGGACAGTTACGTGGCCAACGGCGACGTGCGGATCGTGCGCAACGAGAACTACACCGGCGAGGACAAGGCCAAACTCGATTCGGTTGTCTTCCGTCCCTTCACCGGCGACGACGCGGAGTTCAACGTGCTGCGCTCGGGTGGCATCGATTTCGGCTACATTCCGGCTGGGTCCATCGCGCAGAAGAGCTACATCGAAGGCCAGGGCTACACCGTCGAGCCCTGGAAGGGATGGTCCATCACCTACATGCCGTTCAACTTCGCCAACCCGAAGTCCGGGCCGATCTTCAAACAGAAGTACATCCGCCAGGCCATGCAGCAGCTCATCGACCAGGAGACCATCGCCAAGGTGGTGTGGCAGGACACCGCCACCCCGACGTGTGGCCCGGTCCCGCAGGCCCCCGACGCGGCCGGCTCGATGGAGGGCTGCGTCTACCGGTACGACCCGGCCGCAGCGGAGAAGCTGCTCACGGACAACGGCTGGAAGGTCGTCAAGGATGGGGTCACCACCTGCGAGAAGCCAGGCACGGGAGCCGGCCAGTGCGGTGAGGGCGTCGAGGCAGGCGCGGAGCTTAAGTTCACGATGATCTCTCAGTCCGGCTTCACCGCCACCACCAAGATGATGGCCGAGCTAAAGAGCAAGTTCGCTGGCGTCGGCATCGTGCTGGATATCAAGGAGGTGCCGGATTCCGTCGCCGAGTCGCAGAAGTGCACCCCGGACAAGGCCTGCGCCTGGGATCTGTCGTTCTTCGGTTCCCAGTCCAGCTGGTACTACCCGGTGTACGCCTCCGGCGACCGACTCTTCCAGACCGACGCCCCCGTGAATCTCGGCTCGTACTCCAACCCGGAGGCCGACAAGCTCATTGAGGCGACGATGCGCTCCAACGACCCGGACGCGCTCAAGAAGTACAACGACTTCCTCGCGGAGGACCTGCCGGTGCTGTGGATGCCGAACCCGGTGGCGCAGATCTCGGCCTGGAAGTCCGACATCGCGGGCGTGAACCAGGACCCGATGCTGGGTATCTACCCGCAGGACTGGTCCCGCACCAAGTAACCCCACCCATCCCCGGCCCCGCCCCCTGCCTCCGGGCGGGGCCGGCCCTCCCTAGGAGCTGACAGTGACCCGATTCATCCTCCGCAGGATGCTGCAGGCGGTCGTTGTGGTGTTCCTGGTGACCGTGATCACCTTCCTGATCCTGCATTCTCTCCCCGGCGGCGCGGCGCGCTCCGCGCTCGGACTCGACGCGACGCAGGAACAGATAGACGCCTACAACATCGAGATGGGCTACGACCGCCCGTTCTACGAGCAGTACTTCGCCTACGTCGGACGCCTGCTGAGCGGCGACCTCGGGCGATCCTTCCAGATGAACATGGAGGTGGCCGACGCGATCGCGCAGCGGCTCCCGAAGACCATGGTGCTCAGCCTGTGCTCGATCACCTTGGCTGTGCTCGTCGCGATCCCGTTGGGCGTGATCCAGGCGGTGCGCCGCAACAGGCTGGCGGACTACGTGATCACCGCCATCGCGCTGCTGGCCTACTCCACGCCGATCTTCTTCATGGGCCTCGTGCTCATCATCCTGTTCTCCCAAGTGTGGCCCGTGCTGCCGCCGGAGGCGCCGCAGGGCTTCACACTCGCGGAGGTGCTGTCCAACTGGCAGGGGCTGATCCTGCCCAGTGTCACGCTCGCCATCGTCACCCTGGCCGCCTACTCGCGCTACGTCCGCTCGTCAATGGTGGACAACCTGGAGGAGAACTACATCCGCACCGCCCGCAGCAAGGGACTCAGCGAGGCCCGGGTGGTGTTCGTGCACGCGCTGCGCAACTCGTTGTTCCCGGTGATCACGCTGCTGGGCATGTACCTGCCCGCGCTGTTCTCTGGCGCGCTCGTCGTCGAGAGCCTGTTCAACTATCCAGGGATGGGGCTCATGTTCTGGCAGGCGGCGCAGTTCCGGGACTACCCGGTGTTGCTCGCGACGACGACCATCATTTCTATTGCCACGGTCGTGGGCGCGCTGATCGCGGACATCCTGTACGCGGTCGCCGACCCACGCGTCCGCTACGGAGGTGTGCGATGAATCCGCGAGTCGACGTGGGGAAGAGTGGGCGTCGCAAGCGCGCGGGCCTGGTCCGCCAGGGCGTCGAGGTGTTCGTCGGCAACAAACTCGCGCTGCTCGGCGTCGTGATCCTCGTCCTGTTCGGGCTTTTCTGCTTCGTCGGCCCCTACGTGTGGGTCACCGACCAGGTACACACGGACCTGTCGAACGCCTACCGCGAGCTAAGCGCGGAACACCCGCTCGGCACCGACGGCGTCGGCTACGACCAGCTGGGCAGACTGATGCTCGGCGGGCAGACGTCGATCATCGTCGGGCTGGCGGCCGGCCTACTCGCCACGTTCATCGGCACCATCTGGGGCGCGATCGCGGGCTTCCTGGGCGGGCCTGTCGACGCGATCATGATGCGCATCGTCGACTCCCTGATGGCCATCCCTGCACTGTTCCTGTTCATGCTGGTGGCGACGATCGTCACACCGACGGTGTCGCTGCTGGTGCTCATCATCGGCATGTTCGCCTGGCTCAACCCGGCGCGCCTAATTCGCGGCGAGTCGCTGGCCCTGCGCTCCCGCGAATACATCGTCGCGATGCGGGGCATGGGCGGCGGCTCCCTGCGGGCCGTGCGCACCCACATCGTGCGCAACGCCATCGGCACGGTCATCGTCAACGCCACGTTCCAGGTGGCTGACGCGATCCTCTACGTGGCTTATCTGTCCTTCCTCGGGCTCGGCGTGCCGCCACCGGCGGCGAACTGGGGCGGCATGCTCTCCCAGGGGCTGGCCGAGGTTTACTCGGGTCACTGGTGGCTGCTGTACCCGCCGGGCATCCTCATCATCATCCTCGTCGTGGCGTTCAACTTTGTGGGCGACGGACTCCGCGACGCCTTCGAAGTGCGACTCAGGAGCCGATGACCCATGACAACAACGAACTTGCTCCGGCTCGACGACCTACAGGTGACCATCACGCTGCGGCGCGGCCAGGTGGTGCCGCTGCAGGGCGTTAGCCTGGAGATCGCGCCCGGTGAGACGGTCGGTATCGTCGGTGAGTCGGGCTGTGGCAAGACGATGAGCGCGCTGGCGATCATGGGGCTGCTGCCCCGATCGGGCGCGGTGTCCGGCGGCGGTATCCTGTTCGGCGGCAAGGATCTCACCAAACTGCCCCCGGCGGAGGCGCGCAGGATCCGCGGGCTGGAAATCGGCATGATCTTCCAAGACCCGCTGACCAGCCTCAACCCGACGATGCGCATCGGCGACCAGGTGTCCGAGCCGCTGCGCGTGCACCGCAAGATGCGCAAGCGTGAGGCGCGGGAGAAAGCCATCGACATTCTGCGCAAGGTGGGCATGCCCCGGCCAGAGAAGATCGTTGACGACTACCCGCACCAGCTGTCCGGGGGCATGCGGCAGCGCGTGATGATCGCGATGGCGCTCGTCTGCCAGCCCAGCCTGCTGATCGCCGACGAGCCCACCACGGCGCTCGACGTCACCACGCAGCGGCAGATCCTCGACCTGATCGACGAGCTGAAGCAGGAGTTCAACACGGCGGTGATCCTGGTCACGCATGACCTGGGCGTCGTCGCCGGGCGCGCCGATCGGGTGGCCGTCATGTACGCGGGCCGGATCGTCGAGACCGCACGCACCGCGGACATTTTCGCCAACCCGCAGCACCAGTACACGCGCTCCCTGATCGCCGCGCTGCCGGAGAACACCACCGACACCCGCGAGGAGCTGTACAGCATCCCCGGGATGCCGCCGGATCTGCGTGAGCCGATTGTCGGCTGCCCGTTCGCGCCCCGCTGCCCGCGCGCCCAGGAACGGTGCCGAACCGAGCTGCCGCAGGTGGTCGCCGTCGCGGATGGCGACGACGGGGCACACACCCACGCTTGCTTCCATCCTGCGGGGGAACCGCTGGAACGCAAGCTCACCATCCGGCCGGATCGGGACGAGACCGAGAGCCGGGTGCTGTGCTCGGTGCGCGACCTGCACAAGGACTATCCGGCGATGAGCAACGGGGTGATCCGCCGCCGTGTCGGCTGGGTGCGAGCGGTGAGCGGCGTCAGTTTCGACGTGCACGAAGGCGAGACACTGGGCATCGTCGGAGAGTCGGGCTGCGGCAAATCGACGCTGGGTCGGGTCATCTCCGCGCTGGAGGGGGCCACGTCGGGCGCTGTGCTGGTGGGCGGCAGCGACCTGGCGAAGGCGACGCCGGGGCAGTTGAAGGGGCTCCGGCGTGACGTTCAGATGATGTTCCAGGACTCCTACGCGGCGATGGATCCGCGGATGCGGGTCGATGAGATCCTCTCGGAGCCGCTGGAGATTCAGCGGATCGGCTCGCGGCTGTCGCGCGCCCACAAGGTGGAGTGCATGGTCGGCGACATCGGGCTGAGCGAGGCCGCGCTCGACAAGTACCCGCACGAGTTCTCGGGCGGTCAGCTGCAGCGCGTCGGGTTGGCCCGTTCTCTCGTGCTGGAACCCAAGCTGGTGGTGTGTGACGAGCCGGTCAGCGCGCTGGATGTGTCGGTGCAGGCGCAGGTACTGAACCTGATGCGGCGCATTCAGTTGGAGCGCGACCTGACCTACGTGTTCATCTCGCACGACCTCTCGGTGGTGCGCTACATGTCCGACCGCATCGCGGTGATGTACCTGGGCAAGATCGTCGAGATCGGGCCGGCCAGCGAGGTGGCGGAGAGCGCGAAGCACCCGTACACGCAGGCTCTCATTGACGCGGTGCCCGTCGCCGACCCGCAGCACAAGCCCACCACCCAGGTGGCGATCACGGGGGAGCCCGCGAGCGCCATCGATCCACCCCCCGGGTGCCGGTTCAAGAACCGGTGTCCCTTCGCCACCGGCGCGTGCGACACCGAGCCCCCGCTCGCGGGGGACAGCCACAAGGTGGCTTGTCACTTCCCGTTGAGGTGAGCGGCATGGGTCAGCCAGGTAGCGAGAGGACGGATCAGCAGCCGATTGTCGGGATTGACATTGGCGGCACGACGATGGTGGCCGCGCGTGTGCTGTCCGACGGCACCATCGTCGACCCCGTGCGCGTGCCGAGCCCCGCGAGCGTGAGCGGCGCCGCCGTCGTGACCGAGCTCCGTCGGCTGGTGCACGAGCGGTGGCCCGGGGCTGCGCGGGTCGGGGTCGGGGCGGCGGGCGTGATTGACCCGGCGAGCGGCGCCATCGTCGAGGCCTCGGACTCGTTTCGCGGCTGGCGCGGCTACCCGCTGCAGGCCGAACTCGCTGCCGCCCTCGGCACCGACGTGCGGGTGGTAAACGACGTGAACGCCTTCCTACTCGGCGAGCAGCGCTTCGGGGCGGCGGCGGGCCGGGCCGACTGCTTGGGCATCATGCTCGGCACCGGGGTGGGTGGCGCCGTCATCCTGGGCGGGGAGCTGTGGTGCGGGGCGCGGGGCGCGGCGGCCGAGATCGGCCACATGCCCGGCTCGGGCGACGAGGACTGCACCTGCGGCGGGGTTGGGCACTTGGAGACGCTGGCGGCGGGCCGGATGATTGCGCGTCGCTTCACCGCCGCCCGGGGCGCGGATGCGGTGGGTGACGCGAGCCACGTCGCGGATGCGGCGGATGGCGGCGACGAGGTGGCACGTCGGGTGTTTTGGGAGGCCGGGCGCGCGCTGGGCGTGGCGATGGTGCAGGCCGCGACGCTGTACGACCTGGACACAGTGGTCATCGGCGGGGGAGTGACGCGGGCCTGGCGGTGGATCGCGCCCGGCCTGGCGGAGTCGTTGGAGCGCTACCCGCTGGTTTCGGGGGCCGTGCTGCGGGTGGTGCGCTCGAAACTGGGGGAGCAGGCGGTGCTGCTGGGGGCCGCCAGCGTCGGCAACTGAGGAGGAAAAGGTGCTTGATTTTGATACGCGCCAGGGTCCGGATTTCGGCGACGATGCGCCGAGCTATCCCCGCCCTGGCGTCCCGGAGTGGTTCACGGACGCCAAGCTCGGGTTCTTCATCCATCTCGGCCTGTACTCGGTGCCGGGCTGGGCTTTGACCGGGGACGGGCCAACGCCGGTCGAGGACGCCTACGCGCTGCATCGCTATGCCGAATGGTACGGCAACACGGTGCGGATCCCGTCGCCGACTCGGGAGCGGCACGAGCGGATCTACGGGGTGGGCACCTCCTACGAGGACTTCGCCGACCAGTGGCGGATGCCCGACTTCGACGCGAGCCGCCTGATCGGGCAGATCGCGGCTGCGGGTGCGCGCTACGTCGTGCCGACGGCGAAACACCACGAAGGGTTCTGCCTGTGGGACACTGGAACCACATCCTTCAACTCGGTGCGGCGCGGACCCGGCCGCGACCTGATTCGGGAGCTGCACGACGCGACGCGCGCGATCGGCCTGCGCTTCGGGGTCTACTTTTCGGGTGCCCTCGATTGGCATGTGAGCGACTTCCCGCCCATCCAATCCGACCGTGAGTTGTTCCTGTTTCGGCGCAACGACGAGCGGTTCGCGCGCTACAGCGCCGCGCAACTCGAAGAACTCATTGACCGTTTCTCCCCCGACGTGCTGTGGAACGACATCGACTGGCCCGACGGTGGTAAGGGCCGGGAGGAGTTCGCACTTGCGGCGCTGTTCCGAAGGTATGTGGCGCGGGTGCCCGATGGCGCGTTGAACGACCGATGGGGTGTGCCCTACCACGGCTTCCTCACCCGCGAATACCGGAACATCCCGCACAAGATCGACCACCCTTGGGAGGCGACGCGCGGGCTCGGCCGCTCCTTCGGCTACAACCAGGCGGAGACCGCCGAGGACTCCCTGAGCGGGGCGGAACTGATCCGACTCCTGGTGGATGTCGTCGCAAAGAACGGAAACCTGCTGATCAACGTGGGGCCACGCTCGGACGGCACCATCCCCGACGTGCAGGCGGCCGCGATGGAAGAGCTCGGCAGCTGGCTCGGCCGAAACGGGGATGCCGTGTACGGCACCCGGCCCTGGCGCGACGGGGTATTCGGCGGGCAGCGGATCGTGTGCCGCGACGGCGTCGTCTACGTGCACGTGCTCGACGGGGCCCGCCTCGATCTGCCCGACGCGCTGCTGGGCCTGCCGGTCACTTGGCTGGGTTCGTCGGCCACCGGCGACGAGGTGCCCGCTGAGCTGGCTTCCTCGCCCGTGGCCGTCGCCCGCCTGGGCTGAACACCCCGTCGGTCGCCCGGAGCGGTTGTCAGCCTCGGGGCCTCGCCACTAGCTTGCTGAGGATAGCCAGGTGCGGTGGGGCGTCCAGGTTGATCCGCTCGATCGTGATGCGCAGTTCCTCGTTGTCGAGCATCTCGTGTACGTCGTTCAGCAGCCAGTCGGGCACCCAACCCAGCTCAACCTCCCCTTTCCCCAGCAGAAGCGCTCTGCTGTTCACCAGGTTGTCCGGCTCCGGAACGATGGTGAGTTCATCACCCGGTTTGAAGCGGCTCAGGTCACCCCGGAAGCGGTGGCGTACCCCCGAGACGAAGAACCGGCCGCACCGCACACCTTCGGAGTCGGGTTCGAAGGAGTCGACCACATGGAAAGTGTCCGTGGCGCGGCCGCCCCCGGTGCGGGCCAGGACCTCGACGGGTGGGGCGTCCGTGCTCAACCCGAGCCAGCCCATGTACTCTGCGTAGTTTTCTCTGCGTTTGGTCATCACCCGATTGGCGAAGAACACGGGCAGGGAGTTGTGGAGGTACACCTTGGTGAGGTCCGGGAACTGGACCAGGGGGTGAAACCCGCTCAGCTTGGCTGCGGCGGCGTCGTAACCGAAGGCGTAGCGGCCGTCGGTCAGCGCTTCGAACTGCCCTACCAAGTGGTACCGGCGGCTTTCGGGATCCTTCCAGATCAGGCGGAACTTGTGTTGAACGAGTTTGGAAGCCTCGGGTTGATTCGCCTCAAGTACGGATTGCATCTCGGACTCTCCCTCTGTTCTCCTCCAGCAACAGCCCGATGAACTCAACATGTTCCCTCGGGAGCACGTGTTCGGGGATACGTCCCGCCACACGCTGGACCGCCTGAACATCCAGATCCTCAAGCTTTCGGAGGACCAAGTCTAGGTCATCCCGGTAGCCGGTTAGGGGTTGCTCGCAGCAATATTTCAAGGCAGCTGCCGCGATGTCCACCAAGGATGGCTGGCCTGCGTGGTGGTGGCTCTTTCCTTTGCGGGCCCAATTTGCCAAGCGGCTGGGGTGGCCAACATAGTTTGTCAATTTGTGCGGTGGGATGTCGCAGCCGAAGGCGTTGTTGTGGTCGTAGGTTGGGGCCAACGCTGGCGGGTTTTGGGCTCCAGCGTCTTGAAGCACCCCCCAGTTATGGTGATGACGATCCCTGCCCGCGACGAGCGCGTCGAACACGAGATACCCGGCGAACTGTCCGGGAGCAGTCGTGAAGCCGCTGCCTTCAGTCGGACTGCAAGTTTCCAAAACTCGCATGATGTTGTTGACCGTGTACACGGGGTTCTCTCGCTTGGGGGTCTCGACTTCGTAGCCCTGAACGGAAGCGACCAGAAGTTCGCTTCCGTGTATCAGCTGTTGTCCGGGTTTACAAAAGTCTTTGATCAAGCTGGCCCGGGCTCCCTCGGGATCAACTGCCAGGCATACGCAAGGGGAAGGCAGCCCCAGCTGGCGGGTGACGAAGTGTGCAAGCCCTTCCGCCCAGTCTTCGCCCCTGGCGCAGCTTGAACTGCTTCCTTGTCCCGGTGCAGGGCCACGAACATACTTGACGAGCCAGCGTTCCTTGTTGCCGGTAGCGGGGGATCTTGTGGTGATCCACAGCTTTTTCTTCTGCCCCATGACTTCGTCCTCAACTTCGACGTCGGCTGTTATCTCTGCCGAGAACTGGGCCCAGCTCCCATCATCGCAAACAGGGCACAGCGGGCTTGTTGGGTTCGAATTCACGTCGAGGTCGGCTGTTCGGCGTCGAGCACGGGGATCGCGAGGGTGGTCTTGTAGCGCTCACTGGTTGAGTCCGGGGTGGGGCCCTCGTCGTAGAACTCCCAGTGTGGCTCGCCGGTGATGTAGCCGCGGTCGCTCAAATCGTCGAGGAACTCTTCCCATGCGCCGTGCAGATCATCGTAGGAGCCCTCGTAGGTGGCGACGGCGGTGCGGCCGGCGGGCAGGGAGGAGGGGAGCACCTTCTCGGCACCGATGCGCTTCGCGTGGTCCAGCGGGTGGGCGACGGGGAAACCCGCCTCCACACTCACATGGTGGGCGATCGGCGAGTCAAAGCGGCAGAAGGCCGGCCCGACGGGCCGAAACAGCCCCCGCCGGATCGCCTCTCCGAGGGCGGTAAAGCAGTCGTCCATGAACTCGACGAGCTCGCCTATCTCCAGAGATTCCCGGCGCACCACGACCGTGTCCATGCCCCGGAACTCCACGAATTCGATGATGTTCAAGCCCATAGCACCACACTAGCGCCGCGCCACGCCCGCCTAAGAACTACCTGGCCGGGACGGGGCGGGCCCTGTAAAGTTTGCGCATGTTCACGAAGGTATTGGTGGCCAACCGGGGCGAGATCGCAGTGCGCGCATTCCGGGCGGCATATGAGCTGGGCTGCGACACCGTCGCGGTGTTCGCCTACGAAGACCGAAACGCGGACCACCGCATCAAGGCTCACGAGTCTTACCAGATCGGCGAAGTTGGCCATCCCGTGCGTGCCTATCTGAGCATCGACGAGATCATCCGGGCGGCCAAGGAATCCGGGGCCGATGCGATCTATCCCGGCTACGGCTTCCTATCCGAGAATCCCGACCTGGCCACCGCCTGCCAGGAAAACGGCATCACTTTTATCGGTCCCTCGCCCGAGGTGCTGACGATGGCCGGCAACAAGGTCCGGGCCGTCGAGGCGGCCCGGGCGGCCGGTGTACCGACGCTCAGCTCCAGCCGGCCCGGCACCGACGAGGACGAGCTGGCGGCGGCTGCGGAGCAGATCGGCTTCCCGGTGTTCATCAAAGCCGTGCTTGGTGGCGGCGGGCGCGGGATGCGGCGCGTCGACGACCCGGCCAGGTTCCGTGACGAGCTGCGTGCGGCGATGCGGGAGGCCGACGGGGCGTTCGGCGACGCCACCGTCTTCATCGAGCAGGCCGTGGCCGCGCCGCGTCACATCGAGGTGCAGATCCTCGGTGACTCCGCAGGAAATATCGTGCACCTGTTCGAGCGCGACTGCTCCATCCAGCGCCGCCACCAGAAGGTGGTGGAGATCGCGCCGGCACCCCACATCTCCGACGAGTTGCGCGCCGCCCTGACCGGCGACGCGGTGAAGTTTGCGCGCGCCATCGGCTACACCTGTGCGGGAACCGTCGAGTTCCTGGTGGAGACTCAGGGGCCGCGCGCGGGCCAGCATGTCTTCATCGAGATGAACCCGCGCATCCAGGTGGAGCACACGGTGACGGAGGAAATCACCGATGTCGACCTGGTGCAGGCGCAGCTGCGCATCGCGGCGGGCGAAACCCTCGACGAGATCGGCATCCGGCAAGACGAGCTGGCTATCCGGGGCGCGGCGCTCCAGTGCCGGATCACCACCGAGGACCCCACCAACAGCTTCCGTCCGGATACCGGCGTCATCACCGCCTACCGCTCCGCCCTTGGCGCGGGTATCCGGCTCGACGGTGGCACCTCGGGCGCGGGCGTCGAGATCTCACCACACTTCGACTCGCTGCTGACCAAGCTCACGGCGCGGGGGCGCACCCTGGAACTGGCGGTGGCGCGCGCCAAGCGGGCGCTGGCGGAGTTCCGCATCCGGGGGATCGCCTCCAACATTCCCTTCCTGCGGGCGGTGCTGGACGACCCCGGTTTCGCACAGCCTGGGATGTCCACGTCGTTTATCGACGAGCGGCCGTATCTGTTGAAGGCGCGCACCCCCGCTGACCGCGCGACGAAGTTGCTGCGCTGGGTGGCCGACGTCACCGTCAACCAGCCGCACGGCCCTGCGCCGACAGAGCTGGAGCCCAGCGAGAAGCTGCCGCCGGTGGACCTCGCGCACCCCGCGCCGCCGGGCAGCCACGACCGGCTGCTGCGGCTAGGGGCCGAGGCCTTCGCCGCGGAGCTGCGCGCCGCGACGAAGGTGCAGGTCACCGACACCACCTACCGTGACGCCCACCAGTCGCTGCTCGCCACCCGGTTGCGCACGCGCGACCTCGTCGCGGTCGCCCCCCACCAGGCACGACTGCTGCCCAACATGTTCTCCGTTGAGTGCTGGGGTGGGGCCACCTACGACGTGGCGCTGCGTTTCCTTGGCGAGGACCCGTGGGAGCGGCTTGCGAAGCTGCGCGCGGCGATGCCGAACCAAAACCTGCAGATGCTGCTGCGTGGGCGTAACACCGTCGGCTATACCCCGTATCCGACGGTAGTGACGGAAGCGTTCGTGCACGAGGCCGCTATCACCGGCATCGACATCTTCCGCATCTTCGACGCGCTGAACGATGTCGAGCAGATGCGTCCGGCTATCGACGCGGTGCGCGCCACGGATGCGGTGGCGGAGGTGGCGCTGTGCTACACGTCGAATCTGCTGGACCCGGCCGAAAGCACCTACACGCTTGACCACTACCTGCGGCTCGCGGAGCGGATCGTGGCCGCGGGCGCGCACATCCTGGCGATCAAGGACATGGCGGGGCTGCTGCGCCCGGAGGCCGCGCGCCGTCTCGTTTCCGCGCTGCGGGAGCGGTTCGACCTGCCCGTGCATCTGCACACGCACGACACGACGGGTGGGCAGCTGGCGACGCTGGTGGCGGCCATCGAGGTGGGGGTGGACGCCGTTGACGTGGCGAACTCCGCGCTCAGCTCCACCACGTCGCAGCCGCCGATGTCGGCGCTGCTGGCCGCCCTGGACGGCACCGAGCGGATGCCCGACCTGGATCAGGCGGCGGTGGCGGATCTCGAACCCTATTGGGAAGCGGTGCGGAAGCTGTACCGGCCGTTCGAGTCGGGCCTGCCCGCGCCGACTGGCCGCGTGTACAAGCACGAGATCCCGGGCGGGCAGCTGTCCAACCTGCGGCAGCAGGCGATCGCGCTCGGCTTGGGGGAGCAGTTCGAGGCCATTGAGGATATGTATGCGGCCGCCGACAAGATCCTGGGGCGGCCGACGAAGGTGACTCCGTCGTCGAAGGTGGTGGGCGACCTGGCCCTACACCTGGTGGCGGTGGATGCGGATCCCGAGGAGTTCGAGTCCGATCCGCAGCGCTTCGACATCCCCGACTCGGTCATCGGTTTCTTGAACGGCGAGCTCGGCACCCCCGCGGGTGGGTGGCCGGAGGAGTTCCGGGTCAAGGCGCTCACCGGACGTAGGCAGCGGCCTCGGCTCACCGACGTCGCTCCCGACGACGTGGCCAGGCTTGCCGAGCCGGGCCGCGAGCGGCAGGAAACGCTGAACCGGCTGCTGTTCCCGACCCCCACCAAGGACTTCGAGCAGCTGCGCGAGGACTACGGGGATGTCTCGCTGATCCCGACGGTGCCGTTCTTGTACGGGATGCGCCCGGGGCGCGAGTACGAGGTGCCGTTGGGCAAGGGCGTGACGCTGCTGATGAGACTTGCCTCGATCGGGGAGCCAGACAAGCGAGCCAAACGCTCCGTGATGACCCTGCTGAACGGTCAGCTGCGTCCGGTGCGGGTGCGGGACAACTCGCTGGAATCCGAGGTGCCGGCGGCGGAGAAGGCCGATCCGGGGAACCCGGGCCACGTTGCTGTGCCGTTCGCGGGCGCCGTGACCCCGACGGTGGTGGAGGGCGACGAGGTGGCTGCGGGCGACCCGGTGGCCACCATTGAGGCGATGAAGATGGAGGCGAGCATCAACGCCCCCATCTCGGGCCGGGTGCTTCGTTTGGCGATCCCCTCGACGACTCAGCTGAGCGGCGGCGACCTGGTGCTGGTGATTCAGGCTTAAAACTTGGTTCGGCCTCGCCGCCGGAGCGGGGCTGCCGCAGGCGGGACCGGCCGGGGCTGCGGCAGCCGCCTTCTGCGTCTGACATGCCGGTCGGGAAGGTACGAACCAGGGCTGCCCGGTCAGGTGCGCCGCATCCCAGGGCAATCTTTGCTTGGGCCTGGGCGTCAGCTTTCCAGGACGACGAGATCGAGCCCCTTTTCGGCCGCCCGTTCGCACAGGTCGAGGAGAGGATCAGCTGCTTCCCGGGTGCCGGTTTCGATGGGCGACTCCTCGTCGTCCGCCTCCAACACGGCGCGCAGTGCGGCGGCTGTCTCGGCGACGTGCACCAGCTTGGCGTAGCCGCAGACGCGCCCGGTGGGGGCGCGCAGCGGGATGCCGAGGGGCCGTTCTCCCAGGCGCCGGATGGAGAAGTGGCTGTCCAGACCGTGGCGTGAGAGGTCGAACTCCGCCTCGTCCAGCTGGCGGGCAGCGATGTCGATTGTGAGGTGCTCCGTGGCGCGGTGGGCGAGCAGCACCCGGAATAGCTTCCAGCTGGCGGCCATGCGTTCGGGCGGGATGAAGCCGCCGCTCAGCATTGTGGTGAGATCTTCGGTGGTGGGGCGGGCGGGGTCTACCCGGGTGGGGGATTGGCGGATCAGCGGCCAGAAGCCCCGTGACCTGCGTGAATGGGAGGGGAAGGCACTCGAAGCAGCGGCAGTGAGCTCGGCCGAAAGCTGCTCGTCCGCGCGGAAGATGTCGCGGGCATCGTCGATGGTGATCGCGTAACAGTCCAGCATGTAGAAAGGCTAGTCGAGGCCGCGTCTTCTGAAGCGTGAATCGGTTGAACAGGTCTTTTCGGCACCGCGTAGACTGTGCGACGATGAACCCCCGCGTGCACCAGAAATTGATCCCGCTCGTCCTGCTCGGCGTCGTAGTCGTCGCGCTGGTCGGCGCCCTGGTGTCTTATTTGTAGGCTGCTGTTGATGAAACGTCTTGTTCTCGCTGTGGGCGTCGGCCTGGTTGCCGTCGCTGCTGGTGTGCTCCCTGCGGTTGCGCAGTACGAGGACATCATTCCGGATGCGGAGGTGTTGGGCCTCGCCTGGGACAAGCAGACGGATCGTGTTTGGCTGGCGGAGGGCACGTCGGGCCGGCTGACGGGCTACGACGCGGAGGGCGAGCAATCGTTCATCGAGTGGGAGCCGGCGGGGACGGTGCAGGCGCTCGCCTCCCACGAGAACAAGCTGTACGCGTTGGAGGTCAGCGACGACGGCAAGGCCCGAGTGCTGCAGTTCAACAATCTGAAGCCGGGCAATAAAGAGCCGCGCAGTTTTCCGGTTGCTTTCCCGGATGATGGGGAGCATCAGCCAACGGCCCTCATGCTGTCCAAGAAGGGAAATATTTATCTGGTCACCTCGGGTGAGCAGCCAGGTGTATACCGCATGGCGAAAGAACCATCCGCCGGCAAGAAGAACGAGCTGAAACGGGTATCCGATGCGCCTGCCGGAGTGCGTGATGGCGTGTTTTTGCCCGACGGGGAGATGGTTGCGCTGCGGACGGCGGATGAGTTGCGCGTCGTTGATGCGTTCGAATGGACCACCTCCGTGGCGGAGACGTATGTGGGCAGGGCGCGTGATGAGTCCGTGACGTTGCGTGGTGGAAGGTTGCTTTTTGCGGCCCGGGCCGGCTTGCGGGAGGCGGAGATTCCAGCTGCCGATGCGGAAATGGAACTGCCGAGGCTGCCCGGCGAGCCGGAGGCGGAGCCTGCCCCGGAGCCGACGACCGAGCCGCCTGCGGGAGAGACGATGGAACCGGCGGTCGATGACATGCCGAGGGAGGCGGAATCCAGCTGGTCGACGAACTCCGGGACCTTGGTGGCGCTCGGCATCGCGTCGGCGATAGCGCTTCTGGCTGGGGCCATCACCTTCTTCGTGAAATCCTGACCTGGGCCGCATTAACGCAAGGACCGGTTTGGATTTGGTTGGGAGGATTCCCCAGCGCAAGTTTCTTGGTTATTGTGCTCGTACAAGCGCATTGTGCGAGCAGGTTAACGAAGGACGAAGAAGTGAGATTCACCCGAAGGGTCTGGGCCGGTGCGGTGGTTACCAGCCTGGTTGCGGCTACCTGGTACGCCGCGCCGTTGGCGAGCGCGACGGCAGCGGACCTCATCATCAGCGAGTACGTCGAGGGCCCGAGCAACGAGAAGGCCATTGAGCTTTACAACGGCACCGGTGCTGCGGTGAGCCTTGATGGCTACAAGCTCAGCTTGTACACAAACGGGGCTACCACGGCGCGCAACAACGAAATGTTGACGGGCAGCCTGGCAGCTGGTGCGGCCTACGTCATCCGGCACAAGGACGCCAAGCAGCTCCCGCAGGGCAACCTGGTTTCCTCGGTGACCAACTTCAATGGTGACGACGCCCTCGTGCTGTACAAGGGAGACACCGTCGTCGATTCGATCGGAACGGTGGGCAGCAAGGACAAGTGGGGTCAGGATAAGACGCTGACCCGCAAGCCCGACGTCACTGCGGGTGACAAGATCGTCGGCGACGCCTTCGATCCTGCCGTGCAGTGGAAGGTTGAGGCGAACTCCTCGACGGTGCACCACACTCTGGGCACGCACGTCATGGAGGGCGGCGGGCCGGTTCCGCCGCCCGCGCCGCCCACTCCTTCCGTCAGCCCTACGCCGTCTGTGACGCCCACCCCGAAGCCTGGTGGCACGTGCCAGGTGGCGGGCAAGAAGATCGGCGAGATCCAGGGCACGGGCGATGAGTCCCCGTTGGTCGGGCACACCGTCGAGATGATCGGTACCGTTGTCGGTGACTTCCAGGAGGGCGGATTCAAGGGCTTCTACCTGCAGGATGCGGGCGACGGCGACCCGGCCACCTCGGATGGCATCTTCGTCTACGACGGCAAATCCAAGGCCGGTGACGTGCAGGTCGGGGACGTCGTCTACGTCAAGGGTGGCGTCAAGGAAAACTACGGCATGACGCAGGTGACGCTGGTCGAGGCGGAGAAGTGCGCGACGGCGGCGCTGCCGGAGCCGACGATCGTCGATTTCCCCAACACCGGTTTTGAGAAGTTCGAGGGCATGCTGGTTTCGTTTGCGAAGCCGCTGACGGTGCTGGAAACCTACCAGTATGGCCGCTACGGGCAGATCGCGGTCGGGCCCGAGCGCCAGTTCCAGCCCAGCGCCGTGCACGCGCCGGACAGCGCCGAGGCACGCGCGTTGCTGGCCAGCAATGCGGCCAACCGCGTGCTGATCGACGACGGCCGCTCGGCCCAGAACGCCTCGCCGGCCCTGCATCCGGCGTCGCTCCGGCCGTTGACCGCGGAGACCACCTTCCGCGGCGGCGACCAGATCAGCTCGCTGGCGGGTGTGCTCGACTACCGATTCAACAACTGGGCGGTTCAGCCAGTGAAGCCGGGCCAGATCAAGGCCGTGAACCCGCGGGCGGGCCGCCCCGACGTCGGCGGCGATCTCAAGGTGGCCAGCTTCAACGTGCTGAACTACTTCACCACGCTGAAGAGCGAGGATCCGAACGCGCGCGGCGCGGACAACGCAGAGGAGTTCCAGCGGCAGGAGGCGAAGATCGTGGCCGCCATCAACAAGGTGGACGGCGCGATCATGGGGCTCAACGAGGTCGAGAACAACGCGACCGCACTGGAGTCGCTGGTGGCGGCCCTCAACAAAGCGGCGGGCAGCGCTAAGTGGGCGGCGCTGAAGACGGGCAGGATCGGCTCGGACGCGATCACCACAGCATTCATCTACCAGCCGGCGCTCGTCGAGCTGGTGGGCGACTTCGACACGCTGACGAAAGCGGATGATCCGGAGTTCAACGACGGGAAGAACCGCCCGACGCTCGCGCAGACTTTCAAGCACAAGGCGAGCGGTGAGACGATCACGGTGGCGGTCAACCACCTGAAGTCGAAGGGTTCCGCCTGCGGCGACCCCTCCGAGGCCACCATGCAGCCGATCGTGGGCAACTGCAACGAGACCCGCACCAAGGCCGCCAAGGCGATGGCCAAGTGGCTGAAGGGTTCCTCGATCGGGGTTACCAAGTCCGAGAACATCCTCATCATGGGGGATCTCAACTCCTACGACCACGAGTCGCCGATCGGGGAGCTGATTGACGCGGGCTTCGCCGATCAGATCAAACGCTTCGGGGGCGAGTTCGCTTACTCTTACGTGTTCAACGGCCAGCTCGGCTACCTCGATCACGCCCTGGCCAACCCCGCGTTGGCGAGCAGGATCGTCGGGGCGGCGGAGTGGAACATCAACTCGGACGAGATGAGCTTGATCGACTACGACACTAGTTTCAAGAAACCTGCCGAGCAGGCGCTTTACCGGGCCGACGAGTTCCGCTCCTCGGATCACGACCCGGTGATCGTGGGGATCCAGTTCGGAAAGAAGCCCTCGCCGGAGCCGAGTGTGACTCCTTCCCCGGAGCCGAGTGTGACTCCTTCCCCGGAGCCGAGTGTGACTCCTTCCCCGGAGCCGAGCGTTACGCCGTCGCCTGCGCCAAGCGTGACTCCCACCGGCTCGCCGAGTGTGACGCCGACGGCGTCCCCTTCGGCCCCGCTGCCGGAACTGCCGCTGGCCAACGACGCGGATGCGAAGGCCTGCGTCGAATCGGGCGGCGTCTACGTGGTGGTTGACGGTTTCGAAGGCAGCAAGGTCTGGGGCGGTTGTGCCCGCCAGTTCGGCGATGCAGTTGAGGCTCTCCGGTCGGCTGGTTTCTCACCTGAGCTGCGCGCCGCCGGCCCCTTCCGCTCGAAGGGCATGGTGGTCGTCGGAATCAACGGCCGAAAGGCGGCTGACGGCGCCAGCTGGAACGTGTTCGGCAAGAGCATCGACACCGCAAAGCAACAGTGGAACCCGTGGTCGCCCTGGTCGCAGAAGCGGGCCGTCAAGGCCGGGACGGTGCTCGGCTGGGCGCTCGGAAAATCTATGGAAGTGGCTCCCCGGTGGGACGGCTACAAGCTGGGCAGCAAGCCATCGGGTAAGCAGCCCAAACCCAAGCCCGGTAAGCCGAGGCCGGGTCTGCCCAAGACGGGCAGCTAGCCAAACCCTTAACGGATTCTGGGGGCGTCCCGCGCAGGGGCGCCCCCGGCTTTGCTTGCGGGCCGGGAGGTAGGCTGGGGGGAGTGGAGCGGAATCCTCACGAACGCTGGCTGGCACCGTTGCCGAATCGCCTTCGGCGGCTCGGGTTCCGGCATTGTTTCGCCGACGTTTGTTCCGGGGCGACGATCAGCTTCGTGCGCGGCCCGGCCAACGGCGAGCCGTTGGTGCTGATCCCGGCCCAGATGGGCACCTGGCAGAGCTACGCGGGCGTTGCCGCGAGCTTGAGCGTCGACTTTGAGGTGTTCCTCGTGGACGTTCCGGGGCACGGGTCGTCGTCGTGGCTCACGGGCCAGTACTCGTGGTCGGCAGTGGGCGAGCGCCTGGCGGAGTTGCTGGGGCGGGTCGTGCGCCGCCCGGCCATCGTTGCCGGCAACTCGTCGGGTGGGATCCTAGCTCTCTGGCTGGCCGCTGAACGCCCCGAACTGGTGAGCGGGATCGTGCTGGAGGACGCCCCGGTGTTCTCGGTGGAGTGGCCCAGATTTCGTGATCGGGATCGCTTTGTCTATCAAGGTTTGGTGCGCGCCTACCAGGTGCTTTCCCAGCCCAATCGGCGGCTGGCTGACTACTTCCGAGGCGCAGAGCTGCCGCTGTCGGCAAAGCGGGTGAAGCGCGTGCCCGACTGGGTGATCGAGCGCATCATCGATCCCGGGGTGCGGCGCTGGGAGTCCCGGCACCCGGGAGAACCCTCGGGCTTCGATGCGTGGTGGGCGCCGTCGTCGTTCGGGGAACTCTTCCGGGCGCTTTCCATGTTCGACCCCGATTTCTCCCTGGCTTTCATTGACGGTCGCATGTACGGCGACTTTCGTCATGCCGACGCGTTATCTGCGGTCAAGCAGCCGATGCTGCTGATGCATGGGCGCTGGCTCCGCCTCGAACCCTACGGCCTGGTGGGGGCCCTGGATGATGAGGATGTCCGACGGGTGTGCGAATTGGCACCACAGTGCGTGGTGCGGCGGTTCGACGTCAACCACGTCGTCCACCGGTTCGCCCGACGCGGGTACACGCGTGCGGTGCGCGATTGGGTCAGATCCGTTCGATGACGTAGTTCAGGCAGTCGACCAGGGCGGCCACGTCCTCCGGGTCCACGGCCGCGTAGCAGCCAATCCGCAGCTGGTTGCGTCCCAGGGAGCGGTATGGGTCGATGTCGGTGATGCCGTTGTCTAGCAGCACAGAGATCAGATAGCTCGCGTCGATGGCCTCGTCGAAGTCGATCGTGGCCACCACGCTGGAGCGATCGGCGGGGTTTGCGACGAAGGGAGACGCGAAGTCGTGTCGCTCCGCCCAGTCGTAGAGGATCCGCGTGCTGCGCTCGCACCGGGTGGCTGCGGCGGTGAGACCACCGATGCTGATCAGCCACTCCAGCTGCGCTTCGAGCAGCAGCAGGGTGGCGATGGCGGGTGTGTTGAGGGTCTGCTGCTTGCGGGAGTTGTCGAGCGCGGTCGTGAAGCTCAGTATCTCGGGAATCCACCGCCCGGACGACGCGATCGTCTCAGCCCGCTCGATTGCGGCAGGTGAGGCGAACGCGAGCCACAGCCCACCGTCGGATGCGAAGTTCTTCTGCGGTGCGAAATAGTAGAGGTCGGTCTCCGCGAGATCGACGGTGGTGCCGCCGGCGGCGCTCGTCGCGTCGACGAGCATGAGGCCCCCAGGGATGCGGCTTACCGGCGACATGGCCCCGGTGGAGGTCTCGTTGTGGGTGACCGCGTAGGTGTCGGCACCGCACTCCGGGGGGAGTGCGACGGATCCGGCCGGGGCCTCGACCACCGAGGCCTTCAGGTGCGGGGAACGGCCGACGGCTGCGGCGAACTTGCGGCTGAACTCGCCGAACACGCCGTGGGCGCTGTGGTGTTGGATCAGCGAGCAGGTGGCGAGGTCCCAAACCAGGCTGGCGCCACCGTTGCCCAAGATCACCTCGTAGCCGTCCGGTGCGTGGTACAGCTCGATGAGCATGGCCTGGATGCGACCGACGAGGTCTCGTACCGGGGGTTTGCGGTGTGAAGTGCCCATGATGTGGGCGCGCCCGACAAATCGCTCCATCGCCTCACTGCGGATTTTCGCGGGCCCGGAGCCAAACCGTCCGTCTTTCGGGAGAAGATGATGAGGAATCTGCACGCCCAATCATTGCATTTGTCGTTGTCGTGTAGGCCCTCGGCCCATATGAAGGACGTAGCCCCCGCCCCGAGGAAATCGGGCTGCTGGGCGGTGGTTGAATTGGCGCCATGGCAACTTTGGATGTTCGTGCAGCTGTTACCCCTGAGGGCGTCGTGGAGAACGCGCGTCTCGCTTTCGAAGGCGACCGAATCGTCGAAGTGTCGCGCGGGGAGGGCAGCGGTAACGGACTGTGGGCGGTGCCCGGCTTCGTCGACACACACTGCCATGGCGCGGTGCAGGTGAGCTTTGGTGACCCGGATCTGGAGGCCAACCGGCGGGCCCGTCGATTCCATCTGGAGCATGGGTCGACGACGCTGTTCGCCAGCACGGTGACGCTCAGCATCTCCGACCTGGAGGAGCAGGAGCGTGTGCTGCGTGCGCTCCACGAGGAGGGCACCATCGATGGGATTCATCTGGAGGGGCCGTTCTTGGCGCCGGAGAAGAAGGGAGCGCATCCGCTTGAGCTGCTCATCGACCCGGATCCCGAGTCGGTTGACCGGTTGATCGCGGCGGGGGGCCCGGCGCTGAAGATGATCACCATGGCGCCCGAGCGGGAGCAGTCGATGGCGGCCATCCGCCGGTTCCGCGAGGCTGGTGTCGTTGTCGCCTTCGGGCATTCGAGCGCGGACGCCGACACGTGCCGGGCGTCGATCGAGGCGGGCGCGACGGCGGCCACCCACCTGTTCAACGCCATGAACTCGATTCATCACCGGGTGCCCGGCCCGGTGCCCGCATTGCTGCACGACGAGCGGATCCTGGCGGAGTTGATCTGCGACGGCGTGCACCTGAACGCGGATGTGGTGCGGATGGCGTACGAGGCGGCGGGGGCGGGGCGGATCGCGCTGGTCACGGATGCCATGAGCGCGACGGGCGCGTCGGACGGCGACTACATGCTGGGCAACTTGGCGGTGCAGGTGCGCGGCGGCGTCGCGCGCCTGGCCACCTCCGACGGTTCACAGGGCGCGATCGCGGGCAGCACGCTCACCATGGACGAGGCTTTCCGCTTCTGCGTGACCGAGGTGGGGTTGCCCATCGTCGAGGTGGCCCGCATGGCGGCCAGCACGCCGGCGCGTTACCACGAGCTGGCGGACGTGGGTGAGCTTGCGGTGGGCAAGCGGGCCGACGTCTGCCTGGTGGATGACGAGGGCCGGCTGCACGAGGTGTGGCACAAGGGTGAGCGGGTTCGGTAACGGCCAGCATTCCCCAGTTTTTGGGAGTACCTTTGTTGTCGTGGGTTCGGGTAAGGAGCGACGATGAGCGATTTGATCGATACCACCGAGATGTACCTGCGCACCATTTTCGAACTGATCGAGGAGCGGGTTCCGCCGCTTCGGGCGCGCATTGCAGAGCGGCTACATCAGTCGGGGCCCACGGTCTCGCAGACCGTTTCCAGGATGGAGCGCGACGGGCTGCTGGCGGTCGCCCCGGATCGGACCATCAAACTTACCCACAAGGGCATGCAGATCGCTCGCGGGGTGATGCGCAAACATCGTCTGGCAGAGCGACTGTTGATGGACGTGATTGGCCTCGACTGGGAGAAGGTCCACGACGAGGCGTGCCGCTGGGAGCATGTGATCTCCACGGACGTGGAGAAACGGTTGGTGAAGCTTCTCGGCCAGCCCACCAGCTCTCCGTACGGCAACCCGATTCCGGCTATGGAGGAGTTGGGGGTTGATGCCAAGCCCGTTCGGTTCAGCGAAGGGGTTGTGCGGCTGTGTGATGTGCCCGATGGGAGGCCCGTCCGGCTGGTGGTTGCGCGGATGAGCGAGCACCTGCAGGCGCACCAGGGCCTGCTGTCCAAGCTCGCGGAGGGCGGAATCCGGCCCGGGGCTGAGGTGAGTGTCACCGACGATGGGCTCACCATCGTCGGCCCGGATGGCCAGGTGCGGTTGACGCCTTCCCAGCTGGAGTTGCTTTTCGTGGCGGTGTCAGACGGTGAGTGACGGCCAGCTGCGGTGGCTGTTGGCGCAGCGCCCCGGGGCGCTGGAGGCTTTGCTGGCGCGGAGCCTGGGGGGTGCGCAGTCCCCGTTCGACTGGTTGGCTCGGGTGGTTTCCGCGAGCGCGAAGCGGGTGCTGGTGGTCGCCTGCGGCAGCGGGGGATTGGTCAAGCGGCTGCAGGCTCGGGGGCGGATCGTCGTGGGGCTGGACTGGTCGGAGAGTTCGCTGAACGCGGCGCGCTCCGGCGGCAGCGAGGTGCTGGTGCGCGCGGACGCCAACCATCTGCCCTTCGCCGATGACGTGTTCGACACCGTGTTGACCGATGTCGGGTTGGCCGTCAACGAGAACCGCGACGTGATGCTGCGCGAGATCGCGCGCGTGCTGCGGGTGGGGGGAATGTTTGCGGGCCTCACCCCGTCGCATCGCCCGCTGAGCGCGGGTGACCTCAAGGTGGTGGCGCCGCTCACCGTGCTGCTTCGTCGGATGCCGCACGTGCCGGGGGAGAGCGAGTTTCGGGCGCGCAAGCTGCTGGAGGCTGCGGGGCTCACCAAGGCGGAGGATTCTCGGGCACGCTTCCACTTCACCGTACGCGACGCGGATGACGCGGAGTTGTTGCTGGCTGGGTTGCGTGCCGCCGACGATCCGAGCCGGGCGCGCAAAGCTGTCGAATACCTCACCGACGCCGCCCGCACTCAGCCGGTGGAGTTTCCGTTGCCCTTCAGGCGGGTGTTGGCGCTCAAGTAGCGCTGACGGCTTCGAGACGAGCCGGCCGGCGGAGCGTGTGACGAGAGTGAGTAGGGGTGCTTAGTGGATGGTGCGGGGAGTGAGTATGTGGGCTCATTTTTCGTGTTGGTTGGGGTGGGGTGGTGGTGTGTGGCCGGGTGGGGTGGCATTCTTGGTGGTGGCCGTTGGCCTGGGCTTGCCTGGCGTTGGTGGGCGGGCGTTTGATCAGAGAGGATTCCGCTGTGCGTGTTGACTATTTTGATGATGAGTATGATCCGCTGGCTCCGGTGTTTTACTCGGATGAGGGTGAGGCTGGTGATGATGGTTTAGGGGATGTGCCGGCCGCGGATGGT
>NZ_RQYZ01000060.1 GCF_003932855.1 Tessaracoccus sp. OH4464_COT-324 | reverse complement strand
CACTCGCGATCCGCTGCTCCGCCTTCTGCGCCGCAGGAGCAAGCTCACCAATCCTGTCAGCCCCCGCATGCAACTCGCCGAAAACTACCTTGTAGTCCATGCGCTTCTCCTTTCAACCAGCAAAGCTATCGTCCCAGGGGTGCACTAAGTGTTGCAGGTCGTGAGGTTGTTTACGCGCGCCGGGGTGCGAGAGGGGAGGGTCCTCGGCTGGAGGGGTCCCGACGCTTCCATCGATGAGCGAGGAGCGTGCCTCGAACCACTGCTGTCATGCCGCCTTGGCCGACGAGTCACGCCGCCCTCAGACCCAGCCCCGTCCAGTCGCTCACGCGGCCGTCGAAACGGGCCCGTCACGGGCCTGTCTGCCGAAGGTGAGCAATCAGCCGCCGCCGATACGGGCAGGCCGGCCTGGCCGATAGTTCCAGACGTCCCCGCACCAGCCCGACCACGGCCGGCCCGAGGTGGTCGGGCTGATCGACGGCACGCGCCCCCGAGAGCATCACCAACGTCGTGACCTCGCGCAACTGGGCGGGGATCAGGCCCGGTTCCGCAGCGCGGTCAGCTCCTGGCTGAATCTGCGTGATAGGTGGCCGGAGAACCAGGCCGTGGACAGGGTCACCCTGGAACGATCCACGAAATACACGCTGAGCCAGCCACG
>NZ_RQYZ01000059.1 GCF_003932855.1 Tessaracoccus sp. OH4464_COT-324 | reverse complement strand
CGGGGTTGTGGTTGGGTGTCGTCGGCGGGTTGTTGGCGGTGTTGGTGGGGTTGCTGGTGGTGGTTGTGCTGCGGCCAGCTTCTCCCGATTCATCGGCTCTTGGTCAGGGCTCGTCTGTGCCGATCTTGGATCCGAAGTCTTCGGCGAGTGCGTCGTCGCCGAGTGCGAGTGCGCCGGATGACTGGCGGTCTTGGCCGGTGTGGGAGTTTATGCCGCCTCCGGAGATGTTGCCGAGGCTTTATGCTGAGGAGTCGCGGGAGGATTGGCGGTTCCCGGAGACGTTGCGGGGCTGGACGCTGAACTATCAGGATTACGGCATCATCGGTGATCGTGGTGCTGGGGTGGCCTATGAGGAGGGCGGCGAGCAGGGCCGGGCTCTGAAGCTTGAGATGAAGAGTCTCGCGTTGCCGAAGGAGTTTAATTACTTCTTGGGGCGGTTGGATGATGTGCATTATGTGGGGCGGCTGACCTGCGGAACAACTAGGATTTCTAAGGATCCGGAGTGTTTCGCTTATGCGGAGGACACCCTGATTGGGATGCGACCATTCACTGGCAGTTTCACGGAGCAGGAGATCGTGGCGATGATGGATGAGTTGGTGGATCATTTGTTGGCCACTAGGTGATGCTGGCAGGGTTTGCTGATGCGTGGGGTTTCGGGGTTGTGGTTGGGTGTC
>NZ_RQYZ01000058.1 GCF_003932855.1 Tessaracoccus sp. OH4464_COT-324 | reverse complement strand
GGTTGGGTGTCGTCGGCGGGTTGTTGGCGGTGTTGGTGGGGTTGCTGGTGGTGGTTGTGCTGCGGCCAGCTTCTCCCGATTCGTCGGCTCTCGGTCAGGGCTCGTCTTCGGCTCCGAGGTCTTCGATTGCGTTGCCGTCGCCGAGTGCGAGTGCGTCGGATGACTGGCGGTCTTGGCCGGTGTGGGAGGTTATGCCGCCTGCGGAGATGCTGCCGCAGCTGTATAGTGGACCCCCGTTTCAGGGTGGGGAGCCGCGCGATGATTGGCGGTTGCCTAAGACTTTGCAGGGTTGGGCGCTGAACGATCAGGATTACGGTGTGACTGTTTTGAATGACTGGTCTATTTCCGTGGGCTATGAGGAGGGCGGCGAGCAGGGCCGGGTTTTGCTGGTTGACACCAAGAGCTTTGAGCTGCCGGACGCGTTCAACCGCTATCTACGAGGGTTGGAGGCGCCGCATCACGTGGGGCGATTTACTTGTGGAAAGTCTGTTTCTTCCAAGACTATGGAGTGTTATGCGTATGCGGAGGATACCCTGATCGCGATGCAGTCGCAGAGGGGTGGTCTCACGGAGCAGGAGATCGTGGCGGCGATGGATGAGTTGGTGGATCATTTGTTGGCCACTAGGTGATGCTGGCAGGGTTTGCTGATGCGTGGGGTTTCGGGGTTGTGGTTGGGTGTC
>NZ_RQYZ01000057.1 GCF_003932855.1 Tessaracoccus sp. OH4464_COT-324 | reverse complement strand
GACCACCCTTATCACCCCGAGTACCCGAAGTCTTCGGATTGATCAGCGCCTCCTGAATATCCTCCTCAACAACCAGATCATCACTATCAGCACGGATCCCCCCGACCCCCGCCTCAGCAGCACGCTTACCCAACCGCTCCCAAGCAGCCTCAGCCTCAGACACCATCAAAAACTCCTATACCTTAGAGAAACCTACGAAGCCCAGCCATCATCAGCCGGTGCCCCTCATCCAACTGTTCGACCACGCGGAGTCGGTCATCTGCAACCTCCCGATACCGGGAGAAAGCATCCCTGGCTGCCCGCTCCACCGCAGTACAAATGGCCCCCACCTGTGCATCATCCAGCCAGTCCTCATCAAACTCGATCCGCTCCGGGTGACCATTCGAGCCCAACCAGATCGTCACCCCCGCAAACCGGCCCACCGTCGGCCCAGCCTGCGGCGCGGGCTCGGACAACACCTGCTCCACCGCCTCCCGCCGCATCTGAGAGAACGCTCTAAACAGTGCCGCGTATTCCTCAAGCGGAATGTCTGGTGGCTCCACCTCAAGGTCCTCGTCCGGTTCCGCAGACGATGTGGACCCGTCTCCGCCAACCACCGAATACCCAGAAACCGCGAACGCCTGCATAAAAGCCTGATCCAACGTCTGGCCCCGCTTCAACTTCTTGAACCAAACCGGGCTCACCCGC
>NZ_RQYZ01000056.1 GCF_003932855.1 Tessaracoccus sp. OH4464_COT-324 | reverse complement strand
GACCACCCTTATCACCCCGAGTACCCGAAGTCTTCGGATTGATCAGCGCCTCCTGAATATCCTCCTCAACAACCAGATCATCACTATCAGCCCGGATCCCCCCGACCCCCGCCTCAGCAGCACGCTTACCCAGCCGCTCCCAAGCAGCCTCAGCCTCAGACACCATCAAAAACTCCTTAAATCTCCAAGTACCGGTTCAACCCGGCCCTCAACAACCTGTACTCTTCGTCCAACCGCTCAACCTCAGCAAACCGGTCATCCACAACCTCCCGATACCGAGAGAAAGCATCCCTGGCCGCCCGCTCCACCGCAGCACAAATAGCCCCCACCTGCGCATCATCCAACCAGTCCTCATCAAACTCGATCCGCTCCGGGTGACCATTCGAACCCAACCAGATCGTCACCCCCGCGAACCGGCCCACCACCGGCCCAGCCTGCGGCACAGGCTCAGCCAACGCACGCTCCATCGCCTCCCGCCGCAACAAAGCATGCCCCCGCATCAACTCCACATACTCCTCAATCGGCATATCCGGCAACTCCACCTCAAGGTCGTCGTCACCCGGCTTCACCATTGGCACAGCCCCATCGCCACCCCCCAGCGAATACCCAGAAACCGCGAACGCCTGCATAAAAGCCTGATCCAACGTCTGGCCCCGCTTCAACTTCTTGAACCAAACCGGGCTCACCCGC
>NZ_RQYZ01000055.1 GCF_003932855.1 Tessaracoccus sp. OH4464_COT-324 | reverse complement strand
CCGGATCGTAGGGGCATCGGTAATGAGGATTGCGGTGTCAGAGAAGCGGAAGAAGTACGATCGGGAGTTCCGTGGGGGAGTTGTCCGGATCGTCGAAGAGACCGGAAGGCCGGTAGCGCAGATCGCGCGCGGCTTCGGTGTGAGCGCGGGGATCTTGGGTAACTGGGTGAACCGTGCATGCGAGGCTGCACAGGGCAGTGGGGGGTGTCGGAGGACGACGTGGAGGAACTCAAGTGGCTGGGTGTTGAGGTCGCCGAGCTCCGGATGGAGCGTGGTGTCCTCAAGCGATCTGTGGTCTTGTGGGTGAGGGGGCGACGAAGTGAGTGTGGCACGCTTTATCGCTGATCAGAGGACCAACTACCGCGTGCCGCACACCGTGGATCTGCCTGTTGCTCGGCGTCGGTCTGGCCTGGTTCTACAAGTGGCTGGGTAGAGCGATTGGGCCGTCGGCGAGCTCGGGGTTACATATGAGTCGTGATCGCCGCCGCGGCTGCCTCGAGTGGGCCGTGCGGGTGATGTTCACCAAGAAGCGCGGCCTGCATGGCTCGTCGCGGCTGCACGTCGATCTGCGTGGATGGTTGGGAGGTCAGCGAGAAGACGGTTGCGGACTCGATGCGCCGCCAGGGGCTGGTGGCGCGACGGATCAAGCGCAGGGACGGTCTTGGTCAGCAGGACACGACCGTCCCGAAGTTTTTCGACTTGCTCGAGCGTAACTTCACCGCCGAGCGGCCAAACGTGAAGTGGGTGGGAGACATGACCGAGATCCCCACAGCCGGTGGGAAGCTGTATCTGGTC
>NZ_RQYZ01000054.1 GCF_003932855.1 Tessaracoccus sp. OH4464_COT-324 | reverse complement strand
GCGGCCTCCCAGAGGGAGTCGGTTGTTGTGGTGGGCAGCTCGTCGCGGTCTAGCAGGTAGTCAGAGATGCGGTAGCCGCTGCCGGTACGGGCCAGCGCGGCCACACTGGGATTGACCTCCAGACAGGCATCATCCAACGCAGCCTGGATCCGCCCGGCCACATCGCTGTCATACAGTGGCGGCAGGAAGTCCACCGCCGCATGATCGATCACGTCGCGCGGCAGGTCCTGCCGCATCCCGATCCGGCGCCAGCTCGCGGCCAGGGTGAGCAGCCCGCGCACATCACCGGTGGCTCGGCGCAGCTTCTCCGCCAGCTTCGGCGCGCCCGCCAGATGCTGGCAGCGACGCCTCCCCCACCTCGCCGGCCAACTCCGGGCAACGCTCCCGCAACCGCCCGACCTCGGTAGCACTCCACACGGCGGGCCGGACCGTCGCCGAAGCGAACCAATCCAAAGTACGCACACGCGGATCCTTGAACTCGCCGGTATCCCTGATCCGGCGCTCCTCAGCAACCCGCAACGAAGCGAACACCACCGCACCGCGCGCCCGCCACGCCTCCAACGCCACCACAAAATCGGGATCCCCGAACTCATGCAACTCATCCAGCCACAACACCACCTCCCCCGGCACACACCGAAGCGCACCAAGCCGGGCCAGCGCGTCGGCGCCACGCGGGGACAGACACCACCGCTCGGGAAACCTCTCACCGGCGATGTGCAGCAGCATCCGGGTCTTGCCCGTCATCGACTCGCCCACCACCAGCACCCGCCCGTGCTCAGCCAACAACCGGCACACCTCCGGCTCCGCATCACGCTCCACGTAAAGATCCCGAAACCGATCATCCTGCGGATTCACCCCCGCCTCCGCCACGGTGACCTCACCCATCCGCTTCGGCGGCCTACCACCCGCCAGCTCCACCAGCTTGCGTCGGCACTCCCGCTGCGCGCCCGCCGCCGCGGCCAGCAGGCCAAACACCGCCGTCAGCCCCGCATACCAGCCCTGACCCCAAACGGCCAACACGACCGCACCCAGGAAAGCCACCGCACCCAAGCCATAACCCACCCAGGCCTGCCACCACAGCCTCCGCACCCACGCCATGCCCCATCCTCCCGCACCCACCCCGCCCCCGACGGCACCCGCCCCAAAATGAGCAGCCAAACT
>NZ_RQYZ01000053.1 GCF_003932855.1 Tessaracoccus sp. OH4464_COT-324 | reverse complement strand
GCCGGATCACGGAGAAAGTCGCCGGCGAACTCGCCGAATGGTCGAGCAGGCCGTTGGATCCGCTCTATCCGGTGATCTTCGTCGACGCGATCGTGGTGAAGGTCCGTGATGGGCAGGTTCGCAACACGCCGTTCTATGTCGTGATGGGCGTGACCGTGAACGGGGAACGCGACATCCTCGGGATCTGGGCAGGTGACGGGCAGGAGGGTGCGAGGTTCTGGTTGCAGGTGTTCACCGAGCTGAAGAACCGGGGTGTCGAAGACGTCCTCATTGCCGTGTGCGACGGGCTGAAGGGTCTGCCTGAGGCGATCAACACGACCTGGGAGCAGACGGTCGTGCAGCAGTGCATCGTCCACCTGATCCGCAACAGTTTCCGATACGCAGGACGGCAGCACCGCGACGCGATCGTCCGTTCACTGAAGCCGGTCTATACGGCTCCGTCTGAGCAGGCGGCCAAGGACCGGTTCGAGGAGTTCGCCGCCGAGTGGGGCGAACGCTATCCCGCGATCGTGCAACTGTGGCGGAACTCTTGGGCGGAGTTCGTGCCGTTCCTTGAGTACGACGTCGAGATCAGGCGGGTGATCTGCACGACGAACGCGGTCGAGTCGATCAACGCGAGGTATCGGCGGGCCGTCAGGGCACGTGGACACTTCCCCAACGAGGCCGCCGCACTCAAGTGCCTCTACCTCGTGACGCGGTCGCTTGACCCCACCGGCGGAGGCCGGGCACGCTGGGTGATGAGGTGGAAGCCCGCGTTGAACGCGTTCGCGATCACCTTCGCCGGACGGTTCGAGAGAACCACTCACTGATGAAAACCGCCGGACCCCACACACCGAATTTCGGACAGACCC
>NZ_RQYZ01000052.1 GCF_003932855.1 Tessaracoccus sp. OH4464_COT-324 | reverse complement strand
AATCCGGTTGTCCACAGGACCCAGACTGACCGCCCCGGTGAGCGGCGAAACCATCGAACCGAAAACCGGCTGCTCACCCGGCCCCAACAAAACCCGAACCCTGCCCAGCTCATCTTCTCCGCATCGACGCATGCTCCCAGCATCCTCCGCGGGCCGGTCCCGTGCCTCGATCTCCTCATGGAATCGCACGACGTGGGTTCGGTTGGCCTCGACGTGTTGCGTTCGGCGCTGCTGGGCCGAGTGTTGGGGGCGGCACTCTGCCGCCCCCTGCTCGTTCAGCGGCCGGGGACTCCGGTGGCGGAATCGACGGCGTCCTGCGACGAGTCGAGCGCGTCGCCGCCGTGCTTGCCCGCCTCCCGCAGCTCGCCCACTCCACTGGGCATCCTGAAGGGCGCGCCCACCCCGTCCAGGACGGCATTGGCTCCCTTGTTGATGGGGAAAGTGATCAACGACTTGACCCCGGTGAGGAGGGCCTTCTCCACCAGCGTGGCGCCCTTCTTCAGCTCCTTGATCAGCTTGAGGATCTCCTTGATCGCGCGCAGGAACTCGGCGATCTTCTTGAGGATTTCCACGAGTTTCGTCAGAAGTTCGGCCAGCTTCATCAGCACCTTGGCCATGCGCTCCACGACCTTGACCACTTTGGCCAGGGTTTGCAGCCCCTTGGCCAGGATGGCCGCCACTTCAGCGGCGATGGAGGCGCCCAGGGTGAGGATCGATAGCGCAGCCGACACGACTGCGGAGGCGATGATGAACTCGATCAGCGATTTGAACAGGTCGATGATGGTGTTGGCCACCTCGACACAGGTCTCCGCCGCGGAACGCAACACCTCCTGAGTCTTCGCAATCGCGGGAGCAATCTTCGACAGACTCTCCTGGATCCGACCCACCGTCACCA
>NZ_RQYZ01000051.1 GCF_003932855.1 Tessaracoccus sp. OH4464_COT-324 | reverse complement strand
GATCCGGACAACTCCCCCACGGAACTCCCGATCGTACTTCTTCCGCTTCTCTGACACCGCAATCCTCATTACCGATGCCCCTACGATCCGGAGGGAACCTCAATGGCGAGGGTGTCCAAGTCGGTGTCCATGACAATCCTGGTCCTTAATGGTTCGGGAAAGTTCAGGAGTGGACACCACCGACCCTCGGACTCCCTCCCCGCCACGGCAGGCCATTACACACCACTGCCCCAGGAATCAACCATCTAGGACGGTCCCGGTCACCCCCAGCTTCTTCGGCTGCAGGGGGGCACGTGGCTCAGGTGAAGCGCACCTGCTGGGGTTTCCGCTCGACATACCCTAAATACCCTAAAGGATTCGGGCGCCGAGTTGCTGAACGAACTGCTCGGCAAACTGCATGAGCTGATGCTCATTGAAGATCACGCCGTAGAGGGATTGGGTGCCGGACAATGCTTTGAGTTTGGCTTCGCGCAAATCAAGCCCAGTCGCCGATTCCATGGACAGCGTCAACGTCTGGATACTCGACCCGGGTAGCGACAGGCGTGCGATCGAGGCACCCGTGAGATCCAGCTCTTCGATCAAACAGTTCTCGAACGTCACGTCCGCTGCACGAGCACCTCTAAGAAGCACACAACCTAGCTTGCACCGCTCGAAGAGCACCGTTTTAAGGTCGGCACCGCCAAGATCGAGAACACCGACTCGGGACTCCTTAACCTCAATGTTCCGAAGTGCCAGCTCGACACCCTTTACTTTGATTCCAGCGACGTTTGTGAGGCGCGAGTCGGAAATTCTTCCGCGAGAGAGATCGACATCTGATATCGAAACCCCGCTCAGTTTGGGTCTGTCCGAAATTCGGTGTGTGGGGTCCGGCGGTTTTCATCAGTGAGTGGTTCTCTCGAACCGTCCGGCGAAGGTGATCGCGAACGC
>NZ_RQYZ01000006.1 GCF_003932855.1 Tessaracoccus sp. OH4464_COT-324 | reverse complement strand
TACCCTGATAAGCCTCCAACTGAATGAAAGCATCCTCCGCATAAGCAAGACAACTGAACTGCCCATTAATACTGTTATGACCGCAAGTCAACCGCCCCACATAATGCGCATCCGAGAAACGAGCCACATTACGATTAAAGGTATCATGTGGCTCCGCCCCGCGACTGATGCGCAAGATCAGCTCCGGATCATGCCTATCCCCCGACCCATAATACGCATTCGCACGAAAATATAGATACGACTCTTCTGCAAATTCAACGGGAAACTACCGAGCCGCTCAGGCAACCTATAATCATCCAAAGCCAACCCATCAAACATCCGCGGCAACCGCTCAGCCGGCACCACCCCAGTCCAATAATCAGCCTTACGCCAATCCAACCCAAACGACCGACTAGCACTAGGCCCACCCACACCCGAAGAACTCACCACCACCGACGGCCCACCCCCCGCAGCAGAAGACCCCACCACCGACGAAGACTCAACCACAGCAGAAGACCCCACCACCAACGAAGACTCACCCGAAGCCGACACACCCCCACCACGAGGACCCGACCACCACAACACCACCACCAACCCCACCAACACCACCGACAACACACCAATCACCACCCACCACACACCACGCCCACCAGCGCCGACGCCAGCCCGGGACATCATCGGCCCCTCGCTGGCCGGAAGTTGCCGCGCGCGGTGGGCTTCGGGAGCGCGCTAGCCGGCTGCGGGTCGTGCTCGCGCAGGTCGGGGATGTTGCCGGCCGGCTGGCCGGCGAGCGCGCGGCCGTGCGGCCAGCGGCCGCCGCTCAAGATCACGAGGGCGTTGTGCACGGCCTCCAGATCCGCGGACACCAGCTCCAGGGTTTGGCTGAGCCGGGCGCTCATCTGCGCGATCTCGGTGCAGGCGGCGTTCATCAGCTGCGTGAGCCGCCTGGTGGACATGTAGTACTCCGCCCGCTCGGGGCTCTGCCCATCCAGCCGGTGCAGCCGGATCACCTGGCTCAGGATCGAGTGCGTCGCCGCCACCATCGAGGTATTCACGTCTACCCCCAGCTGATAGGCCTCCACCATCACCTTGGTCAGCCCCAGCCACTCGTGGCAGGCCTCGCTTTGCACCTTCGCCATCTGGGTGTAGTCCTCGGCGGCGCGGCCCACCCAGCCCGCCACCCGCTCCCGCGACTCGGCCGACTCGTCGATCTCCGCGACGATGCGCAGGGCCTTCGCCCACTGCCCCTGCTCCGCCTTCAGCAGGGCCGGCACGTGCTGGTGCTGGGCGATGGCGTCGCTGGCCTTCTGCAGCCCCAGCAGCGCGTCGTCGGCATCCTGGATGGCTTGGTTGTTAGCCTCGGCCAGCCACGCCAGATCCGCCTTCGCCTGCGCCGGGTCCGAGGCCCGGGCCAGAAACTCCTGCTGCCAGTCCAGCGACTTCCGGTGGTCCTGGGCCAACACCCGCTTCTTGAGGTCGCTGACCTGCGCCATCATCGCGGCCACGTCTTTCACTTCACTCGCCTCGGCGCTGAGCACCGTCGCAAGATCTGCGGCGCGCGCCCCAACGTCCGTAGCGGCGGGCGTCTCCGATGTGAAGCCACGCAGCACATTCTTCAGCTGTTCGAGCGCCCAGTCGGCGCTCCTTTCCGGCCCAGCCATCACTTCTCTCCAATCTCGTTGGCGCTACTCGCCGCATTGCTTTCGTTGTCCAGATAGGACTGCGCAGAGGACTGCAGCGTTCCCCTGATACCGTCAAACTCGCTGGAGGCTCCCCTGGAGCCGCCCGCCGCGCTAGCAGAAACCGCCTCGAAAAAGCCCACGATGGGCTGCATCAACCCAAAGTCGGTAGGCGACGGCATCGTCGAGCGGCTGCGCTGCGCGCTGTCCGACGTAGCCGCCCACTCGCGCGACATCTCAAGAAGCTTGTCCGGATCCACTTCAAAGCTCACGCCGTCGCCTCCGACCCCGCCGTCGGCCGCACCCGAGGCGCCGCCCCCACCGGAGGCCACCGGCCCGCCGCCTGCGCGGCTGGGCAACCCTCCTGGCCCGCCAGCCGCTGCAGGCGGGGTGTAGTCCGGCGTAGGCGCGGGCCGCCAAGCACCGCCAGGCGGCGCTAGCACAGGGTCTGACTGTCCGCCACCGCCGGGCGGGACACGCCCCCCACCAGGTGATGGAGGCGCGGGTTGCCAGCCGGCGCCCGGAGGCTGGGGCGTGAACCCGCCACCCGGCGGCGGGAAGCCAGGCCTCGCGTCACCACCAGGCCGGGGATATCCCGGGGACGGATACCCGGGTTGCGGATACCCCGGGGGCGGATAGCCGCCGCCAGGCGGCAGGTGGCCTTCGTCTGGCTGCGGGTACCCAGGCCGAGGGTACCCGGGCTGGGGTTGGTACCCGCTTCCCGGAGGGAGAGGCGAGCCGCTGATCAGGCCATGGTAGCGGGGATCACCCGGGTAGATCGGCCCCAGGCTGCCGTCGTGGCGGGGATCGCCGGGCAGGATCGGATCTCCATAGCCCCAGCCCCTGCTACCCCCGGCAGAAGCCGCACCCAGCCCACCAGGCGCCGGGCCGGGCAGAGACCCCCCAGGTAGCGAACCAGGCGTTCCTCCGGGCAGCGCCCCACCAGGTAGTGAGCCCGAAGGCATTCCCCCGGGCAGTGGGCCGGCGGGGACGGTGGGGTTCAGCGGGGTGCCCAGCGGCGCAACCTGTCCAGTGCGCGCCACCGCCTGCACAGTCTGCTGCGCGGACGCCTGCGCGACCCCGCCAGCAGCCTGCGAAGCCGCGCCCGGAACGCCGCCGCCCATCCCGGGACCCATCATCATCGGCGGGGCACCGCCACCGGCCTTGCCGTTGTCCTGGCCGGGTGCGCCCGCCGCGCCTGGGGAGAGCGTCTTCTCCGAAATATCTGAAACATCAACTAAATCATCCGTCTCAAAGCTGATGCCCCAAAACGCGGCCTCCGGCGCCCGCAATCTTTCATCCTCTGGCCAATTACCACCACTCATGGTCGAGCCCATACCCTTTCTGTCTCGATTCCTAATTTCCTTGTTGAAAAACACGCCAGCCGTGACCAGCCACGACTAGTAGCCGATAAAGCTCTTCAGCCCGGCCAGCAACACCTCATGCTGCTCACGCGCAGCCGCTACCGCCGCCTCCGACGCCCGACTCGCCGGAGCATAACGGGAAAACGCGTCCGCCGCAGCCGCGACCACCGCGTCGCGTACCTTGCCCACCTGGGTGCGATTCAGCCAGCCCTCATCGAACCAGGCCAAATCCAGCAGCCCCGCCTCGCTCAACTCCACCTCAGCCCCGGCGAAACGTCCCACCGTCCGCGCAGCCGGCACCGCGCCCTCTACCGCCTGATTGACGACGCTGTCATACAACGCCTCCTGCCGGTCGAGAGCCATCAGCAAGTGATCCAGCGAGACCCCGGGCACAGGCCGGTCGAAGCCGGCCGGCCGGGGCCGCTCAGCTGGCAGCGGAGCGGCGGCAAGCGACAGCGCATAGCGTCTGAAAGCGAAGGTGAACAGCTGAGCCAACGTCTGCCCGGGACGCAACTTCGTGTACCACACCGGGCTAATCCGTACCTTCGTCAACTGGTGATCCGGGCCGAACCATACCCGTACCACACCCCCGCCACCGGGGGCACCCCCAGCGCCAAACCCGCCATCGGCGCCAGCAAACGCTGGCGGCGAAACCACCGCCGATAACCTGGCCGAGGTCTCCTGCACCCGCTGCACTGCCGCCATGGTTTCGGCCAGGTATGCGGAGTCGCTGAGCCCGGTCAGCGCGCTACGCGCGGCCGCCAGTTCGGCCCGAAGCTCCATCTCCTCCCGCCGATCCCCATCAGTCCAAACAGGTGCCGCCGGCACCCCCACGTCCTCGACCTCATCGGCCTCGTCCGAATAAAACACCGGGGCCGTAGGGTCCCACTCGTCATCGAAATAGCTGTGTTGCATGGACGTATTCTCTCAAGACGCGGGGTCATTGCACCACCAGTTGGGCAGGATTATTCGTCCACGCCAGTCTCAAGACGCTGAGGCGACACCCTGCGCTGTGCGCGGCCCCCTGTGCCGCACTTCCGCCACCCAATCGAGGTGCGCCGACGCGCTCCGGACGATCACAGGACGATATGGCCACGTCAGGATTTCGCACTAAGATCAGCCGCATGACCGAACAGCTTTCCCGAATCCCCGACAAGCCGACCCTGGAAGGGTTGGAGGCCAAGTGGGGCAAGATCTGGGCTGAGGAAGGCACCTACGCCTTCCGCCGCCCCGAGCGCCGCGAGGATGTCTTCTCCGTCGACACCCCACCGCCCACCGTCTCGGGAAGCCTGCACGTCGGTCACGTATTCAGCTACACCCACACCGACCTCGTGGCCCGCTACCAGCGGATGCGGGGCAAGGAAGTCTTCTACCCAATGGGGTGGGACGACAACGGTCTGCCCACCGAGCGCCGGGTGCAGAATTACTACGGCGTGCGCTGCGACCCGGCGCTGCCCTACGACCCGGAGTTCACGCCGCCGGCCAAGCCTGATCCGAAGCGGCAACTACCCATTTCCAGGCGCAACTTCATTGAATTGTGCGAGGAGTTGACGGCGATCGACGAGCAGGTGTTCGAGGCGCTATGGCGCACGCTGGGGCTCTCGGTCGACTGGAGTCTGCTGTACACCACGATCGGCTCCGAGACGCAGGCGATCGCGCAGAAGGCATTCCTACGCAACTACGCTCGCGGCGAAGCCTACCTGAGCTACGCGCCCACCCTGTGGGACATCACGTTCCAGACCGCGGTCGCCCAGGCGGAGCTAGAGGCGCGCGACTACGCTGGTGCCTACCATCGGGTGGCGTTCACGAGGCCCGACGGATCCCCCATCTTCATCGAAACCACCCGCCCGGAGCTGCTGGTCAGCGTGTGCGCACTCATCGCGCACCCCGACGACGAGCGCTACCAGGACCTGTTCGGCACCACCGTGACCTCCCCGATCTTCGGCGTCGAGATCCCGGTGCTCGCCCACCCGGACGCGGAGCCAGATAAGGGCGCAGGTATCGCCATGTGCTGCACGTTCGGCGACCTGACCGACGTCACCTGGTGGCGTGAACTCCAGCTCCCCACCCGAACGGTGATCGGCCGCGACGGCCGATTCGCGGCCGAGACGCCCGAGTGGATCGTCAACACCGAGCCCTACCGCTTGCTCGCGGGCAAGACCGCGTTCTCCGCGCGCGAGGCCACCGTCGGGCTGCTGCGCGAGCTGGGCGCCTTGGACGGCGAGCCGAAGCCGACGATGCGCAAGACGAACTTCTACGAGAAGGGCGACAAGCCGCTGGAGATCGTCGCCACCCGCCAGTGGTACATCGGCAACGGCGGCCGCGACGATGCCCTCAAGCAGCAGCTGCTGGCGCGTGGCGAGGAGTTGCAGTGGGTGCCCGAGCACATGCGGCACCGCTACGAAAACTGGGTTGAGGGCCTGAACGGCGACTGGCTGATCTCCCGCCAGCGCTTCTTCGGCGTGCCGTTCCCGGTGTGGTACCCGCTCGACGAGAACCTGGAACCCGACTACGACCACCCGATCGTGCCCGCCGAGGATCAGCTGCCGGTCGACCCGATGAGCCAGCCACCCGCAGGATTCGACGAGTCGGCGCGCGGCCAGGCGGGCGGCTTCGTCGCCGATCCGGACGTGATGGACACGTGGGCCACGTCGTCGCTCACCCCGCAGCTGGCGTGTGGCTGGGAACGCGACGAAGAGCTGTTCAACCTGACCTTCCCGATGGACATCGCGCCCCAAGCGCACGACATCATCCGCACCTGGCTGTTCTCCCGCGTGGTGCGCGCCAACTTCGAGCACGGCTGCCTCCCTTGGCGGCGGGCCACAATCTCCGGCTTCGTGGTGGACCCGGATCGCAAGAAGATGTCGAAGTCGAAGGGCAACGTGGTGGTGCCCACCGACATCCTGGATAAGTTCGGCTCCGACGCAGTGCGCTGGCGAGCCGCGATGGCGCGCCCCGGCCTGGATTCGCCGTTCGACGAGTCCCAGATGAAAGTTGGGCGTCGCCTCGCCATGAAGGTGCTGAACGCCTCCAAGTTCGCGCTCGGCCGCGCCTCCGGCGAGTTCACGCTCAGCCAGGTGACCGACCCGCTCGACTTGGCGATGTTGGCCAGCCTGAAGCAGGTCGTGACAGCAGCCACGGCGGCCTTCGACGCATTCGACTACACGTCGGCCTTGGAAGCCGCCGAGACGTTCTTCTGGTCCTTCTGCGACGACTACGTCGAGCTAGTCAAGGAGCGGGCCTACTCCGAGGGAGCGCAGGCTGACTCCGCCAAGGCCGCCTTGCAGCTGGCCCTGGACGTGCAGCTGCGACTGCTCGCGCCTTTCCTGCCCTATGTGACGGAGGAGACCTGGAGCTGGTTCCGCACGGGCTCCATCCACCGTGCCGCCTGGCCCCAGGCCAGCGAGCTGCCGGACGGCGAGCCCGCGCTCCTCGACGACGTGGCGGCCGCCCTGATCGCGATCCGGGGCGCGAAATCCACCGCCAAGGTGTCCATGCGCACCGAGGTGGTCCAGGCAACGTTCTCGGGCACCGCCGACGTGCTCGCGCGGCTGCGTTCCATCGAATCCGACCTCAGCGCGGTTGGGCGCATCACGACGCTCGCCTGGGTGGAGAGCGACTCGCCGCTCACGGTGGACGTCGAACTCGCCCAGGAATAGCCCCGGCGTAAAACGGGGCGGGGGCCGACGGCCGCGTCGGCCTCTCCCCCGGGGGATGGTCGTCAGGTTGGTGGGCCAGCTGTCAGGTGCTTGGCGACGGGCGCGCTGCGCCGTCGTTGATCGCTGTCGGCCTACGACCGCTGAGCGAGGGCGTTGCCTGCAGGTGAATCCGCTCGATCGGAGGCTTCCGGCACCGGGCGAAGTTGGCTCCAAGCCCCGACGGGCAGGCTCAGCCGCGCGTCAAAACACAACACAGAGGCCACCGGCGCGGGCCGTGAACTTCCACAAGTTACGCCCCGCCCGGTGGTCCTCCCCCGCCTCAATAGCTGGTATCGCCACGGGCGTCGCCGGCGCCCCTACGGAACCGGCGAAACCGCCTCCCGAATCCGCCGTACCTGAACTTTCCCGCGAGCGTAGTGATAGCCCCCAGCACCACGAAGGTCAGGATCGCCCACAGGATTGGCCCCAGCATTTGGAACCACATCCAGAACTCCTGACCGCGGGGATGGTCATCCGTGACGATATTCTCCTCGACGACGGTCTTCGATCCCTTCCCGACCAGCCGCTGCCGGTCTACCAGGAAGGCCTCGACCGCCACCACGCTGCCGGGCTGGAGCTCGGTGGGGCTGTAGACCGTGTACGGCGGCTCCGGAAGGGTCAGCCCCGCGGGGAGTTTCTCCTGCCTAGTCCATGAAACAGCTCCCGTGCATTCGTAGCGCAGCCCCAGGCTCAAACCGTCCACCCGGCAGCTTTCCACTGTGACGGTACCCGTGCGCCAGCCGTCTGCCGAGAACCCGCCCTGCGCCCTGGCAATGCCCCCGCAGGTGTATATGCCCAGCGCGCAGGACAGCACGAGGGATGCGACCACGGCGATGGCGCCCCACGGAGCTTTCCCGCCTTTCTTCGGAGCCTGTGGACGGAAATAATCCGGTCGCGGAGCGTGTTCGGCGGAACTCACTCGACGAGTTCCCCAATGTCATCTGCCGGGTTGCCTGTATTCTCATGGCGCTGGCCTCCGTCGTACTTGCCGAACGGTGGGACGTAGTTCCACGGTTTGGAAGGACTAGCGCCAATACCACCCGCCTGTTCCAGCGATTCCTTGCCCAGCTGATTGGCCCGGTCGAGTTGCTGATCACGCCGCCTGATCTGAGTATCGCCCTTCCTCGTCTCGGTGCGCCTTGCCCGGCCGTCCATCTGCTCCGCGTTTTGATAGTGCTGGTCGGCCCTGCGCTGGCGTTCCGCTGCCCGCTCCTGCGCCTGGTTGCGCCTGTCCAGGGTGGAGCGCGTCGAATCCGCCCGAGCCTTGATGTCGTCAAAGTGCGCGGCGAGCCTGCCCAGCCGCTCAGCGATGTTCTCCAAGAACTTGCCGAACTTCGTGGCCTTCCCAACCAGGTCCGCCGCCTTGCTGAACAGCTTCTGCAGCGAGCGCGCGACCCGCCCCATCACCAGCGCGTACTTTCCGGCTGCCCACGCCATGTAGGCGGCCACCGCCGCACCGAGTGAGGGCACCGCAGCCAGCGCGGCCATGATGCCCTTGCTGACCAGGTCGTTGATCAGCTGCTTGATCAGGGTGATGATGATTTCCTTGAACACGGACACGATGCCCGCAAGACCGTAGCCCAGTTCGGACGCCTTATGCAGGGTGTCGGCCTGGCTGCGCTGCATCTCCACCGCCTGCTCGGCCACCTGACGGAACGCGTCGCGAGCCTGACCTTCCCACTCGCTGAGTGCGCGGTTCACCTGTTCCAGCAGCTGGTTGGCAGACTCCGCTACCCCCTTGGCCGCAGTCTGAAACTGCTCAGCCCAGCTGCGCACCTGGTCCGGGCTGCCGGTGACGGACTCGATCACCCGCTTACAGGGCTCGCAGCGCTCGAAGATCCAGTTGTAGATCGGCTCCAGCAGGTTGCCTACCACCCAGCTGACCGGGTCCAGGAAGGCCCCTAGCAGGTCGAGACCCGCCCCCACCGGCGCCGCCAGGTCGGACACCCCGAACTTGCCGTCCGACCACGCCTTGGCCACGTCGGTGTACTCTTGGCCGAAGGCGCTGCCAACCCCTCGACCATAATTCGCCGCTACCTCAGTCATCCGATGCTCCCCACGAACTGGGTGCACTGTTGCACCGTCTGGTCCTCGTGGTCACGGTAAGCCTTCGCCGTGGCCTTGAGATTTTCACCGAGAGCCTTGTTACCGTGGCCGATGCCGCGGATCAGCTGCTGCGAATAGCTCGTAAATGCGGTGGCTCCCGCCATGAGAGGGGCCAAGAACATGCCAAGCATCAGCGGGTCCGGCTGGCTGAGCTGGCCCGCCACGCCTGAAACTTGCGCGCCCACTGCGATGCACCCTTCGCCGGCGCTATCGAGTGCCTCGGGGTTGACTTTGAATGAAGTCATATTTCGTGGTTTTCCTTCCCTTATCTCTTCCCTACTGGGCTGCCCTGACCTCAAGGACAGCGAGCGAGGGATCCTGCGGGTCGTAGATGCCCGACGCGCTCAGCAGCGCTCTTGCCTCCCTTGCCGCGACCCCCTCCGCCTCGCGAACCCCGGCGACGATGGCCTCCGCCAGTTGCTGGGCGTCGAGCCGCAGCGCGGCAGGGCGAATCGTGAGGTCGTGTATCTGTCCCCAGGCCCCGATCGTCACCGTGAGGTGTTCGGTGTCGTGGGTGACCCGCAGCGCGCGCAGCTCCGGGCCCACCTCTTCGGCGCCGCGCGCCAGCCGCTGCGCGTCGGCGATAATCTCGGCCTGGATCTGTTCCGCCGGCCGGTTGAAGTCGAAGTTTTCCAATCCTGCGGCGGCTTTCAACTCGGCCAGCACTTCCTGGGCATCTGAGCTGTCCATCCGGGTCAGCAGCCGCTCGAACTCGGGATCCTCCGGCAGGTCATCGAGGGTGTAGCTGCGCTCCGGCCCCGGCGGCAACACGGCGCAATCGTCGCCGTCTTCCTCCGCCAGCTCCTCCGGCATGGACCGGCGGATGGTCTCGCTAGCGCCAGGATCCACCACGCTGGCCGCGCAGGCGCGGTTCGCCAGCTGGGCCGCCTCGCGGTAGGCCTCCATCAGGTAGTTGCGCAGCATGGCCGGCGACAACCTGTCGACGTCACCCTCAATCTCGACGCGGCTGAGGCTCCCGTCGGGTCCCACCGCGAGCTCTACCGGCCCGGAGCGCGCCACGCCCTCCGCGGCCGCCAACGCGGCCCGCTGCCGCTCGGCCAGTTCGAAGTGTTCCCCCGCCAGCTGCGCTAGCGCGTCAAGCATTTTCTGCGGATCGTCTTCCGATAACGTGAACATGCGGCGAGTCTATACCCGACCTATGCGCAGCTGGCGGGGTAAACGACCGCGAAAATGCACGCTCCCAAGCCGGACCCGCCGGCCTCAGCTCCGGGGCCCGAAGCGGGGCGCGCCCAGGCTGCGCGGCGCCAACGCCGGGGTGCGCCGCAGCCGGTCGAGTGCCTGCGCGATGGCCGCGTCGAGCTGCGGATCCTTGCTCGACTCCCAGTCCGCCGGCGTCATCTCGACGACGACATCGGGATCCACGCCGTGGTTCTCCACCCGCATGCCCGACTTTTCGAACTGGATCCAGTACCTTGGCTGGGTGACCTCGGTGCCGTCCACGAGCTGGAACCGGCCGTCGATACCAATGACCCCGCCCCAACTGCGTTCGCCCACCACCGGCCCAATCCCATACTCCTGGGCCGCCAGGCACACGATGTCGCCGTCGGAGCCCGCGAACGAGTTCGTCACGAACACCACCGGGCCGCGCATGCCCTGCCTCGGGTAAGTGCCCACCTCCAGGTGGCGTCCGCCAGTGAAGGCGATCACCTTGCGCATCAGCCGCTCGATCACCAACTCCGACGTGTGGCCGCCGTTGTTAAACCGCACGTCGACGATCACCCCGTCGCGCTGGGTGGCCTCGCCGATGAGCCGATGAAACTCGGCCCACCCGGTGGCCACCATATCCGGCACGTGGACGTAGCCGAGCCGCCCACGCGACGCCCGGTCGACGTAGGTGACGTTGCTGCGCACCCACTCGTGGTAGCGCAGCGGCACCTCCGAAGCCACCGGCACGACCGCCACGCGCCGCTTCATGCGGCCACGCGCCAAGGTAAGCTCCACCACCTTCTCCGCCGAGCCCAGCAGCAGTGCCCCGACGTGCGGCGCCTCGCTGGTGGGCCGGCCGTCAATGGCCAGGATCACATCCCCTGGGGCCGCACCTACCCCCGCCGCGCGCAACGGGGAGCGGGCGTGCGGGTCGGACGACTCACCGGGCAGAATCCGCTGGATGACCAGCTCCCGCTTCGAGTTGCGCGTGAACTCTGCCCCCAGCCAGCCAACCCGGGGCGCGTCCACGTCGCCGACAGGTTTCACGTAGGCGTGCGAGGTATTCAGCTCGCCGATGGTCTCCCACAGCAGATCCACCAGATCGTCGTGGGTGGCCAGCCGCGGCAGGAGCCGTCGGTAACGCTCCACAACCCCGAGCCAGTCAACACCGTCCATATCCTCACGCCAGAAGTGGCTGCCCATGAGCCGCGTCGTCTCGTCAAACATCTGGCGCCACTCCTCGGCCGGGTCGATCTCGCGCCGGAGCCTCGTCAGATCAACATTGATCCGGTCCTCGTCCTCGGGTTTGGCGTCCGCCGACTGTACCCAGGCCTCGTCACCGCAACGCACCAGGAGGCGCTCACCGTCGCCGGAGGCCGCCACCGCGTCGCAGGCTTCGACGACAACCGTCGCCTTGCGCTGCTTGAACGAGAAGTGCTCGGCCAAATCCTTGGCCTCCTCGGTGCCGACTCGCCCGTCACCCAGGACAGCGCTGCCCGAGGTGGAGCGGGTCCAGACCACGCCGTCGCGCACAGCCATCAGCTCACGGTACTGGCCGCTGGGAACGGGAAACACCGCCAGGCGATCCTCGAAACCCTCGGCGTCCAACGTCACGGCCTCCTCGGTCTTCTCCCCGGACTTGGCCGCGCCCTCCTCTCCCGAGCCGTCGTCGCCCTCGCTGATCTGCCAGCCATCGGCGCTCACCCCGAACGGAGACGGCTCCTCCGCGCTCAGCGGGGCGAGCCAGGGGCGCACCGTGTTGGTGAAGGACAGATCGAAGTTCAGCTCGTCGTAGCTCGGGTCGATAGTGCGCGACGACAGGAACGCGAGGAACTTGCCGTCGGAGCTGAAGGCGGGCGCGTAGTCGTTAAACTGCCCCCGGGTCAGGGTGAAGGGCCGATCCCCCGCCACGTCGTAACCGACGAGCCGGCCGAGTGTGCCCTCGTTGGCGATCGCCTCACGCCAGACCAGGTAGCGGCCGTCGGGCGAGAACGTGAACCCGGTCGCCTCACCGTCTGGCGACCGGCCGATCTTCTTGAGCGACCCCCGAGCCACGTCGAGCAGATATATGGTGCCGTCGTGCGACGCGATGGCCACCTTGCTGCCCGCGGAGTTCGACGCCAGGTCGAGCACCCGCCCCACCCTGCCCTGCGCCAGACGTCGCGCGGAGCCGTCGCCGTCGACCGCCTTGATCTCCAGGCAGTCCTCGCCGTCCGGGTCGGTGGCCCAGATCGCCTTGCCCGACCTGCCCAGCAGCCGCGGCTCACGAATCCGCGCCCCGGGCGCATCCGCCAGCATCCGGGCGGGGCCGGAGCGGTGGGTGAGGAAGTACGCGGCCCCACGCCACTCCACGAGCGAGCCGTCGCCGCCGTGGTCCGGCGCCATCGTCTCCAGGCGATCGTGGGGTGAAAGGAAGACGGGCTGCGGCCGGCTGACGGCGGTGCGGAAGTCCAGCAGCTCGGGGCGTCCCTCCAGGGAGGTCATGTAGTACAGTTCGCCGCGCGCATGGTAGACAATGCCCTTGCCGTCGGTGGTGGCGTCGCGAACATAGCCCTGCTCGACGCTGTGGAAGGTGTGCTGCTTCAGGTCACGCCCGGTTGCGGTGACGCTCCACAGCTGAGCCTGGCAACGCCCCGACTCCCCAATGTCGGAGGTGAAGATGATCCGGTCCCCGAACCAGCGAGGCCCCGCCAGGCTGGCCGGCTCATGCGGCAAGATGCGCCGCCAGTCTTCCTTGCCATCCGGGGACACCCAGAGCCGCACGGCCATGCCGCCCCGGTAGCGTTTCCAGCTCTCCGGCCCTTGAAAGTTTGGGCTCGCGACGACGGTGCCCTTGCGCCCGAAGGCCGCGTCCATCGCGAGGCCCAGCTCCAGCCTGCGCACGTAGCCCCCCAGCGAAACCGAGTACAGGTAGGTGAGCCCCCGCGAAACAGTCTCATGCGCCGAGGCCAGCAGAACATGGTCGGAATCAACCCAACCGGAGACATGCATCCGAGTGGCACTCAGCCAGGTCAACCGACGCGAATTGCCATCGACGTCGGTGACGTAGAGATCGTGGCCACCCCCCGTGGTAGCCACGTAGGCGATGTGCTTGCCGTCAGGCGAGAAGCGTGGGCTGCGCGGCGTCTCCTCGCCCCGGGTCAAACGGTGCGCCTGACCGCCGCTGGTCTCGCCCAGCCAAAGATCATCGTCGGCGACAAAAACTACGGTATTGCCGTGGAGGTGGGGATAGCGCCGGTAGCCGTGGGTCATGATCCCAAAGCTTAGCCATTAGGCGTCGAAAACCTCGACCCACGATCAATCACGGCGCGCAGCACGACCACCGCGACGGCAAACCACGCCGCGCGCCCAGCCGCCTCTCCCGCGCCCCTCGGGCGGGGCACCGCAGCGGGATAGCTGCCGGAGATTCGTAGACAAGGCCTAGGCCGTCAGCCCCCGTCGAGCCTCGATCTCGTCGCGGGTGATGAGCTGCGGGGAGTCCGCTCCGGTCACCGCGTCCGCCGTGACCCTGACCAGCACCACGTCCTCGTCGCTCGGCACCTCAAACATCACATCCAGCAGCAGGTTCTCGACGATGGAGCGCAGCCCGCGCGCCCCTGTGCCGCGCGCCAGGGCCAGCTCCGCGATCTCCTCAATCGCGTCCTCAGTGAACTCCAACTCGACGCCGTCCAGGTCGAGCAGCCTCTGGTACTGCTTGGTGAGCGCATTCTTCGGCTCCGTCAGAATCCGCATCAGCGCATCCTTGTCGAGCGGGGCGACGTTGGTGATCATCGGCAGTCGGCCAACGAACTCGGGGATCAGCCCGAAGGCGTGCAGATCCTCGGGCCGCACGTCGTCCAGCGGATCGTCAGACAGCACCTTGATGGGGTCATCGTTGATGAAACCAACCGGCTGCTTGCCCACGCGCCTGCTCACGATCTCCTCAAGACCGGCGAAGGCACCACCCACGATGAACAGAATCTTGCGGGTGTCGATCTCCAGAAACTCCTGGTGCGGATGTTTACGCCCGCCCTGCGGGGGCACCGCAGCCACCGTTCCCTCGATGATCTTCAGCAGCGCCTGCTGCACGCCCTCACCGGAGACGTCGCGGGTGATAGACGGGTTCTCCGCCTTGCGCGCCACCTTGTCGATCTCATCAATGTAGATGATGCCCCGCTCAGCACGCTTGATGTCAAAGTCGGCGGCCTGGATCAGCTTGAGCAGGATGTTTTCCACGTCCTCGCCGACATAGCCCGCCTCGGTGAGCGCAGTGGCGTCGCACATCGCGAACGGGACGTTCAACATCCGGGCCAGCGTCTGCGCCAGGTAGGTCTTGCCGCAGCCGGTGGGGCCGATGAGCAGCACATTGGACTTGCCCATCTCCACCTCCTCGGCGTCGCTGCGACGCGCCTTGCGCGGCTCCGTGCGGGTGCGCTTGTAGTGGTTGTAGACCGCCACGGACAGCGACTTCTTAGCCCGCTCCTGGCCGATGACGTAGCTGTCGAGAAACTCGCAGATCTCGCGCGGCTTCGGCAACGCCGCGCGCGCCACCACCTCCGGGCTATCCGCAAATTCTTCCTCGATCATCTCGCTGCACACCGTGATGCACTCATCACAGATGTAAACACCAGGACCGGCGATAAGCCGCTTGACCTGCTTCTGCGATTTGCTGCAGAAGTCGCATTTGTAGACCTCGGGGGCGTCTCCGCGCACCACATGCCCCTTTCGTTTGCCGACGACATACAGCCTACCGACTCCCGGGGGCATTCCGGCACTGCGACGCGAACCTTCTCAGCCCAGCACCGGTTTCGTCAACCAGGTGTCCAGCCAGCGACGAGCCAGCGCGCGCCAGCGGGGCCGGTACGAGTACACCGCGGCCAGCCGAAGCGCCGTCGCCGCCTGCGCCAGCTGCACCCGGTGCGGACTCACCCCGGCATGCCCAGCGGCCGTCATCACCGCCTGCAACACGACGTCGGCCTCCGCCCTGCTCCAGGTGCCCTGCACCGCGCGCCACACGGCGTGCACGGCCAGGTTGCCCAGATCCAGCGCCGGTTCCGCCAGGGATAGCGTGTCCAGGTCCAGAATGCTCAGCTGCCCTGTCTCGGGGTCGTAGAGCATCTGGCCGTCGTGCAAATCCCGGTGGGAGAGAGCCAGCGCCGGGCTCTCCGCGACGAGCCGCTCACCAATCCGGCGAGCGGCGGCCCGCGCGGCGCCCGAGCCATCGTCGATCAGCCCGCGCCCCACCGCCGTGCCGATCCAGTGCTCCAACACCTGCGCTTCGTCCGCCGGCCTATGCACGACCAGGCCCTCCGGTAGCTGCGCGATGAACCCGGGCCACAGTTGTGCCCAACGGTCCCACGCCGCCTGCCACGACTCGCCGGCCCGCTTCAAGCCCACCCCCGGCAGCCGGTCGGTCGCCAACACCCCGGGAGCGACGAGCCTCGGCGTCGCCGTCGTGAACCCCGCCGCGCTGGCCAGCTCCGCACCAAACGCGTTCACCCGCAGCAGGCCGTCGGCCTTCTTCGAGCGCACCACCTTCCAAAACTCGTCCCCGTTGCGCAGCACCGCCCGCTTTCCCGCGCGGTGCCCCACCAGCTCGCCGGGCGCGTCGGCGAGCTGCGGCAGCTTCGGGTCGTGCTTACTGGGTGGGATGTCCGCCTCGAATCCGTCCGCCGTCGCCACGATCCGGCCCGCCCGGACGGCCCCGCTCGCGTCGCGGCCCTCGACCACGAAGGTCTCATCAGCCGTCGGCCAGGCGCGCTCGATCTCCACGCCCGCGATACTCAACGGAATCCTCATCACAACCACTCTCCCAGTTGATTCAGCCTGTCCGAGATCAGCTCACGCCAGCGTGGGTTGGCCTCCCGGAACGGGTCCAGGACCCGGTTGGCCAGCCCAACGAACACCCACTGCTGCCAGGCAACCGGCTGTCCGTAGCCCCCGACGAGATGCTCGGTGGTGGGCTCCTGTCCGTGCAAGATTTCAACGGCATGGTAACTGCCGATGTCCAGCCCTCTGGGCGCCATGGTGAACCGGTCAAAGTCGATGAGCTTGACCCCCCTACCCACCAAGATTTGGTCGGCCGAGAAGTCACCGTGGCAGGAAACGAGATCGTCCTGCGGCAGCTCCCGCCTGGCCAGCAGCTCCGCGAAACGCCTGCCCAAGTAAGGGTCGAGCTGACCGAGGTCCGTCGCCAGCTGCGCCAGCTGACGCCCGGGCTGCAACACCGTCGTGGCACCGACTCGGTGCACCGCCGCCAGTTCGCGGCCCGCCCGGCGGGCCCAGCCAGTCCGATCGCCCGAGTAGGCCAACAGATCTCCGCCAGGCTGCCACGGCCACACGCTCACATGCTCGTCCGCGGCCATGGCGGCGATCGTCGACACCCGCCCGGCCCGCAGTTGAAGCGCGCGGTCCGCGAGCGCCGCTGCCTCCCCTTCCTGGGCGTGCAGCCGAACCCCGACGATGTGCTCGCCCCAGCGGGCCCGGTACAGGGCACGACGCGCGGGGTTGTAGCGCACCAGCGTCGCGTCCTGCAGGAATGGTGCCGCCTCGCGCGCGGCGCCGAGCAGCCGGGTGTCGCTCTCCGCCCGGCCGTAGACGATCGTGGCGTGCTCCGTCTCCACCACCGGCAGACGGTAGCCGCTGCGGCGAGCCCGCCGCAGCGTGTTGTCCACCTTGACCAACTCCACCGGGGCGACGGCCAGCGCCCAGCCCGAACCGCCGTCGGGAAACTCCAAGGTGGCGAGCGTGGAGTGCCACGCCTTGTGTCTGATCCCCACCGCGCGGGCGGGCCTGCCCAGCGTTGTGCTGAGCAGGTCCTCGTCGAAAAACACCTCCGCCGTAGCCAGTGCGCTAGTCACCGCCCGCCTCCTTGCCGTCCGACATATATAGCTCGCCCGGGCCCTGCCAGATGAGGCGGCCCGCCTCCAGCTTAAGTACCCAGTCGCACTCCGCAGCCACCTCGTCGTCGTGGGTGACGACGATCGTGGTTTTGCCCTCGGTGAGCTGGGCGATGGCCGACATCACCGCTTCGGCGTTCTCGCCGTCCAGCCCGGTGGTCACCTCGTCGAGCACGACGATGGGTGCCGACCGCAGGAACGCGCGAGCGATCGACAGGCGCTGCCGCTGACCGCCCGACAGTGTGGAGCCGCGCTCGCCGATCACCGTCTCGTAACCCTGCGGCATCCGCTCAATGAAGTCGTGGGCCCGGGCCAGCTTGGCGGCCTCGACGACCTCCTCGTCCGTGGCCTCCAGCCGCCCCAGCCGGATGTTATCCATGACCGAACCGGTGAACAGCACCGCCTCCTGCTGCACCAGCGCCACCTGCGAGCGCAGGAACTCCACCTCCAGCGAACGAATGTTCATGCCGTCCACCATGATGGTGCCGGTGCTGGGGTCGATGAGGCGCGGGATCAGCGAGGCCAGCGTCGACTTGCCGGAACCGGAATGCCCGACGAAGGCCACCCGCTCCCCCGGGACGATCTCGAAATCGATGTCGTGCACCACCGGGTGCTTGCCGTCGAACTCCACGGACACCTTGCTGAACCGCAGGCCACCCTCCAGCTTCGACACCTCTCGGGGATTGGACACCGTGCGAACCTCCGGCCGGATATTCAGCACGTCCGCCACCCGCTCGCCCGACGCCGTGGCCCGCGCTATGCGACCGGTGTACTTCGCCATGTCGCGCAGCGGCTTCATGGCCGTCTTCAGGTAAGTGGTGAACACGATGAGGTCGCCCAGCGACATCGCCTGGCTCAGCACGCGCCAGCCACCAAACAGCAGCACCACGGCAGAGGCGATGCCCACCAGCAGATCGGTGCGGCGCTCCAGGCCGGCCGCCAGCCGACGCGACTTCACGCCGTCGCGCAGGGAGCGAGTGTTGGAGCCGCTGAACCGGTCGCTCAGGTGCTCCTCCAGGCTGTAGGCCTGCACCACCTGGATCGCGCCCAGGGTCTCCTGAGCGATGTTCGCGAGGTCGCCCTCTGCTTTGCGGGTCTTGCGCGATGCGGAGGTGATCTTCTTCGTCGAGGTGCGAGAGGAGAGCCAGAACAGGGCCACGGTGGTGACCACCACGGCGGCGAGCACCGGATCCAAAACCAGCATCACGATCGTCATCGCGACGAGCGTGATGAGGTTCGCGATCATCGGCAATCCGGCGGTAACCGCCACCTCCTGCAGGCGCCCGACGTCAGAAATGAGCCGCTGCACCAGGTCGCCGGAGCGGTTCTTCGAGTAGTAGCGCTTCGACAGCCTGGCCACATGCTCGAACACCCGGCCGCGAATCTCGGTGGCCACCCGGGAGCCCACGAGGGAGAAGGCCACGGTGGCCAGGTAGTTCGCGAAGGCTCTGAGCCCAACGAGCACCACCGTCGCGATACCCGCCAGGATCAGCAGCGTGACGCTGGCCTCCGGACCACCGCCCGTCTCCGCGCCAAGCGAACGCGACAGCGCATCCACCACGATTTTCATCGGCCACGGCTCGAAAACGCGCAACGCCACATCTGCCAGCAGCGCAAGCACGCCGCCGAGCATGAGCATCCGATGCTTGCCCAGGTGGGGCCGGACGATGCTGAATGTCGCCTGCGCCGCGCTACGCTCAGGTTGTTTCTTCATCCCGCTCTCCTCGAATCCGCTCCAATACCTTCGCCCAGCTGTGTTCCCGCGCCATCAGTTCGCGTCCGGCCAGGCCCAGTCGGCGCGCCCGGTCCGGGGCGCTCACCAGGGAGTCGATGGCGCTCGCCAGGCTCTCGGGCTGCGACGGCGGCACGAGCAGCCCCGTCTCTCCGTCGGCCACGATCGCCGGAATCTGCCCGACGTTGCTCGCGACCACCGGCAGCGCGGCGGCCGAGTACTCGAACACCTTGAGCGGCGAGAAGTACTGGTCCTCCTGCTCCGGGTAGGGAGCCACTGCAACCCAGGCACCCGCCATCGCATCCGGGATCTCCGACGGCGCCACCGCCCCGACAAACTCGACGTCGACGCCCAACTCTGCGGACAATCCCTCCAGGCGGGCGCGCTCCGGGCCATCGCCGACGATGCGCAGCCGCCAGGGCTGACGGGCCAGCGCGGCGGCCCGAATCAGATCCTCCGTGCCGTGCCAGGGCTTCAGCGTGCCGACGAACAGCACCACCGGCTCCGGCCCCTGCTCCACCGGCCGAATCCGTTCCAGGTTCACCCCGTTAGCGGCCACGACGATGCGCTCGGCCAGGTCAGGATCTCCACCGACACGCAGGCACCAGTCCGCGACGTCCTGGGAAACGGTCGCCACCCTCCGGGCTGCCCGCAGCTGCGCGCGGAGTTCCGCCCAGCAGCGCTCCTCGTCGACCAGGATCCGGTGCTTCAGCTGTTCTTCGACGAGGGGAGCGTTCACCTCCAGATACCCGGGGATGCCAAGCTTGGCGCTCACCTGCGCCAGCACGGTCGAGAACAGCGAGTAACGCTCGTACACTGCCCGCGCGCCGGAGAGTTTGATCATCCGGGCGATCTGCTGGGCAGCGGCCGCCACTTCCCGTTCCCGGCTGGCGGCGCGCTCCCGCTCGGTGGCTCCCGTGCCCTTCCCCACCGGGATGTGAGTCACCGGCACGTCCGCCAGGTCGGCGGGGCGCTCGTCGCCGAGTCGCGTGCAGTAAATATGCACATCGTGGCCGAGCGCACGCCAGGCCCGAACGATCTCCTGGATGTGTACCGAGGCACCCTTCGTGCCGAATACGGGGATGCCAGGATCCACGCAAACGTAGGCGATCATCGGTTCACCGCCTGAACTTTGAGCGCCTGCACGGCCGAATCGTGCTCCTGCTCCACATAGGCTCGCCCGGAGCGCGCCACCTGACGGTACGGGAAGCTGGGGCTGGCCAGCGCAACCAGCGCGTCGCTCAGCGACGCGTGGTCGCCAGGTTCGAGGAGGATCCCCGTCTCCGGTTCCTCAATCGTGCCCCGGATCGCTTCCGGGATACCCGTAACCCGGGTGGAGACCACGACGACGCCTTTGGCCATCGCCTCCAACAGCACGGTGGGCAGACCATCCGCGTTGCCGTCAGCTCCGACGACGCAGGGCGCGGCCATCACGTCGGCCCACTCCAGCAACCGCACGATCTCGCTCTGCGAGCGAGGACCCAGGAAAGTGACGCAGTCGGCGACGCCGAGGACGTTCGCGAGGTGGGTGAGTTCACGCAGGAGGCCACCATCGCCCGCGATGCGCACATCGCACTCCGTGCCGCGGGCGCGGGCCTCGCTCACGGAGCGCAGCAGGATGTCGAATCCCTTCTTTTCCACCAGACGCCCGACCCCGCACACCTTGAGCGGCCCCTCAATCGGCTGCGGATCGGCGTAGGTGAAGCGGTCGAGCTCAAGCCCGTTGCGCACCAGCTCGACGTGCCCGGCCAACTCCGGGAACCGGGCCAGCAGATAGTCGTAGTTGTATTGGCTGATCGCAATCACCTTGTGTGCCCGCGTGAGCAGCGCACGCAGCAACGCCGGATCGACCTCCTCGTGGAAGATGTCCTTGGCGTGCGTCGTGACCGACCAGGTGATCCCTGTCAGCCCGGCCGCGATGCAGGCCACCCGGGCCGCCGAGGTGGCGAAGTGCGCGTGCAGGTGGGTGACGCCGTCGGAGTGCAGCCGCGACGCGATCTGCACGGCTTGCGCGATATCCCGCCCGTCGCTGCGTTCCAACACCGGCAGCAGTTCTTGGATGCGCTCGAACAGCTGAGGGACGCTCGCCCGCAGCGACAGCAAGGACTCGAACGGCGTCGGCAGCTCGATAGGATGCGAGAGGTGGGTCACGGGCGCCTGAACCATCGCGATCTCCGGATGGAAGCGAGCGTCGCTGGTGGGCCGGGTGGCGTAGATGCGCAGCCGCTCGCCGGCGGCCTCGCGCGCGAGTATCTCGGTGACAATGAAGGTCTCCGAAAAACGTGGGTAAACCTTCAGAACGTATGCGGTGGTCATGCCACGGCCTCCTTGCGGTGAGTGGTGAGGAGTTCGGCTGCGAGCTTCCCAACTCGGCTCAGCCCATCCAGGTGTAGTTGTGTCTTGCTTACGTGCTTGCCCACCGCGGAGGCGAACCAGCCGGTGAGCTGCTGCGGGGTGAGGGTTGCGGCGTCGAGGTAGTCGGCCGCGCCGACGGCGGCCAGCCCCTGCGCCCGGATGAGTTGCTCCTTGCGCGGCTCGCTGCGGGGCACCAGCAGGTGCGGGATCGGCAGAGACAACGCCTCGGTGACGGTGTTGTACCCGGCCATCGAGACCAGCGCCGCCGCGCCGCGCATGGTGGCCAGCCCGTCGGGCACCGTGCGCACGACCCGGGTTCCGGCTCCGGCTTGAGCGGCGATCTCGTGGTATTCCTCGTCGCTCATCTGCGGCCCGGTCACGACGATGTGGTCGTGCCCCTCGGGGGCGACGGCTCCGGCGGCTGCCCGGCAAAGCGCGCCGCCGTCGGCGCCGCCACCCACCATCGTGAGCACATAGGGCCGCTCGGCAGCCACGTCGCGCCGCGGCCGACCGTTCGAGAGGTATCCGGTGTGGGTGACGAGACCGGCCAGCTGGGTGGGCACCTCGCCGGTGCTTAGCGCGTCGTGCACCCGGGGGTCACCGTAGAGCCAGATCGCGTCGTACAGGTCAGCAACCAGATCAGGTGATCCCAAGCGACGCCATTCCGCTGCGGCGGCCTCCGGCTCGTCGAGCACCTCGCGCAGGCCCAGCACTATCGCCACCTGGGGGCGGTCCTCGCGCAGGCGGCGCAGCGCCCATTCGAACTCGCCGCGGAAGCCGAGCGCGTGCCGGTCCACGATCACCAGATCGGGTTCGAAGGCCATCATCGACGACGCCAACAGCTGGGAGCGGATCCTGACAAGCCGCGTCATGGAGACGTCGAGCCTGCGAGGCTGATAGCTGCCGGATTCCTTGCTCAGCCCGGGGAGAGAAACGTGATCGAAACCGGAGGGCAGCTGCTCGGAGACCGAGTCGAAACCGGTGAAGAGCAGCCCGGTGATCTGCCGGTCGGTCTCTGCCGGAATGTGTTCGCTCAAGGCGTGCGCCAGCGCCAGATTGCGGCGCACGTGGCCGAGTCCCAAAGAGTCGTGCGAGTAAAGTGCGATGCGCCACGGGCGCGGGTTACGCGACGAGAACATTGTCGCCTCCTTCCTGCTGGTAAAGAGTCAACCGTGTTCAGGTAACAGAGCTATGAGCCCTACCTGAGAGAACTCTCACAAAAGCCTCAGGATGTGCGACACCCAGTTAGTTGCCGCTCGGCCTTCCTCTTCCTCCGCACCGACCGTCCCCCGCATTCAACCGGCCGGGGTATCGTCTGCCCCGTCGGCCCCGGACTTCCCGCGTGGGCGCGTTCACCGCGTCGCAGTCCTGCTCCCCCCGCCGCTCTGGGCGACAATCGCCGCTGCGGGAAAAGAATTCGGCCCCGGAGCAGGATTTCCGGGGCCGAAGTGGTGACTGGTTCAGGATTGCTTGCGCGGGACGAAAATGTCGTCGATGATGCCGTATTCCTTGGCTTCCTGCGCGGTCAGGAACTTGTCACGCTCGATATCCCTGGAGATCTTCTCCACGCTCTGGCCGGTGTCGTCGGCGAGCATCTGCTCCATGAGTGCACGGATGCGCAGGATCTCGCGCGCCTGGATCTCCAAATCCGACGACTGCCCGCGGCCGCCCTCCGTCGCGGGCTGGTGGATCAGGATCCGCGAGTTCGGCAGCGCGAACCTCTTTCCCTTCGCCCCCGCGGCGAGGATCACCGCTGCCGCCGAGGCGGCCTGCCCCAGGCACACGGTCTGCACCTCGGGCTTGATGTAGCGCATGGTGTCGTAGATTGCGGTCAGCGCTGTGAAGGAGCCTCCGGGCGAGTTGATATAGATCGAGATCGGCCGGTCGGCGTCCATTGACTGCAGGCACAGCAGCTGGGCCATCACCGCGTTGGCGATCTCGTCGCTGATCGGAGTGCCGAGGAAGATGATCCTGTCCTCGAAGAGCTTGGTGTACGGGTCGATGCGGCGCATCCCGTAGCTGGTGCGCTCCTCCCACTGCGGGATGTAGTAGTCCATCGTCGGGCGCAGCGCAGCGCCGCCGGAGAGCGTCAGGTCGTTCACTTGTTGGGTCCCTCCGACTTGATTTGCGACGCACGCTCGTAGACGTGGTCGATGAAGCCATATTCGAGTGCCTGCTCGGCGGTGAACCAGCGGTCGCGGTCCGAGTCCACCTCGATCTGCTCGACGCTCTGGCCGGTGTGTTCGGCGATGAGCCGCGCCATCGTCTTCTTGATATGCAGCGACTGTTCCGCCTGGATGCGGATGTCCGACGCGGTGCCTCCCAACCCGCCCGACGGCTGGTGCATCATGATGCGGCTGTGCGGCAGCGCAAACCGTTTGCCCCGAGTACCCGCCGACAGCAGGAATTGTCCCATGGACGCCGCCAGGCCCATCGCCACCGTCGCCACGTCGTTGCTGATCCACTGCATGGTGTCGAAGATGGCCATGCCGGCGTCCACCGAGCCGCCGGGCGAGTTGATGTACAGGTAAATGTCGCGCTTGGGATCCTCCGCGTTCAGCAGAAGCATCTGCGCACAGATCGCGTTGGCGTTCTCGTCGCGCACCTCGGAGCCCAGGAAGATGATGCGGTTGGCCAGCAAAGCCTGGTAGACGTTGTCGTTCATCCCCAGGCCCCCGCCATGACCGCTTGCGGTCGGGAGGTTGTAATCAGTCACGAGTAATAACTTACCGGCACCGGGCGGCAGACCCAACCCTTCGCGTTCGCCCGTCGAGAGCACGCAGGGTTGAGGGCAGCCCCGCGCCGGGAACCGCCCTCAACCGATCAGCCGTGACTCAGGCCTGATCGGACTCTTCCGCTGCTTCGCTCTCCTCGAACTTCGGCATCTCGACGACGTTGCCATCGACGTCCTTGATGACCGCGGAGTCGCAGATCGCGGCCAGCGACTTGCTGCGTCGGACCTCACCCATCCAGGCCGCCATGTGGTCGTGCTCCATCATGTGCTGGATCTCCTGCTGCGGCGTGGTGCCGTTCATCTGGGCCTTCTGGAAGATTAGCTCGGTGAGGTCCTGCTGGGACACCTCAACCTTGTTCTCCTCCGCGTACTTGTCGAGGATGATCTGCGCACGCAGCGCCTGCTCGGACTGTTTGGCCAGCTCCGCCCAGAACTCGTCGGCGGTCTTCGCCTCCTCTTCCTCGGACTGCTCCAGGTACTGCTCGATGCTCAACCCAGCGCCGGCGAGCTGGCGCTCAACCTGCTGACGGCGGGCGTCGAGTTCGCTCTTGAGAAGCTTCTCGGGCAGTTCGAAGCTGGTGGCCTCGACGATGGCCTCCACCACCTTGTCGCGCGCAACCATGAGCTGCTTCTGCTTGGCGGCGGCCTCGACGGCCTTCCGCAGGTCCTCGCGCATCTCCTCGACGGTGTCGAACTCGGAGACCATCTGCGCGAACTCCTCGTCGACCTCGGGCAGTTCCTGCTCCTCGACCTTGCTCACGCTGACCTCGATGTCGGCCTCCTCGCCACGGTGGGCGCCGCCGAGCAGCTTCGAGGTGAAGGTGGCGCTCTCGCCGGCCTTCAGCCCGACGATCGCGTCCTCCAGGCCGTCGAGCAGGTTCTTGTCCGCGCCCAACTCGACCGGCACGCCCTCCGCGGACGCGTCGTCGAGGGCCTCGCCGTTCTGGCTGGCCTTGAGATCGACCGTTACGACATCGCCCTTCTTGGCCTTGCGTTCGACCTCCTTGCGGGTGGCGAAGCGCTTGCGCAGCAGTTCGATGCGCTCCTCGATGCCCTCCTCGACAGACTCGGCCGCATCAACCTCGACGGCCACCTTGTCGAACTCGGGCAGGTCGAAGGCGGGGCGAACATCCACCTCGGCCGTGAACTCGACCAACTCGTTGTCCTCAAGCTTGGTGACGTCCACCTCGGGCTGGCTGAGCGGAGCCAGCTCGTGCTCCTGCACGGCTGCGTTGTAGGCCAGCGGAAGCGCAGCGTTGATAGCCTCCTGCAGCACGACGCCCCGGCCGAAGCGCTGGTCGATGACGGCCGCCGGCACCTTTCCCTTGCGGAAGCCGGGAATGTTCACCTGTCCTGCGATTTCCTTGTACGCCTTGTCGAGGTGCGGCTTGAGGTCGGCAAACGGGATCTCGACGGTGAGCTTCACCCGCGTGGGGCTGAGCTGCTCGATGGTGCTGGGCACGAAACTAGTCTCCTGATAATGACGATTGTGACTGTGCAATCCTAGCCACTTGTGTCAACTCACACCTAGTTCGGGCACGCCGCCGCCCGACAGCGAGTTGTTGCTCGGCCCGGACGGGATGCTAGACTCCGGTCGTTCGCGGATGTAGCTCAATGGTAGAGCCCCAGTCTTCCAAACTGGTGGTGCGGGTTCGATTCCCGTCATCCGCTCGAATGCCGGATCTCCCGGCTGCCGCAGCCCACTCGGGGGTCAGGCCCGGTTTCGGGAGCCGTCCCGGGGGCGACGTGCCGGTTCGGCCTCTCGATAGGGTGCCTGCATGGATCAGCACCTGGAAGCTCTGGTCGATGCCTGCCGGAGTCTCATCGCCACACGCTTTCCCACAGGTAACAGCCCCGACGGGCCGCCGCCATGCTGCTCGCGGATGGCAGCATCGTCGTGGGCACCGCGCCGCAAGTCCTCAACCCCAGCGTAGAGCTGTGCCACGAGACGGAGCCGTTCTGCGCGGCCCACCGGCTGAACCAACGCATTGTCGCCTCCATCTGCCTGTCGCGAGACGCGTCCGGCAGGCACCTCATCCTCAGCCCGTGCGGCGTGTGCCGCGAGCGGCTGGCGATCCATGGGCCTGACATCATCGTCGGTGTCGCCAGCCGCGAAGATCCCACAACATGGCTCTGGAAGAAGCTCGGGGACATTCACGTCGACTACTGGGCCACCGTGTTCTTGGAGCCTGACGAAGCGCAGGGCTGGCGCCCATCGTCGATCTGCCCCGAGGCGGACGCCTGACCGGCGTGACTGGCGACGAACACGGGCCGCGGGCGGGGCCCCTCCTCAGGGCCGGACGCCCACAAAGGTAGGCCAGGTGAGCGTCGTGACAGAGCCGATCATGCCACCCACCGGCAGCATCGTCAGATCGTGCCAGCCGTAGTGCACGACGAACCTGCGCCTGTTTGACGTCAACCCGTAAGCCAGCACCGCGTGGTAGCCGGCACCGGGGAAGTCGCCGAAGAGGATCACGGGGCGCCCCTGCTCAATCTCGTGGCGCGCGCCCAGCGCCAGGGGCCGCCAGGCCGCCGACGCCGCCAGCCCCCGAGCGCGCAGATAGTGGTTCAGCCCCCGCGCCACGCTGGCCCCCCACGACGCATTGTGGCCAGGGCCGCGGAGCACGTCGGCGAGATCCGGGCCGTTCTCCGGCGCGACAATGTCGTCGCCAGCCAGATGCGCGGCACCGATCAGCCCGAGCCGAGGCAGGCGCGCCTGCCAATAGCGCAACAGGATACTCGCCGCCACCCAGCCGCAGCGGTTGGAATCATTGGGCAGGACGGTGCAGCGCTCGATCAGCTGGTGCTCGGGCACCAGCACCTCACCCCCACTCAGCTGAAGCGCCTCCGGCGTGGGCCTTGCCCGGGCGAACCCGCCGCGCAACCGTTCAACACTCACAGACGCAAACTAACACCGGAATCACCCGACGATGTCCCGAGTGAGCGCATTCCCCACCCGGGCCCGTTTTGCAGTAGACTGCTCAGGCCCGCACAACGGGACCGGGGCGTAGCGTAGTGGCTAGCGCGCCTGCTTTGGGAGCAGGAGACCGCAGGTTCGAGTCCTGTCGCCCCGACTGCACAAGAAAACCCCGCGACGAGGCATCACTGCCTGCCGCAGGGTTTCTTTACGTCTTCACGCTGCTTCACGCTGTGCAGCGATCGCTCTGAATCTGAAAGGGTGTCATCCTGCGCAAGGTGTGGCACGGCTCTGCAACAGGTTTGGCGCGTGGGCGACCAGCAGGCGCCCTAACTAACCGAGAAACCAGCCGGTAGCATCGTCGGATGTTGAAACTCACCCGCAAGCTGAAACACATCTGGTCGAGCTTCTGGTTTGTTCCGGTGTTCTGTGTGCTCAGCGCCATCGGCGCGGCGGAAACGCTAGTGCTGCTCGACCGCCAGCTCCAGGCCAGCGGCGCCCAGTGGTGGCAGAGCACCGCACTCAGCTTCGGCATCGACGGCTCACGTGGCCTGCTGAGCGCGATCGGCGGAGGCACCTTCGGCGCGGCCGCCACCGCGTTCTCCATCACGGTCTCGGTGATCGTCACCGCCTCCACCAGCTATGGCCCGCGCCTCGTCGGCAACTTCATGAGCGACCGCCGTAACCAGTGGACCCTAGGCTTGCTGGTCAGCACCTTCGTCTACACCATCCTGGTTTCGCGTTGGCTGCGCTCCAACCTCGAAGACGGCACTTCCTTCGTCCCCCGCGTGGCGGTGCTCGTCGCGCTGATCCTGGCGATCGTCAACGTTTTCCTGCTCATCTCATTCATCCACCACATGGCGTCATCCACGCGCGTCTCCGCAATCACGGTCACGGTCTCGGACCAGTTGCGCCGCGTCGTCGAGAACGTCTACAGATTCGCCCCGGCCCGCACCGCGCAGCTGGCGGCGCCCGTCGGCGGTCGTATCGTCGTCGCTAAGTCCAGCGGCTACGTGGCGCGCATCGACCTGCTGGGCATCGTCCGCAACGCGAACGCAGCCGACGGTTGGGTCGCGCTCGAAGCCGCCGTCGGCGACCACGTGCTCGCCGGGATGCCCGTCGCGCGGGTGGGGGCAGCCGATGCTGAGCGACTCGCCGCCACCCTGCCCGCCGACATCGACATTGCCCGCGACCGCGAGACCGCCCACGACGTCCGCTTCGCCCAGCAGCAACTCGCCGAGGTGGCGGTTCGAGCGCTCTCCCCCGGAACCAACGACCCCTACACCGCCGTGGCGGCCATCCACGAACTGGCCGCCGGGCACGCCGAACTCGTCACCCGGCCCGCCCTCGACTCGGCCGTTCTAGACGACGATGGCACACCCCGCGTCTACTGGCGCCCACCCCGCCAGCGGGAACTGCTCGACGACCTCTTCAACCAGCTGATGCCGTACATCGGGGAGGACCACAACGTCTACTGCGCGCTCGCGCAGCTGGCGCTGGGCGTGGAGTCCGCCAACTACCACGCCCACCTCGTGGGCCACGCCGACGAATACGTCGCCGAACTGCGCACACGCGCCGAACGCAACTCGATGCACCGCACCGTGGCCGCTCTGGACGAACTGACCCGGCGCGCCGAGCATCACCGACGCCTGGCCGTGGCAGCAGCGGAGCAGGAGGAGGCCCACGGCTGACGTTGGCTGAGCCCGTAGCCTTGGGTGATATGCAGGCCCCGAGAATCCTCCACCAACTGCTGGCCCTCGCCGGTGCCGCGCTGCTCGTCGCCGCGACCCGACTCGACTGGATCACCGCGGATGACCCCGGTTGGCAGCAGCAGGCGGACCCGCCGCCAACCGTAACGCTGCTCGCGGTGGCGGCGCTCGCGGCGGTGGCCGCAACTCTTCCCCGTCGGATGCGGGCCTGGGTGCCCGTCGTCGTGCTGGCTTTCTGCGCGACGACGATTGCCTTCCACTTCCCCAGCCTCGAAGGCCACCTCCTCTGGGACGGCGTCACCGCGGATGGCCAGCCGACGGGGGGTCTCGTCGTGTTCACGCCCGGCCCGGCCGCCTGGCTGGCCGTGGCCGGGGGCGCAAGTTGTCTCCTCTCCGCGCTCTTCGCCCTGGCGGAAGCCCGGCGGGCGAGGCGCACCCCGCCCGCCGGCTAGCGCTCAGGACAGCGGCTCGAACCGAGCCTGGAAGAACCGCAGATAACGCGGCTCATACACCATGCGCAGGCCCTTCACGCCCTCGCGCTGCTCGTAGCATTCCTTGACCGACTCGGCCACCACGTCGAGATGTGCCTGTGTGTAGACGCGCCGCGGGATGGTGAGCCGCGTCAGCTCCAGCTTCGGCCGCCGGTGATCGCCCGTGATCGGGTCGCGGCCCGCCGAGACGATGCCCCGCTCCATCGCGCGCACCCCCGAATCCACGTAGAGCTGCCAGGCCAGCGTCTGAGAGGGGAACTGGTCCTGCTCCAGGTGCGGGTAGAACGCGCGGGCGTCGAGGAAGATGCCGTGCCCGCCGACGGGCTTCACGAACGGCACCCCCCACTGCTCCAGCAGCATCCCCAGGTAGCGGACCTGCCCGACGCGCGACTTCATGTGGTCGTCGTGCACCGACTCGCGGATGCCGATGGCCATCGCCTCCATATCACGCCCCGCCATGCCGCCGTAGGTGTGCAGCCCCTCGTAGACCACGACGAGGTTGCGCGCCTCCTCGAACACCTCCCGGTTGTTGGTAGACAGCCAGCCACCGATGTTGACGATCGGGTCCTTCTTGCCCGACATGGTGGCGCCGTCGGTGTACGAGCAGAACTCCTTGAGGATCTCCGCCACCGACTTGTCCGCGTAGCCCGGCTCGCGCTCCTGAATGAACAGGGCGTTCTCCACCGCGCGCGTCGCGTCGAGGTAGATCGGGATGCTGTGCTTGGCGGTGAGTTCCCGCACCGCCTTGATATTTGCCATCGAGATGGGCTGCCCGCCCGCCATGTTCACCGTGGCCGCGACGCAGACGTAGGGAATCTTGTCGGCGCCCACCTCGTCGATCAGCCGCTCCAGCTTCGCCAGATCCACGTCGCCCTTGAACTCGTGGAGGCTCGACGTGTCGTGCGCCTCGTCGATGATGATGTCGTGGAAGGTGGCTCCGTTGGCCTCCTGGTGGTAGCGGGTGGTAGTGAAGTACATGTTCCCGGGCACGTGGTCCCCGGGTTTGATGAGGGTCGAGGACAGCAGGTTCTCCGCGCCCCGCCCCTGGTGGGTGGGCACCAGGTACTCGTAGCCGTAGCAGTCCTTGACGGCCTGTTCCAGGTGGTAGAAGTTCTCACTTCCCGCGTACGCCTCGTCGCCGAGCATCATCCCCGCCCACTGCCTGTCGCTCATCGCGTTGGTGCCGGAGTCGGTCAGCAGATCGATGTAGACATCCTTGCTGTGCAGCAAGAAGGTGTTGTAGCCAGCTTCCGCAATGGCCCGCTCACGGTGCTCGCGGGTGGTCAGGTGAATCGGTTCCACAGCCTTGATCTTGTAAGGCTCGGCCCAGCTTCGGCGGTCCTGCTGCTGGCCCATCGTGTGGAGGCTTGCCATGGGTGATCTTCTCCTCTCGCCGGGCTCCCTTGCCCGGTCCACTGACGATGCTAGGCCGATTTGGTCTCGCGCGCGGCGAAAACGCCCGACGATCCGGCAACGGATGCGCAAATGGTTCGCAGGCGCTCCGCCAACTGCTCGGGGTGCGTCAACGGCAGCAGGTGCGTTGCCCCAGGCACGATCATCTGCTGCGCGCCGCCCGCCGCTTCCGCATAGGCCCGCGCGTCCAACCTCATCTGATCCCATTGGCCGTTGATGATCCAAACCGGCGTCTCGACTCCGTGCAGCCGCTCGGGCCCGCACTCGTCGAACACTAGCTGCCAGGCTTCGCCCAACGCCTCGTACAGCTCCGGCCCCGGCTGCACCTCCTTCACCCCCACCAGGCGCACCACCCGGTTGACGAAGCGCGTCATCCGCTCGGCCCCCACCCAGTCGAGCAGCTTCGCGAACCCCCGGTAGACCGCCGCCAGCGGGCGTGCGGGGTCGGCGGTTGCGCCCACCAGCACCAGCGCGGCCAGGTCGGGGCGACGCCGCGCGACGTACCACATGCTGAAGTAGCCGCCCAGACTGTGGCCGACGAGGATCACCGGCTGGCCCGGTCTGCGCCGGGCGAGGGCGGCGTCAAAGGCGTCCAGGATGTGGGTCCGGGTGCAGCGCAGCTCCTGCCGATCGCCGTGGCCCGGCAGGTCGAAGGCGTGCACCTCGGCCTGCGGCAGCAGCTCGTCGTAGCCCGCCCACTCCTCCTTGGTGATGCGGGTGCCGTGCACCAGAATAACCAGCGGCTTCATGGTCACGGCTCCAGCGACAGCCAGGCGACCGCCTGCGGGTCGAAGGTCTCCGAGGCGCGGCAGCGGGCCCTCGCCGACGCCCGGGCGAGCATCGCGCCCACCCGCACCCCGAGCGGGCCCTCCCCCAGCCCCGCGAGCCAGAACCTGACGGGAAGCAGTTCGCGTTCCGCGCCGTCGGGGTAGCCGGTGACGAGCCTGCCGAAGCCGAAGCGGGCCAGCCCCTCGTAGGCGCGCGCCCCCAGCCGCTCCCCGACGACGCAGCCCACCTCCGCGAGCCCGCGCGCCACCAATGCCAGCTTTCCGGGCAGGTCCAGGGTGGGCAGCGTGCGCTCGGCCGCCCGGCGGGCCTGCTCCCAATCGATCAGCCCCAGCCCGACGGCCTGCCCGGCGGCCAGCACGGCCCAAAGCGTGGGCTCCTCCAGCGCCTGCGCGAGCCGCACGTCGAGCTCGTCCAGGTCGGGCTGCGCGCACAGGCTCGTCAGGTAACACCAGAGATCGCCCTCGGCGCGCGCCCGCGCCCCGGCCAGCAGCAGCCGCCAGTCCGCAAACCACCCCACCTCAAGTCGGGTGATCCCGGTGGGGCCCCCGACCTCTGCGACGTGCAGCCCCGGGCGGTCCACGAGGCGGAACCCGTCGTCGCACTCCTGGAATCCGACACCGGTGACCACCCCGTCGGGGCAGCACAGTTCCAGTTCTTCCCCGTCGGCCAGGTAGCGCGCCCCGGGCACCCAGTCGGGCTCCGGGGGCAGCGTGAGCAGGTCGCCCGGCAGCCGCTCCACCACCCAATGGCTCGTGAGCGGATGCCCGGGCGCGACGACGAGCGGCTCCGGAAACAAGCCAAGCTCCGCCAGGGTGCCCGAGCAGAACCCGCGGCGTTGCACCGCGTGCACCGGCCCCGACGGGGTGAGCGCCACCACCTCCGCGCTCGCGCCCGCCAGCCAGCCCACCAGCGGGTGCTCCGAGTCGAGGGTGACCGTCGGCGGCGGCAGGTGGGCCACTGATTCGGCCGGCAGGCAGGTCAGCTCCAACCGGGTCCGGTCGCCCGCGCGCACCTTCGCGACGAGCCGCGCCCCCGTCGGGTGGGACCAGCGCAGGTGGTCCTCGTCGGGCACGGGTCGCCACGGCTCCGGCACGTGCAGCGCCACCGAGATGTCGTGAACTCGCACTATCGCCTCCTGCAGAATCAGGCACCGCCCGCCCGACGTCGGCCGGCCGGGGCACTGCCCCCAAGCGTAACCGCGCGCGATCACCCGCCCGCCAGCGGCCGAGCCGTCCTTCGCCGCTGACATCTCGGGCACCAGTAGAGGTTTCGGCCGTCCAACACGCGCGCCCTGACCGGGGTGGCGCACACCAGGCAGGGGTCGCCGGCCCGGCGGTAGACGTAGACCTCTCCCCCGTGCGGGTCGTCGCGCGGCGGACGCTGCTGACTCTCCGGCGAGTGCTCCGCCAGCACGGTGTCGATGCGCCCGGCGTCGACCGCCGGGGTCATCAACCCCACCAGGTCCGCCCAGAGAACCTCCCAGGTGGCGCGGCTGATGTCCCTGCCCGGGACCAGCGGGTCGAGGCCCGCGCGAAACAGCGCCTCGGCGCGGAAGATGTTGCCCACGCCCGCGGCCACCCGCTGGTCCATCAGGAGCTGGGCGATGGGCCGACCGGATCGGCGCACCCGCGCGAATCCGGCGTCGGGGTCCGCGTCCGGGCGCAGCGGGTCGGGTCCCGACGAAGCCAGCACGTGGTCGCGCTCCGCCTCGCCGATCAGCCGACACCACTGGGGGCCATGCAGGTCGGCCGCGCGTTCACCGTCGGCGATCCGCAGCCGGACGATGCCGCGCGGCTCGGCCAGCGGGCCGATCCGCAGCTTGCCGATCAGTCCGAGGTGGATGTGGACGTGGCCGGGCTCGGGGACGTCGAACGCGAGGAGCAGGTGTTTGCCGATCGCCTCGGCCCGCACGAGCGGGGAGCCGTCCAGCGCGGCCGCCTCGACGGCGAACCGGCCCTGCGGCGACGAGACGCTGAGCGGCCGGCCGCTGAAGTCGGTGAGTTCCCGGGCCAACCGATGGATCACGTGTCCTTCGGGCAACTAACCCTCGTAGGCCGAGATCGCGTCGATGCGCCGCTGGTGGCGCTCCTCACCGGTGTACTCGGTGGCCAGGAACGTCTCGACCATCGCCCACGCCTCCTCCTGCGGCTGCATGCGGCCGCCCAGGGAAAGGATGTTCGCGTTGTTGTGCTCCCGCGCCAGGCGGGCCAGCTCGGTGTTGTATGCGAGCGCTGCGCGGATGCCCCGGACCTTGTTGGCCGCGATCTGCTCCCCGTTGCCGGAGCCGCCCAGCACGACGCCCAGCGCGCTCTCGGCGGCGACCGCCTCCGCGCACGGAATGATGAAGGTGGGGTAGTCGTCGGCGGCGTCGTAGACGTGTGCGCCGTGGTCCACGACGTCGTGCCCGGCCTCCTGGAGCCGCTCAACGAGGTAATTCTTCACTTCAAAAGCGGCGTGATCCGTCGCAATATGTACTCGCATGGCACAACTATTGCACGGAGAAGTCGTCTTGGTGCACTAGTCTGTAAGACATGTCGACAGCCAATATCACGCGCGACGAAGCTCGCGCCCGATCCGAAATTGTCTCCGCCCGCGCCTACGAGGTCCACGTCGATCTCACCGGGCGAGACGTGCAGGACCCTGAGCGACAGTTCGTCTCCACAACCCGGTTTTCGTTTGATTCGGCGGCTGGGCAGACCCACCTGGATCTGATTGCAGACGAGATCCGTGCCGCCACCTTGGATGGCGAGCCGCTGGACGCGACGGCCTTCGACGGCTACCGCGTGCCGCTCAACTTGGCGGAGGGGGAACATCTTGTCGAGATCACTGCGGTGATGCGTTATTCCCGCTCTGGCGAGGGTCTACATCGCTTCGTCGATCCCGCCGACGGACGCACCTACCTCTATTCACAATTCGAGACCGCGGACGCCCGCCGCATGTACGCGACCTTCGAACAGCCCGACCAGAAGGCCACCTTCCAATTGACGGTGGATGCGCCCGAGGGCTGGACGGTGTTCAGCAACGCGGCGGCAGCCACCCCGGAGCCCATCGCCGACGGATTTGCTCGCTGGGCGCACGAGCCCACCAAGCTGCTGCCCACCTACCTGACGGCGCTCGTCGCGGGCGAGTATCACGTCGTGCGCTCCACCATCCGCTCCGCGTCCGGTGAACTCCCGGCCGCCGTGGCGTGCCGCCAATCGCTGGCTGAGTACCTCGACCACGAGCGCATCCTGACCACCACGCAGCGCGGCTTCGAGGTGTTCGAGGAGGCCTTCGGCGTGCCTTACGCCTTCGGCACCTACGACCAGATCTTCGTGCCGGAATACAACTTCGGCGCGATGGAGAACGCCGGCTGCGTGACCTTCCGTGACGAGTACCTGTTCCGTTCCCGGGTGACCGCCCGCGAGCTGGAGTCGCGGGACAACACGATCCTGCACGAGCTGGCCCACATGTGGTTCGGCGACCTGGTGACCATGCGGTGGTGGGACGATCTGTGGCTGAACGAGTCGTTCGCGGAGTGGGCCAGCCACTTCGCCGCCGACAGGATTCAGCGCCGCCACGGCGGGGACGCCAACCCCTGGGTCTCGTTCTCGAACGAGCGCAAGGGCTGGGCCTACAACCAGGACCAGTACCCCACCACGCACCCCATCGCTTCCGACTCGTCGGATCTGGAGAAGGTGGAGCAGAACTTCGACGGCATCACTTACGCGAAGGGCGCCTCGGTGCTGAAGCTGCTGGTGAGTTTCGTGGGCGAGCAGGCGTTCTTGAGTGGCGTCAGCGAGTACTTCAAGAAGCACGCCTACGGCAACACCGAGCTGGCCGACCTCCTCACCGAGCTGGAGGCCGCGTCGGGCAAGAGCCTGGCCTGGTTCACCGCCGAGTGGCTGGAAACCGCGGGCGTCAACACGATGACCGCAGACTTCGACGTTGACGATGAGGGCCGCTTCACCCGCTTCGAGATCGTGCAGTCCGCGCACCCCGACTGGCCGACCCTGCGCACGCATCGCGTGGGTATCGGCTGCTACACGGCGGGCGAGCGCAGCGAGTACGTCGAGGTGGATGTCGCCGGCGAGCGCACCACCGTCGAAGAGCTGATGGGCAAGCAGCGCGGCGACATCGTGCTGCTCAACGATGGCGACCTGACCTTCACGAAGGTGCGCTTCGATGAGGCCTCGCTCGCGAAGCTGTCCACCCCCCTGAGCGACCCGCTGGCCCGTGCCGTCAGCTGGGCGGCCATGTGGGACATGGTGCGCGACGGTGTGCTCGCCCCCCAGCGCTACGTCGAGCTGGTGCTCGCGGGCCTGCCGAGCGAGCGTGACATGGCCGCCATGTCGACGCTGCTGAACCGGGCCCGGGTCGCGTCCAAGGGCTACACGGCGCCGGAGCTGCGCGACGACGTGAACGCCACGCTGGTCTCCGGGCTGGCGCTGCTGCTGAAGGAGGCGGAGCCCGGCTCGGACAAGCAGGTGATGATCGCCAAGGCGCTCATCAGCGCCGCCGAATCGGATGCCGCGCTGGAGCTGGTGCAGGGTTGGCTCTCCGGTGAGGAGGTGCCGCAGGGCCTGGCGATCGACACGGCCGTGCGCTGGGCCGTCGTCGGTGCGCTGGCTGCGGCGGGCAAGATCAGCGCCGACGATGTGGAGGCCGAGCGCGCCGAGCACGACAACACGTCGGCCGGTGCCGAGCGGGCGGCCGGGGCGCGCGCCGCGCTGCCGGTGGCTGAGGAGAAGGAGCGGGCCTGGCGGCTCGCCACCGACGAGCCGGAGCTACCCAACGAGACCCACCGCCAGGTGTGTTTCGGGTTCTGGCAGTACGGTCAGGACTTCGACTTCACCGACCAGTACCTGGCTCTGCTGGGCGACATCTCGCAGCGTCGGGGGTCGTGGGCGGAACGCGGCTACGCTGCCATCGCCGCCGCCGTGAGGGGCTTGTTCCCGACGCCGCTGGTCTCGGCGGAGCTGGTGGCCCGCGTCCGGTCGTGGCTGGACGACAACTCGCCGAGCCAGCAGGTGCTGCGGATCGTTCGGGAATGTCTCGACGACGCCGAACGCGCGTTGCGAGCGCAGGAGAAGAGCCGCAGCTGATGAGCAAACAATCGCCAAAGTGGATTCCACTTTGGCGATTGTTTTTCAGTCCTTCTTCTTCGCCCAGCCGCTGGCCAATACGATTGCGGTGATCGCCGCGCAGGCAAGGATCGGGCCGATGACCATCAACATCCACAAGAACAGGGCCGAGGTGGGCTCGGCTTCAGGCCAACCTGGGAGGGTTTCAAGGAAAATCATGGGTGCAGCCTACCTGATGAATGGCGAGGAGATGAGCCGCACGCTGACGCGAATGGCTCACGAGATCGTCGAGCAGAACAAAGGCAAGGATTTCCTGCTGTTGGGCATCGTCACCCGCGGGGTGCCGCTGGCGCGCCGCCTGGGCGCCGAGCTGGGCGTGCCGGTGGGCGAGCTGGACATCACGATGTACCGCGACGACCTGCGTTCGCAGCCCACGCGGGTGGCGCAGCGCTCGGTGCTGCCCGCGTCGATCGACGACCAAGTGGTGGTGCTCGTCGACGACGTGCTCTACTCGGGCAGGACCGTCCAGGCGGCGCTGCTCGCCCTGGCGGATCTGGGTCGGCCCAGGCGCGTCCAGCTGGTCGCGCTGGTGGATCGCGGCCATCGTGAGTTGCCGATCCAGGCGGACATCGTCGGGCGGAGGATCCCGACGGCCCACCAGGAGCGGATAGTCGTGCACCTGTCGGAACTCGACGGTGAGGACGCCGTGCTGATCGAGGCGAGGCCCGAATGAAGCACCTGACCAGCATCAACGACCTCACCCGCGACGACGCGCTGTCCATCCTGGAGTTGGCGCGCGAGATGCACGACGTGCAGCGGCGGAGTGTGAAGAAGCTGCCCGCGTTGAAGGGGCGCACGGTGGTGAACCTGTTCTTCGAGGACTCGACGCGCACCCGCTCCTCGTTCGAGATCGCCGCGAAGTGGCTGTCCGCCGACGCCATCAACTTCTCGGCGAAGGGCTCCAGCGTGAGCAAGGGCGAGTCGCTGCGCGACACTCTCCTGACCCTCGACGCGATGGGGGTGGATGCGATCGTGATGCGCCACCCCGGCTCGGGCTCCGTTCACCAGGCCCGGCAGTGGGTGCGCGCCGGCGTCGTGAACGCGGGCGACGGCACACACGAGCATCCGACGCAGGCGCTGCTCGACTCGTATGCGATGGGGATCGACGTGGCCGGCCGGACCGTGTCGATAACGGGCGACCTGCTGCATTCCAGGGTGGTGCGCTCCAACGTGCTGCTGCTCAACAAGCTGGGCGCGCACGTCGTGCTGGTGGCTCCCCCCACCCTGCTGCCTCCCGGTGTCGAGTCCTGGCCGGTGGAGGTGTCCTACGACCTGGACGCGGTGCTGCCGGAGGTGGATGCCTGCATGATGCTGCGGGTGCAGCGCGAGCGAATGGCCGGCGGGTTCTTCCCGAGCGAGCGGGAGTACATCGCGCTGTACGGGTTGACCGCGGCCCGGCTGGCCTTGCTGAAGCCTGGGGCCGTGATCGCGCACCCGGGCCCCATGAATCGCGGATTGGAGATCTCGTCGGCGGCGGCCGACGACCCCCGATCCATCGTCTTGAACCAGGTCTCCGCCGGCGTTGCCGTGCGGATGAGCGTGCTCTATCACCTTTTGGCAGGTAACGAATGAACTACCGAATCGTTGGTGCCCAGCTGCCCGACGGCACCGTCACCGATCTTGTCGTTTGCGACGGCAGGTTCGTCGCTGAGGCGCCCGACGCGGAGGTGATCGACGCGAGCGGGCTCGTGGCACTGCCGGGCCTGGTGGATCCGCACACGCACCTCCGGGAGCCGGGCCGGGAGGACGCGGAGACCGTCGCCTCCGGGTCGTTGGCCGCCGCCCGCGGCGGCTACACGGCGGTGTGTGCGATGGCGAACACCCAGCCGGTGACCGACACCGCGGAGAAGGCCGAGCACATCGCACGCCTGGGCGAGCAGGCCGGCCTGGTGCAGGTGGCGCCCATCGGCGCCATCACCAAGGGCCTGGGCGGCAAGGAGTTGGCCGAGCTGGCGCTGATGAACCGTTCCCGGGCGAATGTGCGCATGTTCTCCGACGACGGGTTGTGCGTCATGGACGCGGCGATCATGCGCCGGGCGCTCGAATGGGTGAAACCGTTCGGCGGGGTCATCGCCCAGCACGCGCAGGACGCCAACCTGGCCGGGCCGGGCGCGTGCTGCCACGAGTCGGAGCTGTCGGGTCGGCTCGGGCTCGGCGGCTGGCCGCCGGTCGCGGAGTCGGCGATCATCGCCCGCGACGTCATGTTGGCCGAGGCCACGGGTTCCCGGGTGCACGTGTGCCACATCTCCACCGCGGAGGGGGTGGAAGTGGTGCGGTGGGCCAAGCGACGCGGCGTGCAGGTCACCGCGGAGGTGACCCCGCACCACCTGCTGCTCGGCACGGAGCTGCTGGCGGGCTACGACACGACGTTCAAGGTGAACCCGCCGCTGCGCACAGCCGAGCATCGGGAGGCGATTCTGGAGGCGCTGATCGACGGCACCATCGACGTGGTGGGCACGGATCACGCCCCGCATGCACCTCAGGACAAGGATCATGCCTTCGCCGACGCCCGCCCGGGCATGCTGGGGCTGGAGCAGGCGCTCGCGGTGATCATGGAGCTGGCGTTGGATCGCCTGGGCTGGTCGGGCATCGCCGAGCGGATGAGCCACGCGCCCGCCCGGCTGGCGGGGCTGGCCCAGCAGGGTCGTCCGCTGGCCGCCGGGGAGCCGGCGAACCTGGTGCTGGTGGACCCGACGGCCCGCGCCGTCGTCGACAAGCACCGTTCGGCGTCGCTGAGCCGGAACAACCCGTACCACGGCCTGGAGTTGCCCGACCCGGTGCGGCTGACCATGTGGGCGGGCCGGATCACCCACCGTCGCTGAGCGTAGGCGGGGGCGGAGCCGCGCCCGGCCCCGCTCCTCGGATTGCGCGTGTGGGGCCGGCGTTTCGAAACTTCTCCGACTCCGAGTAGGCCTATTTCGGCGGTTCTGCCCCCAAGCGTCCGCCGGATGGGTCACCATTGGGCATGGACATTGAGGTCTCCGAGGTTGTCGACTTTCTCGCCCAGCACTCGCCGTTTCGGGAGCTGCCCCTCGACGCGCGCCGCGCGCTCGCCCGGCAGCTGACCATGGGCTACTTTCGACGCGGGACGACGATCATCGAACTGGGGGCGCGCAACGACACCCTGTACCTGATCCGCTCGGGCGCGGTGGATCTCGTGGAGGAACACGGGGTGCTGATCGACCGAAACGCCGCCGGCGAGACGTTCGGCTCACTTTCCCTGATGGGCGAGTCGCCCTCCCCCTACCGGGCGCGCGCCATCGAGGACACGCTCGTGCTGCGCCTGGGCCGGGAGCAGTTCCTGCACCTCTACGAAACCCACGACGCGGTGCGGGACTACTTCGCCCCGCGGCAGCGGGGCCGCCTGCGGCGCGCATCCGAGACGCTGCAGGCCTCCGCGGATCCAATCCTGCGGCTCAGCGCCCGCGACCTGTTCACGCGCTCCCCCGTCACCGCCTCCCCCACCACCAGCATCCGAGACGCCGCCCAGCTGATGACCGCCGAGCGGGTCTCGGCGCTGCTGCTCACCACCGACGATGGCCGCCTCTCCGGGATCGTCACCGACCGCGACCTGCGCTCGCGCGTGGTGGCCCAGGGCGTCGAGGTCTCGTCGCCGGTCGGCGAGGTGATGACCACCGACCCGGTCGTGGTCGCCGCGGATACCCGAGCCTTCGAGCTGCTGATGGTGATGACGTCGCGCGGCGTGCACCACCTGCCCGTGGTGGCGGAGGGCAAGCCCGTCGGGCTGGTCAGCGCGGGCGACCTGATGCGGCTGGAGACGGCCAACCCGGTGTTCCTGGTGGGTGACATCGCGCGCCAGTCCGGCGTCGAGGGCGTGGCTGACGTGGTGGGTCGCAGCCCGAAGCTGGCGGCCCAGCTGCTGGCGCGCGGCGCCAGCGCGGAGGACGTGAGCCAGGTGCTGACCGCGGTGCAGGATGCCGCCACCAGTCGGCTGATCCAGTTGGCGGCACACGAGCTGGGCCCCGCGCCCGGCCCGTGGTGCTGGGTGGCTTTGGGGTCGCAGGCGCGACGCGAGTCGTCGCTGGGCTCGGACCAGGATCACGCGATCGTCGTGGCGGACGGCACGGATCCGGCCTGGTGCCGCGCCCTGGCCGAGCGGGTGGTGGCGGGCTTGGAGGCGTGTGGGTATCCGAGATGCCCCGGGGAGGCGATGGCCACCAAGTGGTGCCTGACGCTCGCCGACTGGGTGGCCCAGTTCGGCCGCTGGCTCTCCGCGCCGGAGAGCGGGGCGATCCTGCACACGCAGATCTTCTTCGATATGCGCCCGGTGTACGGCGACGCGCAGCTGGCGGAGGGGCTGCGCTCGACGGTGGTGCAGCGGGCGCGCTCCGCAACCCGCTACCTGGGGCATCTGGCGGCGATGGCGGTGCGCAGGGAGCCGCCGCTGGGCTTCTTCCGGGGCTTCGTGGTGGAGCGTTCCGGCGAACACTCGGGCGCGCTCGACATCAAGTCGGGCGGTTTGCACGGCATCATCGAGCTGGTGCGAACACTTGCCCTGAGCCAGGGCCTCCACCAGGTGGGCACTGCGGCCCGGATCGAGGCGCTCCGGGGCGCGGGCCAGTTCACCGACGACGCGGCCGCCGACCTCGTGGACGCGTTCAACTTCCTGAACGAGTTGCGCATCCGCCACCACGTCGAGGATGGGGCGAGAGACAACTACGTCTCCCCGGAGCACCTCACCCCCGCGGCGCGGCGGCACCTGCGCGACGCGTTCGGGGTGATCCAATCGGCGCAACGCACCTTGTCGTATCAGTTCCAGACGCACCGGATGAACTGAAATGGTCTTCTGGTCCCGCCCCGCAGATGCCCGACGTGCCCGCGCGCTGCGCTCCTGCCCGGCGGGCGTGGTGCGCGACTATCTGAGCGCCCCCTTCCCCGCGCTCAGCTCGCCGCTGTCCGAGGTGGAACTGCTGGCGATCGATCTGGAGACCACCGGCCTGGATCCGGCGAAGGATCGGATACTGAGCATCGGGTTCGTGCCGGTGACGGGGCTAAGCATCGAGTTGGCGGGAGCGCGCAGCATCGTCGTGGCCTCCGACGCCGAGGTCGGCCAGTCCGCAACGATCCACCGGCTCACCGACGACGACATCGCCCGGAGCGTGCCGCTGCCGCAGGCGCTCGCGGAGACGCTCGGGCAGCTGAGCGGCCGGGTGCTGCTGGCCCATCACGACGCGGTGGAGACGGAGTTCCTGGCGGCGGCATGCGTGGCGCAGTTCGGCGCCGCCCCGGTGTTCTGCTCAGTGGACACGCTGCGGTTGGGCATGGAGTACCTGGAGCGCATCTCCGACGAGGGCGCGGGCAAACTGCGCCTTGCCGCGCTGCGCTCCCGGTTCGGCCTGCCCCGCTACCGGGCGCACGACGCGCTGACCGACGCCCTCGCCGCAGCGGAGCTGTACCTGGCGCTGAGCGCCGAGCTCGGGCTCACCCGGCTCAGGCAGGCTTGCTCGCGGTGAGCACCTCGTCGACCCATTCGGGCACCACCTGGCTCGCCGGGCCCTGTCGACACTCGTCGAAGTAGCTGGCACCGAGGCTCGACTCCAGGTTGAGTTCGACGGTGTGCGCGCCGGCCGCGGCGGCCAGGGCGACGAAGCCGGCCGCCGGGTAGACATTGCCGGAGGTGCCGATCGACACGAAGATCTCGCACTCCATCAGCTCGCGGTGAATCTCGTCCATCGAGTAGGGGATCTCCTCGAACCACACGATGTTGGGCCGCAGCCGACCCACCTCCCCGCATAGCGGGCAGACGCTCTCCTCGTCCACGTCGGTCAGGGTCTCCATCCGGCCCTCGCAGGCAAGGCACCAGGAGGTGAGCAGCTCGCCGTGCATGTGGATCACCCACGGGCTGCCCGCGCGCTCGTGCAGGTCGTCGATGTTCTGGGTCACGATGCACACCTGCCCGGGCAGCGCCTCGGCGAGCCGCGCCAGGGCGAGATGGGCCGGGTTGGGTTGCACCTCGGGGCTCAGCAGCTTGGCGCGCCGCTCGTTGTAGAACCGGTGCACGAGTGCGGGGTTGCTGGCGAAGGCCTGCGGGGTGGCCACCTGCCACACGGGGTAGTTCTCCCAGAGGCCGTCGGAGGCCCGGAAAGTGGGGATCCCGGATTCGGCGGAGATGCCGGCGCCGGTGAGGATGACAATTCTGGCCATGCAACCATCCTCGCACGCCGGCGAGGGCCGGGGGGCTCAGACGAGGAATTGCTCGATGCGCGCCCTGTTCGGCACGGGTGTCGGCTTGAGCTGCCGGTCGGCGCACACGACGACGGTGCGGCCCCGCGCGAGCAGCTCCCCCGTCGGCGCGTACACCTCGCCCACCGAGGTGATTGATGAGGTGCCCACCCGTACGGGCGCGGTGAACACCTCAAGGGGCGCGAAACTGTGCTGGATCTGGGCCAGGTAGTCGACGTCCTGGCGCACCACCAGCCAGACGTGGCGCGCGTCTCCGCTGCCGGTGCGGGCCATCGTCGGTTCCCATTGGGGGGAGACCTCCACCCGGGCCTGTTGCAGGTATTCGAAGGAGAGCACGTTGTTGACGTGCCCGTAGCGGTCCAGGTCGCTCCACCGGGTCTGGTGCAGCGTGCGCAGCCCGCGCCGGCCGATGGCCGGGGCCGCCAGCTCAGGGAAGGCTCCCCACCCGACGCGGTGCTGCTCGAAGTGGGCCCGCATAGTGGGGCTCAGCCGACGGGGTCGCTGCTCGCCGAAGTCGAAGGCCGCCAGCTGGCTGCGTGCCTCGGCCACCACCTCGTCGCGCTGGCGCAACTCGTAGCCCACCTCAAGTTTCGCGGCGCCCATCAAGGTGACGCCGAGTTCCACGTCGAGCGGCTCGGCGGAGTACTCGATGGGCTTGCGGTAGATCACCTGGTGGCCGACCACCACGACCCCGTGCTCCAGCAGGCCCGAGTCCGCCACCAGGTGAACGCGGGCCTCCTGCAGGTAATCGGCGACGCGGGCGTTGTTCACGTGCCCTTGGGCGTCCAGGTCGGACCAGCGCAGCTGAATGCCGACGTGCACGCTCAGTCTTCCTTCGGGTAGAGCCCGTCCACGATGTCCTGGTATTCCTTGGCGACGATGCTGCGCCGAATCTTCATATTCGCGGTGGTTCCACCATTTTCGACGGTCAGCTCGTGGTCGAGAATCGCGAACTTCTTCACGGTTTCCCACCGCTCCAGCCGGGAATTGGCTTTGGCGAGCTGCTTTTCGAGTGAGGCCGCGATTTCGGGGCGCTGGCTCAGCTCCGCATAACTCAGATCGGCGAGCCCGCGCTTTTCGGCCCAGGATTTCAGCAACTGCGGATCCATCACGACGAGCGCCGACACGTATTTCCGTCCCTCACCGACGGCGATGGCCTGCGAAATGTACGGGATGTTCGTGGTGAGCGCGGCCTCCACCTTCTGCGGGGAAACGTACTTGCCGCCGGAGGTCTTGAACAGGTCCTTCTTCCGGTCGGTGATCCGCACCCGTCCGGAATCGTCGATCTCGGCAATGTCCCCGGTGCGGAACCACCCGTCGGCATCGAGGGCTTCGGCGGTAACCTCGGGCAGGTTGTGGTAGCCGGAGAACACCGACGGGCCCCGCACCAGGAGTTCCCCGTCGTCGGCCAGTTTGGTCTCCAGCCGCGGCAGGGGCAGGCCGACGGTGCCGAACCGCGGGTTCTGCGGCTGGTCCACGGTGGCGATGGCGGAGGTCTCGGTGGAGCCGTAGCCTTCGATGATGGTGATGCCCGCGGAGTTGAACCAGGTCTGGACCTGCTTGTTGAGCTGCGCGGACCCGGAAATCATGAACTCCATCCGGCCGCCGAGCTTCGCCTTCAGCTTCGAGAAGACCAGCTTCTCCGCGAGCGCGTACTTGACCTTGAGCAGGCCGCGTAGTTCTCCAGCCTCGCGCGCGGCGACGGCGTCGCGGCCAACCGCGAACGCCCAGTGCGAGATGCGGCCCTTCACACCCTTGCCGGTGATGACCGCGGCACGCACCTTCTCGAAGATGCGCGGCGCGCCGCACATGATGCCCGGGCGGGTTTCCGCAAGGCCCTGCACGATGCGGTCGATGCGGCCGTCCACCGCGTTGTGGATGTTGTAGCCCAGCGACGCGGCGAGCAGCGCCTTGCCGAACACGTGGCTGAGCGGCAACCAGAGGTACATGAGGGTGCCCGGCCGGATCAGGTCACGTTCGACGAGGCCCACCGCCTGCGCGATCCACACCCGGTGCGGCAGCCGCACGCCCTTCGGGCGGCCGGTGGTACCGGAGGTGTAGATCAGGGTGGCCAGGTCGTCGCGGCCGGTGGCGGCGATGGCGTCGTCGACGACGCTGCTGCGCTCAGCGAGCACATCGCGGCCCTCGGCGCGCAGCTGCTCCAAGCTGAGCACGCGCTCGTCCAGCTCAACCCCATCGGGCAGCAGCACGACGATGGTGTGCACCTGGTCGGTGATGTCGTCGTCGTTGATGATCTTGTCGAGCTGGGCCCGGTCCTCGACCACCACGACCTTGGAGCCCGAGTCGGTGATGATGAACTTGACCTCGCCGGGGCCGGTGTTGGGGTAGATGGTGGTGGTGGCGCCGGCCGCACACGCGATGCCGTAGTCCATGAACACCCATTCGATTCGGGTGGTGGAGCAGATGGCGACGCGCTCCTCCGGGCGCAGCCCCCGTCCGATGAGCCCGGCGGCGATCTCGTCCACGATCACCTTGGTTTCCGCCCACGTGTATGGGGTCCAGGTGTTCGCGCCGGGAGCGTAGTCGGGGGCGCTGAGCGCCACATCGTTCGGGGTCTCCGCGACACGCTTCCGAAACAGTGCGCCGAAGCTGTCCGGGGCAGCATCGAAGTTGTCGATCGACGTGGGCATGGGGCTCCTCAAGCTAGGTTCTGACGCGGTTCACCCTATCCCAGCGCCCGTCGGCCCTCCATGTCAGTTTCCGCCAGTTTGGCCGGGTGTTCGTTGTCGGTTGGTCCTCGTCTCCCTTGTAAACTAGCCGACTATGACGACACCCCGACTCGGCTGGTTGAGTATGCACCAGCAGCGCATTTGGCGGAGTTACCTGCTGGCGAAGACCAGCATTGATGACTACATGTGCGCTGCCCTTGCGGAGTTCTCACTGAGTCTGGACGAATACGAATTGCTTGTTCGGCTCTCGGAGGCGCCGGAGCACGCGCTGCGCATGGGCGAGTTGGCCCAGAGCATGCGCCATTCGCGTTCCCGGCTGACGCACACCATCTCCCGGCTGGAGATGCGCAAGCTGGTTTATCGCGAGCCGTGCCCATCCGACGGCCGGGGGGTGCAGGCCGTGCTCACGGACGCCGGGTTCGAGCTGCTGCGCAGGGCGGCGCCGGCGCACGTGGATTCCGTCCGAGAAATCTTTGTCGACGCGGTCTCCCCAGAGGATTTCGAGGCCATCGGGCGCGCGATGACCGCGGTGCTCGCCACCGCGGACGAGAAGCGAACGAGCGACGGCCGGTTGATTTAATGGTGCCGTGCCCTTCGTCGATTCCTCCGCGCTGACCCGAGCGCTGTACACCTCCGACGGCTCCCTGTACCGGGTGGAGCCCGCTGGGGTCATCGTGCCCCGCACCACCGAGGAACTGATCGATGCGGTGCGGTGGGCGCTGCGGAAGAAGACACCCATCACGATGCGCGGGGCGGGCACGTCGTGCGCGGGCAACGCCGTCGGCACCGGATTGATCATCGACGCCTCCCGGCATTTGACACGCATCCACGCGATCGACGCCGCCAACCGCACCGCAGTGATCGACCCGGGCGTGGTGCAAGACGTGCTGCAGCGCGCCGCCAGGCCGTTCGGGCTGCGTCTCGGGCCGGACCCGTCCACGTCGTCGCGCTGCACCGTGGGTGGCATGATCGGCAACAACGCGTGCGGCCCGCGCGCGCTGGGCTATGGGCGCATGGCGGACAACGTCGTCGAGCTGGAGATCGTTGACGGCAGGGGCGAGCTGCGCACGCTCGGCGTTGACGACTTCCCCGAGCTGCGCTCCCTGGTGGCCGCCAACCTGGGCATCATCCGCACCGAGTTCGGCCGGTTCACCAGGCAGGTTTCCGGCTACTCGCTGGAGCACCTGCTGCCCGAGAACGGATTCGACGTCGCCAAGTTCTTCGCGGGTTCGGAGGGCACGCTGGGCGTCATCACCCGGGCCACGGTGCGGCTCGTGGCGGACGCCCCCGAGCGGATCATGGTGGCGTTGGGGTATCCGACGATGGCGCACGCCGGCGACGACATCTCCCGCCTGCTGCGGTTCCGGCCCACGGCGTGCGAGGGGCTGGACCGGCGCATCATGGCCGTGGTGGAGCGGAAGCTGGGCCCCGAGCACGTGGGGGAGCTGCCCGCGGGCGACGGCTGGATGTTCCTGGAGCTGGTGGGTGCGGAGGCCCAGGAGGTGCGCGCCCGCGCCGAGGCTCTGCTGGCTGAGGCCCGGTGCCTGGACGGCTGGGTGGTGGACGACCCGGAGCGGGCCAAGCGCCTGTGGCAGCTGCGCGCGGACGGCGCGGGCCTGGCCGGGGTGTCGCTGGCCAAGCCCGCCTACCCGGGGTGGGAGGATGCGGCGGTGCCGCCGGAGCAGCTGGGCAACTATCTGCGCGCCTTCGACGAGTGCCTGGTCCGGCACGGGATGCAGGGCCTGCCTTACGGCCACTTCGGCGACGGCTGCGTGCACTGCCGGATCGATTTCCCTCTCGACGCTCCCGACGGTGCGGCGCGCTACCGTGCCTTCGTCGAGGATGCTGCCCGGATCGTGGCGGGTTTCGGCGGCTCGATGAGCGGTGAGCACGGCGACGGTCGGGCCCGCTCGGCGCTGCTCAGGCACATGTACTCCGACGAGGCGCTCAGGCTGTTCGCCCAGGTCAAGCAGCTGTTCGACCCCGACAATCTGCTCAACCCCGGGATCCTGGTGGATCCGGTACCGGTGGAGGCGGACGCGCGCATGGTGGCGGCGAGCAGGTCGCCGCTCAACGTCTCCGATCCCGACTTCGTGGCTGCCGTGCACCAGTGTTCGGGGGTGGGCAAGTGCCTGGCCGACAACACGTCGGCGGGGGGCGTGATGTGCCCCAGCTTCCAGGCCACCCGAGAGCAGAAGGATTCGACGCGGGGTCGCGCCCGGGTGCTGCAGGAGATGGTGAACGGCTCCATCATCTCGGCCGGCTGGCGTTCCCCGGAGGTGAGCGAGGCACTGGAGCTGTGCCTGCAGTGCAAGGGCTGCGCCCGCGACTGCCCCACCGGCATCGACATGGCCGCCTACAAGGCGCGGGTGACGCACGAGCGCTACAAGGGTCGGCTTCGCCCGCGCAGCCACTACTCGCTGGGTTGGCTGCCCCGCTGGGGCCGACTGGTGACGCGGCTCAGGCTGGGCGGCGTCGTGAACCTGTTGGCCGCTTCGCCCGTCGGGCGGCTGCTGAAGTTTGGGGCGGGGGTGGACGGCAGGCGGCAGATTCCACGTTTCGCGGCCCGCTCGGCGCGCTCGGAACATCGGTGGAGGGGTCCGGGTGGTGAGAAGGGCCGGGTGCTGGTGTGGGTGGATTCGTTCACGGACTGTTTCGAGTCGACGGCTTTCGCCGCACTGGTTCAGGTGCTTGCCGGGTTGGGTTACGAGCCGGTCGTGCTCGACGAGACCGCCTGCTGCGGGCTCACCTGGATTTCCACGGGCCAGCTGGACGGCGCCCGCCGCCAGCTGGCGCGCGCCGCAGCGGTGCTCGCGCCGTTTGTCGAGCGGGGCGTGCCTATCGTCGGGATCGAGCCGAGCTGCACGGCGGTGTGGCGCGGCGACGCGCAGGAGTTGCTGCCCGACGACGCGGCGGTCGCCGCGCTGCGGGGCAAGGTGCGCACGTTGGCGGAGTTCCTCGCCGACGATCCAGACTTCGTGGCCCCCGATCTGAGCGGGCATACCATCGTGGCCCAGCCGCACTGCCACCACGCGTCGGTGATCGGCTGGGCTGCGGATCGCGAGTTGCTCGCCGCGACGGGCGCGCAGCTGGTGACGGTGGGCGGCTGCTGCGGGCTCGCGGGAAACTTCGGCGTCGAGCGTGGCCACCACGAGGTGAGCGTTCAGGTGTTCGACAACGCCTTGGGGCCCGCCGTGGCCGCGCATCCCAGCGCTATCGTCCTGGCCGACGGGTTCTCCTGCCGCACCCAACTGTCCTCGCTGGCCGGCCGGGACGCCATGACGCTCGCCGAACTCCTGGCAACCCACTGAGGCGCGCACGCTCGCGGGTAGCCGCGCGTTGCGGGGTCGTTGGTGCAAGTGTCCCGCACCAGGCTTTCGGGGCCCTCTTCCCCAGAACCGATCACGATCGTGACCCCAGCAGCGGCGGCGCGAGCATCTCCCACACAGAGAGGTCGAACCCCGCGTTGGTATGTCATAGCACCCGGCCGCCAGGTCCGATCGGATAGCTCTCCTGACGCCCCTGCCAAACAGTTCAGAAGCGCCTCGCGCCCGACGAGGACCACCTTAGGGACACCACCTGCCGCCCGAGAGGTGTGGCTCACGCAGCAGCGGGCGCCGCCGTCGTGTGCGCCCAGCTGGAGGGCGTCGTCGCACGGCCCGAAGCGGCCCTCCAACGCGACGTGGGGCCTCGACTGGCTCGCTCCGCCACCATGTCGTCCTCCCCCCCCCAACCTGCTTCGACAGGTGTGACGCGGCGCGGAGGATCATGTCGTGGAGCCCGTCACGGAGGACAAGGCGCCCGCAGTCGATGCTGGCGACAGCGTCAGGGCTGCCCCGGGACGCGGATGATCTCGTTGCCGATGTTACGTTTCATCCGCGTAGGCCCTCCTCTGCGTGCTGAACAGATCCGCGTAGCGACCGCCGAGACTCATGAGTTCGGCGTGGGTTCCGCTCTCCGCGACCCGGCCCTCTTCCATGTAGAGGACGAGGTCGGCGACCTCAACCGAGTTCAGCCGGTGCGTGACGATGATGATGATCGTGCCCTGCTCTGCTGCCAGCTCCCGAGCGTGCCGGAAGTAGGATTCGAGTAGGCGCGCCTCGCTGAGCGGGTCGACGGCGGCCGTGGGCTCGTCGAGCGCGAGCAAGACGACGTCACGCGGCATGAGGGAGCGCGCCAGCGCAGTCTTCTGCCACTGACCGCCCGAGAGCTGGCGCCCGTCGGGAAAGGAGGAGCCCAACCTGGTTTCCAAACCTTCTGGAAGCTCATCCAATAGCGTCGCGCCATCGACCGACGCCAGAGCGTCCAGGACGCGACCGGGGGTGGGATCGCGCACATCGCCGCAGCCGACCACGTCCTGGAGCGGGAACTCGAACTTGGTGAAGTCCTGGAACGCCGCCGAGATCTGGCGCTGTCCCAGTCGGGAGGCGGGTGGGGCCCCTGCGACCTTGATCGAACCGGCCTCGGGCTCGTAGAGCCCCAACAGAAGCTTGACCAGGGTGCTCTTCCCTGCACCGTTCTCGCCCACCAGAGCGACGACGCTGCCCGGGGCGACGGTCAGGTTAACGTCGTCCAGCGCCAGGCGGTCGGCCCCCTGGTAGCGGAAGGAGACGTGCCGCACCTCCAGACCACAGCGCTCACCCGTCTTGGACACGAGGGGAGCACGATCGGCGACGGGAGCGGGAGGTCCTGCCGGAGCGTGGGAGGCCTCCAGGAGTCCACCGAATGTTTCACCGACTGCTGCCACCCGCATCAGGGCGGTGCTGAAGAAGACCAAGGAACCCAGCTGCGAGGTGATGGAACTCACTAGGAGGACCGCGAGGACGACTCCTCCGGCGGTGATCTGGCCTCCGATGAAGCCCTCAGCGACCCAGTAGAGGGCGGCGGCATAACCCGCTCCGAAAATGAGCCAGCCGAGCGCAGCCACTAGGGCAGCCTTGAGGTTGGCGCTGGTTGAGTGGCGCAGCGACTCCCTGAAGTCGGACCTGGCCGTGCCCAGCAGGTGCGGAGCATGCCCGAAGGATCGTAGTTCGAAGGCGACGCTCTCGTCCTTGACCATGTCGCACATGGTCGTGGCACGGCGATGGTGGGAGGAGGCTCGCGCCATGCCGACAGAACGCAGGCCGCTCCCCCACCGATTGATGCGGACGACAACGATGCCCACCACCAGAAGCGCCAGCAGCCGCAGGTCGACACTGCCCAGGAGCAGCAGGGTGAGGGTGAGCCGCACGATCGCGCCGACGAGCAGTGCCAGGACGTCGATCCCCTCGGTGAGGTGCCGTCGTTCCTGGCGGACGAACTCCATCTTGTCCAACACGTCGCTGGACTCAAAGTCTTTCACCGACAGCTTGCTGACGCAGAGGTCGAACAGTGTCTTGTCCAGCAGTCGATCGCTGAGCTCAATCAGCTTGGTGTCGACGGCCAGCGCGCTGCGGCCGACCAGCATAGAGATGCAGGCCAGGACGCCAGCACCGATGGAGGCCATCAGCGTGAGCTGCCCGTCGTCGTTCACGGCGGCATCGGCCAGGACGGCCAACAGCCAGAACATACCTACCGACATAGCGGGACGCACCGCAAAGAGAAAGAGAGTGAGCCACGAGCCCCAGCGGTCTGCCCGCAACGAAAGTCTCGTGGCCACGCCGACCCCGGACAAGAACTTCTTCATCTTTCCTGCGATTCCTCGTCGAGATCGAACTTCGCAGCCTGCTCGGTGAACATCCGGGCGTAGAGACCGCCGCGCCGCATCAGCTCCTGGTGAGATCCGGCCTCCGAGATCCTCCCGTGCGCGAGCACCATGATGAGGTCTGCCCTGCGCACCGTGGCGAAACGGTGGGAGATCAGGAGGGTGGCGCAGTCGCTGCTGTCGATCACAGCATCGTAGAAGCGTGCCTCGGCCCGGGGGTCCAGGGCTGCGGTGGGCTCATCCATGACCAGGAACTGCGCTCCCGTCTGGGTGGCTACCAGGGCACGCGCCACGGCGACGCGCTGCCACTGACCGCCGGACAACTCCACGCCACCAGGGAACTTGTTGGATAGGACCGGCCCCGTCTCGGACATGTCTCCGCCCGGGAGGCGCGAGATCCCCGCCCGCTCCGCGATCCCAGCCAGGTCCTGCGGCAAACTGCGGCTTCCCAGCATGACATTCTCGCGCAAGGTCATCGGGTAGCGTCCGAAGCGCTGCAGGACGACGGCGAAGCGCCTCTGCCACGCGGTCCGACCCACCTCGCCGATGGACGCGCCCGCCATCTGGAGGTGGCCCTTCTCTGGCGCCAGCATGCCGCACACGACCTTGACCAGCGTGCTCTTGCCTGCACCGTTGACGCCGACGATCCCGACCGTCTGCCCTGGGCGCACACCGAAGCTCACGCCTCGCAACACCCACTCATCGGAGCCCGGATAGCGATACCAGACGTCATCGACCACCAGGTCGCCGCCGGGGATGCCGGATTCAGTCCCCCGCGAGGAAGGCGTCTGAGCCGCCTGATCGCTGCCGAGGATGGAGAGCACCTCGAAGATCACCGGAAGACGGCGCAGCCCCTCTCGCCGGTAGAGCAGGTCCATTGTGAGCGAGAGTAGACCCATGAGACCGGCCAACGCGGAGCTTGCCAGCATGAGAACACCAGCACGGTCGCCCACGTCGACGGTGCCCTGCGCCAACCGGACGAACAAGAAGGTTTGCGCGACGGCGACCAACGAACCCAGCCCGATGATCTGGAGAGTGACACGAGTTGTCCTCGCGGGAAGCGGCGTCGGCACGTTCTCGAACGAGAAGTGCTGGGACAACCATTCGCCCAGGCCGAAGACCCGGATCTCCTTCAGCGCTGCACCCGACATCGCCAGGTTCCGAAAGTAGTCCCCGCGAGGGCGCAGCGCTCCTTCGCCGTAGAGCTGGCTCTGCTCCACGGCGTACTCGGACGTCGTCCTCCGCGACAGCGCCCAGTAGCAAACCGTGGTCAGGCTACCCACCACCGGGTCGAGCACCACCAGCAGCACGCCGCTGAAAAGTGCCTGAGCTTCTAGCAGGACGAGGCGGAAGGTGGCGGAGAAGGCGGTGTGCAGCTCTGTCGTGCGAGCAGCGGGTCCGAAGGCGTTAGCTAGAGCAGCACCCAGCTTGGGCTCAACCAACCAGTCGAGCGTCTCCAGCTCGCTTAGAGCCTGCGCAACCTGCAGATCCAGCTCGCCGCCGACCAATCGGCCCAGTCGCTCGCTCTGCACGTCGAGGAACCGGCGCAACACTTGGGACGCGACGGAGCTGGCAACCACCACGCCGATCAATGTCCACAGCACCGCGGCCGACAAGCTGCCGGTCACGCCATGCTGGACCAGGTAGCCGAAAACAAGCACCGGGGCGAAGGCAAACAAGCTCTCTGTCACCAGGATCGCGACGAGCAGGGCGGTCCCGAGGCGGTCGTATCCCCACGCCGTGCGGGCGAGCCTCAAGGCGGACCTCATGGGGATCTCCTTCTTCAGAACCGTTGGCCAGGACAGCAGCCGCCGTTCTCATGTGGTCACGGGCCGCACAATGCCCACCGGACACGGCCCTGACTCTCAGCTGCCCTGCTGGCACGTGGGCCAATCATGCCAGCAAGTCGTTTACACCGACGAACGGATCATCGTCTCCTCCGCCCACGAGCACCCGGTGCTGAGGGCAACCTCGGGCCAGCGTCATGGCGGTGAAGGGGCTACCTCCGGCGTGGGAAAGCACCGCAGCCGGCGACGTCCTTGCGGGCCGATGCGCGACACGTCTCGTTCAAGAGCTAGCGTCACAACGAGTCTCCCTGTGGCAGCTAAGCTGGAGCAAGCTGTCTTCATGAACGAAGATCCTGCCGCAGCTTTTCCTGGGGCTTGCGGGAGGCCCCAGGGGCTTCCTACACCCTCCCGCAAGTCAGACAAACCAAATCTCTAGAGTCAAGGACCACCCGTTCCTCCTGATGATGCTGATGTTGAGGCGATGCGACATCCAGCGTCGAGCAACCCAAACAAAGGAATCTTTCCAGAGAAATGAGATACGCCCCTCTGCTACTACCCACGATAATTGCTCTTTCGGCTTGCAGTTCTCATTCTCCGAGTTCTGCGCCGGATCGTGATGCGCTTTTTGCGGACTACATAACCGCCGTCGAAGCGGAACGCCAGTGCGTCATCGACCTGGGCTACGAAGTGAGCGAGGTGCTCCCGGACCGCTCCGAAAACCGTCCCCACTTCAACTACCACTCCCAGCTGCCCGAACCGGGCTCCCCCGAGAACGCCGAACTCGAAAAATGCTGGGAACTGTCAAAAGAAGCCGGTAAAGCCTACCTGTCCGCCCTCGTTCCCGTGGATGACACGGAGCGTGCCGAACTCTGGACCGGTTTCGTCTCCTGCGCCCGCGGCTATGGGGTAACCGAAGACTTGAGCGGCAAAACCGACTACGAAGTGGCCACCGTGCTGTTCCAACACGGCGACTCGCACAACTGCATGCACCAATATCTTGGGCTCTTCCCCCAGCTCACCGGCGTCGGCGACCCCGAACGAACCATCGTCTCCACCGGGAAAGACCGGTGAAATCCCTCATCTGGTTCGCCGCCTGCCTCCTCCTCAGCGGCACCGCAGTGACCACAGCCTGGCTGATCTCCGGGGCCACTTGGACCACGCTGCCAGAGCTGGACCCTGCCCCCAGCGAAGTCCTCGTCCACGCGGAGCCCTCCACCACATCCCCCGGGCAGCGGGTGTCGATCAAGGTCAGCTCATCGCCCAGAAGCGAGGTGCTGTCCTGGGCAGAGTCGGGAGTGGTCACCGCAATCCACATCAACGAAGGTGCGGCGGTGGCAGCCGGACAACGTGTCTTCGACGTCGACCACTCCGCCGTGCTCGGCTACACCGGCCAGCCCTTCCACCGCGACCTCGACCTGGCCGCCACCGGCCCGGACGTCGTGGCGCTGCGCCAGCTGCTGCGCTCGGCAGGCAGCACCGTCGCCGCCAACGGTGCCTTCGACGAGGCGCTGAAGCAGGCGACGAAAAAGTGGCAGACGGCAAACGCGATCCAGCCCGCTGACGGGGTGTTCCGGCGCTCCTCGCTCGTGTTGCTCCCCCAGGCTGGTTCCGCCACTGGCATCCAGCTCAAGCTGGGCGCCCCGGTGCCCCAGGCGGGTGCCGCAGTATTCAGCATCGGCACTAACACTCGCGTCCTCACGCTACCCGAAGCGGACGTTCCGCCCGGCGAGTACACGCTCGCCGTGGCCGGTGCCCGAAGCCCCGTCACCCTAGACGAGGCCGGCCAATACACGGCCGCCGAGCTGGACCGACTGCTCACCAAACTGGAGGCCCACGAGGACGGTTCCTTCACCGGCAACGGGCAACTCAAACCCACCACCGAAACACCCGTCCTGCTGATCCCCGGAGCCGCGCTCATCACGGCACCCGCCGAGAAGACCTGCGTGGCGCTGCCCGGCGGTCAGCTCACCAACGTCACCGTCGTCGGCACCGACACGGAGGGCCGCGCCATGATCGAGCCGAGCCTGCCCGACGGCGCTCGGGTGGTGGCCAACCCCTTGGCGGCCCATCCGGGGGCGAGATGCCCCTGATCCTCGACAACGTCGCCTTCCGCTACCCGGGCGTCGAGGAAACCGTCTTCGCCAACGTTTCCCTCACCATCGACGATGGTGCGGCCGTGGCGCTCGTGGGCCCCTCCGGCGTCGGGAAGAGCACCCTGCTCGCCGTGGCCGGTGGCCTGCTCGCGCCCAGCTCGGGGCGCGTGCTGCTCGACGATGACGCACCCCGGCCGCACCACGTCGGGTGGATTCTGCAAAGCACCAACCTGCTACCCCGCCGCAGCGTGCTGGACAACGTCACGCTGCCCGCCATCATCCGCGGCCAGCGCCGACAGGACGCCGAGCGGGCCGCCGTCGAACTGCTCAACGCCGTCGGACTGCCCGGCTTCGAGCAGCGCCCGGCACGCAAGCTCTCCGGCGGGCAGGCGCAGCGCGTGGGCGTCGCCCGGGCCTTCCTGGCGCGGCCCCGGATCATTCTCGCCGACGAGCCCACCGCCAACTTGGACGCCCGCACCGCCCGCCAGGTGGCCGACAGCCTGCTGGCCATCAAGCGGGAAAACGTCTCTTTGGTGGTGGCCACCCACGATCTCGCGGTCGCCGAGCTTTGCGACCGCATCATCCCCTGGGAGGAGCTGGCGCCATGCGGGTGAAGGACGTGTTCACCGAGGCGACCCGCCAGCTGACCCCCCGCGTGCTGCTGGCGAGCGGCATCGCCGGGCTGATCCTGCTGGGGATCACCACCCTGACGGCAATCCAGGCCCTCGCCGCGCTGAAGCAGGAGCACGACGCCAGGCGGGCCGGGAAATACGTCTATCAGATATCGAGCGAGTCTTCCCCCCTGTCCGCTTCCGCGTGCGAGTCCTTGAACTCCGTCTCCGGCGTCTGGGCCGCCGGCGGTGAGCTGGCCGAGGCGCCGACCCGGCTGATGCTCACCCCACAGGGTAGGCCCCTACCCGCGGCCTTCCTCACCCCCGGCGCAGCACGGGTCTGGGGCCTGTCCGAGAGCGAGAGCTACGTGGGTCGGGAGCTGGAACACAGACGGATCGCGGCCCCCGGCCAGGAGCTGTTCCGCGACGAGGGCGCCCGGCTGCGCATCTCCGCGTCGTTGCCCCCCGATGGTGTCCCGGGCCCGCTGCAATCCGCGGTGGTGGAGTTTCGGCCCGCATGGGGAATGGTTTCCGTGTGTTGGCTGCGCATGGCACCCGGGAATCAGGAGGCCGCGGCGGAGCTGGCCCGCTTCGTATTCGACACGCCGAATCTGAAAGTGCAGCCCCTGCATTCCGATCCTGCGGCGGCCGCAACCCCGCACGAGCAGTGGCTGCGCTACCTGGGGATGCGCCCAGCCTGGTTCGCTGGCCTCACGATCGGCGCGCTGGTCGGCCTGATCGCTTTCGCGGATCGGCCACAGTGGGCGATCTACCGCACTTTCGGCGCATCCCGGTGGGAGGTGTCCGCGATCCTCCTGGCCCAGTACGTGGTGGCGGGGTTCCCCGTGCTGCTGGCCGCGGCCCTGCTCGGGCCCACGCTGGCCGGCACCATCGTCGGGGTGCCGGTGCCAGTGGCGGTGAGCCTGGTGAGTTGGGGGCAGGCCCTCGCCGCCTGGTGCGTGGGACTGGCCAGCGGCTGGCTGGGCGGCGTGCTCGCCACCGCGGGTAACCCGCAGTACCAGTTGAAGGACCGCTGACTAAGCGGGAGGTCAGGGCTGCCAGCTGCCTGCCGGGTAGGGCGGCTGAGCATCGCACGTCGGGAATCTGTTGTCCCCGTAGCGTTCCCGGTAGTCCTTGGCTCCCTGGCGCCGCGCCTCGTTCGATTCTCTGAAGAGAAAGAAAAATGCAACCGCGAGGCATATGAAACCACTCGCAGTCATCAGCAGCATGCTCGTTCCCAAAGCATCCTTGTTCAGGACCGTGAGCAGCCAGGGCAGCTGGTAGCTCGACCTAGCGCTGTAAACCACGGCGGGAAAGATCGCCAACGCAGTGCTCAACAACCAGTAGGAGGACAAGGAGAGCGCCGTGGCGCGGGTTCCCAGCGCACGGGGGCTCCACATGCTGCCACAGGAGTTGGCGAACCCCAGGAAAGCGCCCTGGCCAACGAAGTGGACCGGAAACAGGGTGAAGAGCACGACAAGATGAGGCAAGTCGAAATGCCCGGTGAGGGCCTGCAAGGTAATAATCACGGTTGGCGCAGCCAGCCCGACGCCCGTCGCATGTAATCCCAGCCGCTGGAAGGCGGTCGCTTTCAGCGGGATCGCGGGGCCTTCCACGGTACTAACGATTGCCGGCGGGGGCGGGCCTTGAGTGGGTTCCATCGGATGGTGATACGTCATGCATCAAGGGTACTGTCCTGCCAGGTCACCATCCCCTCCGCGCATCCGCGCTGTGACCCCGGCCGGGACCGGCGTTCACTTCGCCGTCACGCAAAAATCGATGCAACCGTGAGCCGCCCCCCAGCGTATTAGGGGTGAAAGGATCGCGAGCCGCCCACCCCGGCGACCGATCGCGACCAAATCAAGGAGAGAGCAGAAATGAACGAGCACTTTGACTTCGAGTCACTGGCCGCAGCGGCCGAACGAAGCCCGATGCTGCAGGCCGCCGAGGTGCGCAGACTGGGCGCCAGGCGTCGGCTGGGTCGCCAGCTGCGCGTGGGCGCCGGCATGCTGGCGCTCGGCGTGGTGGCCGGCGTCGGGCTGTGGTTCTCGCCGCTGGGCAGCAGCACGACGGTGGTGCCCGCGAACCCGACCAGCGCCGGCGAGGTGTCACCCACCCCGGATGTCTCCCCAACGCCCGACGCCTCCCCCACCGCCCACGACACGCCCAGCCCGGAGCCGGCCAGCCCCAGCCCGGAACCCACGGAGACGAAGCAGCCGACCGAACCGTCGGGTGGGAAGCCCGGCAGGAAGCTGAGCTTCACTCTGCTGCCGGAAGCCGCGGAACTCCACCCGTCCGACGAAGGCCTCGTCGTCACGAAGGAAGCCGAGGGACGCCCCGACGCCAAGATTTTCCCGTGCTTGCAGGAAGATCTGGGTGAGAAGCGGGCCATCTACCGCACATATGGCTCCCCTGGCTATCCCAGCTACATGACGGCTCTCGCGCTCGACTTCGGCTCGACCGACTCGGCCAGTGCCGCTGCCGAAAGCATCAAGGCCGGCCTGAAGAAGGACTGCATCGAGAAGCTGACTGCCGCCGGGGTGAAGAAAGTCGAATTCCTCGACACCACCGATATCATCAAACTGGATACCGACGGAGTGCAGGCCAACCTGGTTCAAGTCGGTTCCTACTCCGTTGGCGGCTTCCTCGACGACGACAATGGTGGGCGCAGCATCATGGTTGACTTGGTCCAGGCCGACAATCAGGTATTCGCGCTCATCCGCAACCACGTCGGCTGGGACGACGACTGCGTGATCGAACCCGACGAGTTCCGCCCGTACTGCCCCGAATACCTGGCCGCGGCAAGCGTCCTGAAGAAACTGTCCTGAGAACGGCTAGGAGGAACAATCCCATGAACGAAACCCAATTCGATTCGTTCTACCAGTCGTCCTTCACCCGCATCGTCGGCCAGATTTACGCGCTCTGCGGCAATCTCCAGTCGGCGCAGGACGCCACCCAGGAAGCCTTCGTCAGGGCGTGGGACAAGCGGGGGAAGCTCCGCTCGGCGGACAGCCCCGAGGCCTGGGTTCGCACCACCGCCTACCGGATCGCGGTCAGCGAGTGGCGCTCCATGAAACGCGCCCAACGGCAGCCGGATCGGGCGGTGGAGTACCGCCGCCCCGCGGAGCCCAACCCCAACGCCGTCGCCCTGGCCGCGGCACTCGCGAAACTACCCAGCGACCAGCGACGCGCGCTCGTGCTCTACCACATGTGCGACCTGAGCGTCGCCCAAGTGGCCAAGGAGGTGGGTGCGCCGGAGGGCACCGTCAAGGCCCGGCTCTCCCGAGGCAGGCAGGCCCTGGCCGCGCTGCTCGGGCAGGAGGCCCGCGTCTAAACGGTTGAAGGTGGGCCCCGGATGATTTTCCGGGGCCCACCTTCAGTGTGCGGTATCAGCTCAGCGCGTCAGCTTGCGGTGCGCCGTCGACTTCGGCCGCGACGCCTCCGGGCCGAGACGCTCCACCTTGTTCGCCTCGTAGTCGGCGAAGTTGCCCTCGTACCAGAACCACTGCGCCGGGTTCTCGTCAGTGCCCTCCCACGCGAGGATGTGGGTGGCCACCCGGTCGAGGAACCAGCGGTCGTGCGAGATCACGACGGCGCAGCCGGGGAACTCCAGCAGCGCGTCCTCCAACGACTGCAGCGTCTCCACGTCCAAGTCGTTGGTGGGCTCGTCGAGCAGCAGCACGTTGCCGCCTTGCTTCAAGGTGAGCGCCAGGTTCAGCCGGTTGCGCTCACCGCCGGAGAGCACGCCCGCCAGCTTCTGCTGGTCCGGCCCCTTGAACCCAAACGACGCGACGTAGGCGCGAGACGGCATCTCAAAGTTGGCTACCTTGATGAAGTCGAGGCCGTCGGAGACCACCTCCCAGACGTTCTTCTTCGCGTCGAGGCCCTCCCGCGTCTGGTCAACGTAGCTGAACTTGACCGTCTCGCCGATCTTCAACGAGCCGCTGTCGGGCTCGTACTGGCCGGTGATCGTCTTGAACAGGGTGGTCTTGCCGACGCCATTGGGGCCAATGATGCCGACGATGCCCGCGCGCGGCAGCGTGAACGACAGGTTGTCGATCAACACCCGATCGCCGAAGCCCTTGGTGAGGCCGTTCGCCTCCAGCACGACAGACCCGAGGCGCGGGCCCGGCGGGATGTTGATCTCGGCCAGGTCGACGGCGCGTCGCTTCTCGGCCTCCGCCGCCAGCTCCTCGTAGCGGGCGAGACGGGCGCGGTTCTTCGCCTGGCGAGCCTTCGGGTTGGAGCGCACCCACTCCAGCTCCTTCTCCAGGATCTTGGCGCGCTTGGCGTCCTTCTTCCCCTCGATCTGGAGCCGCTGGCGCTTGGTCTCCAGGTAGGTGGAGTAGTTGCCCTCGTAGGGGTGCAGCCGGCCGCGGTCCACCTCGCAGATCCACTGCGCCACGTTGTCAAGGAAGTAGCGGTCGTGGGTGACGGCCAGCACGGCGCCCGGGTAGTTCTTCAGGTGGCCCTCCAACCAGTTCACGCTCTCCGCGTCGAGGTGGTTGGTGGGCTCGTCGAGCAGCAGCAGGTCGGGTTGCTCCAGCAGCAGCTTGCACAGCGCCACCCGGCGGCGCTCGCCGCCGGAGAGCTTGGTGACGTCGGCATCGCCGGGCGGGCATTGCAGCGCGTCCATCGCCTGCTGCAGCTGGGAATCGATGTCCCACGCGTTGCGGTGGTCGAGTTCCGTCTGCAGCTGGCCCATCTCCTCAAGCAGCTTGTCGTAGTCGGCCTCCGGGTCGGCCAGCTCCGCGGAAATCTCGTCGAACCGTTTGAGCATGTTCTTGGTATCCGCAACCGCCTCCTCGATGTTTTCGAGGACGTTCTTCTCCTCGTTGAGCGGCGGCTCCTGCAGCAGGATGCCGACAGTGGCGCCCTTGGCGAGCATCGCGTCGCCGTTGTTCGGCTTGTCCAGACCGGCCATGAGCTTAAGCATGGTCGACTTGCCCGCGCCGTTGGGGCCCACGACGCCGATCTTGGCGCCGGGGAAGAACGACAGGGTCACGTTGTCGAGGATGACCTTGTCACCCACCGCCTTGCGGACATTGTGCATCGTGTAGATGAACTCAGCCACGAAAGTCCCTTTCTGAGTAAAGATCGCGGTCCACGCGATTCAGTCGGGTGCAAGTATGCCAGTCATCCTGGCGAGAGCGGACCTTGCGCGCTCGTAGTCGGCCAGTTCCTCCTCAACCGCAGCAACCACTGGCAGCACGCACCCGTCGGCCGCGGCCTGCAGGCGCTTCTTGGCCCTAACCGCGGCCCGACGTGCCCCACGTCGCAGCACCCACGACGAGCCGACCGCCACCGCCAGCACAGCTGCGAAGGCCACGCCTGCGGTGCCCAGCGTCGTGAGGTCGAGCGGGCGGCCGGTGAGCACGGGCAGCAGCAGCCAGCCGGCGAAGGTGACGGCCGCGACGATGGGCAGCCACTTCGCAACCCGGCCGAACCCCCACGCGAACGGGCTACCCAAGTCGGACAGGTCCACGTCCCGCAGGGCCGTGTGCAGCCTGGCCGGCAGGGTCTCGGCTTGGGCGAGCACATCGTCGCGCACCTTCTGCCCCCACACCTCCGGCAGCCCCGAGCTGGCCGCGACGGCGAAACGCCGAAGCGCGGTCTCCACCTGGGCGTCTTCCGCCGCCGACGCCACCCGGCCGCCGATCTGCGGCGGTTCAGCCCCGGCGCCGAGCAGGGAACTGCGCCTGGTGAAGTCGAGCTGTAGGTCGGCGGCCAGGCGGTCCACTCCGGCGGCGCGGCCGACGTCCGCCAGCAGTTGCTCGACCGGTGGTTCGACCCGCTCGATCTCCGGCAGCCGAACCTCGCCCAGCAAGGCGCGCAGGTCACCGGCCAACCGCTCCTGGGCGGCGCGCTTGTGGCTGACCACCATCGCGAGGTGGTCGCGCAGCCGGGCGACCCCCTCCCCCGTCGCCGCGCTGGTGACGAAGACCGGCACCCCGGCCAACCCGTCGTCGGCGAGCAGCAGCTTCAGGTGTTCGACGACGGGCGCCAGCTCCGCCGACAGCCGGCCGTCGGCGTCGAGAACGGAAGGCGCCAGCCGATCCGCCTGGTTCAGGGTGACCGCGATCACCTCGCGGTGGCTAGCCAGGCGTTTGAGGTAGCGGTCGTGCAGGGCCGCGTCCGCGTACTTCTGTGGGTCGACGACGAAGACGAACTGGTCCACGAGCTCCACGAGCCGATCCACCTGCGCGCGGTGGTCGGCGCGATCCGAGTCGTGGTCGGGCAGGTCGATGAGGATGAGGTTGTCGAGCCCGGCTGGGGGCTGCGCCTCGTGGCGACGGGTGATGCCCAGCAGGTCGAGCAGCTCGGTGTTGGTGGCGGAGAAGCTGATCGCGAGCGGCGTGGAGGTGGTGGGGCGGCGCGCGCCGACCGCGGCCAGCCGGGTTCCCGAGATGGCGTTTACCAGCGACGACTTCCCGGACCCGGTGGCCCCGGCGAGCGCCACGACGCACTGCTGCCCGGCCCGCAGCCGCCGGTCGGCGAAGCCGAGACGGGCCGCCGCGCGGGCCTCCCACTCCGGATCGACGCGCCCGGCGACCAGTTTGAGGAACCGTTCCAGCTCGATGAGGGCCTTGATCACAGTGCCTCCCTTGCGGCTCGCACCCGCTCGGCCGCCGCAGGCAGGCCGCCGTCGTCTGGTCCGAAGCCCGCGAGGCGCTCGTTGAACCGCGCCCGATCGTCGGCGAATAGCGCCGCCGCGCGACCGAGGAAAAGCTCGCGCGCCTCACGGGCCAGGCGCTCCACCGCGCCCGCGCCAAACACCGACTCCAGCACGCGCTGCGCCAGCAGCGAAGTGCCGCCCGCGATGCCCGCCTCCGCGCCGGTCAGGCCGCCGGTGGAGAAGAACACGGCCACCATGAGCGTGGCGCCGAGCGCGTTGGTGCCCAGCGCCAGCAGCCGTGCGCGCAACCGTTTACCCTTGCCTTGCTCCTGCACCAGCTCCAGCACGTCCTGCTGCCAAGACCGCACCACCGTCGCAGCCTGGGCGGACAGCTCCGGCCTGGGCGGTTCGTCGGCGAGCACCGCCCGGCCCCACGGGGTGCGCCGCCAGACCTGGGTCGTCTCGTCGGCGGCCCGCTCGGCCTCCGCGACAAGCACCCCCGCCAGCTGGTCGGAGATCTCGACCTGCACCGCGCGCGCTTCCGGCTCGGCCTGCACCCAGCGGCGGGCGCGGGCCCGCAGCGCGGCGACCGCCTCGTCGACCCCCTTGAGGATGCGGCTGGTACCCACTGCACGGTGCCAGTGCTCGACGATCTCGCCGCGCAGCAGCGACCCGTCGGAGATCTGGGCCTCGATTCGGCTGCGCGCGGTGGCGTAGGCGCCGTCGCAGATCTCCTGGAGTTCGCGGGCGGCGTCGCGTTGCGCGGCCACCCCGCCCAGCAGGTTCTCGACGATGGTGTCGGCCTGGCGCAGCGTGCCGACCAGCGACTGCCGCACCACCCGCGCCCGCTCCTCCTTGCGCGACGCCAGCGAGCCCAGCCAGGAGCGGATTGGGCGCACCGCCGCGGCCGGGATCATGCCCTCGACGAGCGGGGTCTCCGCAAGCGCGAACAGCGGCGCATCGCCTAGGCCCTCCGCCCCAAGCATCCGGCCCAGGTCCGGGCCCACGACGCCGATGCTGCTCGGCGGGCAGCGGTTCAGCACCACCGCCAGGTACAGGTCACGCGCGGCGGCCTCGCGCAGCAGGTTCCAGGGAACCGCGTCGGCGTAGCGCGCGGCGGACGTGACGAAGAGCCAGAGGTCGGCGGCGAGCAGCAGCTGACGGGCCAGTGAGCGGTTCCCCGCGTCCACGGAGTCGACGTCGGGGGCGTCGAGCAGCGCGAGGCCGGCGGGCAGCTCCGGCGCCTCGACGACGCGCAGCGCGCGGCTGTCGGGCAGCTCGACAGCGGCGCGGGTCAGTTCGGGCAGCACCGCCTCGGAACGAAACCAGTCCGCGTCGCCAGGGTGACAGATCAGCACAGGCGACTTGGTCGTGGGACGAAGCACGCCCGGCTTGGTGACGGCCCGGCCGATCAGCGAGTTGACCAGCGTGGATTTGCCTGCGCCCGTCGAACCGCCGACGACGGCGAGCAGCGGGGCGTCGAGCTTGGCGGCGCGGGGCGCCAGATAGTCGCGGATCTGCGCCGCCAGCGCGGCGGCGGCCTGGGCGTTGGCCTCGGCGTCGGGCAGGGGCAACGGGAAGCGGGCCTTGCCGGCCGCCTCCTGCAACCCGATCAGCGCCTCCGCCAGCGTCATGCCCGGCCCGCGCTCCCAGCCAGCGACCGACGGCGCCTCTTGCGCCAACCAAACCAGCGCACGTTCGGGTCGAGGGACAAGGCCAGGGGCCGCAGATCCTCGATCTGTTGCACAAGCTCCGCGATGCGCTCGGCCCCGCCTTGACCCACCTGGCCGCGCGTCTGGGCGGATCGTAGGTAGGCGAGCTCCGTCACCGCGCGGGTGAGGCGAGCCGAGTACCACCAGCGCTTCGGGCCCCAGCAGACCGCCTTCATCAGGTACTTCAGGCGGGGAAAGACCCTGCCGAAGAGTTCGATGTCGCCCGGCTTCAGCCATCCTTGTTCCGCGAAGTCCGTGAGGCGACGGCGGATCAGCCTGGCCTGCAAGAACACCGAGACGATGAGCACGATGACGATGATCCCAACGACCACCAGCGCAGCGACCCAGTGCCAGAACAGCTCCTCGGTGGGATGGGTGGAGGCGAGGCCGTTGAACAGCATGTGCCCGGCCACCGCCAGGAAGAACCCGCCGATCGGGGCGAGCACGCGCACCAGTTTCGAGCGCGCGGCGATTGCCACGGCCAGCCCGACGGCGGTCATCGTCGTGAATAACGGGTGGCCGAAGGAGGTGTACAACCCGCGCAACAAAACCAGCTCCCGCACTGCGGCCTCCGGGTCTTCGACGGAGATGTCGTTGACCGCGTAGGTGATCGCCCGACCGTAGTAGATGATGTTCTCCACGAACGCGAACCCGATCGCGGAGAGGCCGGAGAGCGCGATGATCGACAGCCGGGAGACGACCTGGCGGCGCATGAGAATGATCAGCAAGAAGAGCACCGTTGCCTTGGTGGCCTCTTCGATCACCGGGGCGGAAAACACCGCGGAACGCGCGCCCGTGTCGGCGTCGGCGGCGGTGGTGGCCATGTGCTGGCCCATCCAGGTGTTGACGTGCAGCGAGAACCAGGTGGATGCAGCGGCGCCCCACCCGAAGGTGAGCAGCCAAACCATCGGACGCTGCGGGCGGAACCGGTCCAGCCACAGAAACAACGTCGAGTAGATGACGGCGGTGGGCAGCGCCAGCAGGGCGGCCTGCCTCAGGGTCTGCACGGTGAACGCCAGCGTCTCGGTACCGTCCTCAAACTCCTCCGCGGTGGAGAACATGACCCACTGGTGCACCAGCATCAGCGCGTACATGGGCAGCAGGATGACGCTCAGCCAGAAGACCGGGCTGCGCAACATGCGGCCCCACCACGGCCTGGCGATGCCCGAGGGCACCCCGGACAGCCGACGTTCGCGCTTCGAAATCTGATTCATCGGCACCAAGCCTACAAGCTCGGGCGCCCGCCCACGCCGACGATGGTGCCAGACCGATGCCCATCGTCGGGTGGTTGGCGCGCCCGGCAGGACTCGAACCTGCAACCTGCGGATTAGAAGGCCGATGCTCTATCCATTGAGCTACGGGCGCATCGCCGCTGCCCCGCTGGGATTGGCCCCTGAGCAGCAGCTATTTTCGGGCCTGAACTTTAGCATTCCCGGGCGCAAACCAGGTAACCGAGTTGTCCGTCACACGGGCGTTCTCGCTGGCTTCGAGCACCGGGCCCGCGAACTCCATCCGCAGACGGAACAGCCCTTGGGCTGGGTCGGCGCCGTAGAGGCCGCTCAGGTCGACCTCGACGCGGTCGTCAGCCACCACCGGCTTGGGGACGAACCCGTCGCCGCCCCATTCGTCGAGCGAGAAGGTGGCCGTAGTGTCGCACACCACGTACCCGTCGCGGACGGTCTTCGCAGCCGACCAGTGATCGCCGAAGCCCACGAACTCCTGCGTGAGCTCCCCCTCGTCGCAGAATTCCACCCCGCCTTCCTGCACCGTCTGTTCGTCGAGCGCGACCCGCACATGCGCCCGAATCGCGTCCAGGTTGGCGAAATCGAAGCGCACGAGACGAATCAGCCCCGCCTTCTCTTCGATCCGGGGCAGCTCCTCCGACCAATCGTCCCAGCGAACGTCCTCGCTCCAATCCGCCGCGGTGGGCAGATCGACGGGGAAGGCCGAGGGACTCGCGGTCAGGGCTGGCGAGGGGGCGACGGATCCGGAAAACAGCGGCGTGCTCGGCTCGGTGCCGTCGCCAGCGCCTGCCGAGCAGCCGGAGAGCGCCAATGCCGCAAGCATCAGCGCGGTAAGTGAGCGACTCATCATGCGCCCCAGCCTAGTTGGCTAAGGTTCACTGTGTGAATGACTACCTGGTGTGGATCGACTGCGAGATGACCGGCCTCGACCTGGCGGCCGATGGGCTGCTGGAGGTGGCGGCCCTGGTTACCGACGGTGAACTGAACGTGTTGGGCGACGGTGTGGACATCGTCATCAAGCCCACCGACGAGCAGCTGGCCAACATGGGCGAGTTCGTCACCGAGATGCACACCAAGTCCGGCCTGCTGCCGCTCCTGGCCGCTGGGCTATCCCTGGCGGAGGCTGAAGCCGCCGTGCTCAGCTATGTCCGCACCTTCGTGCCCAACCCGCGAAAGGTACCGCTGGCCGGCAACACCGTCGGTACCGACCGGATGTTCCTGGCGCGCTACATGCCCGAGCTGGAGCAGCACCTGCACTACCGCAACGTGGACGTGTCCAGCATCAAGGAGTTGGCGAAGCGCTGGTTCCCCAAGGCGCACTACAACGCACCTGCGAAGACCGGCAACCACCGGGCGCTCGCCGACATTCAGGAGTCCATCGAGGAGCTGCGCTACTACCGCGAGGCCCTGTTCGTGCCCCAGCCCGGCCCGACGACGAAGCAGCTCACCGCGATCGCGCAGAAGCACTGCGGCACCCTGACCGGCGCGAAGCCCAGCGCTGAGTAGCCAGTTTCGCGTTCCGCCCCCGCTTCCTGTATAGTCGTCTCGCGTCACCAACGCGTGACAGTGGTGGGTATAGCTCAGCCGGTAGAGCGTCTGGTTGTGGTCCAGAAGGTCGCGGGTTCAAGTCCCGTTACTCACCCCAGCCCAAGGGCCCCGGAGCAGTCTGGCTCCGGGGCCTTCCGCTTGGTTGGCGAGCCAGCTGTACTGACCGGGGAGGTTGGTCAAGCGTGTGGTGGGTAGCTTGTTCCCGCAGGCTCACCACCCGCGCCACCACCCGATCAGGAGTCTTGCTCGATGACCTGTGAGGACGCGAGGAACGGTCCCGCATCGGCTCACCGACTCGGTGTCTGTCAAGCCCAACATTCCGCTGTCGGCCAAGCGCACTGGAGCCTAGCAGCGACCTCGGAAACTGGATCTCCCTGATCGACGACAAGCTGAGCGGCCCGCAAACGGGAGCGTGGGATCAAAGCCGCGTTAGCGTGAGACACAAAAGGGCCTTTCTGACAGCGAATACCTTCACAAGTCCCGCTCAACCAGCAAGGCCTTCCCTCACCCACACGCCCGGATCGCAATCCCTCAACCAACTTGCCCGGCCAGTACAACTAGCACGTCGCCTTCCTGAGGTTCCTGCCATTTCTCCAGAACCCTCCCGAAGGCCATCTTCTTAATGGGATACTTTTCTCGGCACTTCCCAAGAACAAAGGAGGAACCGATGGGCACCCTAGAGTTCCTACAGTCGCTCAGACCAAGTGAGGTGGTCTTTTGGACTGGCGCAGGCATTTCTGTTGATGCACCCACGTGCGCCCCCAAAGGTCGGGAGCTGACCGATCGTTCCCTTGCGGAGTATTTTCAGGCTGACCTCGGAAATCGCTTGAAGGAGATATATAAGGCCTTGCAGGTGCCGAACGCCGCCTTTCGACCGCGTCTGGAAACGGTGCTAGAGGCCCTTACCACTGTCTACGGCTTGTCGGGTCTTAGTGACGTACTTTCCGACCTGTCCGTGGCTACACCGAACGGGGTTCATCGGTTCTTCGCCCGCCATCTCAAGGAGGGCGGGTCGCACATCACCGCTAATTTCGATACGTGCGTTGAGCGTGCGCTACCCGACACGCCAGATGCCCACCACTTCCACGGACGACTTGGCAGCACGGACGATCTGGCGCGACTCGGTGCACGGATGAGCGTCATCGAGAACGGGTTCCCCGCAGAGGTCGCGAAAGACCTGGACGCAACCCTGTGCGCGCCGGGAATCAAAGCGATCATATTTGCCGGATACAGTGGCAGCGACTTCTTCGACGCCACCCCATACTTGAGGTCCCGGTGGCATTTGTTCCATGAAAAGCACGTCTTATGGCACGATTACCAACCCAGCGACGAACTGTTGAGCGGGGTTGAATGCGATTCGCACCCGCTCTTGGCCGAGGCCCGATCACGGGGAGCAGTGGTCCACCTGTCACGTGGGTCGTTGCGCAATGCGCTGGGCGATCTGGCCGTCGCCTGGGGCTGGCCTCCGCTTGAGACCAGCGACTCCGAGGCCTCGCCTTGGCACTCCCGAGTCCGCCCCACCGCCGAGCAGCGGGCCTCCGCATCAATCTCTTTGGCTGCCCGGATGGGGCTGCACAAGGTGGTGATCGAAATCATCGAGGCTCAAGGAGGCCCCGGGTCCCCAGAACAGGCTGATCAGTATGCCGACGCGCTGTGGGGATCGGGCAAATATCGGGCGGCCCGAGCCGCCTGGCGGCGTGCTTTCCCCGGCACGGATGATGCAAGTGTTGCACGGCGCACGGAGCGCGAGTGCGCAGTGTTGTGGATTCGCGGCCAGCTGGTGCAGGCGGAACGCCGCCTCCGATCCGCTTGCAAGAGCTGGATTTCGCCCGACTCAAGAGTCCCTCTGACCACACAGGCCGCTCTTGCGGAAACCTATGGTCGTGTTCTGACCCACATGCGTCGGACGCCTGATACACGTTTCCTCTCCACCCCAGCACGACGAGTTCGGGCCGCTGAACAAGTTAACCGAATCCGAGAGGAGATGGCGGGCCAGGAAGGCATCCATCGTCGCGCCAAATCGGAGTCGGTCATTGCAAATCTGTCCGGCGTACCCGATAAAGGCATTGCGGATCACGTGGCATCATTCGACGAATCCGAGGCACTGCATGCTTGGCTTAGTTATCAGCATCATGCGCTTCGACAGCACGCTGAAGATGGCCATCTTCCGACTCGCGAAGATTTGGAAAAGCTAATCGGCAGGAGAAAAATCATCGGCGCACACGGCGACGCCGCACTCGTCTTCATGCTTCCAGGAGCAAATCAGTTGCTCCCAGTCAAAGACTTCCTGAGAGCCGTCACGGAAATCGACATCACAACGTGGCATCGAATCAGGATGTCGGCAAAATTCCTCCTCCCACGCCTTAAACATCTTCAGCTTCACCGAAAAACCCTTGCGTTGGCGGCCTGTTGCGCTGCATTCTTGGCGATCAGGGCTCTCTACAGCACTCGACCAAAGAGCTGACATCTGCGTGCCGATCAATCCCAGTTGAACTTCAGTCTAGAAAGCAGCTCGGATCAGATTCCGCACCCGATTTCGGGCTCCCGGACCTCGTAACAATGCCCGAGCAGCTACTACTCGCCCGCTGCAAACGACCGTCATTATTGACTCCATTTTCGGCCGTCGGCGCCCTCTAGCCTGCACAGCTTCTAACAAAGACAGCGAGACCGGGCACATGGGCTGGGTCATTAAACTTAGCACCAATAGCAAAGCCAGATACGCCTTTTGCCGGCCCGAAAGCAGCCGAGACTAGCCACAAGCTCTCCAGCTGTTCTCTTGAGATCTTGACCCGAGTGCTACTCGATATTGGCCAGTGCGCTTTCGACGTCGTAGCGGTCGCGTTCATTGCATTCCGCCCAGCGCAGTTCATCGTCGGTTAGCTCATTCAAGAATGCGTATCGTGTGCGCACTGTGCTGATCCATTCGTCGATTCGCACTGGCCGAGTGAGGTAGCCGATGTCTTCTGGCCGGAAATCGTCGGCCACCCGGGGGGAGAGCACGTCGTCGGGATGAATCGGCTTGGTCCCGCGCCCGTCCACGACGATGTCACGGTAGACCTTCAGCACCCAGAGTTTCCGGACGAGCGGCTGATCCATGGCGCCCGCGCAGGCGTACCACTGGAGATCGTAGAGATCGCGGGCCAGCGACACCCGCCGGTAGCGCGCCAGCTTCTCCGCCACCGCTTCCTCCACCCGCACGACGGGCGTAGCGGGCAGCGTGAAATCGTAGCGGCTGTGGATGGGCAGACGGACGGCCTGCAGCACGTCGGGCGCGAGGCTGAGCGCGTGGCGGGCGAGTTCCACCTTGGCTCCCAGCCGTGGCGAGCCAAAGGGGGTGTCGACCAGCAGGTCGCCGCGGCGTCCGTCGTCGCCCAAGTTTTCGATCCGGAAGGAAAAGCCGTCCAGTTCGGCCCCGTCGAGCGCTTCCAACACGCTCAGCGCCAGGTCCTCGTCGGGGGCGGCGAAGTCGAGGTCGGTGGAGAACCGGCCCGCGTTGCCCGCCCGGAACTTCCTCAGCGCGGTCCCGCCCTTGAACACCAGCCCGCGCTCGAACAGCCCGGCGCGGTGCAGCAGGTGGAGCGCGTGGTCCTGCGCGATGTCGAGCAGTGCCGCGTCGCGGCCGCCCTTGACTCCCTGGTAGTGGCGCACCAGATGCCCTTCGGTCACACGGCTCATGCGCCACCTCCCACGTCGAGATACCTGGCCAGCATTGTGTCACTGACCTTGGTCAGGGGGTCGTAGCGCCCCCCGGCGCGACGGGGCCCAAGCCAGGCGGTGGCGGTTGCCGGGTAGTGCTCCACGACGATGTGCGCGGCCTCGGCTGCCCCCGCCGCCTTGAGCAGGTAGGCCGCCCGCTGCCGGGTGCCGGGTTTCGCGGTTGCCAGCAGCCGCAGGATTCGGTCGGCGTCGGGCGCGAGCGTGCCCTGGGTGAGCCACTGACCCAGCCCCGGGGTGTCCCGATAGGCGGCCGGGCGGGTGGCGATCCCGACGATGAGTCCTTCCAGGTTCCACGACGGCAGGCCGGCCACGCGGGTCTGCCCGTCGGGGCCCAGCCTAAGCGCCACCGTCCGCCACTCGCCTGCCAGCGCTTTGGCGAGCGGCACCCCCTCGGGCAGCGCCAGCACCTCCCGCTCTGGCAAGCGCTGCGCCAGCCCGAGCACGCTGGCCGCCGATTCCATCGCCAGCACCCCCGGCCACTTGGGCTGCACTGCAAGCTGGGCGCGCAGCTCCAGGAAGCGGTCCCCGGAGCTGTAGGGCCCCCCGCGCGCCGCGGGCAGGAACTCCCAGGCCCCGCGCGTGCGCAGCGAGCCCAGCCAGCCGTCGCGTTGGAGGAGATAGGCGACGCGACGCGGGTCGGCTTCGCGGCCGAAGTCTTCCAGCACCTCGGCGATGCGCCGGGGGGTCACGATGACGTCACCGTCGAGCTCGAACTGTTCAATGACGTCGGCCAGGGACCGCCGAATCACGCGCGCCACTGTCATCACCACCCTTTCTTACAATGATATTAACAAACTACGGCCTCGGAAGACAGCACAGACGCAGGCTGAGGCCCCAGGCGACCTTCGCCGGTCGACCTGCGGCGCCGCCAGGCGTTTCAACCGGTGGGGTCTCGATTTTGCGCTACGCTTGGAAGTGCGCTAGAGTTTCTTCTCGCGCAAGCACCACTAGCTCAACTGGCAGAGCAGCTGACTCTTAATCAGCGGGTTCAGGGTTCGAGTCCCTGGTGGTGTACGAGCGAAGGCCCCGATGATTATTCGGGGCCTTTTGTTTCCCCTAACAGAAGGATGCCATGAGCGGTTTCAGCCCCGTAGCCGAGTACCACGAGTTCTTCATGACTGAGCCGTGGCTTCGCCTCAGCCGCCGCCTGGCCGAGTTGCCCGCGCCGCGCCACGTCGCGGAGCTGGGCGCCGGCTCCGGCCTCGGCACCGTCCGGCTGGCCCACCTGTGGCCAGGGGCGCGCTTCACCGTCGTCGAACCCGACGACACCATGCGTGCCATGCTGATGGCGCGCCTCCAGACCGCCGGCCTCGCCCACCGGGTGGAAGTACTGCCGCTCGCGGTATCCCCGGAAACAGCCGACTTCCTGCGCCGCCGTCTCGCCGACGCCGACCTGCTCCTCGCCGCACACATGCTGCGTCTCCTCCCCGACGATGCGCGCCGCGTGATCTACGACCTCGCCCGCGCACTCCCCCCGGGCGGGCGCTTCGTCGCTACCCTCGGCAAACCACACGGCCACGAGTTGCGCTCGGCCTCGCTCGGCGGCCAGCTCATCATCGAGAACCCCGACGGCGCCGTGCGCTACCGGCATCTCGATGTCGGAGGGCACGTGCTTCGGGAGGCCGACAGGCGCGGTCTGCCGGACGGTCCGGAGCACCCCAACGACGACGCCTTCCTGGCCGAGGCGCTGGCGGCCGGGCTGGACGCCGGCGTCGTCGACGGTTTGCTGCTGTCCCCGCCTACCGAGCGGCCTCGGGTGGAACCCAGACAACTCACCGACGCCCACAACCGCTGGCTGACCAAACTCGACCCGCTCTGCGGCCCCGTCACCCCGCCGGAGGGCGACGAGTGGCTCGCCACACCATCGACGTCTGGCCTTGCCGGGACGTGGCGGACCACCGAGACGCCCGCGGATGCGCCCTACGCACTGTGGCTGCCTCCCACTGAGGAATGTCTCACCTTCCGCTCGGCGCAGCCGCCCACCGCCGACGACTTCGGCCACCTGCTGCGCGCTTGGCAGGCCGTGCGCGTCCCCCAGTCCGCGACGCTCACCGTCGATATCCCGGCGGCGGCACTGCACCTCACCCGGCCGCTGCTGGAGGCCGGGTTCTGCCAGACGACTTCCCTGGCAGCGCGCCTGGTCGTGGACGAGCCCGCACCATCGTCGGCGGTCGAGGTCCGGCCCATGAGCGCAGCCGATCGCCCTGCTCTGCTCGATCTGCTCCTCGAACTGCACCACACGGACAGCGCGGTCGGCAGCGCCAACCCGCTGCCCGACGCCCACCGCCACTACGCCCACTACCTCGACGAAGCCTTCGCCCGCCCCGGTTGGTCATGGGTGGCTTGGGCGAACGGCCACCCGGCGGGTCTGCTCACCTTGAACCCGCTCCGGGACTCTGCCTGGATCGCCCCCTGCGTCTCCCTGGAGCGGGTCTGTTACCTCGGGTTCGCGACGGTGGGGTCCGCTCACCGCGCCCGCGGCTTCGGGCGGGCGCTCGTCGAACATGCCATGCACCGGGCCGCCCTGGCGGGAGCTGAGGCCGTGCTGCTGCACCACGCCGCAGCCTCGCCCCTGTCCAGCACCTTCTGGCATCGGCAGGGCTTCCGCCCGCTCTGGTCCACCTGGCGCAAGCAGGCCTGAAGCATCGCAGCCACCCGTCACGCCCCCGTCCGCGTCCCGACAGCCCGACCGGCAGGCACGCCCACGGGTGGCGAGTCTTCGGCCACCCTCAGAGATACAGACCGGTGCCGGAGTCGGTGATTCGCTCGGCGGCGACGGCGTGGATGTCACGCTCGCGCATCAGGATGTAGCGCTTCGAGTTCAACTCCACCTCGCCGCGCTCCTCGGGGTCGAACAGCACCCGGTCCCCCGTCTCGACGCTGCGCACGCTCGGCCCGATCGCCACCACCTTCGCCCAGTTCAGGCGCTTGCCCATCTGCACCGTCGCCGGGATCAGGATACCGCCGCCACTCTTGCGCTCGGTGGCACCGGATTCGGCGTCGACGAGCACCCGGTCGTGCAGCATTCGGATTGCCAGCCCGGTGTCGTTCATGCTGCCGTGATCGCCTTGCGCTCCCCAGCCACCCGCAGCTGACGCGTGCCCGCCAGCCGGCTGACCGCCACGTAGAACACCACGGTGCCGACGACGGCCCCCGCGATGGCCAGCACACGCTTGGCGCGCACACCACCGCGCTCGTCCACGAGCTGGGCCTTGGCCGACGCGTACTCGGCCTTCGCGAAACTCTTCACCTCGTCCACGCTCTTGCGCATCAGTTTCTTGGGCTCCAGGGACTCACGCAGCTCTGCGAAAGAGTTCTGCAACTGCCTGCGGGTCTGCGCCATCTCTGCACGGATATCTTCCACGGTTCGCTCTTTGGCCATGAACGCTCCTTTGACGGGTCTGTCACCAAGCCTAGCCAATATAGTTGCGCTCATGGTTGAACGACTAGTGTCCGGCGCCCCGGCGCCCGCATTCACGCTGCCTAATCAGCACGGCGAGCCCGTTTCGCTATCTGACTTCAAGGGCTCGACGGTGATCCTGTACTTCTTCCCGGCCGCGATGACGCCGGGCTGCACCACACAGTCCGTCGACTTCTCCGCCGCGCTGCCCGATCTGGAAGGCGCGGGCTACACCGTGCTCGGCTGCTCCCCCGACCCGGTCGAGAAGCTGAAGAGCTTCACCCAGAAGGCCGAACTCGGCCTCGTCTTGCTGTCCGACCCGGAGCGCACCGTGCTGAACGCCTACGCCGCCTACGGGGTGAAGAAGCTCTACGGCAAAGAGGTGGAGGGCGTCATCCGCTCCACCTTCATCATAGATGTGGACGGCGACGGCAACGCGGTGGTGCGGGAAGCACAGTACAACGTGCGGGCGACGGGCCACGTCGCCAAACTGCGGCGGGAGTTGGGCGTCTGAACAGCTACCGCACCATCGACTGCGATCCGGGCGGCGGGGTCGACGTCGAGCTGGAGATCCGGCGCAGCCGATTCCTCACCCGCATTCGCCGCGTCGACTCCGAGGCGGCGGCGCGGGCCGTCGTCGAGGAGCGGCGGGCCCAGCTACACGACGCCCGACACCACTGCAGCGCGTTCATCCTCGGCCCCGACGGGCGCACCGGCGGATCGAACGACGACGGCGAGCCTGCGGGCACGGCCGGGATGCCGATGTTCACCACGCTGCAGCACTGCGGCCTCACGAATGTCGTGGCAGTCGTCAGCCGCTATTTCGGCGGGATCAAGCTGGGCGCGGGCGGGCTGGTGCGGGCGTACTCGGAGGCGACCCAGCAGGCCATCGACGCGGCCGGGACGCGTGAGGTGCGGCTCATGAAGCTGATTCGGGTGGACGTGGACTACGCCGACGCAGGCCACTACGAGAATCAACTGCGCGGGCTGAGCCTGCCCTCCGGGCTGCGGGTGGCGGTCGTCGGCGTGGAGTGGGCCGCGCGAGCTGAGATCACCGTCGGGGTGGATGCTGCGGCGGTGGCGGAGTTCGCGTCCGTTCTGCAGTCGTTGTCGGCCGGCACGCTGGCCGGCACCCCCGTCGGCGAGCGGTGGGTGGGCTAAGGCTGATAGCGCGCGAAGGCGCGGCCGCCGATCTCGCCCACCAGCTTGAAGCCGAGTGCCTCGTAGAACTGCCGCTGTCTCTCCTCCAGGTCGGTGAGGAGAACGTGCTGGCGCACGTCGCGGTAGGGCTCGAACACGGCCTCGACGAGGGCCCGGCCGAGACCTTGCCGCTGCTGCTCGGGGTGCACGAGCACGTCCTGTAGGTAGATGATGGTCTCCCCATCGCCGACGACGCGCGCCAGCCCGACCAGCCGGTCGCCTTCGCGGGCCGTGGCCACCCCCAGCGAGGCCCGCACGCCGCGCAGCAGCCGGGCCGGATCGCGGGTGTAGGCCGACCAGCCGACGGAACCGTAGAGCTCGACCAGCTCGTCGAGCGTGGGGAGGTCGTCGGTGCGGATTATCGCCATGCGCGCAGCCTAGTTGCTTCGCCGGATGGTTGGCCAGGCGCGCGGAGGCGTGTCACGATTGGGGTGATGTCGCTCACCGAGATTCTGGAACACACGCCCAACACCCCCGACGCGCTCTACGAGGCCTTCGTCGGGTGGGCCGAGCGCGGCGGTTTCGCGCTCTACCCGCATCAGGACGAGGCGCTGACGGCGATCCTGGGCGGCGCCAACGTGATCGTTACGACCCCCACTGGCTCGGGCAAGTCGATGATCGCGACGGCGGCGCACTTCGTCGCGCTGGCGGCGCGGGGCCGCAGCTATTACACGGCGCCCATCAAGGCGCTGGTGAGCGAGAAGTTCTTCGCGCTCGTGGATCAGTTTGGCCCGGATCTGGTGGGCATGGTCACGGGCGACGCCTCGGTCAACCCGGACGCGCCGATCATCGCCTGCACCGCGGAGATCCTGGCGAACATCGCGCTCAGGGAGGGCGCGCTGGCCGACATCGATCAGGTGGTGATGGATGAGTTCCATTTCATCGCCGACCCGGACCGGGGCTGGGCCTGGCAGGTGCCGCTGGTCGAGATGCCCCAGGCGCAGTTCGTGATCATGTCCGCCACGCTGGGCGACACCACGCGGCTGCAAGATTCGCTGTCGGCGACGACTGGGCGCGAGACCCTGGAGATCTCCGACGCGGTGCGGCCCGTGCCGTTGAAGTATTCGTGGGCCACCACCCCGATCCACGAGACCATCGCCGAGCTGATCGCCGACCAGAAGTCGCCGGTGTACGTCGTGCACTCCACCCAGGGCGCAGCCGTGGAGCAGGCGCAGTCGATGCTGTCGCTCGGCGTCGCCAAACCCGGCAAGGAGCGCGCAGCGGAGCTGAAGGAGGCGATGGCGGGGTTCAAGTTCGCCAGCGGTTTCGGCTCCACGCTGCGCAAGCTGCTGACCGCCGGGATCGCGGTGCATCACGCGGGCATGCTGCCGAAGTATCGTCGACTGGTGGAGCAGTTGGCGCAGAAGGGGCTGCTGCAGGTGATCTGCGGCACCGACACGCTGGGGGTCGGCATCAACGTGCCGATCCGCAGCGTGCTGTTCTCCACTCTTTCCAAGTTCGACGGTCGCAGGCAGCGGCACCTGAAGTCGCGTGAGTTTCACCAGATCGCAGGCCGCGCGGGCCGCGCCGGCTTCGACACCATCGGCTACGTCGTCGCCCAGGCGCCCGAACACGAGGTGGAGAACCTGCGCATCCTGCAGAAGTTTGCCCACGATGAGAAGAAGCTGAAGTCCGTTCGGCGCAAGAAGCCGCCTGAGGGGTTCGTTAACTACACGGAGGCGACCTTCACAAAGCTGATCGAGTCGGTGCCCGAGGAGCTGCATCCCAGGATGCGGATCACGCATTCCTTCCTGCTGAACCTGCTGGAGCGCGACGAGGATGTGGCGCGCGCGGTGACCAGGCTCGTCGATTCCACGACGAAGGATCGCAGGGGGCGGCGCAAGCTGCTGTCGCGGGCCGTGGCGTTGGGGCGGTCCCTGCTGGCGGCGGAGATCATCACCCGGCTGCCGGAGCCGACGCCGGGCGGTAGGCGCTACCAGCTGGACGTTGACCTGCAGCGGGATTTCGCGCTGAACCAGCCGCTGTCCGCGTTCGCGCTGGCTCTCATGGAGACGATGGACGAGAGCGACCCCGACTATGCGCTGGACACCGTGAGCGTGATCGAGGCGACCCTGGAGGATCCGCTCACCATCCTGCTGGCGCAGCAGCACCGCGAGCGCGGCGAGGCGATCCGCGAGTTGAAGGAGGACGGCGTCGACTACGACGAGCGGATGGCGATCCTGGAGGAGGTCACCTGGCCGCGCCCGCTGGCTCAGAAGCTGGAGGCCGCGCACCGCGAGGCGGGCGCGAAGTACCCGTGGCTGTTGGAGACGCCGGTCAGCCCGAAGTCGATCGTGCGGGACATGTACTCGCGGGGCATGACTTTCTCCGAGTACGTGGCGCACTTGAAGATTCAGCGTTCCGAGGGACTGCTGCTGCGTTATCTCACCGATGCCTACCGCGCACTGCGGCAGACCGTGCCGGAGGGGTTCCGCGATGACGAGCTGGCCGACTTGATCGCTTGGCTGGGTGAGCTCACCCGGCTCGTCGACTCCTCGCTGCTCGACGAGTGGACGCAGCTCACAGCGCTCACCGGGCAAGAGGTGACCACCGACGACGCGCCGCCCCCGCCGTCGCGTCCGGTGACCGGCAACGAGCGTGCCCTGCGCGTGCTGGTTCGCAACGCGATGTGGCGCAGGGTGCAGTTGATGAGCGCCGACGATGTGGACGCCCTCGCGCAGCTCGACGCGGGCGGGCCGATGACGCGCATGGCGTGGGACGACGCGTTGGGCGCGTACTGGGACGAGCACGACGACCTGTACACCGACGCCGACGCGCGCGGCCCCAGGTTCTTCGAGATCGAGAAGCCGAAGGGCTCGCGCGTGTGGCTGGTGAGGCAGATCATCGACGACCCGGAGGAGAACCACGACTGGGCGCTGCACGCCCGCGTCGACCTGGACGCCTCCGATGAAGCGGGCGAGTTGGTGCTGCACTCGCTGAGCTTCGCCCGCCACGATTAGGGCCGCCGCCGAAGGCTTTAGTGACCCGCCCCTCGTCTAAGGTGGTCAGCGAGGAGGAGACAATGGATATAGTCACCACCAAGGACGACACAGCTCAGGTGTCCATCAATTGGCTCGACGGCGAGTTCGACGAGGTTGTGGTCGGGCCCCGCTGGCAGAACTCCATCCAGCCGGATGAGCTGGGCGGCGTCATCACGAGGCTCTACCTGCGGGGGCCGCACGATTCCGACGATGAATCGATCCCGCCGCCGACCATCCTGGTCCGCAACCCTGCCTATTCAGAGGAGCGGATGGGCAAGGTTTCCGTGTCGGCGACGCTGGAGGCGTTGCGTCAGATTCAAGCTAAACTCGCGCAAGCGGTGGAGGAGGCCTATCAGGATTCGCTGCACAGCCCGCCTGCGGAGCCGCAGGAGTCGCATCCCAGCAACGTCAACGTCGGCGTGCAAACGCTGGGTGGTGACCTCGTCGGGATCACGCTCCGGCCTGACTGGGTCGAGCGCTCAGCCGCGCAGACCATCAGCGAGAACGTTACCAAGAGCCTCAAGGCTTTCCTGGCGGACGGGAGTTCCGAAGAGCAGTCGAAAGCACCGGATAACCCACACCTGACGCGAGTCGCAGACATCCGAAAAGACCTGGAATCGATCATTGAGGAGGTGGGGCTCATGCGGGTCCCCAATCCAGAAAGGCAACAGTGAACCAGAAGATCCAATATGGGGTGCGCTATTTCAGAGAGCACCAGCTTCATTGGTACCAAACCAGCGGCAAGCTCCACGGGGCTACTTCGCTTGCCCGGGCGGCCAAAGCGCCGGCGAGCGGCCTCTGGACCACGCTGGTCCCTGGGTTCCAAAAAGCGCACGACGATATCGCCAAGATGATCACCGATGACCTACTCGCTAAGGGAGCGACTTCCACGCGCGAGATTGGTGAGAAGTTGGAGGAAGTGGCCCGCGCATACGCCGCCGCCGAGGCAGAGAATGAGCAGATCGCCAACCAAATCCTAAAGGAAGAGGGCTACGAGTAATGTCGATCGAAGCGACTGTCCGTGAATCCTGCACGACGCTCAGGGATAAGTGCACAAGTTTCCAGAATGACCAGACGGGCCACTACAACAAGATGGTTGACCACTACAACAGGCAGGTCAATGATCGTAACGTCTTTCAGCGAATCTGGGATTGGATAAGAGACAAGCTCACAAGAGTAGTCGAGGCTTTCAACACACTGGCTGGGAAGATCAAAGAGGCAGCAGAGTGGCTCGGCAAGGAGATTCTCGACTGGGTCATGGGCCCGGTTGACCTGGCGGTGTCTTGGTCTAGGTGGCAGCAGGTCAACGAGCTGGTAGCCCGAACGACGGGTGGCATGAGCCCACACAACCTCAAGGTGGCTATCGAGTGGCAGGGTCCGGCCGCGGCCGGGTACAAAGCGACCGCCGAGGAACAAGTTCAGGCAGGTAAGGTAACCTCCGAGTTGGTGATTGCCTTGCAGGATTTCATCGAGAAGCACCTTCAGGGAGTCGTTAACTACCTTCTCCAATGCATCACTCAGCTGGCGGACCTATATGCTGCGGGCGCTGAGGCAGCAATCAAGTTTGTCGGCGCAGCCAGCCCCACCACCTGGGCCGAGGTTCTGGAAGGGCTGAGCGGTCTGATCGCAACAGCCATCAAGACTCTTGGCGAGCAGGTAAAGGCGCTGGTCCAGTTCATCACTGAGGGTATCCAGTCGATGGCCGACCTGAAGCAGCAGACCTTGGCCGCCCATCAGCTACCAGGAGGTGGGGGCACCTGGCCCCCACCGTACTCGACGATCACGGCCCAGCCTCCCGCAGAGGAAGGCGGGCCGAAGTATCCCGGCTGGCATCAGTAGCGCCCAGCCCGGATGCTGCGAAATCTGGGGCGTGGACGCCCGAATGAACCGGCGTCCACGCTCCAGGCGTCAGGAACAGGGTTTTCCTCGGAGAGCGGACGCTTCTTTTCTTTTGACGGTCGTGATCGTGCGCCGCCAACCGACCGGCGAGACACCCGTGTCCCTCGGCGAGCACCCTGGCCGAGCGAGCTTGGCGCTGGCTCGGCCTCTGCGCAGCGGTGCCGCCGCCCTCCACCATCCGCTCGGTTTCAGCGGTACAGCTCCCAGGTACCATTCGACCGTTCCACCAAGAGCCCCTCTGCAGTCCACCGCTTGACGAACTCTCGCAGTACCCACTTGGGTTCTCCGTTGGCCGGGTCCACCGCTTCGAGGCCCCGTGGGGAAGACAGGATGGCGGAGTCTCCCAGGCAGCCCGCGATGGTTCTGTCTTGCTTCTGCCACTTGAGCTTCCCGGTGCCGGGTTCGAGGGCCACCACGTCCCGGCCGGTGGGCACCAGCAGCGTTTCGCCGCAATGACGTGCGGGGTAGTGGCCCAAGGAACCCGGGTGTTTCGCTAGCTTCTCCTTGTCCACCTGCACATCGGGCATGTCCACGCTCCAGAGGGACTTCATCTCGATGTCGTATCTCTCGATGCGGCTGCCCTCGATGCGGAAGAATCCCTTCGTCTCCGGTCGCGTTCCTTCCAGCACCAGGCCCGCAGCGTCTCCCTCGGCCTGCACCTCGCCGCTCAGGTTGAGTAGCCTGTGCCGCCCCTCCTGGTTGACCGCCACGAACCGCCCCGCGATGCCGAGGAACACACCGTTCAGTTTCGCTGGCGCCAGTTCCTTCTGCGAACCGTCCAGCAGGATAAGCAGGTCCTCCTCGTTCTTATGGAGCACGGCGCCATGCTGATTGATCGCGTGGTAGTCCAGCGACCAGCCGACTGTGTCCGGAGCAAGTTGGGAGATGCTCTCCGTCTTGAGCACGCTGATCAGTTCGCCAGAGTCCGAGACCAGAGCGAGTATCCACCCCCGATAGCCACCCGGCCCGCCATCATCGTAGGCCATGAACATCCTGGACCCGTCGGCCCCTACACCGTACAGGTTGATGTCGATCTCCTCCGGCCAATCGGCAGGATGCCAGTTCGCCTCTCGCCATGCGCCCTTTTCCAGGTCGAGTTCAAGCAGTTTGTCGCCGTCTTTGCAAAGCATTCTGTGGAAAGAAACCTCGCACCTGCCCAGGCTCGCCGAGGACAGGAATTCTCCCCCACTGGTCTGCCACTGTTCGGCCCCATCTGGGGCGAGACCGCGCACGGTTTTCTGCTCGCTGTTGACCACTACCCAGATCGGAGACTCGTCCTTTCGATAGAGCAGGAATGGCTCGCCGTCGAACTTCATCGAGGCTTCCTTCTTCGCCGCCTGCGCCAGCCCTCCTTTCCCAACAGATAGGGCAGGGAAGTATCCGGCCTGCCACAGCACCAGGCTCACTAACGCGGCAAACCACAAAACTCCTCCCACCATCAGCTTCCAGAGATCGCCGTCTTTAGTACGTATTCGCATTTTTCGCATCCCAATCATTGAAAATATTTGACGAGATTGATTCTCCCGTCGAAGTGTTCTAACAAAAGCAACATCCCGGCCCGACCACCCGCACCTTGGTCAAAATGCGTGTCCGCTTTCCGACGCAACGGCCAACGGCGGCCATCCTAATCCCTCCAACCCGCTGCACGAGCGCGCCAGCTCCCGGCCATCGGGCCGTCACCGATGCACCACCCACTCGCCCTCGCCGCGGTTCACCAGAATCCCGCGCTCGCTCACGCTCTCCGCTTGCACGCTCAAGGTGCGCTCCACCCCGCCGTTGGCCGGGTCAACGAGTTGCGCGTCCCGCTCGCCTGCCAGCACGGCCTTCCCCGCAACGCATCCCTTCGGTTGGCGGCCAGCTGACCGCCACGCCAGCCGACCGGTGTCACTCTCCAGCGCCAGGGTCTCGCCGCCAGTGGGCACCAACAGCATGTTCCCGCAGTGGCGGGCCGGGCGGTACCCAAAGAACTCCGGCTGAGCTTCCTTCTCCTGCTCGGCCACCTTGGCCCCCGGCACCTGCGTCGCCCACAACGACTTCAACTCAAGGTCAAACGCCTCGACGCGTTCCCCCTCCACCCGGAAGAATCCCCGAGGCTCGATACCGTCCTCGCCGATCAGCAAGCCTGCCGCGTCGCCGGCGGCCTGCACCTCTCCGTGCAGGTTCACTATCTGGTGTTCGCCCGACACGTTGGCCACCGCGTAACCGCCGGCCAGCCCGACGACGCGCCCGGCCACGTCGGTTACCCCCGCCCCCGGCGTCGCCGCGTCGAGCAGGGAAAAGTGCTCCTCGTCGGGCCCGAACAGCAACGCCCCGCGCGACGAAACGTAATGCAGCGTGGAGGTCAGGTGAGTCACGTACTGGGCCGGGTGCGGGCGTCGGCGATCCCCCAGCTTCAACTCGACACTACCCAGCCGCTCACCGTCGGCGGAAAGCAGCACCGCCTCCTCCCCGAACGGCTGCGCAGCCACCAGCAGCAGGAGGCTGTTGTCCGCGCCCAGCGCGAAGTCTCGCACCTGCACCCCAGCAGGCAGGCCGTACTCTCCGGCGATGTCGACGAGCCGAAACGAGCCCGAACCCAGGTCGAGCCTGGTGAGACCCTCCTCCGTGAGGCACAGCACCCTGGAGCTCGACGCCGCACAATTCTTGCCCGGGTGCCGCACCCCGTAGGCAGACCAGAGTTGCGTGCCCTCCAGATCGAGGCCGCGCACCGCCTCCTCCTGCTCGTTGAACGCCACCCACATCGCCGACCCATCGTCCCTGTGCACCAGATGCGGCTCGCCTTGCGTGACCAACCCATCGGCTGGAGATCGATCCCACAACCAGGGGAAAAACCAAAGAGAAACAATCAATACAAGCACGATCGCCGACGCGATACCGCCCCACAATAGGCCCCGGCGGGCGCCCGACTTACCAGTCATGAATGTGTCCTTTCAGACAATCTTGCCAACATGGGCCACCGCCCGAGGCGCGCCAGATACGGGAATATGAAGGCGCGCGCCGGTCACGTCGGCCGCCACAGCGGCAAAACGGTGAGCCCGTACTCAGGCTACCGCCCAGACGGGTCAGGCTGGCCGGCCAGCCCCGGATGCGTCGTCTATGGTGGCAACAATTGCGGGACGCAATTCGGCCACGGAAATCACCCGATCCACCGAGCCCACCTCAACCGCCCGGTGAATCGAATGGATGCCGTCGAACTCGCCAGCGATCTCACCGATCTTCTCCGCCCGCACGCCGCCGCGCACCTCGTCAAGCTCCGCGGCCAGCGCCGCCCGCTCCCCCGGGGTTGCCGCGCGCAGACGAGCTTCAAGCTCGACGACCCGCGCATCCGTCGCAGTACGCTTCGCCACATCGCCGGCGAAAACCACCGCCGCGGCCGGGGCCCCGCCCAGCACCGACGCGAACGATCCCTCCAGCGCCAGCACCGTCATGGTGGGGTTCAGCCGCTTACTGAACACCACGAACGCGCCGCCGTGGTAGCGGGAGATCACCACGAAAACGATCGGGCCGACGAAATTCACGATCGCGCGGCCTATCTCCGCGCCATACTCCAGCTGCAGCTGCCGCATCGACTCGGGCGAGCCGTCGAAGCCCGACAGATTGGCCAGCACCACCAGTGGTCGGTTCCCCGACGCCGCGTTGATCGCCCGCGCCACTTTCTTGCTGGAGCGCGGGAACAGTGTGCCTGCCGTGAAGGTGTCGGGGCCATCCGTCGGCGGGAAGCCCGCGCGCACCACCGGCTGAGACTCGATGCCGATCAGGCACGCCGAATGCCCACCAAACCGCACGTCGGCCACCACCGCGGTCTCCGCGTCCGCCATGCCCGCCCAGCGCTCCACAAACGGCCCGTCCGCATCGACCACCGCCCGCATCACGCTGCGGATGTCGAACGGCTTCTTCCTCTCAGGGTTCAGCTCCGCCGAGAAGATCTCCCCCACCGTGCGAAACTCTGACCCCGGCAGCGCGTGCGGGGCCAGCGAAACATCGCGCTCGACCGGATCCGCCGTCTCCGCCCGACGCGGCCCCGCCTCACCGGGCGCGACATAGGTGGCGTCGTAGTGGCGCATCAGAACCCCGAACGCGCCGGGCAGATCCTCCGCCCAGTACTGCGCCTGGCCATTCGGCCCCATCACCCGGTCGTAGCCGCCGATGCCGAAGTTGTCCTCTGCGGACACCCCACCCGAATAGTCCAGCGACTGCTTGCCGGTGAGTACCATCGCAGAGTCCGGGGTCATCACCAGGATGCCCCGGGTGTGCATCAGCATCGTCGCCTCCGCCGCCCAGTAGGGCTGCGCCCCGACGGTGATGCCCGCGATCACCATGTTGATCTCGCCGCCGGCCTGCGTGAACTCGACGATACGTTTCAGCGCCGCGCCCACCCAGTCCATGTTCTCGGTGCCGGACGTCATCGACACGCGCGCCCCGGAGCTCAGCGCATACCACTCCACCGGCACGCCCAGCTCCTCGGCAAGGTCCAGCGCGGCGATGATCCGGCGGCACTCCGCTTCCGCCACCGCGCCCAGCCCCTTCGTCGGATCTCCGGCCAGCACGATGCGCGTCACCCCCTGAGGGTGCAGCGCCGTCGGGGTGGTTACGCGCGCGACGATGATGCCCGCCGAGTTGCGCCCGTAGGGCCGATCCACCTCGACGAGCCGGCCGCCCGAGCCGGCCAGATCCAGCTCCACCAGGTGCCCGCCCCCGCCGGCGAGCGTGCCCGCCAGCTCGTAGGGGTACACCAGCCCGCGCCGTTTGGCGCGCAGGACCTTGCCCCGGTAGTCGTTGATGGGTTGCAGCGGGCCCGTCGGCGGCGGGGTGATCTCCGCGCCCACCTCTCCCGACAGCAGCTCGTGGAACCGCACCAGCAGCTCCCGTTCTGCCCCGTCGAAGTCGAAGGTGCCGTGCACCGCCACCTCCTCGATGCCCGCCGAGTCCGTGAGCGGGGTGATCCTGCGCTGCAACTCGCCGGCCTCCGCCGGGTCCAGTCGCATCGTCGGCCACACCCGCACCCACACGTGGTTCATGTCGAGGTGGCTTCCCGCCCGGCCCAGCGCGGCACGCGTGCGGCGGATCGCCTCCAGGCAGTGCTCCACTGCGCGCTCCACGTGCGGCACCCCGATGAGGCGACCGCCGTCGCGCACCACCGCCACCTGACGCACCTGCGCCATCGCGATGAGTCGGTGATCGGCCGGATTGTTACGAGCGCGCGCCTCGATCAGCAGCACGTCCTCGGGTGCAGGCAGCCGGCTGATGTCGAACTCGCTCAACCGCCACAGGTCCAGCTTGCGCGCCACCATCGGGTGATGATCCCGGATGATCTCATCCTCGACGAGGCCCGCACCCGAGCGCAGCGTCACGTAGGTGATGCCCTCGTGGCACAGCGCCAACACGATCCGCCGCACGCTCGCGGGCAGCCAGGAGCCGATCAGCTCCCGCAGCTCAGCCACTTCCTCAGGCGACGGCGCCCCACCCGGCTGAGCCACGTACAGCTCCACGACGCACCCGTGCCCGTGATCGGACACCCGCTCGCCGACGATCCGGTGCACCGCCCGCCCCGGGCCCAGCTCGTCGTGGCGCGCGGTGAGCGTGACGAGCGGGGTGCGGCGCCCGTCAATGCTGTACTCGCCGGTGAGCACCGGGCGGCCTTCGACGTGGCGCACCTCGACACCAGCCAGGCCGTGGCCCTCGTAGTGCTTGCGGGCCAACACCTCCAGCATCGGCTCCGGTCCCAGCTGGCCGCCCGCCAGGCGCGCGGCCAGGGTAATGTCGTTCTTCTCCGGCACCGCCACCAGGCGCGCGATCCCCGCCCGGTAGCCCGAATCCTCCCGGTCCAGGACCGCCAGGCGCGCCACCTCGTCGGCCATCTCCGCCCAGATGCGGGCCCGCTCGGCGTCGACGAGTGGCGCGTCGAACCAGCGGAACCGGACGGAGCGCGCCAGATCTCCGATGGTGGCGTGGCGAAGCTGGGTGGCCCGCTTCAGCCGCTCCAGCTGCTCGCGCGCACGCCCCGCGTGCTCCGGGCTGGGCACAGGTTCCGTCAGCCAGCGCTCCAGCACCCCGACGATCAGCCGCTGGGCGTCCCGGATGTTCTGAGTGGCCAGGAAGACCCGCAGCATCGCGGCCTCCAGCTCCGGTCCGCGCTCTAGGGAGTCCACCCCGTAGCGCTTGAGCATCGCGGTGAGCCGCTCGACGAACAGAGCGGGCAGGCCCGCACGCTCGGCGTCGAAGGTGGTTAGGAAGGTGTGCAGGTACTCCCGGTCGGAGTGGATGCGCAGTTCGGTGCGGGCCTGCTGATCGGCCGGCCGGTTCCGGGTCAGCTCCGCCAGGCCGGAGAACGCGGCGATCAGCTCGCACTCGCCGAGCAGCACCTCCGGGTCGCCGGCCAGCGCGGCCCGCGTCGCGAGATAATGCTGCAGCGCGCCCGGGACCGGGTCGAATCCCAGCACCTGGTTCGTGAGATCATCCAGCGCCCGGCGCCAGGCCGCCCGCGCCGGCAGCTCGCGCGGCTCGGGCAGCGCCAGCTGCCCGCCGGCCGCCGCCTCCGTCTCCCCCAGCGGCTCCAACCGCACCAGCGGCGCCAGCCCGGCCACCTGCGTGCCCGCCTTGACCGGCACCTCCCGGATGCGCGCCGCGAACGGCGCGGGGATCGCGGTTTCCATCTTCATGGATTCCAGAATCACCAGCGGCTGGCCGGCGACCACCTCGTCGCCGGGCGCGACCAGCGTCGCCACCACCAGAGCCGGCGCGGGCGCGCGCAGCACGCCGCCCTCATCGCGCGACACCCGGTGGGCCACCGAGTCCACCTCGACGAAGAACACCGGCCCGTGCGCCGCCAGCACCAGCCGGTGCCGCCGGCCCTCCACATCGATCCGGGCGTGTCGGTCGTCCAGCCGCTCCAGCCGGGCGCGCGCCCGCGCGTCGCCGCTGGCCACCAGGTATTCGTTGCCCCCAACCCGGGAGACCACCAGCTGGTGCGCAACCCCGCGCAGCTTCAGGTCGACGGCCAGCTGCGGCTCGTGCACCGCCTGTGGCCGGCCGCCGCGCGAGGTCTCCTTGAGCCGCGCCGCCTGCTGACGCTCCGCCTCCTCGTAGGCCTCGATCGCCGCCGCCAGCAGCGCCACCTCGCTCCAGCGGTCGGTCACCAGTCGGCCCTCGGCGCGCGCCGAGTCGATCCACGACGTGTCCGCCCATCGCGCGCCGCCGACCACCTCGGGCTGGGCGAGCAGGTCGATCAGGAAGGACTTGTTAGTGGCCCCTCCCCGGATCACGACGGTGGTGTCGGTCAGCGCGCGCCGCAGCCTGGCCAGCGCCTCGTCGCGGGTGCGGCCGTGCGCGATGATTTTGGCGATCATCGAGTCGAAGTCCGCGGGGATCTCGTCGCCGGCCGCCACACCGGTATCGATCCGGATCCCGGGGCCGGTGCCGAAGGATAGCTTCTCGATCAGCCCCGGGGCGGGCGCGAAGTCCCGGTCGGGATCCTCCGCGTTCAGGCGGGCTTCGACGGCGTGGCCCAGCTCCTGGGGCCGCTCGCCCAGCGCCTCGCCCGCCGCCACCTTGAGCTGCGCCTTCACCAGGTCGAAGCCCACCGTGACCTCGGTGATCGGATGCTCCACCTGCAGGCGCGTGTTCACCTCCAGGAACGCGAACGCCCGCTCCTCGGGCTGGTAAAGGAACTCGACGGTGCCCGCCCCCTCGTAGCCCACCGCCAGCGCCAGCCGCTCCGCGGCCGCCTTCAGCTCGGCGGTCTGCGGCTCGTCGAGCAGCGGCGACGCCGACTCCTCGATCACCTTCTGGTTGCGGCGCTGGACGGTGCAGTCGCGCACCCCGAGCGCCCACGCGGTGCCGTGCTGGTCGGCGATCAGCTGCACCTCGACGTGGCGCGCACACGTCACGAGCCGCTCCAGGAACACGGTGCCGGAGCCGAACGCCCGCTCGGCTTCATCGCGGGTGCGCTGGTAGGCGTCGGCCAGCTCGTCGGGGCCGTTCACCTTCCGGATGCCGCGCCCGCCGCCGCCTGCCGTCGCCTTCAGCATCAGCGGGTAGCCGATGGCCTCCGCCCAGGCGAGGGCATCGTCGAGGGTGTCCACCCCGCCGCGCGACCAGGCGGCCACCGGCACGCCCACCTCCTCCGCAAGCAGCTTGGAGCCGATCTTGTCGCCCAGCCGGCGCATCGCCGCGGCCGACGGGCCGATGAACTTGATGCCCATGCCGGTCACCAGCTCCGCAAAATCCGCGTCCTCCGCAACGAAGCCCCAGCCCACCCAGACCGCGTCGGCGCGCACCTCTTCCAACACCCGCGCCAGCAGCGCGTGATCGAGGTAGGGGCGTGCTCCTGCCGGCCCCAGCGGGTGGGCCTCGTCGGCTTCGCGCACGAACATGGCCGTGCGCTCCACGTCGGTGTACAGCGCGATGGTGGCGATGTCCTGACCCAGTTCGGCGCTCAGGTCGCGGACGGCATGGATGAGGCGCATGGCAGCCTCGCCACGGTTGATGATGGCGATGCGACGGAACAATTCGACTCCTTCGGTTTACCGCAAAGACCTTGGCAGCCTCGGGCCGTCGAGCGAAAGCCCCGGGGGCAGGGTTGCACGAAACTCACCAATTGGCGGGCCCAATTTTCAATCCCGGGCCGAAACGTTGTCGGTTCCTCACAATCCCCGGCCGACGACGGCGCGGCCCCGCCGGTGACATACAGCTGCGGGCGGGGAACAACTCCCCGCCCGCCGCCTCTGCTTCCGCCGACTACTTCACGGAGCCCGCGGTGAGCCCACCGATCAGGCGCTTCTCGATCAGCGCAAACAGGATGATCACCGGGACGATCGCCACCATCGCGGTGGTGAACAGGTACTGCCAGTCCTTGATGTACAGCCCCAGGAAGCGCGGCATCGACACCGTGAGCGGCTGCAACTCCGGCTGCTGCACCAAGACGAAGGCCGCCGCGTATTCGTTCCACGTGTTGACGAACACGAAGACGATCGCGGTCACGATGCCCGGCCACACCAGCGGCAGCGAGATCTTCAGCAGGGTCTGCACCCGGCCCAGACCATCCACGAGGGCGGCCTCATCCACCTCCTTCGGCACGGAGGCGAAGAAGGCCTGCATGATCCAGATGGCGAACGACAGGTTGAACGCCCCATTCACCAGGATCAACGCCCCCCACACCGCGTAACCCGTCCAGTTGGAGAACTCCTGGAAGATGCCAACCGCCAACACCGTCGGCTGCAGCATCTGCGTGATCAGCACCAGGAACAGGAAAGCCAGCCGGCCCCTGAACCGGAACCGGGCCACATAGTAGGCGGCCGGGGTGGCCACGAGCAGCACCAGCAGCGTCGCGCCCACCGAGATGACGGTGGTGGCGAGCAGCGACTGGCCGGGCGCCACCGAGGACGACCACACGTCGAGGTAGTTGCTGAACTGCGGTTTGCTCGGCACGTAGTCCGGCGGGATCCGCCGCACGTCGGCCTGCGTCTTCAGCGAGCTGATCAGCATCAGCATGTAGGGGAAGCTGAAGAACACGACGATGAAGATCGAGCCCAGGGCCACCAGCCATGGGTTCGGGGCCTTCTCCACTGATTGGGAGCTGCGCCGGCTCATGCATCCACCTCTTTCGTGGGCTTGACGACCGCCAGGTAGATCACGATGATCACCAGGCAGAAGGCGAAGTTGATCACCGACAGCGCGCTGGCCACGCCGGGACCCAGCTGCGCCTTGTACTCGAAGATCAGCGTGGTTGTGGTGTGCCCGGTGTGGTAGCCGGGCGTGTCGTTGAGGATCTTGAGGATCGGCAGCGAGTTGAAGACGTTGATGATATTGATCAGCGTCGCCACCGCGATTGACGGCCTAAGGATGGGCAGGACGATGTGCCAGTAGCGCTGCACCGCGTTGGCCCCGTCGACGTGGCTCGCCTCCAGCACGTCGGCGGGCACCGCCTGCAGGCCGGCGAGGATGGTGTACGTGGTGAATGGCAGCGACACGTAGACCGCGACGAATACCGCCACCCAGAACGCTGCGGTGGGGTCCTTGGTGAAGCCGTAGGCGGTCTCCAGGATTCCGGTGTCTACCAGCAGCCGGTTGAACAGGCCGACGTCGGTTTGCAGACCGTAGTTGAACACCGTCGTCGTCATCACCACCGAGCAGGCCCAGGGCAGGATGATGAACAGCCGCAGCAGCTTGCGCCCCCGGAACTTCTTGTTCAGGAACTGCGCCAGGGCCAGCGAGAGCAGCACCGTCACCGCGACAGTCACCACCACCCACACCACGGTGTTGATCAGGATCTGGCCGATGGGCACCGTCGGGAAGGTCAGCGCGCCCGCTTTGCCGAAGTAGTTGTCGAACCCGGCGAAGCCCTGGCTGATGCCGAACTTGTTGTACTTCACGAGCGAGTAGTAGAAGAGCAGCACCGCGGGGTAGAGCACGACCCCGAAGATCAGCAGCACCGTGGGCAGCAGCCACGGCAACGCCCGCAACGACTCCTTCCAGACATTCGTTCTCGACGCCCGCGGCTTGGGCGACACCTGGTCAACGCTTGTTGTCATCACTCGCTCCTTGGATGGGCGGGGGCCGCCCGGTCAGCGGCCCCCGCTTCACATTTCCGCTCAGCCCTGGGCGTCGAGCTGGGCCTGGATCTCGTCGAGCACCTGCTCCGGCGAGTTGTTCTCCAACTTGCCCGCCGTCTTCTGTAGCGCAACCTGCAGGGTGTCCCACTCGGGGTTGCCCACAGGCTGGAAGGACACGGAACTCAGGGTCTCGTAGAACGGGGCAAAGTGCCCGGCGTCAGCGGTGGCCTTCTTGATCATGTTCTTGGTCACCGGCATGAGCCCGGTGCCCTTGTACCAGCTCTCGTAGTGCTTGTCGCTGTACATCAGGTCGAGGAAGGCCTTGGTGGCTTCTTTACGCTTCTCGTCCTGATTGTTGAACGCGACGATGAAATCGGTCACGCCGTAGGAAACGCCCTTGCCGTCCTTCGACGGCACCGGGGCCAGCTTGTACTTCACGTCCGAGAAGTCCTTATCCGTCTGGGTGAGGACGCCGGTGTGCATGAGCAACATGCCGAGCTTGCCGTTGTTGAACAGATCGACCGCGCCCTGGCGGTTGGTGGAGCCGACGTTGGGCTGGGTGAGGCCTTCGTCGATCATCATCTTCATCTGCTTGAATGCCTCGACAGCCTTGTCCTGCTTTGCAGTCAGCTTGCCGTCAACGCCCCACTCGCCGCCGTTACCCCACAGCCACAGCGACGTTTCCACCTGGGCCTCTTCTTCCCCGAGCGGCAAGCCGTAACCGTAGGAGCCGTCGTTGAGGTCCTTGATCTTCTTTGCGGCAGCGGTGAGTTCATCCCATGTCTTCGGCGGCTCCGTGATGCCTGCCTTCTCGAAGATTCCGGTGTTGTAGGCCATCAGGCGCGCCGACGCGATATCCGGCACCGCCCACAGTTTGCCGTCGGAACCCTTACCATTTTCGAGCAGCTTCGGCTCAATCAAGTCGATGGTCTCCTTGCTCATCACCTCCTCCACGGGGTAGAGCAGGCCGCCGGCGGCCATCGTCGCGTAGTTGTTGTCGTTCAGGATGTCCGGGTAGTCCTTGGCCTGGATTCGCGCCTGCACCTTCGACGTGAAGGCCTCCCAGCCTTCGATCTGCAGCTCAACCTTCACCTTGGGATAGGACTTGTTGAACTCGGCGATGATCTTCTCCCAGTCGCCCTTCGACGTCTCGGCGTAGGAGGGGGCGAGGATCTTGATCGTGGTCTCCAGGTCGGTGGCAGCCGACTTGCCCGCTTCTGAGGACTCCTTGCCCTTTCCATCGCCGGCGGCCGGAGCTGTGTCACCGCCCCCGCAGGCAGACAGCGCGAAAGCGCTGGCGAGGACCATCGCGCCCAGCTTGAACATACGCTTCATTGGAGTATGCCTTCCTTTAGTTTCACAAACAGCTTTGGTTGCGTGCGCACACAATAGTAATGCTCAAGAACGCTTGTGAACCCAGCCCCCCTTGAGCGCTCAGCTCAACTGCGCACAGCTCCTGCTAGCGTTCACAACCCCAAGTGAGCGGCGAAACGGCAATACACCTAGTGGAAAGGCGATTGCGCACGTTCCTCGGGAACCCAAGCGCCAGCGGGCCGGGAAATATAACAAATTGGACACATTTGTCGCCGCCCGCCGGACGGACAAGAAGCTGGTACAGAGGAAAGAACAGGCCGCACCCGTTCATGCCCCCTGGGTGCCTACCTAGGAGGAAGGCGTGAAGTGAGTGGTTGGTCCTGCGTCGCCCGTTGCTGATGCTCCCCCGGCCGCCAACTACGCCCGACCTTCCCGCGAACGAGCCCAAACAGCACCACGTGGGGGTGCGGCGCGCTCAACGGAGCTCTCGATCCCGTGCTCGGTGCAGCCCCGGGAATACGGCTAGGATCCTGAGCAGAAGACGGCAGGCAGTCCACCGTAACTCTGGGCTTCGGGCAGCCTAGCCCGCCTTCGACGTGGCGCAGCACCGGAGGTTCACATTCGGGGCTGCGCCTGTTCACGCCAGCATCATGTACTGGGCCGCCGGATGGGCCACGGGTCTCGATGAATCCGCCCACGTCCGCCCAGCAAACAGCTCGGCAACCCGGCCCAGGCGCAGCCGGTGCGCGACCAAGAGATATGCACACTTCGTACGGAAGAAGGGACTTGAACCCTCACGCCCTAAGGCACTGGAACCTAAATCCAGCGCGTCTACCAATTCCGCCACTTCCGCGTGGGCCAGGTGGCTGGCCACGACCCGGCCACAGTACCAGCCCCGACGCGACCGGGCCAATCGTCTCCGCGCTGCTTGGCTAGCCAACGCCCAACGGCGTCCGCTCCAACACCTCATAGCCTCGGCCCATCCCGAACGACCGAACCAGCGCGACCTCGCGGGCCACGAACTCCCACCTCGGCCAGCCGTCCAGCCGCTCAACCCACTCGGTCAGGCGAGTACCCGCCTTTGCCCGGGCCAGGGTCAGGTGCCCGACAAATTCCGACTCGTCCGCCGCTGCTCCGGCCCGCGCCGCCGCGGCCCGGCTCTGGGCGGCCAGCCGGGCCAGCTCGTCGTGCCCCGACTCGACTGCCAGCGCCAACAGATGCCCGCTGGCGTGCCTCGGGAAAGCCAGTCCCCCGCCGATCCGCAACCGGAAAGGCGCGACGCCCCGTGCGGCCCGCGCCAACTCCGAACGCACTGCCTCAGTATCGGGCACGTCGGCCATGAACGCGGTAGTCACGTGCCATCCCGCCGGCCGGGTCCACCTGAGCCCCTCCCCCGAGGCGCGCAGCGGCCCCAGCAGCCTGGACAACTCGTCGATCATCTCGCCGGGCGGCAACACCGCCGCAAACAGCCTGTCTCCCATCTACCCAGCCTAGTCCGGCAAGGCACAGACCAGTGGCAGCGGCTCCGCCAAGCTGAGTCCAGGGTCGGACAACGGCAGCGTCCGAATCGGCCCAGGTGAGCTGCCGCGCCACTCGAACCGAACCGTCACCAACCCCTTACCACTGCCCCACACCCAGCCCCGGCCGTGCTCGGCGTGCACCACGTCGGCCCCCGGGAAGAAGCCATGCCCGCGCACCGTCGCCGACGGCACCTCCTCCCGCACTTCCTCCGCAGCCGCCTGCGGCTCGCCGAACAGGGGATCCTGCGCGGCCGCCGCGAAGTTGCTCACCCCGATGCCGAGCAGCCGCACGCCTGCACGCAACTCGACGCCGGCGAGCAGCTGCACACCAGCGGCGGCTATCGTGTCGCCATCGTCGGTGGCCCCGCCCAGCGACGCCGACCGGGTGATGGTCTCAAAGTCGGCGAACCGCACCTTGATCGACACGGTGCGCGCGAACAATCCCTGGCGCGCCAGCCGCCGAGCCACCGCCGCCGCATCCCGACGAAGCAGGCTCTCCAGGTGCGCCCGGCTCAGGATGTCCGCCTGAAAGGTGTCCTCCGTCGAGATCGACTTCGCCTCCGAACTCGGGTTCACCTCCCGCCGATCGATGCCGTGGGCCGCATCCCTCAGCCAAGCGCCCGACGCCGCGCCCAGCTCCCGCTCCAGCTCACCCGGCTGAGCGCGACGCAGATCGTCCACCGTGTACATGCCGATCGCCACCAACCGCTGCTCGGTGGCGGGCCCAACGCCCGGGATGGCGCGAACCGGCAGCGGCCCCAGAAAACCCGGCTCCTCGTCGGGCGCCACCAGAAATACCCCGTTCGGCTTCGCACGCTCGGAGGCCAGCTTCGCCACCAGCTTCGTGGAACCCACCCCCACCGAAGCCGTCAGCCCCTCGGTGCGGCGCGTGAGTTCGGCGCGCAGCTCGGCGATGCGTCCGGGAAGCTCTTCCGCCGACCAGCCGGCGGGCGCCAGGTCGACGTAGGCCTCGTCGAGGCTGAGCGGCTCGACCAGCGGCGAAACCTCGCGCAGCAAGCCCAGCACCACGCGCGACGACTCGCGATACGCGGCAAACCGCCCGCCCAGGAACGCCACCTTGCCGCCCGCCCGCCTCCGGGCCTCGGCGCCGGACATGGCCGAGCGGATTCCGAAGGCGCGGGCCTCGTAGCTGGCGGTGGCCACCACCCCACGCACGCCACCGCCGCCCACCACCACCGGCCGCCCGGCGAGGCTCGGCTTGTCGCGCTGCTCAACCGACGCAAAGAAGGCGTCCAGGTCGAGGTGCAGGATGCTCACTTGGGCGTGGGCAGGTAAGCGACGAAGTCGAACTTCTCGTGCGGTTCGCGGGAAACTTCCGTCCATTCCCGCGGGGAGATGTAGGGGAAGGTGGCCGCCCCTTCGGGGGCCTGGTGGACGTGGGTGATGTCCAGCTCGGTGAGGTACGGCCAGGCGGCCGCGTAGATCTCCGCGCCGCCGCCGATGTAACAGACCTTTTCCGGGGTCTGCGCTGCCAGCTCCAGAGCCTCCTCGATCGAGTGCGCCACCTCAACCGTGTCGTCGCGCCAACTGCGGTCGCGGGTGACGACGATGATGCGCCTGCCCGGCAGCGTCCGGCCGATCTGCTCGTGGGTGCGCCTACCGAAGATCAGCGTGTTTCCCGTGGTCACGGCCTTGAAGCGCTTGAAGTCGTCCGGGAGGTGCCACAGCATGTCCTCCCCGGAACCGATCACCCAGTTCTCGGCCACTGCCGCGATCGCGACGATCCTCATCAGCCCTCCTAAACCGCCACGGGTGCCTTGATGGCGGGGTGCGGATCATAGCCCGTGAGCTCGATGTCGGCCAGCGTGAAGTCGAATAGGTCCGTCACCTCGGGATTCAGCCTGAGCGTCGGCAGGCCCCGCGGTGCGCGCGTCAGCTGCCTGCGGGTCTGCTCCAGGTGGTTGCAGTACAGGTGCGCGTCGCCCAGGGTGTGTACAAACTCCCCCGGCCGCAACCCGCAAACCTGCGCCACCATGTGGGTGAGCAGCGCGTAGCTGGCGATGTTGAACGGCACCCCCAGGAACACGTCGGCCGAGCGCTGATACAGCTGGCAGCTGAGCCGCCCGTCGGCGACGTAGAACTGGAACAGCGCGTGGCACGGCGGCAGCGCCATGTCGTCGAGTTCTGCGACGTTCCACGCCGACACGATGTGCCGCCGCGAGTCCGGGTCGGCGCGGATGGCCTCGACCACCTGCGAGATCTGGTCCACCTCACCGCCGCGGGTGGGCCAGCTGCGCCACTGGCGGCCGTAGATGGGGCCGAGCTCGCCGTCGGCGTCGGCCCACTCGTCCCAGATGCTGATGTCGTTTGCGTGCAACCACTCGACGTTGGTGTCGCCGCGCAGGAACCAGAGCAGCTCGCCGAACACGCTGCGGGTGTGGACCCGCTTCGTGGTGAGCAGCGGGAAGCCATCGGCCAGGCCGAAGCGCATCTGATGGCCGAATACGCTGAGGGTGCCGGTGCCGGTGCGATCCGGCTTTTGCACACCGTGGTCGAGGATGTGGTTTAGCAACTCCAGGTACTGCTTCACTGCGTCTCCCCCAACCACTCGACGAAGGCACGCACCGCCTTGCCGCGGTGGCTGATGGAGTCCTTCTCCGCCGACGTCAGTTCCGCCGACGTCCGCTGCTTCCCCTCCGGGATGAACAGCGGGTCATAGCCGAAACCGTTTTCACCACGCGGGGCCTCCGCGATCGTGCCCTCCATGGCTCCGCTCCACACCCGTTCTTCGCCCTCCGGGCTGACCAGGGCGAGCGCGCACCGGAACCGGGCCCCGCGCCGCTCGGGCGCGACGCCGTGGAGCTGGGCCAAAAGCAGTTCGTTGTTTTCCTCGTCGTCGCACATCGGGCCCGCCCAGCGGGCCGAACGCACCCCCGGCATCCCGTTGAGTTCGTCCACCTCCAGGCCAGAGTCGTCGGCGACGGCGAACTCGCCAGTGTTGCGCGCTGCGGCCCGCGCCTTGATCAGCGCGTTTCCGTCGAAGCTGCGCTCGGTCTCCTCCGGCTCGGGATAGCTCGGCAGATCGCTCAGGCCAAGCACCTCCAGCGTCAGCCCCGCGCCGGCCACGACGCGACGCAGCTCCGCGAGCTTCTTCGGGTTGTTGGTGGCCAGCACCACCCGCTGGGGACGCCTCATGCCAGGGCCTCCCGTTGCAGCTCGGTGAGGGTGCGGCAGCCGGCCTCGCCGAGGTCGATGAGCCGGTCGAGCTCCGCTCGGGTGAATGGCTCGCCCTCGGCCGTGCCTTGCACCTCGATGAACCGGCCCGAGCCGGTCAGCACCACGTTGAGGTCGGTGTCGGCCTTCGAATCCTCCTCGTAGGCCAGGTCGAGCAGCGCCTCGCCGCCGACGAAACCCACCGAAACTGCGGCGACGGAATCCTTGAGCGGGTTGCCCTTCAGCGCTCCCCGCGCCTTGAGGGTGGCGACGGCGTCCGCCAAGGCCACGTAGGCCCCGGTGATGGCGGCGGTGCGAGTGCCGCCGTCGGCCTGCAGCACGTCGCAGTCCAGCACGATCGTGTTCTCGCCCAACGCCTTCATGTCGACGACCGCCCGCAGCGACCGGCCGATCAGCCGGGAAATCTCGTGGGTGCGTCCGCCAATCCGACCCTTGCGCGACTCGCGGTCGGTCCTGGTGTGTGTCGAGCGCGGCAGCATCTCGTACTCCGCGGTCACCCAGCCGAGCCCCGAATCCTTGCGCCACCGGGGCACCCCGACGGTGGCGCTCGCCGCCACCAGAACGCGGGTCTTCCCGAACTCGATCAGCACCGACCCTTCCGCGTGGTCTAACCAGTTGCGGGTGATGGTGACCGGCCGCAACTCGTCCAGGCTGCGGCCGTCAATGCGGGAAAAGCTCATGGCTCGCTAGCCTAGCCGCTTCCCCGGTCACACGTCAGTTTCTGGCCCGGTCAGCGCGGGCAGGTGCACCGCTGCTCCACGGGCACCCCCTCCAGGGCTTCCTCGATGTGCTGGCCGCAGCCGGCCCAGGTTGGCTTTCCGCACTTTTCGCAGGTGACTCGCTTGCACATGGTTTCCTCATCACCTCCTCCGCTCAAGTCAGCGTGATCGAAGACACGTCGGAGACGAACCCTCCCACCAGCCTGCGTCCGATGCCTTGGAAGTTTGTTGCGTCTCCGGTGGTGTAGAAGAGCCGTCGCACGTCGCGCGGCTGATGGTGGGCCAGCCCGGCCTGGGTGAGTTGGACGTAGGTGGACTGGGCACAGGCGTCGGCGCTGGACACGAGCGTCACGGAGTTGCCCAGCACGTAGGAGATCACGCCGCTCAACAGCGGGTAGTGGGTGCAGCCCAGGATGAGAGTGTCGCAGGCCGCAGCCTGAATCGGCGCAAGGTACTCCTCGGCCACCGCCAACAGCTCGGGGCCGCCCGTGATGCCCGCTTCTACGAACTCCGCGAACCGGGGAGCCGCCTGCAGCGTCAGTCGGATGTGGTTCGCCACGCCGAAGGCTTCCTCGTAGGAGCCGCTCGACACCGTCGATCGCGTGGCGATCACCCCCACCGAGCCGTTCCGGGTGGCTGCGACAGCCCGCGACGCCGCGGGCAGGACCACTTCCGTGATGGGCACCGAGTAACGCTCCCGCGCATCCCTCAGTGCTGCCGACGAGGCGGAGTTGCAGGCGATCACCAAGGCCTTCACGCCCTGGTCGACCAAGAAGTCCAGCCCTTGCAGGGCAAAACTTCGCACCTCGGCGATCGATCTGGGACCGTATGGGGCGCGCGCGGTGTCGCCCAGGTAGATCAGGTCCTCGTTGGGCAGCTGCTCGACAAGGGAGCGCACGACCGTGAGACCGCCGAATCCCGAGTCAAACACCCCGATGGGCAATTCTTTGCTCACTCGTCCTCCAAATCAGCCCACATCTCCGGGTTCAGCCCTTCCCCAGCCCGCACGCATTCGTTGCGGCTCTCGATCATGACCTCGATCAGGTAGGCGAGCCAGTCCAGCAGCACCGCCATCGGGCGATCCGCGCTCGCCTGCTCTGGCGTGGGTTGCACCAGGCGCTCCGGAGAGCCTGTAAGTTCCGCCGTCAACATCGCCCGGTTGGCGCCCAACACCTGAAGCCAGCAATCAAAGTCGCGCTCCGCAACCTGCACGACCGGACCCTCGTGCAGCAGCGCGCGCAGCACTACTGAGGATGCTTCGTGCAGCGCCACCGAGCGCGACCGAACCATCTCCTCCCAGGCTGAGGAGTCACCGTCAAACTCCTGGGGAACCGGACGCGGGAAGAGCCTCCGCAGCTCTGGAGACTCCAATTTGGCCAGTGCCGAAAACTGCTCGTCAGCCATCAGCGCGGCCAGGGGATCCGCGAACTCCCGGCAGGCGCTCGGCGGCATCAGTTGCTCCAGCTCGCAGCTGAAGGTGAACACGATTCTGCGCAGCAGCGACTTGGTGTCGCCCCGGCCGTCGAAGGCCCAGACGATGGCATCCGGCGGCAGACTCATGCCGGCTCCATGCTCGCCCACAGCGAGTAATTCTGCATCGCCATCACGTCGCGCTCCATCTCTTCCCGGTTGCCCGTCGAGACGACGGCTTTTCCCTCGTTGTGCACTTGGAGCATCAACCGCTCGGCCTTCGCCGCCGGGTATTTGAAATAGTCTTGGAAGACGTGCGCCACGTAGCTCATCAGGTTCACCGGATCGTCCCAGACGATGGTCACCCACTGCCGCTGCTGTTGCAGGGCAGCCGCTCGTTCCGTTTCGGCGATCAACTCGGTCACCCTCCTAGCCTGCCATCGTTCAACAAAGATGGCACCTCAATCGGCGACGGAGCGTGTTTCCGGAAGTGCCGATCCTCCCAGCGTGATCTGAGGCAACGGTAGGGACGGGGTGAGGGGCCGATTCGCCCCACCCGGCAGGTCGCGGCCCTACGCGACTTTCACGACAGGTCCTAGACTGCGTACATGACTACCGCTCTGCTGACGGACCACTACGAGCTGACGATGGTGCAGGCCGCTCGCCTGGCGGGCACCGCCGAGCGTCGAAGCCTGTTCGACCTCTTCACGAGACGGCTGCCCGAAGGGCGGCGCTACGGGGTGCTGGCTGGGATCGGGCGAGCGCTCGACGCCGTCGAAAACTTCCGCTTCAACGAACCCGAAATCGACTTCCTGCTCCGAACCCGCGTGGTGGACGAGGCTACCGCCCAGTGGCTGGCCGACTACCGATTCACCGGGGATATTTGGGGCTACCCGGAGGGGGAACTGTATTTCCCGGGCTCGCCCGTATTGTCCGTCGAGGGCACCTTCGCCGAGGCCGTCGTTCTGGAGACCGTGCTGCTCAGCATCTTGAACTACGACTCCGCTGTTGCCTCCGCCGCCTCGCGCATGACGTGGATGGCGGGCACACGCCCCTGCGCCGAGATGGGCGCCAGGCGCATGCACGAGGAGGCCGCCGTCGCCGCCGCACGATCCGCCTACATCGCAGGCTTCGCCTGGACCTCCAACCTGGAGGCCGGCCGCCGCTACGGCATCCCGACGGCAGGCACGGCCGCACACTCCTTCACCCTGCTGCACGACTCCGAGGAGGACGCGTTTCGCGCCCAGCTCGACACGTTCGGATTCGGCACGACGCTGCTCGTCGACACCTACGACATCCCGGGCGCCATCCGCAAGGCCGTCGAGTTGACGGACGGCAAGCTGGGCGCGATCCGCCTCGACTCCGGTGATCTCGCCCTGGTGGCCCGCGAAGCCCGCGACCTGCTCGACGACCTGGGAGCCACCGACACTCGCATCATCGTCACCTCCGACCTCGACGAGTGGCAGATCGCCGCGCTGTCTGGCGCCCCCGTCGACGGATACGGCGTGGGCACACAGCTCGTCATCGGCTCGGGGCATCCCACCTGCTCGTTCGTCTACAAGCTGGTGGCGCGCGCCGATGACGATGACCCGTCGTCCGAGCTGCTGCCGGTGGCGAAGAAGTCGAAAGGCAAAGGCTCGCTGGGCGGCCGCAAGTTTGCGCTGCGCCGGCGCGGACCAGACGGCGTTGCCGAAGCCGAGGTGGTGGGTCTCGGCGCACCACCAAGCAACGATGGCAACGACCGTAGTCTGCTTGTGCCCATGTTCACCGCCGGGAAACGCGTCTACCACGAGCCGCTGGACGCAGCCCGTGCCCGGCACGTGGCCTCCCGCGACGAGCTGCCGCCGGCCGCCAGGCGGATCTCCAAAGGCGAGCCGGTGCTGGAGACCGTGATCGTTGACGAATGGGGTGCTGAATCTCCGAGCCCCTTTACGAGGAGTTCGTGAGAGTGGTGGAGATCTTCCTATTCGCCCTGTTCGGCATCATGTTCATCGCCGGCGGGGTCGTCGCTTTCATCGCCGTAGCTCCCCAGCTTACCGGGCTGGCCTTGCTGCTGCTGGGGATCACCTGCCTGGCCGCGGCCGCGGTGGGGTGTTGGCTGTTGGCCCAGATCCCGGCCCAACTTCGGCTCGGCCGAGCCATCAACGCCGACGACTTCCTCCCGCTGGCCTCCACGGCCGGCGCCAGCAACGCCCCCGCCGACGTCCAACAGCTTGCGCGCGCACTGCACAGCGAACTCGCGGGCACGCCCTTCACCATTTCCGCCAGTTCCGACGCGGTGCGCGCCGAGTTCGACACGGGAAAGTTCGGCGGCGCCTCGGCACAAGCCCGGGCGCTGCTGCGTACCACGCTGTCCCGCTCGGCGGGCGGCTTCGTCCGCACGGACCAGTCGCTGGAGTGGGACGCGCACGCTGGCACTTTCCAGCTTCGCGGGCGAGGGTCCGCCACCAGCGGCAGGCAGTGGAGCTTCGGCCGCGAACTAGAGTTCACCCCCGGCCCGGACGGGCTGACCAAGACCGGCGACAGGCAGCTCGGCCCTGCGGGCCTGGACTCGGCGATCAAGCGAGCCCTCGCCGCGTGCGGGCAGCGCGCCAAGCTCGACGTGGCCAGCAAGGTGGGCGTTGTGGCGGCCGTTGCCTCGGTGGTGTTGACCTTGCTCGCCGGTGCCGTGGCGGTGGCTGCCGGAGCCCTGTAGCACCTGCCCAGTGAATTAAACGAAGAAGGGGCGGTGGATTCAACCACCGCCCCTTCTTCGTCGTCACAGCTCAGCTGATGCGCGCAGAACCGACGAACTGCTGGAAATCCTCGACGTACTCGCCCAGGCTCGAAGCCTCCGCCGTCAGCATGAAGCAGTAGGTCACGAATTCGCCGCCCTCGACGCTCTCGGCCACGACGATGACCTGCGCCTGGGACAGGCTGATGGCCCGGCCTTCCTCGTCGCGCGCCACCGTGTTCACCTGCTGGAGGATGGTTCGCTTGCTCTCATCGATCTGCCTCTTGGCGATCTTGAGATCGGGATCCACCAGCCGGAGCCGCCCGGCAACGGTGTCTGCCAACTGCTCCAGCGTGGTTTCCGGACGCAATGGCGCCATGTCCACCGCGATGTTTGGGCGGAACACGTCGAAGTCGCCGGAGCGCATCGCCAGGAACTGCTGGCCTGCGGCCGGCGGAACCGACAGCCACAGGTCGTTGGGCAACGAAAACTCAATCGTCTTATCCATCATCGGCCCGAAGCCTATCACTTGAAGAAGGACCTGATGTCAGAAGCCACGCCGCGAGCGCCGTCGACCACCTTGTTCAGGTCGAGAGTGACCTCGAAGCCGGCCTTGAGGCCGACGCCAAGCCCTGCGCCGGCGGAAGCGCCGATCTTGAACTTGCCGTCCTCGTAGGCGATCTTGCCGTCGGCCTCCGCGCCGACACCAGCCCAAGCTTCGCCCTTGAGCCCCACACCAACCGGGCCAGCCTCGTGGCTGATGCCGCCCTGGGCGCGGGCCCCCGCGAAGGCGCCCACCTCACCCTTGGCTCCCTTGATCTCGGAGTCCCAGCCGGCGCGCACCTTGGCTTCCGCCCGGCCGCCCACCTCTCCACTCAACTCGCCCTTCGTGGTGCCCAGAGCCGACGAGAACTGCCCGTCGCCCGCTGCCCGGAGACCGGCGAACACCGAGGCCTCAGCGCCGACGCCCTTGCCCGTGGTGTAGACGCTCGCCTCGGACTTACCAATCGCGAACTCCAACTCCCCGTGGTAGCGCAGCTTGCCGAAGCGGAAGTCACGGCTCCCGCCGTCTTCCACCTTCTTGCCCCACAAACCGTCGTACTCGGCTTTCAGGAACTCGTACTTGGCGGAGAACTTGGGTTTGCTGTCCGACTCCTCGAACTTGTCTCCCCACTCACGGTCGCGGTCGATCTTGTCCTTGCCCAGCTTCCAGCGGTCGTCCTGGCCGTAGGAGCCCTGGCCCCCCAGCTTCAGATCATCCGGCTTGCCCTCGCCGCCGAAGAGGCGGCCGCCCCACTTGAACGGGTCCTTCGGCTGCTCAACGCCGAGCAGCTTGCACAGAGCGTTGATGACCTGGCTCGCTTTCTGGAAGAACTCCTGCAGGTTCTTCACGACGGTGGCCACCTTGTTGAGGAAGTCGGCGATCTGCTTGACGATCTTGATCACCTGAGCCAAGAGGCGTGCGGCCTGAGCGATCGCCCACGCGAACCACTTGGCCAGCGATGCGCCGTAGGTGACGCTCGCCGCGGCTTGGGCGATCTGGTAGGCCACCTCGACCATGGTCACCACCTCGCGGACGAGTTGCTGCAACGACTGTGCCGCTTCCTTCGCCGCCTGAGCGGCGTTCCTCAACAGTTCGCCCATCTGCTTAAGCATCGGTGCGGTCTGCTGAACCTGCTGCACCACGTCGGACACCTTCTTGCGGAAGGCCTCAGCCGCCGGCCCTTGCCAGAACTGCACGGCACCGGATGCCTGCTGAGCCTGCGAACCGATCTGCTGGATGTTGTTGCACAGCTGATCGTAGGTAGGCGCGTTGCCTTCGACGTTGTCGGGTTCGCCGACGATCAGCTTGGTGGCCAGCATGATGCCCACCTGCACAACCGCCATCACACCCTTGGTGGGGCCAGAGCCGATCATGAATCCTTGAGCGACCTGCATCACGTACCGGTTCATCCGATGCCTCCAAAGAACTTCTCGATTGCCTGCTGGGTGCTGCTCTCAAACAGTTCGTAGAGAGACAGTGTGAAGTTCAACCCCTTCTCGATGGCCTCCAGCGACGACGTGATGTCGGCCAGCGCCTGGTTGCTTTGGCCCAGGTTCTCCTGGAAGGCGTTGAACAGCGTGAGGATGCCTTGGAGACATCCGAAGTCGTTAGAACCGATGTTGACGGTGGACAGCAAGCTCTGCTGCTGGGTCGACTGACCCTTGAGCGTGGAGAAGGCGTCGCAAGCCGTCTTCAGCTCAGAAATCTGCACTTGGAAATCGCTCATAGGAGCAACACTAGGCGTAGATGGGTTCACTCACGGCAAGAACCCGGACTGTGATTCAATTCAGTTCATGACCGAGGATTGGAACAGCACCTTCGAAACCCCCCAGATCAAGAGCCTGCTGCAGCTCGCTGAGGCACAGTTCACCGCTTACGGCCCCCAGGGAGCCAGCGTCACCGTAGACAGCACCGGCGGCGTCGTCGATGTGGTTTTTGGATCGTCAGACCTGCCCGGAGACGTAGGATCTTTCCTTGTTGGCGCCTACAACGACGCCCTCACCAGCGCCGAGAGCGCGGCCAGGACGATTGGCCTTGCGACCGCACAGCTGGCCCCCGAGGTGGAGGAGGCGATCCGCGAACCGGGCGACCCCACGGGTACCCTTCCCGAGGAGCACCGTGCAGACTCCGCTGACGGCAAGGCCTCGGCAACCGTCGACGCCGTGCGGATGCGGCTGGTGGCGCTTTACCTCGAAGACGTGGAAGACGCCACCCGCCGCAGCGTTGGCGAGGCGATCGACGCGGCTTTCTCGATGGCCCGCGGCCTGGAAGGCCAGAGCTTCAACTCAGTGTCCAACGAGGTCATGACCAACCTCAGCAAGGCGATCAGCGCGTTGGAGGGCAACCTCAGTCAGATCTCGGACAGCGTCAGCCAGGCGATGCGCAACTTGGACTGAGCGATTCTCGCCAAACCTGCCGCTTCAGGGGGTTGCGCGTGGTTGAATCCAGTCATGGACTACCCACGAGACGAACACCCGTGGGACGAGCTCGCTCGCTTCGCTGAACGCCGATTCGAGGGGATTTCCGGCCATGCAACCGCCGTCGTTGACGGCGCGCTGTCGCTGGTGTCCGTCGAAGTCGACGGGCCATTCCACGAGAACACCTCGGCTTGTATCCGCAAGTCGATAAATCGCGCTCTGACAGCAGCCCGCGCCGCACTGGCGCGGCTGCTGGCGAGCGATCGAGCCATAGAGATGCCCGAACAGGTGCGCGCTGTGTTGAACGGTGCCTCCGTGCCCAAAGACGGCACCGAGCAGCGTGATTTCGAGGCCAAACACGTCGGGATCGTGATCCGCATCGACGGCAAGGATTGTCTGGTCGCCTGGGTGGACGCACCCAGCCCTCGCCACCTGTTCCTACTGCCACGCGTGGTCAACGCGGGGCTGCACGCCGTCGAGAGCGGAACCCCACAAGCTGTGCAGCAGGCCTTCGACTCCAGCTGGGCCGACATCATCGGCGGTCTGGACGATTTGGAAAGCCAGCTCGACGGCGTCATCGCCGAGCACGGCCTCGGCGGCTAAAGCCTGTCACGAAAGTGCTGTCGGAGCGGGGACGCCCGGCTTGGGGTCCTTGGGCCACCAGCAGCCGCGCCCGACATGCCCGGGCGGTAAGCAGGGGCCGCTGTAGCCCGATCCGATGCGCCGCCAGCCCGGCGTCATTCTCGCTCAGACGCTAGCTCTCCCAACGCGAATCCGGTTGCCGCTCCAATCCATTCATCACGGCCGCGAGGCGGGCCGCAAGTGGCGACGAGTAGATGCTTTCCAGCGGGATCGGCTGCCCCGACCCGTCGGCAAGCGGTACCCGCCAGTTGGGATACTCGTCGATCGTTCCCGGCTGATTCTGCATCCGACGCTCTCCCACGGCATCCGTGAGGCTGGCCAGCAGCACCTTCGATGGCGTGCGCCCCAGATAGCGATGCATCGCCAGCATCACCTCAACAGGGTCCCCCGCCAGATCCGCTTCCAGCACCCTGGTCTCGATCAGCTTGTTCACCCAACCAGCCTGCTCGTTCGCGGCGAACTTGAGTTCCTCGTCGAGCGACTCCGTGAGCAGCCCCAACTCGTGGCGGAGCCGCACGTGATCGCCGGCCAGGTATCCGATCGTCGGAGGAAGATCGTGCGTGGTGACGCTCGCCATGCAGTATTCACGCCAATGCTCAGCGTCGAGCGGTCCGCCGTCGTAGCCGTACTCGAACCACAGCACCGACGTGCCCAGCAGCCCTCGACGGGCCAGGTAGTCACGCACCCACGGCTCCACAGTCCCCAGATCCTCGCCGATCACCAGCGCCTGCGCTCGGGTCGCTTCCAGCGCGAGAATGCCCACCATCGCCTCGTGGTCGTAGCGCACATAGGTACCGTCGCGCGGGCTCATCCCGTCTGGTACCCACCACAGTCGGAACAGACCGAGGATGTGGTCAACCCGCACCCCTCCGACGCGGCGCAGCGCAGCGCGCACCATTGCCCTGAACGGCGCGTAGGCCAACTGGGCCAGACGATCAGGGCGCCACGGCGGCTGGCCCCAGTCCTGCCCAGTCTGGTTGTAGGCGTCCGGCGGTGCACCCACGCTGACGCCCTGCGCAAACACGTCCGCCATCATCCACGTCTCCGCCGAGTCACGGTGCACGCCGACCGCCAGGTCGCTCACGATGCCGACGCGCATCCCCACGTCCTCGGCAACCCGCTGAGCCGCCGAAACCTGTTCCTGGGCCACCCACTGCAGCCATGCCCAGAACCGCAACTCGTCGGCGTGCTGTTCGGCGTAGACCGCGCATTCGCGGCTCGACGGATCCTGATACTCCTCGGGCCAGGAGCGCCAGCTCTGCCCAAACTCGATGCTGAGCGCGCTCCACAGGGTCAGGAGTCTCAGCCCCTCCCCCTCGCGCCGCACAAAGTCCTCGAAGGCCAGCTGCCGCGCCGGACGCAGCCCAGCCGCATACAACCGCTTCAGGGCCAGCATGCGCCGCTTCCACACCGCGTCGCGCTCCACCGCACCGCTGCGCTCGCCGGCATCCCGAGCGGTGATACGCAGCACCTCGATGTACTTGCGATCGGCCGCGCTCAACTCCACATACTCTTCGATCGCCTCCGGCCGGATGTACAGCGGGTTGATGAACCGACGGCTCGCCGGCAGGTAAGGCGACGGCTCCATCGGGCACTCCACCTGGGCGAGGTGCAGCGGGTTGATGAGCACGTAGTCCGCGAATTGCTTGGTGCCCGACCACGTGATGAGGTCAGCCAAATCAACCAGGTCGCCCACTCCCCACGAGCGCTCCGAGGTGATCGAGTAAAGCTGCGTCCCGTAGCCCCAGACCCGGGTGTCGCGCATCCGGGCGGGGAAGCCCACGAAGCGGGGGGTGACGATGAACGTCGCCAAGTATTGGACGCCGTCGGTCGAGGCGACCAGCCGGTGGTATCCGAGGGGCAGGTCATTACCTAGCCAGAACGTGGCCTCGCCGCGCCACTGCCCCGCCACCTCGCGATCAGGCGCAAAGTTATCCACCTGCCAGGTGGGCCGGGTGCCCCCCTGCTCCAGCTGGATGTGCACCTCGACAGAACTCCCAGCTGCCACGTGCACGTTGATGTGCGTGCCCTGTCCCTCCTCCATCACCACCACGGGCGGGAGGACTTGGAGCCAACGTTCCTCCTCGATGCGGGCGAGTGCCGCATCACAGTTCTCGGGCGTACTCGCGTCCACGTCGAAGGCCGCCAGTGCCCGGATGATGGTCTCCGACTTGATCTCGACGTAGCGGCCCTTCCAGTCCCAGAAGTCCCGGGCGATGCCGAAATGATCCGCGAGCGCTTGGAGCGACGGGTGCAGAGTGGACATTACAGTGTTCTCCTCGTGTCAAGCGTGACGGCTTTGGCCAGCATCTCGTGCAGCGTCTGCTTGTTCTCGCTGAACAGCACCGGCAGTGCGGCGAAGAAGCCGATCAGCCCGTACAGCACTGACCCGACAGCACCGCGCAGTACCGCGGTCTTCCAATCCAGCGGCTCCACCTGCTCGGCGCCAAGCCGGACGACCTTGAGACCAAAGACGCGCTGTCCGAGCGTAGCACTCCACGTCTTAAGAAGAATCACGCGGTAGGCGGAAGAAAGCGCCAGGCTAATCAATGAAATAACCATCAGCGCGGTGAAGTAATCGCCTGCCGCAGCGAGGGCGGGCTCGGCCCCCAGCCCGGAGAGTGAGTCGGGGTCGGTCAGGAGAACGAGTTTCGGCCCGAAGTAGCCCCAGAACCCGGCAACGATGGCGACGACCGCGCTCTCAAGGATCAGCGAGTCAACGATCGAGCCCAGGACCCGTCGGCCGAAAGACGCGAAATGGTATCCGCTCTGCCCCAGCCTGGTCAGCTGCATGCTCCCATACGGCGGCTGGGGAACTGACGTCCCCATCGGCTCCCCTGGGTAGCGATTACCCGGGCCAACCGGGGTGACGGGGGCGTCGCGCGTCGCCTGCGACCATGCCACGCCGTCCCAGAATCGCTCGTATGCCTGACCGGCCGGATCGGGGTACCAGCCAGGAGCTGGCTGCTGTGGGGAGTTCGTCATGGGTCAAGGATGCCAGAAACGCGACGGCACTTCCCTTTGCGCAGCGCAGGGCAGATAATAGGCGACGTTATGGAGATGATTGGCCGCTATCGCGTCACGGGCAAAATCGGCTCGGGGTCGTTCGCAACCGTGTTCGAAGGTTACGACGACACACTGCAGGTTCCCGTGGCCATCAAGGTGCTGAGCCCCGCATGGGCAACCAATGAGGACGTGCGAACTCGGTTCCTGGCGGAGGCCAGGCTGCTTAGGCAGTTCTCCGACGATCGGCTACTGCGCGTGTTCGACATCGGCACCACCGTCAGCGGCCAGCCGTACTTCGTGATGGAGCTGGCCAACGGCGGCTCGCTAGAGAACCTGCGACGCCGCCCGGTACAGCCCGGCATCGCACTGCGGCTCTGCGCCCAGGCAGCGCGAAGTCTCACCCTGCTGCACAAGAAACACATCATCCACCGGGACGTCACCCCGGGCAACGTGCTCCTGATGAACACCGCCGAGGGCACGCGTGTCCTGCTGGCTGATCTCGGCGTCGCCAAATCCCTCCTGGACGAGCATCACGACGAGATGACCGGCGGCACACCGGCGTACATGGCGCTGGAGCAGGCCCGCGGCAGCCAGTTGGATGAGCGCTCCGATATCTACTCGTTGGGCTGCGTCAGCTACTCGCTTCTCACCGGACACCCGCCCTTCCCGGTGAAGACAATCCAAGATGTGCTCTCCCGTAACCCGATGATCGGTCCAGTGCCCATCGCCGCCCGCGTCGGCGCCCCGGCAGCGCTGGATACCTTCTTCGACTCGGTGCTCTCCCCCGATCCGAACCGCCGCCCACAGACGGCGGAACGCGTTGCGGAGATCCTGGATGAGCTGGCCGATCGGATGGGTGGGAACATCCGCATCGCCAACAACTCCGCGTATGTTGCGCGCCCCGCGCCAGCCCTCGCCCCCGCCACGCCGTCACCGCCTACAAGCCCTCCCGGCCCCGCGATCCCTGCAGACACCCCCGGCAGAGTGCTGAACGCGTATCTCGGGCAGGGCAAGTACGCGCCACGCAAGAGCAAGGAAACCCACCAGATCTGGTTCTGGGTGTGGGTGATCGCCAGCACACTCGCGTTGGGCGGGTTGGCCTGGTGGGTCACCGTCGTGTTTCTCTCGGGATAGCCCAGCCAGAGGCACGCCCATAGCCTGCTTCGAAAGTACTGCCGGGAACGAGGACGCTCCGAGCTAGACGACCTGGGCGCTGAAACATCTGCCGCCGTACCGGATGCACAGGTCAGGAAGCTAAGGGTGAGGATCGCCCGATTCGGTGCGCCGCGCCCCGGCATGACTCGCGCCCCGGCATGACTCGCAGAGCAGGGCCTAGAATGGCCCCATGAGTGAGCTTGCCCCCGGTTCCCAGACCGCTGTCGAAGAACGAACAGAACTATTCGAGGACGGCGATCAGGATCGCTTCTCCCACTACGTGCCCAAGAGCAAGCTGACCGAGGCCATGGTCAACGGCACCCCGGTCGTCGCACTGTGTGGCAAGGTCTGGGTGCCCTCCCGCAACCCAGACCGCTACCCTGTGTGCCCCGACTGCAAGGAAATCTGGCAGTCGCTCAACCCGGGAGAATAGTTCTTAAGCGGTCGCGAGGTGGACGAGCGCCAGGTCGTAGCCGCCCACCCCACACCCGACGATGACCCCGGCCGCCCCGGCACTCAGCACGCTTTGCCGACGGAAGTCCTCGCGGGCGTAGACGTTGGAGATGTGCACCTCGACGTAGCGGCGTACAAGTTGGGCCGCGTCGGCGATGGCATACGAGTAGTGCGACCAGGCGCCGGCATTCAATACGACACTTGCGCCCACGTCGGCCGCCTCGTGCAGCCAAGCGATCAGCTGACCCTCGTCGTCGGTCTGACGAACCTCTACGTCAAGGCCCAGATCAGCCCCGCTCTCCACCAGGTGCCGCTCCAGTTCCTCGTGGGTCATCGACCCGTAGATCTCCGGCTGTCGCGTGCCCAGCCGGCCCAGGTTCGCGCCATTCAGCACCAGAACTCGATTACTCAATTCATTCCTCCAAGCCCGACGCGCAGATATTCGGCGCCGTACAATCCGGTGGCCAGCAACGTCATGTATGCCTCGACGGTGGTGCGGCCCAGATCAGCTTCTCCCGAGGACATCGTGGCCACCGGCACCCCGGTGCGCAGCGCCTCCGCCTCCAGCCGCCCGGCCTGTTCTGCTTGGTAGCCCGTCGCTTTGTCCGCGTCCAGCAGCACCAGCAGCGGCTGGGGCGGGCTGTCCTCCGGATCCGCGAACGGATCCCGTGGTTGCACCCCAGACAGCACGGCCAGCAGCTCCGCAGCGTCCGCAGCCAGCGCCGGCACCTGGCTGGCTCGCCGCACCGCCTCCGCCAGCCTGCGCCCGGCGCGGTGGGCCAGCACCGTGCCGCCCCAGATGAACGGGACATGCTCGGCCAGCTGCTGCGCCAGCACCTTTCCGGGGTTGACCGACAGATCCCGAAGCGGCGAGCAGCCCTCCGCCACCAGGTCCAGGGCCGCGGCCACCAACTCCACGTCCACCATCGGGCCAAGACCGAGTTGACCCAGCACGGCCAGCAGCGCGACCGCAGACGCCGTCGGGTCACCCTCCTCCGCGCGCAACAGCACTGATGTCGGTTTGGCGACGGCCCTGGCCAGCTCGCCGTTCTCGCTGCCTGCGGCTAGCACCGTCGCACCCCGACGGGCGGCCTCCGCGCCGGCCGCTACCGTGTCGGCAGAACCCGCCGTCCCGACGATGGCCACCATGTCCAACGGCCCCACCCAGGCCGGCAACCGTGCGCCCTGCCAGGCCATCATCGGCACCGGGCACACCGGCTCCAGCACGGCGCGGATCAGCCGGGCCTCCGGCCCGAGCAGCAGCACCCCCCGCGGGCGTTGCAGATCCCCCAGCGCCCGCAGCTGGCCGTACAAGCCCGCCCGACGCACACGCGCACCCATCGAGGCCAGCCAACGCAGACCCTCGTGATCAACCAGTTCCGGCTCCTCCAGCCGGCTGTCCAGGAACTCTCTCACAGCGTGGAACGGGCCTGGTCGATGAGGAGCACCGGGATGTTGTCGCGCACCGGGTAAGCCAGCGCACAGCCCTGGTTGGAGCAGACGAGCTCTTTCGCGTCGTAGTCCACGGCGAACTTCGCGTGGCAGGAGGGGCACGCGAGGATCGCCAGCAATTCCGAGGACAGTTCCATGTTCGCCATGCGCCAAAGTCTAATCTGCCGCGCCCGGGCCACGCACAAGCGCCAGCGTCTCGTCGCGCAGCTCGCGCATGGTCTTTTCCTCCCTGGCCTCGACATTCAGCCGCAGGAGGGGCTCCGTGTTCGACGGGCGCAGGTTGATCCACCAGCCCGACTCGTGCCGCACCGTCAATCCGTCACCGCGGGCGAGTTCCCCGCGGGAGGCGAAGGCCCCGGCCACCCGCTCCAGCACCGCGTCAACGTCGGACACCGTGGAGTTGATCTCCCCCGAACGCGAATAGCCGTCATACACGCTCGCCAGTTCGGAGAGCCTGCCGCCGGAACGAACCTGCTCCAGCACGTGCAGCGCCGCCAACATGCCGGTGTCTGCGGACCAGAAGTCGCGGAAATAGTAGTGGGCGGAGTGTTCCCCACCGAAGATGCCACCCTCGCTGGCCATCAGCCCCTTCACATAAGTGTGTCCCACGTTTGAGCGAACCAGCCGCCCCCGGTCTCCGACCGCGTCGGCAACGCACTGCGACGTGATGGTGTTCACAACAATCACTCCGCCGGGTTCCCGAGCCAATTCTGCTGTCGCGATCATCGCGGTGATCACCGACGGGTCCACCACCTCGCCGCGCTCGTCAATGATGAAGCAGCGGTCGGCGTCGCCGTCGAAGACCAGCCCAAGATCTGCGCCGTTCTCGCGCACTGCTCGCTGCGCGTCCACCAGGTTCTCCGGCACCAGTGGGTTCGCCGGATGGTTCGGGAAAGAGCCGTCCAGCTCCAAGTAGAGCCCGACGACGTCGAGGTTGCGTCCAGCCAACACCGCGCCTGCGGTGTGGCCCGCCATGCCGTTTCCGGCATCGATGACCACCTTCAACGCTCTGGTACCCGCTACGGGAACCAGAGCGTTGAGCTTCGCGGCGTAACCGGGCAAGGAATCCCAGTGGGTCAGTTGTCCGAGCAGCTCATCACCGATCTCGACAGTGTGCGCAAGCCCGCGCAGCCGCTCCATGAAGTCCGTTGGCACCGGTTTGGCGTCGGCCAGGCAGAACTTGATGCCGTTGTATTCCGCCGGGTTGTGGCTGGCCGTGAACTGGACTCCCGGCAGGCTCGTCTCGCCCGAGGCGAACCAGAGTTGGTCGGTACTGGTCAGCCCAAGGGCCACGACGTCGGCGCCAGCCCGGCGGGCGCCGTCGACAAACGCCGTGGACAGTTCCTCCCCTCGCTGGCGCATGTCCCGCCCGAGCACGAACTTTGTCGCGCCCGTGAGTTCGACGAACGCCGCGCCTAGCGCCCTAGCCCCCACCTCGTCCCATTGCGGATCCGGCCCGGAGACGACGCCCCGGATGTCGTTGGCCTTGAAGATGACGTCTTTCAGCACGGTTCGCTCCAGCTAGTTCCGAATGATTCGCAGGTGCGGCGCCCCCGGCACCACGGGCTCGGGCACCAGGGGCTCGGCCACGACGGGGGGCGGCGGGTCGTCGTGACGCAGCCCGATCTGCCGCACCGCGTCCGCCAGCGCCATCAGGTCGTCGCCCACCCGCTCGGTCGGGTTCGTTCCATCGGGCGACAGCCGAATCATTTCCCACCCCATGGGCACCGAGATGGACTCCGCGTGCCGCGCACACAGGTCGTAGGCTCCCGGCTCACGATCCGTCGCGAGCGGACCCAGAACCGCAGTCGAGTCCGCGTAGGCGAAGGTCATGGTTGCCACCGCGGGAGCCAGGCAGGCAGTCCGAGAACATTTGCGCACAAGCGAGAGCTTAAACCTTGTGGGGATAAAGTTGCCTTATGCCACGCAGGAGAGACCGACATGATCGCGGAATCCGTGGTTCGCTGGCGCTGCCCGGCTCCCCGAGCCGGCTCAGGAAGCGCTCTTCACGGCCCGATTTCTTCAACGAGTGCCTGATGGATGCCATCTCGCGTGTCCTGGCCAGGGATCCGAACGCCCTCGACGACATCGTGGTAGGCGTCGAGGAGGTGCCCTACCTGAACAGCGCCTGGTCCGGCGACCGCGTTCCGCTTTCGGCCGCCGTCGAGGCCTCACGCCGCGAACGCGCCCGCGTGGTGCTATACGAACGCCCCATCGAACGGCGTGCCCAAACCCCGCGAGAGCTGCGCAGGCTGGTGCACCGAACCCTCGTGGAGCAGCTCTCCACGCTGACCGGGCGCAGCATCTCATCGCTGGGCCTGGACGAGGACTGACAGCCGGGCCCCGCGCCCGCAGATCGTGCCAGGCTCCGGCGCACCACGCAGGTGTTTAGGAGCCCGCAGCGTCCTCGCCTGCGACGCTTCCGACGCGGGCCCTAGCGCAGCGTTCTGACCAGTTCCGCCTCCATCGGGTCGGGGTCGGGCACCTTAGTTGGGGTCAGGGGGATCACTGCGGTCGCGTCGGGCGTCACGCCGGCGCCGAACAGTTGAGCCTCAGCGCTGGCCTCCACCAACACCGGATCCCCCTCGGGAATTGCGACGACACCCGTCGCCCGTGCGGCGACGCTCAGCGTGGTGGGCTGGCCCCCGATGAGTACCTCGACGCTGGTCTCCTGCGCGGACAGGTTCGTCAATTGCAGGGTGGAGCCGCCGGGCAGCAGCGCGCTCAGCGCGGTGTCCGCAGCCGCCGCTCCGCTGGCCGCCTGGGGCTGTGCGCCTCCTGTGATCAGGAGCGCGCTCACCGGCCGGTCCGCCTCCACCGTGAACGCGCCCGGCTCGCCCGCCACGCCCTGGGCAAGATCCAGTTGGACGACGGAGTGCGGGGGAATCGACACGTCTTCGCCGCCGGCCGGGACGAAGGTGGCCGTCGGCGAGTGGAAGTTGACCGTGGCGGAGGCCCGCTCGGCGTTCATGTTGAGCAGCAGGAGCTTCGGCTCCGCGCCCGCTGCCTGCCCCGGCAACTCGTGTCGCGGGGCGCTGCCGAGCGGCGGGATGACGTAGCGCTGCGCCGTACCAACGGTGTTGCCGCTGGCGATCACTCGGCCCCGGCTGGTCTGCCAGTAAACGCCGATGGCGCCCTCCGTGCTCGCGGCCAGGACCGAGACGGCCACCGGGCGTGTCTCCCCCGGTGCCAGGTTGATGCCGCGTGTGCCGAGCGCCTGTAGTTCGCCTGCCGAGCTGTAAATCTTGATGTCGACGGAGGCTTCCCGGCTATCGGGGTTAGTCAGCACCAACTGAGCGGCCTCAGCCGACGGGAAAATCACCTGGCCGTTGGTGGCCGCCTGCTGGCACGGGGTCCAGCTCTTGTCCGTGCCGAAGATGCCGCCGCTGGGCAGGATCCCGCGGACGGTGTGGAGCTGTTCGATCGTCGTGATCGACGGCGCCTGGATGGTCTGGGTCTGGCCGCCGTGCTTCGCGAGCTGGAGATTGGTGCCTGTGAGCAACAACTCGCCGGGCACTGTCGGCTGGCAGGCCACCCGCGTGTCAAGCGGTGGCGCCACCTTCGTGTAGCGCGGCACGTCGCCGGGCGCGACCAACGACAAACCAACCGCGGCCGCGCCAACCAGCAGAAGTGTCCCTGCCTGAACCGGATGAATCTTCATCATCTGCTCCCAGCTCGTCGGGCGCCGTCGGCCTGCCCCAGCGACGGCATAGCGAACAACGCCAGCAGGGCGAAGATGACCAGGCTGAGCCAAGGTCCGAACGCGCTGGGCGCGGGGCGGAAGTCGAGTGTTCCCGACAGCTCGCCCAGGCGGAATGTGCCCGGCTCCTCCGCAGGCTCCAGGGTATGGCCGGCGACGCGGGCGGTCACTCCGGCCTCGCTGATCCGCAGCAGCCGGTCGTCGCCGCCTGCAGGCACCACGCCGTCGACGACGGGTTGTGGCTCCTGCCCCGGCACCAGCACCAGCGCCCGACTGACCAAGCCCACGACGGTGAACACGGTGGCCTCGTCGCCGTCGGGCGCTGAAGTGAGCCCGTCCGCGTTGGCCACCACCAGCAGCTCGTCCTCGGTGAACCCCGAGAGCCAAACGTGGGACACGCCCAACCCCATCAGCTGGCTGGCCAGATCCTCGGGCACCGGGCCGCCAGTGAACACCTGCACGAGGCCCTCAAACTCCGCCGCGTACTGCGGCCGCAACTCGCCGGAACCCCACTGCGGATCCTGCGCGTCAACCACGTTCCAGGCGAGCCTGCCTCGTGTCTTCTCCACGAGCAGCGCCCGGCTAAGCCGGGGCGACTCCAGAACCGAGGTCACGTAACCCGGCAGCTCCGGGTGTTTGGCCTGCACCGGCCCGGTGAGGCCGAAGAACGGCCAGGCGAGCACGGGCGTCAGCGCCGCGACGGCGGCGAGGCCGAGCGGGATCGGCCAGGATCGCTCATTCTGGCGGCGCTCCACCACCATCGCCGCAACCGCAGAGGCCACCGCCAGCAGCAGCCAGGGGCTGAGCAGCGCCCGCACCTCGCCGTCGCCGAGCGGCAAAGCGAACCGAGAGACCGCAACCCCGATCAGCGGCGGCAGGCCGAGCGCGAGCGTGAACATCCACCGGCTGCGCGCGCCAACAATGCGCATGAGGCACCAGAGGACCACGATGCCAAGCAGGCCGAAGAAGGATATGTTCACCCAGATGGGTATGCCCGCGCGGAAGATCCGGCCGGCGAATAGCGCGTAGCTTGCCGGCGGGATGGCCGGCCACGCGAAGGGATCCACCCCGGTGAGCAACCGCGCGGGATTGCTCAACAGCGCGCCCAGCCAGGGCAGAAAGAGCACCCAGACGGGGGCCACGAGCATCGCCCAGCGCGCTCGGGGCCGGCCACAGGCCAAGACCAGAATCAGCGCCACAACTGTGGCGATCAGCAGCGCAGGCGGCCAAAACGCCGCCAGGACGAACAGCCAGAAGGCACCAACGGCGGGACGGCGCAGCCCCTCCGCCCCGGTGGCGTCGTCGGTGAGCATCGCGTAACCGGCCTTGGCCAGCAGCGGAGCAACAACCGCGAACACCAGACCGCTGACGTCGCCGGCCGAGGGCAGGCCCAGCGTCAACACAGCTCCCGCCCACACCGCGGCCCCAACCGCGCTGGTCTTGGGGGCGAGACCGGCCGCGCGCAGGGCCGAGTTGGCTGTGGCGGCCGCCAGGGCGGGCCCGAGCAGCACCAGCAGGAGCGGGATCAACTGCAGGTAGCCGAAGGTGAAGAAACTCACGACGGCGCCGATGCCTAGGGCGGGCATGCCCGAGGCCAGGTACGACTGCCAGATGTCGTCGAAGCCGCTCGGCGCGGGCAGCAGCCCCCCTCCCGCCACGGGCGCGGTACCCCAGAATCGCCATCCCGCAAGGATGCCGACGACCGCGAAGAGCGCCACGACGATAGCGTGCGGAGCGAAACGCGCCCGCTTCTGGGAGGCCACGCTCTGGTATTCGTCCGAGGTCAGGTCGTCCAGGGAGGTGTCGGTGGAAAACTCGCGCCAGCGATCCATGAAGGAACTGCCGAGCCTGTCGAAGCCGTGCTTGATGGCCCACAGTTTGGGGGCCAGGAGGTCGTCGGCCGCGGACGTGTCGCCTGCGGGGATGCGGCTCGCGAGCGACCTGGTCTTCTCCGGCGTGGCCCGAAACTCTCGATGGGCACGCAACTCCGCCCCAGCGAAGGACGGCGAGCGGGCCAATAGGTAGCCGAATGCCCGAAACCAACTACTGAGCCGCAGCGCCAGCCGGCTAGTGCCGCGCGCGGCCACGATGCGCAGCGCCCCCAGCCGGTCGTCGCGATGGGGGTGCTCGGGCCCGACCCGCTGGAAGGTTCGCGACGCCGCGCTGTGCGCGATGGCCGCCAGCGGAGCCGTCACGACGCGGTGCCCCGCGACGTTGGCTCGCCAACCGAAGTCGACCCCGGCGCGGTGGTTGGGGACCTCGGGGGCCAGCCCGCCCAGCTCACACCACGTCGAAGCCCGAACGAACATGCCCGCAGTCGAGCCGCCCAGCACCGCCCCCGGCTCGATCTGCCGCTGGTCGACCTCCCCTTCCTCGGCCGCGCCAACCCGGAATCCAGTTCGCGAAATTGACTGCCCACATTCGGCGATGATGTCCGGATAGTTGCGCCGCTTGGGGTGCAGAAGCTTGGGGAAGACGACGTCCGCGGTGGCTGCGGCGCGCGTGATCTCGGTGAGCGCCGTGGGTCGGGGGACGCAGTCGTCGTGCAGCAACCACAGCCAGTCCTCGGTGCCGTCGAGCGCCGCGGCGACAGCCTCACCGAACGGCATCCGGCTAACGCTGACCACTTCGTCAATCACGCCCAGTTGACGGGCCTCGGCCAACAGGAGCGTGGTCCCGTCGCGGGAACCCACGTCCACGGCGACGATGCGCCCCGGCCTGAGTGCACTGTCTACTAGCGCTTTCAGAGCGTCAGACAGCCACTCCTCGGCGTCGCAGGCCACCAGGATGGCCTTGACCGAGGCCGGGGAGACGGGAGGAATCGCTTCCTCATCGTCGTATTGATCTGCCCAAGCCCAAAGTTCCTTAAAGCGCTCCCCCTCGTCGGGTTCGCTCACGCTTCCTCCCGTCAGCCGGCTGAGCGCTTGAGCTTGCGTCGCTCGCGCTCAGACATCCCGCCCCAGATTCCAAAGCGCTCGTCGTTGGCGAGCGCATATTCGAGGCATTCAGCGCGCACTGTGCAGCTCTGACAGACTCGCTTGGCCTCACGGGTCGAGCCGCCCTTCTCGGGAAAGAAGGCTTCGGGGTCGGTCTGCGCACAGAGCGCTTCCGTCTGCCAGGCGAAAGCGACATCGTCCCCTTCCAAAAATGCTGCTAGTTCGTCGTACATGGCCCCCTCCTTCCTTAAAAATTACACTAGTGTTGTTCGCTTGCGTCAACCCCGGACGCGAAAAACGACTCGCAGTTCGCCAAACCAGCAACGTCAGTTAGCCCTTATCACTTCTCCTACCGCGAATCCGAGTCCGCCGAAGCACGGTGCCATCGGGGTCATCCAGATCCTTGCTCGGCCAAGGCGAGCCAGCCTGGCTCCAGCTCTTGGCGTCGGCTGTGCCCATTGACGATAGCTTCAGCGACGGAGTGGCCGGGCTGGCCGGCGGCTGAGCGGTGGCCCCCGGCGCCGGGGGCCGGCTGGCCGGGCTGAGTGGCTGAACCGTCGGGCTGATGGGAGTGGGCGCAACGGGACGCACCGCAGGGCCGGGGGCCGTGGGGCGCGGGATGGGAGTATTCCCACCGTGCGCAGGCCGCTTCGAGCGCTTGATGGCCGCAGCCGTCCGGCTGAGCAGTGAGGTGTCCTTCAACGCACGGCTGCGCTCCAGAACAGAAAACGGCGCTGGGCTGAGTGGCGATCTGGGCTGAGGCTGGCTAGCTTGTGGTTTCGCCAGCGAGGTCTTGCTGCGCCGGTCGGCGTCCCAGAGCACCCAGAAGGTGAGAGCGAAGCCCATCAGGCAGTAGGCCACCGTCTCCAGCAACACCACGGTGTTGCCCATGACCTGGGCGCGGGACATGTAGGCCAGGCCCGCAATCGTGACCGAACCCAGCGCGGTGCCGCCCGCAACCGCGAACCGTACGCCGAGATGCATGCGATCGCCGCCGGCGGTGAGCACCGCAGCAATCCAGAGCGGCCAGAACATCGGCACGGAGTAGGCGCTGTCGAACGCAGCAATCCGGGTCCACAGCACGGCCGCGACGTCGAAGGCGCCCGCTATGAGCAGAGCGCCGGCGCAGAACGACGGCCAAATGCTAGGTCGAGATTGCTGATCGTTCATGCCCAATCTGCTCCCTGTTCTTCCTCCACTAGTGCCACAAGTTGCTTAACCTGCTCGACGTCGTCCAGGTCCGCCACGAGCGTCGCCTGGCGGGTGACCACCACCAGCTTCCGCTCCAAGCCGAGTGTCGCGACGACGTGCTCCGAGCCAGTCATGTTAACGACGATACAGTGTGATGAGTTCATCGACACAGTTCGACCGCTACGGATATTTCCCTGTTCGTCGGATCCCAGCAGCTCCGCATAGCTCACGTAGCCTCCGACGTCCCTCCATTCTACGTCGAGTGGAACGCTGAGCACACAAGCATCCGTTTTTCCTTGTGAAACCGGCTCCATGACCGCGTAGTCGACGGAGATTTTGCGCAGGCTCGGGAACAGTTCGTCGAGGCGTTCGGGGTGCTCCGCGAGCTCCCGAACGGTGCGTGCCGTTTCCGGCAGCAGTTGCGTCAGCTGGCCGAGGAAGGTGGCCGCCTGCCAGACGAACATTCCAGCGTTCCACCAGTACTCCCCGCTGGCCAGGTACGCCTCGGCCACCTCCCGGCTCGGCTTCTCCTTGAACTCCGCCACCCGATGGACCCCCGGCTCCACCTCCTCGGCTCGGTGCAGATAGCCGTAGCCGGTGTGCGGCTCGTCGGGCACCACGCCCAGCGTCACCAACGCGCTCGGGTGCCGCTCAGCCGCCTGGAAGGCGATGCCCAGAGCCGTCTGAAAGCGATCCACCGGCGTGATCACCTGGTCGGCAGTCACCATCGCCACCACTGCTTCCGGGTCGCGGTGGGCCAGCACGGCGGCGCTCCAAGCCACGGCGTTCAACGAGTCCCGGCCCTCCGGCTCGCCGAGGATGTTCTCCCGACGCAGTTCCGGCAGCTGCCGCGCGACGTCGTCGGCATAGGCCCGTCCCGTGCACACCAGAACCCGCTCATCGGGCACCAGGCCCCTCAGCCGCTCATAGGCCAGCCGAAGCAGCGACTTGCCCTCGAAAATCTCCAACAACTGCTTCGGGCGGCCCTTCCGAGACAACGGCCAAAGCCTGGTACCGGAACCACCAGCCATGATCACGACGTAACGCATAGGGCCACCGTACCTGCCGGTAGCATGTCCCGCATGCTGAACACGGCCCTGTCCCGGCTCGGCCCGGGACCGCTGCTCACCTACTACGACCCGGACTCGCGAATCGAGCTCTCCGGGGTGACCTTCAACAACTGGGTCGCCAAAACCGCAAACCTGCTCGACGACTGCGCGACAGGTCAGCGGGTCTGCCTGGGGCTGGCGGAAACTGACCCCGGACACTGGGTGACCCTCGTGTGGGTCGCGGCGACGTGGTTCAGCGGCCGCGAGCTGGTCGTCGGGGTGCCCGACGGGGCCGAGTTCGTCGTGGTCAACGGCGACGATGCCCGATGCGGGGAGACCACCGTCGCCTGCTCGATGCATCCCTTGGGGCGAGGGCTACCCGCTCCCCGAGACGGCGCCATCGACTACGCGGACGTGCTGGCCCAACCTGATGCGGCCCTCGCGCCGCAGCCTGAACCCGACGACCCGGCCTGGGGGTCCCGAAGCCACGCCGACCTGGCGGTCCCCGGCAGGCGCGACCGCCTGGCCTTCGTCGATCCCGACTTCGACTGGCCGACCGTCGCCGCCCTCCTACTGGCCCCGATCCTGGGCGGCGGGTCCAGCGTCGTGATTTGTGGGCTGAACGGGCACGAGATCGACAGGGCTCTCACTGCGGAGAAGGCAACGCGGTGGCGGGCGTGAGCCCGGTGTGGTGCGCCAGGAAAGCCAGCTGATCGGCAAGCTCCGCGAGCGACGCCGACTTCGGCTTGCCCTGCCCGTGGCCGACGCGGGTGTCCACCGCCAGCAGGAAGGGCCCGCCCTCGCCGAGGTGCTGCAGCTGGGCCGCGAACTTGTACGAGTGCGCGGGCACCACGCGATCGTCGTGATCGCCCGTGGTGATGAGCGTCGGCGGGTAGCGTTGCGGGCGCACGTTGTGCACCGGAGAGTAGGCCAGCAGGTATTCGGCGGCCGCCGGGTCGTCCGGGTCGCCGTAGTCCCAGGTCCAGGCCCAGCCGACCGTGAACTTGTGGAAGCGCAGCATGTCAAGCACGCCCACGCCCGGCACCGCTGCGGCCCACAGGTCCGGGCGTTGCGTCAGCGCGGCGCCCACCAGGAGCCCGCCGTTGGATCGCCCGTGCAGCCCCAGCTGGTGTGCGGTGGTCACGCCCCGCGCGATGAGCCCCTCGGCCACGGCGTAGAGGTCATCGAAGACCTGCTGCTTGCGCTCCCTGGTGCCCGCCGCATGCCAGGCATCGCCGAACTCGCCGCCGCCGCGCAGGTTGGCCACGACGAGCGTGCCGCCCGCCGCGAGCCAGGCGGACAGGACGGTGCGGTATTCGGGGACCATCGGGATGTTGAATCCCCCGTACCCCCAGATCAGCGTGGGCTGCGGCCCCGCCTGCGCCGACGTCGGGCGCAGGATGAACGACCGGACCGCCGCGCCGTCGCTGGAGTTCACCTCGAAGCGTTCCACCCGGCAGGGCACGTTCACCGCGCCCGGCGCCGGCTCGATCCGCTCCCAGGACACGAGCTCTGCCCCGCGGAGCCGGGCCACGAAACGCTCCCCGCGGTCGCTGAACCTGCTCGTGGCGAGGAAAACCTCCTCGCTGTCGGGTAGCGAGTTGAGCCCGCTGATGCTGCACGCCTCACCCACGGGCAGCTCAGCGCCCGGGTTGCCCCGCCGATCGAGCGGCACCAGGAGGCACTGGGCGTCCTCCATGTAGTGGGCGACGTAGCCTGCGGCCGTCGGCTCCAGGCCCACCAGGACCCGGCTCGGGTGCTGAGCCAACAGCTCGCGTGTCTCCCCCGTGTCCAGATTGACGGCCGCAGCCCGGCCGCGGGGTGCGTCTTCGTAGCTGACGGCAATCAGCTCGCCGTCACGCACGACGACGGGCCACCACTCGTGGGCCCCGTCCACCAGCAGGCGTAGCTGTTCCTCCTCGTGACGGCGCACCCAGATTTGGGTCTCCGGCTCCATACGTTCGCTGGTGGCCAGCACGAACCACTCGTTATCGCGCAGCTGCGTTCCGTGGGTCTGCTCCGTCGGGGGCAGCCACAGCGTCGAGCGCTCGCCGCTGTCGACGTTGAACGCGGTGAGCGTCCCGGTGTGGCTCACCTCGGTGAGCGCGTTGCCGGATGGCTCGTCGTAGCTCAGGAAGGTGAAGGACCGCCCACCGGGCAGCCACACCGGGTCGTTCCATTTCGTCCAACGGATCTCGTGGCCCAGGTCGGTGAGCGTTTCGAGATCCAGCACCCGGATCGTGCGCCAGTCGGATCCGCCCTCGGCGACCGCATAGACGAGCAGGGTGGCGTCGTCGTTCACCACGGCGCTCACGACGGCGGCCTTCCCGTCGGTGCTCAGCAGGTTGGGATCGAGCACGGTTTCTGCTTTCTCCAAACCGGCAACCGTGGCGGATCGGATGAGCCGGGGCTGGTCCGCGCCGTCGTTCACCCACGCGAACAGCCAATCGCCGCGCCGCCACGGGCAGCCACGCACCGGCGCGTCCAGCAGCCGGGTGAGGATCTCGACGAACCCTTTCCGCTCCGGGAGCGCCTCCAGGTAGGGCCGGGAATGGGCGTTCTGTTGATCGATGAACAGCGCGACGTCGGCGCCGTCGCCTTCGAGCCAGCGGTACGGGTCGGGCACCAGCCGTCCGGCGATATCGATATTGACCTCGTCGCGACGCGCGGCGGGATACATCCAACAACTCCTCGGGTTCAGGCCGGGGAGTTCCGGAAGAATCCAGCTCCCCAGCAGCAATGCATGGTGGCCAGCACGAGTGGCAGCCATAGCCTAGCGGCGGGGTCCGTCCGGATTCGAGACGCAGCGAAGATCAAAAAGACGGCGTAGGTGGCGGGCGCGAGCAGCGCCGCGGCCAGCCGGTTGCGCAAGCCCAGCCCAATCAGCCCCGCGACGAGGCCGCTCGCCAACCCGGCCACCGCTACCGGCGGAACAAGGTAGCGCACCGCCGCCGTGTCGGGGTGCCTGCGGATGACCTCCCTGCGCCAGCTTCCGGTCCGGTAGAACTGCACGGCCAGGGCGCGCAGGGTGGAGCGAGGGCGATACGTCACCTGCAGGGTGGGCGAGAAGTACACCAGGTGGCCGGCCTTCCGGAGACGGTAGTTGAGCTCCCAGTCCTGCGCCCGGTGCAGGCTCTCGTCGAATCCACCGACCTCCGCCAGCGCCGACCTGCGAAACACCCCGAGGAACACCGTCTCCGCTGGCCCGGCGGGCGTGGAGGCCAGGTGGAAGCCGCCGCCGCCCAGCCCGTAGGGCGAGTTGTAGGCGGCGGCCACCGCCCGCTCGAAGGGGGTGTGCCCGACCGCAACCATGCGCCCGCCGACGTTCGCGGCGCCCGTTTCCTCCAACAGCCGCACCGCCTCTCGAATGTAGCCATCAGCCAGCTCGCCGTGGCCGTCGACGCGCACTATGACGTCGTGGCTGGCCGCCGCTATCGCGATGTTCAGCCCGGCCGGGGTCAGCCCGGTGGGGTTGTCCACCACCCGCACCTCGGGATGCCGCTCGGCGAGCCGCCGGGCGATGGCGGCGGTGGCGTCCCTCGACGGGCCGACGGCCAGGATCACCTCCATCGGCCCCGGGCTGTCCTGGGCCAGCACTCTCTCCACCGCGGCGGCGAGGTGACGTTCCTCGTCGCGCACCGGCATCACGACACTTACGCTCATGACCCGAGCCTATCCGCTGACCGAACAGACCTGTTCGAGGTCCTCGACGGCTCCGGCCGGCTGGTAGGGCTCAGGAGTTTCGTCGGGCCCTGCCTTGTCCTCGGGCTGGGCGGGCTTCGGCTGATCCTGTTGCGCGCTTTCCGTGGGCGCTTCGGCCGCGGGCGTGGCCTCGTCTGCCTGTTCCGCTGCGGAGATCCGCTCCCGCACCAGGCGCCGAATGAGCTGGAAGTCGGGGTTCGCGGTGCGTTCGATGACCGGCGGGGAGAAGTTGATCGAGGCGACCTGCAAATCCTTGCCTTTGGCGGCCAGCGAGACCAGGTTGACCAGTTCCGAGCCGGGCACGTCGGTCTTCAGCAGGTCCTTTCCCGCCTCGGACAGCTCGACGAAGCGGTCCGCCACGGTCTGCGGGTCGAGTTGCTTCGACATGGCGGAAAGCACGCACTTCTGTCGCTGCATTCGCTCGTAGTCGTCCGCCCCGATGCGCGACCTCGCGAACCACAGGGCGTGGTAGCCGTCCAGGTGCACGCCCTCACCCGGCTCGATGTGCCCGCTCACCGGCGAGCTGCCGCCGCCGATGGGGATTCGTTTCTTAATGTCCAGTTGGATGCCGCCCAGCGCGTCCACCATCTTGGCGAAACCGTTCATGTCGACCAGCGCGTAGTAGTTGATCTCTAGCCCCAGGGTCTCGCTGACCGCGGCCTTGGTGGCCTCCAAGCCCGGGTTTACGTCGGCCGGGAACTCCGCGGCGCGGTCCTCCCCCGCTGTCCAGACCGCGTTTAGCATGCACTTGTCGTCGGGGCAGTGGAACCCGTTCGGGTAGGCTTTGCGCATGGGGGAACCCTCGGCGAACGGCACCCGCTGCATGTTCCTGGGTAGCCCGAACACGACGGTGCGGCCGGTTTCCGCGTCGATGGAGACGAGGTTGATGGAATCGGGGCGCACACCATCGCGGTCCTCGGCCGCATCCACCCCCAGCAGGAGAACGTTGAACCGACCCTCTTTGGCCGATGTTTCTCCGCCGCCCGGCAGCACTTGGGCGACGTTCGCGGCGGCCGCGAGGAGGCTCGAAACATAGGCGGCGCTGAAGCCGACCGTCGCGGCCAACGTCACCACCGCGATCGTCATGCCCAGTCGCGCGTTCTGTGGCATGGACATGGGCTTGGATAGCCGCCAGGCATCCAGCATCATGACTAGCCAGCCGACGAAAACCACCCAGAGCAGGATGCGCGCGACACCGGCCACCCCGGGGCTGAGGAGAAGCCCGACGATGGGCCCGGGAAACAGCCACAACGCCAGGCCGAGGAGCACTACAATGCCGACGACGACGCCCCACACCCGCAGGGCGATTGTTCCCAACGCCCTATGACCCGCGTAACGCTGCACGACGCCGGGGAGAAATGTCGTGAGCAGCAGAAAACCAGCCCCCCGACGCCAGTGACTCCCCGCACTCGACGAATTAGTCATCCCTCGCCCTCCTGACTTGGTTCACACAGTCTCAATCCTCGCGTTTATTGTGGGGACGCGGCGCGCCGAGTAAGGCTCAAAACGGGCGCGTAGAATTGCTGTGTGACCAACGAAGACTTGCGCTGGCTGTATCGGCAGGACCCTCAGACGGAGGAGACGAAGGTGCTGTCCACACCCGAGCAGTACGGCGCGTCCGGCGACTATCCGCAGCCGGGTTCGGCGCAGCCCGCCTGGGGCCCCGGCGTCGGCCAGGCAACCCCGCAAGGCGCTGGTTATCCGCCCTCGGGGGCCCACCCAGCCCCCAGCGGCTACCCGCCGTCGGGCGCCCACCCAACCGGCGTCGGGTACCCAGTGCCGTCCGGTTACCCAGCCGCCGCGGGCGCCGGGCAGCCCGGACACCCTCCGCCCGTGTACCCGAGCGCCCAGCCGACGCGCCCCGCGGCCGCCGAGCCGCCGTCGAGCCGCCCCACCCGCAGGAGGCGTCGACGGCGGTTCAGGCCGGTGCGCACCCTGCTGTTGCTGTTCCTTGCCTGGATCATCTACCTGGTCGGCGCGCCGATCTACGCCTACCTGACCGTCAGCACGCTGCCGGAGGCCGCCTCCACGCTGCCCGATCAGCCGGGCACCACGGTGCTGCTGGTGGGCTCCGATGCCCGGGATGACCTGACCGACGAGGAGCAGCGCCGCCTGGGCACCGGCTCGACGGAGGGCCGGCGCACGGACTCGATGCTGCTGCTGCACACCTCGACGAGCGGCAAGTCGGTGTTGCTGAGCCTGCCGCGCGACTCCTACATCGACATCCCCGGGAAAGGCAAGAACAAGCTGAACGCCGCCTACGCATTCGGTGGCCCGAGCCTGCTGATCCAGACGGTAGAGGCCAATACCGGCATCAAAGTTGACGGCTACGTCGAGATCGGGATGGCCGGCCTGGCGGATCTCGTGGACGCGGTGGGTGGCATCGAAGTCTGCCCCGAGCGGGCCTGGCAGGATCAGGACTCCCACTTGGACATCCCGGCAGGCTGTCAGCGGCTCGACGGGGTAACGGCTCTCGCCTATGCGCGGATGCGGAAAGAGGACCCGCGCGGCGACCTGGGAAGAATGGAGCGCCAGCGCGAAGTTCTTGGCCAAATTGTCAAAGAAAGTCTCCACCCAATGACGTTTATCAACCCGGTGCGTTATTGGCGAGTCAATGCTGCTGTGGCCTCCACTCTTCGCCGCACGGAAAACACGGGAATGAGCGCTTTGTTCAGCGCGGGCACCGGCCTGGTTTCCGGTTGGAGCGGCAGCGGCATCGAGTTGACGGTCCCCGTGTCGGACCCGAACGCAAAAACGAAGGCGGGATCTTCCATGATCTGGGATGCTAAGGCCGCCCCCCAGGTGTTCGAGGCCATCGCCAAGAGCGACCTGGACCAGCTGGAACGCTTCCGCTGACCCGGCTCCACCCCGAACTGATCCCCCTTACCCCTATCCTAGTGAAAGCCACCTATAACGAATGGAGAGGTAATGAGCCAGCACCCTGGGAACTTCCCCCAACCCGGCCAAGGCATGCCGCCTCAGCCAAGTGGAAACTACGGCCCCGACCCCTACGGACAGGCCCAGGGCGGCCCGCAGGGCCCCCAGTTCCCGTCGCAGCCCTCCGGCCCCGCCCCTCAGGGTCCGCACATGCAGCACCCCGGCGGTATGCCGCCGCAGGGCTACCCCCAGAACGCAGCGCCCGCGAAGAAGAAGTCCAAGGCCCCCGTTATCGCAGCCAGCGTGCTGGGCGTCGCCGGACTCGGCGTGGGTGGTTTCTTCCTGGCCAACTACTTCCTCGGTGGCGGCAGCGTCTCGGCTGCTAGCTCCGCGATCCCGAAGGACGTGGTGGCCGCCGTCGAACTCAATCTCAATCCCGGAGCCTCCAACCTGGTGGCGCTGCGCGACATCGCCAAGAAGTTCCCCGGGCTTGATGTCCCGGAGACCAACGACTACAAGGAACTCGTCTACGGCCTCATCCCGGACGGGGATATGCCGGATTACGAGAGCGAGATCAAGCCGTGGCTGGGCGACGCGATCACCGTCGCCATGACCGGCCCGGACGCTGACAACATCGCGCCGATCATCGCGATGGCCACCACGGACACTGCCAAGGCCGAGGAGTTCGCCAAGAAGCATCTGGCCGAGGGCGACTACCTCATCCAGAACGGCACGCTGGTGCTGCACAAGGGCAGCCTGGACGCGAACTACCTCAAGGACGGCGCGCTCACGGACAACCCGGAGTACAAGTCCGACATGAAGGCCGTGAAGAGCGACTCCCTGGCGGTGGTGTGGTTCGGCACCTCGGCGGCAGAGAAGCTGACCCAGGGGCAGCTGCAAGCCCTGCCCACCGGCGTCAACTACGCGAAGTCGCACGGCACGGTTTCTCTGCGGGTCGCCACCAACACCCTGGAGCTGGTGGCTAACACCACGGCCGACCAGGAGATGTCGTCGGGCAAGAAGGTCAAGGAAATCGTTGATGCCCTGCCCAACTCGTCGTCAATCGCCTTGGGCTTCAGCCTGCCGAAGGAATTCGCCGAGGTGTTCTTCGCGGCCGCCGACAACGCCACGGGCGAAATGCTTGGACGGTTCGGCATCAAGAATGCTGAGGAGTTGAGCGCGCTCGTGGGCGATCGCATCGCGATCTCATTCAACCCAGCCACCGGCGCCTTCCTCTTCCGGGTGGACACGCCGGACATGGCCAAGCATGAGGAAATTGCCCGAACCTTGATCCAGAACTTGAGCCAGCTCATGAGCGGCGTGGAAATCAAGGCGATCAAGCAGGGAGAAAGCGCCGTCTACAGCTTCAACATCGATCCGGCCCTGGCCTTCTCCGATGGGCTCGGCAAGGCCGAGCGCTATCAGAAGGCGGTGTCGGGTGACGGCCAGGGCGTGGCCTATATCGACGTTGAGATGCTGCTCAGCACCCCCACGGTCACGCAAGTCATGTCCGGCTTCGAGGAGTTCCTGCGCCCCATTGAGGCCATCGGCATGTACAACTCGACCAGCGGACAAACCAGCGAGGGCATGCTGCGCGTCACCTTCCGCTGACCCGCCCGTCAACCCAAGTAAAACGGGGGTGGCCGCGTGATACCGCGGCCACCCCCGTTGTTCTTTGCCTGGGTTCAGGCGCCGTGGGCCCGAACTCGCGCGCCCTTCGCCTGGGCTTCCTCGTTCAGTCTGGCCTGGAACTCCACCATCCGCTGAACCAGCGCGTCGTCGCCCACCGACAGCATCCGCACTGCCAGCAGCCCCGCGTTGCGGGCGTTGCCGACGGCCACCGTCGCCACCGGCACGCCGGCGGGCATCTGCACGATGGACAGCAGCGAGTCCATCCCATCCAGGTGCTTCAGCGCCACCGGCACCCCGATCACCGGCAGCGGGGTCAGCGCCGCCAGCATGCCCGGCAGGTGGGCGGCTCCCCCCGCCCCCGCGATGATCACCTTGATGCCCCGCTCGTGCGCGGCTCGCCCGAAAGCCACCATGGCCTCCGGCATCCTGTGGGCCGACACCACGTCGGCCTCATACGCGATTCCGAACTCCGCCAGCGCTTCCGCGGCCGCCTGCATCGTCGGCCAGTCGGAGTCCGAACCCATCACGATGCTGACCAGCGGTTCAGTCATCTTTCACTCCCATCAGATAGTTTGCCGCGTGCCGAGCCCGGCGGCGTACGTCGTCGAGCTCGAAACCGGTGCAGGTGACGTGGCCGACCTTGCGGCCCGGCTTCACCTCCTTGCCGTAGAGGTGGACGTGGGCCATCCGGTCGCGCGCGTAGACGTGCTGCAGCGCGCCGGTCAGGTCCTGCTCGCCGCCGCCCAGCACGTTCGCCATCACCACCACCTCTGCGGTGAGGTCCGGGGCGCCCAGGGGCAGATCCAGCACCGCCCGGATGTGGTTGTCGAACTGGCTGGTGACCGCGCCGTCGATGCTCCAGTGGCCCGTGTTGTGTGGCCGCATGGCCAGCTCGTTGACCAGGACGCGCCCGTCGGGCGCCTCCATCAGCTCGACGGCCAGCACCCCGACCGTGCCCAGCGACTGGGCCACCAGGATCGCCCTGGCCTGTAGCTCTGCGGCGACCTCGGGGTCGAGCCCGGGCGCCGGGGTGGTGGTTTCGACGCAGATCCCGTCGCGCTGGACGCTTTCGGAGATGGGGTAGGCCACCACCTGGCCCGAGGCGGAGCGCACCACGAGCGCCGACAGCTCGCGGACGAAGTCGATGTATTCCTCCGCGACGACGCGCACCGGCTTGCCCGCGGAGGCCTCCGGCTTGTGCGCGAATACCTCGGCCACCTCCTCCGGGCCGTGCACACGCCACACCCCCTTGCCGTCGTAGCCGCCGCGGGAGGTTTTGAGGATGATGGGCCAGCCGAGCCGCTCGCCGAACTCGACCGCGTCGTCGGGGCTCGCGCAGATCACGAACTCCGGGCAGGGCACCCCCAGCTCGCGCATCTTGAGCCGCATGTCCGCCTTGTCCTGGGCGTAGCGCAGCGCCTCCGGCCCGGGCCGCACCTCGGTGTCGAGCTGGGTCAGGTGTTGGGTGGGCACGTGCTCGTGGTCGAAGGTGAGCACCTGGCAGGCGGAGGCGAACTCACGCAGCACCGCCAGGTCGGTGTAGTCGCCGACCGTGGTGTCCGGCACCACCTGGGCCGCGGAGACCTCGGGCCCCTCGGCCAGCAGCCGCACGTCGATGCCCAACGAAATGGCTGCCTGCTGCATCATCCGGGCGAGTTGCCCGCCGCCAACGATCCCTACTGAATAGCGCACGGCCCGACTCTACTGCGAGTCGGCGGGTCATTCGCCCTGCGGATCGCCGTCCGGGCCGTCGCGGAACAGCAGGTCGGTGATGGCGACGTGCACTCGCTCGACGTTCGGGATGTCGTGGAGTTCGAGCGGCTGCCCGGCGGCCGTCTCCATCGTCAGGGTTCCGCACCCGAAGATCCGGTCGACCAGGTCTCTGTCGTAGTTGACGTTGTTGATTCGCCTGAGCGGCAGGTCGTGCCCCTTGCGGTTCACGATGCCGCTGCGGGTGATGATGCGCCGGTCCGTGATGGCGATCGTCGTCGTCATCCATTTGAGCCACGGCCAGAACACGAAGACGAGGAACAGCGCGAGCGCGACCCCGATCACCGCATAGTTCCCCCACGGGGCCCAGTTCTCGGGCAGGTAGCCGATGGCAGCCCCGGTGCCCGCGCCCAGGAGGATCAGCAGGATGATCGGCCAGAACAGCCGCTTCGGGTGTTCCCTCAGTTTGAGGACCATGACCTCGCCCTCGCCGAGGTGGCGTTCGTTGAAAGACATGGCAGCAGTCTGTCACGCCAGCCGGGCGTGCACCACGTCGCCGACCGCGAAGGAGCGGATGCCGTCGGCGGTGCGCACCTCCAGGGAGCCGTCGGCGGCGATGCCGTGGCCCACCCCGGGTAGCGGGGCGCCCCCGGTGGGGGTGATCGTCAGCTCCGCCCCGATGGAGGAGCACTGCGCGAGGTAGTCGTCGCGCAGCGTTGAGCTGGCCTCCCACTTCCGGTAGTAGCGCTCGAATGCGTTGAGCACCCCGGCCACCACGTCGTTGGCGTTCGTCGAGTACCCGGCGATGGCGAGCGACGTCGCGTTGGGCACCGGCAGCTGTTCCTCGGTGAGGGTGAGGTTGATGCCCAGGCCGACGACCGCCAGCGCCCGCCCCTGCTGCTCCAGACGCTCCGAGAGGATCCCGCACACCTTCCGCCCGTCGATCAGCACGTCGTTCGGCCACTTCAGCGTCACTTGGACGCCGGCGGGGGCCAGCCCCGCCAGGGCCGCCCGCACGGCCAGGCCCGTCAGCAGCGAGAGCCACCCCCAGTCCTTGGGCTCGGCCCGGGGGGCGAGCAGCACCGACAGGGAGACCGAGCGGCCGGCGGGGCTCACCCACTGCCGGGCGAGCCGCCCGCGGCCCGATGTCTGCTCTCGGGCGATCAGCACCTGCCCCGGCGCGGCGCCCGCGCGCGCGGCCTGCGCGAGGTCGCTGTTCGTTGACCCGGTGGAGTCGACGACGCGGATCGGGCCGAACATCGTGTGGCCGGGAAGCAGGCCCGAAATGGCCTCGGGGTCAGGGCGGGTATCGAACACGAGAAGACCCTATCCCACCCGTCCGCCCAAGGATTGCGGCCGACGAGGCTCGCGGGCGCGGTTGGGGCGCGGGCGGGCCCTACTCTTCGTCGGGCTGGTCGGCCTCAGGCTGCTCCAGCCGGGTGAGCAGCCGGGCGGCCTCCTCGTGGCCCTCGTCCGCCGCCTTCTGCAGCCAGCCCCGCGCCTCGGCCGAGTCTCCCCTGGCCAGCCAGAGACAGCCGAGCCGGTACATGGCGTCGACGTGGCCCAGCTCAGCGGCCCTGCGCCACCAGCCTTCGGCGTCGGCGGCCCGGCCCCGCTGTTTGAGCAGCCGGTCGAGGGCGTTCGCTTCGACGACGTGGCCCAACCGCGCGGCCGTGCCCCGCATCTCTTCGAGCGCGCGCTCCCGCGCGTGGAGCAGGACGCCGAGGTTAACCATGGCTGTGGTGTTGCCTTGCTCGGCGGCCTTGCGCCACCAGGTTTCGGCCTCCTCGGTGCGGCCCCGCGCGTGGAGCAGGACGCCGAGGCCGGCCATGGCGTCCGTGTTGCCTTGCTCGGCGGCCTTGCGCCACCAGGTTTCGGCCTCCTCGGTGCGGCCCTGCTCGTGGAGCAGGACGCCGAGGTTAACCATGGCGGTGGTGTGGCCTTGCTCGGCGGCCTTGGTGTACCAGCCTTCGGCCTCACCGACGCGGCCCTGCTCGTGGAGCAGGCGTCCGAGGTTGTTCATGGCGTCGGTGTGGCCTTGCTCGGCAGCCTTCGCGCACCAGCCTTCGGCCTCACCGACGCGGCCCTGCTCGTGGAGCAGGACGCCGAGGCCGGCCATGGCATCGGTGTGCCCTTGCTCGGCAGCCTTGCGCCACCAGCCTTCGGCCTCACCGACGCGGCCCTGCTCGTGGAGCAGGACGCCGAGGTTAACCATGGCATCGGTGTGCCCTTGCTCGGCGGCCTTCGCGTACCAGCCTTCGGCCTCGTCGGCGCGGCCCTGCTCCTTAAGCAGGACGCCGAGGATGATCATGGCGCCGGTGTTACCTTGCCCGGCGGCCTTCGCGTACCAGCCTTCGGCCTCACCGACGCGGCCCTGCTCCTTAAGCAGGACGCCGAGGGTGATCATGGCGCCGGTGTTACCTTGCCCGGCGGCCTTCGCGTACCAGCCTTCGGCCTCACCGACGCGGCCCTGCTCCTCAAGCAGGACGCCGAGGTTGAACATGGCTGTGGTGTTGCCTTGCTCGGCGGCTTTGCGCCACCAGGTTTCGGCCTCGCGGGTGCGGCCGGCCTCGTAGGCCCAGAAACCGATAGCGAAGGCCTCCTCGGGGGTGGCGAGTTCGCATGCGGCCTCCCAGAGGGAGTCGGTTGTTGTGGTGGGCAGCTCGTCGCGGTCTAGCAGGTAGTCAGAGATGCGGTAGCCGCTGCCGGTACGGG
>NZ_RQYZ01000050.1 GCF_003932855.1 Tessaracoccus sp. OH4464_COT-324 | reverse complement strand
GGATCCGGGTAAGGCTCGTAAGGGGGATAAGGGTTCGGCTGCTGGTGGTGGTGGGATGCCGCCGATGATGCCGGTAGGTGGTGGTCTGGGCGCCGGCGGTGGTGGGGGTGCTCCTGCTGCTGCTGGTGTGGGTGGGGTGGGTGCGCAGTTGGCTGGTGGTCAGGCGTAGGTTGCGGTGGGTCAGGTAGCGCGGGCTGCTGGTTTGAATTCTGGTACGGCCACACCACCGGCCACACCCGGTGGTGGTCTACCCGGTGGTGGTGGTCTGTCTGGTGGTGGTCTGTCTGGTGGTGGTTTGGCTGCGGCTGGGGCAGATCCCGCCGCGGCGGGTCCTGTGATGGTAGGCCCGGACGGGCAGCCCCTCGATGCTTATGGGCGTCCCCTCGATGCTTATGGGCGTCCCCTCGATGCTTATGGGCGGCCCCTCGACTCGTATGGGCGTCCTCTGGGGCCGGATGGGCGGCCGGTTGGTTCGGGCGAGCCCGGGGTGCCTGGTGTGGGCGCGGGCTGGGACCCCCACCCCAGCTATCCCGGCCAGCCCGGCTACCCCGGCTACCCCGGTTACCCCGGCGGGCCTGGTCAGCCTGGTTTTCCGGGTGTTCCGGGTGGTCCTGGTCAGCCTGGTTACCCGGGTGGGCCGGGTGGGCCGGGTGGTGGTTATGGGTTTGTTCGGCCCACACCGGGTAAGGATGCCCCGGTAGCACCTTCCCCTGGTGAGGGTGCTGGGGGTGTGCTGGCGGGTTCTGGTGGCGGGTTCGGTGATTTCGGTGCCACCACCCCAACCGGCGCACTGCGGGGTCGGGCTTCTGGGCCGATGGCGGAAAGTGGACGCTTCGACAATCTGCGCCGCAGGGGCCGCGAAGCCGCTGAACGCGGGGTGCGCTCGGCTGGTGGTGGGGCCTACCGGCCTTCTGGGGACATGTCCCACACCGCCGATTTCGGCAGCCTGGACGCCGCGATGAAGCAATGGGACGAGCGCTCCGCTACCGCAGACGGACTCTATGGTGGCT
>NZ_RQYZ01000049.1 GCF_003932855.1 Tessaracoccus sp. OH4464_COT-324 | reverse complement strand
GGATCCGGGTAAGGCTCGTAAGGGGGATAAGGGTTCGGCTGCTGGTGGTGGTGGGATGCCGCCGATGATGCCGGTAGGTGGTGGTCTGGGCCCCGCTGGTGGGGGTGCTCCCGCTGCTGCTGCTGGTGTGGGTGGGGTGGGTGCGCAGTTGGCTGGTGGCCAGGCGCAGGTTGCGGTGGGTCAGGTAGCGCGGGCTGCTGGTTTGAATCCTGGTACGACCACCCCACCGGCCACACCCGGTGGTGGTCTACCCGGTGGTGGCCTGTCTGGTGGTGGCCTGTCTGGTGGTGGTCTGTCTGGTGGTGGTTTGGCTGCTGCTGGGGCAGATCCCGCCACGGCGGGTCCTGTGATGGTAGGCCCGGACGGGCAGCCCCTCGACCCGTATGGGCATCCCCTCGACCCGGATGGGCGGCCCCTCGACTCGTATGGGCGTCCTCTCGATCCGTATGGGCGTCCCCTCGACCCGGATGGGCGGCCGGTTGGTTCGGGCGAGCCCGGGGTGCCTGGCGTGGGCGCGGGCTGGGACCCCCACCCCAGCTATCCCGGCCAGCCCGGTTACCCCGGTTACCCCGGTTATCCCGGCGGGCCTGGTTGGCCTGGTTCTCCGGGTGTTCCGGGTGGTCCTGGTTGGCCTGGTTCTCCGGGTGTTCCGGGTGGTCCTGGTGGTCCTGGTCAGCCTGGTTACCCGGGTGTTCCGGGTGTTCCGGGTGGGCCGGGTGGTGGTTATGGCTTCGTTCGGCCCACACCGGGTAAGGATGCCCCGGTAGCACCTTCCCCTGACGAGGGTGCTGGGGGTGTGCCGGCGGGTTCTGGTGGCGGGTTCGGTGATTTCGGTGCCACCACCCCAACCGGTGCACTGCGGGGTCGGGCTTCTGGGCCGATGGCGGAAAGTGGACGCTTCGACGATCTGCGCCGCAGGGGCCGCGAAGCCGCTGAACGCGGGGTGCGCTCGGCCGGTGGCGGGGCCTACCGGCCTTCTGGGGACATGTCCCACACCACCGATTTCGGCAGCCTGGACGCCGCGATGAAGCAATGGGACGAGCGCTCCGCTACCGCAGACGGACTCTATGGTGGCTCGGATGCGCAGGCAGAGTTCGGGTTTTTCAGGGGCTCGTCGGGGGGTTTCTTGGGGTTGTCGCAGACGTTGGTGCCGCAGTCTCCGGAAGCTGGTGGC
>NZ_RQYZ01000048.1 GCF_003932855.1 Tessaracoccus sp. OH4464_COT-324 | reverse complement strand
CAAATCAGTGATAGCCATGATCTCGTTATTCTCCTTCCCAGGCCCGCTTCGCCAGGAGGCTGGCCTGTTCTTCTTGTTCTTCCCTGCTCGTGATCTCGTGTTTCAACTCCGTGGTGATGGTGCCGAACTCACCACCAGCCTCCGGCGACTGCGGCACCAACTCATCCGACAGCCCCAACATCCGGTCCTTCGAACCCCCGAAAAACCCACCCGCCGCCCGCACATCCGAGCCACCATAAAGCCCGTCTGCGGTAGCGGAACGCTCGTCCCATTGCTTCATCGCGGCGTCCAGGCTACCGAAATCGGCGGTGTGGGACATGTCCCCAGAAGGCCGGTAGGCCCCGCCACCGGCCGAGCGCACCCCGCGTTCGGCGGCTTCGCGGCCCCTGCGGCGCAGATCGTCGAAGCGTCCACTTTCCGCCATCGGCCCGGGTGCTCGACCCCGCAGTGCACCGGTTGGGGTGGTGGCACCGAAATCACCGAACCCGCCACCAGAACCCGCCAGCACACCCCCAGCACCCTCGTCAGGGGAAGGTGCTACCGGGGCATCCTTACCCGGTGTGGGCCGAACAAAGCCATAACCACCACCCGGCCCACCCGGAACACCCGGGTAACCAGGCTGACCAGGACCACCCGGAACACCCGGGTAACCAGGCTGACCAGGACCACCCGGAACACCCGGAACACCCGGAGAACCAGGCCAACCAGGCCCGCCGGGGTAACCAGGCTGACCATGCCCGCCGGGGTAACCGGGCTGGCCGGGATAGCCGGGTTGGGGGTCCCAGCCCGCGCCCACACCAGGCACCCCGGGCTCGCCCGAACCAACCGGCCGCCCATCCGGCCCAAGAGGACGCCCATACGGATCGAGAGGACGCCCATAAGCATCGAGGGGACGGCCGTAGGGGTCGAGGGGCTGCCCGTCCGGGCCTACCATCGCGGGACCCGCCGTGGCGGGATCTGCCCCAGCAGCAGCCAAACCACCACCCGCCAGACCACCACCAGACAGACCACCACCACCGGGTAGACCACCACCGGGTGTGGCCGGTGGTGTGGTCGTACCAGGATTCAAACCAGCAGCCCGCGCTACCTGACCCACCGCAACCTGCGCCTGACCACCAGCCAACTGCGCACCCACCCCACCCACACCAGCAGCAGCGGGAGCACCCCCACCACCGCCGGCGCCCAGACCACCACCTACCGGCATCATCGGCGGCATCCCACCACCACCAGCA
>NZ_RQYZ01000047.1 GCF_003932855.1 Tessaracoccus sp. OH4464_COT-324 | reverse complement strand
CGCGAGTATGGCGGCGGTGGTGTACCAGGGGGTGTTATTGGTCATCGGTGCCGAATTGTTTGCGTAGTTCTGCGGCTAGTTCGAGCATGAGCTGCTCCATCTGGGCATTCACGTCACCCTCCCAGGGCCCGATCGGAGCGAACTTGATAATGCAATCCTGCGCCACCATCAAACAGGTATCTAACCCCAAATTGCTTGTTGGGCTGCAGTAGGCTTTACCGACCGCCTTCGGATTGGTGAAATCCTCAACATAATCGTCATATATGCTGTGGAAGTAGTGCACGCTGACGTGGATGATTCGGCGGCGTTGGTAGTAGGGGGTGTCGTCGTCTTTGTGGACGTAAACCCAGCCGCCGCCGGTTCTGACGGTGTAGGAGGGTTCTCCTCGTGCGCGGACGACGTTGGTGAGGTCCGGGATCGGCCAGTTGTCTTGGATGTGGGCTGGGAAGATGCGGGGGATGATCGCTGGTGGTGGTTGCCCGGCCCAGCGTTTGTCGTCTTGCCAGCCGGGCTGGGTCGGGTCGATCATCCAAGGAGCGAGTGTCAGGGTGGCTGGGAATATCGATCGTCTCGAACGACGACCCGGCCACCACCCCACCAGACCCATCAACCGACGGCCCCGGTGTGGGGCGTGTGACCACGACGACGGTGAGTGCCGCGAGCACGAGCGCGAGTATGGCGGCGGTGGTGTACCAGGCCCAGTGTCGTCGCATGATCCCTACCCCGTTCTCTTCCTTCTTACCTTCTTCTTACCTTGTGACTGGTTTCTGGTGTTTAAGGGGTTATTGTTCTTCTTGTTCCTCGCGGAGCGCTTCCTCGTACTTGGTGAAGTCCTGCGGTGTGTAGTCCGGGCAGATGTGTCCTACCTTCTCGAACGCGAGCTGGGTGCCGGTGGGCCACCCATTCTTGATGATGTTACGCGCCGCCATCCCATCATCCACGATCCGGCAAAACTCCTGATCCGTGGCCTCGATCTCGCTTTCCCTGCTACGGATGAGCTGCTCGGCCTTGCCCATGTTCTGGGTCACCGCCCTGGTGCGAGGAAACACCTCCCCCGAAACCGCCACCAGCCCCACCTCGTTGCGCTGCTTCGCGTGCCGCAACCAGAACAACACAAACGTCAACTCCACCAACGTAGCCCGGAGCATCAGTTCTACCAGCTTGGCGTAGAGCGCGGGCAGCTGACGGTGCTCCTCGAAGGCCTTGGCCTGCACCATCGCCCGCAACCCGTACCGCCTGGCCGCCGGGCCCGTCCACCCCTCCAACAGAATCAACTCCGGCAAACTATCCGCCAGATCACCGGCATCCTTGGCTCGCTTATCCCAGTCGTCGAGTTTGGCTTTGAGTTGGTCGGGGACGGTTTGGCTGTACTCGGCGGCGTTCGCGGAGACTAGCTTGAGTCTCTCCCACTGCGTCACCGCTGCCATACGGACCTGTTTCACCTGCTCGTCCCTAGCGGCCTGCGCCTGTCTCAACCGTTCGCGAAACGCGGTATCGGTGCCCGCCTGGAGCGCATCCTCCCGCTGACGTATCACCGCCAAATCCGCGGCATCACGCTCCAACGCGGCCTCAAGCTGCGCACGAATATCACGCAACAACTGCGGGATCTCCTTGCACTCCTCCGACTTAACCGGTGCGATGCCCTTCTCCAAGATCTGGTTACGCACCCGATCAACCAGCCCACGCAACCGCTGACCAATATCCCCCGGAATCAAATCAGTGATAGCCATGATCTCGTTATTCTCCTTCCCAGGCCCGCTTCGCCAGGAGGCTGGCCTGTTCTTCTTGTTCTTCCCTGCTCGT
>NZ_RQYZ01000045.1 GCF_003932855.1 Tessaracoccus sp. OH4464_COT-324 | reverse complement strand
GGGGGAGGTTGCCGAGGGTTTCTGGGTGGTTGAATTGGTCGATGGGGAGGCCGTTGAAGAGTTTGGGGAGGGTTTCGGCTGGTGGGAGTACCGGCCAGTTGATCTTTGGGGGGAGTTTGCGTTTCGGGGTGGGGGTGCCCAGATCAATCGGGGTGGGGGTGCCCGACGGCCTGGCCTGGCCCGGGCTGCCGCTAGGACCCGGGCTGGTGCTGGTGGTGGTTGGGGTGGGGCGCCACCACATCACCCCTGCCAGCACCGCGAGCACCACCGCAAGCACCACGGTGACGGCCAGCCAGGCGGGGCGGGTTCTCACTGGTCGCCTCGCTGGTTACCGCGCGCGTCCGGGTCATCGAGCTCGTCGAGGGTATCCATCGGCGGGGTGGCTCGCATGCCGGGGATGTCCCCGGCCTTGATCCCGGCCTTCGCGGTGCCGTGGGGCCAAATAAAGTTGACGAGCACCCGAGGCGCATTCTGCGCGGCCACGAGGTCCTCGCTCATGCGCTGCTCGGTATTCGCCAGGAGATCTTGCAGCGACCGGAGCTCCAAGAAAGCATTGTCGAGCAGCTGGGTCAACCGTTTGGTGGCCGCGTAATGCTCAGTACAGCTCACCACATAGGAATCCGCCTCGAAACGCTCCACCACCTGACACAGATACTCATACCCCGCAGCCAACATCGCCTCGTTAACCTCAATCGCGGTTCCGTGGGCCTTCAGCAACACCTGGAACAGCCCGAGCATCTCCTGACTGGCCTGGGTCTGCACCCCGGCCATCTCGGTGTACTCATCGGCCGCGGGCCCGCTCCAACCGGGCACCTTCTCCATCGAGGGCAACGACTCCGCAATATCTTGCGCGCTCTCGGCTGCTTTCTGCAGCTGATTGAGCTCGGCTTTCAGCCGGGCGGGAACATTCAGGTGCTCGATGAAACCATCGATCACCGCGGTCAACACCTCCAAAGCAACATCCGCGGCCTCACAAACGCTGGCATTCGCCTCGATCAGCCTCGCCAAGAGCTCGCCCTGGTAGGGGCTCGCGTTGGGCAGGTTAGCGTGGTCTTGCTCGATCATCCGATCGCTCTTGATGCGGTCTTCCTCCTTGACCCGCGCCACCAGCGCACTCACCTCCGCCATCTTCTCCGGCAACCCCTCCCACGCCGCAGGCCCTTCAGAGCCCGGCCCGGCCGGGGGCGGGGTGGGGCGGTCTTTGGGTAGGAGTTGGTTTACGAGGTCTTTGAGGCGTTGAAAGAGCGAGCCTGCGTCTTCTGGTCCGGCCATTAGCGTTCTCCAATCTGGTCACCGGATTGTTGTGCGCGGTCTTCTTGTTCCGTGTA
>NZ_RQYZ01000044.1 GCF_003932855.1 Tessaracoccus sp. OH4464_COT-324 | reverse complement strand
CGTCATCAGCGATGACGTCAGTCGTGTCAGACACGGCCATCTCCTCTCGGATCAGGCCAGACCCTCACACACCGTTTTCCTTACAGTCTCCCCGCATAGGAGCGGCACAAAACTTGAGGCGCTTCAGTGACGCTGGGCCATGCGGCTCTGGCGTGGATGAGTTCGGTCTTGTAGAGACCATTGACGGTCTCTGCCAGAGCATTGTCGCAAGCGTCACCTCGGGACCCGACGGAGGCTTGGAGCCCGGCATCGATCAGGCGCCGGGTGTAGTGCATGGACACGTACCGGCAGCCACGATCGCTGTAATGGATCAGGCCTTGGAGGGCGTAGTCCGGGCCTTCACCCTGGTTGTTGGACACGCTGATTCTGGCCCTGGGGCTGGGGAGAGAGATGATCTGGTTATGGCGAGGAAGACCTAATACCGAGGAGTTCCGGCGTCGGGGGCGTGGACTTGTACGAGACGACGCCGGGGGCCACGGTGCGTGGCATTGCCGGGGATCTGGGCGTCACCCGTGGGGCGTTGCGCCGGTGGCTGGTGTTGCATGGCACGGGGCGCAAGACCGGTGCTGATGGGGCGCCTGCTGGCAGTCCTTTGAAGCCGGGTGCTGGCGGTTGGGCCACCGTCCCGGGCACCCAGGAGAGTCAGGCCGAGGCGATCGCCCGTTTGGAGGCCGAGAACAGGGACCTACGGGCCCAGACGGCCAAGCTGACCGCTGAACGGGAGATCCTGCGCCAGGCGGCCAAGTATTTCGCGGGGGAGACGAACTAGTGAACCGCTTCCAGTTCGTCGAGGATCACAAGAGCGCTTGGGGCGTGAAGCGGTTGTGCCAGGTCATCGGGATTGCCCGCTCCTCGTTCTATGCCTGGCGGGCGGGCGCCCCCAAGCGGGCGGCACGAGCCCAGGCAGATGTGGCCCTGGCCGCGCGCATTCGGGCCCTCCAGGACCCCGCCCAGGGCGGGGACCGCGGCTATGGCGCACCCAGGATTACCGCTGACCTCAACGAGGGCGCACCGGCAGACCAGCGGGTCAATCACAAACGAGTTGCCCGGGTGATGGCCTGCTTCGGCCTGTCCGGCACCCGTCTGCACCGCCGGAGGAGAACCACACGCTCTGACCAGGCAGGCTGCCGCTTCGATGATCTCATTGACCGGGACTTCCGTACCGGGGAGCCGAACCAGAGGTATGTCGGCGATATCACCTATCTGCCGGTCCAGGATGGCAGCACCTTGTATTTCGCCTCGGTCATCGATCTGGGCTCGCGCAAGCTTACCGGTTGGGCGATGGGCCAGCACATGCGCACCGAGCTGGTCGAAGAAGCCTTAAAGGCTGCCTGCGCTCAGCGAGGCGGCCTTGCCGGGGCCGTGTTCCACTCCGACCACGGATCGGTCTACACCTCCAAGGCCTACACCGCCTTGTGCGAGCAGCTGGGTGAGGTTCCCCCCGGATCGTAGGGGCATCGGTAATGAGGATTGCGGTGTCAGAGAAGCGGAAGAAGTACGATCGGGAGTTCCGTGGGGGAGTTGTCCGGATC
>NZ_RQYZ01000043.1 GCF_003932855.1 Tessaracoccus sp. OH4464_COT-324 | reverse complement strand
AGCCTGTTCTCCGCGGCCTGATTGCTCGTCTCAAGGGCCTTAGCTCCTTGCCCACCGTCTTTCAAAGACTTGAAAAAGTCGCGCAGCTGGTTCGCCATGCTCGCGCGTTTCGCTTTATCGGCCGCGATGGTCTGCTCCATCAACTCAACGACCTCACCAAGCTTGCTCGGCAACTGCTTGTAGTCCTCACTCATGCTCTACTCCTTCCGAATGGCCACTGGTAGCGATCTCTCCCGCCCGTTGGCTGGCGGTAAACTCGTTTTGTTCGTACCGACGAGCGGCCGCGTGTAGCTGGTCTTGCAACTCCGCGAACTGCCCCTTCGCGGTAGCGGAATTATCCGCCACCCCACCAGAGACATCCCGAGCCTCGGTGACCAAGTTCTCCAAGAAACCCATGTCCTCCGGCACCGGCATCGCACGCCGCAACTCCAGGGCCCTCGCAAGCTGCTGATCCCACTCGCCACCCACCGCATGTAGCTGGCTCGGCTCCACGGTGAAGCTGGTGTTCCCACCCCCACCACCACCGCCAGAAGGTTTCCCGGCGCGGGCAACCGGGCTGCGGGGAACACCATCCCACGCTTTGGTGAAACCCTTCGCGTCTGGCCCAGTACGCCCGGCCCCAACCTTGGGAGCCGGGGAATCCGGAGCGGTAACGAAAGCCCGACCACCAGGGCCGCCACCATCAGAACCCGGATCATTCGGGCCACCCGGCTGGAAACCCGGCACACCAGGCTGCGGGACACCAGGCTGCGGGAAGCCGGGCCCCGGGTAGCCGGGTTGCGGATGCCCGGGCTGCGGGACACCAGGATACGGGTACCCAGGGGCCGGGACACCAGGCTGCGGGACACCAGGCTGCGGGTAGCCGGGGTAGGACCCGCCCGGCCCACCGGGCCAGGGATACCCAGGATACGAACCATCGGGTGTGGGCCACCCGGGCCGGTCGGGAGGTTCGGGAATACCCTGGACACCAGGGAAACCAACCAGCCGGTCATAGCGCGGATCCCCAGGAAAGATCGGCCCGTAACTACCATCATGGCGCGGATCCCCCGGCAACAACGGATCCCCATACACCCAACCAGAACCCGAACCAGCACCAGCAGCCCCCAAACCACCACCAGGCAAACCACCGGGCAAACCGCCCGAGCCACCGGGTAGACCACCACCAGGCAAACCACCCGGCCCACCCGGAGCCGGTGGGCTGCTCGGCGCACCAAGCGGTGCCGTCGACCCCACCCGAGGAACCGCAACCCCCGCACCAACAACCCCACCACCAACACCACCACCACCAGCAGCAGCAGTGCTGGCGCCGGTGGCGGCGTGACCCGCAGGCATACCCGCACCACCCATCATCATCGGCGGCGCACCACCACCAGCAGGCTTACCATCAGACGAACGCCCACCAGACTCACTAGGCGAAAGCACCTTCTCCGAAATATCCGAATCATCAACCACATCATCCGAATCAGCACTAATACCCCAAAAAGCGGCCTCCACCGCCCGCCGGCCAGAAAACTCACTCACCGAAAACAATCCTTCCAAAACACGAAAAAACACTAAACAGCTGAAACCCGCCTAATAGGCGATAAACCGATGCAACCCCGCAACCAACCCCACATGCTCCGCCCCAAGCCGAGCCACCCGCGCCGGCACCCGCTCCACCCACACGAACCGATCCTGCGCATCACACGCCGCAGCCAACACCGCCCGACACAACACACCAACCTGCACCCGATCCAACCAACCCTCATCGAAAGCCACCTCACAAGGCAAACCCGAACCATCCACCGAAACACTCACCCCACCACAACGCCCAACCACCTCACGC
>NZ_RQYZ01000042.1 GCF_003932855.1 Tessaracoccus sp. OH4464_COT-324 | reverse complement strand
GTCCAGTCCTTGCTATCACGCCAATGCGTGGGGCTCGGGCTAGGCGTCGGCGTGGGTGTCGGCTTGGGCGGGACAGTGATCGTGGTGGTCTCTGTCACGGGCGGAGGGCCTACCGGCAACACCCAGAACACCACCACCAACCCCACCAAACTAAAGGCGAGGACCGCGATAGCGACATACCAGACGCGCTTACTCATCTGTTTTGTAGGTGGGTGATGTATTCGTTGAGCAGCGCGACAAGGGCCTCGTCGTTGTTGATGCTTCCACCGGCCATGCCGACTATTGTGGCGTCTTCGCTGTGCGCGATGCATTCGATTCCATTGACAGCTGGCTCGTTTCCGCAGGTGAAGTTCCCGACGTAGCGCGGATTCTTCCAGTTCTTGGCGTACATGTTGAACGTGTCATCGAGGGTGTATTTGCTGCGATCTACGTCCAGTGAGAGTGTTATGGTGTCGTTTCTGTCGTTGTAGTGGACGGAGCCGAGCCAGACGTTGATGGTGGCCCATTTGGGGTCGAAGGTGAGGTTGCCGAGGGTCTCAGGGAAGGCATAGTCGTCGCGGGGCAGGCCCGCGTAAAGCGGCGGAAAGCGATACGGGGGCGGGATAACAGTCCAGTCCTTACTATCACGCCAATGCGTGGGAGTCGGGCTAGACACCGGACTGGGCGTGGGTGTCGGTTTGGGCGGGACAGTGATCGTGGTGGTCTGTGTCACGGGCGGAGGACCTACCGGCAACACCCAGAACACCACCACCAACCCCACCAAACTAAAGGCGAGGACTGCGATAACGACATACCAGACGCGCTTACTCATCTGTTTTGCAGGTGGCTGATGTATTCGTTCATGATCTCGACGAGGGCCTCGTCATTGTTGCGGAGGCTTCCACCGGCCGTGGCGACTATTGTGGCGTCTTCGCTGTGCGCGATGCATTCGAACCGGCCGGTGAGTTGGGTGTGTCCGCAGGTGAGGTTCCCGACGTAGTGCGGATCCCGCCACTCCTCGGCATAATCATTGAATGTGTCGTCGAGGGTGTATTTGCTGCGGTCTACGTCCAGCTTCAGCGGTATGGTGTCGTTTTCGTCGTTGTAGTGGACGGAGCCGAGCCAGACGTTGATGGTGGCCCATTTAGGGTCGAAGGTGAGGTTACCGAGGGCCTCAGGGAAGGCATAGTCGTCGCGGGGCAGGCCCGCGTAAAGCGGCGGAAACCGATACGGGGGCGGGATAACAGTCCAGTCCTTGCTATCACGCCAATGCGTGGGGCTCGGACTAGGCGTCGGCGTGGGTGTCGGCTTGGGCGGGACGGTGATCGTGGTGGTCTGTGTCACGGGCCGAGGGCCTACCGGCAACACCCAGAACACCACCACCAACCCCACCAAGCTGAAGGCAAGGATGGTGATGGTGGCATACCAGACGCGCTTGCTCATCTGTTTTGTAGGTGGGTGATGTATTCGTTCATGATCTCAACGAGAGCCTCGTCGTTGTTGCGGAGGATTCCACCGGCCATGCCGACTATTGTGGCGTCTTCGCTGTGCGCGATGCATTCGAAGTGTCCGGTGGGGTTGGTGTGTCCGCAGGTGAGGTTCCCGACGTAGTGCGGATCCCGCCACTCCTTGGCGTACATGTTGAAGTTGTCGTCGAGGGTGTATTTGCTGCGGGTGACTTTTAGCCAGAGCGCCTCAATGTTGTCTGGGCCGTTGTAGTGGACGGAGCCGAGCAAGGCGTCACTGTTGTCCCATTTGGGGTCGAAGGTGAGGGTGCCGAGGGTCTCAGGGAAAGCATAGTCGTCGCGGGGCAGGCCGGCGTAAAGCGGCGGAAAGCGATACGGGGGCGGGATAACAGTCCAGTCCTTGCTATCACGCCAATGCG
>NZ_RQYZ01000041.1 GCF_003932855.1 Tessaracoccus sp. OH4464_COT-324 | reverse complement strand
TTCACTAATTCTCTCTGCTCTCACAATCAAAAACAAGCTGTTCACTCTCAATTTTCTACGCTATCTTTTCTATAGTCTTCTATTCTATATCTTCCATAGCTTTCTCTTCTGTCTTTAGTCTATCTCTACACAACCCCAAAACACTCAAGATTGTATGGTTAAGCCTCTCGGGCAATTAGTATGTGTTAGCTCAACGTATCACTACGCTTACACACCACACCTATCTACGTCGTAGTCTCCAACAACCCTTACAGACTTATAGTCTGGGAGAACTCATCTTAAGGCAAGTTTCGTGCTTAGATGCTTTCAGCACTTATCTCTTCCGCATGTAGCTACCCAGCAATGCTTCTGGCGAAACAACTGGAACACCAGTGATGCGTCCACTCCGGTCCTCTCGTACTAGGAGCAGCCCCCCTCAATTCTCCAACGCCCACGGCAGATAGGGACCGAACTGTCTCACGACGTTCTAAACCCAGCTCGCGTACCACTTTAAATGGCGAACAGCCATACCCTTGGGACCTACTTCAGCCCCAGGATGTGATGAGCCGACATCGAGGTGCCAAACACCGCCGTCGATATGAACTCTTGGGCGGTATCAGCCTGTTATCCCCGGAGTACCTTTTATCCGTTGAGCGATGGCCCTTCCATTCAGAACCACCGGATCACTATGACCTGCTTTCGCACCTGCTCGACTTGTCTGTCTCGCAGTTAAGCTTGCTTATACCATTGCACTAACCTGACGATGTCCGACCGTCATTAGCAAACCTTCGTGCTCCTCCGTTACTCTTTGGGAGGAGACCGCCCCAGTCAAACTACCCACCAGACACTGTCCGAGTACCCGTTTCAGGTACTTCGTTAGAACATCAAACGTTAAAGGGTGGTATTTCAAGAATGGCTCCACAATCACTGGCGTGACTGCTTCAAAGCCTCCCACCTATCCTACACATCAAAATTCAATGTTCAGTGTCAAGCTATAGTAAAGGTTCACGGGGTCTTTCCGTCTAGCCGCGGGTACACCGCATCTTCACGGCGATTTCAATTTCACTGAGTCTCGGGTGGAGACAGCCTGGCCATCATTATGCCATTCGTGCAGGTCGGAACTTACCCGACAAGGAATTTCGCTACCTTAGGACCGTTATAGTTACGGCCGCCGTTTACTGGGGCTTCGATCAGGAGCTTCTCTTTCGATAACACCATCAATTAACCTTCCAGCACCGGGCAGGCATCACACCCTATACGTCCACTTTCGTGTTTGCAGAGTGCTGTGTTTTTAATAAACAGTTGCAGCCAGCTGGTATCTTCGACTTACTTCACCTTCGTCCGCAAGGGACTACAATTACGGTAAGCGCACCTTCTCCCGAAGTTACGGTGCTATTTTGCCTAGTTCCTTCACCCGAGTTCTCTCAAGCGCCTGAGTATTCTCTACCTGACCACCTGTGTCGGTTTTCAGTACGGTTTAGATAAACCTGAAGCTTAGTGGCTTTTCCTGGAAGCGTGGTATCAGTAACTTCATTCCCTTAGGAACTCGTCATCACTTCTCGTTGTTTAACTGGGTAAGCGGATTTGCCTACCTACCCCAACTACCTGCTTAAACAGACATCCAACAGTCTGCTTACCTAACCTTCTCCGTCCCCACATCGCAGTTTATCCAAGTACGGGAATATTAACCCGTTTCCCATCGACTACGCTTTTCAGCCTCGCCTTAGGGGCCGACTCACCCTGCCCCGATTAACGTTGGACAGGAACCCTTGGTCTTCCGGCGAACGAGTTTTTCACTCGTTTTATCGTTACTTATGTCAGCATTCGCACTCGTGATACGTCCAGCAAACCTCTCAGTTCACCTTCATCCGCTTACACGACGCTCCCCTACCCAACAGGCGTATCACTAATATTCCTTTCTTCGATTTCAATCCGACTCAACGTTCGGGTTGCTTGACCAACATTTCATTCCACTTCGTTTC
>NZ_RQYZ01000005.1 GCF_003932855.1 Tessaracoccus sp. OH4464_COT-324 | reverse complement strand
GCGTTCGCGATCACCTTCGCCGGACGGTTCGAGAGAACCACTCACTGATGAAAACCGCCGGACCCCACACACCGAATTTCGGACAGACCCCACTTCAGCGATGCGCGTCGTTGGTGGGCAAGATTCACAACTCGTCTCCCAGCGGAGCAGACAAGAGGGCCGTAACTCACGTGGTTTCCCAGGGAAGGATCGCTCTAGCACGGTGAGGCGCAAGCGCTGGGGAAGAGCTGTCCATCACGCTCTGCCGCCAGCCATGAGACCGCGACAAGAGACACATTTTTCACCGACCCTGGCGCCCGTCGGCTCGCCCCGGCTGCGGCACGGTCTCGCATCAGCTGAACTCTTTCACGAAACCGAGCACGTCTTCCTCGTTGGAGCCCATCACAGTGACCATTGAATTGTCCCGGTACAGCAGGGTGCATCCATAGCTCAAAATATCGAGCTCCAGGCCAACTCCACCTTGGCTGAAATCCCTGTAGTCGGCGCAATAGAGTCCGTCGCCCTTCTGAACAGGCTTCAGATTCAGCTTTTCCAAGTCGTTGAGCAGGATCTCCCGATCCTTTGAGGGGTCCGGCCGGATCCCCCTCGGCTTGTTCGAAAAAGCATTGATGACCTTGCCGCCTTTTTCGTACTCCATGAAATGAGTTCCATCCTTGTGCTCCTCCAGACGAGCCTGCCAGCTCCCGACCTTTTCAGGCAGCGGGGGCGCCGAGGAGCCTGCGTGGACACTCGGCCGCATCAGCACGACTACCGCCACGATGGCCGCTGCCCCGAGCGCCAGGGAGCCACCGATTATTCCGGCCCACAGCCCGACCCGAGACTTTCTCGGTGGCTGCGGGCTCCACTGCGGGGCCCCGGGGAACTGCTGGACAGGAGTCTGCTGCCCCCACTGGGCGGGGTGCGCACCGGGGTGCCCCCACTGTTGCCCCGGCGTTCCCTGCGGCTGGCCCGAGGCAGGCGTAAATGGCGGCTGGGGTTGCCCCCACTGTTGAGCTGGTTGTCCCCAGGGCTTCGGCGGATCACCGCTCGGCTGGTTCCAGGGCAGGTATGGGTTGGACATCATGGTCTCCTAAAACAGACGCGGCGAAACGCAGAGTAGCTCCCCGGCTCGCTCAGGGGCAGGCGCACACAAGCGACCCCGGCAGAGGGGCCAACCGATTCGGGGGCCTCACCGAAGAGCCTCGGCCGCGTCAAGCACAGCCTTCTTAGTATCGCCTATAATATTGATCGAGGAATGATCCCGGTAAAACAGTGAACAAAAGAACCTCTTTGGGTTCTCTTCGCTTCGTCCAGAGTCCTCATCGGGACCGGAACAGTAGACTCCCGGCGCCGGCGAGCTGAAGCCAGGTTCCTTGCGCTGCCTAGCAATCCATTCCTTGTATACGTCCTTGGCCTCCTCTTGATTCGAAGGCGCGCTGGAGCGCGTCAGCGACACACGGTCGTCTCCCCTGCGATATTCCTGGCCTAGGTAAACCCCGCCTTCTCGCTGCGGAACGATATCCCACTCACCAAAGGAACCGGTTAATTGCGGAGCTGTCTCACCGACATACATGTCAGGCCTCAGCAGCCAACCGAGCAAAATAACAGATAGGACGACAAAGGCGGCTCCCCCAGCGAGCACACCGACGAGCAGACCCGCAGACGTTCTCCTGGTTGGCTGCACCATCGTCGGCGCCGCAGCCTGGAAGCCCTGCCCCATCGACACGGCGGGCGGCTGTGCCCAAGGCGCGGGCCGAGTACCCTCCCCGGGCCACGTCATCCCCTGCAGGCCTGTCGGCGGAGCGGGCCATTGTCCTGCTTGCCAAGCACCCCCGCCGGACGGGTTTGCAGGCGCGGGCTGGGCGGGCGATGCCGACTGCGGACTCGCGAAACCCTGCTGTGGCCCGAGGGGTGAATTGGGTGGTATCGACCAGTTGGACATTCGGTTCCTTTCTCGTGCGGCCAACAGCAGTTTAATGCCTCGTCCGCGCACCCCCCCCTCAGCCAACAGACGACGCCTGCCGCGTGCTCGCGGACGACGGGCCGGGCGCGTCCGGTGCCGCGCTTCCGCAGGCATTCCGGCACGGCACATCTCGCCCTCAATCCGCCGGGAGCCTGGCCGCAGCCGAGGACGGGTTCCGGGGATAGCGAGATCCGACGGTCCTAAGACCAGTTGCAGCGGTGCCGGAGCGCATCGACAAGCCAATCCGCCTTCGCGGGCCGGAAAGCCTCCAGATTCCACGATTCCTTCTCCGCCGCGCCCAACACGTGGCAGTCGAACTGCTGCCGCAGCGACTCCGTTTCCGCCAGCCCGGGGGCCAGTTCCACCGCCTGACGCCACCCCTCTCGCCGCCACAGAGCGCCCGCGCCCTGCCGGGCCGCCTGCCGGCCGAAGCTGCTCGGGCGCACCAGATAGCGCGGCTCACCCCGCTCGGCGCTCACCCGCACCTCGTCAACCAGAGACGTGCCCGCCCACAACGTCAACCGCGCGCCGGGGGCCGGGTCAACCACCACCAGCGCCTTGTCCTCGACGATGACCTCCGCCCGTCGGCCCCGCACCTCGTGTAAAACGAACGCGACGGGCTGCCCATCGTCGTCAACCAGGCGCAGGACGCCGCCGTCGTCGACCAAGCGGGCGTCCGGGAAGGCGATCCGGGAGGTGCGCTCCCCCAGCGGGAGCTGCACCTCCAGCGCGTCCGGCAGGTGGTTCGTCGCCGCCGCCTTGGGAGCGAAGGACAGCACCGGGCGGGTGACGAGCTCCCCCAGCTCCGCAGCCTCGACGGCCCCGGTGCCGGCGGAGGCCCTTCCGCCCGGGAGCGGCTGCGCCTCGTCGAGGGTAGACTCTGCACCGTCCGTGGTGCAGCCGAGCAGCGCAAGCACCGCAAGCCAACCAAGGCAGAATCGCCGCACCAGAACCTCCGTATCCAGAAACCATGACCACGTTACCGCCGCTCGACCCCGAACCCGTACCGTTCGACACGCCATGCGCCGACCTGTCCGGCAACGTGCTGGTGCGTTACGAGGATGCCGCTCTCGTGCTGCTGCATTTCGGTGACGGCAACACAGTAAAGTGGTGGCTGTCCAAGTCGCCCGATCCGGGCAGCACGACGTGGGCGGCGGGAGCCGACCTGGCAGAGCTGGCGGTGACGGCGCACACCGCGCATGCGGAGGCGGCCTTCCGAATGCCGGACGGCAAGGTGGAAACCGACTTCAGCGTGACGCTGTTCGGTTCCCAGGCGGCGATTTTCTTGCTCGGCGTTTTCCTCGCAACCCTGTTCTTCACCATCGAGGCCTTCGACCCCTGGGGCCCCTTCGCCGGCTTCGCTTCGCTGATCGCAGGCGTTGCCCTGCCCCTCTACAACGGGCTGCGCCTGCCCGGCAACCGCCACAGCCTGGTCACCGAGCAGGGGAGCTACCCCTTCACCGCCCTGCTCGACGATCGCCCCCTGGGGCGGCGAGCCGAGCAGGCCGTCGACGCCGTCAAGGCCCGCTACGGCGAGCTGCTTGCCGACATCGTCTACCGCGTCGAATGCCCGGCCCTGTTCGACGCGGCCGCCGTACCCACCCGCGCCTTCACGGAGGCCCTCATCCAGTGGGACAACCGCAGCGAACTCAGCGGATCGGAGCTTTCGACGCTCGCCGCCCGAATCCGGGTGCTGTTCGACGCCGCCCGCAAACACGCTGAGACCGTCGGCCTGGCCCACCTGCCCGCCCCCGCGCGGGAACCCGCCGGGCGGGCGGCCAAGCTGCTGCGGGTGGCCACCAGCCGCTCCACCAGGTCCGGGGAACGCGCTGCTGCGCTGGACAAGGCGGCCGCAATCCTGGATTCCCTCATGCTTTACTACCTGCCAAGCGTCAAGGAGACGCGCTCGCTGGCCGGGGGAAGCCGACCAAAAGAACTACCCGGGAGGCTGTCATGAGTTTCGCCCATTGGCAGCCCCTGCCCCGCGACGCGCTGATGGGGAAGCTGGGCCCGCTCAGCTTCCTGTGCTGGGGAACCAGCCGCTCGGCGCTGTGCACCATCCGCGAGGATCCGATTATGTGGGGAAACGTTCCCGTGCTCTACTCCGTCCTGACCTTCTCCTGCAGCTTCCAGATGCAGCAAGTGCCCGAGAAAGCGACCCTCGACGACTTCTGCCGAGCCCTGCTGACCGATGAGGACTATCAGGTGGTTCGGGCACCCGGCTGGCGCGTCACCCCGTGGTGGCGGCAGAAGCTGGGCCAGCCCAACATCACGATCGCCTCCGCCGGAAAACTGCGCCTAAGCGAACGCAACGTCGTCGAATACGCGCAGTCCCGGCTGGCGGGCGCCAGCTTCGACGCCCGCACCCGCGACGAGCGGCGCCTCGCCAGCATCGAGCGAGTGGACCGGATTCGCACCAGCCACCAGGATCTGGCCGCGGACATCATCTACCGCATCGACTACCCCGCGCTGTTCGACGCCTCATGCCCCACAACAGCCCAGTTCGAGGCCGCACTGGTGGCCTTCGCCGAGCTACACGACGCCCCCATCAACCAGTTGGAAAGCGCGGCCGCCCAGGTGGAGATGGCGTTCTCGATTGCTCAGGCGCACGCGGAACGGGTGGGGCTGCGCCATCTCCCGGAGGAAAAGCGCGACACCGCGCGCCGGGCCGCGAAAGCCGCCAGGCTGGCCCGTTCCGGGGCGACACCCGGCGAACAGGCGGCGGCCAAGGCCCAACTGAACTCGCTGCTGCGTTCCCTGGCGCTTTACTATCTGCCGCCGGTGACGGAGACGCCGGAGCTGGAGGGCTACTGACCGAGCAACCTGCGGGCCAGCTTGCGGGCGGCAAGATCCAGCATCTCCGCCGAGCGCGCCACCGCCTCCCCCGTGGACATGTCGTCGGGCGTGATCGCCGTGGCGGAGGCGATCCCCATCTCCTTGGCCTCCGCCAGGATGTGTTCGTCAACCCGGCCGGCCAGCACGTGCACGGGCACCCCGTAGTGCCGCGCCCGACGAGCGATCCCCTCCACTGCCTTTCCGGTAAGGCTCAGCACGTCAAAACTGCCCTCCCCCGTCACGACGGCGTCCGCCGCGGCGAGCAGCTCGTCGAAGCGCACGAAATCGAGCACCACCTCGATACCGCGTTCGAGCCGACCGCCGAAGAACGCGACGACGCCAGCCCCCACGCCGCCCGCGGCGCCGGCGCCCTCCAGGCTCGCCACCTGATAACCCAGATCCCGATCGATCAGCTCCGCCAGGTGGGTCAGCCCCTCGTCAAGCAGTTCGACGGTGGCGGGATCGGCGCCCTTCTGCGGGCCAAAGACGTGCGCAGCGCCCGTCGGCCCGATGAGAGGATTGGTCACATCACACATCGCGACGATCTCGCAGTCGGCCACGACGTCGTAAAAGCCGTCCGGGTCGATCGCGGCTATTTTCTTCAACGTTTTCCCCACCGGCAGGAACGGCTTTCCTGCGGCATCCAGGAACCTCATCCCGCATGCGGCCGCAGCCCCACACCCGCCGTCGTTGGTTGCCGAGCCGCCCAGGCCGATGATGATCTCCTCAGCCTCCTCGCGGGCCGCCGCCAGGATCTGCTGCCCCACCCCGTAGGTGGTGGCCAACTCAACGTCCGTCCGGCCCTCGGTGAGGGCAAGCCCGGCGGCTTGTGCCAGCTCGACGACGGCGGTCCCGTCGTGCAGGATCGCGCGGTAGGCCGTTACCTCGTCGCGATACGGGCCGAGTACTGTGTCCTCCCGCAGAAAACCGCCGGCGGCGAGCAACATGCAGTCGACGGTGCCCTCACCCCCGCTCGCGATCGGCACCGGGCGCGCACTCAACCCGACGTGGCGCAGCGCGCTGGAGATGATGGTGGCCGCATGCGTGGCCAGCAGCGACCCCTTGAACGTGTCCGGTATAACGACGACGCGCATTTGTTCACCACCTTTGGTAGATGGCAGTTACGCTAGCGTGCCGACGCGGGCTTCGGGCCGGAAGCGCCTCAACTCACAGGGTCTGGCGCAACTTCGTCAGCCGGGCGATCGTTTGATCGCGGCCCAGGATTTCCATCGATTCGAACAATGGGGGCGAAACCTTGCGCCCCGAGACCGCTACCCGGAGCGGTGCGAAGGCGAATTTGGGCTTGATGCCCAGGCCCTCCACGATCCGCTCCCGCAGTTCCGCCTGGATCGCCTCGGCCGTGAAGTCGACGTCGCCGAGCACCTCGATCGCGGCGTCGAGCACCTCACCCGCGTTGTCGGCGAGCGCCGCCCGGGCGTCGTCGGCCACTGCCACCTCGTCAACGAACAGGAAGTCCAGTTGGGGAAGCGCATCCTTCAGCAGCACGAGCCGCTCCTGGATGATCGGCACTGCCCGGCGCAGGATGTCCACGTCCAGCCCGTCATGCCACTGGCCGTTTTCCCGCGCGTGGTCAACGATCCGCTCGGCCAGCTCGTCGGCGCTCAGCGAGCGGATGTAGTGCCCGTTCAGCCAGTCCAGCTTCTTCAGATCGAAGATCGGGCCCACAGTGTTCACCTTCGACCAGGAGAAGCCGGCCACGAACTCCTCGAAGGTGCTCACCTCCTCGCCGTCGCCCGCGTAACCCAGCAGCTGCAGGAAGTTACGCACCGCCTCCGGGAGGTAGCCCTGCTCTTTGAACCACATCAGCCGGGCGGCCGGGTTCTTGCGCTTGGAAATCTTCGACTTATCGGTGTTGCGCAGCAGCGGCATGTGCGCGAAGGCCGGTACCTCCCAGCCCAGCCACCGGTACAGCAGGATGTGCTTCGGTGTGGAGGAGATCCACTCCTCGCCCCGCACCACGGTATTGATGCCCATCAGGTGGTCGTCCACCACCACGGCCAGGTGATAGGTGGGGAAGCCGTCGGTTTTCAGGATCACCTGGTCGTCGGGTCTGGGCGCCTTGACCTCGCCGCGGATGATGTCCGGGAAGACCAGCTCGACATCGTCGGGGATCAGCATGCGCACCACCGGCGTGGGCGTGAAGCCGGGCAGCTGGGCGCGCTCCTGCTCGGTCTTGCCGTAACAGAGCCGGTCGTAGCCGGTGTTCGACTGCTTGCTGGCGGCCTGCTCGTCGCGCATCGCCTTGAGGCGCTCGGCGGAACACCAGCAGTAGTAGGCATGCCCCTGCGCGATGAGCCGCTCGACGTGGGGCCGGTAGGTGGCCAGCCGCTCCGACTGCCGGTAGGGGCCGTGCTCGCCCCCAACGTGCGGGCCCTCGTCGGGATTGAGCCCGAGCCAAGCCAGGGAGTCGTAGATCTGCTGCTCGCTGCCCTCGACGAGGCGGGCCTGGTCGGTGTCCTCGATCCGCAGCACGAACTCGCCGCCCGTCTTGCGGGCCCACGCCAGATCGAACAGCGCCATGAAGGCGGTGCCGACGTGCGGATCGCCGGTGGGCGAAGGGGCTACTCGAGTGCGGGCGGGGGTGAGCTCGGTCATGGTCAACTAGCCTAGCGCTCTCGACGCCTGCGACCTATCGGCCAAGCCTCAGGCATCATTGATCCGATGAGAGAGAACAAGACCGCTCCCGAACCCACCAATCCCTTGCTATTCAGCAGGGGCCTCACCAACGTCCTGGAAAACGCCGTCACCATCCCCGGCACAGACATCAGGGTTGGCCTGGATCCGGTATTGAGCCTGGTGCCGTGGGTGGGCAGCTCCGCCGGTTTGCTGCTGGGTTCGGCGATGATGGCCGACGCGGTGCGGCTTCGCATGCCCCTGCCCGTCCTGGCCCGCATGGCCGCGAACCACCTGATCGACTGGGCCATCGGGGCCGTCCCCGTACTGGGCTTCTTCGGTGACATCGCCTGGCGGGCCAACTCCCGGAACTACCGCCTGCTGGAGCGCACCATCGCCGACCGAGAGCAGGTGCGCAAGGCCAGTGTCCGGTACTGGCTGGCCGCCGCGGCCATCATCGGCGGGGTGCTGCTTGGCACGCTGCTCCTGACCGTCTGGGTGCTCACCAAGCTGCTGGGCGCGCTCGCTTAGCGCTCCCTGCCGCAGCAGATATGCTCTACCCCATGGAGCTGCCCTCGAACTATCTGTATGAAGCCGTCAAGCTCGACAACGCCGCCGGACGCTACGGCCAGCGCGTGCAGACCCGGTTTCCCCCGGAGCCGAACGGTTTCCTGCACATCGGCCACGCCAAGGCCATCGTCACCGATTTCAGCGTGGCCGAGGACTTCGGCGGCATCTGCATGTTGCGCCTCGACGACACCAACCCGGAGGCGGAGGACGACGACTTCGTCCAAGCGATCATCGAGGACATCCGGTGGCTGGGCTACGAGCCCGCGGGGGTGCGGTTCGCGTCGGATTATTTCGGGCAGCTGTACGAATGGGCGGAGCAGCTGATCCGCAAGGGGCTGGCCTACGTCGACGATTCCAGCGCCGAGGCAATCTCTGCGGCCCGCGGTTCTTTCACCGAACCCGGGACGGACAGCCCTTACCGGCAGCGCAGCGTCGAGGAAAACCTGGATCTCTTCCGACGGATGCGCGCGGGCGAGTTCCCGGACGGCAGCCGAGTGCTGCGCGCCAAGATCGATATGGGCCACGAGAACATGCAGCTTCGCGACCCGCTGATGTACCGGATCCGCAAGGTGGAGCACCACCAAACCGGCTGGGAGTGGCCCATCTACCCCACCTACGACTGGGCGCACGGCCAGTCCGACGCGATCGAGGGCGTGACACATTCGCTGTGCTCGCTGGAGTTCGAGTCGCACCGCCCCCTATACGACTGGTTCACCGCGGCGCTAGAACTCGACGAGGCCCCACGCCAGATCGAGTTCGCTCGCCTGGAGCTCACCCACACGGTGACGTCGAAGCGCAGGCTGTTGCGGCTCGTGACGGACGGGGTCGTGGACGGGTGGGACGATGCGCGGATGCCCACCATCCGCGGCCTCAGGCGGCGCGGCTATCCCGCGGCCGCCATCCGGGCGTTTTGCAAGGCGGTCGGCATCACCCGGGTCAACTCCCGGAAGGCCATTGAGGAGCTGGAAAGTTTTGTGCGCCGCGAGCTGAACGCCACCGCGCAGCGCCGCATGGCGGTGTTGCGCCCGCTGAAGCTGACCCTCACCAACTGGCCGGTGGACGACGCAGGCCAGCCCGTCGTCGAGTATTTCGAGCTGACCAACAACCCGGAGAACGCGGCCGACGGGACACGCTCCGTGCCATTCACCGGACAGCTGTACATCGAGACAGAGGATTTCATGGAGGTACCGCCGCCCAAGTACTTCCGACTGTCTCCGGGCAAGGAGGTGCGGCTGCGCGGCGCCTACTTCGTGACCGCCACCGACGTGGTGAAGGACGAGGCCGGCAACGTCGTCGAGGTGCTCGCCACCTACGACCCCGAGTCCAAGGGCGGCAATTCCCCCGATGGCCGCAAGGTCAAGTCGACCATGCACTGGGTGTCCCGCCCGCACGCGGTGGACTTCGAGGCCGCGCTTTATGAGCGGCTATTCACCGCCGAGGCGCCGGGGGCTGCCACCGGCGAGGCGCTCGACGACCTGAACCCGTCGTCGCGCGAGATCGTCACCGGTTGCAAGGCAGAGCCCGCGCTGGGCGACACCCCGCCCGGCGAGGTGGTGCAGTTCGAGCGCATCGGGTACTTCTCCCACGACCCCGACAAGCCCATGCACTTCCACCGCACCGTGGGCCTGCGCGACGAGTGGGCGGCCGCGCAGAAACGGCCCAGTTGATCCGCTTGGGGGTGAGTCGTGCCTGTTGAGGAAACCCCGGCCGATGTGGCGCTGGACGTCCTGAGCATCGTCGGCTCTGCGGCCTTCGGTCTCGCTGTCGGCGTGCTGCTGGCAGTGCTGCTCGGCGTGTTGATGCGCCTGCTCATGCGCCGCCACGAGCATCTGAAACCGTTCAGCCGACGCCTCAAACTCCCCGTTCGTGTGGTGCTCACCACGCTGGGCGCGGGGCTGGGTGTCATCGTCGCCACCGGTGGTGAGGTGGCCGCCAGCGTCCAGGCCTGGCGCCCACATTTCCTGCACGGATACTTCATCGCGCTCATCTTTTCCGGGGCTCTGGTGACCACGGGGATCGTCAACGCGTTCCAGGACACTGTGGTTGCCAAACGCGAGGACGTCGAGGAGACGCCGCACGCCCGGCGCATTCGGACCCAGGCCCAGGTCATTGGACGCGTGGGCATCGCCGTGGTGTGGATCATCGCGATCGCCGGGGCGCTGCTCACCTTCGAGCAGTTCCGGGCGGTGGGTGCCTCGCTGCTCGCCTCCGCAGGCCTGTTGTCGATCGTCGCTGGCCTGGCTGCGCAGTCGTCTCTGGCGAACATCTTCGCCGGAGTACAAGTGGCCTTCACGGATGCGTTGCGCGTAGGCGACCTGGTGATCGTCGACGGCTACCGGGGAACGGTCGAGGAGATCACGCTGACCTACGTGGTGGTGGCCAGCTGGGATGGCCGGCGCTGGATCGTTCCTTCGACGTTCTTCATCTCCAACACTTTCGAGAACCTGACCCGGCTCGACTCCGAGCTTCTGGGGACCATCGAGTTCGACCTGGATTGGCTGGTGCCGATGGAGGCCATGCGCATCCAGTTGCAGCGCATTGTGCGGCGCTCGGACCTGTGGGACGGCAGGCACGTCAGCCTGCAGATGACCGACGCGCAGGGCGGGCAGGTGAAGATCCGTGCCGTGGTTTCGGCATCCGCCGCCGGCGATCTGTGGGATCTGCAGTGCTTCGTGCGGGAGGAGCTGGTCAACTGGATCCAGCTTAACGCCGTCTACGCGTTGCCACGCACCCGGCTGGAGCCAGAGCCGACGCCCGCTCCTCCGACGCAGGAACGTGAGGCCTTCATCTCCGAGGTGAAGCAAGCCTGGGCGGACGAGCGTGCCGCAGACCCGACCGAGGAGATCGAGGTGGAGCTCGACGAGGAGACCTCGACTGCCGACGCCGAGGCTGCGGGCCACCGGAGCTGGTTCCAGGCGATCAGAGGTTTGCGCGGCTCCAAGGAGAAGGATGGGGGTTTGAGTTCGGGTGCGGCGGAGGTGACGGAGCTCATCGCTTCCGTGCTGCGTGACGCTACGGAGGCCCCTACCGAAGACGAATTGCGCGAGGGGCGACGGGCCGACGACGGCGATCCTACCCGGGTAGATCACACCGATGGGCGCGGCGACTCCCTGAGTTCGACGGCACGCATGTTTTCGGGCTCTCCCGAGGCAAACGCCTTGAATCGCCGCTACTCAGGGCGGGGCGTCGAGAGCGAGGAGAAGCAGCCAGCGCCCGACGGGGCAGATCGAGCCGAGCGGTGACCTCGTCTGAGCCGCGTCCTGCAGACGCTGGCGCGAGCCACCCCGGGCTCGATGGGCCGGGCCCGCAGCGGCTGTCCCCGCCGCGCTAGAACTGGTTGAGGACACGGGGTCAGGTCGGTGGCTCCAGGTGCCCTGAAACCCAGCGCGACTTTCGCAGCAAGGCCGGACCTTGGAGAAGCCCCGGATGAGCCGATGTGCCCCCTGGCCCGGCCAGCTCTGGCCTGCCAGGGGGCACATCACATCACGGGCTCTGTCTGCCCGTCGCCGGAATCAGCTCCCCGTCTTGGGCAGTCCGGGGCGGGGGTGCACGACGCCAGGAGCGCTCGACTTCGGACCAGGCGGGAAACCCGTCGGCTGCTGCCCCGGCTTCGGCGATTCACCCGGCTTCGGTGACTCACCCGGCTTCGGCGATTCACCCGGCTTCGGCGATTCACCCGGCTTCGGCGATTCACCGGCTTCGGCGACTCACCCGGCTTCGGCGACTCACCCGGCTTCGGCGACTCACCCGGCTTCGGCGACTCACCCGGCTCGGGCTGCGGAGTGCTGCCGTCGAGCCGGATGTCGAAACCGCGCTCGCTGAGCGGCGCAAACCACTCGGCTGCTGGCCTGCCGCCGACCGTGGGCGCCTGATCGCCACCGACGATGTCCACCACTCCGGGCTTGTCGTTAGTGCCATACGCCCAGATCGGGGCGGTGGAGGCAGCACACACCGTACCCGAGGCCAGATGGATCCGTGCCCCCGAAGCCAACTCCAGGTTGCGCAGCTGCTCAAGCGAGTTGAGCGGGGCATCCTGCGTTCCCGGCCCTGCCTTCGGGGCCCCACAGTCGATCCAAATCTCCTCAGGCTTGTCCGGCGCCTGAGCCAGCATCTGGTGTGCGGTGAAGTTCGCCAGCGCGAAACGATCCGCACGCGCCTCGTCCACGGTCAGGCGGAGGTGCTGGGTGGTCACAGGGTTGCGCAGCACCAGGATTCTCTTCACCCCGATGGTGCCGGCCCTGCCAACCTCCTGCCAGGTGTCAGCCACTTTGGCTTCCACCCGCCAGGACTTCACCTGCTGACCGAAGCGAAGCGTATCCTCGCTCACGCTGATCCGCTCCACTTGCTGCTCCGATCCCAGATCGATAACCACGGACTCACCCACACGAAGCTCCACCCCAGTGCGCGTATTTCCGTCGGTCAGCGTGGTCTCGACACGATTAGCCTTGCGATCGGTGCTGGGGCGCATCACCAAAGCTTCCCTACCCAGCGCAAGATCCACGCCGTAGGCCCGCCTGCGCAACTCCTCAAAGCCCTGGATCGCGGACACCGAACTGGGGGCAAAAGAACCCGTGGTGGTCGGCGGCACGTTGAGCAACAGGAGAGAGTTCCTGCCCACCGTGCGGTCCCAGTGATGGTTCAACAGCCGCGCCGGAGTCTTCGGCACATCGTTCGGGTGAGCAAACCATCCGTCGGTGAGCTTCATGTCCGCCTCGCCCGGCCACCAGTGCAACGAGTCCACACCGCCCGACGTGACCAGCTTGACCAGCCGGTCGTCGGAGAAGGAGAGTTCCTCTTGGAAGTGCTTGCCCGGCAAACGTCCGCCGACCAGGTCGATCTTGCCCGTCGGGGAGTGCTGACGGATCGGCACCGGCCCCCACTCGTCGATGCGAGCCAGGCCGGCTTCGTTGCCGATCCAGCGCACGTCCCGGCCACCAACCGCAACCAGGGCGCCCGGCTGCAGCTGGTGCACGAGGTCGTAATAGGCCTCGTAATCGAAGGCTTCGGTCCCTGAGGCGTTGCCACCCGCCCCGTCAAACCAAACCTCATCAATGTCGCCATACTCGGTCAAGACCTCGTACATGGTGTTCAGGAAGAACTGCCCGTAATCGGTTGCCTCGTAGGTGAACTGCGGCAGTTCCTTCCCCACACGGTCATCGCCGGGGACCAGAGTCGGGATGGTGCGCGTCCGTTTCGCGGAGCCGTTACCGAAGATGCCTTTGCGCTCGGCGTTGGAGTCCGCAGGCGAGATGTAGACGCCCACCTTCAGGCCGTACTTGCGCGCAGCATCGGTGAACTCGCGCAGAATGTCGCCCTTGCCTTCCTTCCACGGGGTCGACTTGACCGAATAGTCGGAGTAGCGCGTGGGCCACAGCATGAACCCGTCATGATGCTTCAACGTGAGGATACCCATCTTGAAGCCGCTATCACGCAGCTGTCGCACCCAGGCTTCGACGTCTACCTCCCCAGTAGGTCGGAAGCGCTGGGGATCCTCGTTGCCGTGTCCCCACTCTTGATCGTAGAACGTGTTGATGCCGAAGTGCAGGAAGCCGGTAAGTTCCAACTCCTGCCAGGACACCTGCTCCTCGGTGGGGCGCACCGCACTGGCGCGGGCGACGATAGTCTCCGGGCAGTGACCTCGTTCGACGGCCACATAGTTGGCGGGTTCAACCTCCGGTGCGGTTGTACACTCCTCGCTGGGCTTCAGCTGCTGCAGTTCGAAAGCGCTCGGTTTGAACTCCCCATCGAGTAGGCCGAAGCGTGCCGTATCCAGCTTCCCCTTGAATACGCGATCCCCAGCCCCGGAGTTGGCCTCGTTGCCAAGACGAACGACGCCGCGCGTATTGCCTGCCTGCCTACTCAGGTGTTGCCCGGTGAGCGTGTCCAGAGCCACGCCGTCCAACCAAACCACGACCTTCGCATTCGTTCCGCTCGGCTCGTAGGCCACCGAGAGCACGTGGGGCTTGCCGGGTTCGGGGGCGCCGGTTCCCGCCTTGTAGTTATGCCAGCGACTGTCCCTGCCCGAGTAGCCGTACACCAACTGATCTCCCTCGTAGCGCACGAAGAAGTTGCCGCCGACGGAGAGTAGCGTGCCCAGGTTGGTCTGGTTGGGCTCCGGGGTGAAGTTGACCTCCGCGACGAAACCAGCGTCGAGGTCCTCCCCTGCGAGGGAGTTGGGGTCGCCGAGGAAACTGATCCCCTCCCCGGCAGCACCCAGCGCGATCATCCCATCCGCCAACCGGCCGGCTCCGGTCACCGCTCCGGCTGCGGTCTCCGTCGCTGCGGGTGTGTACGTGCCGTCCGTGAGCTTGCCCGAGAAATCCAGGTAGAGTTGCGTGGTCGCCCCGCTGCTCGGCTGAAGCTCAAGCGGCTTTCGCGCGTCCGCCTCGATCCGATTGAACCGGACACGGTGGATCGTCCCCGCCATGCCCCGCGACTGCCCGGCCGGGTGAACCTCGTTGCCGAAACCCACCTGATTGGCGACATCAGCCGACGACGTATAGCCGACGTCCGCCTTGACCTCGGGCAGTGCCTCCCCGTCCAGGAATACCTCCAGCTTGGCCTGCTCAGGCGTGCGCCGGTAGATGAGGGACAGCGCATGCGGCTTACCGGTGGCTGGCAGCTCTGCAGAGGCCACGTGGTTGTTCCAGCCGGAGCTCGTCTGGGAACTCCAGCCGTAGTGCAGTTGCTCATCCTGTACTCGAACAAACATGTTGCCCGCGACGGAGAGCACCGTGTCCATCTGGCTGAACCGCTCTGGGGTGAACTGCGTCTCCAGCGCGAAGCTGGTTTCGCCCGGGCCCAGACCCACTCCGGTCGGCGAGAACCGCAGTCCTTGGTTGCCGCCAGCGAGTTTCACCCCGTCGGCAACTTGCTGCTCCCCGCCAGCGACGGCGTGCAACCGACCGCGCATGGCTTCTTCTCCCTGCGTGGTGTACTGGCTGGTGCCAACGAGCGAGCCGCTGAACCACACGTCGAGATCGTCAGTCGGGCTGGCCTGCGCCAGTGGGAGCGACGTACTCGCCACTGTTACCGCTAACAACGCGGCTGCCCGCCTTGCCCATTTCTTGAATAGCATGTTTACCTCATCTTCGTCGATGGAGTTAGTCGCGAATCGGTTTCACAACGCCCTCAGACCACGCGACACTGCGGACGTTACCGAACTCCTGACGAGTTTGTTCATAGCGACCGGCAAACCGCTCAGCAAGAATGAGCGAAAAAACTGGTGGCCCGCGCCGAAGCGCGGGCCACCACTTACCGAACCAGTCAGATCACTTGAGGATCTTGGTGACGGAGCCAGCACCGACGGTGCGACCGCCCTCACGGATGGCGAACTTGAGGTTCTCCTCCATGGCGATGGGCTTGTTCAAGTGAACGGTCATCTGGGTGTTGTCGCCAGGCATGACCATGTCGGTGCCCTCGGGGAGCTGCACCACGCCAGTCACGTCCGTGGTACGGAAGTAGAACTGCGGGGAGTAGTTCGAGAAGAACGGCTTGTGGCGGCCGCCCTCTTCCTTGTTGAGCACGTAGACGGAGGCTTCGAAGTCGGTGTGCGGAGTGGTAGAGCCGGGCTTGATCACGACCATGCCACGCTCAACGTCTTCCTTCTTGGTGCCGCGCAGCAGCAGACCGACGTTCTCGCCGGCGCGACCCTCATCGAGGATCTTGCGGAACATCTCAACACCAGTGACGGTGGTGGACTGCTTCTCGTCGCGGATGCCGACGATGTCAACGGTGTCGCCGGTCTTGACGATGCCGCGCTCGATGCGACCGGTAATGACGGTGCCACGACCGGTGATGGTGAAGACATCCTCAACGGGCATGAGGAACGGCTTGTCAGTGTCGCGCTCCGGGGTCGGGATGTACTCGTCAACCGCGTTCATCAGCTCGATGACGCTCTCGCCCCACTTGGCGTCGCCGTTCAGAGCCGGGAAGGCGGCAACACGAACGATCGGCAGGTTGTCGCCGTCGAAGCCCTGGTTGGAGAGGATCTCACGAAGCTCCATCTCGACGAGGTCGATGAGTTCGGCATCCTCGTCGGGGATCATGTCGCACTTGTTGAGGGCGACGACAATCGCGGGAACACCAACCTGGCGGGCCAGGAGGATGTGCTCGTGGGTCTGAGCCATCGCGCCGTCGGTGGCGGCGACGACCAGAATCGCGCCGTCCATCTGAGCTGCACCAGTGATCATGTTCTTCACGTAGTCAGCGTGACCGGGGCAGTCAACGTGCGCGTAGTGGCGGGCTTCGGTCTGGTACTCGATGTGAGCGATCGAGATGGTGATACCGCGCTGACGCTCCTCAGGAGCCTTGTCGATCTGGTCGAACGGGGAAGCCTCGTTCAGATCCGGGTACTTGTCGTGGAGCACCTTGGAGATCGCCGCGGTCAGAGTGGTCTTGCCGTGGTCGACGTGTCCAATGGTGCCGATGTTTACGTGCGGCTTCGTCCGCTCAAACTTGGCCTTTGCCACTTGGGCTCCTTCTGAGTGTCGCCGGGTTTCGCCCCGCGCTGGATTGAGGGTCACCCTGATCTGGACACAGGGGACTCGCTTATTCTTATGCAGCCCACGTAGATAGTCAAACCGCCGCAAGCCGTCACACACACTCTAGCGTGTTTCCATCGGTTGTCGGAACCCGGTCCTCAGCTGGCAGATTCCGCCGACGTCTGCCCAGGTCGATACATCTTCCGGTGCCAGATACCCGCCTCCTCATAGCTCTCCCCCACCGGCTCAAAGCCGTGAGCCGCGTAGAGGCCGACGACGTACTCCTGCGCATGAATCAGCATCGCCTGATCTCCCCACCGTTGAAGCACCTTATCGACAAGACGGCTGGACAGCCCCTGACCTCGGCTGGAGCTTCGCACGGCGACCCGCCCAAACGAGAACGTGGCCCCCTGCTCCGGCTCGACCAGCGGATAGGCCCGCAGGTAGGCGACCAGGCCGTCGGGACCCGCCAGCCAGAGGTGAAAGGTCCCTTCGGCGCGGTCGACCTCGTCGAAGTCCTGCTCGGTCACCCGCTGTTCCAGGTAAAACACCTCTGCGCGCAACCGGGCGATCTCGTAGAACTCGTCTTTGGTCAGCTCCGCCCAGGTGGCGATCCGGTATTCCATTCCCGCAGCCTACCCAGGCACCGGCCAGGAGCCAGCGCTACAACTCCTTCGCGAAACGACGGGCCACGTATACCCTCTTGAACTTCGCCCGCATCTCGCTTTCGAGTTCCAGCGGGGCGTGGAAGTGGGCATTCACGAGCGCCCAGGCGCCCTCGGGCGTGGAAAAACCGTCTGCCGGGTCGTCCCACTCCTTGTGCACATGAAGATAGTGGTCGGACTCCGCGAAGCCCCGGGCGCGGTACCAAGCGAGCGCGCGCTCGTCGTCACGGGTCCAGGCATCCAGCGTGGTCACCTCACTGGGCAGCTCGGCGATGGCCCTGGCCAGCAGCTGGGATGCGATCCCTCTGCCGAGGCGGTCCGGATGGGTCGCAACGGTATCGATCGTGGCCAGGCATCCCGCGATCTCCACATCCAGGATGCCGACGATCTGGTCGCCCTCGCAGGCGACCCAGCGCAGCTGCGGGGACTCGGGGCGGGTGGTCCAGACGTAGTCGTAATAGCTGCTGTGCAGGAAGGAAAGTGCGCGACAGCGCAGCCAGGACTCGGCGTCGTCGGGAAGATAGTGGCGGTAAATGGGCATGACAATTCCTCTGGGTGGTTGGGTGCCTTGTTCAGGCGGGACGGAATCATCAGGCCATGCGCATGCGAACAGGCTACCACCCGACCAAGCACCCTGGTCCGAGGGCTGGGCCGGACAAGATGCTTTCGCGCTCATCTGCATGTCACGTAACCCCACCAAGCGGACAAGGGCACCCCGGTGTCCCGGGATGCCCTTGCGTTGCTCTGATTCGGTCAGGCCTCGACGCCGCGCGCCTTGGCAATGATCTCGTCGGAGATGTTCTTCGGAGTCTCAGCGTAGGAATCGAACTCCATCGAGTAGGACGCCTGGCCCGAGGTCTTCGAGCGCAGGTCACCCACGTAGCCGAACATCTCGGAAAGGGGCACGAGCGCACGCACGACGCGGTTGCCGTGCTGTTCGTCCATCGCCTGCACCTGCCCGCGACGGGAGTTCAGGTCACCGATGACGGTACCCAGGTAGTCCTCCGGGGTAGTCACCTCGACGGCCATCATCGGTTCGAGGATAGCGGGATCGGCCTTGCGCGCCGCCTCCTTGAAGGCCTGCGCACCAGCCAGCTTGAACGCCAGTTCCGAGGAGTCGACGTCGTGGTAGGCGCCGTCGGTCAGCGTCACCTTGATGTCTTCCACCGGGTAGCCAGCCAGCACACCGAACTGCATGGCCTCACGGATGCCCTGGTCAACGGCCGGGATATATTCCTTGGGGATGCGGCCACCGGTGACGGCGTTGACGAACTCGTAGCCCTTGCCTGCTTCCTGCGGCTCCAGATCGATGATCACGCGACCGAACTGGCCGGAGCCACCGGTCTGCTTCTTGTGCGTGTACTCGACCTTTTCGACCTTGCGGCGCAGCGTCTCACGGTACGCCACCTGCGGCTTGCCGATGTTCGCTTCGACCTTGAACTCTCGCTTCATGCGATCGATCAACACGTCGAGGTGCAGCTCGCCCATGCCGGCGATAATGGTCTGGCCGGTCTCTTCGTCGGTGTGGACGCGGAACGTCGGATCCTCCTCCGCCAGACGCTGGATCGCGTTGGAGAGCTTCTCCTGATCGGACTTGGTCTTGGGCTCGATGGCCTGCTCAATGACCGGCGCGGGGAAGGTCATGGATTCGAGCATGATCGGGTTCGACGGATCACAGAGAGTGTCACCGGTGGTGGTGTTCTTCAAACCCATCACCGCGCAGATCATGCCCGCGCCGATCTGGTCGATCTCCTCACGCTTGTTGGCGTGCATCTGGTAGATCTTGCCGATGCGTTCCTTCTTGCCCGACGAGGAGTTCTGCACGTTCTCGCCGGAGTGCAGCACGCCGGAGTAAACACGAACGTAGGTGAGCTTGCCCAGGTGCGGATCAGCAGCAACCTTAAACGCCAACACCGAAAGCGGCTCGCTGTCGGACGGGTGACGCTCCAGATGAACGGACTCGTCGCCGGGCTTGAAGCCGTCGATGGCCGGCACGTCCAGCGGGGACGGCAGGTACTTCACAACGGCGTCGAGCAGCGGCTGCACGCCCTTGTTCTTGAAAGAGGTGCCACACACCACGGCGGTGAAGTGGTTACCCACGACGCCCTTGCGGATCGCGGTCTCGATCTCCTCGACCGTGGGTTCCTCACCCTCAAGGAACTTCTCCATGATGGCGTCGTCCACGTCCGCGACGCGCTCGATCAGTTCCATGTGGCGCTGCTCCGCGAGCTCCTTCAGCTCTGCCGGGATCTCCTCGACCTCGTAGTCTTCGCCCATCTTGGTCTCGCCGCGCCAGGTGAGCGCGCGCATCTGAACCAGATCGACGACGCCGAGGAAGTCGGCTTCCGCACCGATCGGGATCTGAAGCAGGACCGGATCGGTCATGAGGCGCTCACGAATGGTTTTCACGACGTGATCGAAGGAAGCACCGGTGCGGTCAAGCTTGTTGACGTAGCAGATGCGCGGCACGTTGTACTTGGTGGCCTGACGCCACACCGTCATCGACTGCGGTTCCACGCCCGCAACGCCGTCGAATACGGCGACTGCGCCGTCGAGGACGCGCAGCGACCGCTCCACCTCGACGGTGAAGTCGACGTGGCCCGGGGTGTCGATGATGTTGATCAGGTGGTCTTTCCAGAAACAGGTGGTGGCGGCGGAGGTGATGGTGATGCCCCGCTCCTGCTCCTGCTCCATCCAGTCCATGGTGGCCGAGCCCTCGTGCGTCTCACCGATCTTGTAGTTCTTTCCGGTGTAGAAGAGGATGCGCTCGGTAGTGGTGGTCTTACCTGCGTCGATGTGAGCCATGATGCCGATGTTGCGCACCTTGGACAGATCAGTCACTGTTGGTCCTTTACGTCAAAGCTTTGGTGTGTGAACGGTGAAGCGCCCCCGCGCTCAAAGCACGGGGGCAACGCGATCACCAGCGGTAGTGCGCGAAGGCGCGGTTCGCCTCGGCCATCTTGTGGGTGTCCTCGCGACGCTTCACCGAAGCACCGAGGCCGTTGGAGGCGTCGAGGATCTCGTTCATCAGACGCTCGGTCATGGTCTTCTCGCGGCGCGCGCGGGAGAAGCTCACGAGCCAGCGCAGCGCGAGGGTGGTCTGCCTGGCCGGCTTAACCTCGACCGGCACCTGGTAGGTGGCACCACCCACGCGGCGGGACTTGACCTCAACCGACGGCTTGACGTTGTCGAGAGCGCGCTTCAGAGTGGCAATCGGATCGTTGCCGGTCTTGGCGCGGGTGCCCTCAAGGGCTTCATAAACGATTGACTGCGCGATGGACTTCTTGCCGTCGAGCAGGATCTTGCTCACCAGCTGGGAGACCAGCGGGGAGCCGTACACGGGGTCAGCGACGATTGGACGCTTCGGAGCGGGTCCCTTGCGAGGCATTACTTCTCCTTCTTCGCGCCGTAGCGGCTACGAGCCTGCTTGCGGTTCTTCACACCCTGGGTGTCGAGCGCGCCGCGGATGATCTTGTAACGAACACCGGGGAGGTCCTTCACACGACCGCCGCGAACGAGCACCATCGAGTGCTCCTGGAGGTTGTGCCCCACGCCGGGGATGTAGGCGGTGACCTCAACGCCGGAGCTCAGGCGCACACGCGCGACCTTACGCAGGGCGGAGTTCGGCTTCTTCGGGGTGGTGGTGTACACGCGGGTACACACTCCACGACGCTGCGGCGAGTTCTTCAGCGCGGGAGCGTCGCTCGTCTTTACTTTATCCTTCCGGCCCTTGCGGACCAGCTGCTGAATAGTTGGCACCTGTCGGCATCTCTTTCGTTGACTGTACGGAATGTTTCATCCCTGGCATGCGGCGCCCCTTCCCCCAGAGATAGGTCACCGTTTCTTTCCCTCGGGGCCGTCACGCCGCCGTGCGAACTCCGCACGAGGCCGCTCTCCGCAACGTTTGAGAGCAGACGGTCATGCCAGGGCACGCACAAGAGTGCCCGAGCAACCGAGCACGTTGGCTAAGCCTAATCGACAGGGCCCCGAGAATCAAAGCGGGACACCTGGAGCGGGAAAGCATGACGGGCGGGGCCAACAGCCCCGCCCGTCATGAAGGACATCAGACACCAGTGCTTGGCAGCTTGGCTCGCTTGCCCGCCTTGTCAGTGGTCTTCATTCCAGCCTTATCCGAGTGCCCCCAGTAGAACTTCATCTTCAGCTTGACACCGGACGACGCGCCCGTCGCGATCAGCTCGTAGTCACCCTTCGGGACATCGCTGCGAATCACCATGGTGAAGTCGAACGCGCCAGTCGGCGAAGCAACACCCGCATCGAGAGTCTGGTAGACCTTGCCATCGGCGACGCGCACGAGGCTCATCTGCACCTTCTCCCCGGCCTGGAAACCGAGGCCTCGCAGCCGGACACTGTCGCCCGACTTCCAGGTGCTGCGATCGGGCAGGAGAAGCTGCGGCTCAATCTCAACTTCTGCGCTCAGGACGCGGCTCTTGCCGTGGTAGCTCGCGCAGGTCGCCTTGAGCGTCTTCTTGCCGACGTGCTCGAACGAAGGCGTCACTGCAACGTCCACAGCGCGATCAGCAGGCGCAAGCTTCTTCTCCCCGATCCTCTTGTCGTCAATACTGAAAACGACCTTGGAGAAAGCAACGCCGTCGGCGGGCACCCCGCAGTCAACCTTTGCGGTGAACGACGTGGCCTGCGGCAGCGCGCCGCCGGGCACCGAAAGCGAGCCATTCTCGCCCTCGGCCGCGGCGGGCAGGATGCTGCCGCCGAGCAACGTGACGCTGGCTACCAGGGCCACCGCAGTACGGAAAATCTTCATACTCTTCCTTCCGATTCGAGTGGGCCCCAGCAACAGCAGCCGGGGCCACAGGCTAGGCTACCGCCCTCCAGGTCCACTTCATGGCACCTCGACACGAGAGCGCTCAGCCGAGATGATCGATTCAGCGCTCTCGCGAGCAGCCGCTTGCCCTAAACGGCGCTAGCTGCTCAGCGGCGCCTTCACCCAGTTGGGCGAACAGTTCGTCGTCCGGTGCGGCCTGGACATCGAGCGCGGTCACCACCGGGTCGGCGCCCGCGAGGCGCGCCAGCTCCCACAGCGAAGTCCCTTCGTCCAGCGCCATCGTCGGCGCCGTGGCTCGAAACGCCCGCCATCTCGTCGGCCAGTCAGCGGCGCCGATCCTCGATGCTATCCCGCGGATCACCTGCCCCGCCCGCTGCTGTCGGCCGAGCGCGCCTTCCTTTTCCGGCCGCCAACTGCCGTCCACGAGGACCTCGCCCTGTCTGCTGCGGACCAGGCCCAGAGCCACCCTGCCGTTCACCTCCTGCCGCCCAGCTTCGATCGCCAGGTGCGCAGGCTCGTCGCGCAGGGCGGTCTCCAGCTCAACCTCTACCCCGCCCAGAGCATCAACCAACCCGACCAGCGAAGCGAAATCCGTGCGAACCACGTGATCCACACCCACTCCCAGCCCGTCGCACAGCAGATCCACCGTCGCCTGCGGTCCGTCCAACCAGGAAGAGCCCAGTCGACCCGCCGTCGCGCCCTGGGTGAGCAGGAGTCTTCGATCCAGCGAAAGTATCTGAAACTCATCGCCCGCCCGCCGCGCGAGCAATACGATGTCGGCGCGCGCCCCCGGCGCGCCGCCGCCGACGTCCTCCGCGATCTCCGCAGAGGCGGCCCGCCTGTCATCCACGCCCACGACCAGCCACACATCGTCCGCAGAACCCGGCACCCGCACGGACAGCCGCTGAAACTGGGCCTCCGCCCACGCGGAGCCGCCCAGCACACAGCAGCCAGCCGTCGCGACCAGCGCTAGCCCAACCAACAAGCGCGTTTTCCAAGACACGCCCAAACCCTACCTGGGCACACCACCCGGCACAGCAAACACCCTCGGGCGGAGAACAGTTACAAACTGCCTGCTGCCCGAGGGCGTTGCGATGTTTACTTGACCGAGCCGCTCATCAGGCCGCGCACGAAGTAACGACCCAGGAAGATGTAGACGAGCAGCGTCGGCAGCGACGCAACCAGAACGCCCGCCATCATCCGCGAATAGTCTGGGTTCTGCGCGGAGGCCAGCTCCTGCAGCGCGAAAGTCACCGGGCCGGTGTTGCGGTCCGTGAGGAACAACGCAAACAGGAAGTCGTTCCACGCAGAAGTAAACTGCCAAATCAGAGTGACCACGAACGCCGGTATGGAGATGGGCAGCACGATTGACCAATAAGTGCGCAACATTCCCGCACCGTCCACGCGGGCAGCCTCGATGATGTCGCCCGGCACCGCTGTCGCGTAATAGTTGCGGAAAATGAGCGTGCAGATCGGGATGCCGTAGATCACGTGCACTAGAATCAAAGTCGGGATACCGGTCATGAACGGCGCATTCGCGTTCATCTGGATCATCACCTGCTGCAGCGGGATCATCACCGCCTGGTAGGGAATGAACATCCCGAAAAGAAACATCGTGAAGATGACGTTAGCTCCCGGGAACTTCCACTTGGCGAACACAAACCCGTTCATGGAGCCCAGGAAGGACGAGATGATCGCCGCGGCGAGTGCCAGTATCACCGAACGCCCCAAGGCCGGCGCCAGAGCCTCCCACGCTGCGGCCCAACCCGCGTAGCTCAGCCGCTCCGGCAGGTTCCAGGCGTCAGCCACCCGGAAATCACCGGGCGCCTTGAAGCTGGTAACCAGCACCACGTAGATGGGCATCAACACCGCGAGCGCGAACAGGACGAGCAGGGCCATCCTGAACGTGCGCCAGGTGAGTTCCCCGGTTGACGCCTTCTTGCGGCGCTTTTCGGGGGCCAGCCGCGTGCTTGCTTCCGCCGACATCAGCGGCCTCCCTTCTCCGTGCGGTTGGTGTAGACGAGATACGGGATCACCACAACCGCCACGATGAGCAGCAACACAGTCGCATTCACCGCAGCCGTTGGGGGATTCTGCCCGGTGAACAACTGCACCCACATCAAGGTTGCCGGCACGTCCGCGACGTAGTTGTTCTGCCCGGCGATCGCGTAAATGAGGTCGAAAGTCTTCATCGACATGTGTCCGATGATGATCAGGGCTGATAGCGCAATCGGTGAAAGCTGCGGGAAGAGCACGTGCCGATAAATTTTGAACTCCGTCGCGCCATCCACGCGAGCTGCCTCCCGCTGGTCCTCCGAAATACCCCGGAAGCCGGCAAGAAACAGCGCCATCACGTAGCCCGACAGCTGCCAAACAGCAGGCATCGCCATGGCCGCCATGTTGAACGGCCCCGGGTCAGACCACCACTTGGACTGCAACTCGGGCAGGCCGATCAGCAGGAACAGTCGGTTGAGCCCGATGGCCTCATGATCGCCGACGCCGGGCGAAAGAAGCCACTTCCACACCAAACCCGAGGCAATGAACGACACGGCCATCGGAAACAGGTAGATGGAGCGGAAAACGCCCTCCGCCGTGACCCCCTTCTCCAGCAGGAGAGCCCAAAGCAGACCGAACAGCATCGTGCCGCCCACGAAAACGATCGTCAGCACCAGCAGATTCCACAGGGAACGCTGATAGCGATCGTCGGAGAGCAGCATCACATAGTTCTCGAACCCGCCGGGGCTCAGCACCTGCTCATTACCCGCAAAAGTTTTCCGGGTAAGAGGTTTGAGCGAGGTGGCGAACGTCTGCGCGATCAAACCGTAGACAAACACCAGCACCAGCAGGATCGACGGCACCACGAGCAGGAGACCTTGCCACTTCTTCCACATAGAGTCGCACTCCTTCCATCAGCGACGAGAGTGCGGCCACCTGACGGTGACCGCACTCTCCGTCAGCACAATCAGCGCTTCGACTCCGCTGCCTTCACGAGAGCATCGTGGAAGGCAGCCGTGTCCTTGTCCGTCCAGAACTTGGACACCGCACTGGAGATATCCGCGCTCCACGCCATCTGCGCCGCGGCGCCGTGCGCGATGGACGAAGCAATCTTGTCGTTCTTGAACGACTTCATAGCCGACTGCTGGTAAGCCGGGAAGTTGTCGGGGGCGACATCGGTGCGGGCCGGGATCGACCCCTTGGCCATGTTGAAAGCTTCCTGGCCCTTAGCGGAGCCGACGGTGCGCAGCCAGTCCTTGGCGCCCGCGGGGTTCTTGGCGCCCTTCGGCAGAGTGAAGGAGTCGGCTAGGAACAGGAAGGTACCGTCCGTGCCCGGAGTCGGGAAGTAGATGTAGTCGGTGCCGTCGGCCTTGCCTGCCTGCGTGAACTGCGCGACCGCCCAGTCACCCATCACGTTGTAGGCGGCCTTGCCGTCGATCACCATGTCAGTTGCCTGTGGCCAGTCGTCCGCTCCGCCGCTGTTGGCGAAGCTGAGCAGCTTCGCGTACTTCTCGATGGCGCTCTTCACCTTGTCGGACTTCCAGTCCCCGTCGGTGAACAGCTTGTTGTAGTCGTCGGTGCCTACTTCCGCGAGCAGGATCGACTCGAACAGGTGGAGCTGGGTCCAGGGGGCGGTGCCCACCGAGAGAGGCGTCTCCACGCCCGCAGCCTTCAGCTTCTCCATGTCGGCCAGCCAGGCATCGATGCTGGCGGGTGCTTCCTTACCAAGCCCGGCCTTCGCGAGCACCTCGGGGTTGGCCCACACGACGTTGGAGCGATGCACGTTAGATGGGACGGAATAGATGTTGCCGTCGACGGTGAGCAGACCCAGAAGGCTCTCCGGGAAAACCTTCGAACCACCCAGCTCGTCGATCACGTCGTTCACCGGCTCCAACTGGTTGGCCACGATGTAATCGAACAGCTCGGCGCCCGCGTGGCCCTGGAAGGAATCCGGCGGGTTGTTGTTCTCCAGGTCCGCGGCCAGCTTGGCCTTAGCGTTGGAACCTGCGCCGCCGGCGACCGCAAGGTTGACGAACTTGTCATTCGGGAACTGCTTCGCGAACTCCCCGGTGAGCGCTTCCAGGCCCAGCTTCTCGGAACCCTCAGCCCACCAGGTGAACACACCGACGTCGCCGCCCGAGCCCGACCCCTGCTGCTGGGAACCGTCCATCGCCTTCGTCTCCTGGGCCGCGGGGCTCTTATCCGCCGAGGAACCACCGGTTCCTCCCGAGCAACCCGCGAGCGCCAATACGCTCGCCACGCCTACTGCTACAAGCGTCTTGAAACGCATGCTTTGCCTCCTTCAGATGTTCGTCCGCTTCCTCGCGAACTCCGCGTCGTCGCGGATGCACTAAGAATAATGGCGCTTCGGCCCCTCGGCGTGACAGGGTCAGCTAAGGATTTGTGGGGATAACGGCCAAATTGCTCAACGAAACTGCACAGCTGAGACACAAAACGCGGGGCACGGGGTGAAACCCCGTGCCCCGTTCACTCATGATCCCGCTCAGCGCAACTCGTCGAAATCGATGTCGTCGAGCGGCACCGCCGCCCCCGCACCGTCGCCGCCGAACGAATAGTCGAACGGATCGTAGCTGACCGAGTATGCGGAGGCGCGGGCCTCGTCGGTGGGTTCTACCCGGATGTTGCGGTAACGGCCGAGACCGGTGCCGGCAGGAATCAGCTTTCCAAGGATCACGTTTTCCTTGAGTCCCTGCAACGAATCCCGCTTACCCTGGATCGCGGCGTCGGTGAGCACCTTGGTCGTCTCCTGGAACGAGGCGGCGGACAGCCACGAATCGGTGGCCAACGACGCCTTAGTGATGCCCATCAGCACCGGGCGGCCCTCAGCAGGGCGACCGCCCTCGGTGACGGCCTTGCGGTTCTCAACCTCGTACACCTGGCGATCCACCAACTCGCCCGGCATCATCGCGGTGTCGCCCGACTCAATGACGGTCACGCGCCGCAGCATCTGCCGGATGATGATCTCGATGTGCTTGTCGTGGATGGGGGCACCCTGTGTGCGGTATACCCGCTGCACTTCCTCCACCAGGTGCTCCTGCACCTTGCGCAGACCGCGGATGCGCAGCACGTCGTGCGGATCCACTTGGCCAGAGGTGAGCTGCTGGCCGATCTCGACGCGCACGCCGTCCGCGATGCGAACCCGCTTGCCGTTAGCATCCTCAAACTCAAGACGGGTCCGACGGGCGATCGGATACTCAAGATCCTCGCCGCCATCGTCACGCACGATGATGAGCTTCCGATCGTCCTCGTCGATCCGGATGGTACCCGACGCCTCAGCGATCGGGGCCTTGCCCTTCGGCTGACGCGCTTCGAACAATTCTTGGACACGCGGCAGACCCTGCGTGATGTCGTCGCCAGCCACGCCACCGGTGTGGAAGGTACGCATCGTCAGCTGGGTTCCGGGCTCGCCAATGGACTGGGCCGCCACGATGCCCACTGCCTCGCCAACATCAACGGTCTTCCCGGAGGCCAGCGAGCGACCATAGCACATCGCGCACGTTCCGGTGGCTGCTTCGCAGGTGAGTACGGAACGCACCTTCACTTCTGTGACGCCTGCATCGATCAGTCGCTTGATCTCGACATCGCCCAGATCGGTGCCCGCACTGACCAGCACCTCGCCGTCCACGTTCACCGCGTCCACCGCCAGCGAACGCGCATAGACCGCAGTCTCCACGTCGGGGTTCATCTCGACCGTGGCACCCTCCTCGAAGGGCCTAGCCGGAACGACGCCCGGTTTCCCGGACTCGTCCATGCCGGGCTTGGTCCAGAAAGCAATCTTCTTGACCAGTCCCCGCTCCGTGGCGCAATCTTCCTCCCGGATGATGACGTCCTGGCTGACGTCCACCAGGCGGCGGGTCAAATAGCCCGAATCGGCGGTGCGCAGAGCGGTGTCGGCCTGCCCCTTGCGACCACCGTGAGTCGAGATGAAGTACTCCAGCACGCTGAGGCCCTCGCGGAAGTTCGACTTGATCGGACGCGCGATGATCTCGCCCTTCGGGTTGGCCACGAGGCCACGCATCGCCGCGATCTGCCGCATCTGCGTCATGTTTCCTCGCGCCCCCGAGTCGACCATCATGAAGATGGGGTTGGTGCGAGTGAAGTTCTTCTTCATCGCCTCGGTGAGTTCGGCCGTCGCGTCGGTCCAGATACCGATCAGCTCCTGACGACGCTCATCCTCGGTCACCGTGCCGCGCTCGTACTGCTTGTCGATCTTCTCCGCGCGCAGCTCGTAGCCAGCCAGAATGTCGGCCTTATTAGCCGGCGTCTGGACGTCATGGATCGAGACGGTGACGCCGGAACGAGAGCCCCAGTAGAAGCCCAGATCCTTGAGGGCGTCGAGGGTGACCACGGCGATCGAGGCCGAGTAGCGCTCCGCCAGGTCGTTGACGATCCGTCCGATACCGCGCTTGCCAACGTGCTCGTTGACGTAGGGGAAGCCCTCCGGCAGCACCTCGTTGAACAAGGCCCGGCCGAGTGTCGTGTCGAGCACGATCGAGCCGTCCGCGCGTACCTTGTCCTCAGCGCCGGTCGGCGGCACGATACCGGTGAGCCGCAGCTTGATCGGCGCGCCGATGGCGAGCTTGCCGGCGTCGAAGGCCATGATCGCCTCAGCCAACGACGAGAACGCGCGCCCGGCGCCCAACGTATCGGTCCGCTCCATGGTGAGCCAGTAGACGCCGATGATCATCTCGTGGCTGGGCACGGTCACCGGGCGGCCGTCGGCGGGTTTCAGGATGTTGTTGGTGGACAGCATCAGGATGCGCGCCTCGGCCTGCGCCTCCGCCGACAGCGGCAGGTGCACGGCCATCTGGTCGCCGTCGAAGTCGGCGTTGAAGGCGGCGCACACCAGCGGGTGGAGTTGGATGGCCTTGCCCTCAATCAGCTGCGGCTCGAAGGCCTGGATGCCCAGGCGGTGCAGGGTTGGTGCACGGTTCAGCAGCACCGGATGCTCGGCGATGACCTCCTCCAGCACATCCCACACGACGGGGCGCTGGCGCTCGACCATACGCTTGGCCGCCTTGATGTTCTGGGCGTGGTTGAGGTCGTCGAGCCGCTTCATCACGAACGGCTTGAACAGCTCCAAGGCCATCGCCTTCGGCAGACCGCACTGGTGCAGCTTGAGCTGCGGACCGACCACGATGACCGAACGGCCCGAGTAGTCGACACGCTTGCCCAACAGGTTCTGCCGGAAGCGGCCCTGCTTGCCCTTGAGCATGTCCGAGATGGACTTCAGCGGGCGGTTGCCCGGGCCCGTGACAGGACGACCGCGGCGGCCGTTGTCGAACAGCGAATCAACGGCCTCCTGGAGCATCCGCTTCTCGTTGTTCACGATGATCTCGGGGGCCCCGAGGTCAAGCAGTCGCTTCAGGCGGTTGTTGCGGTTGATGACTCGACGGTAGAGATCGTTGAGGTCAGAGGTCGCAAAGCGGCCACCGTCGAGCTGCACCATCGGGCGCAGATCCGGCGGGATGACCGGAACGCAGTCCAGCACCATAGAGCTAGGCTGGTGCTGACCTGCCAGGAAGGCCCCGACTACCTTCAGGCGCTTGAGAGCGCGGGTCTTACGCTGCCCCTTGGCGGTGGCAATGGTGTCGCGCAGCACCTGCTCCTCGGCCTTCAGGTCGAACGATTGCAAGCGTCGCTGCACGGCCTCCGCGCCCATGTAACCCTCGAAGTAGCGACCGAAGCGCTTCTTCATCTCCCGGTAGAGGGTCTCATCGCCCTCCAGATCCTGAACCTTCAGGGTCTTGAAGCGCTGCCACACCTCGTCGATGCGGTCCAGTTGGCGCTGGGCGCGCTTGCGGATCTGCTCCGTCTCCTTCTCCCCGAGCTCGCGTACCTTGCGGATCGCGCTCGCCTCTGCTCCCTCGTTCTCCAGCTGGGCCAGGTCTTCCTCCAGCTTGCGCAGCCGGGCCTCGATCTCGGCGTCTCGACGCTGGGCGACTTGCTTGGTTTCCACCTCCACCTTGGCCTGCAGCGACGACAGGTCGCGATGCCGCGCGTCCTCGTCGACCTTGGTGATCATGTGTGCCGCGAAGTAGATAACCTTCTCCAGGTCCTTCGGCGCGATGTCGAGCAGGTAGCCGAGACGGCTCGGCACGCCCTTGAAATACCAGATGTGGGTCACGGGGGCAGCCAGCTCGATGTGTCCCATCCGCTCGCGACGAACGTTGGAGCGAGTGACCTCGACACCACAGCGCTCACAGATGATGCCTTTGAAACGGACCCGCTTGTACTTGCCGCAGAAGCACTCCCAGTCCCGGGTCGGGCCAAAAATCTTCTCGCAGAAGAGGCCGTCACGCTCCGGCTTGAGCGTGCGATAGTTGATGGTCTCCGGCTTCTTCACCTCGCCGTGCGACCACTCGCGGATCTGGTCCGCGGAGGCCAGACCGATTCGCAGTTCGTCGTAGAAGTTGACGTCCAGCACGTGTTCTTCTCTTTCCCCTACCTGTGTAGGTGATGTCGTCTGAGTTTGTTTCGTTTGGTGAAGTGAACTCAGACTTCGCCAACGTCCATGAAGTTGTCGCTGCCGGGGCGGCGACCCAGGTCGATGCCGAAGTCCTCGGAGTGACGGATGTCATCCTCAGATTCGCGCAGGTCGATGATCTTGCCGTCGCCGGAAAGCACCTCGACGTTCAAGCACAACGACTTCATTTCCTTCACGAGAACCTTGAAGGACTCGGGGATGCCGGGCTCGGGGATGTTCTCCCCCTTGACGATGGCCTCGTAGACCTTTACGCGGCCCGGAACATCGTCGGATTTGATGGTGAGCAACTCCTGCAGGGCCCATGCCGCGCCGTAGGCCTCCAGCGCCCACACCTCCATCTCACCGAAGCGCTGGCCGCCGAACTGCGCCTTACCACCGAGCGGCTGCTGGGTGATCATCGAGTACGGGCCGGTCGACCGAGCGTGGATCTTGTCGTCGACGAGGTGGTGCAGCTTGAGCATATACATGTAGCCCACACCGATCTTCTCCGGGTAGGGCTCGCCCGAGCGGCCGTCGAACAGCCGCGCCTTGCCGGTGCCGTCGATGAGGCGCACGCCGTCGCGGGTGGTGAGCGAGTGCTCCAACAGGCCAGTGATTTCGCGCTCCTCCGCGCCGTCGAACACCGGGGTGGCCACGCGCGAGCCGGACTCGACCCGCCCCAGACCCACCTCGCGCAGGCGCTCCGCCCACTCCTCGGCGACATCGGACACGTCCCAGCCGGTCTTCGCGATCCAGCCGAGGTGGTTCTCCAGCACCTGGCCGACGTTCATCCGCGACGGGACGCCCAGCGGGTTGAGCACGATGTCCACCGGGGTACCGTCCTCCAGGAACGGCATGTCCTCCACGGGCAGGATCTTAGAGATGACGCCCTTGTTGCCGTGGCGGCCCGCGAGCTTGTCGCCGTCGGAGATCTTACGCTTCTGCGCGACGTGCACGCGCACCAACTGATTGATGCCGGGCGGCAGCTCGTCGCCGTCCTCGCTGTTGAACACCCGAACACCGATCACAGTGCCCTGCTCGCCGTGCGGCACCTTCAGCGACGTGTCGCGCACCTCGCGGGCCTTCTCACCGAAGATGGCGCGCAGCAGGCGCTCCTCAGGGGTGAGCTCCGTCTCGCCCTTCGGCGTGACCTTGCCCACCAGGATGTCTCCGGCAGAGACCTCGGCACCAATGCGGATGATGCCGCGCTCGTCGAGGTCGGAGAGCATTTCCTCGGAGACGTTCGGGATGTCCCGAGTGATCTCCTCGGCGCCCAGCTTGGTGTCCCGGGCATCGATCTCGTACTCCTCGATATGAATGGAGGTGAGCACGTCGTCTTGCACGATGCGCTGCGAGAGGATGATCGCGTCCTCGTAGTTGAGGCCTTCCCACGGCATGAAGGCCACGAGAAGATTCTTGCCGAGCGCCAGCTCGCCGCGGTCGGTGCACGGGCCGTCTGCAATCGGGGTGCCCACCTCGACGCGGTCACCCGGCTTCACCAGCGGGCGCTGATTGATGCAGGTGCCTGCGTTGGACCGGACGAACTTCTCCAGCCGGTAGGCCGAGTAGGTGCCGTCGTCGTTCATGACATCGATGATGTCTGCGGTCACGCTGGTAACAGCGCCCGGTTTCTTGGCCAGGGTCACGTCGCCGACGTCCACCGCCGCACGGTACTCCATGCCGGTGCCGACGAACGGGGACTCGTTGCGAATCAGCGGCACGGCTTGGCGCTGCATGTTAGCGCCCATGAGCGCACGCGAGGCGTCGTCGTGCTCCAGGAAGGGAATCAGCGCAGTCGCGATGGACACCATCTGGCGCGGCGACACGTCCATGTACTCAACCTCGGCACGCGGCACCTGGTCAACGTCGCCCGATTTGAGGCGGACCATGACTCGCTCGTCCACCAGGCGGCCCTCGGCATCGACGGCGGCGTTGGCCTGCGCGATCGCGTAACGATCCTCCTCGTCGGCGCTCAGGTAGTCGATCTGATCGGTCAGCTTGCCATCGACGACCTTGCGGTACGGGGTCTCGATGAAGCCGAAGGCGTTGACGCGCGCGAAGGAGGCGAGCGATCCGATGAGGCCGATGTTGGGGCCTTCAGGGGTCTCGATCGGGCACATCCGGCCGTAGTGCGACGGGTGCACGTCGCGAACCTCCATGCCGGCGCGGTCGCGGGAGAGGCCGCCGGGGCCGAGCGCGGAGAGACGACGCTTGTGGGTCAAGCCCGCCAGCGGATTGTTCTGGTCCATGAACTGGCTGAGCTGCGAGGTTCCGAAGAACTCCTTCAGCGCGGCCGTCACTGGGCGGATGTTGATGAGGGTCTGCGGCGTGATGGCCTCGATGTCCTGGGTGGTCATGCGGTCGCGCACGACGCGCTCCATGCGCCCGAGTCCGGTGCGCAGCTGATTCTGAATCAGCTCACCGACGGTGCGGAGCCTCCGATTGCCGAAGTGGTCGATGTCGTCGGCTTCAACCGGGACGCCTCCGACCTCTTCCCGATGCTCGTGCAGCGCGCACACGTACTTGATGGCGGCGATGATGTCGTCCATCGTCAGCGTCTGCTGGTCGAAGGGCAGCTGCAAGCCGAGCTTCTTGTTCACCTTGTAGCGGCCGACCTTGGCCAGATCGTAACGCTTGGGGTTGAAGTAGTAATTCTCCAGCAGCTGCTGCGCGGCGTCGCGCGACGGCGGCTCACCCGGACGCAGCTTGCGGTAGATGTCGAGCAGAGCCTCATCCTGCGTCCTGACCGAATCCTTCTCCAGCGTCATGCGGACTGACTCGAACTCGCCCAGTTCGTCGAGGATGCGTTCCTCGCTCCAGCCGAGCGCCTTGAGCAGCACGGTAACGTTCTGCTTGCGCTTGCGGTCCAGCCGCATGGACACGAGGTCGCGCTTGTCGATCTCGAACTCTAGCCAGGCACCGCGCGACGGGATGATCTTGGTCGAGTAGATGTCTTTGTCAGAAGTCTTGTCCGGCAACTGCTCGAAGTAGACGCCAGGCGATCGCACAAGCTGCGAGACGACGACACGCTCCGTGCCGTTGATGATGAAGGTGCCCTTGTCAGTCATCAACGGGAAATCGCCGATGAACACGGTCTGGGACTTGATCTCCCCCGTGTCATTGTTGATGAACTCCGCGGTGACGAATAGCGGGGCCGCGTAGGTGACGTCGCGATCCTTGCACTCCTCCACGCTATACTTCGGCGCTTCAAAGCGGTGATCCCTGAACGACAGGGACATGGTCTCGTTGAAGTCTTCGATCGGCGAGATCTCCTCGAAGATCTCCTCCAGACCGGAGCGCGTGTTGACGTCGGTGCGGCCGGCCGCAAGACGCTCCTCCACGGACTGCTGCCAGGCTTCGCTACCGATCAACCAGTTGTAGGAATCGATCTGCAGATCGAGAAGGTTAGGGACCTCCAGAGGCTCAGAAATCTTCGCGAACGAGATTCGACCACTGGGCGAGACGACATTGGTGTTGTTCAACGCAGAGCGCGAGGTGGCCAAGATTCGGTCCTTCCAAGAACGCTTGGGGCGGTTTTCTGCATGACGAAGGCCCCGCGTCAAATACGGGTACTAAGGCACACAGGGGCAAGAAATCACTATAGGGCAAAGCCCCAAGCGCTCGCAACCCCGCGAGATGGGCGACCACGGCGTCGCACAACAACTGTAGCCGACGATCGGCGCGACTCACGACGACGCGAGCCGCCATCGATCAGGAAAAAGCCGAGGCGACCGCCCTCAACGGGACGGCCGCCTCAACAAAGCGCCTAGCGGCGCTGGGGTCACTTGAGTTCGACGGTGGCGCCGGCAGCTTCGAGGGCTTCCTTCGCCTTGGTCGCGGTCTCCTTGTCAACCTGCTCAAGGACAGGCTTCGGAGCGTTCTCGACGAGTTCCTTGGCCTCCTTCAGGCCCAGCGAGGTGAGCGAGCGGACTTCCTTGATGACGGCCAGCTTCTTGCCACCGTCGGAAGCAAGGATGACGTCGACCTTGCCGGAATCAGCGTCCTCTTCATCGGCAGCAGCCTCGCCAGCAGCCGGAGCGGCCACGGCAGCGACGGCAACCGGAGCGGCAGCAGTGACGTCGAAGGTCTCTTCGAACAGCTTCACGAAGTCAGACAGCTCGATCAGGGTCATTTCCTTGAAAGCGTCAAGGAGCTCTTCGTTGGTGAGCTTCGCCATGGTTGGCGTTCCTTTCAGTTAGGTCGCAGCAGCGTCAGCTGCAACGGATCATTCCGCAGCTTCTGCTGCTTCGGTTGCCGCTTCCGCGGCGGGGGTCTCAGTGGCCTCAGCGGCGGGCTGGGAGCCAGCACCACCGATAACTTCGGGATTCTCCTTCGCCTTGCCTTCCAGCGCACCCATGACGCGGGCGAGCTTGGCGGCGGGTGCAGCGAAGGCGAATGCAGCCTTGGACAGGTTCGCCTTGAGCGCTCCTGCCATCTTCGACAGCAGAACCTCGCGAGATTCGAGGTCAGCCAGTTTCAGCACGGCCTTGGCGTCGAGGAACTTGCCATCCATGACGCCGCCCTTGATGGCCAGAGACGGATTGTCCTTTGCGAAGTTCTTCAGACCCTTGGTCACCGTGGCCACGTCGCCCGAGATGAAGGCGATGGCAGTGGGGCCGGTGAGGGTCTCTTCGAGACCTTCGATACCGGCTTCCTTAGCGGCGATCCGAGTCAGGGTGTTCTTCGCAACGGCATAGGTGGCGTCCCCACCGAAGGACCGACGCAGGGTCTGCAGGTCCTTGACGGTGAGACCGCGGTACTCGGTCAGCACAGCAGCGGCGGAGTTGTTGAACTGGGCAACAAGCTCCTCCACCTTGGCAACCTTGTCCGGCCTTGCCATTGGGTCTCCTTCCGGTTCATCACTGCCGGAGCTAGGGCTCCGACGCACCTCAGACCACGGAAACCAACAAAGCCCCGGCCGGCGGCGCGGGGCGGCGCTCAGCACACGGGCTGAGGGCTGTCACGGTCACCTGCGCGGGCACCTTTCGGCATTACGGATCGCTCCACCTGCGGTCTTCGGCTCCGGCAACGATACCTGTTTCCCTAGTCGATACCAAATCGACGCCGAGGCCGACCGCTCCGACCGAACGCCCAGCATTCGAACGCCTCTTGCGTATACCGGCCGCCGGTGCTTAGATACGAGGCATGACAGCACTCAACAACCGCGTCTGGTGGACCGCCCTCGGGCGGAACTGAGTGCTGCACTGACACACCCAAACCGCCCCATTAGAGGGCGGTTTTTTCGTCCTCTGGGCCCATACTCGCTAGGAGAAACCGATGTCCCTGCTCGACGCGCACGAAAACGGCCTGTTCGGCACCCACGGCGGCAGCCACCTGCCTCCCCACCTTGAAGGACCGATAGCCGATGTTGCGGCCGCCTACGAGGAAGCCCGCCAAGACCCCACTTTCCTGGCCGAGTACGAGGAGCTGTTGCGCAACTACGTCGGCCGGCCCTCGCTGCTCTATTATGCGAAAAACCTGTCGGAGCGCACGGGCGGCGCCAAGATCTATCTGAAACGTGAGGACCTGAACCACACGGGGGCACACAAGATCAACCACTGCCTCGGCGAGGCCCTGCTCGCGAAGCGCCTGGGCAAGAAGAAGCTGATCGCGGAGACCGGCGCCGGCCAGCACGGAGTTGCGCTAGCCACAGCCGCCGCTCTCATGGGGCTCGGCTGCGAGATCCACATGGGCGCGATCGACGTGACCAAGCAGCACCCGAACGTGCGCCGCATGCGCCTGCTGGGCGCGGAGGTCGTCGCTGTCGAGGCGGGCGGCAAGTCACTGAAGGAGGCGGTGGACTCCGCCTTTGCCACCTACGCCTCCAAGCCGGATGAGTACCTGTTCGGCATCGGCTCCGTCGTCGGCCCGCACCCGTACCCGACGATGGTGCGGGACTTCCAGAGCGTCGTCGGGCGCGAGGCACGCGCGCAGATCCTGGAGGCCGAGGGCAAGCTGCCCGTTGCAGCCATAGCTTGCGTGGGCGGCGGCTCGAATGCGATGGGCCTGTTCGCGGGCTTCGTTGACGACCCCGACGTGGCGCTGCTCGGCGTCGAGCCTGCGGGCGAGGGCCTGGACACCAACCGGCACGCCGCCACCATGACGCTCGGCACGCCGGGGATCCTCCACGGGATGCAGACGAAGGTGCTGCAAACGGCCGACGGCGAGCCGGCTCCGGTGCATTCCATCGCCTCCGGCCTCGACTATCCGGGTGTCGGCCCGGAGCACGTCTACCTGGAGGAGATCGGGCGAGCAAAGTACGTGTCGGTGACCGACGACGAGGCGCTGAGCGCGCTGCTCACCCTGTCCCGCGTCGAGGGGATCATCCCGGCCATCGAGAGCTCGCACGCGCTGGCTTATGCGCTGAAGTATGCGCCGACGCTGGGCCACGACGACGCCGTGATCGTGAACCTGTCGGGCCGGGGGGACAAGGACGTGGACCACGTCTCTGAGGCGCTTGGCCTTAGCTGAGCCTCGGCGGGGCCGCTCCACTCCGGGGCGGCCCTTTCTCAGGCCATGATTCATACATATTTCATTTTATGCATTAGTATTCCATCATAAGCTGCTCCGACCACCCAGATCCGAGGTTTCCCATGCGCAAGGTAATCGCCATCACCACCGCCGCACTGGCCCTGGCGGCCTGTTCCCCCACCGGCGGTGGCTCCTCCGCCACCGACCGCTCCTACGATGTCGCCAAAATCGAGAAGGTGGATGAGCTTGCAGCGCTCGTGCCCGCAAAGATTCGGGAGAAGGGCAAGCTGGTCGTCGGCTCCGCCATCGACTACGCACCCGCCGAGTTCCGTGCCGCAGACCTCCAAACCGCCATCGGCTACGACATCGACCTGGCAAAGGCAATCGGCCGCGTGCTCGACCTCCAAGTGGAGATCAGCCCCGCCGAGTTCGCCAGCCTCCTGCCCGGCATCGGCACCCGCTACGACGTCGGCATCTCATCGTTCAGCATCACCCCTGAGCGCATCGCAAGCTACAACATGATCTCCTACGTCCAGGTGGGCTCCTCCTTCGCAGTGAAGAAGGGGAACCCGAGCGGCTTCTCCTCCGACGACGTGTGCGGCAAGGCCATCGCCGTCCAGAACGGCACCTGGCAGCACGAGGACCTGGACAAGCGCAGCCAGGAATGCACTTCTCAGGGCAAGCCTGCTATTGAGGTGCTCGTCTACTCGTCGCAATCCGACGCCACCACCAACGTCGTGGGCGGCAAAGCGGCCGCCTTCTACGCCGACTCCACCGTCGCCGACTACGCCGCAACCCTCACCAACGGCCAGCTGGAAACCGCCGGCGGGGTGCTCGACTCCGCCCCGCAGGGCATCGTCGTCGCCCAAGACGACGCCGAGCTGACCGCGGCGCTCCAGCGGGCGACCCAGCACCTCATGACCACCGGAGTCTGGCGAGAGATCATGACCAGCTGGGGCACCGAGGCCGCGATCCTCAACACGGCCGAGCTCAACCCGCAGGGCTGATCCGTGCCGTCCCAACCCGAACTGATCCACGCCCGGCCCGTGCCCCGGCCGGGCACCTGGGTGGCGGCGACGATCGTCGCGCTCGCCAGCGCCGGGCTCGCCTACTCGCTAATCACCAACCCGAACTTCCGCTGGGATGTAGTAGCCCGCCACCTGCTCGACGCGCGCGTGCTGAGCGGGGTCGGCTGGACCCTGGTGCTGACCTTTGCCTCAATGGTCATAGGCATCGTGCTGGCGCTCACCAGCGCGATCATGCGCATGAGCACCAACCCTGTACTTCGCGGCGTCGCCACCGCCTACATCTGGTTTTTCCGTGGCACCCCGGTGTACACCCAGCTGATCTTCTGGGGGTTGTTCGCGGTGCTCTACCCGACGATCACCCTCGGCCTGCCCGGCATCCCGCTCGCCGAACTGGATACCCAGCACATCATGGACTCGTTCCTCCGCGCGGGCTTTCTGCCCGCGCTGCTCGGCCTCGGACTCAACGAGGGCGCGTACCTGGCGGAAATCGTGCGCTCCGGGCTGAACTCCATCGACCGCGGACAGTGGGAGGCTGCCACCGCGCTCGGCATGAAACGCTCGACGACGCTCAGGCGGATCATCATCCCGCAGGCGATGCGGGTGATCGTCCCGCCCACCGGCAACGAGACCATCTCGATGTTGAAAACGACGTCGCTGGTCACCGCAGTACCGTTCACGCTTGACCTGACGTTCGCTACACAAGTGATCGGCAACTCCCTGTTCCTGCCCGTGCCGCTGCTCATCGTCGCGGCCATCCACTACCTGGTGATCACGTCGCTGCTGATGATGGTGCAGGCCCGCATCGAGGCCCACTACGGCAAGGGATTCGATCCCGAACACCCCAAACGCCTCAGCCGCAAGCAGGCCTCCATGCTCAGCTCCGGCAGCGCCAAGGACGATCCCTTCCTGGATGTGACCCCATGATCGAGATACGACACGTACACAAGTTCTTCGGCGACACCCACGTGCTCAGGGGCGTGGACCTAGACGTTGCCCGCGGCGAGGTCTGCGTCCTGCTCGGGCCGTCGGGCTCAGGCAAGTCCACGCTGCTGCGCTGCATCAACGAACTGGAGCAGATCTCCGCCGGGCGGCTGCGCGTCGCGGGCGAGCTCATGGGCCTCACAGAGACCGAAGAGAGCGGGAAGACCGTGCTGCGCCGCCGCACCGACGCCGACATCGCCCGACAACGCTCCCGCATCGGCATGGTGTTCCAACGGTTCAACCTGTTCCCGCACATGACGGCGCTGCAAAACGTGATGGAGGCCCCCATCCAGGTGCGCGGCCTGGCCAAATCCGAGGCGCGAGCCCTGGCCATCGAACTGCTCGACCGGGTGGGACTCGCGGAGCGCATCGACCACTATCCCGGCCAGCTCTCCGGCGGGCAGCAGCAGCGCGTGGCAATCGCCCGGGCACTCGCCATGGAGCCGGAGTTGATGCTCTTCGACGAGCCCACCTCCGCCCTCGACCCGGAGCTGGTGGGCGAAGTGCTCACCGTGATGAAGGAGCTGGCAGCCAGCGGCATGACCATGGTGGTGGTGACCCACGAGATCGGCTTCGCCCGGGAGGTTGCGGATCAGGTGGTGTTCATGGCCGACGGGGAGATCGTCGAGTGCGGCACCCCTGCCGAGGTGATCGACAACCCCCGGCAGGAGCGCACCCGCGACTTCTTCGCCCGCGTGCTCTAAGCCGTCTCGGGAAAGCGCCGCCGGAGCAGGGCGACCCTAACCCCAGCCGAGGGTGCGGAACCGTACTCGTCTGGTGCCGAGCCGTTCCTCGTCGCTCAGCGCGCAGGCCGCGAGGATCTGATCGTGCAACGCGGCCGCTAGATTGCCGCAGAACTGCGCCACGTCGGCGGCCGGGTCGTCGGGCTCCGGCACGATCACGTCGACGATGCCCGCCGTTCGCAACGCCCGCGACCGAATGCCCTGCGCCTCGGCCAGCTGCTCGGCGTGGTCGACATCGCGGTGGACAATCGCCGACGCCCCCTCCGGCGGCAGCGGCGACAGCCAGGCGTGCTCGCTGCACACCACCCGATCCGCCGGGGTCAAGGCCAGCGCGATGCCGCCGGTGCCCTGGCCGAGCAGCAAGCTCACCGTGGGGGTTTCGAGGCTCAGCAGGTCCGCCAGCGTGCGCGCGATCTCGCTGGCCATGCCCCGCTCTTCCGCTTCCTTCGACAGCGCGGCGCCCGGAGTGTCGATGACGCTGACCAGCGGCAACTTCAGCTCCCTGGCCAACCGGATTCCGCGCCGCACCTCGCGCAGCGCGGCCGGGTCGAGCGGGCGTCCCTGATCGGCCCGGTCCTGGCCGACCACGACGCACGGGGTGTCCGCCCAGCGCGCGAGGGCGAGCACGCTGCCCGGGTGAGTTTCGCCGTCGCCTGTGCCGTTGAGCATTGTCACGTCGGTGGCCGCGTGCGCCAGCAGTTCGCGCAGACCCGGCCGGTCGTCGCGCCGCGTGCGCTGCACCGACTCCCAGGCGGGCGTGTCGCCGAGCGGCGGCCAGTCCCGCTCGCCGCTGCGCTCGCCGGAGGAGCGCGTGACGAGCACGTTCAGCAGCTTGTGGAGCGCCGCGCGCAGCTCGTCGGGGGGCAGCACCCGGTCAATGATGCCCAGCTCCGCCAGGTTGTCCGACTGCTGCACCCCGGGTGGGAAGGGCTGTCCGTAGAGCGCCTCATAGACCCGCGGCCCCAGGAAACCGACGAGCGCCCCCGGCTCCGCGAACGTCACGTGGCCCAACGAGCCCCAAGAGGCGAAGACCCCGCCCATGGTCGGGTTGCGCAGATAGACCAGATACGGCAGGTGGGCCTCCTTGTGCGCCAGCACCGCGGCGGTGATCTTCACCATCTGGAGGAAGGCCACCGTACCCTCCTGCATCCGGGTGCCACCGCCGACGGGGAGCGCGATGATGGGCAGCCTCTCCCCCGTCGCGCGCTCGATCGCGGCGGTCAGTCGTTCGCCCGCGGCCACGCCAATGCTGCCGCCTAGGAAGGTGGGGTCACCGCCGACGACGGCCACCCGCCGTCCGTTGATCGTGCACTCCCCCGCAGTGACCGATTCGTCGCGCCCCGTCTTGTGCCGGGCCATGCGCAGCGCCTCGGCGTAGCCGACGGTGGGCGGCGGGTCGTCGAGCGGCACGTCCCAGGACTGGTAGGAACCGGGATCGGCCAGACACTCCAGCAGGTAGTCGATTTTCAGCGACATGTCCTCCTCCTTGAGGTGCGCGGACGCTAGCTAGATCCTAGGTCCCGCGGCCGGGCTCCGCACCGTTTTCCGGGATTACCACCGAACCCCGCACCGGCACGGCCGCTCCGGGCCGGGCCGAGCCACGCTGCCCCGCGGGGTGCGACCCTCGGCGCCCGCCCGGTGGACCGGCCGGCTCGGTCAGCCCGGCTGGCCCGTGCGCGGCAGGCCGGGGCGGCCGGGCTTCGACGGCTTGGGCTCACTCGGCTTGGGCTCACTCGGCTTGACCGGTTGGGTCTCCCAGAACACCGCGACGGTACGCGCCGGCACGCGGGCCGTGGCGGTGGCCGCGTCCCAGCTGGCGCGCTTCGCGACGGGGTCGGCGCCCTGGGCCTGCACATCGTTCAGCACCAGTGGGGCACCTTCCAGCCCGGGCACGCGCTGCTCGATGTCCGCGCCCGAGGCGTTGAACACGGCGACGAGTTGCTTCAGCCTCGGGTCGGCGTCAGGACCCACGGAGTCGTCGACGCGCAGCACGATCACCTGGTTGGAGCCGTGCTCGGTACCGGAGACGGGGAAGGACAGCTTCTGCCGAATCAGGTCGGCGTCTCCCAACCTAAACAGCTTGGTCGTGGCCCGCAGCCGCAGCAGATCCTGCGCCATCGCCGACGCCTGGCTGATCTGCTCCGAGGACGGCTTGTTGGCGGGGTTGGCCAGCAGCGGGGCCATGAACGCCCACTTGTCCTTGTTCTTACCCGCCGGGGGCAGCCCGCGCCCGAACCCGTTGTCGGCCATCGTGAAGTCGAGCAGGTTGAACCAGTCCCCGGAGTTGTAGGAGTCCCGGTCGAGGCTCTTGCTGCGCAGCATGTCCGTGCCCGCGTGCCAGAACGACGCGGACTGGCTGAGCGTCGTCGTGGCCAGCGCCAGCGTGTTGAGCCGGATCCGCTCGCTCATCGGCAGATCCGTGGGCACTTTGAACGTGATCATGTCGAACAACGTCTCGTTGTCGTGCGCGTCCACGTAGTTCACGACCTCGTCGGGTTGGGCGGCATAGCCCGCAGGAGCGCCGTTGTAGTCGATCTTGCTGCCCGGCACCACCTCGCGGGTTTTCTGACTGCGCAGCTGGAAGTCGGCCAGGTTGCCGGCCAGACCAATCTGCACGAGGTCCAGGTCGTCGGCATTGTCGCCGGTGGTGGCAAAGCCTCGGTCGGTGCGCGGGTCCGCGTCGAACGGGCCGCCGCCGCGCACCCCGTCGCGCAACCGATCGTTGAAGGTGCCGATCGACGTGCCCGCCAGCTGCCCCTGCTTGGCCTGCTCGAATCGCGCGTTGCCGCCCACCTCGCCGAAGTCCCAACCCTCGCCGTAAAGGGTGATGGCCTTGCCATCCACGCCGTCTCGTTCCGGGGTCAGTTCATCGAGGGCCCGACGCACGGCGGCCATGTTCGTCGTCGAGTGATGCCCCATCAGGTCGAAGCGGAAACCGTCAACCCGGTAGTGTTTGGCCCACAGCACCACGGAGTCCACCATCAGCTTCTGCGCCATTGCGTTCTCGGTGGCGATGTTCTCGCAGCAGGTGGAGTTCTCGATCCCGCCGTCGGCGTTCAACCGGTGATAGTAGCCGGGCACGACCCGATCGAGCACCGAGCGCTCCCCCTGCCCGGACTGCGTCGTGTGGTTGTAGACCTGATCGAGCACGACTCGCAGGTTCAGGCTGTGCAGCGCGGCCACCATCTCGCGGAATTCGCGGGTCCGTTGCCCGCCGTCGGCCGCGGCCGCCGTCGAGGCGTAGGACCCCTCAGGCGTCATGTAGTGGAACGGGTCGTAGCCCCAGTTGAAGGCGTCCTTGTCGGCCACGTCGGCGATACACTTTTGCATCTCCGGGCTGTCGGGGGCGAACAACGCGGGATTGCACTCCGGCTTCAGCTGTTTCGACGGATCCTCCTCAATGGTGGCGATGTCGAACGTCGGCAGCAGGTGCACGGTGTTCAGCCCAGCCTCGGCGAGCCTGCGCAGGTGCTTACGTCCGTTGCCATCCACCCCGAACGCCTTGTAGGAGCCACGCAGCTCTTCCGGCACCGCCGGGTCGTTGACGGAGAAGTCCCGAACGTGCAACTCGTAGATCGTCTGATCGACGGGGCTCGCGAGCTTGGGCCCGACGCTCGACTCCCAGCCGGGCGGCCGCGTCGTCGGGCTGTTCAGATCCACCATCACCGAACGGCGCGAGTTCAGGGTGAGGCCCACCGAGTACGGGTCGGTGACCAGGTTCTTCTCGACGCGACCCGTGCTCGGCACGAAGACCTCCACCTCGTACAGGTAGTGCGCGCCGCTCCAGGAGGAGTCCCCCGTGGTGGACCAGATACCGGTCGCATCATCCCGAGACATGTTCAGCCTGGTGGGTTCCGAAGACTGGCCCCCCGGCCAGATGAGCATCGTGACGTTGCGGGCCGTGGGCGCCCAGAGCCGCGCGACAGGGCGGGCCAGGCTGACTCCCAGCTGGGCCTCCGCGGCCGGAGCGTAGAGCCGGTCGAGCAGCGGCGCGATCTGAATACCAGTGCCGTCCAGAAGCTTGCCGTCGGCCGCGTAGCGCCCAACCGCCACCTGGCCGGTGAGAAGTTGCTTGGCGCGCGCGGCGTCGACGGAGTCAACGCGCAGCGCAGCGTACCTGGCCAGGTGCGGGAATCGTCGCTTCATCTCGTCGGGCAGGCCCGCTTGGTCCAGCACTAGCGACACGGACTCCCCGCTCAACCCGGCGTCGCCGACCGTCATCCCCTCTGGGGCCCAGTGCAGGCGGAACGCGTCGGAGGCCACCTTCGCATCCACCGGCCAGGCGATCAGATCCGGAGCAAGCCAAATCGCCTTCGCGGCCCGGAGATCGGGAGCTACCCCGGGCTCCGAGGAGCTGACTACGATCTCGTGACTGCCGATGTTGTAACTGATCGCCACCTGGACACCCGCCCGAGGCACGGAGAACTTCACGTTCGCCCCTTCATTGCCGTAACTCTCCGCCCAGCTCAAACCGTGAGCCACCTTCATCTCGTAGTTACCCGCCGGCAATTCTGTGGAGGACCAGGTGTAGACACCGTCACGTTCCGGGTCGATCAGCCACGTTGCCATGCAACTCGGATCCCAGTCGGCGGCGCAACCCAGCTCGGACTGCATGGAGCCGGGGGCGGTGATGATCGGGCCCTCGGCGTCGCTGGTGACGTAGTGGCGGGCGTGCTCATAGTAAAAGGTGACTGGCTTGTCTGCGACCGTGTAGGTGATGTTGGCGCCGCCAGCTGCCCCGCCGGCCCCGTAGTTCTCGTCCCAGCTGCGGTTGATGGCTGCCTTGTATTCGTACTCGCCCGCGGGCAGGGCGAAGGTGCCCTTCCAGACGGAATCCGCGTCCAGCTTGAGCTGAGCATCAGCGCAACCGGGCTGCCAGTCGGCGTCGCAGCCCATCGCCTTATTGTGGCTTCCGGGCACCGACACCGCGTCCGGCTGGGCTGGTGGTTCGGCGCCAGCGGGTGCGCCAAACCCTCCGAGCAGTAGAACCACTCCCAGACAGACCGCAAACAACCGGCTGCTCTTACTCACGTGTACTCCCTCCCTCAGGTGGTGCGGCCACCACACTGTGACCGCTCCCCGATCCTAACAACCAAAGCGTTCATTGCTGGTAGCGGGGTGGGCTAGCGCATCGTCGCGGCTGGTCAGAGGTGTTTTGGGGAAAACAAATGGGGCGGACAGAACGTCCGCCCCATTTCGGCTCGACTCAATTGGCCGGCTTCTGGGCCTGGGTGTCCACCTGGACACTCGGGCTCATGGTGGCCGACACGGCGATCTTGCGCAGGTAGCGCCCCTTCGAGGAGGCTGGCTTCAGGCGCAGCACCTCGTCGAGAACCGCGAAGTAGTTGTCCACCAACTGCTGCTCGGTGAAGGAGGCCTTACCGATGATGAACTGCAGGTTGGCGTGCCGATCGACTCGGAACTCGATCTTGCCGCCCTTGATGTCTGCCACAGCCTTGCCGGTGTCCATCGTGACGGTACCCGTCTTGGGGTTCGGCATGAGGCCGCGGGGGCCGAGGACGCGTCCGAGACGGCCGACCTTGCCCATCATGTCGGGGGTGGCCACAACCGCGTCGAAGTCGAGATAGCCGCCGGCCACCTTCTCGATCAGCTCGTCGGTTCCCACCTCGTCGGCGCCGGCTGCCAGAGCGGCCTCAGCCTTCTCACCAGAAGCGAAGACGAGGACCCGTGCCGTCTTGCCAGTGCCGTGAGGAAGGTTGACCGTGCCGCGGACCATCTGGTCTGCCTTGCGGGGGTCTACGCCGAGACGCATCGCGACGTCGATGGACTCGTCGAACTTGGCCGACGCCATCTCCTTGATGAGGCGGATAGCCTCTTCGGGGGAATAGGCCTGGGCAGCGTCGCGCTTGGCGGCTGCGGCCTTGTATTCCTTGCCGTGCTTCATATCTGGTTCCTTCAGCTTGTGTGCCGGGTTCGTATCCCGGTCCGCCAGTTCTGGTGCGGGGCACGCCCTACCAGAGAGTTCATGGGGTGGATCAGTCGGCGACGGAAACGCCCATTTGGCGGGCGGTGCCTTCGACGATCTTCATCGCGGCCTCAACATCGTTGGCGTTGAGGTCGGGCAGCTTGGTTTCGGCGATCTCGCGAACCTGAGCCTTGGTGATCTTGCCGACCTTCTCCTTGAGCGGGCTGCCGGAGCCCTTGGAGATGCCCGCGGCCTTCTTGATCAACTCGGCAGCCGGCGGGGTCTTGGTGATAAACGTGAACGTGCGGTCCTCGTAGATGGTGATCTCGACGGGGATCACGTTGCCGCGCATGGCCTCCGTCTTGGCGTTGTAGGCCTTGACGAACTCCATCATGTTCACGCCGTGCGGACCGAGAGCGGTACCGACCGGCGGTGCAGGCGTGGCAGCGCCGGCCTGCAGGGCGATCTTGACGATCGCCGTTACCTTCTTCTTGGGAGGCATAGGGGTCCTTACCTGTGATGTTTGTTCGACGCCGAAGGATTTCGGCGCAACGCTCTATCCTAGACGACTTTGCTGACCTGGCGGAATTCGAGATCGACGGGGGTCTCCCGCCCGAGGATCTCCACCAGGGCACGAAGGCGGTTGGTGTTGGCGTTGATTTCGGTGATCGAGGCGTGAATGCCCGCGAAGGGGCCGTCGGTCACCATGACGGAGTCGCCGACCGCGAAGTCGACGACCTCGACCTTCTTCTTCAGCTTCGGCTGGGCACCCGCCAACTCGGCGTTGACCCGGGCCTTCACCGAAGGAGTAAGCATGTGGAGGACCTCGTCAATGGACAGCGGGACAGCCGTCTGGCCGTTGCCGACGAATCCGGTGACGGAGGGCGTGTGCCGGATGATGCCCCACGAGTCGTCGGTGAGCTCCATGCGCACCAGGACGTAGCCGGGCAGGACGCTGCGGGTGACGGTCTTGCGGGCGTTGTTGCGCACCTCGACCACCTCTTCGGTGGGCACGATGGCCTCGAAGATATAGTCCTCCATCTCGAAGGACTGGACACGCGCCTCAATGTTCTGCTTGACGCGGTTCTCCATGCCGGAATAGGTGTGGATCACGTACCACTCGCCCCACTTGCCCTCCAACTCTTCCCGGAGTTCGGCGAGCGCTTTAGCCAGGGCCTCGTCGGCGTCGGAGGAGCTTTCCTCCTCCTCTTCATCATCCTTGTCGTCGCCCCCCAAGCTGAGTGCGATGGCTTCCTCCACCGCCTCGTCGGAGAGGTCAGCGCCGAGGTCGATCTCAAGGTCGTCCACCTCGACATCGTCGGCGGCACCGAGCGCGTCGAGGTCGATCTCGAAGTCCAGATCGTCGTGTTCGTTGTTCTCAGTCATCACTTACTTCCCTAGGATCTGCAGCAGCCCCCAGCCGAAGGCACCGTCGAGCAGGAACACAAACAAGATAACGAACAGCACAAAAGCCAGCACCGCGAAGAAGTACTTGACGAGGGTAGGCCACGTAGGCCAGACGACCTTCTTCAACTCGCCGACCGACTGGCGGACGAAGTGTGCCGGGTTGTCGGCCTTGTAGAGGTCCTCGTGTTCCGTTTCCGCTTCCTTACGGCTGCGAGTGGCGACTTGCTTCTTCACCGGCGCCTTGGCGGTCTTGCGCTTGATGGGTGCGGCTGCCTTGTCGTCGGCGGGTAGGTCCTTCTCCATTTCCTCGATGATGGCGTCATCGGCGTTCTCGACGTCCGCGCTGGCCGCCTCCGGAGCTTCGGCGGCTTCGTCAAGGCTCTCGGGGAGGTTGTCCTCAGGCGACTTATCGCTCACGCTGGATGTCCCTTTCGCTAACAAACAAAAGGCCCTGCGGCAAGATGCCGGAAGGCGCACGAGTGGACAACATCCACTTCGCAGGGCAGGAGGGACTCGAACCCCCAACCTGCGGTTTTGGAGACCGCTGCTCTGCCAATTGAGCTACTACCCTTGGCGGTTGGGCCACCGCAGCGGAGCTTGCGCAGTCGCTCCGGCAGCGGCAACTTGATTACCGTTGGACAACTATAGCCGGTAATCCCCGATTGGCGAAACTTCCACTCGATCGGACGTAACCCCTCATGGATGTGCCCGCTGACCGACCAGGGGTTTCGTGTATCCCGGCCAGCTCCTTGTCATACTTTGAAGGAACAGCCGCGAAGGAGGAGCTGTGTTCGGTCACGATGCTTTCGGCCACGCGAGTGGCCCCGCCCCCGTGTCCGATTCCGAGGCTCGCATCCTAGTAGTAGATCGACTGGCCACCACCCCACGCCCGTGGGAAGTGGTTTTCCTGGCCCGGCTGCTGACCCGGCTGGGGCCCGAGCCGGATGACCTGTCGCTGGGTCGCACGGTACTGCTCGGCCAGTTGGGCGCCGCGCAGCCTCGCCACGTCGCTCGCCTGGCTCAAACCCTCGCACGGCTCGGTCCCACCCCAGAGGAGGAAACGCTGGCGAGGACGACAGTTGTAGATCGCCTCGCTGTCGCGGGCGCCTGGGATGCGGCGAAGTTCGCACGCGCGCTGCCCCATCTGAGCCCCACCGACGATGTGCTCGCCGTCGCGCGTGCCGCACTGCTGGCACACGTTGTCGCCGCTGATGCTCGGGCGGCAGCGGAATGCGCCCGAGCGTTGGCCGGCAATCGCCCAAGGCCCAAGGAACTGGCGCTAGCCCGGGCGGCTCTGCTGGCGCAGCTACGCGCCGACGCCTGGCACACACGGATTTGCGCCGATGCGCTCGCTCTCCTCCGCCCGACCCGCGCCGAGCAGGTCGAGGCACGAGCCGCCCTGCTGCGCGTCCTCGATGAATCCACCGGACGCCACGCTGCGCAGTGCGCTCGCACCCTGCTGCGTCTTCGACCGACCAAGAAGGAGATGCGGCAAGCACGGGCGGTCGTCGGCGGCTACCTTGCCGACGACCCCGACGCCTCCGCGGCCTGCGCGTCCGCCTTCATCCACCTGATGCCGACAGCACAGGAGCTAGCGGAGGCGCGCGCTGCTGTAGTTCGGGCCATCCGCGACTACTCCGCGCAACGCTCCCCCGTCTGCGTCAAAGCGCTGCTCCGGCTGGATCCCGCACCGGATCAACGACTCGCCGCGGGAGACGCGCTGCTCAACCACCTAGCACAGCCGCAGGGCACCGCGACAAAGCTGCGCCTGCTGCACGCGCTGACCAGGCTGTCGCCGAACGAGCTGCACCGCCGTCGCGGCGCTCAACATGCACGCAGGCTGCTCCCGGAGTGCACCGCTGGCACGCTGCCAGAGGCCCTGGACCTCCTGGCGGAGCTCTGCTCGCCCGAGCAGACGAGAACTGTGTTAGACGCCACGCTGCCTACGCTCAGCGCCCAGGCCCGGGAAGCGGCGCGTTCCTGGCTGGAGACCCACCGCGTCCCGTGAGAGAAACCAGTCCCCCTCCGGACTGAGATATACAGCAGGTCGGATCGTCGGGTTCTTCACCCAGTTCCCCTGCGCCGCGCCGCACAGGCGGCCGAAGAGCAACCGTCTCCGCCGCAGGCGCTCTAGCGAAACCCAACGACTCAACGCGCACACAGAGCGGCAAGCTGCCACGAGCCAACCTGCCTTTGGCCATACTCGTCGCTTCCTGCACTCAGAACTTTTCCGTCAGCGCGCAGTCCCAGAGTGTGAAGCGCCCCTGCCGCCACCGCGATGATGTCACACCACTCACCCACCGCGCACTGACCAAAGTCCGAGCGCCCGACCGCCACCACGTCGCCTCGGGCGGTCAACCCGACGCTGTGATAGCTGCCCGCCGCGACCGCCACCACGTCGGTCCATTCCTCGCTACCGGCCCAGAACTCCGCAGGGCCGACCACCCGCACCCGACCTTGCCGGGTCAGGCCCAGGGTGTGCAGGTATCCGGCCGCGACGCAGCGCATCTCTCCCCAAGAATCGACCGCGCACTGGCCCATCGCGTTACTACCGGTGGCGCCCGCCGTGCCATCACCGAACAGCGCCACCGTGTGCCAATCGCCGCAGCTGACAGCAACCACGTCGCGCCACTGCGCGACATCGAGCTGTCCTTCGGTACCCCGCCCAGCCGTCACCAGCGTTCCATCGCCGCGCAGCCCGACGCTGAACCGCCAACCGGCCGCAATTCCGACAACGTCCCGCCAACCCTGAACCGCGCACTGCCCGGCCTCGTCCCAGCCTGCTGCCAGCACCGTCCCGTCGGCTCGAAGCCCCAAGGTATGAGCCCGGCCGGTGTTGCGAGCCACGTGCACATTGGCTGTCGCCACCGCCACAACGTCCCGCCACTGGCCCGTCGAGCACTCGCCGCAGGTGTTTGCCCCCGCAGCGATCACCCTCCCGTCCGCCAGCCGCGCCACGGAGTGTCTCTGGCCAGCAGCCAAGAAGGTCTGAAAGGCCATCTTCTTCCTCCTCACCGACACAGGCCCAAGCCGTGTCGCTTTCGGCACCGTGTAGGTCATGTAGCGCCGGACGCGGATAGAGAAAAGGCCGCTCGGTTCCCTCCCTGCCGCTCAGAAGCCAAGCCCCCGCAGCCAGGCGAGAAGCTCATCCTCCCGGCGGGCGGCGTCGGCCCGGCGCCATCTTCCCAGGCAGCAGGAGTCAACGAGGAGCCCGTCGCCAAGGTACACCACCCGATCCGCCCGGGCTGCGCACGCCGGGTCATGGGTCACCATGACGACCGTGCGGCCCTCGGCGTGGATGCCGGACAGCGCGTCCATCACTTCCGCAGACATGGAGCTATTCAACGCCCCGGTCGGCTCGTCGGCGAACACGATGACCGGCTCCCCCGCCAACGCCCGGCAAAGCGAGGCGCGTTGGAGTTGCCCGCCGGAAACTTCCGTTATGCCCTGCCTCTTGACGTGCGCGATGCCGAACTGTTCGAGCAGCGCGTCAACGCGGGCTACCACGGCCTCCGTCTGCTTCGGCGCCGCCTTGAGCGCCGGCAGCAGGACGTTGTCACGGATGTTCAGGTTCGGCAGGAAGTAGGCCTGCTGGAAGACGAAGCCCATGCGGGTCAGCCGCACGCGGCTCATCTCGTCGTCCCCGAGGCTCGTCAATTCCCGGCCCTCTAGCCGAACTTGCCCCGTCGTCGGGCGATCCATGCCACTGATGGTGTGGAGCAGCGTCGACTTCCCCGAGCCCGAGGCCCCCATGATGACCACGAACTCACCCTCGGCCACCCGCAGATCCACGCCGTGCAGCACCTGCGTCGGCGGGTCGGTGTTCAGACATGTCTTGGTGATTCCGGTGCACTCCAGCATCACGTCCGGCATACGGCCTCCTTTCACTTGGTCAGCCACTCGCTGATCTCCCCGCGCCGCAGCCGCGCCGCGACGACGGTCGCCGCGAGGTAACCAGTCCCCAGCAGGGCAACCGGGCAGCCGACATGAACCAGCAGCGGCTGCGGGACGAGCCGCAGACTCGTCAGGCCGATGCCGGTCGCGGAAATCACCCAGCTGAGCAACAACTCGCCGACGGTCGCGGCCAACAGGGTGCCGACGATGGTGCCCACCGCAACCATGACGGTGGCCTTGCGCCGAACGTGGGCGCCCAGTTCCCGCCGGGAGAAGCCGAGCGCCGCGAGGGCACCGAGGCGACGCCGCTCCCTGCTCAACCGCAGCCCCAGGAAAAGCACGGTGATGAGACCAGCGACCAACAAACCGAACCCGAACGACAGCCAGGCCGCGCTGCGCAACGCTTCGGTCACGTGAGACAGGGCCTCAGCCACGTACTGCGGCATCGGGACGATGCTCGCGCGCTGGAACCGCGCGCCATACTCCCGGCTGAGAAGCTCCGGGTCTGCGCCGTCGAGCACATCCGCGTAGATGATGTGGCCGACCGCCCCCTCCTCAACGCCGCCCGGCATCTTCGCCGTCCGTCCGCCGCTGGTGACGTCCTGGTAGATGCCGGAGACGGTCTCGCTGCCCTCCTCTCCGCCTCGACGCAGCCGCAGAGTGTCCCCCACCCATACCTGAAACCGATTCGCGTTCAGCACCGACAGTGCGATCTCTCCCCTCACGGGCCGCCGCCCCGCCAGGAACTCGACGGCGCCCGCCGAATGGTCGCCCACCTCCACCCGAAGACTCTCCCACCCCTGAGGCCCACGGGCCTCGCACAGCACCTTGCTGAACGCCCGGACGTTGCCGAGCCGCTCGTCGGCCCGAAGCGCCGCCTCCAGCCGCTGGCGCACCGCGTCGGCGCCGGCCGAGAATTGGATGTCCGCGCGCAGATCGGCCAGCGGCGCCCACCTCGTTGGAGGACGACGCCACCTTCCACGAGGCGCTACGCGCTGGGGTCACCGGGTTCCTGCTGAAAACTAGTTCCCGCGGGGAGATCACGCACGCCATCCAACAGGCGCACCACGGTGAATCAATGCTGTCGCCCAGCCTGATCACGCGAGTCCTGGCCAACTACGAACCGGGACAGCGGCCGGCCAAGGAGATCGAGGACCTATCCAGCCGCGACCTGGAGCTGCTGCGGCTCATCTCGCAGGGACTGAGCAACGCGGAACTCGCCGAGCAGCTCACGCTCTCTCCCGCGACCATCAAAAGCTACGTTTCACGGCTGCTCAGCCGGCTGGGCGCCCGCGGCCGCGCCCAGCTGGTAATCCTCGCCTACCGCAACGGCGTCGTCACCGGTTGGCGCAGGTAGCCGCGGCGCCGGTACCGGTTTGGGTGATGCGGCTCCCCCTCCTGGTCAGCACATCGGGCGCGGAAGGAAGCTGCTGGCCGCCCGACCAATCCCGCCCGGGGTCTTCCCGCCAACAGGGCCCGGAGCATGCCATAGGATTGCCGAATGGCGTTAAGCAGCAAAGAGGTAGCCGAGCAGCTGCGGTGCCCGTCGGGCGCGACGGGCGTCGCTTTCGGGCAGGCCATGGGCCTGCGCAACCTGACGATGATCCTCTCAGCGCTCGATGGGTTGGGGCTGCCCGACGTGGCCTGCGACCGTCCCCGACTCCTGGAACAGGGCTGCGGCAGCGCCGGCCATCTGGGCTATACGCTCTCCCAGCACCCCGGTCTCAGCTACACCGGTGTGGAGATCTCGCCGACGATGGTGGATGAGGCGCGCTCCTTCAACCAGCCCTTCATCGCCGCAGGCCGAGCCGACTTCCTGTGCTGTGCCGGAGACGTGTTCCCGCTGCCCGACGCGCACTTCGACCGTGCGCTCAGCGTGAACACCGCCTACTTCTGGAATGATCCCCAGGCCACGCTCGGCGAGTTCGCTCGCGTGCTGCGCCCCGGAGGGCTACTGTGCCTGAGCTTCGCGGAGAGCCATTTCATGCGCTCCCTGTCCTTCACCCGCCACGGCTTCCGCATCTTGGACGCCGACGATGTGCTCAGCTGGGTCGAACGGGCCGGACTCCCGCTTGACTTCCTGGCCAAGTCGGATGAGCGCGACCTGGCGGTCAGCGAGCACGGGCACCTGGTCGAGCGCCCTTACGTGAACCTCCTGCTCAGACGAGGCACGTGATCGACACCGTCCACCAGTCACGCCAGGGAGGCAAGCCAGGCACGGTGCAGGCCGGAGTAGTGCCCGCCGCCGATGAGCAGCTCTGCGGGTGCCCCATCCTCGACGATTCGCCCACCGTCAAGGACCAACACCCGGTCGGCGGACTGCACGGTGGTGAGTCGATGCGCGATGATGACTGCGGTGCGCCCGGCCAGCGCGGCAGCCATCGCCGCCTGCACCCGCCGCTCGCTGGGGATGTCCAGGGAGCTGGTGGCTTCGTCGAGTACCACCACCGGCGGATCGGCGAGCAGTACCCGTGCCAGCGCCACCAGCTGCCGCTCGCCTGCGGACAGCCGCCCTCCGCGCGACCCAAGCTGGGTGTCGTAGCCGTTCGGTAACTGCCGAATCAGCGGCTCCACCCCGACGAGCCGCGCCGCTTCCTCCACCTCGGCCCGGCTGGCGTCGGGCCGGCCGAGCGCGATGTTGTCAGCGACGCTGCCGGAGAACAGGAACGTTTCCTGCGTCACCATCGCAACCTGCCTGCGCAGCGTCTCCTCCGCGAGCGTGTCGAGCGGGTGATCGTCGAGCAGAATCTGGCCCGAGTCCGCCCGATAGAAGCGGGTGAGCAGTTTCACCACCGTGCTCTTGCCCGCGCCGGTGGCGCCCACGAGTGCCACCCGCTGCCCGGCTGGGATACTGAGCGAGAAATCGCTGAGCACGGGTTGCTGGCCGTAGCCGAAGCTCACCCCTTGGAAGCGCACGGCCCCGGAGACCCTACCCGGCAGCGTGATCCCGTCGTCGGCGGGCGAAGGCTCGGCGAGGACGGTCGCGATCTTTTCCAGCCCTGCCAGCGTCGCGTGGATGAGCGCGACGAAATATCCCACTTCCGAGAGCGGGTTGAACAGCTGGCGGACCGCCAACACGAACGCGGCCAGCACGCCAACGCTCAGCGATCCCGAGGCCGCGAAGATTCCACCGGCCAACAGCACCAGCGTGACGCCCACGTTGCCCGCCAGCTGGATCGCCGGGCTGGCGATGCTGTCCACTCGCAGCCTGCCCAACTCAGCATCCAGCAGCTCCTGCGACGCCCGCTGGAAGTCCTCGCGCCGCGTCTCCTCCCTACGGAAGGCCTGCACCGCCTTCAATCCACCGATCGTCTCCGAGAAACTCACGATGACCTCCGCCGCCCGGCTGCTGATGCGGCGTGCCTCGCGCGTGGTGGCGCGCCCAAACCAGCGGGCCACCAGCCCCGCCACCGGCAGCACGGCGAGCACCACCAGCGCCAGCCGCCAGTCCAGCCAGAACAGCAGGCCCAACGTGCCGAGCGACAGCAGGACCGCGTTAGTGATGACGTCCACACCATCGAAAGTCAGGTCCTCTAAGCTCTCGACGTCGGAGGTCATCCTCGACACCGCCCGCCCGGAGCTGTATCGATCGTGGAAACCCACCGGCAGCCACAACAGGTGGTGGAACAGTCGCGAGCGCAGCTCGCGCAACATGTCGTTACCGATCCGTCCCGTGCCGGCGACGAACACGAACCGGCACAAACCCTGCACTGCTGCCGCCGCCCCCAGCGCCACCAGCAGTCCGAATAGCACGCCAACCAGGCCGGCTGCGGCCTGCGGGATACCCTCATCCAGCACCTGGCTGGTCAGGTAGGGCACCGCCAGCCCGGCGCCCGTTTCCACCGCCGAGACCAGCACATACCCAGCTAGTGCGCGCCGGTGGGGCCACGCTAGTTCCCGCAGCAGCCGCCGACCGGCCGCGCGGTCGGCGTCGGTGGTCTGCGCGTCGCGCTCACCGCTCACGGCTGGGCCTCCTGCGCATCCAGGCACATCAGTTGTCGATACTCCGCGGAGCGAGCCAGCAGCTCGGCATGCGTGCCGACGTCCCCTACCCGCCCCTCGGAGATCAGCACCACTCGGTGCGCGAGCTGGACGGTGGAGGCGCGGTGCGAGATCACCAGCCCCGTGACCGATGTCAGCACCGACGTGAGCGCCTCTTCCACCTCGCGTTCGGTGTGGATGTCCAGTGCGGAGAGGGTGTCGTCGAGCACGAGCACCTTGGGGCGCGCGACGATGGCGCGGGCCAATGCGATCCGCTGCCGCTGCCCACCGGAGAGGGTGAGGCCCTGCTCGCCAATTCGGGTCTCAAGGCCGTCGGGCAGGTCGAGGACGAACTCGGCACGCGCAATCCTGAGGGCCTCGCGGAGCTCCTCGTCGGTTGCCCCTGACCGACCGAACGTCAAGTTGGTGCGAACCGTGTGCGAGAACAGGAGCGGATCGTCAAAGGCGATCCCGAAGGTGGAGCGCACCTGGTCGAGTTGCAGCTCGCGCACGTCCACGCCGTCAAGCTCGATCCGGCCCGCCGTGACGTCCTCCAGGCGCGGCAGCAGGCTGACGAGCGACGACTTTCCGCTGCCGTTCGCTCCGACGAAGGCCACCGTCTCCCCCGGATGAATGTCCAGGCTGAATCCGTCAAGCAGGGGGCGCTCGGCGTCGGCGTGTTGGAAGACCACGTCGCTCAGGGTGATGCGCCCACGTACCTCGGCAAGCCTGCGCCCGCCGGGGGCCAGGCTGGCCTCCTCGTCGAGTACTTCGAAGAGCCGACGGGCGGCAACTTCGGCCTTGACTGCACCGTCGGCCAGGAAGCCGAGCGTGTCCAGTGGGCCGGCCAACGCGGTGAGCAGCGCGAGGAAAGCCACCACGTCACCGACGGTGAGCTGGCCGGCGGCCGCCGCCAGACCGCCGACTGCCACCGTGACGATCAACAGAATGCTCGGGATGAGTTCCATGACTGTCCACAGCGCCGCCGACAGCCGCATCCGCCACACCCCGATGTCCCGCAGCCGCCCGGCCGCCTGCGCAAAACCAGCGAACAAGGTTGATTGGTACCCGAAGGCCCAGACCGTGCGGATGCCTTGCAACGCCTCCTCCACCATGGTCGTCATCTCACCCGCGGTCTCGCTCATTGCGCGGCTGGCCTTCGCCGCACGTCTGAGCAGCACCGCCAGCGCCCAAGCGAGCAGCGCGGTGACGACGGCCGCCACGAGCGCCAGCGGCCAGTGCCGCGCGAGGATGACCGCAAAGACGAGCACTATCTGGGCGATGCTGCTCAGGGCCACGACGAGACCGACGTTCAGGAACTGGCGGATACGGGTCAGATCACCCTTCAATCTGGTGATCAGCTGGCCCTTGTCCCAGCGGCGGTGCGCGGCCAGAGGCAGATACAACAACTTCTCGAACAGCTCCAGCCGCAGCCGATGCTGAATCCGGGTGGAGGCTCGGCTCAACCAGTAACGACGAAAGTAGTCCAGGATCGCGCGCACGATCACGATCGCCAGGATCACCGCCACCACCACGAACAGGCCAGGCATGTCCCCCGACGCGATAGGCGAGTCGATCGCATGGCCGATGAGCAGCGGCACCGAGACGTGCAGCGCCGTCGTCGCCAGCGCCAAGATGATGCCCACCGAATAAACCCCGGCGAACGGCCTAAGCGCCGGGGCCAGTCTCAGCAGGGCCACCCGGCGCTTAGTGTTCTCCTTGGAATCTCGACTCACATCCCTACCAATTTGCCCCACGTTTTTTCGTCCGCTACGCCGGTCACAGGCAGCGAATGTCGGCGCTGCACATCCTCGACGATGCCGCGAGTTTGCGCACCAAACGAGCCGTCGATGGCCACCTCATAGCCAGAGAACTCTAGCTCCTGCTGCAGAATCTTCACAAGTGGTCCCCGGTCGCCCTGCCTAAGCGTCGGCACTAGCGAAACCCAGGTGGCGCGGTCGACGTCACCCGAGATTTCCTTCCCCGGGAACGTGCGATGCTGGTACTCCGCCACCGCCTGCTGCGTAACCCAACCGTAGCGGCCGTCTTCGGCAAGCCGGGCTCCCGCCTGGTTCAGCAGGCGCTGTGCGGTAACGACGTTGTTGTTCCGGCTGCCGTGCGTGAGCGTCGTGAACTCCTCCTTAGCCACCGGCAGCTTCGGTTTGCCTGCAATTCCCTGTGAGGGCTGGGACTTGAGGTCGTAGCGGTACAGGTTGTGCGAACGCATAATAGAGATCACCAGGTCTGCGTAACGCGGGTCCGTGGCATAGCCACCGCGCCGCACCTCACGCACAAAAGCGTCCGGATCGTTCTTGTGGTCGAAGGCTTTCCGGTAGCGCTTCAGAGACGACAGGAACAAGCCAAAATCCTTCACCGAGTCGCCCCAGTTGGCGTAGGTGCGGAATCTTGACACCTCCAGATAGCGGGTGCCGTCAGCGCGATACTCGTAACTGGCGACCTCTGCGCAGCCCTTTTGGTATCTCGACGCAGTCTTAGTGCATTTGATGTTGAACAGCGTGTTGATCGGCTCACGTGTCATCGACGAGCGGCCCCAACCGGTCTCCAGCGCAGCCATACCCAGGGTAACCGACGCGGGAATGCCGTACTCGCGCTGTGTCTGCTGCGCGGCCGACACTAGTTTCGCGATGAAATCACGCTGCCGGGAGCTGGCCTCAGCCCGCGGCGAGAAAATCCCGAGCAACAGCACGGCCGCAACGAGTGCCGCCCCCACCTTGCGAAGCGTCCGCATGATCCTCCTACAACCCGAAGTTGGTGCGAGGTTAGTCACCCGGTCCTGCCGTGCAAAAGTGTTTCAACTTGAGGTTTAAGGAATGCGCTTCAAGGTTTGAGTTATATCTCCACTCCGACGAGGTTCACCTCTGGCGCAAGCCGCACCCCCGTCGCCTCCTCGACAGTGTCACGCACCCTACGCGCGAGCCGCACCACGTCGGCGGCCCTGGCCTGCCCCCGGTTGGTCAGCGCCAGCACGTGCTTTGTCGATAGCCCCGCCGCGCCCAGCGTGAAGCCCTTCGCGATCCCCGAATGCTGAATCAGCCAGGCCGCGCTCGTCTTCACCAGTTCGCCGGCGGCGAAGCGCGGAGCCTCCTGCGGCAGCAGCTCCGCCTCCTCAGGGCTCAGCAGCGGGTTCATGAAGAAGCTCCCCGCCGACCAAGTATCATGATCCGACGCGTCGAGCACCATGCCCTTTCCTGCCCGAATCGCCAACACTGTGTCGCGCACTGTGGCGGCCGGGACACGCTCGCCGACGGTCACGCCCAGTGCGTCGGCCAATTCGGCGTAGCGTACCGGGGCGCTCAGCACGCCTAGCGAGAACTGGAACGTGACCGAAACGACAACGTAGCGGTCCCGGGCGCGTTTGAAGATTGAATCCCGGTAGCTGAAACCGCAATCGGCTGCCGCAAAGGTGCGGAACTGACGCGTCGCACGATCGAAGGCGCGCACCGAGTAGACGAACTCCGACACCTCGGTGCCGTAGGCGCCCACGTTCTGGATCGGAGTGGCTCCCACCGATCCCGGGATGCCCGACAGCGCCTCCGCGCCCGACCAGCCCTCAGCCACCGCGTGCGCCACGAAATCATCCCAGTTCTCGCCCGCGCCGACGGTGACCACCGCCCCGCCGCAGTCCGACACCGTGCCGCTCAGGCCCGCGATCCCCACCCGGAGCACCAAGCCTTCGAAACCTTCGTCGGACACGAGCAGGTTGGAACCACCGCCCAGCGCCAGCACTGGCTCGCCCGCCTCGTCGGCCTCGCTTACCAGTCGCGCTACCTCCTCGGGCGTGCGCGCCACGACGAAACGCTTGGCGGGGCCGCCCACCCGCAAGGTGGTGTGCTCGGCTAGCAGCACCGACGTCGGCTCCGACACCGGGATGGGCTCCCGCGAAATGGAGTTCAGGGAGCACTCAGTCAAGACGCACCTCGGCCTTCGCTGCGCCGAGCACCTGCTCCTCGCCACAGGTGGCTGTGATCGCAACGGTAGCGACGCCGTCGCTCACCTCGGCTACCCTCGCGGTGAACAACACCTCGGCCCCCTCATCCGTATCCGGTACGACGATCGGCTTGGTGAAGCGCACGAAATAGTTCCGCACCCGGCCAGGATCGCCCACCCAGTCTGTGACCACCCTCAGCGCCGCCCCCATCGTCCACATGCCGTGCGCAACGACACCCGGCAGCCCGATCGCACGCGCATGCCGATCAGAGAAGTGGATCTCGTTGAAGTCCGTCGAGGCGCCCGCGTAGCGCACGACGCCCGCGCGCGTGATCCGAGCCCGGCGCTGCCGTTCTTCTCCGACGATCATTCCTGCTCCTGTCTCGTGTGCATGAGCGTGGAGCGCGCGACGCACACCACTTCCTCCCCTACCCGAAGCTCCGCCGCTACGGTGACCATGTCCAGCGGCCCCCGATTGCGGACCCGTTCGATCGTTAGCCGGGCCACCACTTCGTCGCCGGGACGCAGTGGGCGCCGCACCTCGAACAGCTGATCCGCGTGGATGGTGCGATGCAGCTTCAGCCCCAGCTCATCGTCGTCGAACAGCCCGTCCCAGGCCTGCGCGGCGATGATGGCCGCAAACGTTGGCGGCGCGATGGGATGCTCGCCGAAGTAGGCCGGGTTGTCGTCGCCGATCGCGCGCGCGAACTCCGCAATCTTCGCGTGGCTCACCACATATGGGGGCGTGTCGGGAAACGTTCGTCCCACATGCTCACTGCTAATTGGCATGAGAGCAGATTAGCGTGAAACGCACAACGACCGCCCGAGGGCGGTCGCTGTCGGCGGCTGGAGAAGTCAGCGGGTCTCGCGATGCGCCTGGTGAGTGCGGCACCTCGGGCAGAACTTCTTGAGTTCCAGACGATCCGGCGTGTTGCGCCGATTCTTCTTGGTGATGTAGTTGCGCTCCTTGCACTCGGTGCAGGCAAGCGTGATCTTCGGACGAACGTCCGCGCCCTTCTTGGCCATGATGTCTCCTTGACTCTGCGCTTGCTGCGCAACAGTGGGTTGCCTAGTGACGAGGGCGGGACTTGAACCCGCGACACAGCGATTATGAGCCGCTTGCTCTACCGACTGAGCTACCCCGTCAATTTGATTCTCCCGGCAGGGAGGAATCGAGCCCTCACGCAGAGTCGAACTGCGGACCTCATCCTTACCAAGGATGCGCTCTACCACTGAGCTATGAGGGCTGGCGACGACATAACTTACACCAGTTTTGTCCTGGCACAAAATCGAAGCTTGCCGGGCTTGTCAGACCCGATTCACCGCTCTGTTCACCGCAGTGAACAGCCGATTCCATGCTGAACCCCGGATCCATCCGACCCGGGGTCCGTGGCAGGTGTTGGATTCGAACCAACGTAGGCGAACCGACGGTTTTACAGACCGCTCCCTTTGGCCACTCGGGCAACCTGCCGTGCGCTAGGCGCGGAGAAAACGTTAGCAGCTATCCCCCGGGAGCACAAAACCTACCCGGGCGCGCATCGAGGCATTCCGCGCGCCACGAAACGACGCCCGCCCGGCCTTGTAGGCTGGCGTCTTGACCAACGACCAGGAGGGACGCTTCATGGCTTCCGAGAGCTCATTCGACATCGTCAGCAAGGTGGACCGCCAGGAGGTGGACAACGCCATCAACCAGGCCGCTAAAGAGGTGCGTCAGCGCTTCGACTTCAAGGACACCGGCGCAAAGATCGCCTGGTCTGGGGAGAACATCGAGATGGAGGCCGCCACCGAGGAGCGGGTCAAGGCGGTGCTCGACGTCTTCCAGTCGAAGCTCGCGCGCCGCGGCGTCAGCCTGAAGTCTCTGAAGGACGACGAGCCGCGCTCGTCGGGCAAGGTGTGGAAGATCACGGCCCGCATGGAGCAGGGCATCAGCCAGGAGAACGCCAAGAAGATCTCCAAGCTGATCCGCGACGAGGCCCCCAAGGGGGTCAAGGCGCAGATCCAGGGCGACGAACTCCGCGTGTCGTCGAAGAGCCGCGATGACCTGCAGTTTGTGCAGAAGCTGATCCGCGACCAGGACTACGACTTCGCCACCCAATTCGTGAACTACCGATGAGGATCGCCACCCACAACGTCAACGGAATCCGCGCGACGATGAAGCGCGGCTTCGACGCATTCTGGTCCGCCGCCGGCGCCGACGTCGTGTGCCTCCAGGAGGTGCGCTGCCGCCCCAAGGATCTGCCGCTCGCGGCATTCGACGGCTGGCACGCCACCCTCGACCTCGGCCAACTCGCGGGGCGAAACGGTGTCGCGGTGCTCACCAAGCGACCCCCCGCCGCAGTACGCACCCTGCACGGCGAGGCCGCGCACACCGTCGCGGGGGGCCAGGTAGCCGAATGCGCCACCGAGGCCACCGGCAACGACGAACTCGCTGATGCCGCCACCCACGGCCGCTACATCGAGGTGGACCTCGCCGACGCGCCCCTCACCGTGGCCTCGCTCTACCTGCCCAAGGGTTCCGCGTGGCCTTATGACGGGGAGAACCAGCCCAAGTACGAGCACAAGATGCGCTTCATGTCGGGGCTGGCCACGCACGTCGCCGCCGCCCGGCGGCGCGCCGCCGACGACGGGCGCGAGTACCTCATCGTCGGCGATTTCAACATCGCCCACACCGAGCGCGACCTGAAGAACTGGCGGGCCAACCGCAAGTCCGAGGGCTTCCTGCCCGAAGAGCGCGAGTGGCTCACCCGAGTGCTGTCCGACGGGCTCGTTGACGTGCAGCGCCGGCTCGCGGGTGACGTCGACGGCCCGTACTCGTGGTGGAGTTGGCGCGGGAAGGCGTTCGAGAACAACGCGGGCTGGCGCATCGACTACCATCTCGCCACCGCTCCGCTCGCCGAGCGGGCCACGGCAGCGTGGACGCACCGCGAGGCCGAGTACGCGGCCCGGATGAGCGACCACTCCCCCGTGCTCGTCGACTACCGGATCTAGCCAGCGGGAGCGGTCCGCCCGCCCGCGGGCTGCTCCTCGTCGGTGCCGTAGTTCAGCCGGAGTTCATGGGTGTGGAACGCCCAGTAGGTGGCCACCACCGCCGCCAGCATGATCGCTCCCAAGCCGTTGCGCTCGCCGAAGTTGAGCGCCTTGTAGGCGAACAGGATCACCGTGACCACGACGCCGGTGCGCGCCAACCGGGCCGACGGGCGCGTCATCGGGAACAGCACGCCTCCCCACAACAGGTACCAGGAGTGCAGCGCCGGGGCGCACAACGCGAACCACAGCAGGGACCAGGACACGAAACGGATCGGCTGCTTCCCCAGGTACTTGATCGCCATCCAGACGATGCCGACGATCATCGCCACTGTGAACGTCTTGCTCACTAGGCTGAACGCCAGGTCACCCGCACCCGGGCTCCACACCCAGCCGAAGAAACGCTGCAGAGGTCGGCCGATCAACACCACCGGAGAGAAGGTGTCCACCTTCCCCGGCACACCGGCGGCCTGGATCCAGCCGAAGCCGAACCCGGTCGCGAACGTGATCCCGACAAAACACGCGAGCGCGATCGCCAACGACGTGACGGACTTGATGAACGCGACGGCCAGGGGCTTCGGCCGCCACGACGTCCACGGGACTATCAGGAAGGGCAGCGCCACCGCCGCAAGCAGCGCCGGCTGCTTGATCGCCGTGGCCAAGCCGACGGCGACAGCCCCCAGCGCCCACACGCGGTAGCGCAGCGTCAGCCACACGCCCAGCACCATCAAACCCACCATCAGCGAATCGTTGTGCATCCCGCCGATGAAGTCGATCACCAGGATGGGGTTGAGCGTCGCGAACCAGCTGGCCGTCGAGCGTGAAACCCCGACATAGCTCGCGATCCGCGGCACGAAATACCCGATCATGCCCACCCCAGCCAGCGCCGGAACGCGATGCAGCAGCGTTGACCAGAGCGGGTCGAAACCAGTCAGCGAAACCAACCAGTAGGAGATCTGCAGCGACAGCGGCCCGTACGGGGCCGGCGTATCGCGCCACACCGTCGAGACCTGGTCGGCGAAGTGCCCGGGCAGCGCGCCCGGACCCAGCAGGTACGGATCCAGGCCGTTGTGGATCAGCCAGCCGTGCGCGACATAGGAGTAGGCGTCATGCGAGAACGCGGGCGGGCTGAGCAGCCACGGCAACGAGATGATCAGCAGCACCGCCCAGTTGCGCAGCAGCGGGCGACCCTTCGCGCGCCGCGCACTCGGCCGAAGCCTGAACCACGACTCCAGCAGCAGCCCCAGCCCGAGCAGCGTGCAGATCGTGCCCGTCCACTTCATCGCCGACAATCCCCAGGCCGAACGCGGCAGCCACTCCCAAAGCGGCGAAGCCTGCGGCAGATAGGCCGGACTCAGCGAGCCGAGCAGCGCCAACAACGAACCAATGAAACCGGCCCACACCGCGCGCGAGCGAAGGGCCAAGGCCAGATCCGAGCGCCAATTACTCATTCGAAACCCCTTGCGAGAGCTGAATCCTGTCGTACAGCAGCCCCCCGAGCGTGTCCGCGCTCGGCACGTGCCCACCGCCCCAGACGAGCGCATCCTGGGGGCACTGCTCGATACAGATCCCGCAGTACATGCACAGCGACCAGTCGATGGTGAACGTGTCGAGCACGTTGCGGGCCCGCGGGCGAGCTCCCGGCGCGGGCGCCGAAGACTCGGTGTGCGAGGTGAGGCGGATGCACCACGTCGGGCACTCGCGCGCGCAGATCATGCACGACGTGCACCGTTCCTCGATCAGGTGAATCGAACCGTGAATCACCGCATCCTCACTCTCGTGCCCGTGGCGCTCAACGCGATGTCCTCCGCCGTCGCCGCCGGGTTCTCCACCACCGCCGGGTCGGGCACGCCCACCGGCAGAAGCTTACGCCCGCTGGGGGCAGCTTTGCCGGGTTCCAGCGAACCCGGCCAGGAGACGGCGCTGCGCGGCTGAAGCAACATGTCCTTCCGCAGGGGATGGTCGCCGCCCGAGTAGATGAGCGGTCGGTCATCCGCCCCCGGAAAGCGAATCCCGAACAGATCAGACACCTGCCGCTGCAACCAGCCGGCGCCCGCCCAGAGGTCGTCCACCGCAGGCGCCCAAGCGTCCTCACGTCCGACGCTGTGGGTGATCGCGCGGCGGGCGCCATCGTCGGGCCGCTCCACCATAAGATGCACGGAGAAACCACCGTCGCGGCCCAGCTCGTCAACGGCGGTGAGGAACACCAGGAAGGTGAACCCGTCGGCCTTGGCCTCCTCCGCCTGACGCCGGTAGTCAGCCACGACGCACCTCCTCCAGGATCTGCGCGAATGCGCCCGGCGGCGGCGGGCAGCCCGCGACGAAGTGGTCCACCTCCACCAGCTCTCCCACTCCCTTCCGCACCGCGTAGGAATCCCAGTACGGCCCTCCCGCGCACGCGCACGCCCCAAAGGCCACGACGGTGGCCCCCTCCGGCAGGGCCTCGATAGCGGAGCGGGTTGCCGGGGCCATCGCGCCCGTCACGGTACCCGACACCGTGCACACGACGCGCGCCCCGTCGGGTATCTGGGTGAGCTCGACGCGCGGCCGCGCCGCCAGGGCGGCCTGCGACTCCAGGGCGCAGCAGGCCAACGCCAGATCGACGACGTACACCGAACGATCAGCAAACCAGTCCACCGCAGCCACCATGGCTGACAGCGTACAGTCAGGAGAAACGAACCTGCCTACCGAGGGTGCCCCGGAGCCGCGCCGGATCAGGCTCGATGGCCCGTAGACGCTCAAGCTTCCCGACGAGCCCCAGCCGGGCCGCAGCCTCCGCGTTGGTGGGTTCGGCCAGGAACTCCTCGATAGCGGAGATGGAGCGGCCAAGCAGCGCGCGCTCGTTGTCCGTCGCGGCGCTGAGCCGCTCCTCGTACCAGTTGGCGGCCAGCACCGCGTCGCGGGTGAACATGTTCCTCAACTCAACCGAGCGCAACGTCATGCCCTCGTGCTCCCCGTTGGCCATCACCCCCAGCAGCGCCCTGACCGGCGGGATCGCGTAGTCGATGGTGCCGTCGGCGAAGTAGCTTCTCGCCACCCGCTCATGCGTGGCGACGATCGTCCGTACCGACGACGCGTAGGCTTCGGCATCCTGCAGCTCGGGGCGCAGCATCTCGTCGGAGAACACAACGTGCGGGTGCAGGAAGATGCGCCCGAAGTACTTGGTGGTGAACCGCTTCGTCATCCGGTAGCCAAGCCGGCTCGCAGCCAGCACCTGGCCCCCGTGCTCAAAGTCGGGCACGGGCTCCAGCGCCCCCTCAGCGATCAGGCTGCTGGCGTTGCGCTCCGCCGGGCTCATGCGGGAGAACAGCTCCGGGATCAGCAGCGAGATGTCGTGGTCGACGCGCAGGTTAGGCCCGACGACCCCCGCTGAAGACAGCCAACCGTCGTAGCCGGTCAGCGCGAACGACAGGAACGCGGCATTCAGGTCGTACACCGAGGGCAGCGCGTTGAACGGGCCCTTAGTCATGGCACCCTCCGAGCCTGCGCCGGTCGTCGAAGGCGATTTGCCCGTCATGGACGAGATGAACTCCATCATCAGTTCCGGCAGCTCCATGTAATGCAGCGGCGCGTAGGCGCACAGCGCCGGCACGCCGGGCTCGGCGACGTTGTTGCGCCGCCCGGCGGCCACCACGTCCACCGAGTTGCGCAGCGGTTCCTCAGGCGTCAGCCCCAGCGCCATCCGTTCACTCAGTTCAGCCAGCTGCGTGGTGCGCGCGTTGACGATGTCGGGGCGCACCTGCAGGTAGCGCGGGTTCTTGGAGCGGGCGCCATCCACGATGCGCGGGTGGGCCGAGGAAACGAAGTAGGTCTCGCGGGATTCGCCGTCGGCTACCTTCTTGATGAGTGTGCGCATGGGGCGGGTGAACTGCGAGAAGCCGACGGCGTCGTCGCAGATCGCCTGGGCGTCCGAGGCAGTGAGCGGGGCGAAGTTGCTGAGGAAGGCGCCGCTGGCGATATCCTGCTCGGTCTGTTTGTCGTAGCCGCGATGGATGGCGTCGTCGGGCCGCTGGAACAGCAGCCGCTCCGCGTTCTCCACGTATTTCCGGCTCCACTCGCCCTCCGGGGCGACGATCGACGCGGTGATGTCGTCCTCGGTTTGCACCTTCACCGCGGGATGGAAGTCGTGGCGCAGCCCGAACAGCCGCCAGGAGTCATTGGGGCCGTATCCGACGCGCAGCATGTTCACGCGGATCTTCTCGCCGTCGAGCCGCAGCGCGTGGCCAGTGCGCCCGTTCACGCTGGGCACGGAGAAGTGACTCTGCCAGTCTTCCCCCCATTCGGGCCGGTAGAACCGCTTCACGACGAAGACCAGTTCTTTGACGTGGTTGGGGATCTGCTCCAGCCATTCGTTGTAGTAGTCGGTGAAGTCGGCGCTGGGGGTGAGGAGTTTGATGACGGAGCCGACGCTGCGCTCGTCGGAGAGCAGCGGACGGTGGTCCACCACCGTCTTGTCCACGAACCGTTGCGAGAAGTCCCGGTGCACAATGGCGGCGACGGCGGCCATGTCGCGGTCGAAGTCCTCGACGTAGGCGTTTCCGACGATGAACGCGTCCGTGATGCTCTTGGAGATCTCCGACTTGCCACCCCCCGACACGGTGGCCGGCTTGTGCGCCTCGGTGGGCACCGGCAGGGTCCCGACGAGGGTCCACTGCGCGCCGTCCACCTCCAGGTGGAACGGCTCCACCTGGTAGCCGTCGGCCGTCAGGTAGGTGTGGTCGCCCTTGAGCGTGATTCTGCGAGGTTCCCCGTCGGCGTGCCAGGTGATCGTGGAGTCGCGCAGGGAGAACTCGGCGTCGTCGGGCACCAGCACAGCGCGGGCTATGCGGGCATGCGTCGCGTGCCCCTCGGGCTGCCGCTGCCATTCGGGATCCAACCGCAAGGCCTCGACGAAGGTGCGCCCGCGCGTGAGAGTGGCGGTGAAGGTTTGGCCCAGGTTGTAGCGCGGGTAGGTGCGCGCACCGCCCGAGTGCTCTTCCTCGACGAGGCCGAGCAGGTTGGTTGCGTAGCTGATCTGCGCCTTGACCTCCTTCTTGCAGTAGCCGAAGTAGTTGTCGGCGATGACGGTGGCGATGACGCCGCGTTCGTCGCGCACGCACAGTTTGAAGGCGGAGCCGCCGTTGTAGCGCTCCTCCGGGTCGGTCCAGCACTGGCCGTCGCGCCGCTGGCGTTCGGTCGCCTCGTCGTGATGCGGCAGGCCGAGTTCGCGTTTGGTGAGTTTGGTGAGGTGCGGGGCGAGGATGACGGCGCCGGTGTGGCCGGTCCAGCTCTCGGGGTCGAGGGCGGCGTCGCACTCGGGCAGGAACGGGTCGCCGCCGTTGCCGAAGATACCTTCGACGAAGTGCAGGTTAGCCATCAGCGTCGCCGGCGCGAAGAAGCGCACCTCCATGGTTCGCCTGGGCGTAAACCCGGGAACCTCGGGCACGACGACGGGGCGCAGCAGCAGCGACGCCCAGCAGTGCGCGGGGTTGGGCTCGTCGGCGGTGTAGGGCAGCAACAACGAGTCCTGGGGCGGGCACAGCGCGGCGGCGAAGATGCGTGCGGCAACATCGCGCGGCACGGCGATCTTGTCGTCTTGGATGGGCAGCCCACCTTCGGCGATGTGGAAGACTCCTTTGGTGGTGCGACGATCGTTCGCCGGGTTGTGCAGGACGCCGTTGGCGAGGCGGTAGCTGCTCAGCTGCTCGGACTCGAAGTGATCGCCGCCCCTGGGCAGCGACATCTCGCTGGCCAGCCCGGGCTGGTCAAGCACCAGGGTGCGGTTGGGCAGCCGCGAGGCCCAGTCGGTTCCGGCGAAGTAGGCGTCGAGGAAGGATTGGATCCGGTTGTCGACGGGCGGCAGCGCATAGCCCAGGCGGCGGGCCAACTCCCGTTGACGCGCGAGGATGGGGCGGACCAGGCCTGCAGCGAGCTCGCTGACTCCCTCATCCTCGATGGAGTAACCCAAGAGCCCAAGCCGTAGGCCGATTGCCGCAGAGTCGATAATACTAACCATGCGCCCGATTATTCCGAACACACGGAAAGAGTCTGGGCCACCCCCGGGTTTGCCGTCGGCCGCCGCAGCGGCGCAGAGGTTGGCCGGCTGGGCACGGTCACCGGGTGACACCCCGGAGACGCACCGCGTTCTGCAACCCATGTCCGGCTCCCAGGCCTCTCGACGCCTTCAGCTCCGGTCCTGGCGCTGGTGTTGATCGGGCCAGGGGGAACGCCGACACCCCGACGACGATCGCGAAGTTCCGCCCCCGGCTTCGTGTCGCGTTCACCAGCCCCACAGCTCGCCAGCAACGGTATCAAGCGGCACCGCGTCGCCTTCAGCCATGTCCTCCTGGGTTGAGAGTCTGAGGCCCAAGAATCCCGCACGAAAAATCCACTTTGGCTTCCGCGATTTGCGTAGATCAGTCATCATGCTTGCATGACTGATATCACTCTCGGCGGCAACCCCGTCCGCACTCATGGTTCCCTCCCCGAAGTCGGAGCCTCCGCCCCGGCCTTCGAGTTGGTCGGCACCGATCTCGGCGCCGTCAAGCTGTCGGACTTCGCTGGTTCCCGCGTCGTGCTGAACATCTTCCCCTCGGTGGACACCGGGGTCTGCGCCCAGAGCGTGCGCACCTTTAACGAGCGTGCCGCAGGGCTGGAGAACACCAAGGTGCTGTGCATCTCCCGTGACCTTCCCTTCGCCCTGTCCCGCTTCTGCGGAGCCGAAGGAATCGAAAACGTCGTCGTCGCCTCCGACTTCCGTACCACCCTGGGTGAGGACTACGGGGTCACCATGATCACCGGCCCGCTGGAGGGGCTGCTGTCGCGTGCCGTGGTCGTGCTCGATGAGCGGGGCAAGGTCCTCCACGCCGAGCAGGTGGCCGAGATCAAAACCGAGCCCGACTACGAGGCAGCCCTCGCTGCCCTCTGATCCCTTTCCCCGTGGGGCCACGGCTCGGCCGGGTCGTGGCCCCACGCGAAGTCTCCCCTCAGGCTCCCGCCTATTTCCCAACCGTTTACGCCTGCCTTTACCGGCCGGACGAAGGGCGGCTGACCGGCAGCGCGCCGTCGGCTGGGACTCGTCCGAGCTGTGTGCCCTTGCCTGCACGCCCCTTCCTCCAGGGTTGGAGGCCCGGTGAGCGCCACTCGGCCACGCGCCTCTGTTGAGAATCCCAACCTAAGCCCCTCCGCTAGGCCCGGCGATTCCGAACCCGATCACGGACCGCCTCCAAGAAGTGCAGCGGCGCCGGATAGCTTTCCGCGGTACGCAGGAGGAAGACGCCGGCGAGCAGCATAGTGAGCGCCGTTGCCGCCGCGCCCACCAGCAGCGTGGAGCGCGCCCCCCAGAGTTCCCCAATCCACCCGACCACCGGAGCGCCCACGGGGGTACCGCCGAGAAAGATGGCCATGTAGAGCGCCATCACCCGGCCGCGCATTTCGGGCTCGGTGGTCAGCTGGACCCGCGAATTGGCGGTGGTCATCACGGTGATGGCCAGCAGCCCGGTCGGGGTGAGCAGCAGCGCGTAGAGCCAATACCAGGGGGCAAATGCCAAGATCATCTCGAACAGGGCAAAACCGCCCAGCGCTCCCACGATCAGCCCCAGCCGGGGATACCCCCGACGGGCGGCGAGCACCGCCCCGGTCAGTGTCCCCGCAGCCATCATCGACCCCAGGAAGCCGTAGGACTCCGCACCCAGCCCGTACACCTCTGTCGCCATCAACGCATTCGTCAACTGAAAGTTCAGGCCAAACGTTCCGAGCATGAAGACCACGAAAAAGATCATCAGCAGGTCTGGGCGCTTACGCACATAGGAGAACCCTGCGCGCACCGCGCCTTTTCCGGCGCTGCGTTTCGCTGGAGCGAGTTCGTCGGGACGCAGCAGTGCCAGGGCAAGAATCGGGAAAACAAAACTGACGACATTGATCCACAGCGATGGAGTGACTCCGAAGGCGCCAATCAGCAAACCGGAGATGGCCGGCCCGACGAGGCGCGCGCCGTTGAATTGCATGGAGTTTAGCCCCACCGCGTTGGGCAGCAGCCGTTCCGGCACCATCTCAGCGACGATCGCCTGACGTGCGGGGCCGTCGAAGGATTGGATGGTACCCGTCAGCACCGCGAGAGCGAAGACGTGCCACAGCTCAGCTGCTCCGAGCGTGACCAGGACAGCCAGCACGACAGAGTTCAGCATGAGCAGGGCCTGGGTGACCTCCAACACTCGCCGCTTGGAAAAACGATCGGCAAGAGCGCCGGCAAACGGCGTAGCCAGTGGGATCGGCAGGAATTGCAGTCCGGTGACAACGCCCAGGGCTGCCGCCGAATTATCCGTGAGGATCGTGAGAACCAGCCAGTCTTGCGCGATCAGGCTGGCCCAGCCAGCCGTGCTGGAGATCAGCGAAGCCGCCCAGAACAACCGGAAGTTGTACACATGCAGCGAGGCAAAGGTCCTGGTACTCATCCGATCACCCGCTCCAGGATTTCGGCTGCCCTCTCCAGGGTGGCGCGATCCTCTGGGGACAACGTTCGTAGTCGCTCGCTCATGAAACAATCCCGGACGACTGCTGCCTCGTCGAGCTGTGCCCTCCCCAGTTCGGTGATCGTGACGATGCGCCGCCGACGGTCCGCTGGGTCGGGCAGGCGAGAGATGTAGCCTTCGGCCTCCAACTGATCCAGCGTCTTGGTCATTGACGGCGCGGTCACCCGCTCCAACTCGGCCAGCTCCCCGGCCGTTTTCGGCCCATCCTTCAGATTCCACAACACGACGAGCTGGTGCGGCGACACCGGCGACCCCGACTCGAAACGCACCTTGTAGCTGACCAGCTGGCAGGCCAGCCGCACCCGATTTGCCAACCTCCTCGTGTCGTTCATCCCAGCTCCTGCACACCCAGCATTTACTTAACCACAACTAGTTAACCATAGCTAATCAATTGCCCCAAGCCCAGTACCCGGCCGGAATCCGGGATTCGTTCCCACCCCGGTCGCGGCGACTACAATGAACGCCGACAAGAACGTTTCAACTCAAAGAGGTTCCGTGACTAGGCAACTCAATCGGGTCGTCATTCGCTTTGCCGGGGATTCCGGCGACGGGATGCAACTCACCGGCGATCGGTTCACCGCCGAAGCAGCCAGCTTCGGCAACGACATCGCCACACTGCCGAACTATCCCGCCGAGATTCGCGCCCCGCAGGGCACGCTGCCCGGAGTTTCCAGCTTCCAGTTGCACTTCGCCGACTACGACATCGTCACCCCCGGCGACACGCCCGACGTGCTCGTCGCTATGAACCCGGCGGCGCTCAAAGTCAACCTCCCCGACATGGCTCGGGGCACCGTCATCGTCGTGGACACCAACGAGTTCACCACGCGCAACCTGAAACGAATCGGCTGGGCCACCAGCCCGCTTGAAGACGGCACGCTCACCAACCACACCGTCCACGCGATCAACCTGACCGCGCTGGCCCAAGGCGCAGTTGAGGGCTTCGGCCTCACCCGTAAGGACGCGTCGCGCACCAAGAACATGTTCGCGCTCGGCCTGCTGTGCTGGATGTACTCACTGCCCACGCAGGGAACCGAGCGCTTCCTGGCGGAAAAATTCGCCAGCAAACCCGAGATCCGCGACGCCAACCTGGCCGCCTTCAAAGCCGGGTATGCCTTCGGCGAAACCACCGAATCCTTCGCGGTGCGCACCGTCGTCGCCCCCGCACCGATGCCCGCCGGACGCTACCGGCACGTGTCGGGCAACCTGGCCACCGCCTACGGTCTCATGACAGGCGCGCACAAAGCCGGGCTCGAACTCTTCCTCGGCTCCTACCCCATCACCCCGGCCTCCGACATCCTGCACGAGTTGTCCAAACGCAAAGACGTCGGGGTGATGACCTTCCAAGCCGAGGACGAGATCGCTGGCATCGCTGCCGCGCTCGGCGCCAGCTTCGGCGGCGCGCTCGGCGTGACCACGACGTCGGGGCCCGGCATGGCGCTGAAATCGGAATCGATCAGCCTCGCGGTGATGACCGAGCTGCCCCTGGTGGTGGTGGACGTGCAGCGAGCCGGACCCTCTACCGGGCTACCAACGAAGACCGAGCAGGCCGACCTCTTCCAGGCGCTCTACGGCAGGCACGGCGAAGCCCCCCTGCCCGTGCTGGCCGCGCAGTCCCCCGCCGACTGCTTCCACATCGCCGTGGAAGCCTGCCGCATCGCGGTCAAGTACCGAACCCCGGTCATCATGCTCTCCGATGGTTACCTCGCCAACGGTGCGGAACCCTGGCGGATCCCCAACCTGGCGGAGCTGCCCGACGTGGACCCGGGCTTCGCTCAGCCCGAAGCCGAGGACTTCCACCCCTACGCCCGCGACCCAGAGACTCTGGCCCGCTCGCTGGCCGTGCCCGGCACGCCGGGCCTGGAACACCGCATCGGCGGCCTGGAGAAGGATCAGCTCACCGGCAACGTCTCCTACGACCCCGACAACCACGAGCAGATGGTGCGCACGCGGGCGCGAAAGATCGCGGGGATCGTGCGCGACGTGCCGGATGTCGCGGTCGACGACCCCAGCGGTGAAGCGCGGGTACTCGTGCTCGGCTGGGGCTCCACGTACGGCCCGATCACCGCAGCCGTCCGCCGCGTCCGCGCCGCCGGGCTCGTCGTGGCCAACGCCCACCTGCGGCACCTCAACCCGCTGCCCGCGAACCTGGGGGAAGTGCTGCGCTCCTACGAGCGCGTGATCGTGCCGGAGATGAACCTCGGGCAGCTCTCGCACGTCCTGCGCGCCGAATACCTCGTCGATGTGCAGCCATACACGCGCGTGCGCGGCCTGCCCCTGTCCATCGCCGAACTGGAACAGCACCTGAGCGCCGCAATCAACGCACTGAAGGAGAAGTAGTGTCCGGTCTCGCTGGCGTCCCCCTCGCCATCACCCCCATCAGCCGCAAGGAAATGTCCAGCGATCAAGAGGTCCGCTGGTGCCCCGGCTGCGGCGACTACTCGATCCTGTCCACCTTCCAGCAGGTCGCAGCCGATCTGGGCATCCGCAGAGAAAACCTGGTGCTGATTTCCGGTATCGGCTGCTCGTCGCGGTTCCCCTACTACATGAATGCCTACGGGATGCACTCTATCCACGGTCGGGCGCCCGCGATCGCGACCGGGCTCGCCGCCGCGCGCAAGGATCTGAGCGTGTGGGTCATCACCGGGGACGGCGACGCCCTCTCCATCGGCGGAAACCACCTGATCCACGCGCTCCGACGCAACGTGAACATCAACATCCTGCTGTTCAACAACCGCATCTACGGCCTCACCAAAGGCCAGTATTCGCCCACCTCCGAGTTGGGCAAGATCACCAAGTCGACGCCCTACGGCTCCCTCGACCACCCCTTCAACCCGCTGTCCGTGGCCGTCGGCGCCGAGGCAACTTTCGTCGCGCGCGCCATCGACTCAGACCGGGCGGGCCTAACCCAGGTATTGCGGGCGGCCGCAGAGCACCGGGGCGCGTCCATCGTCGAGGTCTACCAGAACTGCCCCATCTTCAACGACGGAGCCTTCGACTCAGTCAAGGGCCCTGCCGCGGCAGAGACCCTGATCCCGCTGGTGCACGGAGCGCCCATCGTGTTTGGCGCCGAAGGACACAAGGCAGTCGTGCGCGACGGTTCCGGCCTGAAGATCGTTGACGCCGCCAGCGTGGCCGACGAGGACATCGTCATCCACGATGAAACCTGCGACGACCCGGCCTACGCATTCGCGCTCACCCGGCTCACTGACAGCGGCCTGCTGAGCCGAGCCCCCGTCGGCGTACTCCGACGGGTCGACCGCCCCGCCTACGACGATCAACTGCGTGAGCAGATCAGGCTCGCCCAACGCCCAGATCGGGCGTCAGCGCTGGCGGAGATCATCGCCGGCCCCGATACCTGGGAGGCCCACGCATGAGGCACCGCCCGGAGGCCCCACGCCCCAGCCCCCGGGGTGGTGTCCCGCCGCATACCGGCTCCCACCAGCAGCCGACCCAGCCCGCCGCTCCACAACGGTGGCCCGCCGGCACGCACGCGCAACACGAGGCCCCGCAGGCCGACCGCACCGCGTTCCAGCGGACGGTGAACTCCGCCGCCCGACCCGCGTTCACGCACGCCCAGTTCGAGGCGACCGACCAAGACAGGTTCGTCGCACCGCCCGTCGAGCAGGAGCACGCCCGCGCCCCGCTGCCGTGGAAAGCGGCGGCCTACACGCTGGTCCTAGTGCTGACCATCGCAGTTGGCCTCGGCTACGTCTATGTGAAATATCTGAACACGCAGGTCTACGATCCGAACACGCTCGTGATCACCAACACGGGACCGGAACCCGCCAAACGACGCTCCCCCCAGGAAACCGTGCGCGGCTACCTGGAGGCTTTAGCTGCCGGAGACATTGAGAAAGCCCTGACGTTTGGGGAGATCAAGGGCGACGGCAGCCGCGCCCTGCTGAACCCGGACGCGCACCGTCGGATGCGGCAGAAGGCTCCCATCACCGAGATCATGGTGCACACCACCGACGAGAAGGCCCTCAACGTGGAGGTCAGCTACCGGCTGGCCGGAAACAAGGTGGAGGCGACCATGCCTCTGGTCAAGGTCGAGAACGGTTTCTACGCGCTTGCGAACGTCACCACCTCCGTCCTGCTGGAGCTGAACAATGCGCAGCGGCTCCCCCTGCGCCTCGCGGGGGTGGAGGTCGAGGAGTTCGAGGCCATCGAGGTGGTGCCGGGAATCTACGAGCTGAGCACCGGGCTCGACTTCATTGAGTTCCCCTCCTCCAACACCATCACCATCAGCTCGCTACAGTTCGCGCAGAAGACCCCCTTCCCAGCGATCCCGCAGCTCACTAGCAAAGGATCGGAGGCGTTCCGCACGGCCGTTGCCCGCTCACTGGAAGCATGCGTTGCGCGGACGGAGCTGGCGCCCGAAGGCTGCCCGCAGGCTCGACGCGCGGCGCGACCCATCGTCGAAGGCTCCGTGCGCTGGCAGCTGGTCGGCAACCCCTTCGCCCGGGTCGAGCCGGGGCTTTCCACGCAGGACCAGACCCGGGCCACGCTGAACGCCGACCTGCAGATGACGCTCACCTTTGAGTACACGGACGGCTCCAGCCCCGGCACCGAGGAAGTCCACGTCTCCACCACCGTGTCTGCGGACATGATGGGCAGCGACGGTGACAAGCTGGAAGTGCGCTGGGAACGCTAGCCGGTCAACCCGTCTTGCGCCCCGCCAGTAGGGTTGAGCCCATGACTGGACTCGACCTTTCCCATCGCGACGTGACGGTTCGTCCGCAGGACGACTTCTTCCGCTATCTGAACGGCTCCTGGCTGGCCACAGCCGAGATTGCGCCCGACCGCTCGTCGGCCGGCGCCTTCGTGACGCTGACGGATGAGGCGGAACGCAACGTGCGAGCCATCATCGAGGAGCAGGTCTCCGACGATCCGGCCAGCGAGTCCGGGAAGATCGCCCTGCTCTACAGCTCGTTCCTGGCCGAGGACGAACTCGAAAAGCTCGGGGCCTCCCCACTCAGCCCGCTGCTGGATCGCGTGGCAGAGATCCATGACTCATCGTCGTTGGCTGCCTTCCTGGGGCGGGCCGCTCGCGACGGCTACGCAGGTGCCTTCTCGCTGAGCGAGGACGCCGACCCGGGGGATCCGAAACGCTACGTCTACTTCCTCTACCAGGGCGGCCTAGGGCTGCCGGATGAGGAGTACTACCGGCTCGAAGAGCACGCGGAGACGCTCGCCGCCTACCGGAGCCATGTCGAACGCGTCCTCACTCTCGCCGGCGTCCCCGCAGCCGCAGAGCAGGCCGAGCTCGTGCTCGATCTGGAGACGAGGATTGCGACCCTGCACTGGGACAAGGTCAGCTGCCGCGACTTCATCAAGATGTTCAACCCCTCCTCCCTGGACGAGCTGGCAGCGACACCAGGATTCGACTGGCACGCTTTCGTGGCCGCCGCCGAAATCCCTCACGAGAAGCTGTCCTACTTCGTCAACGCACAGCCTTCCTTCTTCACCGGCCTGGCCGAGCTTGCCGCGAGCATGCCTATTGAGGCATGGCGCGCCTGGGCACGCTGGCACACGGTCTCCGCACTCTCGCCCTACCTGTCCAGTGCATTCGTGGAGGAGCGCTTCGACTTCTACGGGCGCACGCTGGCCGGTACCGAGGAGATCCGGCCCCGCTGGAAGCGGGCGATCAGCTTCGTCGAGAGCACCGTGGGTGAGGCGGTGGGCAGGCTGTACGTCGAGCGGCACTTCCTGCCGGAGTCCAAAGCCGCAATGGAACAGCTGGTGGAGAACCTGATCGCCGCTTACCGGGATTCCATCTCCCAGCTCGACTGGATGACCGACGTCACTCGGGCGGAGGCGCTGAAAAAGCTCACCGGATTTCGTCCCAAGATCGGCTACCGCAACAACTGGCGCGACTACTCGGCGCTCCACGTGGGCGACTCTCTCATCGACAACGTGCTGGCGCGCAACGCCTTCGAATTCGATCGTTCCTTGTCGCGCGTGCTGGAGCCCGTTGACGTGGACGACTGGGAGATGCTGCCCCAGACGGTCAACGCTTACTATCATCCGCTGCGCAACGAAATCGTCTTCCCCGCCGCTATGCTTCAGCCGCCGTTCTTCACTCCTGGCGCAGACGACGCGGTGAACTACGGCGCTATCGGCTCGGTTATCGGCCACGAGATCGGACATGGTTTCGACGACAAGGGCTCCACCACCGACGCCGAAGGCCGCATCCGAAACTGGTGGACCGACGAGGACCACGCGGCCTTCCGTGCGCGCACCGGCCGGCTGGTGGACCAGTTCGACGGGCTTTCCCCGGTGGGCGTGGATGGCGCAGTCAACGGCAAACTCACCCTCGGGGAGAACATCGGCGACCTCGGCGGGGTCGGCATCGCCTACCGCGCCTGGTTGCTCTCTGGTGGGGAGCCCGACGGCGAAGAGATCGATGGATTCACGCCAAAACAGCGCTTCTTTCTTGGCTACGGGGCCATCTGGCGCTCCAAACGGCGCCCCGAGATGGAAAAGCTGCTGTTGAGCGTTGATCAGCACTCGCCTGCGGAGTTCCGGGTCAACAAGATTCTGTCCAACATCGATGCCTTCCACGAAGCCTTTGACACGCAGCCCGGCGACGGCCTGTGGCTCGACCCCGACGAGCGAATCAGTATCTGGTGAGGAACCGGCGGCCCTCCTCAGTGGGGGCCGCCAGCCCGACGTGTAGCGCAGCCTGCGGCCAGCACCACGATGAGCGGCAGTTCCACGTAGACATGGTAGGTGGCGAGCAGGCCGTAGACGCTGCGGCCTGCCAGGTAGTCCAGGCAATACATGCCGGCCAACACCAGCGCGCAACCCGCCGCGAGCCACCACACCCGTCCTCCCTTGAGGAGCGGAACGCGGGCGGAGAAGGCCGCGCTGGCGTCGCGAGCAGCCCACGGCAGGAAGCCGATCCACACCGCGTAGTGCATCGTCTGCATGAAAGCGAAGACCGATAGGTAGCTCGTCAGACCGCTCTCGCGCAGCCCGGGCGGTGTGGCCCCGGCCCAGATGCTGTAGGCCGCGCGCGCGTCCAGCCAGCCTGGGACGGATTCGACGCTGGGCGCGGCCAGCAGGAGACCCAGCGGGATCAGTACAGCCCAGAGCAACTGCATGCCCAGGAAGTAGCGGCGCTGTGAGGTGCCCAATCGTCGGGACCAATCCCACAGAAAAGCTAGCGGAACCAGGTTATGCAGGTGGGTCAGCACAAAGAAATACTGCCCGGGCCACTCGATCGCGTGGATGGTGGCGGCGGCGCATACCAGAAGCGCCAGCAGCCGCCAGGCGCCTCCCAGCGCAACCCAGCAGCCCAGGGCAACCGTTGCCATGCCAGCAACAATCTCCAGAACGGCCGCCACCGGAACGATGCTGGCCAGGGCCCGTGCGACGAACACCAGGCTCGTCAGCCCGAAGAGCCACCAGGCGAACGCGCCGCGCAGCATGGAGGAGAAGCGTCCGATAACGTAGCGCAACTCGATGATCACGTGCGTGATGCCAAAGGCGGCCAGCCCGAGAGCAGCTACAGCCCATACGCTCATCAGGGTCGCAGCGAGGGAGGCCAGGGTCGAGGCGGCGAAATAGAGCACGGCCAAGCCGCCCAGCGGCGCTGCTAGCCTTTCCACATGGACCAGTTCCTCCTCTGGCTCGGCGCCTTCGGCCTCACCCTGGTGTTCGAGGCCGCGACCGTGTTCTTGATCGGGCTGGCCACTCGGGCCCACACCCGCCGCTGGGCACCAACTCTATTCCTCGCCAACCTGACACACCCGGTGCTCTGGATTTCGCTGCACTTTTTCGGGCTCACCTTCTGGAACATCATCATCGGGGAAGTCCTGGTCGCCCTGATCGAGTGCTGCGTCTGGCGCACCGCCACAGGGCACACCCACGCGCCGTGGGCGTTAGCGGCCGCTTTGGGGTTGATCTCCAACGCCGTGTCATTCGGGCTGGGCCTTCTGGTCAGCTGAAGAGTCCACCACCAACTAGCGCCGACGAAACAACCACACCAGGAGCGCGATGAGACCTGCTACCACGGAGCACCCCAGGACAAAGACGATAAAGAGCGCAAACACCGGGCTGCCCGGAAACACCGGCGGCAAAACGTCTACGGGAATCAGAAGGTGCCCGCCCATCATGACTTGCGCGCCTTGAGGAAAAACACCAGCAGGGGGACCAAAATCAGGAGCAGCACCACGCCACCAACGATGATGGAAATCCCATCCCAGCCCAACCCTGCGTCAGCGCCGGGTATGGGGAACTCCGACCCCGGCGGCGCCTCGGTTTCTACTGGGTCCGGCGGGTATACGACGTCTCTGGGAAACATCTGACTCCTTCATACAGCTAGTTCTCCTCGGCAGTCTACCGGCCAAGGAAGTCATCGACTCGCCCTCGGGAGGTCCGATGCGCCGTAACCCAGCATCGCCTCAGAAACGAACAGTGGGTCAGGATGAGCGGGTGACCAGTTCGTCCGCAACCTTCAGCAACGTCTCCTTGGCCTCGCACTCCGGCAGCGGAGCCAGATACTCCCGTGCCAGGGCGGCATGACGCTCAACCTCGGCAAGCGCCTCGGCCATGATGGGGTGCGCACGAAGCCTGACCAGCACCTCGGTCAGGGCCTCGTCAGAGGTGAGGTCCCCGTCAATCAACGCCAGCAACTCAGCATCCGCTGGGTCGTTCCTGGCACGCAGCATGAGCACAGGTAGCGTCGGCACCCCCTCACGCAGGTCGGTGCCCGGAGTCTTGCCCGTCTCCTCGGAGCTGATGTCGATGAGGTCATCGGAAAGCTGAAACACGACCCCAATCTCCTCCCCAAAGGAGCGCAACGCCTCCACCTGCTCCGGTGGCAGCCCGGCGACCATGGCGCCGAAGCAAGCCGACGCCGCGATCAGCGATCCCGTCTTGTCGGCGATCACCTGCAGGTAGTGCGCCAAGGGATCGTCCTCGGGGCTCGCCCCAACCGTCTCCGCGATCTGGCCCTGCACGAGCCGAGCAAACGTGTTGGCCTGCAACTCGATGAAGTCCGGCCCCAACCTGGCCACGAGCGCCGAAGCCCGGGCGAATAGGAAGTCACCCACCAGGATGGCCACGGAGTTGCCGTAGAACCGGTTGGCGCTGGGCGCCCCCCGGCGCGTGTCCGCCTCGTCCATGACGTCGTCGTGATAGAGGCTGGCCACGTGCGTCAACTCCATCACCATCGCCGCCGATTGGAGACGATCCTCGTCGCTCACGGTGCCGAACTCGGAGCAGGCAAACACAAGCAGAGGGCGGAAACGCTTGCCACCGGCGACGATAACATGGCGTGCAGCCTCGGTCACAAGATCGCTGGCGGCAATGGCGGACTGCGCCAGCCGGGGCTCGAAAGCCTCAAGCCGGCGCTGCAACCGGTCTTCAAAAGTCAGGGTCATCAACGAATGAACTCCGAAACGCTGTTCATCAGATCCAACAGCCCGCCAGGCAGCAGGCCAAGAACCACTGTAGCGATAGCCCCGAACACCAGCACGGACCAGCCCCAAGCAGACGGGCTGACAACGCTCACCTCAGACGCGGCCGGAGCGTCCTGGAACCACATCGCCACCACGATCTTCAGGTAGAAGTAGGCCGCCACGACGCTCAGCACGACCGCGACCACGACCAACCAGCCGTAGCCGCCCTGGAACGCTGACACAAATACCGCCAACTTCCCAACGAAACCAGCTGTGAGCGGGATACCGGCGAAGCTCAGGAAGAACAGCGTCATGATCCCCGCCGTAACCGGGTTGGTCCGGCCCAGGCCGCGCCAATCGTCGATGTTCGTGGCCTCTCCCCCGGAACGGCGCACGGTCATCAGCAGCGCAAAAGCGCCCAGCGTGGCCACGCCGTAGGTGAGCAGGTAGAACGCCGCTGAAGCCACCGTCGAAACGTAGATCTCCGGACCAGCCTGGACGGCACCAACCACGCCCACCAGAATGAATCCGGCGTGCGTGATCGCCGAGTAGGCGAGCAGGCGCTTGATATCGCTTTGCCAAAGCGCGGCCGTCGCACCAAACAGCATGCTCGCCACAGCGACGACCGCAAACACCGGCTGCCAATCCCACTCGGCCCCGCCCAGCGCAACAAAGAAAACGCGCAGAAGCGCCGCGACGGCGGCAGTCTTCGTGGCGATGGCCATGAAGCCCGTCACCGGGGTGGGCGCGCCCATGTAGACATCGGGGGTCCAGGCGTGGAACGGCACCGCGCCGACCTTGAACAGCAGCCCGACGGCCACCAGGACCAGGCCAAACAGCAGCAGACCGTAGTTTGGCGCACCCAAGTCGAGCGCCGCAGCCACGCTGGTCAGCTTCAGGCCACCCGAGTAGCCGTAGAGCATGGCGACACCATAGAGGAAGAAACCCGAGGCCAAGGCGCCCAGCAGGAAGTACTTCAGGCCCGCCTCCTGCGACAGCAACCTGCGACGACGCGCCATGGAGGACAGCAGGTAGAGCGGCAGCGAGAACACTTCGAGCGCCACGAACAGCAGGATCAGGTCGTTCGAGGAGACGAAAAGCATCATGCCGAGCAGCGAGAACAGCAGCAGCGGGAACACCTCCGTGTGCTCGCGGCCCTCCTCCTCAGCCTTCCGCTCCAGCGGGGAGCCCGGGACGCTGCTGGCTGCCGCAGCGAACGCGGAACGCCCCTCGGCCACGCCACGCTCCGCGAACAACGCCAGGCCACACAGCCCGAAGATCAGCAGCATCGCCCAGAACAGTGCGGTGGGCCCGTCGAACGACACCGAGTTCATCGCCAACAGCTGGGCCTTGAAGTCGACCGCAGAATAGGCGAGTGCGCCGACGGCGCTGATCAGGGTCAACAGCGTCAGCGCGGTCTGCACGGTATAGCGCACGCTGCGGGGCACAAAAGCTTCGACGAGCACGCCGATCACCGCTCCCCCGAACACGATCATGAGCGGAGCCAGGGGCAACCACTCGACGGTGGGGGCCAGAATCTCCAAGACGTTGCTCATCGTCCGCCTTCCTTCAGCTGCGGGGTGGGATCCGTCACACCAGCGACGGAGAGGAAGCCCTGGGAAGCACTGTCAATGATGCTCAGCGCGGGCTTCGGAACGAAACCGAGAATCAGCAACAGCACGATCAACGGGAAGACCGCAGCCCGCTCCCGCAGGCTGAGGTCGTGTTTGATGTGTTCCTCGACCTGTTCGGTCACCGGTCCGGTCATCGTCGTCTTGTACAAACGCAGGACGTACACGGCCGCCAGCACCATGCCAAGCGCGATCACAGCGACGTGCGCCGGGTATCGCTGGAAGGAGCCGGCCATCACCAGGAACTCGGACACGAAGCTAGCCATACCTGGCAGAGCCAGCGCAGACAAACCGGACAGCAGGAAGAACCCGGCCAGCACCGGCGCTACCTTCTGCACACCGCCGAAGGCGTTGATATCGGCCGAGCCGCGACGGGCCACCAGGAAGCCCACCATCAGGAACAGAGCGGCGGTGGAGAATCCGTGGTTCAGCATGTAGAAGATCGACCCGGTCATGGACTGGGTGGTCAACGCGAAGATGCCGAGAACCATGAACCCGAAGTGGCTGATCGACGTGTAACTCACCAGCCGGAGCATGTCCTTCGACTGGAAAGCCATCAGCGCGCCGTAGAACATCGACACCACCGCCCACACCAGCACCACCGGCGCGGCCCACTGCATGGACCCTGGGAAAATCACTAGGCAGATCTTGATCAGGCCGAAGGTGCCGATCTTGTCGAGGATGCCGACCAGCAGCGTCGATGTGCCGCTCGTCGCGGCCGCTGCGGTGTCCGGCAGCCAGCTATGCAGCCCCACCAGAGGAGCCTTGACCGCAAAGGCGAAGAAGACCGCCACGAAGAGGAGGTTCGCTGTGGTGGGATCCAGCGACAGCGCCGCCAGGTCACCGATCAGCATGCTCGGCTTACCAGCGGACACCGACGACGCGTACAGCCCGACGACGCCCACCAGCAGCACCAGGCCCCCGGCCAGCGAGTACAGCAGGAACTTGATCGCCGCCCGGCGCCTGCCCGTGCCGCCGAAGCGACCGATCATGAAGTAGACCGGGATCAGGGTGGCCTCGAACGCGAGGTAAAACAGCAACAGATCGCCCGCGAGGAACACGAACAGTGCCAGGCCTTGCATCAGCAGCGCCAGCGAGAAGAACCCGGCCGCGGTCCCCCGGATATCGGGGCGATCGTCGATGCGCCACTCCGCAAGCAGCACCACCGGCAGCAGGATCACGGTGAGGAGCACCAGGACGGCATCCATCGGCATCATGTCGAGCGCATAGTAGGCGCCGATCGGACGAATCCACGGCACCGATATGGCCAGCGAAGTGACACCCGAGAAGCTGAGCACCGCCACGGTCCCGCCGAACACCAGCGTCGTCAGCGCGAATCCAAGGCCAACAAGTTTCGCCACGTTGCCCTTGAGCAGGGCGACGACGGCGGCCCCCACAATCGGCAGTAGGGCGAGAATGGTCAACAACATGTCTCTATTACTCCTTAGCCCAGCTGACCCAGAATGACCACCAGCGCCAGCGCCAGCACGCCGACGACGAGGGTGAGCCCGTAGCTGCGCGAGTAGCCGTTCAGGCCTCGGCGCAGGAAGTTGCCCAACCCAGCCGCGACGACCGCGCCGCCTTCCGGCAGCCCGTCGAGAGTGGTTCGATCAAACCAAGCAAGGCCAGCGGCCAAATCCTTGGTGGGACGGATGATTGCGTGCTCGTTGATGGCGTCGCCGAACAGATCGTTGCGGCCAGCGAGAACAAGTACGTTCCTCGTCTTGGGCTCGTCCCGGGCGACATCACGGAACGCCAGGTAGCCAACGGCCACACCTGCGGCGACGACGGCCATCGTCAGCCAACCAATCCCGGTGATGTGCAGCAGGCCGGTGGCGTGCACCTCGTGCCCGGTGGGCACCACCAGCCAGTCCTGGATCCAGCCGTTCATGGCCAGGCCTGCCACCAGCGACGCCACAGCCAGCACCACAAGCGGAACCGTCATGGTCAGCGGCGATTCGTGCGGGTGGACGCCCTCCTTCCAGCGCTTCTTGGTGATGAAGGTCATCATCATGAGCCTGGTCATGTAGAACGCTGTCACCCCCGCGCCGATCAGAGCCAGTACACCAAGCGTGGTGCTCTCGTGGAATGCGGCCTCGATGATGTGGTCCTTCGAATAGAAGCCCGCGGTGAAGGGGAAACCGATGATCGCCAGGTAACCCGCCGCGAACGTGAGGAAGGTGATCCGCATCGGCGCGGCGAGCGCACCAAAGTTGCGCATGTTCACGTCGTCGTTCATGCCGTGCATCACGGAACCGGCGCCGAGGAACATGTTGGCTTTGAAGAAACCATGCGTGATCAGGTGGAAAATAGCGAAGGCTGCGCCGACCGGGCCGAGTCCCGCCGCGAGCATCATGTAGCCGATCTGAGACATCGTCGAACCGGCCAGCACCTTCTTGATGTCGTCCTTGCAGGAACCAATCCAGGCGCCCGCGAGCAGCGTCACCGTGCCGACGATGGCCACGGCCAGCGTCGCCTCCGGCGACTGTGCATAAATCGCGTTGGAGCGGATGACGAGGTAGACGCCGGCGGTGACCATCGTCGCCGCGTGGATGAGCGCGGAAACCGGGGTCGGGCCCTCCATCGCGTCCAGCAGCCAGGACTGGAGCGGAACCTGCGCAGACTTGCCGCATGCCGCCAGCAGCAGCAGACAACCAATCAGCGTCGCCCAGCCACCCAGTTGCGGGGCTACCGCGCTGACGTCCGTGAAGTTGACCGAACCGATCAGGCTGAACATCGTGAACATTGCGGTAGCCAGCCCCAGGTCGCCCACCCGGTTGACAATGAACGCCTTGTTGCCGGCTGCGGCCGCCGAGTCCTTGTGTGCCCAAAACGAGATAAGCAAGAACGACGCCAGGCCGACACCTTCCCAGCCAACAAACAGCACCAGGTAGTTGTTCGCCAGGACCAGCGTGAGCATCGCGGCGATGAAGAGGTTCAGGTAGGCGAAGAAACGCCTACGCCGTTCGTCGTGAGACATATAGCCGATCGAGTAGACGTGGATGAGGGATCCCACGCCGGTGATCAGTAGCACGAACAGGATCGACAACTGATCCACGAGCAGCCCGATGCTGACCGACCAGTTTCCGGTGGCCAGCCACTCGTAGACGGAGATGTTCACCGGTTTCGGATCGCCCAGCATCTGCAGGAACAGCAGCAGCCCGATGACGAAGGATGCGATCGGCGCGACGGTGGCCAGCAGGTGGCCCCACGCGTCCGAGTACTTGCCCAGTAGGAGGAGCAGCAGCGCGGTGCAGAGCGGGATCGCGATCATCAGCGGAGCGAGCGCGAACAGGCCGGCCGCCGCCTCCGTCGGAATGGTTTCTAGAGCAAACACGTACGGCCCCTTAGAACTTCATCAGGCTCGCGTCGTCGACCGAAGCCGAGCGACGTGCCCTGTAGACGGCAACGATGATGGCGAGGCCCACCACGACCTCGGCCGCTGCGACAACCATCACGAAGAAGGCAGCCATCTGCCCCTCAAGGTTGCCATGTTGGCGCGCGAACGCGACAAAGGCCAGGTTCGTCGCGTTCAGCATCAGCTCCACGGACATGAAGGCGATGATCGCGTTGCGGCGCAGGAGGAAACCCGCGACACCCACCGTGAACAGGATGGCGGACAGTACGAGCAGAGCGGAAGTGGTCATTCCTCAACTCCTTCGGCTTGCGCACGGGATGCTTCGATCGCGGCGAGGCTCTCGACCGCAGGGCCGCGCAGCTGTTCCACGTCGACGGCCACTCCGCGATCGAGCAGAGTCCGGGACAGCGATGTCTCGGCCACTGAGCCATCCGGCAGCAGCGCAGGCACCGAGATGGCGTTGTGCCGGGCGAACACACCCGAGTTGGGGGCGGTTCCGGGATGCACTCCGTCCTCGGCGTAGGCGCGGGTCCGCTCCTGTGCCTTCTCCCGCTGGGTGAGCTTGCGCCGCAACTCGTCGCTGTGCGTAAGTAGCAGCGCGCCGACCGCGGCGGTGATCAGCAAAGCGGCCGACACCTCGAAGGCCAGGAAGTAGTCGTGGAAGACGATCTTGGCGAGTGTCTCGACGTTGCCCTCGGCGTTCGCCGTCGCCAGGCCTGCAGGCTGGCCGAACTGGGCCAGCTGCCCCACACCCAACACCAGCAACGACCCGACCCCGAGCGCCGCCAGGATCGCAGCCACCCGGTGACCCTTGATCGTCTCGACGACAGAATCCGTCGACTGGACACCGATGAGCATCACGACGAACAGGAACATCATGAGGATCGCGCCGGTGTAGACGATGATCTGCGCGACAAACAGGAAGGGGGCGTCCTGTGCCGCGAACAACACAGCGAGACCGATCATCACTCCCGCCATGTATACGGCGGAATGCACCGGCCGACGCGAGATGAGGAAAGCCAGCGCGCAGAACACCATCACCGGCGCTGCAACCCAGAAGGCAACGTCGCTGGCAGCGAGTAGCGCAACGTTCATCATTCGGACACTCCTGACTTTGCGGCGCTGCGCGTGTCGGGCTCACCGGTGGGCGGCAGTCCGAGGAAGTAGTCGTCCTCGTCCGGGCCCAGACGGCGAGGATGCGGCGGCTGCTCCATTCCCGGCAGCAGCGGTGCCAGGAGTTCGTTCTTGGTGTAAATGAGCTTTTCCCGCGTGGTGTCCGCGATCTTGAACTCGTTCGTCATCGTCAGCGCCCGGGTGGGGCAAGCCTCAATGCACATACCGCAGAAAATGCAGCGCAGATAGTTGATCTGGTAGACGTGACCGAACCGTTCACCGGGTGAGAAGCGGTTCTCGTCGGTGTTGTCCGCGCCCTCGACATAGATCGCGTCCGCGGGGCATGCCCACGCGCACAACTCACAGCCGACGCACTTCTCCAGGCCGTCCGGCCACCGATTCAGCTGGTGACGCCCATGGAAACGGGGCATCGTGACCTTCTCTTCCCCCTTCTTGTGGGGGTAACCCTGGGTGAAGGTCTTGCGGAACATCGTTTCAAACGTGATGCCGAAACCGGCCCACTCTTGCAGGAAACCCATCAGGCGTCCTCCTCCTTGACGGCGTCGGCCTCAGCGGCCTGCGGTTCGCTCTGGGCAGCCACGACGCCCGCCAGTTCCGGCAGCTTCTGCCCCGGCCGCGGCGGAACTGGGTAACCACCTGCGAATGGATCGAATGGCTCCGACTCGACCGCCTTGGGCGCCTCCTTCTCCTCAGGATCAAGCTCCCCTAGGTCGGTGCGGCGTTTGATGGAGATCAGGAAGCCGACGGCCACCACCGTGAGCACGCCCAGCGCCGCCGAAGCTTGTGGGAAGAGCATCACGGCAACGAGGTACACCAGCACGATCTCGATCAGGTACTTCCAGCCCAGGCCCATGAACTGGTCGTAGCGGAAGCGAGGCAGCGTGCCGCGCAGCCACACGAACACCGAGAACACCAGCTGTGTCTTGATGATGAACACGATCGGGCCGAGCCACGGGTTGTCGAAGCCGGGGATGATGTTCAGCGGCCATGGCATCAAATAACCGCCCAGGAAGAGCGTCGTGCACATCGCGGATACCGTCGCCATGTTGATGTACTCCGCAAGGAAGAACATCGCGTAGCGGAAGCCGGAGTATTCGGTGAGGTAACCGGAAACCAACTCCGATTCACATTCCGGCAGGTCGAACGGAGCGCGGTTGGTTTCGCCCACCATCGCGATCGCATACACCACGAAGCACGGAAACAGGAGGAACCAGTACCAGCCGGTGATGCTGTGGCCCTCGAACAGCGGCTGCCCTGTGAACGGCATGACGAACTGGATCGGCACGTTCTGTGCCTCGACGATCTGGTGGGTAGACATCGAGCTGGCACGCAGGAATACCCCGACCATCGCCAAGCCCATCGCTAGTTCATAGGAGATCATCTGCGCGGTAGAGCGGAGCGAACCCAAAAGGGAATAGGAGTTCGACGAAGCCCAGCCCGCTAGCACGATCCCGTAGATGCCGATCGAGGCGATCGCCATCACGAACAGCGCAGCCACCGGCAGGTCGGTTACCTGCAGACGGGTCGCAACACCGAAGATCTCCACCTCGCCACCGAGCGGCATCACGGTCCAGGTGGTGAAGGCCGCCATGCCGGCCAAGATCGGCGCCAAGTTGAAGATGAACTTGTCGGCCTTCTTGGGGCGGAAGTCCTCCTTCAGGATGAGTTTCGCACCGTCGGCCACGGCCTGGCCCAGACCGAACGGGCCGTTCATGATTGGGCCGAGTCGATGCTGCATCTTCGCAACGAGCCGGCGTTCGTACCACACGTTGAAGATCGTCCACACCAGCAGCAGAACGAACAGCACCAGCACCTTGGTTAGGACGAGCCACCAAGGATCCTGGAAGAAAATGGGGTTCATTCGTCCTCTCCCCCTTCGAAGGTGACGGCGCTCACCGTCACGGGCGTGCCCGGAACGACCGCCAAGCGGTCCTCTCCGGGATTCAGCGGAGCCCAGACCACGCCGTCGACGAGGTCCGGCGTCAGCACCACGGGCAGCACCAGCTCCCGGGTGCCTGCCGACACCCGGGCAACCTCGGCGAGGCCGAGTTCGGCGGCCGTGCGCTCGTTGACGCGCAAGATGGGCTTTCGTGCAGTGGCTCGCAACGCGGGCTCATTATCGTTTCCGCGCGAATAGTCGAGCAGTTCACGCCATCCGGCGAGCAACAGGCCTTCACGTTTGGGGACCGGGACCGCATTCGGCGGAACTGCCCGAGCCCCTTCCCAATCCATCAGTTCTTGGAAGGCCGCCCACGCTGCGGTGGGCGTGCGCATGCCCAGGTCGGAGCCCAGCGCGTCGGACAGTGCCGCGAGAATCCGCAGATCGGTGAACGGGCTGTGGTTGGCCCGAGTGACCATCGCGACGCGGCGGTCGCGGCCCTCCCAGTTGCGGAAATGTCCGGCCTGTTCCTCCACCAACGCGGCAGGGAACACGACGTCGGCACGCTCGGTGACCTCGGACGGCCGCTGCTCGATGCTGACGACGAACTCCGCTTCTTCCAGCGCTTGCAGCGCCAGGTCGGGATTGCCCATGTCGCCGGGTTCGACGCCCGCCACAACCAAGGCCTTGAGCCGGCCAGTCAGCACCGCGCGGAACTGGTCATCGGCAGCGAGACCGGGCTCGGCTGGCAGGTTGGGAACTCCCCAGGCCGCTGCGACGTCGGCACGAGCTTCGGCGTCCGCCACCAGCCGCCCGCCGGGCAGCAGGCCGGGCAGACAGCCCGCGTCGATCGCGCCCTTGTCGCCGGCTCGACGCGGCAGCCAAGCGAAACTGGCGCCTGTGCGCTCAGCCACCTGCACAACCGCGCTCAGCAGGCCTGGCAGAGTGGCAGCACGCTCACCGACCAGGATCACGGTGTCTGGGTCCAGGCCGGTCAGGTCCTGGAGGGCCGACACCTCGTCGCCGGGGGCGGCTGCGACGACGGTGGCACCCAACTTAACCGTCCCACGCGAGGCGAACGGCGCGATGGTGGTGACCTTCAGCCCGCGTTTGCGCACGTTCTTGCGCAGCCGCAGGAACAGCCCGGGCATCTCGTCCTCGGGCTCGAAGGCGACGAGCACGACGTGGCTCGCGCGATCCACTCCGGCTACTCCCACACTGGCCCGGCCCGCGACTGCGGCGGCCAGGAAGTCAGCTTCCTCGGCCGAGTGCGGCCGAGATCGGAAGTCGATGTTGTTGGTACCCAACACAGCGCGCGCGAATCTAGCGTAGCCGAACGCGTTCTCGACGGTCAGCCGACCGCCGGTCTGCACGCCCACCGCGCCGACCGCTTTCTTCAGCCCGGCCACGGCGGCGTCAATGGCCTCCGGCCACGACGCCACTTTCAGCGTGCCGTCGCGGCGCACGAGCGGGTGCATGAGACGGTCCTCGCGCGCGTACATGAAAGCGAAGCGGCCCTTGTCGCAGTTCCACTCGTCGTTCAGCTTCGGATCGAAACCCGCCAAGCGTCGCTTCACCTGGTGGTGGCGGTGGTCGACGCGCAGTTCACAGCCCGAAGCACAGTGCTCACACGAGGTGGTGGTGGATACCAGGTCGAACGGCCGTGCCTGGAAGCGGTAGGCGGCCGAGGTGAGCGCGCCCACGGGGCAGATCTGCACGACGTTGCCCGAGAAGTAGGAGTCGTACGGCTCCTGCTCGTAGAACCCCACCTGTTGCAGCGCGCCGCGCTCCACCAATGTGATGAATGGATCGCCCGAGATCTGCTCGGAGAAGCGTGTACAACGAGCGCAGAGCACGCAGCGTTCCCGGTCCAGCAGAATCTGTGCGGAGACGTTCACCGGCTTCGGGAATGTGCGCTTGTGTCCACCGTAGCGCGACTCGGCGTGCCCGTGGCTCATGGCCTGGTTCTGCAGCGGGCACTCGCCGCCCTTGTCGCAGATGGGGCAGTCGAGCGGGTGATTGATCAGCAGCAGCTCCAGGATGCCCTTCTGGGCCTTGTCTGCCACCGGGGAGCTGACCTGCGTCTTCACCACCATGCCCTCGGCCACCGGCATCGTGCACGAGGCCTGAGGCTTCGGGAATCCTCGGCCGTTGCCGGCATCGGGAATCTCCACCATGCACTGCCGGCAGGCGCCGACGGGGTCAAGCAACGGGTGGTCGCAGAAGCGCGGGATGTTGGTACCGATCATCTCGGCGGCGCGAATGATGAGGGTGCCCTTCGGCACGCTGACCGGGACGCCGTCGATGGTCAGGGTGACGAGATCCGGCTTGAGGACCTCCCCAGTCGAGTCAACGCTCATCAGTTGGCTCCTTCCAGTGCGAAAAGGGCGCTCTTGGCGTAGGGGAACAGCTCCCAGGCGGGCGTGTGGTAGCCCTGTTCGAACTCAGAGCGGAAATGTCTGACCGCGCTGGTCACGCACGCCACCGCGCCGTCGGCGAGTGCACAGAATGACTTGCCGCCGATGTTGTCGCAGACGTCGAGCAGCTTGTCCACGTCTCCCTCTTCGCCCTTGCCCTGTTCCAGCTTCATCAGCAATTGAACAAGCCACCACGAGCCTTCCCGACAGGGGGTGCACTTGCCGCAGGATTCGTGCTTGTAGAACTCGACGAAGCGTAGCGTCGTGCGCACCACCGACACGGTCTCGTCGAACACCTGGAGCGCCTTGGTGCCCAACATCGTGCCCACGCTGGCCATCCCCTCGTAGTCGAGCGGAACGTCGAGGTGTTCACCGGTCAGGATCGGGGTGGAGGAGCCGCCCGGGGTGAAGAACTTCAGTTCGTGCCCGGCGCGGACACCGCCCGCCAGGTCCAGCAGCTGCCGCATCGTGATGCCCATTGGGGCTTCGAACTGGCCCGGGCGCACCACGTGGCCGGAGAGCGAGTAGATGGTGTAACCGCTGGACTTCTCCGTGCCCATCGACTTGAACCATTCCTTGCCACCCGCGATGATGCTGGGTACCGAAGCGATGGACTCGACGTTGTTCACCACCGTCGGGGAGGCGTAGAGACCGGCTACCGCGGGGAAGGGCGGGCGGAGCCTCGGTTGGCCACGACGGCCTTCGAGGGAATCCAGCAGGGCCGTCTCCTCGCCGCAGATGTAGGCGCCCGCGCCCGCGTGGACGATCAGGTCGAGATCGTAGCCGGAGCCGAAGATGTTCTTGCCTAGATAGCCCGCTGCGTAGGCCTCCCGCACCGCCTGTTGCAAGCGGCGGATGACGTGCAGCACCTCGCCCCGGCAGTAGATGAACGCCTGGTGCGAGTTGATCGCGTAGGACGCGATGATAACGCCCTCCACGAGGGTGTGAGGGCTGGCCATCATGAGAGGCATGTCCTTGCAGGTGCCCGGTTCCGACTCGTCGGCATTCACCACGAGGTACTTCGGATTGGGGTTGTCCTGCGGCACGAAGCTCCACTTCATACCCGTCGGGAAGCCCGCCCCGCCGCGGCCGCGGAGGTTGGCGTCCTTGACGAGCGAGATGATGTTCGCCTGCGCCATCTTCAGCGCATCGCGCGCGGCCCGGTAGCCGCCCGCCGCTTCGTAGCGCGAGAGCTTCCAAGAGTTAGGCTCTCCCCAGTGCTTCGACAGCACGGGAGTGAGTAGATCGGTCACTGCTCGTCCTCCTTCACAGTCGGCAGTTGGGCGGGGTCTGGGGCCTGCCAGCCGCGTTCCGCAGCAATTTCGACGCCCGTCAGGGACGCCGGGCCGGCAGAAGGCCCCTCGTCGGCGCGGCCGTCGGGGAAGCCTGCAAGCACCCGCTCCGCTTCCCGCCACGACGTGATCGTCGCCCCACGCGGGGAAACGACCTCCTCATCCGCGATCAACTTGTCGAGCAACTCGTCGGCTTTCTCCGGGGTCATGTTGTCGAAGAACTCCCAGTTGACCATCATCACCGGGGCGAAGTCGCAGGCCGCGTTGCACTCCAGCCGTTCCAGGGAGATTTGGCCGTCCGCGGTGGTCTGGCCCTCGTCAATACCAAGCTTCTTTTTGACCCGCTCCAGCAGGATGTCGCCACCCATGACGGCACACAGCGCCGTGGTACACACCCCGACATGCTGCTTGCCCGCCGGGCGACGCTTATACATGGTGTAGAAGGTGGCGACACCTGAGACCTGGGCCGTGGTGATGCCCAGCACTTCCGCGCACACCTCGATGCCCCGCGGGCTGATGCGGCCGTCATAGTACTGAACCAGGTGCAGCATCGGCAGCAGAGCGGAACGGGCCTGCGGATAGCGCCCCGCCAACTCGCGAAACTCGGCCACGGCGGCCTCGTCGATGTTGGTCGACTGGTTTGTGTAGTCGACCGAACCCGACTCGGGGAAGAAAGACTCGAAGTGGCCGCTCATCGGTCCACACCTCCAAGGACTGGGTCGAGGCTGGCGACTGCCACGACGACGTCGGACATCATCGCGCCTTCGCAGAGATAGGGGATGGACTGCAGGTGGTTGAAGCCTGGGTCACGGAAGTGCGCACGGTACGGGCGCGGCCCGCCATCGGAGACCAGGTGGCAGCCCAACTCGCCCTTCGGCGACTCGATCGCCTGGTAGACCTGGCCGACCGGCACCTTAAAGCCCTCCGTGACTATCTTGAAGTGGTGGATCAGGGCTTCCATCGACTGGCCCATGATCTCTTTCACGTGCTCGTTGGAGTTACCCTGGCCGTCCGATCCGACGGTCAGTTGGGCAGGCCAAGCGATCTTCTTGTCGGACACCATCACCGGCTGCCCCTCGGTCTTCTCCAGCCGCTCCAGGCACTGTTCGACGATCTTCAGCGACTCCCAGCACTCCGCGAGGCGAATCCGGAAGGCGCCATAGCAGTCGTCGCCTTCCCATGTGACCACGTCGAAGTCGTAGGTCTCGTACCCGCAGTACGGTTGCGACTTGCGCAGATCCCACTCGAATCCGGTGCCCCTGAGGCGCGGCCCGGACATGCCCAGCATCATCGCTCCGGTCAGATCAACGCAGGCCACGTCTTTCATGCGGCCGATGAAGATCGGGTTCACGTTGCAAAACGTCGCGTACTCCGGAAGGTGTTTCTTCAACCAGTCGATCAACGAACGCAGGTGGTCCAGTCCCCCTTCCGGGAGGTCGTTGGCGACGCCACCCGGTCGGATGAAGGCGTGATTCATTCGCAACCCAGAGATGTCCTCGAAGAAGTCGAGAATCCGCTCACGCTCGCGGAAGGCGATGGTCATGACGGTGAGCGCACCGATCTCCATGCCGCCGGTTCCCATGGCCACCAGGTGGGAGGCTATCCGGTTGAGTTCCATCATCAGCACCCGGATGATGCTCGCCCGCTCCGGGATATCGTCGGTGATGCCCAACAACTTCTCGACAGCCAGGCAGTACACTGCCTCGTTGAAGAGCGGGGCGACGTAGTCCATGCGGGTGCAGTAGGCCACGCCCTGGGTCCACGTCTTGAACTCCATGTTCTTCTCGATGCCCGTGTGCAGGAAGCCGATTCCGGGGCGGATCGAGGTGACCGTCTCGCCATCCATCTCCAGGATCAGACGGAGCACGCCGTGCGTGGAGGGATGCTGCGGACCCATGTTGATCACCAGGGTCTCGTCGCCGCGCTCGGCCTGCTCATTGACGATATCCGCCCAGTCGCCCCCGGTGGCGAAATACACCCGGTCGGCCGACTTTTCGCCCGGACCTGCATATACGTCTTGGCTCACGAGTAGCTCCTTCGATTGTCCGGCGCCGGCACCGTCGCGCCCTTGTACTCGACGTCAACCCCACCGAGCGGGTAGTCCTTGCGCTGCGGGTGGCCCACCCAGTCGTCGGGCATCAGGATCCGGGTCAGCCCCGGGTGCCCGTCATAGATGATGCCGAACATGTCCCAGGCCTCACGCTCGTGGAAGTCGGCATGCGGATAGGTGGCCACAATGGAGGGGATGTGCGGATCCGACTCCGGGCAGGACACCTCAAGGCGCACTCGCCGATTGTGGGTGATAGACAGCAGGTGGTAGACGGAGTGCAGTTCCGCGCCCGCCTGCTGCGGGTAGTGCACCCCGGAGACGCTGACGCATACCTCGAAACGCAGGAACGCGTCGTCGCGGAACTTCGCGACGACCTCCAACAGTCGCTCCCGTGGCACGTAGATGGTGAGTTCCCCGCGGTAGTGGAGCACCGGGAACTCGCCGAACCCCTCAACGACCTCCAGCGCACGCGAGTGGATGGCATCGGCCGCGACGTCGTCAAACGGCGGGTGTGGCACGCCCGGCATTCGCAGTTCGCGCACCATCCCGCCGTAGCCCGACGTGTCGCCCGAGCCGCGCGACCACATGCCGGTCTTCTTTGCAAAAACCGGCGAGGCCGGGGCATCCGGCCGATCAGCGGGCAGGTTCTGCTCGGTCATCGCATGAGCCCCTTCTGCTCGATCTTTGCGGGCATGACAAGCGCGTCCCGCTCCAACTGCTCGATCTCCGCCACGCGATGCGCACCCATCTTCGTGTGCTGCACCTGCTCCCGGAGCTTGAACATCGCATCGATGAGCATGTCGGGCCGCGGCGGGCAGCCGGGCACATACATGTCGACAGGCAGGAAGTGGTCGCAGCCCTGAACCACCGCGTAGTTATTGAACATGCCACCCGACGACGCGCACGCACCCATTGAGATGACCCACTTGGGGTTCGGCATCTGGTCGTACACCTGCCGCACTACCGGGGCCATCTTCTGGCTGACCCGACCGGAAACGATCATCAGGTCGGCCTGCCGGGGCGACGCCCGGAACACTTCCTGGCCCCACCGTCCCGCGTCGAATCGCGGCGTGCCGTAGGCCATCATCTCGATGGCGCAGCAGGCCAGGCCCATCGTCGCCGGCCAGAAGGACGCCTTGCGCAGCCAACCGGCCACGGCTTCAACCGTGGTCAGCAGAATGCCTGCGGGAATCTTGTCTTCGAGACCCATGTGAGGATTCCTTACCTATTCAGTCCCAGTCCAGGCCCTTGCGGCGCAAGACGTAGAAGAAAGCAACGAAGATGAGAGCGATGAACAGCACCATCTGAAGCACCACGAACAGCTCCATCTGGTCGCGCGCCACCGCGAAGGGATAGAGGAACACCACCTCGATGTCGAAGACGATGAACAGCATGGCCGTGATGTAGTACTTCACTGGGAAGCGGCCACCGCCCGCCGGCTGTGGCGTCGGTTGGATACCACACTCGTAAGAGTCGTACTTCGCGCGGTTGTAGCGCGCTGGGCCGACGTTGATGCTGAGAATCATCGAAACAACCACGAAGACCGTGGCCAGGACCACCATGCCCACGATCGGGATGTATGGGTTCACGAGGACTCCTTAACTTGCAGTTGACTCGGTCAGGCCGACGGCGCGGCTTTGGCCAGTGCGTTGATCAGATGGTCCATCCAGTCGCCCTCGTGGGCGTCTCGGAGGTTGGCTAGCAGCTTCATCACCAGGCGCATCAGCGTCGGGCGGGGCAGCCCATACTTGGTGCACAGGCGCATGATCGTTGGGTTGCCGATGAGTTGCACGAAAATCGTGCCGAGCCGGTAGAAGCCGCCGAGTTCGGCGCGCAACTTCACCGGGTAGGCCTGGAGTGCGCGCTCGGCCGAGCGGGTTCCGATGCCGCGGGCGTACGCGTCCGCGATGGCGCCGGCCGCGTATTCGGCGGCCTCCATCGCGTAGGCGATGCCCTCACCATTGAATGGGCTCACCATGCCGCCGGAGTCGCCCACGAGCAGCAGGCCGCGGCCGTAGTGCGGCTGCCGGTTGAAGGCCATCGGCAGCGCGGCGCCCTGCACCGGGCAGGTGCGGTTCTCCTCGCGGAAGCCCCACGCCTCGTCGGTGGCGTCCAACCAACGCTTCAGCAACGCCCGATAGTCGGTCTTGCCGAAGCCCTTCGAGGTGTTGAGCACCCCGAGGCCGACGTTGGCGGTCCCATCCCCCATCCCGAATACCCAGCCGTAGCCCGGCATCAGCGTAGATTTGCCGGGCTCGCCGTCCCACAGCTCCAGCCAGCTCTCCAGGTAGTCGTCGTCGTGGCGGGGCGTCTTGTAGTAGGCGCGCACGGCCACGCCCATCGGCCGGTCGTCACGCTTGTTCACCCCCATTGAGATGGCGAGGCGGGCGGAGTTGCCATCCGCGGCGACGACCAGCGGCGCCCGGTAGCTCTCCCCCGTCTTGGTGGTGACCCCGACGATGCGCCCGCTCACCTCGTCGAGGATCGCGCCGGTGACGTTCGCGCCCTGGATCAGGTGTGCGCCGTGCGAGACGGCGTGGTCGGCCAGCAGCTTGTCAAAGTCGGAACGAGGCCGCACCAGCCCGTAGTTGGGGAAGTCCTTCAGCTCCGGCCAGTCGAAGTGGAAGGGCTCCTTTCGCCCGGCGTAAACCCGAAGCCCGCGGTTGTGCAGCCAACCCGCTTCCCGGGAGGTGTCGATGCCCAGGCGGATCAGTTGGCGGGTGGCACGGGGCGTGAGCCCATCGCCGCACACCTTTTCCCGCGGGAAGTGGGTCTTTTCGAGGAGGGTCACGTTCAAGCCGTGCCGCGCCAAGTACGCGGCAGTGGTGGAGCCAGCCGGGCCGGCGCCGACGACGATGACGTCCGCTTCACCAGCGGTTTCGGCCATTTTCTCGCACCTCATCACCTAGACGCAACGGGACATTCTCGGGCCAGTCTAAGGGGCCCGGATGAAAGCTGCCACCCGGACCGCCGACAGGGATTTTTCTGATGAAATCCTTGTCAAATACCAATAGACAAGGTGTACCTCCGGTGTCGTCACTGTCACCCGCAGCCGCTATGCTCACCAAGGTGAATCTGGTTTTCGGGAGCACCCGCCTTCGGGCAACGACAGTCGCCATCGCCGATCCCGGACCGCTGGAGCGGTTCCTCCCGCTGGGCGAGCCCGGCTGCGCGTTCATCCGAAAAGATGAAGGATTCGTCGGCATCGGGGAGCTGGCCCGATTCGAGACGGATTACATCGAAACCGCCGACGTGTGGTGGGCCGAAGTCTCCCAAATGATCGACCACGACTCGGAGCTTCCCGGGGTTTCGGGCGTCGGTCCGCTGGCGGTCGGCTCCTTCGCCTTCGACCCTGACCGATCCGCCCTCGGCTCGGTGTTGACGGTGCCCGAGGTCATCATCGGCCGGCGCGGGGGGCGCTGCTGGCTGACCCAATTGGGCGACAAGCGCGACTTCACCCTCCCGGAACCGAGCGAGCCACCCGCCTTCCCCGCACTGCGTCTGGGCCGCGGCAGCGTGACCCAGGACGAGTGGGCGGGGCTCGTCGCCCGTTGCGTGGAGCAGATCCACGCCGGCAGGGTGCACAAGGTGGTGCTGGCCCGCGACCTCATCGCGGAATCCAACCTCCCCATCGACCTGCGCGCCATCCTCCACCAACTGATCGACCGCTACCCGATGACTTGGACCTATCTGGTTGATGGGCTGGTTGGGGCGACACCCGAGTTGCTCGTCAGGGTGTCCGGTGGCCTGGTGACGTCGCGCGTGCTGGCCGGCACCATATCCGTAGACCCCAGCCAAACCGATCCACTGGCCAAAGCCGCGGAACTAGCCCGCAGCCAGAAGGACCTGGTCGAGCACGAGTATGCCGTCAACTCGGTGGCAGAAGCCCTCAGCCCGTTCTGCCGGGCGATGAACGTGCCCGAGGCGCCCTCCGTACTTCCCCTGCCGAACGTGCTCCACCTGGCGACGGACATCACCGGCGTCGCCGACGAGGATGCCAGCTCCCTGCGCCTCGCCGCCGCGCTGCACCCCTCGGCAGCAGTCTGCGGTACCCCGACGCACCTGGCCGCGGAGACGATCGCGGCTGTCGAGGGCATGGACCGGGGCCGCTACGCAGGCCCCGTAGGCTGGGTGGACGCCGCCGGCGACGGCGAGTGGGCCATCGCGCTACGCGGGGGCTACTGCGACCCAAGCAGCCCAGAGAAGATTAGGCTCTTCGCGGGCGCGGGCATCGTCGCGGATTCTCAACCTGCGGCAGAACTCGATGAGACCCGAGCCAAGTTCCTGCCGATGCTGCAAGCTCTCGGCCTGGACTAGTCCCGTTACGAAAAGGTCTGCCGGGTCGAGGAGAAGCCAAGCGGGACGTGCCCGAGTCTACGACGGCCGTCTCCCGCGCGGGGCGCGCCGGGTAGAGAAGCGGGGCCTTCTCACCCGACCCGCGATGCCCGGCCCGACCTTCGCAACAGGCCCGGAGTTCAGCGCCGGCGCTGAACCTGAATCCTCTTTTTCGGCTTGGAACGCTCGGCCTTCGCTTCCTGCAGCAGCCGTTGCTGCTCCTCCTGCTGAGCCAGCAGAGCCTCACGGTCCATGCCGGTGCTCAACACGACGAAGGCCACCACCCCGATCAGCACCGACACCCAGGCGGGCAGGCCAAAGAGGAGCGGCAGGGTCACGAGCGCGATCACGTCGAAACCGCGCATCATCGAGAACATCATCCCCGGCGGCATCGCGCCTGCGCCGGTCGCCACCAGCGGTCCCGAGTAGTTCGCCGGCTTCGCGGAAACCCAACGCACCGCACCCAGGAAACCGCCCAACCCCGCGATGGCAGCGGTGATGATCGGCGCCACGGGATCGGCGGCGAGCGTCGAGGCTCCGACGAAGGCCGCTATCGTCGCGGCGGACCACAGGCCAGCCAGCACCGCGGGCACCACCATGGCGGCTTTCCGGGTTGTCGCGGGGCTGAACGGGAACAGCCGTTCCAAGCCCTTGGAACGCGACAGCACCCGCAGAGTGTTCATAAACGGCACGAGGACGGCCATGAGTACCACGGCCGAAATCGTCACGTTGAGTGCCTGCAGCCCCAACGCCTCCACCGAATACGGCACCACGACCGTCGCGGCCAACACCACCAGGTTGAGCGGGTTCCGCCCGAGGCGCTGCACGTCGCGCAGCACCAGCGCGTTGGCACCGGACCCGGCACCCCGCGTCGGCCGGACGTGCCCGCGCTCCCGGCAACGGTATTCCACGAGGATGTCACGAATCAGCGGTAGTTCCAGCGCGAAGGCGGCCCCCTGCAGGCCGCTGAGCAGCGCGCCACCTGAGGTAAGGCGCTGGCGGCGGATCTCCCGCAACCGCGCGTAGGCCGCCACGGCACAGGCCACCAGCAGCGCCAGGCCCACGCTGCCGACGATGAGCGCGAGCTGCTGCTCCAGAGTTGGGGCGACGCTCAGCCAGCCCGCCGCGTTCGCCACCAGCACCCCCAGGGTGCCCATCGAGGCGAGTCCGAAGAACCATTGCAACGCGACGACGACGCCACGGCGCTCGTACGTCTGTTCTAACGCGGCAAGGGCCGTGAGCCCGGCCGCGCCGAGCCCGCCCGACGCCGCCCAGATCCCGGTCTCGACAAGCCCCTGCCCGGTGAGTGCCGCGACGAGAGCCGCCACCGCACCCGCCAGCACGCCAGCCAGGGCCAGGGCCAGGAACATCCGGCCCGCGAGGAGACGTCGCCGATCCATGGGCGAGTCCAGCAGCCAGAACCCCTCGGCTGCGCTAGCCAGGACGGGGCCGAACATCCGGCTGGCCGCGATGGTCACGGTCAGCACCCCGGCCACCGAGGCCCAGGGCAGCAGGCTGCGCGCCGAGATACATCCCTCGGTATCACACACCGAAGCTTTCTGCTGCACGTCCACGATGGCCGAGATCAGCATCGCCCCCAGGACGGCCACGGAGAACAGCGCCGTGTAGGAGGACGACAGCGCCTCCCACAGGCTGCGGTCGGCGCGCCCCCGACGCCAGTCCGCCATGAGGCGTTTGATGGCGCGCTCGTCGGCCTCGCCAACGTCGACAAAGTGCCCGCCGGGTCCCTGGCTCACTGTGCACCCGCCAACCGCACCTCGCGAGCACCAATCGCTGCGATGAGTGCAGGTTCGTGGCTGGCCAGGACGATGGCCAGGCCCTCGGCCAGGTCTGATTTCAGGCGCCTGCCCAGCCATTCGACGCCCTCCACGTCGAGCCGCTGCTCCGGCTCGTCCAGCACCAGGAGTCGGCGGGGTCGTACGAACGCGGTGGCCAGAGCGAGTCGGCGTCGCTGACCCGACGACAGCGTCCCGGGCAACTGCCCGGCCTGCGGCACCAGCTGCACCTCTTCGAGAACGTCGTCCACGAGATCCTCCGGCGCCTCCAGCCCGTGGGCGCGCGCCAGCAGATCGAGGTGTTCTACGACCGCCAGGTCGGGGAAGAAATCCAGGTCGTCAATCACTGTCGCCATGTCCCGACGGATCGCCGGGTTCGATTCGCTGAGCCGCGTGCCGCAGATCTCCACGGTGCCCTCGTCGGCTCGATCCGCGCCCACCAGGCAGCGCAACACCGTGGACTTGCCCGCGCCGTTTCTCCCGACCAGCGCCACCGCCTCACCCTCGCGCACCGTCAGGTCGAATCCTTCAACGATGGTGACCGGCCCGTAGGATTTTTTCAGGCCTTCAACCTTGAGCACTACTTCTCTCTTTGCCACCTCGCCATTGTCTCAGCACCGGGCAAAGACGGCTAGTCTGGTGCAATGCACGAAGCCGAACAGCATCACCGGGGTTTCCGCGCCACCTTGGATAAGCGGCGCGACGACGTCTCCGGAATGTTCGACCAGGTGGCGGCTCGCTACGACCTGCTGAACGACATCCTCTCGCTCGGCATGGACCGCAGCTGGCGGCGCGCAACCGTCGCCGCGCTGGCGCCACGCCCCGGAGAGCGGATGCTGGATCTCGCGGCAGGCACGGGCACGTCGGCCTGGGCACTGGCCGAACGGGGCGTGGCGGTCACCCCCGTCGATCTATCCCTGGGCATGCTACGCCAGGGCCGCAAGCAGTTCCCCACCCTCAACTTCGTCAACGCCGACGCGCTGCAGTTACCCTTCCCGGACGAGACCTTCGACGCCGCAACGATCAGCTACGGGCTGCGAAACGTCGAGGACACCCTTGCCGCCCTGGTAGAAATGCGGCGGGTTACGAAACGCGCCGGGCGCATCGTCATTGCGGAGTTCTCCACCCCAACCAATCCGGCCTTCCGCAAGGTTTACACCGACTACCTGCTGCGCGCGCTGCCTCCCCTGGCGAGGTTCTCCCCCAACCCAGTGGCCTACGGCTACCTGGCCGAGTCGATCCTCGCCTGGCCCGATCAGGCAGGCTTGGCGGATCTGCTGACCGAGGCAGGCTGGTCTGACGTCGAGTGGCGGAACCTGTCGGGCGGCATCGTCGCGCTGCATCGGGGCAGGCGCGCATGACCTGGCTTGGCCCGTATTCGGCGCGCTCCTGCCCGGTCAAGACCTTCAACGCTTCCGATCCCACGCTCACCGCTCCCCCGCAGGAAGAAGCCGATCCCGCCGCCTTCCAGGCCAGCCGGGACTTTCGGGAGCAGGTGCTCGCCGAGCTGGCCGCCTGCGTGGGTGCTGTGGACCTACGCGGCGAGGACGTCGAGGCGACGAGGGCCGCGGTGGCCGCCGGGGCAGCACTGATCGTGCGCCCGATGTTGCCGCGCGACAAGGAACACCGGCGCATCGGCAGCACCGACGCACTCGTGCGCGACCCCGCCAGCCCCGTTCCTCGGTACTGGCCAGTAAAGATAAAGCCATACCGGGTGACCGAAAAGCAGTCCGGCGGCTCGGGCCTGCTGGTTGCCCCGGTCTCCAGCCCTTTGGCCAGGGAGGTCTTCGCCAATCGCCGCTACCGCACCTACCGGGAGGGCGCCCTGTTGGAGCTGGCGCACGTGTGGCGCATGCTGGAGGCTTCGGGCTGGGCCGCCGAGCAGCCGCTGGTGGGAATCATCGACGACGATCAGTCGGCCGGCGGACAGGTGGTGTGGGTGGATCTTTCCGCTCGGTTCCTGCGCGCCTTCTCCCGCGCCCAGGGCTACAAGTTGCACAGCCCGCTCAGCCGCTATGATCACGAGTACCGTTTCCGCCTCCACGTGCTCGCGTCCGCCGAAGCGCGGACCGGAGTCGACGATCCCCCGCCGGTGGTGCGCCCCATCCGGATCAAAGAGTGCGAATATTGCGAGTGGTGGGAGGTCTGCCGACAGCGCATGGACGATGACGACCTGTCGATCCGGTTGACTAAAACCCCCTTCGATGTGCGCGAGCTGGAGGCCTTGTCTACCCTGGGCATTCACACGGTGGCTGAGCTGGCCGCAGCCGACGTCGAGGCCCTGGTTCCCGGTTTCCTGGCTCTCACCCAGCATCGAGACCGTGGGGAGGCGAGGTTGCGGCAGGCGCACCGCCGCTCGCAGATGCTGGCGCGCGGCGTGGCGCTGGAGCGCACGAGCGCCGGACCCATCGAGGCACCCAGAGCGGGTGTGGAGATCGATTTCGACATCGAAACCTCCGTCGAGGGCCGGGTTTACCTGTGGGGTTGCCTAGTCAGCGGGTTGGGCGAGGCACCGCGCTACGTCTCCTTCGCCAATTTCTCGCGCATGAGCGGCGAGGAGGAGGCGGAGTTAGCCGCGCGGTTCGCCCAGTGGCTGATCGACTTCATCGCGGAGTACCCCGAGACCCTGGTCTACCACTACTCCGACTACGAGCTGGTCAACCTGCGCCGGATAGCTGCCCGCCAGCCCGTCGTCGCCGCAGCGACGGCGCTGGCCAAGGAGCACTTCGTCGACCTGTATCAGGTGGTGCGGGCGAACTTCATCGGGGTCGAGGGGCTGGGGTTGAAGGTGGTGGCTACCCGAGGCGCCGACTTCGCCTGGCGCGACGACGACCCGGGCGGCCTACAGTCCCAGACCTGGTTCGCCGACGCCGTCGACTCACCGGATCCGCAGGAGCGAGAGGCAGCACGGATCAGGGTGCTCGAATACAACGAGGACGACGTACGCGCCACGTACGAGGTGCGCAACTGGCTGACTGAGCTGGATGCTAGCGCTGATAGCGCGCAACAATGAACTCCGCATCGCCGGCCAGCGCCGACCGCAACTGATCCACGTCTCCCACTCCCACGGCCCGCCACCCGAAGGCGGCCGCGATGCGCACCAGATCCAGCTGCTGCGGTGTTGCGAAGACCCGCTCGAAGGCCGCAGAGTACTCCGGCGCCGCCTGCTCCAGCCGATGAAACAGCCCGCCGCCGTTGTCGTCGGCGACGACCACCCGCACAGGCCCGAACTCTTCAAGCGGCGCCCGGGCCAGGGAGCCGATGTCGTGCTGGGCGGCGAGGTCGCCGAGCAGCACAGTGGTGGGACGACCGGTCGCCAGCGCGATTCCGCTGGCGGTGGCGACCGTGCCGTCTATGCCCGCCTGCCCCCGGCTCGCGTAGACGCGGGGCGGGTCCGGGGAGACGGGAGTCAGATCCGCGTCGCGGATGATGCTGCTCGCCCCCAAAACCAGGTTCTCGGATCCGGTCAGATGCTGCCAGAGCGCATCCGCCACCTGCCGCCCGCCCCAACGGCTGGGCGCCCCGAAACCAGCGTCCGCCTGCTGCCAGGCGGAAAGCCACTCCGGCGGCTGGGCCGACAGCGCCACCCGATCCGCGACAAGGCTGGCCCGGTGGCCCGCGTCGTGCCAGCTGGCCCGGTCGCTGACGACGACGACCTCCGCCTCCCCGCTGAGCAGCGCGGCTTGTGGGCGGGAGAGAGTGGGATGGCCGAACACGACGACACGCTGCACCTGGGCTCCCAGCTCGCCGCCGAGGAGACTGCGGTAGTTCGCGATTGCGCAGCGCCCGGCTCGCGCGTTGCTAGAGGGTTCCGCCAGCAGCGGCACCCCGGCGGCCTCGGCGAAGCGCCGTGCGGCCTGGCCCTGCTGCCAGCTCGCGTCGCCCGCCACGACGACGGTCAGCGGGCCGTCGGGCAGGGTCACCACTTCCGACTCCAGGCTGGGGGTCACGGACGCGACGCGCAGCCGGGGCGCGGACGCTCGGCCGACGAGCGGCGGCGTGAACTCCACGTTAAGCTGCACCGGGCCGGGCTCGCGGGTGCGCGTGCCAAGCGCCAGGTGCGCGGCCCGCTGCACCGCGGCGCTCCAGGCTGCAGGGGTACCCGATTCGCTGCTGAGGCGCACCACGTCGATGACTGAGCTGCCGAAGATACCCACCTGGTTGGTCGTCTGGCTGCTGCCCGTGCCGACGTCCTGCATCGGCCGGTCGGCGGTGATGACGAGGAGCGCCACCCCCGCGTGCTTCGCCTCCAAGATCGCGGGCGCGAGGTTCGCGACGGCGGAGCCGCTCGTGACGGAAATCACCGCCAGTTTGCCGGAGGCCTTGGCGAGCCCGAGCGCCCGGAAGGCACCGGAGCGCTCGTCAATCGCGACGTGCAGCGCCAACTCTTCGGCCAACTGATGGAAGGCCAGCGATAGCGGGGCGTTGCGCGAACCGGCCCCGGAAACCACCCCCACAACCGGCAGCTGGGCCAGGGTGTGGGCGATCACGCTGCCCAATTCGACGCTGTGCATGGCTCTCCCTTCCGCGTCCAGCCTAGTGGCCTCAGCCGGTTCAGATGAGACGCGAGACGCGCTCGAACCGAGCGAGCCACCACGCCGTGGTCTCCTCATCGGCCAGGAACTCCGCCGCCCGGGTGGGCGTTGCCCCAACGATAGGGGGCACGAGGCGGCCGGCCGCCGGGACGAGCGGGCGGTCCACCACATCGCCGGCCAGCAGGGAGAGGGTTTCCAATCCGCAGGCGTGGTTCAGCTGGGGCAGCGCGGCGGCAAGCGCCACCCCTGCGGCGAGACCGATGGACGTCTCGACAGCGGAGGACACCACCACGGGCAGCCGCAACTCGCGGGCCAGCTCCAGACAGGCGCGCACGCCGCCGAGGGGCTGAACCTTCAGCACGATGCCGTCGGCAGCGTCAAGCTCGACCACCCGATAGGGGTCCTCCGCGCGACGGATGGACTCGTCGGCGAAGATCGCGACCCCCAGCCCACGCAGCTTTGCCAGATCCTCGACCGCTGCGCACGGCTGCTCGATGTACTCCAGTTCGTAGGGGGTGAGGGCCCGGATGGCGGCTCGGGCTTCGTCGAGGCTCCACCCGCCGTTTGCGTCCACGCGTAGCTTCGCCTCCGGCAGGGCCTCCCGGACTGCGCGTACGCGCGCCACGTCCTCAGCCAACCCGGTGCCACCGGCGACCTTGATCTTGATGGTGCCGCAGCCGGAATCGACCGCACGCCGGGCGGCCAAGCCGGGCGCGATGGCTGGGACGATGCCGTTGACCGGCACAGAGTCGCGCATCATCGCAGGGAAGCCGTGCTCCGCGGCTTCCCGGGCGGCGCGCAGCCAGCTGCTGGCCTCATCGTCGCCGTATTCGGGAAACGGGCTCCATTCTGCCCAGCCCGCCGGGCCTTTGAAGAGCACCCCAGTTCGCCGGGTGATCCCCCGGAAGGCGACCCGCAGGGGGATGTCGAAAACGATCACGCGATGACACCGATCAGCAGACCCATGCCGACGCCGATGCCTGCCACCGAAGTGCCCTGAATCACCGGAATGAGCCGAGCGCCGTCGGCGCCGGAGAGCACCAGGGAAACCTGCGGGGCTGCGACCCCGAGGCCGCACAGCGCAATCAGTGCCCACCACGTCGTACCCGCGGCGAAGGCCAACACTGCTGCTGCAGCAAGCCCGATGAGCCCGACGTAGAGCCAGCGGGCTCCTCGGTCGCCGAGCCGCACTGCGAGGGTTCGTTTCCCGGTGGTTTCGTCGGTGGGGATGTCGCGCAGGTTGTTGCCGACGAGTACGGCGCAGGCGAGTGCCCCGACGGCGGTGCCGGCAGCGAAGGATGGCCAGGGGAAGGCGAGGACGCTGACGTAGGTGGTGCCGACGGTGGCCACCAGCCCGAAGAACACGAAGACCGACACCTCCCCGAGGCCTAGGTAGCCGTAGGGATGTTTCCCGCCGGTGTAGTACCAGGCGGCGAGGACGCTGAGTGCGCCCACGGCGATCAGCCACCACTGGCCGGTGAGCCAGACCAGGGCCAGCCCGAAGCCGCAGCCGATGGCGAAGCTGGCCAGCGCGGCCCACTTGACGTGTTCCGCCGGCGCCTGCCCGGAGGCGGTTATCCGCGTGGGGCCGGTTCGTTCATCGTCGGTCCCGCGGATCCCGTCGGAGTAGTCATTGGCATAGTTGACTCCGATCTGCATGAACAGCGCCACGCCAAACGCGAGCAGCGTGCGCCACCAGTTGACTTCGCTGTGGGCTGCGGCTGCGGCGGCTCCGGCCAGGATCGGGGCGACGGCGGTGGGCAGGGTGCGCGGTCTGGCGCCGGCGACAAATACTTGGATGCTCATGACGTGAGCCATCTTAGAAGGATTTCGCGATCCGGCTTGCCTCCGGCGGTTCGGGGCACCGCTGTGCGCACCAGTTGGCGGGGCAGCGCATGCCTGGGCAGGCTGCCCGCCAACCGGGAGCGCCAGTCGTCCAGGGTGCCGTGCTCGGCGAAGAGAACGATCCGCTGCCCCCATTCCTCGTCGTCGACGGCCAGCACCCAGGCCTCCGGGTCTGCAGCGAGCACCGCCGCCCGCACGAGCGCAAGGTCGGCCTTGAGCCCACCGGTCATCACCACGTCGTCGGTCCTACCGAGCACTCGGAGCCGGCCGTCAACCCAGGCACCACGATCGCGGGTGGTGATGGCGCCGTCAACGATCATCGGACCGCTCAGCCGGATCACGCCGTCGACGAGTTGCACCTCGACGCCGGGCAGGGGCAGCCCGTCGTAGACGACGCCGCCGCACGTTTCGCTCATGCCGTAGGTTTCCACCACGCGCACCCCGCGCCGCTCCGCGCGGGCGCGCACCTCGTCGGCCAATGGCGCGCCGCCGACCAACACCACGTCGAAAGCGTCCAACGCCTGACCCGCGTCCAAGGCCCGGATCAGCTGGGTCGGGACGATCGAGATGGCGTTGCGCCCCGGCGCCAGGCAGGGAGCGTCGAGTGAACAGCGGCGAACGCCGGACCCGGTGATGCCGCGCACCATCACCATCAGACCGGCGACGTAGCGGTCAGGCAGCGCGAGATGCCACGTCGCGTCGAAACCCAGATGCTCGCGGCTGGCCTGCGCGGCGGCGAGGAGTTGCGCGGCCGAGAGGTGGATGCGCTTCGGTCGGCCGGTGGAGCCCGACGATTCCAGCACCACTCCGGTGAAGCCGTCGGGCGGTTCGCCGGAGGCCAGCCAGATGCCCGGTCCGCCGTCGAGCATCGCCTTCACCGCACAGGTCAGCTGCTCCATGCCGACATGGTAGCGGCCCGGTTCAGGGCAGCCGATAGACTCGGAACATGCTGAAGGCGATCCTGATCCTTGCCGTCGTCATGCTGACCATCTACTGCGTTGTGGAGGTGGCGTTGGCCAGCCGGTACTCTACGCGCCTCCTACCGCGTTGGCTGTGGGCCTTTGCGGTGATTACGCTGCCCGTGGTGGGGCCACTCAGCTGGCTGCTCTTTGGCCGGCCCGTGACCCCTCGTAACAAACGGGTGATAGCGCCCGACGACGACGAAGACTTCCTGCGCAGGATCAGGTAGTTGACGGTTCCCGGAGTAGGAGTTTCTTGGCAAAATGGTTAGCAGGCTAGGCGTCATCCAGGGTTGGCTTGCGATCGCGAACACCGCGTTCGGCGCCAACGCCGGTTACCTTGACCGGTTGGACCGGGCGATCGGCGACGGCGACCACGGCACCAACATGGCCCGCGGTTTCTCGGGTGCTGCCGAATTGGATCCGGGCAGCTACGACTCGCCGCAGCAGTTGTTGCGTCAAGTGGGCATGCATCTGCTGGGCTCCATCGGGGGAGCCTCCGGAGCGCTGTACGGCACGTTCTTCCTAACGCTGGCCTCACGCTGGTCTTCAGAGATGAACACGCCGCGGCTCGCTGCAGCGATGCGCGCGGCCCGCGACGCGGTGCAGGCCCGCGGCAGAGCGGAAGTGGGCGACAAGACGCTCGTGGACGCGCTGCATGCTGCGGTGTGCTCATTGGAGGCAGAGGACAGCGAAACACCCATCCGGGAGGCCATTTCCCGAGCAGCGGAGGCCGCGCAGGCGGCCAGCCAGGGCGTGCGGGATGCAGTGGCGAAGCGGGGCCGCGCGGCCCTGCTCGGAGAGGCCACCGTCGGTCATCTCGACCCGGGTGCGGAGTCCATGACGATCCTGTTTCAGGCTGCAGCCCGCCATCTCGGTTGATCATTTGTCGGCCCCGGCTCCCGTTGAGCGCAGTTCGTGCCCTAGCTTGGGTGCCATGACTCATACCAAGGCAGTTATTCTGGCGCGCGGGCTGGGCTCGCGCATGCGCAAGGAGACGGAGGGCGTAGAGCTGGACGCCGATACCGCGAAGGTGGCCAGCACCGGGGTCAAGGCCATGATCTCGGTGGGGCGGCCTTTCCTCGACTACGTGCTTTCGGGGCTCGCCGACGCCGGTTTCACCGATGTCTGCCTCGTCATCGGGCCGGAGCACAACGTCTTCAAGGAGTACTACGACGAGCTGAAACCGAAGCGGGTCCGGCTGCACTACGCAATTCAGGAGGAGCCACTGGGCACCGCCAATGCTGTGTTGGCGGCGGAGGAGTTCGCGGCCGGCGACCATGTCGCGGTGCTCAATTCGGACAACTACTACCCCAGCTCCGCACTGAAGGCGCTCTCCGAGCTGCCGGGCTCCGGTCTAGCCGGGTTCACGAAGCGAGCGATGGTGAATGAGTCCAATATCGCCGAGGAGCGCATCGCCGCGTTTGCCCTGGCCACCGTCAACGCCGATGGCAACATGGCCGAGCTCGTCGAGAAGCCCGATGCGGAGACGGTGGAGCGTCTCGGCGACAGCGCGCTGGTGAGCATGAACTGCTGGATGTGTGGCCCGGCCATCTTCGACGCCGCACGGAGCATCCCGATGTCGGCGCGCGGCGAGTACGAGATCACGGACGCGGTCCGCCACGCGATCGAGCAGGGTGACGCCTACCGGGTGGTGCGCGTGGATGAGGGAGTGTTGGACATGTCGAACCGGGGCGATATCGCGTCGGTCAAGGAAGCGCTGAGCGGATTCGAGGTGTTGCTGTGATCAAGTGGTTTGTGCCGGGCCGGATTGAAGTCTTCGGAAAGCACACCGATTATGCGGGGGGGCACTCGATCCTGGCCGCCGTGGACCGCGGCGTGACGGTGACCCTCACCGACGCCGACGAGTTCTCCGCAACTACCGACGCTTTCCCAGGCGAGCGAATCCGACTGGTGCCAGGTCAGCCGCTGGATGTGCCGAGGGGGCACTGGGGGTACTACCTGCAGGTGGCGCTGGATCGGCTGACCCTGAACTTCGGGAGCCTGGCCCCGGTCGCCATCCACGTTTCCTCCACCCTGCCGCTGGCCAGCGGCATGAGTTCTTCCTCCGCTCTCGTCGTCGCGGTCACGCTGGCCATCGCGGAGCGCAACGGGCTGCTGGAGCGGCAGGAGTGGATGGACAATATCACGAGCGATCTGGAGTTGGCCCACTACGCATCCTGCGTCGAGAACGGATACGACTACCCGGGGCTGGCGGGCACGCGAGGCGTGGGCACGATGGGCGGTTCCGAGGATCACACGGCGATGCTGTGCTGTGAGGAGGGCAAGCTCACCGAGTGCTCCTTCGTCCCGTCGGTGCGGCACAACGTCGTCGAGTTCCCTGCGGACCATTCCTTCGTCGTGGGTGTATGCGGTGTTCGCGCGGAGAAGTCGGGGGCCGCGATGGAGCAATACAACTACCTGTCCGCCAGCACCCGCGACCTGGTCACCCGCTGGCAGGAGGCGACTGGACGCCAGGAGTCGACGTTGGACGAGATCATCAACGCGGAGGACGGGATCGATGGGCTGAGTTCGATTGTCGCCGACGACGAGGCGCTTTCCCGCCGTCTGAAGGCCTTCGTGGCCGAGGTGAAGGTGTTCATCCCACGCGCGGTGGCGGCGTTGCGCTCCGGGGATCTGGCGGAGTTCGGGCGGGTGGCCTTGGAGTCGCACCGCAACGCCGACCAGAACCTGCTGAACCAGCTGCCGGAGACGAACGCGCTGGTCGAGTTGGCGATGGTTAATGGCGCCGTGGGGGCGTCCGCTTTCGGCGCCGGCTGGGGCGGCTCGGTCTGGGCGCTGGTGCCAACCTCGGATGCTGAAAAGTTCGCGCAGCGCTGGGGAGCCGCCTACCGGGAGCAGTTCCCGCAGTGGGAGCCCGAGTTCATCGTGACTCGGCCGAGTCAGCCGGCTCGGCGCGTGTGAGCCGCTCGCCGAGTTCAATATCCTCGTAGCTGCGCGGGTCCTCGATCGGCTCCAGGTGCCCCAGCACCTGGAGCTCGGGGAACTCGGTGACGATTGCGTCGATCAGGTCCTCCATGGTGTCGTGCCCGCGCTGCACGGTCCACGATCCGGGGACGAGCATGTGGAACTCCAAGAAGGAGCGGGACCCAGAGATTCGGGTGCGCACGGCGTGGAAACTCACGGTGGGTTCCTGCCATTTGGGCGACGACCATTCCGCGAGGATCTCGCGGATTCGCGCGTTGTCTTCGATGCTCATCGACTCGTCCAGTAGGCCGCGCGCGGATTCCTGGATCAGTTTCCAGCCGGTCCATAGGATGTTCAGCCCGACGAGCAGGGCCACCAGCGGGTCAAGCCAGAGCCAGCCGGTGAGCGGCACGGCAACCACCCCGATGAGCACCCCGACAGACGTATACACGTCTGTCATCAGGTGCTTCCCGTCGGCGCGCAGCGTGATGGACTTGTGTGTTTTTGCGGCCCGGAGGAGGATCAGGGCCACTGCTCCGTTGATGACCGACGCCACGAGGGAGATCGCCAGGCCGAGGCCGACCTCCGCCAACGGCTGCGGGGCGAGGAACCGCTGGACGGCGAAGATGATGATCGCCGCAGCAGCGACGAAGATCATCATTCCCTCGGTCGCGGCGGAGAAGTATTCCGCTTTGGTCCTGCCGAACTGGAACGCCTTGTTGGCTGGAGCGGCCGCCATGCGCAGAGCGATCAGCGCCACGACGGCGGCCACCAGGTTTACCACCGATTCCGCGGCGTCGGAGAGCAAACCGACTGAGCCCGTGACCCACCAGGCCGCGGTCTTGAAGGAGATCGTGGCGAGGGCTGCGGCGATTGCCAGCCATGCGTATTTCGTCAGGTCCTGTCTGGGCACGCCCAGCATTGTCTCGGACAGCACCTGCCGGATTCAATTGGGTGCAGCTTACGTACCTTTAAGCTTGGGGCATGAGAAGTGGCTGGTTTGGTCTCCCGATCTTCGGGGCACGTCCGGTGCCGAAGGTCGTGTCCTGCACACTCTCCGGCGGCGGGTCGCGCGCCAGTTTTCAGGTCGGTGCTCTGCAGTACCTGTACCGGAACGACCCGGAGTTTTCACCGTCGGTGTTCGTTGCCGCTTCCGCGGGGGCGATCCTGGCTGCGGGTCTGTCTCAGTTCGCCGAGCGCAACCGGCAGTCGGCGTGGATGGACGATTTCAGCAAGCTGTGGCTCACGATGGGTCACGCTGATGACATGTTCACCCCACGCTCGTGGTACCGGAGACTGCGCGACGAGGGGCCGAGTTGGCTGGAGATGATGCAGCCTGCGGTCGCGTCCCGGGAGAAGGCGCAGCGCCCACTGCTGCCCTCTTTCCTCGCCCGGCGTCCCCCCGAAGCCCCGTCCTCCCCACCGTCGCCGGTAGATCCGCTGGAGTACGCGCTGACGCAGGATGAGGAGATGCGTTCGGAGTGGTCCCTGCAGCAGCTCTCGACGATCGTGTCGAACCTGGGTCGCCTGTCGAAGATCGGCAGCGACATGTCGGCCATCTGGTCCGGGATGGAGCAGACGCGTTCGATGTACCGACCGGGGCCAGTCCTGCGTCGCTTGCTGGAGCCGGAGTTCTTCGATCCGACGAGGGTCGCGGCTTCCGGCGTGCGGCTGCGGGTTGCGCTGGTGGCCTTGGAGTCCGGCGAGTTGCGTTTCATGACGGAGCAGGGCCAGCTGGTTGACCGCGAGAACGAGCCGTTCGACGAGGTTCGCCACGACCTGACGCTGGGCGTGTTGGCCTCGTGTTCCATACCGGGGGTGTTCCGTGCCGTGCCGATTGATGACGAGACGTATGTGGACGGTGGCACCAGGGAGAACATTCCTGCTGAGCTCGCGATCGGCCTGATGGGCGCTTCGGTGAACTACGTGGTGTCTTCCAACGGCGGCGGGGTGCGCGCTCGGGCCAACATGGCCGACGACAATGTGTTCTCCGTGGTGATGCGGGCCACGGAGATACTGATGGACGAAGCCAACCGGGACGAGTTGGAGTATGCGATCTCTGCCAACGCGATCGTGATTTATCCGACGGTGGATGTGCACGATTCGATGTTCGTCCACCCGGGTTACGCGCAGTTGAACTCCGATCACGGCTGGCTGCGCGCCGCTGACGTCCGGCTGGGGTTGGACCGGCACCAGCAGCGATGGCACCGTCGGATCATCGAGCAGAGGCTGACCTGCCTGCGACTGGAGCAGCGGTGGTTGGACGATCCCTGCGCCGAGCACCGGCAGGCCGTGCAGTCCGCGAAGGAGCGGCTGCGCACGATGCTGCTGAACGCGGTCCCCGAGGCCCTCCCCGAGGGATCGGCTCGCTGGTGGCAGTCGTTCGAGGCTCACCCGGAGCCTATCCCGGAGGCCCCGTGGTGGCTTTAATCCGGGCTGATCTCTACGGTTCCACTCCGCGCGGTGACCGAGGCCGCACGACCGAGCCACTCGTCGGGAACGAAACCGGCTTGCAGGTCGGATGGCCGCAGCGGGTTCGCGCCGGTGGCTGACGCTATGGCCGCGCGTACTTCTGCGCTGGCGGAGACCACGAGCAGCATCCGGCGAAGGGCCTTGGCGTTTGCCGTGACTGCGTCGGACACTTCCCCGCTGTGTTGCTCCGCCACCAGCAGCACTGGCTCGCGAAGCGCGTGGATGGGATAGAGTTCCCGTTCTTTCGTGACCGGCCCATCAACCACGACGACGCGCGCACCTGCCAGGACAGCCGGGTTGGCCCACAGCGTCGCGGAGTTGATCGCGTAGCCGACGCCCGGGGTTGGGTCGGCCTCGGTTGGTGGCTCCAGGCGCGCTATTTCTGCGGCGGTAACGTACGTGGGCCGGTGCTGGTCGAGGCGCGCGTCGCCGGTTTCTGGCGGCTGCTCGGCGCGTCTCTCCGCGCGCCGGTCGAGAGCGAAGGCTACCGCGAGAGCCGCCGTGCCGACGATGAGTGCGCCGATCAACCATCCCATGTCACCACTGTGCCAGAGCGTTGAGATGCTCTCGCCCGCCATATTGGCTAAGATGTGTCTCGCCCCTATAGCTCAGTTGGCAGAGCAGTGGACTTTTAATCCATGGGTCGCGGGTTCGAGCCCCGCTGGGGGCACTGGATCCTTGGTCCCACGGTTTACGCGGGCACGCCGTGCTGTTCCGTATTTTCTTCCGTCAATGCATTGGATTCAATTGGCCCTGCTTTGTGGATACGGCCCGAAAAAGCATGAACCTAAAGTGGCAGTTGAAGCCTGTTCTCGCCGCGACGAACATCTCACCATTCGCTTGCCAAACATAATTCTCCCGCTCTCCTGCTGGAGACGTCACACCTAGCCAGTACCTAAACATGCGGCTAATTACACCGATGTTATTAGCTCTCCGACCGCCTCCCCCACCACCTTTATCGAGATTTCAAGCGGCCCGACGAAGGTTGTTACCCAGCCTTGATCTCCTTAGGCTCGCGATGCCCGGATACGCCGGAGGCAGTCGCTTCGGGGAAGCGGCGTATCCGAGGCCCAGCACCTTTCGACACGGAGGACCCGGATGCGCACCTGGAAGCTAATACGCAACGGAGCGATGGCCACCGCCTTGGCGGTGAGCGCCCAGACCCTCGGCTCGTTGGTGGCCAGCCCGAGCGCGGATGCGTTTCATGGCACGGTGGCGGCCACGACTCGCGTACATGTTCGCTCCGAGCCGAGCACGAAGAGCCGGTCTCTCACGGTGTTGTCCCCCGGCCAGCAGGTGAGCGCACACGGCACGCATAACGGCTGGACGAAGGTCACGTGGCAGGGCAGGACCGCTTACGTCTACGCCAAGTACCTCTCGGGGGCGACCACAGAGGCGCAGGTCTCGACGGGTTCCGCGGGTACGGCCCGGACCACCGCCAACCTGAACGTGCGCGTCGGGCCTTCTTCCGGCCACCGTATCGTCGCAGTGATCCGCAAGGGTACGGCGGTCCGACTGACGGGCAGCGTGTCCGGCGGCTATTCGCAGATCACGTTCCGGGGGGAGCATCGTTGGGTTTCCACCAGCTACCTGACCCAGGAAACCGCCCTGACTCCCCCGCCCCCCGCAGTCGCAGGAAAGTTGCAGGCGACGGAGAATCTGCATGCCCGCTCCGGGGCCGGGGTACAGCACCGGTCGCACGGCATCATGCCAAGGGGCACCATCGTCGATGCAACCGGCGAGACGAGCAACGGGTTCTCGCAGGTCATCTGGCGCGGCCAGACGCTCTGGGCCGCGAGCAAGTATCTCCGCAGCGTCGCCTCGGAGACCACCACGCCGCCGACGCCCGAGCTGCCCGCCACCACCCGACGCTGGGCCACCACGGATCTGAACATCTGGTTGGCCAGCACCGGTGACCGATTCAGCGGTGAGCTGCCCAAGGGGTCGGAGCTGGCGGTCACCGGGAAAATCGCGAATGGCCGTGCGGAGATTGTCCACAACGGGGCGCTGCGGTGGGTGACCGCGCGATTCACCACCGCCACCGACCCGAGCGTGTCGGCTGGCGTCGGCAGTTCCACCGGAAGCTGGGATCTGGACTCCCCGCCCATCAAGGGGGGCCCGCGTGGAGCCGAGCTTAACCGGGGATATTCGAAGGGAATGGAGCGGACCAACCCGTACATCCAGCGCATCGGGGCCGACGTGTTCCATCGCTTTCCGGAGATCAAGACTCTGTACGGCTGGCGCCGCGACGTCACGCCCGACCACCCCGCAGGGCGCGCCGTTGATGTGATGATCCCGAACTACCGGAACAACAAGGAACTGGGCTGGGCGATCGCGAACTACTACCGCAAGCACCACAAAGAGCTGAACATCAAGTACATCATCTGGGATCAGCAGATCTGGAGCGTTCAGCGGGATGCGGAGGGCTGGCGACGCATGAAGAGCCGTGGCGGAGATACCGCCAACCATCTGGACCACGTGCACATCAACTCGAACTGACCGCGGCTGGCCGTGTCCTTCCGGACGCGGCCAGCCCGTTGCGCCGGACGTTTTGACGAACGCTGCGCGCACCCCGTAGAGTTTTCGAAGCTGGTCCCCATCGTCTAGCGGCCTAGGACTCCGCCCTTTCACGGCGGCAACACGGGTTCGAATCCCGTTGGGGATGCGATTCTCCTAGTGAGAACGCAAATCTTGAAGGCATAACCGCCGATTTTACAAGCGGAAAAAAGCCCGATAGAGTAGCGGAGCTGGCTGAGGCCAGCAGGTCAAGAAGTTGGCCCCGTAGCGCAGTTGGTTAGCGCGCCGCCCTGTCACGGCGGAGGTCGCGGGTTCGAGTCCCGTCGGGGTCGCTAGGTCTGAAACAGGCCGAATGGCCAGGTAGCTCAGTTGGTAGCAGCGTTCGCCTGAAAAGTGAAAGGTCGCCGGTTCGACCCCGGCCCTGGCCACCAGATTTCCCCGCCCCCGAGGCGGGGTTTTTAATTTTACTCCCGGTATCACCTGATTGCTCAGGTTTACCCACCCGAGAGGCGCCGCTTTGCACCCCTGGGGCAGTAGAGTTGTTGCGTAGGCAAACGTTAGGTAGGCAATGACTAGTTCGTGGTATGGCGACGACGACCCGATGCGCTTAGGCGACATCGGCGATGTCGCGCCCCCTCCGTCCTACGGCTTGGACGAGTCCGCAGATGTCACCGAGGATGAGGATTTGCTCGCTCCCCCGTCATGGGGCGCGGATGACGAGCCGACGGATGCCCAGCGCCAACCCTCCGCCATCTCCGGCGGACGCGGCCTCGTGCGCATCTGGCTTGACGACGACGGCTCGCTCGCCCGCGTGCGGGTGAACGACCTCTGGTCGCCGCAGTCGGGTTTCGCTCCTCTGGAAGCTGCATTCGCCGAAGCGTTCCAGAAGATGGCGGTCCAGAAGCTGGAGGTGGTCGCGCAGAGTCTTGAAGAGCCCGGCACCGAGTTTGATCTCGAAGCGCTGCAGGCAGAGGCCCTCGAAGGATTCGATCCCGAAGCGACCACTCTTCAGGATCCGTCAGAGGTTGATGATCTGCTGGACCAGATCGAGGATAACCTGCGCCGGTGGGAGGAACGCCAGCGTGAGATCGGCGAGCTTCCCGCCGCGGTGGCTACCCGCACCAAGGCATCATCTGGCCCAGTCACGGTCATTCTGGATCGTTTCGGCGGCCTCGCTGAGGTAGAGTTCACCCCAGGGTGGCTGGAGGATGCCACCGGGGTCGCAATCGAAAAACTCGTCGTCCGAGCGGCGAGGAAGGCACTCGTGAGCTTCGTGCTGCGGGTGTCCCCCGAGCAGGAAGAGCTGGAGAGCTTTAGAGCCGAGCATGATCGGCTCCTGAACCTAGTACTGAACCGCGGAAACGGACGGTGATGAGCATGTTTGAGGACCAAGAGTTGCGGGCTGCCGAGGCGGGCTCCGCCGGCATTCGCTTCGACAGCGATGATCTCGTGGGTCAGGAGGAGATTGGCGAAGCTCTGCTGAAGCCTTCTGCCTCCGGTAGCCGCGGCAAGAAGAATAACGGCTCGCAGAGCCCGATGATGGGCGGCATGCCGGGCGGTTCCGGAGGTGCAGGTGGAGCGACGGGTGGAGCGGCCGCGCCGACCCCGATGTCTGGCAACGCTCTCGGCCTGAATGCTTCCCGTCTGCCCGGCGCATCCCCTCTCGGCGGCACCTCCGGGGCAGTCAATTCGGCAAACATGAGTGCGGGGGCTTCCGGCCTCACCGCTGGCGGTTCTGCGATGGCTCCCGGCGGACTCGGCGCTGGCAGCCTGGGAACAGGTGGTCTGGGGGCCGGCGGAATCGCTGCTGGTGCGGGTGCCGGAGCTGCTGCTACTGGCGTTGGCGGGCTCGGCGCTGGGGCAGGCGGGCTGGGTTCCGGGATGAACCTGAGCAGCGGCGCTGGCGCTATCGGAGCCGGGGCCGGCGGCCTGATTGCTGCAGGCAGCACGCCCAAGGCGCCCGACTGGCAGCTCGGCGACCCGATCCTTCCCGGCGATCCGCGCCATCCTGGCGGCCCGTCGCCGATCTACCCGGGGGATCCGGGCTACTGGGACATTGTGCGGCCCGCTCCCGGGTTGCAGCCGCCCGGTGGCGGAGTCGGCACCCCGGGTGGGCCGGGTGGTTCCTACCCGCCGGGTTACACTCCCCCTGGCCACGGCGTCCCTGGCGCTCCCCCGAGATCGCCGGGCGACGGGGCGGCTCCCACCAACCCCGGCGGCCCCGGCGCCGCCGGCGCGACGCAGCCGGCCCCCACCGCTCCCGGTGATGCCTCAGCTTCCGGCCCGGGCGGCACGTCTGGTTCCGGCGGAGTCTCCGCAGGTGCGGGCACCGGCAGTTCATACTCTGGCGGATCCGGCGCGGGCGGCTACGGCCGATCTGGCGCAACCCCCAGGGGCGGCAGGCACGACGGCTTCACCGTCAACTACGACGCGGTCGAGGCCTGGGCTCGTCGCTGGAAGGTCATCTCCGATCAGTTGGGCGCCGCGGGCGCGGGCATGGGGCCGCACGAGTCCTCGTTGCTGCTGCGGCCGGCCGCACCCGGCACCCAGCGGCTGCAGGATCACCTGAGCAACAGGACGAAGCAGACCTCCGACCGCATGGAGGACACGGGCGTGCGCCTCGACCAGGACGGCATGGAGTACTACCAGCGGGAAGCCGAGAACGCAGCCTCATCAATCAAGTTCATCTCGAAGCAGGGAGGGTAGCCCAATGGTTGACATCAGTTCCAGCATCGCCCAGATGGATGCCATCTCCAGCGCCGTTGATTCGGCCTACGCACGGGACATGGCTGACATACGCAAGTGGCTCCTGGGGGGGCTGCTCCAGCCCGGAGCAGAGCTCGCAGGCGCGACGATTCACAGAGCCGTTTCTGCTTTCGTGCAGTCTCTGCGGGCCCGTGTTGAGGCCTTCCGCCCGGATGAGAACGCTGCCCAGCGCTTCCAGGACGCTTCAGCAGAGTGGAAGCATCTGCACGGCCAGGTCACCCAGCTGATCGGCGAGATGCGGACCCTCAGCTCTGTCCCCGGGCGCACCGGTGCCGCCGCTGAAGCCTACTCCGATTCCATCGAGACCCAGATCTGGCAGACGGAGAACTTCGCGAAGATGGTCAAGGGCATGTCCGAGGTCTATGAGCAGCTCCTGAGATCGCAGCGACAAGGAGTCGAGGAGTTGTTCGCGATCCTCAGCGGAGCGAGGGTCTCCTGCCTCCAGGCCGGCGGTGGTCTGATGCCCTTCAGCCGCACGCTGCGCTGCGTTGAAGTGCTCAAGGGCGCTGCAAACGCGTTTGACAACCTTGTGAAGCATTCGGCCCAGCAAGCGTCACAGATCGGAGCCAGAGCAAGCACAGCGACAACGCTTGACCAGCTTCGCTACGTCCTCCCCTTCCCGGGAGCATTTCCAGAGCCCTCTACGGTGCTCCCTGGAGCGGGCGAATGATGAAAAGGGGGATCGTTGCGGCGGTGATCGCCTGCGTGGCGCTGCTAGCCACGTTGATCATCCTCTTCACCGTCGTGTTTCCAGTAAGCAACGATCAAGCGCAGCCCACACCGATCACTTTCACCACCCAGCCGCAGACAAAATCTGCGGAGACTTCTTCCTCGCCCAGCGGTAATGACGTCGTCTTGGATGGAGACGGTTTCCGGGTGTATCCGCGCGAAATGCGCTACGAGCAGATCAAACCGCCCACTGTGCTGCCCCCAGCCTTCACCAAGTGGATACGATCCACCAACTCCGATGAAAATGACCAAATCCCTATCCTTGATAGCTTTGGAGACTTCAAAATCGTGATGGCTGACACAGCGGTGACTACGGAGACCTTTGGGGTGAATGCCGTCTACCGTGATTCCAAGGACAGGGAAATCTGGTTCAGAGCGGTGGCGGACATTCTCCCGTGGGATATCCTTATCGAGGGGGTGGAGGGTCTCAGACCCGTAGGACCGGCTCTCTGCGGCATGGCCACTTTTGATAATGGCTTGGAGTGCTTTGTCATGACTGCCGAAGCAGACATTCACATCTCCTTCGATACCGCCGCGACGGAAAACACCTACAGCGACGAGGAGGTTGCGGCAACCTTCAACGCAGCGATCGAGGCGTACCGAAACCAGCAGTAGGCTGAGATACGGTCGGGGCTGGGTGGTGAAAACCGCCCAGCCCCTTGATCTGTCTCCGGTTCAGCGCTTAGCAGCCACGGCGGTGCCCGAAAGCGCGTTGCGCACGAAGGTCGGGGTCTTTGTATTCGCCACGATCCAGTTATCGCCATAGACATAGGATGTGCCCGACTCGTCGAGCTTCCCGATCTGCGTCTTCACAGCCTCTGCCGATTCGAACCACATGATCTGGTCCTTGCCATCGCAGGTGCCCGAAGCCGCGGCGCCTTCAACCGAATCGGTTCGCTGCCACCTCTTGCAGTCATAAGACTTCTTGGTTAGCTTCTCAACCATCACATCAATCGACTGCACGGCGCTGCTCTCCGTGTCCTGCTTGCTCTCGGCAGCCCCACACCCGGCGAGGCCACAGAACATAGCGACGGCCCCAGTGAGTGCAAGCGCGCGCATGCTTGGCAAACGCATCAGCTAGTCTCCTTCCCAACGAGGTCCTGCTCTTCGAGGCGACACGTCCCATCCCGAACTGTCGCCTCAGCCACTCTAGCAATTGGTCGGACCTCAAACGTTTGCCCCCGGGTGCAACAGTAGAGCCACAACCAACAGCGTCGGCAACGAAAGCGCCGTCGTGAGCAACACGGCATCGCGCGCCACAAGCTCCGCCGTGGCGTAGCGCAGCGCGTACTGGTACATGTTCTGGGCAGTCGGCAGCGCAGCGACCACCACAGCGGCAAACACCATATCGGGAGGCAGCTGGACCACGTAAGTGGCCGCCAGCCAAGCCACAACCGGCAACACAACACTCTTCGCCATCGTCGCAGCAACAACAACCATGCGAGACTCCGCCTCGGCGAGCGGCCGCGCGCCATGCAGTGACATCCCGAACGCGAGCAGCATCAACGGCACGGCCGCACCCCCCAGCAACTCCAGCGGAGCCAGCACGACGCGCGGCAGCTCCCACCCCAAAACGGCCACCACCACCCCGAGCGCCGAACCGAACACGATCGGGTTCCTCACCGGCTGAGCCAGCACCTTCCGCAGCGAGACCCGCCCCTCAGCGGCCATGTCGAGACCGGCCAACAGCAGCGGAGACATCACCAGCAGCTGCAAAAGCAGCAGCGGGGCGACGTACTGTCCATCGCCGATGACGTACACAGCGACGGGCAACCCGATGTTGTTGGAGTTGGTGTAGACGCCTGCGTGGGACGCGATCAGCAGCTTGCCCACATCACGGGTGCCCCACCACCACAGCGCAGCAGCAAGCGGGATCCCGACGATCGTGACCGCCAGCAGGTGGGCGACCAGGCTCCCGGAGAACAGCAGCGCAACATCGGCCCGAGCCAGGATCGTGAACAGCAGGGCGGGGCTGGCCGCGAAGAAGGCCACCTGGTTGAGAGGCACCCGCTGACGCGCGTCGACGATCCCCAGCTTGGCGAGTAGCCAGCCCACCGCGATCACGAAACCGATCACGCTGAAGCCCAGCAGGACGTCGAGCACTAAGCGTAGGCTTTCAGAAAGCGCTCGATCTCGGCGAAGGCCCGGTCCCGCACCGGAGGAAGCGACAGGATTACATCGTGGCGGGCACCCTCAAGGCGCACCAGAGTCACGTGATCGCCCAGCGCCGGGGCCCGCTCCGCGATCCGCTCCACATCGAGCACAGCATCCGCGTGATGAATCTCGTCGGTCCAGGGGGCATTGCCGAGCACGACGATGCTCCGCTTGGAAGTCAGCACGAGCACCGGCACGTCGATGGACAACCCGCGGGCCACCTCCGCGTGCCCGCTCATCACAGCCCGGAGCCAGCCCACTCGAATGAGAAACGCTTTGTCACCTTTGAGGTTGTGATCGAAGTGCCACTCCCCCTGGTCGTTCGCGTCCAGCGAGCGCACATAATGATCGTTGACCGCCATGGGCAGCACCGTCGTCGGCGATAGCGCCGAAACCGTACGCATGATCGGGTGCATCGAGGCGCGCCTGATGGGGGAGCCCTGCAACTCGATCCACGGCGAGTTCAGCACAAGCGCGGAGAAGACCCCTGGGTGCTCATTGGCGTACAGCGAAGCAACCAGACCTCCGGTGGAGTGCGCCGCCAGCACCAGGGACTCGTAGCCCTGCTCCTGGATCAGCTCCACTGCATGGTCGAGTTCGACCCGGTAGTCGTGCATATCCGGGATGAAACCGGCCAACTGCCCCTCTCGCAGCGACCGCCCGTAGCGGCGCAGATCGACGGCGTAGAAGTCGTAGCCGAAGCGGTCGAAGGCATCGCCCAAGTGTGACTGGAAGAAGTACTCGCTCCAACCGTGCACATACAGCACAGCGCGACGGTGACGTGGGCTGTGCCGCCGAACCATCGTCGCCACGAGGGAGCCTCCCGGCTCCAGAGCGTAGGTGGGCTCATCCGGCAGCGGCAACGTGTACGCGAAGTAACCGGGCAGCAGCTGGTCCACTACCCAGTCGCGCATCAGCGGCGCTCTTCCTCGTCGTAGTCGTCGTACTCGGCGTACTGATCGGCCAAGTCCGAGTATTGCTCGGGGACCTCTTCATACTCTCCGGAAGACTGCTGCTGCCGGAGCTCTCGCTCGAGCGACGCGAAGTCAGTCTCGACGGAACGGTACTTCAGGTCGCGTGCGACCCTCGTCTGCTTTGCCTTTGCACGGCCGCGCCCCATATCCGGGTCGACCCCCTTGCTTTGTCCCTCGCGGATTTCCGCGGAATCTTTCAGTGTCTCGTGCCCCCAAGGCTACCCAAGATTTCCTACAAGGCCAAAGGAGACCCGGCTAAGCTGGTCAGGCAACGCAATCCATCCCTAGGAGAGCTACTCAACCATGGGCAAGATCATCTACACCCTCACCGACGAGGCACCCCTGCTCGCGACGTACTCCTTCCTGCCGGTCGTGCAGGCATTCGCCTCGGCGGCGGGCATCGACGTCGAAACCCGCGACATCTCCGTCGCGTCCCGCATCCTGGCGCAGTTCACCGATGAGCATGATGCACTGACCGAGCTCGGCGAACTCGCCAAGAGCCCCGAGGCCAACATCATCAAGCTGCCCAACATCTCGGCGTCCGTGCCCCAGCTGAAGGCAGCCATCGCAGAGCTGCAAGCCAAGGGGTACGTCGTGCCCGACTACCCGGAGGACCCCAGCACCGACGAGGAGCGCGAGGTGCGGGCCAAGTACGACAAAGTGAAGGGCTCCGCCGTCAACCCGGTGCTTCGCGAGGGCAACTCCGATCGTCGTGCACCGGAGTCGGTCAAGAGCTACGCGCGCAACAATCCGCATCGGATGGGCACCTGGAGCGCAGACTCCAAGACCAACGTCGCCACGATGGGCGCCGGCGACTTCGCGTCGAACGAACTCTCCGTGGTGCTGCCCGCCGACGACGTACTCACCATCCGACACGTCGCCGCAGACGGCACGGAAACCGTGCTGAAGGCCGACCTCCGGGTCCTGGCCGGGGAGGTGGTTGACGGCACCGTGATGAGCGCTGCGGCGCTCGACGAGTTCCTGGCTGTGCAAGTGGCGCGCGCCAAGGAGGAGGACGTGCTGTTCTCCGTCCACCTCAAGGCAACCATGATGAAGGTCTCCGACCCGATCATCTTCGGCCACGTCATCAAGGCGTACTTCGCCGACGTATTCGCCCGTCACGGCGCCGAGTTGGCGGCCGCAGGGTTGAGCGCCAACGACGGCCTCGGTTCCATCTTTGCCGGCCTGGAGCAACTCGATAACGGCGCCGAGATCCGGGCGGCCTTCGACGAGGCGCTCGCCAACGGACCCCGGCTCGCGATGGTGAACTCCGACAAGGGCATCACCAACCTGCATGTCCCCTCCGACGTTATCGTTGACGCCTCCATGCCAGCGATGATCCGCACCTCCGGACACATGTGGGGCCCGGATGGCGAGGAGGCCGACACGCTCGCCGTCTTGCCCGATTCCTCCTATGCCGGCGTCTACCAGGCCGTGATCGACGACTGCCGCGCCCACGGCGCCTACGATCCGCGCACGATGGGGACTGTGCCGAACGTCGGTCTCATGGCGCAGAAGGCCGAGGAGTACGGTTCGCACGACAAGACCTTCGAAATCTCCGTCCCCGGGCGTGTCGAAGTGGTCAACAGCGCCGGCGAGGTACTGATGAGCCACGAGGTGGCTAGCGGCGACATCTGGCGCGCCTGCCAGACGAAGGACCTCCCGATCCAGGACTGGGTGAAGCTTGCCGTCACGCGAGCCCGCGCCACTGGCTGGCCCGCCGTTTTCTGGCTCGACGAGCAGCGCGCCCACGACCGCAACCTCATCGAGAAGGTGCGCACCTACCTGCTCACCCACGATACCGAGGGCCTGGACATCCGGATCATGAGCCCGGTGGAGGCGACACGCTTCTCCGTCGAACGGATCCGGCGCGGCGAGAACACGATCAGCGTCACAGGCAACGTGCTGCGCGACTACCTGACCGATCTCTTCCCCATCTTGGAGCTGGGGACCTCCGCCAAGATGTTGTCGGTGGTGCCGCTCATGGCCGGCGGCGGCCTGTTCGAGACCGGCGCGGGCGGGTCCGCGCCGAAGCATGTCGAGCAGTTGGTGAGCGAGAACTACCTGAGGTGGGACTCGCTGGGCGAGTTCCTGGCTCTGGCCGCCTCGTTCGAACATCTGGCCACCATGGAGGGCAACCCTCGCGCAGCCATCCTGGCGAAGACCCTGGACGAGGCCAACGGCCGCTTCCTGCTCACGGACAAGTCACCGACGCGCAGGCTCGGCGGCATCGACAACCGGGGTTCGCACTACTGGCTGGCTCGCTACTGGGCCGAGGCGCTAGCCGAGCAGGCCGACGACGCGGAGTTGGCCGAGCGCTTCTCCCCCGTCGCCCAGGCGCTCGTGGCGGGTGAGGAGGTCATCGTCGGCGAATTGGTGGGTGTCCAGGGCAAGCCAGCGGACATCGGCGGCTACTACCGGCCCGACGCTGCCAAGACTGAGGCGGTCATGCGCCCGTCCGCGACGTTCAACGCCGCGATCGGACAAATCTAAGCCCCGACGACGGTGGTGCGGCTCCGCGTGTCCGCGCCACCGTCACTGCTGTCGGGACTGGGGCGCCGGTCGGGGTGACGCGAGTCTTCGCCCGTTCCGGCGCGCCACAGCCTGTGTGACCACGCTATAGGCCCTAGAGCAGGAGGTCGTCCGGGCCATTGATCACATGCCCCAGGGACTCGTGCCTGGCGGCCGGATCGTAGGTGGCCAGATCCCCGAAGCCCAGGCCGGTGATTTCCGCTAGTTGCGCGATCGGGATCTGGTATGTGCGATACTGGCCGTAGGCAAACTCCAGGTCGGCAAACAGGTGCTTCTGCGTTTGCAGGTAGGCGGTGGCCGACAGCTGCCCGTCGGGTTTGACCAGCACGGCCACTTTCCAGAACTCGGCCGGGATCCGGTACTTGCCCCGGTAGACCATGTCGTCGCTGCGGAACACTGGCCCAGTGAACACCGACACCTTCAGATCGAGTTGGTTGGCGTTCGACAGGATGTAGTCCTCAAGATCCAGCCAGGTCTTCTGGTTGAGTCCCATGTGCTGCGGGGCGCAGTTCGTGAAGTGGAAGGTGTCGGCGTTAGCCCGGTGGGCGTCAGGGCCCCAGTTCGGATCTTGACGACGCACCAGGTGCCCTCGGTCCAGCTTGTTAGCTGCATACACCTCGTTGCCGTACTGGGCTGCCTGCGGGATGCGTTCATCGTACTTCCATTCGTCCCTGGCGCGGTCGATCTTGACCTCCTGGCTGCCGTCGATGTTCACGGCTGTGAAGAAAGCCAAGCCGCGCGAGGCACGCATCACCACAGAGAAGTGGACGTAGTCGAGCACCTTGCTGCCCGCGTCCGTGACCGTGATGTCATCGATGAGGGCTTCGGGAATGGTAGGCAGCGGTACGGGGTACTGCTCACCCAGGAAGTGTTCGTCGTAGCCGAGGACGCTGTGTGTGGCCGGTTCGGGTTCGGGCTCGGCGGGCATCGTCGCGGAGGGGAAGACCGTGCGCAACAGTTCCTGTGCTCGCGGCGCGAGCTTCGGGCTGGCCTGACGCACGAAGGCCGCGATCGAGCTGATGCGCACCCCTTCGTTGGCGAGCCATTGACCGGGCCGTTCCTTATCGGGCACGCCCGCGTGATGCAGCGCCACCACTGCCCACTGGTCGTTGAACACCGGGGAGCCGGAGGAGCCGGGCTCCGTGTCTGTCAGATAATGCACGAAGTCTCCCGAGATGGCGCGCACCTCGTTCTCGCGCAGCGTGACCGCTTTCGGCCCCCCGCTGGGGTGTTGAATTATCGAGACGTATTCCCCTTCGATCACCTTGCCGCGTTCCGGAACCAGCGGAAGGTGCCCGAATTCTGCCAGACTCTTTGCCGCCCGCGGATTGTCGTGTACCGCGACGAACGTGAAGTCGAGCTCCTCGTCCGTTAGGAACAGCGACTGCGGGTCGAGCCTGAAACTGTATACGGGCTGGGGCATGAAGTTTTCATCGTCTTGGTAGTTGAATTCGACGTGCGCACGAAGCGCAACCTCGGTGTCGTTGATCACATGGTTGTTGGTCAGCAACACGTTGGGCGCGACGAGGAAGCCGGTTCCGCTGCCTTCCACGGCACCGCGTCGGTCACGCAGCACCACCCGGCACACGGGCTCGCTGACCCGCAAGCCGACTTGCAGATATGAGATCGGAAACAGGTCACTGTTACCCAGGATTCGTTCGATGGCGTTCGAATCCCGCTCGTTGACGGTGACGCGCCGGCCGGGAATGATCCGCCGTTTGCTTTCGGTCACCCCGCCGTTCTCCGCGGTGGCGCGCATGAAGCGCAGCCACGCTGCTTCTTCCTGTTGGGTATGCCGGTCCTCGACCGGCCGCCCGAGTTCGGTATTTCGCTCCATGATGAGCCTCCCTCGACAAACTAGGAAGCGGATACCCCTGGGAACAGACTACGCCTAGAGCTCAGCGGATTCTTGACTTCGAGAAATACCATCGGACATGCCTTGCGCCTCTTTGGCGATACCATGCCCGAGATTTCCCACCTGCAGCGAGACCAGACGATGTTGCACCGGGCGCAGCACCCGGCTAAGCACCGGGCCGAGCGCTTTGGCCAGCCTCCTTGGCTTGCGACTGCGCAGCCAGTTGAGGGCGACGACGGCGCGGGTCCCGTCGTCGGCCGGGCTCAGCTGCACCGAGATCAGCCGCTCGTTGGCGTGCGGCAGTTCGGGGAAGGAGTAGCGCCAGATAACCTGATCGTCGGCGCACTCGTCGCGCTCGACGAATACCCGCACGCTCCCCTTGCGGCCGCGCTGGCGGCCGAGCCATCCGTCGCCCTCCGGTTTGAGCTCCGATACGAAGAAATCCCACTCCGGTAGTCGCTCGGCGTCGGAAACGACCCCCCACACGGCGCCTAGGGGCGCAGGGATGAAGAAACTTGCTTCGTGCCCGATGCTCGGCCGACTCGCGGCCGAAGCGGATGCCGAGAGCTTGGTACGCACGTCCTCTCCCCGCACACCTGCGGCGCTCAGCAACTCGGTTATGTGGCCACTTGGTTCGCCCAGCAGGGAGAGCAGGATCGCTGTCTCGACGGGGCTACCGGTTTCGCTGGCGCTGAATACGCGTGCGCTGCGCTCGCTGAACCCCGCCTGCCCCGCGGAGCCGGCCGTGGTCGTCGGGGCGTAGCTGATGCCCAGCCGGGCGAGTTGCTCGGTCCGCTCCTGCTCGATCGCGGCGCGCACCCGAGCAACCGAAAGCCCCAGCCCACGCAGCGCACGCCCGGCCGGCCCGTCGGAGCGCACGAGGGCGAGCAGCAGGTGTTCCGGCTCGATCTCGACATCCCCCGTTCGCCTGGCTTCCTCGCCACCAACGAGATACAGGTGCTGTATTACTTCGTGGAAATTACTTTTGCCCACCACGGTTTCTCCTCGGGATGCTGATGCTGGGGTCCACTCTCCGCGCGTACTTCTTGTGCACTGCCTGCCTGCTCACGCCGAGCATGTCGGCGATCGCCTGCCAACTCAGCCCTGCCCGGAGGGCTGCCTCCACTTGGCATAGTTCCAGACGATCGGTCAGCTGCCGCAGAGCGGCCACCGCGCGAAGTCCGGCTCGCGGGTCTGCGGTCTCCGTCGCCTGCGAAACGATTTCTTGCGGCTCCATGATGTCAACCGTAGTTGCTATCTGCAGCCACGTCAACCTGGGTTGCCAAACCCGCCCCCCCGCCACCGAGAACCGCGCACCCCCTACGGCCATCTGCCCGACGACGGGAGCAAGCTCCTTGTCACCCACTTACCGCCCCTCGTATCCGTCCGGCCCACCCCCTCCCGCGCACGCCATCGACGCGAAACTCAAACCAGTTTCCGTGCACCACCTGATCGAAGGCCACAGCTCGCGCCGAATGAGGAGAAACGCCACTCTCGACCCTGTTCGAGTCGGTTACCTTACGCGACACGCCGGCCCCAAACCTCAAAGAAGGGCAACGAACAGAGGCCGATGAGATGCGCCCACAGCTCACACACCTACCCGGAGCGAACCGCATGAACCCAGTCCCGCGCCACCCGGCGCAAGATACAGGATCAGGCTCGATTTGACTAGGTAATTAGGATCACAAGCATGATCTTTCACATCGCCCTGCCCGAGGATTTGGCTGAAGCGTTGGCCTCTGGCGTGTACCGCAACTCCACCCGCGGCGCGCTGATCGCCGAGGTCGGTTTTCTGCACGCCTGTGACTCGCTGGATCAAGTGAAGCGAGTGCGGGAGTTCATCTATCCGGATCGCGACGACGTGATCATCTTGACCCTGAACGAGGAACGTCTCGCGACGGCCAATTTCACCGTCCTGCGCGAGCCGACCGATCCGGAAGACCCAGAGTCTGAGCACTTCCCACACATCTACGGCGGGGATGTCCCCGTGGAATTGCTAGCTGCCTAAGCCGCATTTCGAAGATCATGCCGGGAGCACGACGCACCGACACAACCCGGCAGCCCACCTTGACCGGAGCTTCCCGCACGGCGGGCAGCTAACGAGAAGTCGGCCCAACGCACCCCGCACCCCCTACCCAGCAGTGCTTTCGAGGCAGACACTAACCGTTTCACCGGAGGCCCGAGGTCGGCAGGCCCCTCGCCCAGCCCAGCACCAGAGTCCACGCGCGGCAATTAGTTGTTGACATGAACAATCCCTCCGGGTAACCTCCTGGCTACCTTTAGTTGCACGTCGCGACTAATAGTGATCTCTAGGAGCCACAGATGTCTCTACTGAAGAAACTGTCCGGTGGGCTCGCGCTCGGGGTGATCCTGGCCCAGTTCCCCTTGTGGGCATCGGCCGATCTACCCACCTATTCCCTGCGCGCGGCCGCGCCGGACACCCCCGCCATCGGGACCGCCGTCTGGGGACAGCGTGACCTGCTCGGGCCGGACAGCGAGGAAAACTCCCAGTTCCGCACGCTGCTCAGCCAGCAGTTCAACTCGATCACGCCCGAGAACGACATGAAGTGGGAACTCATCCACCCGGAACCCACCAGGTACGACTTCTCCGGCGCTGACGCCATCGTCGACTTCGCCGCAAAGCACAATCAAAAGGTACGTGGCCACACCCTTCTGTGGCACAGCCAGAACCCCAAATGGGTGACCGAGGCGAGCGCCACGTGGAACTGCACTGATGCCCGAGACACCCTGAAAGAGCACATCGAGACCGTCGTCGGTCGTTACAAAGGCAAGATCTACGAATGGGATGTCGCAAACGAGCTGTTCCAAGACACCTGGGACGACGGTGGAGTAAAACTACGCACCGCAGCCAACCCATTCCTGAAGGCTTGCTCGGACGACCCCGTCTCCTTGATCGCCGACGCCTTCAGATGGGCCCACGCGGCAGACCCCGGGGCCATACTCTTCCTGAATGACTACAACGCCGAAGGCATCAACGAGAAGACCGACTCCTACTACGCCTTGGCGAAGGAACTACTGGCTAAACAGGCCCCCGTTCACGGCTTCGGCGCACAGGCGCACCTCAGCCTGAAGTACGACTACGACGAGTCTCTCCCCAAGAACCTCCAACGCTTCGCCGACCTCGGGCTCAAGGTGGCGATCACCGAGGCCGACGTGCGCATTCCAATCGCCGACGAGGCCCTTCCCACCCAAGCCCAGATCGACGAGCACGCAGCCCGGCACGCCAAGCTCCTGCGGGCCTGCCTGGAACAACCCGCCTGCACGAGCTTCACGGTGTGGGGGTTCTCCGACTCCTACTCCTGGGTGCCAGGCACCTTCCCCGGTGAGGGTTACGCCAACATCTTCGACGACCAGTGGATTCCCAAGGCCGCCTACTTCAAGCTGCTCGACGAGCTAGCGTACGCCAAAGCCACCCGCAGCGGTCTACAGCCGGAAACCGAGACCCTGCGTAAAGAAGCCGAACCCAGGCTGGTGATCGGCACAGCGATCGCGGGCGGCGGCCATCACGACCAGCAGCCCTACAAGAACCCCTTCTACCATTCAGCCCGCTACCGCACCATCCTCGCTAGCGAGTTCAGCTCGGTCACGCCCGAGAACCACCTCAAGTGGGAGTTCGTCCACCCCAAGCGCGGCCAGTTCAATTTCCAACCGGCCGACGACATCGTCGCCTTCGCTGAGCGTCACGGACAGCAGGTTCGTGGTCACACCCTGCTGTGGCACAGCCAGAACCCGAAGTGGCTCGAAGAGGGCGGCCTCACCAAGCAGGAACTGCGTGCAGAACTGGAACAGCACGTCAAGACCGTCGTTGGGCGCTATCGAGGCAGGATCCACCAGTGGGATGTGGCCAATGAGATCTTCGACGGCAAGGGCAACCTGCGACTCAAGGAGAACATCTGGCTACGCGAACTGGGCGCCGAGGCCATCGCCGACGCCTTCCGCTGGGCGCACGAGGCGGACCCGAACGCGAAGCTGTTCTTCAACGATTACGGAGTCGAGGGCATCAATCCCAAGTCGGACGCCTACCTGGAGTTGAGCAAGAAGCTCCTGGCGCAGGGGGTACCCGTGCATGGCTTCTCGGCCCAGGCCCATTTCGACATGGCACGGCCCTACCCGGCGGACATGCGCGAGAACCTGGCCCGGTTCGACGCCTTGGGGTTGGAGACTGCTTTCACCGAGGTGGACGTACGGATGAAGCTGCCCGCAGACGGCGTGCCCACGCCACAGCAGTTGAAAACCCAAGCTGACTACTACGGCGCGACGCTGGACGCCTGCCTGGCGGTCAGCAAGTGCCGGTCCTTCACCGTCTGGGGATTCAACGACAGCTACTCCTGGGTGCCGGTGTTCTTCCAGGGGACTGGCGCGGCAACCGTGATGGATGCGGACTACAAGAGGAAGCCCAGCTACTACGAACTGCTGTCGAGGCTGCTTAAGAATAAGCAGCCGAGCAGCCCGGCGAGCCCATCACCCAAACCCAGCGTGAAACCCAAGTTGCCCAAGACTGGCGTGACAACCGGATAGGCCCCCTTGCGAAAGTCAGGCTACGGGGCACCGGAGCGGGCAAGAAGGCTCGCGCCAACTTGACCGGCGTTCCGGAACGGGATGCGGCCGTCGAGAGCCCGATTCGTCCCGGCCGACGGCCCCTAATAACGCTTTCGAACCAGGCCCCAGAACGGCTATGAAGGCTGCACCTAGCGAGTCCGCTGGGAGCAGCCTTCATAGCCCGTGGAGCATTCGGAGGGCAATCCCCGGAGTTATTCGAGCGCGACCATCACCTCGTCGCCCAGCGTGAAGGTGCGCTCCTCGCTCCGGACTTCGAGCACGTATTGCCCCTTCCATCCCCAGAGTTCAGCCACTCCGTCTGCATCGGTGTAGGCGTGTTGTTCCTCGGTCCACCATTCGCCCTTGACCAACCGATGTAGCATCTCCATGGCGGGCTTGGCGGAACCATCAGCCCGGAGGAGACCTGCAGGAGCGCCGAGCCACGCGCCCCTGTCCCAGATGTTCCAGTAGGTGAAGGCCTCAACCGCAGGGTGAGAGAAGAGCGTCCGAATGTGCCTCTCCAGTTCGGCCGACTGCCTGGCCTCTCCCTCGTCGGTGCTAGGCCAAGAATCCACCACCCAGTCGTTCAGGTCAACGATGTGCGAGGGCATGAGTTCTCCGGAGACGAGGGTGGTCTCGGTGAAGTGGAGCGGGATGCCGTAGCGGGCGAACCGCTCTATGACAGCCAGCGTTTCCTCCTCGCCGCGGTATCCCTGATGCATGTGCGTCTGCAGTCCGATCCTGTCGATTCGCACTTCCGCCGCGAGCAGGCCCTCGATGAGGGCGTCGTAGGCGAAGCTGAGGTCGAAGTCGTTGATCAGCAACGTGGCGTTCGGGTTGGCGGCGCGCGCCTCGTCGAAGGCCAGACGCACGGTCTCAATGCGCCCCAGTTCGCGACACAGTCGGGTGATACCGTTCGGATACTTGTCGAAATGAGGCATGATCACCACCTCGTTGATGGCGTCCCACATGTCGATCAGGCCAGCGAAGTCGGCTACCTCGCGTCGAATGCGTTCCCGCTGCGCTCGCTCTACCTCGGGCACGGACAACTTATCCAGCCATTTGGCGGTTTCGGTGTGCCAAACCAGCGGGTGGCCCTTGACTCGCACCCCCCTCGACCGCAGCCACCGGGCAGTCGCCTTCACGCGTTCACGGTCTGTTCGGCCCTGCTGCGGCTCGTACCATCCCCAATAGAACGGCAGCGTTGCCCAGTTAAACGTGGAGAACCAGTGCGCACACACCCGCTGAGTGGCTTCGAGTTCTTCCCCAGAAAGCTGGCCTGCCACCAGAGGCAGGAACTCGAAGGCCGTCGCCGCGAAACCAAACTCGTGCGCGGTCTGCCTGTAGGTCACCTTCTCGTTCGGCACCGGCGCCCCGAACCGGTCAACGAGTCGAACGAGGCTTGCCGTGCGTCGGTGAGCGAGCGTCGCATCCGCTTTCGGACAATCTTGTTTGAACTGGTACACAACACCTCCTTGTATTTGTTTTACCTTGGTACCAATTGTAGACCACGACGCCCCAACGGGTACCCCGACCAAGAAGACACGCCCCCTCCTTGCCAATCTGACACATCGGGGCCCAACGCCGCTTGCGCAGCACACCTAGAGAGGTCGCGTCGAGCTGCGGATCACCAGCTCGGTCGGCAGCCGTACCGTGCCACTGAGCGCCGGACGCCCGGCGGACAACGCGAGCACTTGCCGCAACGCGGTCGCGCCCATCTCCTCCAAAGGCTGCCGCACCGTTGTTAGCCGGGGAGTCGACAGCTCGGCGAGAAAGGTGTCGTCGAAACCGACGACACTGAGATCGTCCGGAACGGCCAGCCCCCGCTCGCGCGCCGCTTCCAGAACAGCCAGTGCGGTGACGTCAGTGGCAGCAAAGACCGCCGTTGGGCGCACCCCTTCGGGCAGATCCAGAAGCTCCCGCGCCACCCGCAGTCCGTCGTCGTGGGCGAATGAGGACCCCACAACCAGGCGTTCATCCACTGGCAGACCATGCATCTGCAGCGCAGAAAGGTAGCCCTGCATCCGTTCATTGGAAGGAACCGACTCGCGTGGCCCTCGCAGGAACGCTACCCGGGCGTGCCCTAAGCCAATCAGGTGCCCCGCCGCCTCCACTCCCCCGTTCCAATTCGTCGCGGAAATGCAGACCACCTCACCCGGAAGCGGATTGGCGGGATCCACAACCACCAGCGGCAACCCGAGTCCCACCGCCCGCGCAATCTGGTCATCCGCTACCTGCGCGGTCACCACCACCACGCCCAGGCACCCCAGGGCGACGAGCCGTTCGAGCCAACCGACCTCGAATGGCACTCCCCCGGGGCAATCGGCATCGACCTTGGCACACTGGGCGAGCACCCCGACCCCTTCACACGTCGCGGCAGAAACCACCCCGCGCATGACCTCCAGCGTGTACGTGGTGGTCATCGAGTCCGTCACGAAGGCCACCACGCCCCCCAACGAACCAATACGCCGAACATAGCCCAACTCGCTCGCCGCACGTCGCACCCGCTCGCGAACCGCGACCGAAACATCCGGACGCCCATTGAGTGCCTTGGACGCCGTGGACTTTGCGACCCCGGCTCGTCGAGCCACTTCGGCCAACCCGACGCTTGCCCTTCCCCCGTCAGCCATGGACTCATAGTATCCGAAATTGTTTCGGAGCAGAAGGACAACGACCCACGACCCAACAGAACGGCTTTGACTAGCAGAGACGACTTAGTTTTAATTTGGGTCTTGACTAAACAAATAGTTTGAGTAGCCTAAGAACAACGAAACTTCACCGAAACGCCGCGCCGATGCGGCATCGAACAGAAGGGACTCAACGATGATCCAGAAACTCCCTCGCCGCCTCCTCGCGGCGGCTTCCCTGGCCACGGCGCTCTTCGTCGGCGCCTGTGCCGGAGGGGAAACCACCGGCCAGCCCTCCACCGGCGAACAGACGATCGTCTGGTGGCACAACTCGAACGCCGAGCCGGGCAAGGGCTACTACGACAAAGTCGCGCGAGACTTCGAGAGGCAGCACTCCGGGGTCAAGGTCGAGGTGCATGCCATGCAGCACGAAGACATGGTCACGAAGCTGGAGGCCGCTTGGCAAAGCGGTGACATGCCGGATGTCTACATGGAGCGTGGCGGCGGCGAGCTGGCAGGCAAAGTGAAGGCGGGCCTCGTCAGGGATCTAACCGATGAGGCAAAGGAGGAGATCGCCAAGGTCGGCGGCAAAGCCGCGGGCTGGCAGGTTGACGGCAGGACCTACGGCCTGCCCTACTCCGTCGGAGTCGTGGGCTTCTGGTACAACACCAAGCTGTTCGAGCAGGCTGGAATCACAAAGACGCCGCAGAACTGGGACGAGATGTTCCAGGTCGTAGACAAGCTGAAGGCAACAGGCATCGACCCGATCTCGGTCGGTGCGGGCGACAAGTGGCCCGCCGCGCACTACTGGTACTACTTCGTGCTGCGCGAGTGCAGCAAGGACGTGTTGACCGACGCAGTCACCAGCCTCGATTTCCACGATCCCTGCTTCCTGAAGGCCGGAGAGGACTTGGCCAAGGCAGTTCAGGCAGAACCCTTCAACCCTGGCTTCCTCACCACGCTGGCCCAGGCCGGCCCCACCAGCGCATCCGGGCTCCTCGCCACGGGCAAGGTAGCCATGGAACTCGCCGGCCACTGGGAGCCCGGCGTCATGCAAGGCCTGACGGAGGACAACCAAGGCCTCGGCGAGAACACAGGCTGGTTCGCATTCCCGGCCGTGCCCGGCGGGAAGGGCGACCCGTCCGCCACACTGGGAGGCGGAGACGCCTGGGCCGTGCCGAAATCCGCTCCCGACGTCGCGGTCGATTTCGCCAAGTTCCTGCTCAGCGACGAGGTGCAGATCGGCTTCGCCGAAAAGGATATGGGCCTGCCCACGAACCCTGCCGCGACGAACTCCGTCAAGGATCGGGCGCTGGCAGACCTGCTGCGCATTCGAGATGAGGCCGCCTACGTACAGCTTTACTTCGACACCGCCTTCGGCCAATCCATCGGCGGAGCAATGAACGACTCCATCGCCCTGGTCTTCGCCGGGCAGGCCACGGCCAAGGACATCGTTGACGCCACCCAAGCCGCTGCGGACGCGGAGAAGTAGCCGTGACCCAGGCACGCGCGGCCACCACAACCGCCAGCCCGCGGCGCAGAGATCAACTGCCCCGCGGGCGCAAGCCCGGCAAGCGCCTCGACTGGCGCAAAGGAGCAGAGGTGGTGGCTTTCACCCTCCCCGCGCTGACCCTCCTCGCGCTATTCATCGCCTGGCCGATCATGAAGGCAGTCGAGTTCTCGTTCTACCGTTGGAAGGGCTTCGGCCCCCTCGTGGATTTCGTTGGATTGCAAAACTACGTCTCAGTGCTGACCAACGACGTGTTCACCAGTTCCGTTGGCCACAACTTCTTCATAGTCTTCGTGTCGATAGCGCTGCAACTACCTCTCGGACTGGCGATCGCGCTGCTTCTGAACCAGAAGATCCGTGGGCAGGGAGTACTGCGCACCATCGTCTTCGTGCCCTACGTCGTGGCCGAGGTGATTGCGGGCGTCGTCTGGTACCAGCTCTTGCAGCCGAAGTACGGCGTCTTCGACTCGCTGATGAGTTCGATCGGATTGCAGGGCCCCCCGCAGGGCTGGCTCGGCACGCAGGACTACGCACTGTGGACGGTGATGATCGTCCTGACCTGGAAATATCTGGGGCTCGCCATCATCCTCTTCCTCGCCGGGCTGCAAGGCGTACCAGACGAAGTGCTGGAAGCCTCGGCCATCGACGGTGCCTCCTGGTGGCAGACCCAGCGTCACATCACCATACCGATGCTCGGCCCCACACTGAAGACCTGGGTTTTTCTGTCGATGGTGGGTTCCCTCCAACTGTTCGACATGGTGTGGATTCTTACCAAGGGTGGACCGGCGAACGCCACCACCACCATGGCAACATTTCTCATCAACGAGGGAACCAAACGCTCAAACTACGGCATAGCGGGCGCGGCTTCCGTGATTCTGTTCATCATCGCGCTCACGTGCTCGGTGTTCTACCAACGATTCGTCATGCGCTCGGATGAAAGCCGGGCAGCGAAACGCACAACCCGAAAGGCTGGACGATGAACGGCAACCCCGCGCGCAGCGCCTGGCGCGTGTTGGTCTACGCGTTGGCCCTAGTCGTGGTCGCGCTCACCCTCGGGCCGGTACTCTACGCAGTCTTCGGCGGCTTCCGCACGAATGCCCAGCTGGCTGCCGACCCTGCTGGCCTGCCCTCCCCCTGGGTAGCCGACAACTACATCAATGCCCTGAGCAACCCGATGTTCTGGCGCTACGGCCTGAACTCCGTGATGATCGGGGCAATGACCACTGTCCTCGTGGTGCTCTTTGGCCTGATGGCCGCTTACCCTCTGTCACGCTACGAGTTCCGGCTCCGCGAGCCCATCTACATGGTGTTCGTCGCCGGCCTACTCTTCCCTGCGACGGTGGCCTCGATCCCGCTGTTCATCATCATCAGCCGCGACCTGAACCTCAGCAACACATGGTTCGGCATAGCGCTACCGCAGGCTGCATTTGCGCTGCCCATGACCATCGTGATCCTCCGACCCTTCCTCCAAGCCATCCCGAAAGAGATGGAGGAGGCGGCTTTCATTGATGGCGCCAACCGGATCAAGGTTTTTACCAAAGTGATAGTGCCGCTGTCGGGACCAGGACTGATCACGGTGGGCGTGCTGGCTTTCGTCGCTTCCTGGAACGCCTACCTGCTTCCGCTGCTTCTCCTTCAGGGAGACATGAAGACCCTGCCTCTTGGCGTGGCCGACTACTCGTCGGAGCACTCGGCGGACACGGCCGGGGTGTTCGCCTTCACCACCTTGGCGATGATTCCGGCCCTTATCTTTTTCCTGGCCATGCAGAAGCGCATCGTCAGCGGCCTACAAGGCGCGGTCAAGGGATGACCGGCGCCAGAAAGACACCACAATGAACACATCCGAACAGACAATGCTGGTCGACGCGCTCCTCGACCGGATGTCATTCGAGGACATGGCTTTCCAGCTCGGCTCCTACTGGCATCCTGCATTGCACGAGCCCGATCCCGAAGCGGACTCAGATGCTCACGACGTGGCCCCCATGGAGCAGGAACTCTCTCAGGGAGCCGGCTCCTGGGAAGAGTCCTGCCGTCTGGGTCTCGGCCACCTGACTCGCGTCTTCGGCACCGGCCCCGTATCGATTCCTGAAGGCAGGCAACGGCTCCGCCAATGGCAAAATCAGGTACGCAGTTCCTCCGCATTCGGCATACCCGCCATAGCGCACGAGGAATGCTTGACCGGACTCACCGCTCTGGGCGCCACCGTCTACCCGGCGGCAATCGCCTGGGGAGCCACCTGGCGACCCGAGCTGATCCAGGAAATGGCCAACGCAATCGGGTCGGACATGTTTCGTCTCGGCGTCCACCAGGGCCTCTCTCCCCTGCTCGACGTGGTCCGGGACTACCGCTGGGGCCGCGTCGAAGAGACCTGCGGCGAGGACCCCTACCTGGTCGGGACCCTCGGCAGCGCATACATCACCGGCCTGCAATCGGCCGGGGTGCTCGCCTGCGCGAAGCACTTCGTCGCCTATCCAGCCTCCCGCGCGGGTCGGAACCACGCCCCCGTTTCGATGGGGCGCCGCGAGTTGGAGGACATCATGCTGCCTCCGTTCGAGATGGCGGTGCGGGAGGGCGGGGTCGCCTCCGTGATGAACTCCTATTCCGACATCGACGGGGAACCCTCTGCCGCCTCCCATTGGCTACTCACCGGGGTGCTGCGCGACCGATGGGGGTTCGAGGGCACGGTGCTGAGCGACTACTGGTCAGTGCGTTTCCTACACAAAGCACACCGCGTAGCTCCCGACGATGCCTCTGCCGCTGCTCTCGCGTTGAACGCGGGACTCGACGTCGAATTGCCCAACACCGGCTCCTTTTCGGCAATCCCGGAGGCTGTCGAGCGCGGGCTGCTCAGCCCGGAGACGGTGAGGACGGCGGCTAGGCGGGTTCTCCTGCAGAAGGCACGCCTTGGTCTGCTGGATCTGCCCGCTGGGAAGCCTGAGCCTACGGCCACCGTCGATCTGGACTCGGCAGACAACCGCGCCATCGCCAGACGAGTCGCCGATGAGTCGATCATTCTATTGAAGAACGACGGCGTGCTCCCGCTGAAACCCACAGATCGAGTAGCCCTGATCGGGCCGTCCTGGGCTGATGTGCGCTCGTTCATGGGCTGCTACGCATTCCCGAACCACGTGCTGAGCAAGTACAGCGGGAAACAGACTGGCATCCCGATCACCGCTCTCGACGAGGCGCTGCGCGCAACCCTCGAACAGCCCATCGTGGCCGTGCAGGGTACCGGGTTCACCTCGGGCAACGACGCAGACATCGAGCAGGCTGCCGCAGCTGCCGCGGATGCCGAGGTGGCTGTCGTGACGCTGGGCGACATCGCCGGGCTGTTCGGCGTGGGCACCTCCGGGGAAGGCTGCGACGTGGTTGATCTCAGCCTGCCGGGGCGGCAGGGCGAACTGCTGGAAGCCGTATTGGCTACCGGAACCCCAACCGTGCTCATCCTAATCACCGGACGAACCTACGCACTCGGGCGATTCGCCGAGCGTACCGCGGCCATCATCCAGGCCTTCATGCCCGGTGCAGAGGGCGCCCAGGCAATTGTCGACGTGTTGCTGGGGGTCGTGAATCCTTCAGGCAAGCTGCCTATAGCGGTACCGAATCACCCGGGAGGCCAGCCCGGAACCTACCTGCAACCCATGCTTGGCTGGGTCTCCGAAGGAATCAGCAACCTGGACCCCAGGCCGCTGTACCCCTTCGGCCACGGCTTGTCCTACACCTCGTTCGAGCTGGGCATCCCCCGAGTCTCGCGCCAGGAGATCTCGCCTGACGGCGAGTTCAACGTGAGCGTAACCGTGGCAAACACCGGTGAACGCGACGGCTCGGAAGTTCTGCAGCTCTACTTGAGCGACCCCTGGGCCGAGGTGGTTCGCCCGCTGAAGCAACTCATCGGATTCAGAAAAGTGGACGTTCCTGCGGGTCAGCGCAGGGAAGTCATTTTCCATGTGCACGCCGACCGACTGTCCTTCACCGGCCAGGACCTCAGGCGCATCGTCGAGCCGGGAGAATTCCTGCTTAGCGTCGGAACTTCGTCGGAACACAGAACCCCGCCGGTCAGCATCACCGTCACCGGTGAGCGTCGCATTGTCGAGGAAGGCCGCAGACTCACCACCCCGACCAGCGTCCGCTAGCTTCGGTCGGGGGTTCGGCGACGGGCCCCCGACCGCCTGTTCCGAAAGGTTCCCTCGTGACCGGCGACTTTCCCCCTTGCGCCATCGGCAACGGCAAGCCGGTGGCGCTGACTTTCGACGATGGCCCCAACCCGGGTTGCACCAACCGCCTGCTCGATCTGTTGGCCACGTGCCGGGTCACCGCCACTTTTTGCGTCGTGGGCAGCAGCATCCGATGTCCGGGCGGTGCTCGGGTGTTGCGCCGGATCTCGGATGAGGGGCACCTCATCGTCAACCACTCGAACGATTTCGCGGATCTGGCCCGGCTTCCGGCCCACGAGATAGCTCACCGGCTCCTCCTGACCAACTCCCTGATCCGCGAAGCGCTCGGCGCTGACCTCGATGTGACAATGTTTCGGGCCCCCAACGGATCCTGGGGGACGGGTGGCAGAGTGGCCGAGGTGGCGGCATCGCTGGGCATGGCTCCGCTCGGGTTGGGCCGCGTCATCTACGACTGGCGTGACGAGTGGCAAGACGCCTGCCGGCTGACCGCAAACCTCAGGGCAGCGCTGACGCCCGGAGCGGTCGTGCTGGCCCACGACGGCGGGGGCGACAGGACAGCCACCGTCGAGGCATTCGAGCGGGTGCTCGGCAACCTCGACGATGGCTGGACTTTCGTCAGGCCCACCCCATCGCGTCAGCCAGTTTCGCGCTCAGCTCACGGTAGCGTCGCGCCAGTCCGGGGGCCGGCTCGGCCACAAAGTCGTTGATGCCGCTCGGCTCCCAGGTGACGAGACCGCCGGACAGGCAGGAGGCAGCCTGACGAGCCGCCCCAAGCGCGACGTATTCGGCCGGCGCCGGCACCTGCACAGGCCGTCCAAGAAGTGCGGGAGCCAACTCCCGGACGGCGCGCGACTTCGCCGCGCCGCCGATGAGGCTCACCTTCGCCACATCGACCCCCAGCCCGGAAATGGCCGCCAGTCCGTTCGACATCAAGGCGAGCAAACCCTCGACAGCGGCCCGGGCGAAGTTCTCCCGCGTGAAGTTGGTCAGCGTCGCGCCAAGAACCGCAGCGGTAGCGTCGGGCAGGTTCGGGGTCCGCTCCCCCTCAAACCAGGGCACCAGGGTGAGGCCACCGGCCCCGGGCTCAGCGTTCAGCGCAAGCGCCGAAAGCTCGTCGTGGTCCACGGCAAGCATTCGGCAAGCAGCGTCCAGGATTCGCGCCGCGTTCAGCGTGCATGTGAGCGGCAGCCACCCACCACAGGCGTCGGCGAACACGCTGACTGCGCCAGACGGGTCGGCGACAGGAACGGCCGACACCGCAGCCACCACCCCCGATGTGCCCAACGAAACGCTGGTCTGCCCCGGGCCTAAGCCCAGCCCCAAAGCAGCCGCCGCGTTGTCGCCTGCTCCGGGGCCGAACAGGAACTCGTCTCCGGTAACAGAATCGGTTGGGCCCAGCACCCTGGGCAACAGCACACCGCTGGCGTCGCGCTGCAACGCCAGATCAAGGAGGTCGCGTCGGTATTCGTCCTTGAAGGAGTCGTAGTACCCGGTCCCGGAGGCGTCCGAACGGTCCGTCACCAAGTCTTCGAGCCCTCCACTCCCCCGGATTCGCCAGGTCAACCAATCGTGAGGCAGCGCCACCGCAGCCACGCGAGTGGCGTTGTCTGGTTCGTTCTCTGCCAGCCAGCGAAGTTTAGTGTTGGTGAAGGAAGCCACTGGCAAGCTTCCAGTCACTCCGGCCCAATCGTCGAACTCCTCCCGCAGCCGCTGCGCAGCATCCGCAGAGCGAGTGTCGTTCCACAGGAGTGCTGGCCGGATCACCTCCCCTGCCTCATCCAGTACGACCATGCCGTGCTGCTGCCCGCCCACGCTGAGCGCGGCCACGTCGGCCAGCCCCCCGGCGGCCCGGGAGGCGGCCTGGAAAGCGTCCCACCAGTGCTTCGGATGGACTTCAGTGCCGGAGGGGTGCGGGGCGGACCCCTGGCGCACGATCTCGCCGGAGTCCGCGTCGACCACAAGCACCTTGCACGACTGCGTGGAACTGTCCACGCCCGCTACAAGTGTCATACCGGCTCACCCACGCAACAGATGGCGGAGCGCGACTTGCTGAAGCTCGACGAAACGGTACTCTCGGTCTCGCTTGGCCTGAGGATCCGGCATCTCAGCCGTGCGCAGCGCCGCCACGGTCTCTCCTGGCGCCAGCGTGGGTTCGGCAAGTTCGAAGATCGACGCTTCCCTCATCAGATCGATAGCTGCAGGGTCTTGGCGGAAAGCTTTGGCCCGCTCGGCAAGCAGCGTGAAGGCTTCGATGTTGGCCCTCGCTGAATCCCAGATCCCTTGGACTCCCTCGGTACGGCTCGGTTTGTAGTCGAAGTGGATTGGGCCGGTGTACCTGGGAGCTTCTGGGCTGGCGGGGAAACCATTCACCAGGAGATCGACGGTGAAGAAGGCGCTCATGAGGTCACCATGTCCAAAGGCGAGGTCCTGGTCGTATTTGAGTCCGCGCTGCCCATTGAGATCGATGTGGAAGAGCTTCCCGCAGTAGAGCGCCAGGGCCAAGCCCTGGGTGTAGTTGAGGTTTGCCATCTGCTCGTGACCCACCTCCGGATTGAGCCCCACGATGTCCCCGTTGTCGAGCGTCGCGATCAGGCCCAGCGCGTGACCGATGGTCGGCAGCAGGATATCGCCGCGCGGCTCGTTGGGTTTGGGCTCCAGGCCGATGCGCAGGTGATAGCCCTGCTCCTTGATGTATCCGGCCACCGTGTCGAGACCCTCGGCGTAACGCGCATGGGCGGCGTAGTAGTCCTTCGACGTGTCGTACTCGGCGCCCTCGCGCCCACCCCACATCACGAAGGTTGTGGCTCCCACTTCTGCTGCGATGTCGACCGCGTTCAGAATCTTCTTCAGCCCAAAGCGCCGCACGGAACGGTCGTTCGAGGTCAGCCCGCCGTCTTTGAACATGGGGTGGGTGAAGGTGTTCGTCGTTACCATCTCGATCACCAGCCCGGCTTGATCCGCTGCCTGCTTGAGCCGGGTTACGCGAGCCTTGGCGGTAGCCTCATCTGCGTCGAAGGGGTAAACGTCGTTGTCGTGGAAGGTGATTCCCCAGGCGCCCAGCTCAGCCAGCTTCTCCGCGTACTCCCAGGGCTCGAAGGCGTCCCGGGTGTTCGTTCCGAACGGGTCCGCGCCCTGCCAGCCGACCGTCCAGAGACCAAACGAGAATTTGTAGTTGTCCATCATCGCTCCTCATCGAGATCGATTTGTCTTGTGATACAACTTATAGGGTGGATGGAGTAGAGTCAAGCCATGCAACAAGCACCGCAGCCCATTGTCGCTAGGCAGGCCGGCCTGAGATCGCAGAATCTGGCGCTCGCGGCCTCGCTGGTCTTCGCCAGCAAACGCCCGGTTGCACGAGTGGACGTCGCCAAGGCGACAGGAATGACCAGATCGACGGCGTCGCGCCTGGTGGACGACCTCGTGGCGGGGGGCATCCTGATCGAGTCAGACCCGATCTACTCCAACAAGGCCGGACGACCGGCGGTGCCGCTCTCGCCAGCTTCGAGGACCTACTTCGGCCTCGGGCTTGAGGTCAACGTCTCCCATCTGGCGGCCCGCCTGATCGACCTGCGTGGAGATCTGGTCGCCGCGCGGGACATCGCGGGCGACTTCGTGGGGTCGAACCCGGCAACAGTGCTGGCCCAAGTGGGCGACGTCGCTTTGCAGTGCCTCGCCGAGATACCAGCCGGGGGCAGGCTAGTCGGCGTCCAGGTGGCCGTTCCGGGTCTGGTCGACGCCGATACCAATCACCTGCTCAGAGCCCCAAATCTGCGCTGGGGTGACGTTGACGTGCTGCGAGAGCTGGCTGGCAACGGGCTCAGGGCCATCGCAGAGGCACCCAGCGCCGTGATGAACGAAGCAGACTGCGCCGCCATCCTCGCTTCCCGAGAAGCCCCCGGACGGAACGCGGACTTGGACACCTTCCTATACCTATCTGGCGAGGTCGGCATCGGTTCTGCCCTGATTATCGAAGGCAGGCTCGCCCGGGGTCGACGCGGCTGGGCAGGAGAGATCGGGCACACCTGCATCAATCCCAAGGGACCGAGGTGCAGCTGCGGAGCAACCGGCTGCCTGGAACAATACGCCGGCACCACCGCCCTCTTGAGAGCCGCTGGCGCCCGTTCAGCGGAGGAGCTGCGAACGAAACTGATCGACAGCGACGAGCGCGCCCTGGCAGCGCTCGAAGCAGCCAGCCAAGCCTTAAGCTTGGCCGTAGCGAATGCCTGCAACCTTCTTGACGTGTCGACGATCATCTTGGGAGGCGATCTGAGCACTCACGCCGACGCCTACACCCCCGCGATACTTGCCGAGCTGGATCAGCGCCTACTCACCAGACCATTCACCAGCCCGCAGGTCCTTTCCGTGCTCCCTGACCACGCGGCACCGGCCATGGGGGCAGCTTTCGTCGCGGTGGAGCGCCTGATCGCCGATCCTGCTCACTGGGTTCCCGAGCATCAGCCAAGCGACGGCTAGGCGTACTCGGCCAGGACGCCGTTGACGCCTACTGGGTTGGCGTTGGGCAACACCTCCGTCGCGGTGTTTGGCTCCTCGTTTCTCACCCGGTCCCCGGGTTAGCCCGCTACAGCGCCACAAAGCCGCTGACCTGTTTGAAACGCAAACGGGGCGGGGCCTCTTGGCCCCACCCCGCCAGCAGTCACCGGCTAGACACCAGTCTTGGGCATACCCGGCTTCTTGGGCATCGGCTTCTTGTAGAAACCGAAGTCCAGGGTGAGATCGGAGTCGCCGCTTTCCATGAGACCCTGGGTCACTTCACAGGTCGTTGACGAATCCTTGTCTCGGCTGGTGGCGTTTGCCTTGGTCGGGAGCATCCCTGCGGGCTGCGCCACGCAAACCTTGTAGGATTCCCCATCCTTGAGAGCGGGCAAGGCATCAAACAGGTACTTGCCCTTGGTATCGGTCTTGACCTGGGGAACCGGGTTGCCGTCAACGTCCTTGACCAGCTTTCCGTCCGGGCCGACGATGGTCAGTTGAACACCCGGAATACCAGGCTCCCCATCGTTCTGGATGCCGTTGTTGTCGACATCCTCCCACACGTAGTCGCCCACGCTGACCTTCGGCGTCACGAAACCAAAGTCGAGAGTCAGATCTGCCTCCCCGTCCTTGGTCAACCCCATCGAGGTAGCGCAGTTCGTAGAAGAGTCCTTATCCCGGGTGGTGGTTCCTTCCAGCGTTGGCACCAGCCCCGCAGGATCAGTCACACAAACCTTGTACGACTCACCCGCACCCAACACCGGCAGATCCTCAAACAGATACCCACCATCGT
>NZ_RQYZ01000040.1 GCF_003932855.1 Tessaracoccus sp. OH4464_COT-324 | reverse complement strand
CGCGTTCGCGATCACCTTCGCCGGACGGTTCGAGAGAACCACTCACTGATGAAAACCGCCGGACCCCACACACCGAATTTCGGACAGACCCGAGCCGGCAGCCTCCCGACCTCGATCTGCAAGAGGTGTGGTGGCCTGAGGAGGCAATGGTTCGGGCTAGTATGGCGTGGTCCGGAGCCAGGCGGCTCCGGTGGCGACGTCAGTCCAGACGTATAAGATTTGGCTCTAGCCATAGCCGCCCAAGCTGCCCAACAAGCGCTGGCTTGCGGGCTCCGCTGCCCGATCGCTAGGGCTGCCATATTCACTCGTTCATCGGGTCGAGTATCGGATGCGATTGCCAACCGCGTTCCGTGAGTCCGTTGACCACCCTCGACGGAATCTCTGTGACGATAGGTTGTCTAGCGACGTCGAGCGCGCAGCAGGTGATGCTGACTGATCTTGTCCGTCGTCCTTGGCTCCTTCTCGTCATCGGCTTCCCAGCATGTCGACTTGACGTATCGCTTGGGGCTTGGCCCGTCCAAAGAGTTGCGACCCGAAGGGTAGGGAGCATGGGACTCTCCGGCAGGCTTGGCCGTTTTCATCATGCTGTGGACGAGTGAGCACCTCTACAATCATGATCCATGATTACACTTAGCGTCGTCTCAATCGTTGTCGCAGACATGGCGAAATCCATAGATTTCTACTCTCGGCTTGGGCTCGAACTCAGCGACGGCGCCGCAGGCGAAGACCACGCTGAATTCGCTGGCAAAGGCGTCCGGGTGATGCTAGATACCGAGGCACTCATTCAGAAACTACACGAAGGCTGGACACGCCCAACCGGAGGACATGCCATGGCTTTGGCCTTCCAGTGTGAAACCCCTGCTTCCGTTGACGAAATACATGACCTGCTTACGAGTACTGGGAGTATCTCCGTCCAAGAACCTTGGGACGCCTTCTGGAGCCAGAGATATGCGACTGTGGCCGATCCTGACGGGAACCCTGTCGATCTCTTCTGCCCACTGTGATCAGGAGACGACCGCGAGGCCCTTTCGGTCACGCCAGAGATGTGATGCGTCAGCGTATCCGCACTCCGCAGCCACCCTTGCTTTTACAAAGCCCTTGTCAAGTAGTACTTGTGCCCGTCGAAGACGGAGCACACGCTGGAGATGCTTGGGCCCGTACCCAAACCAGTCCGCAGACAGCCTCCGGAGGTGTCGCGTTGACCACCCCGTCATCTGGGTAACAGCCTCCACAGTGCTTCCTCGCCAAAGTTCAGCGGCGACTCGGAGTGGAACAGGATCGCACTGCTCCGCTGCCAGTGTTTTGCACAGCATCGACATGCTCAGCAGGCTTGAGGGCTCGACCCGCATGCCGCTGATATCCGCGAGAGGAACGACTCGGTCGGTCACTTCATGAGCAGGGAGCCCTAGGAGCTGCTGAAGGAGCCCTGGGTGGAAGCGCGCACCCCACATGGGCCTTGGAGCCCCGGCCGGATTGAAGCGCCTTGCACGCGAGTCGGGCCCGGCAACGACAACCGCATCGCCGTCGGTGACAAGATCCATAGATCCATCAGGGGGGATGATGCCGCTAGTGGCGGGCCCGCAGGTCGCCCACAACTCGACCAACGGTATCGCGCTCACCACAGCATCATCCTACGCCCTCGAGAAGCCAGTACCACCAGACAGGAAGGAACCGTGGACCCCGCAACCCGCGCCGTTGCCGAAGACCTGCTGGAAGCACTATCCGAATCTGCGGATGCCAGCGTCAAGGCCATGTTCGGCGGCTATTGCGTGTATTTGGAAGGCAAAGTAGTCGCTCTGGTTTGCAACGGCAGCATATTCGTGAAGCGCTCACAAGCTGACCACGAGTTAGAGGGCTGGGCCACTCTTGACACTGTCTACCCAGGGGCACGACTAGCGTGGCGACGTCCTGATGGCGTAGTGCGGTTTCTCCCGGATCGTGGAGGGCTTCCTTATGCGGCTTGCCGGTAGGGGGCCGCGTTGTTCTCGTAGTTGACCGGGCTCATCATGCCCGCTGAGCTG
>NZ_RQYZ01000039.1 GCF_003932855.1 Tessaracoccus sp. OH4464_COT-324 | reverse complement strand
CCGATTTATCCGGGGGATCCGCGCTACAACGAGTTGATTGGTGGGGGGTTCGGTCGTCCGGGTGTGGGTGGCGGCTTTGATGGTATCGGTGTGCCGGGTGGTCCGGGTTCGCCTGGTTGGCCTGGTGGCCCGGGCAGTGGTGTGCCGGGTGGCCCCGGTAGTGGTGGTCCTGGGTTCGGGCAGCCTGGTTGGCCTGGTGGCCCGGGTAGCGGTGGCCCTGGGTTCGGACAGCCTGGGCGGCCGGGTGGTCCGGGCATTGGTGCGCCGGGTGGCCCCGGTACTGGCGGCCCGGGGTTCGGGCGGCCTGGTGGGCCTGATGGTCCTGATCTTGGGCAGCCTGGTGTGCCTGACGGGCCTGATCTTGGGCAGCCGGGACGGCCCGGTGGGCCTGCGTGGCCTGATATGTCGGGTCCGGGCGGGCCGGGCGTTAAGCAGCCTTCGATGCCGGGGGGTCCGGATGGTGGTCCGGGCGGGCCCAGGGCGGGTTTGCCTAAGACGGGTGCCCCGGGGCCGAACGACACCAGCTTCAAGGTGGATCCGGAGGCGCTGCGGGCGATGGCCAAGCAGTGGGACCAGCAGTCCGGGGTGGCGAACTCGTCCCAGGGAAGCATGCCCGCACCTAAGAAGCTTGGGTTCGTTGGCAGGGCGTTCTCCTGGGTGAATGGCCTCTCGACGGAAACCACCGGGCTCACGCATCAGGCGAAGGGCGAGTTCGCGGACGTGCGCGACGAACTGCTGGCGGAGGTGAAGCGCTACGTCGCGAATGAGGACGCGGCAGCGAACTACGGCAAGAGGATCGGAGGCTGATGATGACGGTTGGCGACGCGGTGAGGGACGGGCTGTCCCGGATTCTGGAGCGGATTAAGCAGCACAAGCAGGGCGCTCCTAGCAGTGGGGCGGATGATTACAAGAAGTTGGCGGAGTTGCTTGATCGGATCGAGGCGGAGCGGCAGCGGATCCGGGCGGAGGACGAGCGAAAGAGCCTCAGCTGGTGGGACAAGATGGCGGTCTTCGTGGTCGACGTCGTGACGTGGGGGCAGGCCCGGCGGGATTTCGATCAGCAGGTGGCGCGGATCAAGCAGCGCTCCGACGACGGCATGGCGAAGCTGCGCAAGGCATGCGAGAGGGTCCTGGAAGAGCAGGACGTGCCCGACGACCTCAAGGACAAGAGAGACCAGTGGCAGGGGGCCGCTGAGATGGTGCACGGGGTCTACGAGACGGCGCCGCACCGGGAGGCGATCGCGGGCTGGGAGGGCCCGGCCTCTGAGAAGTATCAGGAGATGGCCAAGGTGCAGACCGCGGCGTGCGCGGAGTGGAGCCAGCTGGTCAAAAAGATGGCGGAGGTCCTTGAGAAGTCCTATGACATCAATCTGGTGGTGCAGTGCACGGTCTACGACCAGCTGGGCAGGATTCTGGAGCCGCTCAAGTGCCGACCGGGGGACCGGGAGTTTTTCGCACCCACGGCGGAGTTCGGCAACCGGCTGCATGCCTGCGCGGACTGGGTGCCGGTGATGATCGAGAAGGCCGAGACCGCGGGCGGCGAGATGGGGGAGGCGCTGCGCGGGGTGCAGGACGCCATCCAGGTACTGACGGGTAAGTGGCCCAAGGGCACGGAGAAGTCCGGCACGGAGCCGGGGAATCTCGGTCAGGGCCTGGGGAAGGCTCCGCGGGTGAAGCCGAGGGACATGGACGTGGACGGCGATGGCGCGGTGCGCTAGGCGCGCCCGTCGAACGTGAAGGAGATGGCGATGCGTAGGGCTTCGGGGTTGTGGTTGGGTGTCGTCGGCGGGTTGTTGGCGGTGTTGGTGGGCTTGCTGGTGGTGGTTGCGTTGCGGCCGGCTTCTCCCGATTCGTCGGCTCTCGGTCAGGGCTCGTCTGTGCCGGCCTTGGATCCGAAGTCTTCGGCGGGTGCGTCGTCGCCGAGTGCGAGTGCGTCGGATGACTGGCGGTCTTGGCCGGTGTGGGAGGTTATGCCGCCTGCGGAGATGTTGCCGCAGCTTTATGGTGGGGATCCGCTTAAGGGTGG
>NZ_RQYZ01000038.1 GCF_003932855.1 Tessaracoccus sp. OH4464_COT-324 | reverse complement strand
CTCGGCAACACGAGACCCTTCATTTCAAGCCCCAGGACCCGCTCCGGATCACTGGAGCTATCAACATAAGCCACCCCAGCACCACGATCACCGATGATGCCGTAATCCTGATAATTCAGCGCCCAGCCCAACCCCGCAACGTCTCCGGGAACCGCCAATCCTCCCGCGACTCCTCAGCATAAAGCCTCGGCAACATCTCCGGAGGCGGCATAACCTTCCAATCCCGCCAAGACCGCCAAGCATCCGACACACTCGCACTCGGCGACGGCAACACAATCGAAGACCTCGGAGCCGACGACGAACCCTGGCCAAGAGCCGACGGATCGGGAGAAGCCGGCCGCAGCGCAACCACCACCAGCAAGCCCACCAACACCGCCAACAACCCGCCGACGACACCCAACCACAACCCCGAAGCCCTACGCATCACCGTCTCCTTCACGCCCGGCAGGCACGCCTAGCGGATCGCTCCCTTGTTGTCGACCTCGATGCCCTTGGTCTCGACGTTCATTCGAGCCTTGGGGCCCGGGCCGAGGTTAGCCGGCTGTGTGCCGGACTTGGCCGTGCCCTGCGGCCATTTGTCCGTCAGCAGCTGAGGCGAACTCCGCAAGCCCCGCAGGAACTCGTCCAACGACTCGCCCGCGTCCTCGGCCTGCTTGATCACTTCGGACGCCCAGTCCGCGCACGCGTGCAGCCGGTTGCCGAACTCCGCCGTCGGCGCGAAAAACTCCCGCTCCCCCGGGGTACAGGTCAGCGGATCCAGGATCTTGCTAAACTGCTCGTAGACTGCGGTTTGCACCACCAGATTGATCTCATAAGCATAGCTAAAGGTCTCCGCCATCTTCTCAACCATCTGGCTCCACTCCGCGCACGCCGCGGTCTGCACCTTCGCCATCTCCTTGTAACGCTCAGAGGCCGGGCCCTCCCAGCCCGCGATCGCCTCCCGCTGCGGCGCCGTCTCGTAGACCCCCTGCGCCAGCCTCGCGGCTTCCTGCCACTGGTCTCTCTTGTCCCTGAGGTCGTCGGGCACGTCCTGCTCTTTCAAGACCAGCTCGCAGACTGCGCGCAACTTCTCCATCCCGTCCTCGGATCTCTTCTTGATCGTAGCGACCTTGTCGTCGAACTCTCCCTTCGCCTTCCACCAGTCCGTGATGTCGCTGAAGGTGACCTTGATCTTGTCCCACCAGCTGAGGCTCTTCCGTTCGTCCTCCTTCAGAATCCGCTCCCGCTCGGTCTCGATGTCCCGGAGCAGACCCGCCAGCTTTTTGTACTCATCCGAGCCACTGCTGGGAGCACCCTGAACGTTCTCCTTGACCCACTTCGCGAGCTGAGCCAGTCCGCCAGCGATCGCATCAAGAATCGACATCATCAGCCTCCAATCTTGTTGCCGTAGCCAGCGGCCACGTCCTCATTTGCGTCGTAGCTCTTCACCGACGCCAGCAGCTCGTCGCGCACATCCTCAAACGTGCCGCCCGCCTGCCGCGTGAACTGGGAGGTATCCACCGTGACCCCCTGCGCAGTCGAAAGCGCTTTCTTGGCGAAACCGAACCGGCCCGGCGAGGGCATACGCCCCGTTGACGAACCCGCTACCCCGGACTGCTGGTCCCACTGCTTGGCCATCGCCCGCAGCGCCTCCGAATCTACTTCGAAGCTGGTGTCGTTCGGCCCCGGGGCACCGGTCTTCGGCAGGCCAGGGCCGCCGGGCCCACCGCTCGGGCCGCCCGGCACACCACCAGGACCACCAGGCACACCACCGGGGCCACCAGGCACACCGCCGGGGCCACCCGGCACACCGCCGGGGCCACCCGGCACACCGCCGGGGCCACCCGGCAAGCCGCCCGGGCCACCCGGCAGCGAAGCATCCGGCAGCTCGGGGCCATCAGGCTTTCCACCATCAGGCCCACCCGGCCCCCCAGGCACACCGCCCGGGCCACCAGTACCGGGGCCGCCCGGCGCACCAATGCCCGGACCACCCGGCCACCCAGGCTGCCCGAACCCAGGACCACCACCACCGGGGCCACCGGGCCACCCAGGCTGCCCGAACCCAGGACCACCACCACCGGGACCACCGGGCCACCCAGGCTGCCCGAACCCAGGGCCACCACCACCGGGACCACCGGGCCACCCAGGCTGCCCGAACCCCGGGCCACCCGGCACACCGCCCGGGCCACCAGGCCACCCAGGCGAACCCGGACCACCGATACCATCAAAGCCGCCACCCACACCCGGACGACCGAACCCCCCACCAATCAACTCGTTGTAGCGCGGATCCCCCGGATAAATCGG
>NZ_RQYZ01000037.1 GCF_003932855.1 Tessaracoccus sp. OH4464_COT-324 | reverse complement strand
TCATCGCGGTCACCGTTTTGGGTCAGGCCCTCAGACTCGGCAAACCCAGTCGAAGAATCCTTATCCCTGGCACCAACACCCGGCTTCGTCGAAACGAAACCCTCCGGAGCAGTCACCGTCACCTTGTACTTCTGCCCAGCGGTCAGCACCGGCAGATGATCGAACGTGTACCGGCCTTGGTCGTTGGTCTTTGTGGGCTGCACGACGTTGCCGTCGACGTCGGTAACCTCGCCCCCGTTGGGGCCGGTGAGCGTCAGCGTGACACCGGAAAGCGGCTGGTCGGTGTCGTCCTGCTTACCGTCCTCGTTCACGTCCAGCCACACGTAGTCACCGACGGAGACGGAGCCGGGGCGCTGGGCGTCGTTGGTGAGCCGAACCTCGGTCCTGCGCTTGTTGCCGATAACGAAGGATGCGCTCTTCTTCGGCTCCCCGACACCCACCTGGAACTGGGGCTCGCCCCAGACGACGTTTGCCGCAGGGCGAGCGCTGTTGGGATCTTCCGTGAGCGTCACCGTGGTTCCGACGGGGAAGGTGCCCGGGTAGTCGACGGTCTTGCCCAGCTGGGCGGTGAGCTTCACCGGATTGGTGGGAGCCTTCCAGGTCGGGTAGTCGGCGGGCTGCTTTCCGTCGGGCAACTGCCAGGCGACCTGAACGTCGAACTCCGTGCCCGGGGCCACTTTGGTGACTGCGGTGCCCGAGAGAAGCTTGGCCACGCCGAAACCGCCGAACCCGTCCTCCATCTCCACGGTTACTGTGAAGGTTTCCATGTAATCGGTGCTGCGCGTGTACTTCAGGCCCTTCGCGGTTCCCTGCAGGTCTGCGGTATTGCTGTACTGCACGCCTGCGACGGGAAAGCCATCCGGGGTGTCGAAAAGAGACTGATACTGGAGGTAGTAATTCGCCGTCGGTTGGAAGGGCCCCGTTACCGTGAATGTGGCCACCTGCGGCTTTTCCGGCTTGTCAAACTCGACCGTTATCTTGAACTTGCCGTATTTGTCGGTGCGCTCGCCCTTAACAGTCGAAAGCAGTTCGTACCGGGGAGCCGTATCTCCTTGGATATCCCGCAGACGCAGCTGCAGGCGCTCCGGGTCAATGTTGAAGTATTGCCCTTGCGTCAGGGTGTCCTTCCAAACCACCTGCCGCAGCTGGTCCGGGGTTCCCGCGACGTCGTTGGGCAGCAGCGTGCTGTTGAACGTCACCGTCCAGTCGATGTAGTTGCGGCTGCGCAGAACCGACGACGCCCACTTCGAGGACACCGGGCCGGAGTAGTGCTTTGGCGCTATGATGCCGCCCTCGCCGGGCAGATCGAACATCACTCGCTTGCCATTCACAGTGAACTCCGCCTCCGTCGCCTGGGTGGCTTCCGTGGCCTGAATGATCAGCGTGCCGCTACCGCGGATGTTGGTCTGGCCGAGGATGTTCTCGTTGAACGTACAGGTCACCAAGCTGGTGTCGTTGATGACGCATTCCCCCACCTGCACGCTGGTTTCCGGCTTGGGCGTGAAAACGAGCGGAACCCGCTTGCCTACTTCTAGGTGCCGGAAAAGCGGGCCGATGCCCAGGGTGAACGAGTCGCCCGGCCGAGGGTCCGCCTTGCTGGCGTCGTAGGTGAACTTCAGCACCGCGCGATCGTAGCGGTAGAACTTGTTGTCTCCGGCCCGCTGATGCGATAGCTCGGTGATGACGACATCGATCTTTTCGTTGACTTCCGCCCTGGCTACGCCCCCACCTGCGTAGCTCAGCAGAAGTGACAGAAACAGCGACATAGTTAGCGTTATCGCCAGCCAGCCGCGTGACTTCTTTTTCAGCATTCTTTCCTTCCTGAGGGGTTTGCCCAAGACATGCACCGACGGGGGCAGCGCTAGCGAGCAACCATTGGGTTTGGCGACCCGCATGTGTCGAATACGTTTGATCGGAGGGGTATTCATCATTTGGGCGGTTACATAGTAGCGGAGCGCAGCACGGAGGGCCACTGCGATTCTCGCCAGGCAATTTCTAGAGGCTGACGCACCGAGTACAGGTGATAAGGCCGCAAAACAGGGAAGGGGGTTGGGGTGGAGTTGAACTCCGCCCCAACCCCCTTCCCGGGTTGGATCTTTCCCCCTGCACCAGGGGGATTAGATCAGACGCCCGTCTTGGGCAACTTCACCTTCGGCCGCGGGTAGAACCCGAAATCCAACGTCAGATCAGACTCGCCATCACGAGTCAAA
>NZ_RQYZ01000036.1 GCF_003932855.1 Tessaracoccus sp. OH4464_COT-324 | reverse complement strand
CGTGAGGGTCGCGAGCGAATCTTGAGAACTCAACAGCGTGCTTTAAGTCAATGCCAATTTTTGCACATTTTTTGTGTGTGTCCTGTGCACGGTTTTTTCGTGTTATGGGTTCCTTTGATTTATTGATTGATCCAGTTTTTGGGTCTGGTCAGTGATCGTTTTCTGTTGTCGGTTTTTGGGTTTGATTGCCCTTTTGCCGGTTGTTTTTTAACGGAGAGTTTGATCCTGGCTCAGGACGAACGCTGGCGGCGTGCTTAACACATGCAAGTCGAACGGTAAGGCCCTTTTGGGGGTACACGAGTGGCGAACGGGTGAGTAACACGTGAGTAACCTGCCCTTGACTCTGGGATAACAGTTGGAAACAGTTGCTAATACCGGATATGAACCCCTGGGGCATCTTGGGGGTTGGAAAGTTCCGGCGGTCAGGGATGGGCTCGCGGCCTATCAGCTTGTTGGTGAGGTAGTGGCTCACCAAGGCGACGACGGGTAGCCGGCCTGAGAGGGCGACCGGCCACATTGGGACTGAGATACGGCCCAAACTCCTACGGGAGGCAGCAGTGGGGAATATTGCACAATGGGCGGAAGCCTGATGCAGCAACGCCGCGTGCGGGATGACGGCCTTCGGGTTGTAAACCGCTTTCATCCATGACGAAGCTTTTGTGACGGTAGTGGGAGAAGAAGCACCGGCTAACTACGTGCCAGCAGCCGCGGTGATACGTAGGGTGCGAGCGTTGTCCGGAATTATTGGGCGTAAAGAGCTTGTAGGCGGTTTGTCGCGTCGGTAGTGAAAACTCGGGGCTTAACTCTGAGCTTGCTTCCGATACGGGCTGACTTGAGGGAGGTAGGGGAGAATGGAATTCCTGGTGAAGCGGTGGAATGCGTAGATATCAGGAGGAACACCGGTGGCGAAGGCGGTTCTCTGGACCTTTCCTGACGCTGAGAAGCGAAAGCGTGGGGAGCGAACAGGCTTAGATACCCTGGTAGTCCACGCTGTAAACGGTGGGTACTAGGTGTGGGGGACATTCCACGTTCTCCGTGCCGTAGCTAACGCATTAAGTACCCCGCCTGGGGAGTACGGCCGCAAGGCTAAAACTCAAAGGAATTGACGGGGCCCCGCACAAGCGGCGGAGCATGCGGATTAATTCGATGCAACGCGAAGAACCTTACCTGGGTTTGACATATGCCGGATGCGTCTAGAGATGGGCGTTCCCTTTTTGGGTCGGTTTACAGGTGGTGCATGGCTGTCGTCAGCTCGTGTCGTGAGATGTTGGGTTAAGTCCCGCAACGAGCGCAACCCTCGTCCTATGTTGCCAGCGGGTTATGCCGGGGACTCATGGGAGACCGCCGGGGTCAACTCGGAGGAAGGTGGGGATGACGTCAAGTCATCATGCCCCTTATGTCCAGGGCTTCACGCATGCTACAATGGCCGGTACAAAGAGTTGCGAGTCTGTAAGGGTGAGCGAATCTCAAAAAGCCGGTCTCAGTTCGGATTGGGGTCTGCAACTCGACCCCATGAAGTCGGAGTCGCTAGTAATCGCAGATCAGCAACGCTGCGGTGAATACGTTCCCGGGGCTTGTACACACCGCCCGTCAAGTCATGAAAGTCGGTAACACCCGAAGCCAGTGGCCTAACCTTTTTGGGGGGAGCTGTCGAAGGTGGGACTGGTAATTAGGACTAAGTCGTAACAAGGTAGCCGTACCGGAAGGTGCGGCTGGATCACCTCCTTTCTAAGGAGCTTTTTGGGGCACTGTTTGTTGGTGTCTTGGCCGATCGTTTTTGGTTGGTTGCTCTGGTTTGTGGAACGTTGGCTTTTTCTGCTCTTCTTTGTGTTGGGTGGGGGTGCGCTGTTGGGTGTCTGGAGGGTCGGTTGTGGCTCTTCTTGCGGACTGGTTGGTGCCCTTTTGTGGGGTGTTGGCTGGGCCTGCCCGTATCTTGAGAACTTCACAGTGGACGCGAGCATCTTTGTAGAGCAATTTTTGACAAGCTACTAAGTGCGATCGGTGGATGCCTTGGCACCAGGAGCCGATGAAGGACGTTGTAACCTGCGATAAGCCACGGGGAGCTGGTAAACGAGCTTTGATTCGTGGATGTCCGAATAGGGAAACCTTGAATTTCCAGAGTTATGTCTGGCGACCTCCGCCTGAATGTATAGGGCGGTTGGAGGGAACGTGGGGAAGTGAAACATCTCAGTACCCATAGGAAGAGAAAACAATTGTGATTCCGTTAGTAGTGGCGAGCGAAGGCGGATGAGGCTAAACCTGTGTTGTGTGATAGCTGGCAGGCGTTGCAGCATGGGGGTTGTGGGAGCATTCTGGTTGATCTGTCAGTTGGCCGGAGAGTTATAAATGGATGGTGAAGTTGAAGCGGTTGAATGCCGTAGCGTAGAGGGTGATACTCCCGTAGGCGTAAGCTGTTCACTCTTGAGTGTTTTCCCAAGTAGTGTGGAACTCGTGGAATTCCGCATGAATCTGGCAGGACCATCTGCTAAGCCTAAATACTACCTGGTGACCGATAGCGGACTAGTACCGTGAGGGAAAGGTGAAAAGTACCCCGGGAGGGGAGTGAAATAGTATCTGAAACCGGTCGCATATAATCCGTCGGAGCCTTTTGGGGTGACGGCGTGCCTTTTGAAGAATGAGCCTGCGAGTTAGTGGTATGTGGCGAGGTTAACCCGTGTGGGGTAGTCGTAGCGAAAGCGAGTCCGAATGGGGCGTTTTAGTCGCATGCTCTAGACCCGAAGCGGAGTGATCTATCCATGGCCAGGGTGAAGCGAGGGTAAGACCTCGTGGAGGCCCGAACTCACTTAGGTTGAAAACTGAGGAGATGAGCTGTGGATAGGGGTGAAAGGCCAATCAAACTTCGTGATAGCTGGTTCTCCCCGAAATGCATTTAGGTGCAGCGTTGCGTGTTTCTTGCCGGAGGTAGAGCACTGGATGGTCTAGGGGGCCCACAAGCTTACCGAAATCAGCCAAACTCCGAATGCCGGTAAGTGAGAGCGTGGCAGTGAGACTGTGGGGGATAAGCTTCATAGTCGAGAGGGAAACAGCCCAGATCATCAGCTAAGGCCCCTAAGCGGTAACTAAGTGGAAAAGGATGTGGAGTTGCGGAGACAACCAGGAGGTTGGCTTGGAAGCAGCCATCCTTGAAAGAGTGCGTAATAGCTCACTGGTCAAGTGATTCTGCGCCGACAATTTAGCGGGGCTCAAGTTATCCGCCGAAGCTATGGCATTTGCACGTTTTGTGTGGATGGGTAGGGGAGCGTCGTGTGTGTGGTGAAGTGATGGGGTGACCTGTTGTGGAGTGCGCACGAGTGAGAATGCAGGCATTAGTAGCGAATGACGGGTGAGAAACCCGTCCGCCGAATATCCAAGGGTTCCAGGGTCAAGTTAATCTGCCCTGGGTAAGTCGGGACCTAAGGCGAGGCCGACAGGCGTAGTCGATGGACAACGGGTTGATATTCCCGTACCGGTTTTACACGGCCCATGCTGAGGTGAGTGATGCTAAGCATGTGAGGTGGCGTGATTCCTTTTTGGTTTTGTGTTGCTGAGCCTGTGATCCGATCTTATAGTAGGCAAGCTGCGGAGGGACGCAGGAAGGTAGCTCATCCTGGTGATTGGTTGTGCCAGGTCAAGTGTGTAGGGTGGGGCGTAGGTAAATCCGCGTTCTGTGTGCCTGAGACATGATGAGGAGACGTTTATCGTTGTAGTGAGTGATCCTATGCTGCCTAGAAAAGCTTCGTGAGCGACGTGTATTTCCGCCCGTACCCTAAACCGACACAGGTGGATGAGTAGAGAATACTGAGGCGATCGAGATAATCGTGGTGAAGGAACTCGGCAAAATACCCCCGTAACTTAGGGATAAGGGGGACCGGATGCGTATTAGGGTTTTCCCCGAAGGCGTTGATGGTCGCAGAGACCATGCCCAAGCGACTGTTTATCAAAAACATAGGTCCGTGCTAAGTTGTAAGACGATGTATACGGACTGACTCCTGCCCGGTGCTGGAAGGTTAAGGGGAAGGGTTAGCCTTTTTGGCGAAGCTTTGAACTTAAGCCCCAGTAAACGGCGGTGGTAACTATAACCATCCTAAGGTAGCGAAATTCCTTGTCGGGTAAGTTCCGACCTGCACGAATGGAGTAACGATTTGGGCGCTGTCTCCACCACGAACTCGGCGAAGTTGCATTACGAGTAAAGATGCTCGTTACGCGCAGCAGGACGGAAAGACCCCGGGACCTTTACTATAGCTTGGTATTGGTGATCGGTACGACTTGTGTAGGATAGGTGGGAGGCTGTGAAGCTGGGACGCTAGTTCTGGTGGAGTCGTTGTTGAAATACCACTCTGGTCGTTCTGGTTATCTAACGTTGGCCCATTATCTGGGTCACGGACAGTGCCTGGTGGGTAGTTTGACTGGGGCGGTCGCCTCCTAAAAGGTAACGGAGGCGCCCAAAGGTTCCCTCAGCCTGGTTGGTAATCAGGTTTTGAGCGTAAATGTACAAGGGAGCTTGACTGCGAGAGAGACATTTCGAGCAGGGACGAAAGTCGGGATTAGTGATCTTCTGGTGGCGGATGGAAGCGCCAGGACTCAACGGATAAAAGGTACCCCGGGGATAACAGGCTGATCTTGCCCGAGCGTCCATAGCGACGGCATGGTTTGGCACCTCGATGTCGGCTCGTCGCATCCTGGGGCTGGAGTCGGTCCCAAGGGTTGGGCTGTTCGCCCATTAAAGCGGCACGCGAGCTGGGTTCAGAACGTCGTGAGACAGTTCGGTCCCTATCCGCTGCGCGCGTAGGAGTCTTGAGAAGAGCTGATCCTAGTACGAGAGGACCGGATTGGACTGACCTCTGGTGTGCCAGTTGTTCTGCCAAGGGCACGGCTGGTTGGCTACGTCGGGACGTGATAACCGCTGAAAGCATCTAAGCGGGAAGCACACTTCAAGATTAGGGCTCCCACAGGTTTTCTGGTAAGGCCCCCGGTAGATTACTGGGTTGATAGGTCGGATGTGGAAGTGCTGTAAGGTATGGAGCTGACCGATACTAATAGGCCGAGGGCTTGTTTTTTGTTCTATGAAGATGTTACGCGTCCACTGTGGGGTTTCTTGAGGTACGGTCGGGGGACGCTGTTGGTTAATTTGATAGTGTTTTCGTGGCTGCTTGTTGAGTGTTTCGGTGGTCATAGCGGAGGGGAAATACCCGGTTACATTCCGAACCCGGAAGTCAAGCCCTCCAGCGCCGATGGTACTGCACTGGGTACGGTGTGGGAGATTAGGACGCTGCCGGACTATGTTTTTGGTGGGGGGTTCCTGGTTTGTTTGGGAACCCCCCACCTTTTTT
>NZ_RQYZ01000035.1 GCF_003932855.1 Tessaracoccus sp. OH4464_COT-324 | reverse complement strand
CCCGTACCGGCAGCGGCTACCGCATCTCTGACTACCTGCTAGACCGCGACGAGCTGCCCACCACAACAACCGACTCCCTCTGGGAGGCCGCGTTCGAACTCGCCACCCCCGAGGAAGTCTTCGCCGTCAAGGCGGCCGCCAACGAGGCCGGGCGTCCCGAGTATGCCGAGTCCCTGTGGCGCGCGGCCGCCGAGCAAGGCCACACCAATGCCATGACCACCCTCGACCGGCTACTCAAGGGACAGGGTCGCACCGCCGACCCCGAAACCTGGTTGCACAGGGCCGCCGAGCTGGGCAACGAGGAGGCCGCGCGGTGGCTCGCCGAGCTGAACCCACCCGGCACCGACCAGCCCGACGAGGGGTAGGGTCGGCTGCGAAACGTGAGCCGGGCTGCGGGGGCGACCCCATCGTCGGAGAGAATGGAACCATGACGAAGCCCGACTACTCCGCGTACTTCGACGAGTGGCGCCGCCTGGCGGACGAAGGTGACGCCCTGGCGATGCTCAGCATGGGCACGGCACACTACGAGCAGGGCGACCTCATCTCGGCCGAAATCTGGTGGATGCGGGCGGCCGACCACGGCGAAGCGCAGTCCATGTACAACCTCGGCGTCCTCCGCAACAGCGCAGACGACCGGGCGGCCTGCCGACGTTGGTGGGAGCGGGCGGCGCAGCACGACCACGCGCCGGCCATGCACGCCCTGGGCGTCTTGTGCCACGAAGACGGCGACACCGACTCCGCCCTGGTCTGGTGGCAGATGGCGGCGGAGCGCGACAACTTGATGGCGATGCGCATATTGGGCCGCTGGGCGGCGGAGCACGACGATTACGTCACCGCCGAGCTGTGGTGGCTGAAAGCGTCGGAGAACGGCGACTCCGACTCCATGGCCTGCCTGGGCCTGCTGTACCACCGCATCGACCAGCCCGAGGAGGCCTTCCGCTGGTGGCGACGCGGGGCCGAGTTGGGCAACGCCGCTGCCATGGCTGGGCTCGGCCAGTTCCACCTCCAGCGCTTCGAGTTCTTCGCCGCCTACCAGATGATCTACGAGGCCGCAGACCACGGCAGCCCCGAGGCGATGGTGTTCCTCGCAAACCGCGCCTACGCGCAAAACAACCTGGAGGAGGCCCGGAAGTGGTGGCGCTCCGCCGCCGCGCAAGACTACCCGGAGGCGATCTGCGCGCTGATCCAGCGGGCCCAACTCTCGCCCGAAGAGACCCGCCACTGGGAGGAACGAGCCCGCGCCGAGGGCATCGACTGCACCACGAAACCCGAGGCCCCCTGACCCACCGCACCCAACGCGGGCCCCAACCGGGAGACAAGAAGCCGCGCGCGGCCTGCGCGGCGGCCCGTCGTCGGCAACAATGGGAGCCATGACACAGCCAAGCTGCACCGAATACCTCGAAAGACTACGCCAGAAGGCGGATGCGGGTGACGTCGATGCGATGGTGGACCTGGGTACCCTGCTGAACGGGATGGGCGCCGTCGTCTCGGCCGCGTCATGGTGGGAGCGGGCGGCCGAGCACGGCGACGGGCAGGCCATGCACAACCTCGGCGCCCTCAGCATCGGTCGCGGCGACGTGGAGTCGGCGCTGCGCTGGTGGCGGTCCGCCGCCGAGCGCGGCGACACGATGTCGATGAGCAAACTGGGCCGCTGGGCGAAAGACCACAACGACTTCGCTACCGCAGAGCACTGGTGGCTCGCTGCCGCCCAGGCCGGTGATGTCGAGTCCATGTTCAACCTGGGCCTGCTGTACGCCCGTCACCAGCAGCCTGACAAGGCGCTCCCCTGGTGGCGGCACTGCGCCGAGCAGGGCCACACCGCCGCGATGGCCGCGCTGGGCGAGCTTCACCTCCAGCGCGGCGAGTACCGCGAGGCCTACCAGGTACTCCACGAGGCCGCCCGCCTCGGCGGGCACGAGGCGATGACGGTCCTGGGCGACGTCGCCTACGACAGCCGCAACCTGGAGACCGCCCGGGGCTGGTGGCGCTCCGCCGCCGAGCGGGGCAACCCGGTGGCGCTCTGCTCGCTGGCCCGGCTCGCCCAGCTCCCGCCCGACGAGGCCCGCCACTGGGAGGAACGAGCCCGCGCCCAGGGCATCGACTGCACCGCCCGGCTCAACCTCTCCTGAACCAGCCGACGGGGCCCACGCAGGCCGCGCCGCCGTCGGATAATTGAACAGTAAAGCGTATCGTTATAGCTTCCCGGCCTGCGGTGGTTTGCGGGTGCTCGCTAGACTTCCCCCTACCACCAACGGAGGATGACGAGCAATGATGCACGACGCACCAGCCCAGTTCATGGTGCGCGCACGTGACCTGAGCAAGGTCTACACGGTGGGCAGCTCGAAGGTGGCCGCTCTGAACCGCGTCCACCTCGACATCCCCGCCGGCAGCTTCACCGCCATCGTCGGCACCTCCGGCTCCGGCAAATCCACCCTGCTCAACCTGCTCGGCGGACTCGAAGCCCCGACGGCGGGTCAGGTCAGCGTGGCCGGCCACCCTTTGCATCGCTACAGCGAAAGCAAGCTGGTCACGTTCCGCCGCAACAACGTCGGCTTCATCTTCCAGTCCTTCAACCTGCTGCCGCAGCTCACGGCCCTGCAGAACGTGGCGTTGCCGCTGTCCTTCCGCGGCATCAGCCGCCCCAGGCGCGAGCGACGCGCCCGCCAGGTGCTGCACCAGCTGGGCCTCGCCCAGCACGCCAGCCACAAGCCCGCGCAGCTCTCCGGCGGGCAGCAGCAGCGCGTCGGCATCGCGCGCGCCCTCGTCGCCAACCCCAAGATCGTGTTCGCCGACGAGCCCACCGGCAACCTCGACTCCAGGACCGCCGAGGAAACGCTCCAGCTTTTCCGGGCCGTCAACCGGTCGCTGAAGCAGACGTGGATCATGGTCACGCACGACCGCCACCTGGCCAGCTTCGCCGACACCATCGTCGCCATCAGCGACGGGCGCATCGCCGAAATCAGCCACAACCAGCTCTCGACCAGCCTGGAGGTATCCCCGCCATGCGAAGACTAATCGCCTTGTTCTCCCTCGTCCTCGCATTGCTGCTCCTGACGCCGCCAGCGAACGCCAACCCGGCCGACTCCCCCGCGGGCGGCACCGTCTCCTCTCCCGCCGACGATGGCCCCGGCTCCGGCAAGGGCGACGACGGTGCGGGCAAGCAGGACAAGCCGGGCGGGCCGGGCGGCGACACCCCGGGCGGCGCCAGCCCGGGCGGCCCCGGTCCCGGCCCGGGAGCGCCGCAGAATCCGGCAACGGGGCGCCCACTGCCGCGCGTGATGCTGCGCGCTTTCACGACGGAGCCGGCCGTCGTGCCAGCTGGGCAGTCCTTCCGGGCTCATTTCACGCTGCAGAACATGTCGAAGAAGGTGAAGGTCAGCAACCTGAAGGTGACGTTCAGCGGCTCCGACGGCGCCCTCCTGCCCAACAACGGCTCGTCCTCCACATACATCGAGTCGATCAAGCCCGGCAAGAGCGTCAGCGGTTCGATGGATTTCACCGCCCTGCCCTCGCTGGAGGACCGGCCCTACCAGCTGACGTTCTCCGTGGAGTACGAGGATCCCGACTTCAATGCGCTGTCCTCGCAGGAGACGGTCTCGGTGCTCATCAAGCAGGATCAGCGCGCCAGCACCAGCCCGGTCAAGGTCTCCCCGCAGGAGGTCACCGTCGGACAGGAGGCGTCGCTCACGTTCTCGATCGCTAACCTGGGCAAAGCGAAGATGCACAACGCGCGGGTATCGATCGCGGAGGGGCAGGGTTTGCGCCCGACGGAACACTTCGTCGGCACGGTGGATGCTGGGGCTTCGAGCAATGTCGAGCTGCTGGTGATGGCCGACGAGCCGGGCCCAGTTTCTGCGAAGGTAGTGGTCACCTACGAGGACGCGGAGGGCAAGCAGAACACCCTGGAGAACCCCGTCGAGTTCCTGGTGGGTGAGCCGATCAAGCCCAACGACTTTCCGCCACCGACGCCGCCCTCGGTGGACGATGGGCCCGCCGACCCCGGCTACACCTGGCTGCCGTGGCTCATCGGGTTCGGTGTGCTAGCGGTCGCGGTCCTGGTGCTGGTGGTGTGGCTGCGGCGTCGCAGGCGCAAGCGTGAGGAACTGGACGACCTTCAGTTCCTCGACGGCCCCATCGCCCCCGGCGTGTAGCCATGCGGTTCTCGGACCTGCTGGTGGGCAGCCTCGCCAGCCTCAGGCAGCGGCTGTTCCGTACCTCTTTAACAGTGTTGGGTGTCGTGATCGGCACCGTATCGGTAGTGGTGATGGTCTCGCTGGGTGTGGGGTTGACGGCCGACCTGGAGCGGCACCTGCAGAACGTGGAGATGCGTTCGATCCGGGTGCATAGCGCGCCCAACGTCGCTCAGCGTCAGCATGGTGGGCTCGACGACGACACGCTCGCGCAGCTGCGACTGTTGACCGGCCTGGAGCAGGTCTACCCGGTCTACAACCTGCCGCTTGAGCTGCACTTCGACGGCCGCTCGGTGCCGGTCGAGGTGCACGCCCTACCTGCGGAGGCATTCGCACTGTTCGATCTGAAGTATGAGTTCGGCGGCCCGCCCCAGCCGCAGATGCCGCTGCAGTTGCTCGCGGGCGGCAACGTCAACGAGATGCTTTGGGACGGGCTCACCCCGGAACCGCCGAAGATTAACTGGCAGGGGAAGCGAGTCACCATCTCGCTCACCGAGTTCGACGATCAGCCGCTCCCACCGCAAGGCCAGAAACCGGACGATGCCAGCGGGGCGAAGAAGCGTGTTCCGGTCAAGATTTCGGGCCAGTTGAGGTCCGATCCGACGGCCATCAGCGAACTCGACTGGTACTTCACCGCTGATGTAAATGCCTTGGTCCAGACGTTGAAACGAGAGTTCCCAGGAAAGAAGCTGCCCAGCCAGAAGAACGCGCGGGCCACTCCGGGCGCCGGTTTCGTCTATTCGCATTTCGAGGTGGTTGCCGCCACCCCGGAAGATGCGGCGGAGCTGGTGAAGACGCTAAAGGAGTTGGGCTACCAGGTGGAGGCCCCGATCGAATGGATCAGGGCCGAGCAGCAGCAGGCGGTCACGATTCAGCTGGTGCTGGGCGGGATTGGTTTCGTGTCGCTGCTCGTCGCAGCCATCGGCATCGCCAATACCATGCTGATGTCGGTCTATGAGCGCACCAAGGAGATTGGCATCATGAAGGTGCTCGGCGCAGCGATGCGCGACATCCGGCGGCTGTTCCTGCTTGAGTCAGCAGCGATCGGGTTCATCGGCGGCGTGCTGGGGATTTTGCTGAGCTACGGCGTTTCTCATGTGCTCAACAGCATTTCTCGTGACGGTGCGACTGGGGTGGACGTGGGGATGGGGTTGCAGGCTGTGCCGGAGGAGTTCGTTCCGCCCGATATTTCCGTGATCCCACTGTGGCTGCCGTTGGCCGCGCTGGCGGGCGCAACGCTCATCGGCGCCATTTCCGGATGGTTACCGGCTCACCGGGCGATGCGGTTGAGCGCCTTGGGCGCCATCCGCTCGCAATAGGGCGAACAAGAAAAAGGGGGTTGGGGTGGAGTTGAACTCCGCCCCAACCCCCTTCCCGGGTTGGATCTTTCCCCCTGCACCAGGGGGATCAGATCAGACGCCCGTCTTGGGCAACTTCACCTTCGGCCGCGGGTAGAACCCGAAATCCAACGTCAGATCAGACTCGCCATCACGAGTCAAA
>NZ_RQYZ01000034.1 GCF_003932855.1 Tessaracoccus sp. OH4464_COT-324 | reverse complement strand
GCCTCAACTCAACGCCCTTGATCCCCTTCTCACCGTCATCCTGAATCCCGTCACGATCCGCATCCAACCACACGAAATCACCAACCGAAACGGCGGGAATCTTGTTGGCCTCGTTAGTCACCGTGACTGCAACAGCCTTCTTGTTCTCGATGACGAATGACGCCGTCTTCCCCTGGCTCTTCCCATCAATCGTAAACTCCGGGTCTCCCCAGATCACGTTAGCGGCAGGATCGGCCGTATTGGGGTCCTCGGTGAGCGTGATCCTGGTGCCCACTGGGAAGTCTCCGGGGAACGTGGCGGTTTGGCCGAGCGCAACCCGCAACTCGGCAGGCTTGGCGGCGGGCGGTGTCCAGTCGGGGAAGTCGTTCGCGGTCTTGCCACCCGGAAGTTCCCAATCGACCAGTGCGGTGAAGGTAGTGCCGGGGGCGACCCTGTCCCTTGCCTCGCCGGAGAGATTCTTCGTCAAGGAGAATCCGCCAAGGCCTTCCTTGAACTCGATGTTCACCTCGAATCCCTGCGTGTACTTGATGTCACGCTTGAGAACGATCTCCTTATTGTTGTACACCAGCTTCGCCTCGTTGCTGTACTTCTCCGACGGATTCGGCAGGCCGTTTGGCGTGTTCGGGCGCGTCCGGTAGTTGACGTAGTAGTTGGTGTCGGGCTGGAACGGCCCGGTCACGGTAATCGTCGCCTCGGTCGGCTTGTCCGCATTGTTGAACTGCACGTCGAGGCCGAACCCCTTGTGCTTGTCGCTCAACTGGCGACCCGTTGCGTCGACGATGCGGTGATACTGCGGCGCCGTATCGCCCTTGGCGTCGCGCAGGTAGAGCACCCACCTTGCTTTGTCGGTGTGGTAGTAGTGCCCGTAGGCCTTCGAGCCGTCGTCAGTGGAGGAAGTCAGAGTGTCCTTCCACACAAGCCGCGTGATGGGCTCGGCGTTCTGGGTCTGGGCGGAGAGCTTGTTCACGTTGAAGAGAATGTCCCAGTTCAGATAGTTCCGGCTCAATACGATGCTGGAAGCCCATTTGCTCAGGTACTCGTGGTAGCCGTGGGGGGAGGGCTTGATGCCGTCTCCGGGCAGCGGCACGGGGATGATCTCGCCGTTGGCGTCAATGTCCACCGTTTTCTTGGTGGTCAGTTCGACGGCAGACAGGATCACCATGCCGGAGCCATGCACCTCGCGCTTGCCCCGGATGCCTTCGCCAAGCGTGCAGATCACATCCTTGGAGCCAGAAAGCTCGCACTCACCTGCCTTCACACCCCGGAAAACAAGGTCACGCTTCGAGCCAGGCTCCAGGTTGTTGAACTCGGCGGGCAACTTGAGGTAGAAGGAGTCGCCCGGCTGGGGATTGGCTGAGGTGGCGTCGAAGGTGAAAGACAGCTTGACGCGGTTCCACTTGTAGATCTGACCAGCGATCGGCTCGTTGGTCGAGCTGACTCGCTCTATCTTCGAGACAGCAACCTTGATCTTGTTGTTCTGCTCCGCTGACGCGGTACTCAGACCGAACAGCGAGACCAGGGAGGTGAAGGTGAGCGCCAAGGCTAGGCAGATCGCCAGAAGCGCTCTCTTGGTTTGTCGAACCATGTCCGCTCCAGAGTTTCTAAGGGTCAATAGGAGGGTCCCGCGATCATCTGCCGGGACCTTATCTGAGCGAGCTTAACAAGCATAAGGCGTAGTGGGGGGCAACCTTTTCTGAGATTTACTCAGTTTTCGTCGCTGGGTCACTAAACCCGATCGGACAAACACCCTCCGACAAGCACCGCGCGCCCAATCGATTGTGATCAAACTGATACAAACTGTTTTCGCACTTGAGCCAAGCGCGCGTCCCGACCAGCCCAACGGGGCGCTCGGGCATACTTGACCCGGTGAGCGAGATTCGTGTTTCAGCGGTGTTGCTGACCAGCAGCGACGGCCGCGTGCTGCTGGTCCGCAAGCGAGGCACGTCAACCTTCATGAATCCCGGAGGCAAGCCCTTCCCCGACGAGGGGCCAGCAGAGTGTGTCATAAGGGAGGTGCGCGAAGAGTTGAGCCTCGATCTGGACCCGGAACGCCTGCTCGCCCTCGGCGAGTTCGCCGCCCCTGCGGCCAACGAGGTCGGCCAGATGGTGCGCGCAGACTGCTACCGCTACCTCGATCCGGTCCCCGACGGCGTGTCCCCTGCCGCCGAGATCGCCGAGATCGCGTGGCTTGACCCGGAGCAGCCGGCCCAGATCGCCCTCGCCCCGCTGTATGCCGAGCACCTGCAAAACCATCTGCAATAACCTTGTAAGGGTTGCAGCATTTTGCGCAAGGGCGAGAAACCCTTAGACAGGCCCCACAGTTGCTAGGTAGCATGTGCTACATGGCTGAAACTGCGCACTCCGGCCTCTTCCAGGCCGACGAGACCCCGACCACCGACCATCGCGTCTATGGCCCTTCCAGCGTGCCGACGCACCCGCTGGCGGTAGCCCCGGTCGCTACTCCGCCGCACACCGTCGACGGATTCGTGAAGGAGTTCCTCCACGAGCTGAACACGACGCAAGGCGTCACCCTCAACCAGGCGAGCATCAACGATCAGTACATGGCGCTGGCCCTGACTGTCCGCAACTATTTGATGGCCCGCTGGTTGGAAACCAGCCGCTCCAACGAACGCACCAAGGGCAAAACCGTCGGCTATCTCTCCGCCGAATACCTGCTCGGCCGCCAGCTCGGCAACGCGCTGCAGGCCACGGACCTGAATGAGATTGCTCTTGAGGGGCTGAAGCAGTGCGGCATCGAGTTGTGGCAGTTGCGGGCGCAGGAAGTTGAACCCGGCCTCGGCAACGGCGGTCTCGGGCGCCTCGCTGCATGCTTCATCGACTCACTCGCCACGATGAGCGTCCCCTGCATCGGCTACGGCATCCGCTACGAGTACGGAATCTTCCGGCAGACCTTCGTCGACGGCCGCCAGGTGGAGCAACCCGACACCTGGCTCGCACTCGGCTCGCCGTGGGAGTTCCCGCATCCCGAAGCCGCCGTGAAGATCAACTTTGGCGGACACACCGAGCGTTACACCGACGACTCGGGCCGCGAGCGCACCCGATGGATCCCCGCGTGGGACGTCCAGGCCGTGCCCTACAACTACATGGTCCCGGGCTACAAGAACGGCCGGGTCAACACGCTGCGGCTGTGGTCCGCCGAGGCCACCAAGGCTTTCGACCTGCAAATCTTCAACTCCGGCGACTACGCCCAGGCAGTTCGGGCCCAAACATTCGCCGAAAACATCTCGAAGGTGCTCTACCCCGAGGATTCCACCCCACAGGGCAAGGAGCTGCGCCTTCAGCAGCAGTACTTTTTCGTCGCCGCCTCGATCCGCGACTTCATCAACCAGCACCTCGAAGACGGATTCGACCTGCGCAACCTCCACGAGCGGATCATCTTCCAGCTGAACGACACGCACCCGGTCATCGGCGTCCCCGAGTTGATGCGCGTGCTGATTGACGAAGAAGGCTTCGACTGGGCCGAGGCCTGGGAGGTCACCGCCAAGTGCTTCGCCTACACCTGTCACACTCTGCTGCCCGAGGCCCTCGAAGTCTGGCCAACGGAACTGCTTGGCCGCCTGCTGCCTCGCCACCTGGAGATCATCTACCGGATCAACGAGCAGTTCCTTGAGCAGGTTCGCACCAAGTTCCCCGGCGACGAGGTGCGCGTCGGCCGCATGTCCATCATCGCAGAATACCCGGAGCGCTCCGTGCGCATGGCCCATCTCGCTGCGGTGGCGGGCGTCAAGATCAACGGCGTGGCCGAGTTGCACTCCCAGCTGCTGCGGGACAAGGTACTCAAGGACTTCGCGGACCTGTGGCCGGAGAAGTTCACCAACGTCACTAACGGCATCACCCCGCGCCGCTTCGTGCGGATGGCCAACTACAAGCTGTCCGAGCTGATCAGCGACACCATCGGCAAGGGCTGGGTGAACGACCTTGAGCGGCTCCGCGAGCTGGAGCCCTACGCAGAGGACGCCGACTTCCGGATCGCCTTCAGCGAGGCCAAGGCTTTCAATAAGCGCAGGCTGACCAGCCTGCTCGCCCAGCGCGATGGCATCCTGCTGCCGGATGGTCACTTGCTCGACGTGATGGTGAAGCGGCTCCACGAGTACAAGCGCCAGTCACTCAAGCTGCTGCACATCGTGTCGCTCTATGAGCAGGTGATCAGTGGCAAGATTACGGCCGACGAGATCACCCCGCGTACCGTCGTGTTCGGAGCCAAGGCGGCGCCGGGCTACCGGCTCGCCAAGGACACCATCCACCTGATCAACAAGGTGGCCGGCGTCGTGAACTCCGACGAACGGCTGGCTGGGCGACTGAAGGTGGCGTTCCCGGCTAACTACAACGTCACGCTAGCGGAGAAGCTCATTCCTGCCGCTGACCTGTCCGAGCAGATCTCGCTCGCCGGCATGGAGGCCTCCGGCACCGGAAACATGAAGTTCGCGCTGAACGGTGCGCTGACCATCGGAACCGACGACGGGGCGAACGTCGAGATTCGCCAGCTCGTCGGCGATGACAACTTCTTCCTCTTCGGCATGACCGAGCCCGAGGTGGCAGAGTTGAGCACCTCGGGCTACGAGCCCGGCGAGTATTACTCCAACAACCCGCAGTTGCGCGCCGCCGTCGACCTGATCCAGTCGGGCGTCTTCTCGGGAGGTGACCGCGGCACCTTCGACTCGCTGGTGTCCAGCTGGCTCTACCACGACCGTTTCATGGCATTTGCCGACTTCGATTCGTACATCCGCGTCCAGGCCGAGGTGGAGAAGAAGTACGCCGACCAGGAAGCTTGGACCAAGTCCGCGATCCTGAACGTGGCCCGCTGCGGCTACTTCACGTCGGATCGTTCGATGCGCGACTATCTCACGCGTATCTGGGACATCACCCCCAGCTTCTGAGCTTGACGAGTCGCTGCCGGGCCTCCGATCGGGGGCCCGGCAGCTGTTTCAGCCCGCTTGCAGGAACCCCTCATGATAAATTAAATTGAGATTCATTCTCAATAACTATCGTGGATGGAGACCCATGCAACCCGAGATTCACCCGCAGTACGCTCCTGTGGTGTTCCGCGATCGCTCCACCGGCGATCTCTTCCTGACTCGCTCGACCCTGACCTCGGACGAGACCATCGAGTACGAGGGCCGTGTCTACCCGCTGGTCAACACCGATATCACCGCGGCCAGCCACCCATTCTGGACAGGTAGGGCGCGCGAGCTGGACACGGAAGGGCGCATGCAACGCTTCCGCCGACGCTACGGAGGCTGACATGCGGATCCCAACTTTCCTGATTACCGGCCTGGAGCCGACGGCGCTGGATTCCACTGCGCTCGGGCTCCTGTGTGACCTGCCAGAATCCGTCGTAGTCCGGCACGAGGTGAGCCACGAACACAACACCCTGACCCGCACCGTGAGCGATGTTCGCGGGCTGTTGGAGCGCGAGGTGATCAGCCTGGGGCACGCCTGCATCCCCTGCGCGATCCGGGAAGACGTCGTGCCGACGTTGGCCCGCCTCGCTGCCACGGGCAGCTGGCCGTCACAAATTGCGGTGCTCCCCTCGGGAGCCGATGCTCGTCAGGTCTGCCGCTTCGTGAGCCGCAGCCCAAGCGTCGCGGCGCCCTTCAAGATTGCCGGAGTGGTTGCGGCGCTGTCCGGCGAAACGCTGGAGCGCGATCTGACTGGAGGCGATCTGCTGTGCGAGCGCGGGTTCGGGGTCTTCTCCGACGACCGGCGCTCCGTCGCAGAGGTCAGCTCGGCGCTCATCGAATACGCCGACGTGGTGAGCGTTCGGCGGCCAGACGTGCCCCATGCCTTGGAACCTGGGTTCACGCTGGCCATGTCGTTGGCCCGACCAGGCGCCGTCACGACGGTCGGTTGGCCCGGCTTTCGCGGGGAACAGCTGCTGACCGGCTTGCACGACCCAAACTGTTCCGAGGAATGGGTGTGCGACGTACCTCCGGCCGCGCTTCCAGAGCCGGCAGAGGGCTCCTGGCGGCTGACCCTCAGCTCCCACCTGCCCCTGCACCCTGACCGGCTGCTGCGACGCATCGCGGACCTCGGCTCTGGCAGGTTCCGCAGCCGAGGCTGTTTCTGGCTGCCCACTCGTGCCGAACTCCGATGCTGTTGGGACGGCGCCGGCGGGCAACTCTCGATTGGTGTCGGCGGGCGGTGGGGCGCGGCGCAGGCCCGGACACACATCGTCGTTACGGGGCTGTGCGCACACGGTGACCCTCGCCCCAGGCTTTTGGACGCGTTCGGGGACTGCCTCATCACCGACGAGGAGCTGGCCGAGCGCGGCGTCGCGTGGGAGGTCTTTTCCGACGGGTTGGAGGACTGGCTGGGCGAAATCCGCTGACCGTGGATGGCTGAGGGGCGCACCCATCAGGGTGCGCCCCTCAGCCCGTTAGCTCAGCAACCGGTCTTGGGAAGCCCCGGTTTCGGGGCAGGCTCTCCCGGTTTCGGGGCGGGCTCTCCCGGTTTCGGGGCGGGCTCTCCCGGTTTCGGGGCGGGCTCTCCCGG
>NZ_RQYZ01000033.1 GCF_003932855.1 Tessaracoccus sp. OH4464_COT-324 | reverse complement strand
TGTGGTTGAGGGTGGTGAGGATGGTCTGGCGGGTGTGGGTGCGTTCGGTTTCGGTGGGGGTGAGGGCCAGTAGTGCTTCGATCAAGGGCTGAACCTGCCACGGGCGGGTGTTGGGGAGGGTGGTGAGGATGGTCTGGCGGGTGTGGGGGCGTTCGGTTTTGGTGGGGGTGAGGGTCAGTAGTGCTTCGATCAAGGGGTTAACCTCCCGCGGGCGGGTGTTGGGGAGGGTGGTGAGGATGGTCTGGCGGGTGTGGGGGCGTTCGGTTTCGGTGGGGGTGAGGGCCAGTAGTGCCTCGACCAAGCGTTTAACGTCCCGCGGGTCGGTGGTGTGGTTGAGGGTGGTGAGGATGGTCTGGCGGGCTTGGGTGCGTTCGGTTTCGGTGGGGGTGAGAGCCAGCAGCGCCCCGACCAGGGGCTGAACCTGCCACAGGTCGGTGGTGTTGGTGAGGGTGGGGAGGGTGGTGAGGATGGTCTGGCGGGCTTGGGGGCGTTCGGTTTCGGTGGGGGTGAGGGCCAGCAGTGCCTTGACCAATTCCTGAACCTGCCACGGTTTGGTGGTTTTGGGGAGGGTGGTGAGGATGGTGTGGCGGATGTGGGTGCGTTCGGTTTCGGTGGGGGTGAGGGCTAGTAGTGCCTCGACCAAGTGCTGAACCTGCCACGGTTTGGTGGTTTTGGGGAGGGTGGTGAGGATGGCGTGGCGGGCTTGGGTGCGTTCGGTTTTGGTGGGGTTGAGGGCCAGCAGTGCCTCGACCAAGCGTTTAACCTGCCACGGGTCGGTTTTGGGGAGGGTGGTGAGGATGGTCTGGGCGACAGAGCGGTTGGAGGACGTCCAGTGGGCGGTAGCGGTGATGAGCTGGGGATGCCGGGGCGCCCAGCTTTCTCTCAGGCCGTGGATGCGGGCCCGGAGCGGCTTGCTCCAGTCCGCGGGGTCGGTCTGCGCTGCAACCTCAAGGAGGAGTTCCTCAAGGCGGCTGTTGACGATCTCTTGGGCCGGGGTGGGGTGCTGCGAGTGGTGGCACCAGAGGCGCTCGACGACCTTGCTGCGGCTTGGGTGGGCGGCGAGGGCCATGGGGAGAGCAACCTGCCAATCCGGGTCGAACCAGACGTGCGGGAGCAGCGCTTTTGCGGCTTCCTTGGGGGTGAGGGTGGCGATGTGCTCGGCCACCACATACTCCCACAGGGTGCGGTGCAGGAACCGACGCTCGACCCGCTTGCGGTCGAAACAGCTGGAGCGGGGATACTCCTGCTTGGGCGCAACATGGTCGAGCGCCCGGGGAACGTTTCCCGGGTCGTCCGTCGTGATTCTCTCGGGCCAGGCGCCCAACCCGGCGGGGGTGAGCGCGTCCTTGACCCCGTCCCAGGCCCACCGTCGCAGGATTGCCCGGCACTCGGCGCGGTCGGCGGGTTCTTCCGTCGTCGCCCAGCGCCCGTCCAGCAGCCGATCGATGATCGCGTCGTAGAGCTCCCGGAGACGCTGCGGTAGCTCTTGGTGCGGCTGCTGCTCTGTCGACATGCAGTAGAAGGTGAGCAGCAGGGGGCTGGTCGCGGTGGCGCGGAGTTCCCGTCGGCGATCCAACTGCGTGATGAGGTGCTGGGCTGTCGACGGTTCCTCGCTGAACCAAGCCGTGACGTAGGCGTGGACATCGTCGGGATAGCGCAGCTCCGTGAGGGTTCCGGCCCTCGTGCCCTGTTTGCTGCGTAGGTCCGTGACGGCGCTGCGCCACGCCTCCGGCCGTGACGTCATCACCAGCCTGCGGCCCGGGACCTCAGCCAACGAGTTGAGCAGCGTCCTGGCGGTGTTGACCGAGACACCTTCGTCCAGGGAGTCCGCCACGACCAACACCCGGGTTCCCGGTTGCACAGCCAGCTTCCGAATCCTTTCCTCGGAATCATGCGGAAGCGCCGCTTCGATCAGCCCCTCGAAGCCGACTCCGCCCTGCGCCGCCCACGCCGCCACCGTGGTGAACAAGGGGAGCTCAATCGACGCGGGATCCACCCGCGGATCCCGAAGCTGCCCCAGCGCCTCCTCGGCCGCCTCCCGCACGAGTCGCCGAGCAAGCCACGTTTTGCCGGCGCCGGGGCCGCCCAGCACCGTCAGCAGCCACACCCCGTCCAAAGCCTCCGCAGGAGACATGCGCCTCCGCTCGTCCTCGATCTCCAGCGTTCGTTCCAGCTGGGAAGGTCTCCGCCCGCACAGCCAGGGCGACTGATCCCACAGCGGGATCTGCCCCTCCAGATACTTGATGAGCTCACGCCTGCCCGCCACACCCAACAGGTCGTCGCGTAGCTGGTCGATCCGGTCACCCAGATCGCGCCGGACATCCCGGATGGCCGCCAGAAGCACGCCGCCCTCGGCTTTGAGCTCTGGGCACAGGGCCCCGTAGGTGGCATGCACAGCACGCTCGGCGACCTCGTGCTCATCCTCCGTGCCCCAATACTCGTCCCTCCGGCGGACGGCCTCAAGCACAGCCCCCGCCGCTTTTCCCGGGTCGAAGTCTGCTCGGACGATCAGGTCGTGCTGACAACCAGCCAGCTGAACGCACTCGACCGCCCACGCCAGGCCGCGATCGGTCACCTCCTCGTCAATGTGTTCGCTCTTCGCCCACTGGGTGATGGCCGCCCGGACCCGGTCCCGAAGCTGCCGCTCCCCCGACGCCCGATCCCGCGCCTCCTGAAGGAGGCTCACCAGCTTATTGGCGGCTGTGACCCCAACCGGCCCGAGAGATCCGCTCAGCGCGCTGACCGCGACGGCGGCCAACGCTTCCACCAGCCTGGACCGCGATGTCAGTACCGCCATGGGCCTCACCCTCCGTTGAGCGCTCCCGCAAAACACTAGCAGCGCGTTACCCGCCACCACCATGGACCAGTCGCCTCTGGGACGCGGGGACGTGAAGAATCGCCCGAGCCACCGAGGAAACCCAGAAACAGGTCAGCTTGGGCAGCAACGTTCAGGCGACCCCGAGGCGCTCGGCGAGGGCCGCCTCCAGGCTGGCGCGGGCGTCGACCATGGCCGGGCCGTACCAGAACAACGACCTTCCCGGGAGCAGGATCGACGGGGCGAGCACGTCGGGGCCATCGGCGGCGGTGAAGGGGTAGGGCTCGTCCGGCAGCAGAAACAGGTCGGGGTGAGCGGCCAGGGGGACCGTGTGCCCGACGCTCGGATAGCGCTGCTCGCAGACCACGTTGACCAGCCCAAGCCGACGCAGGACATCGTCGGGGTAAGTGCAGGCACCCACCCAGATCCAGGGGTCGCGCCACACCGCGACGGCCACCCTCCCACGCAGGTTCGGTGGCGCCGCCCAGACGTCGCGGGCCGCGTCGAGCCACCCGACGTGCGGGAGGGAGAACACCTCAGCGAACAGGCGGCCGAGGCTGGTCAAAGCATCGTCCACCCCATCGATTCGGGTGACCCACACGGGAATGCCCGCGGCGCGGAGCCGCTCGACGTCGTGGCGGCGGTTCTCCTCCTGGTTGGCCACCACAAGATCCGGGGCGAGGGAGCAGATGAGGCTCCGGTCCGGGTTCTTCGTGCCCCGCACCCGGACGACGTCGAGATCTGCAGGCTGAGTGCACCACGAGGTGGCCCCGACGAGCACGCCCGGCACCGTCGTCGCGAGGGCTTCGGTGAGCGACGGCACCAGGGAGACCACCCGTCGCGGCGGATGGCTGAGCGGGACCTGCGCGCCCAAGTCGTCGAGCATGGGGACATTGTCCCGCAGCCCCGGCCGGGAGCGGCGAGGCCCCCAGCCTGGAGACAACCAGCGGAGACGGCCAGGCGCACGCGCCGGGAGAGAAACACGCCGGAGCCGGGCGGGCCGAAAGCACCCGGCAACCCCGAAGGGGCTACTCTGGGCGAGTTCCGCTACGTGTCGAACATCGTGCGGGCCAAACGCCGCAAAGACGGCGACCCGGAGGGGCGCGGCGTCGCGTCGCCCGACCGCCGGGCCGCGACACCGCGAACCGGTAGGCTGAGCGGCATGTCCCTACCGATTCAGCCAGGCATGCGCCCCAGCGACGAAGAGCGTGCCTACGTCGAATACCTGCTACAGGAGGCCTACTCCTCGGGGAGGATCACCCTGGAGGAGTTCAAACTCCGGCAGGAACGGGCACTGACCACCACCAACAGCCACGACTTCATCGACCTGCTGCACGACCTGCCGGAAGGCGCAGCCGTGGTGGCGGCGCTGGGCGGGCATCCCCCGTCGCCAGGAGCACGCCCCACCGCCGTCGGCGGCGGACTGCGGAGCCTGGCCGTGTTCAGCGAGAAGCAACTCAACGTGCCGCCGGGCGAGCATCGCGTCGATGCGCTGAGCCTGATCAGCGAACACGACGTCGACCTGGCCTCCGCGCTCGGGCCCGGTCAAACGGTGGAGATCCGTGTCCTGAGCCTGTTCGCGGAGACGACGATCTACGTCCCGCCCGGGGTGCAGATCGTCAACCAGATCACCTCGGTGGTCGGCGAGGTGAAAATCGCGAGAAAAGCGCGAGGCAATGGCGAAAACGGCACCCTGCTGCTCAACGGGTTCTGCCTGTTCGGCGAAGTCAGGGTCAAACTATCCAAACGGCACCCCAGGCCCGCCACGAGGAACCCATGGCCGCGCATCCCCCCTTCGCCGAACTCGCCAGCCTTCCCGCGGTAACCAACCTCCCCGTACTAGCCCACCTCGGCCCGCTCGCCCCCGGCCGCTGGGTGATCTGCGCGCCACCCGGCACCGGAAAAACGACGGCGGTGCCGCCCGCCATCGCACAGCTCGTCCCCGGGCGGGTGGTGGTCACCGAGCCCCGGCGCATCGCCGCCCGGGCCGCGGCCCGTCGCCTGGCCGCGCTCACCGGCACCCAGGCGGGCGACTACGCCGGCCACACCGTGCGCGGCGACTCCACCGCCACCGCCACCACCCGCGTCGAGTTCGTCACCACGGGCGTGCTGCTGCGCCGCCTGCTGCGCGACCCCGAGCTGGCGGGCGTCGACGCGGTCATCCTCGACGAAGTGCACGAGCGCCACCTGGAAAGCGACCTCACGCTCGCGATGCTCGCCGAACTCGCCGAGGTGCGCGAAGACCTCACCATCGTCGCCATGAGCGCCACCCTCGACGAGCAACGCTGGGCCGAGCTGCTCGGCGGCGCGCGCATCATCCGCGTGCCCGACCAGCTGCACCCGCTCACCATCGAATGGGCCCCGGCCGGCAGACCCGCCACCGACGGGTCGCGCGTCACCGACGCCTTCCTCAGCCACGTCATCGACACCACCCGCGACGCCTACCACCGCCACCCCGGCTCCGCGCTCGTCTTCCTGCCCGGCCGACGCGAGGTGGAGCACGTTACGGAGGCGCTCGTCGCCGCCGGGCTGCCCGCCAGCGCGCTGCACGGCGGCCTCGACGCCCGCGCCCAAGACCGTGCCCTCGCAGAAGGGGCGCGCCGCATCGTCGTAGCCACCTCGGTGGCCGAGTCGTCGCTGACCGTGCCGGGCGTGCGGATCGTCGTCGACTCCGGGCTGAGCCGCGAACCGCGCTACGACCAGGCCCGCGGCGTGTCCGGGCTGGTGACGCTGCGCGAATCCAAGGCGGCCGCGACGCAGCGCGCGGGCCGGGCCGCCCGCGTCGCGCCCGGCGTGGCGGTGCGCTGCCTGGCCGCCGACGACTGGCCCGGCATGGCGAACGAGGCCACCCCGGAGGCGGCGGTCGCCGACCTCACCGACGCGCTCCTCGCCCTCGCCTGCTGGGGCAACCCCCGCGGCGAAGGCCTGCGGCTGCCCAGCCCCCTGCCGGAGCCCAGCGTCCGCCGCGCCGAAGCCGAGCTGCGCAGCCTAGGGCTGCTCGACAGCACCGGGCGCAGCACCGCGCTGGGGCGACGGGTGGCGCGGCTGCCGCTCAGCCCACGCCTTGGTGTCGCGCTGCTGGCGGGTGCCCGACGCTTCGGGGCCCAGGCCGCGGGGGAGGTGGTCGCCCTACTCGCGGAGGACCCGGCCGGCGACCTCCACGCGGCGCTCGCCGCCCGCCGGGGCGAGCGGTCCTGGCGGGCGGAGGCGGGCAGGCTCGCCCGCCTGGCCGGCGGGGACAGCGCGGGTGGGCCAGCCGACCGCGCAGCGGTGGCGTTCATCGTCGGTTCCGCGCGGCCCGGCTGGCTGGCCAGGGCGCGCGGCAGCGAATACCTGACGGCTTCCGGCACGGGCGTCCAGCTGCCGCGAGGCTCGCGGCTGGGCGGCGACTGGTTGGCGGTGTGGGACACACAGCGGGTGGGGGAACGAACGTACGTGCGTGCCGGCGTCGAGATCGACGAGGCGATGGCGCTCGACGTGCTGCCGCCCAGCGAGCGCGTCGAGGTGAGCCTCACCGACCGGGTGCGGGCCCGTCGGGTGCGGTCCTTGGGAGCCATCGAGCTGGGGGCGACGCCGGTGGCTCCCACGCAGGACGCGGGCGAGGCCACGGTGCGGGAGGCGTTGGCGCTGCGCGGCCTCGGGGTGTTGAGCTGGGCCGGCGCGGCGGAGGCGCTGCGCCGCAGGCTGGGCCTGCTGCATCGGGTGCTGGGGCAGGACTGGCCGGACGTTTCCGACGACGCCCTGCTCGCCCGCATCGACGAATGGTTTGGCCCGGAGCTTGCGGAGTTGGCGACGGGGAGGCCGCTCGCCGATGTCGATGTGCGGCAGGCCGTTGCGCGGCTGGTGCCGTGGCAGGAGACGCGCCGGTTCGACGAGCTCGCGCCCGAGCGGGTTCGGGTGCCTTCCGGCTCGCTGATCCGGCTCGACTATCCCGCCGACGGCACCGACGTCGTGCTCGCCGTGAAGCTGCAGGAGTGCTTCGGATTGAGCGTCACTCCCACGATTTGCGACGGTCGGGTGCCGCTGCTGATGCACCTGCTATCCCCGGCGGGCAGGCCGCTGGCGGTGACGCGCGACCTCGCGAGCTTCTGGGCCAACGCGTACGCGCAGGTGCGCGCCGAGAACCGGGGCCGCTACGCCAAGCATCCGTGGCCGCAGGATCCGCTCTCCGCGCCCGCCATGCGTGGCACCAAACGCTCCGGCCGGTGAGACGTCGACCGCTGAGGCTGCTCGCCCGGGGCAGAGGGCGTCTGAATAGTCGACCGGGCGGTGGGGCGGGCGGGCCCGGCGGCTAGGAAGGCAGGGCTGTCGAACAGGGAGCAACAATTGAGGAGTCGGCGGCGGTGGTGTACCAGGGGGTGTTATTGGTCATCGGTGCCGAAGTGTTTGCGTAGTTCTGCGGCTAGTTCGAGCATGAGTTGCTCCATTTGGGCGTTCACGTCTCCTTCCCAGGGCCCGATCGGAGTGAACTCGATGATGCAATCCTGCGCTACCATCAAACAGGTATCTAACCCCAAATTGCTTGTTGGGCTGCAGTAGGCTTTACCGACCGCTTTCGGATTCACGAAGTCTTCGACCTTCAATGGGTAGCTGTCGTGGAAGTAGTCCACGCTGACGTGGATGATTCGGCGGCGTTGGTAGTAGGGGGTGTCATCGTCTTTGTGGACGTAAATCCAGAAAGCTCCGATGCTGACGGTGCGGGGAGGTTCTCTCCCTGCGCGGACGACGTTGGTGAGGTCTGGGATCGGCCAGTCGTCTTGGATGTGGGCTGGGAAGATGCGGGGGATGATCGCTGGTGGTGGCTGCCCGGCCCAGCGTTTGTCGTCTTGCCAGCCGGGCTTAGTCGGGTCGATCATCCAGGGATCGAGTGTCAGGGTGGGGCTGGGAATATCGA
>NZ_RQYZ01000032.1 GCF_003932855.1 Tessaracoccus sp. OH4464_COT-324 | reverse complement strand
GCCACCACAGCCTCCGCACCCACGCCATGCCCCATCCTCCCGCACCCACCCCGCCCCCGACGGCACCCGCCCCAAAATGAGCAGCCAAACTGCGCGGCCGGGCCGATTTCCGGCCGCCGCGCGGGCGGACGTCCGGGCCCCGAGCACCCCAAACCGAGCCCGGCGGCCTCTGCCCGAAACCGCCCGCGCGGGGCACGATGGTGCGGGCAGTTTTCGCCCGATCCGACGCGCCGCACCCGGCACCGCCAGCGAAACCGGGCCTGGTTGCGTGAAAACTCCCCCCAACGACCGCCGCCTGAGGGTATGGTTGCGCACATGGAGATCGACACCCATACCACTCAGGGTCGGATCGCCGAGCTGGGGAACCGCATCGACGCGGCTGTCCACGCTGGTTCGGCTGAAGCCGTCGCGAAGCAGCATGCCAAAGGCAAGATGACGGCGCGCGAGCGCGTCCTGGCGCTCCTCGACGAGGGCACCTTCCAAGAGTTCGACCAGTTCTCGCGCCACCGCACCACGGCCTTCGGCATGGACGCCAAGCGGCCATTCGGCGACGGCGTCATCACCGGAACGGGCGAAATCCATGGCCGTCCCGTCTGCATCTTCAGCCAGGACGTCACCATCTTCGGCGGCGCGCTCGGGCAGGTGTATGGCGAGAAGATCGTCAAGATTCAAGACTTCGCCCTGAAGACCGGCGTGCCGCTCATCGGCATCAACGAGGGCGGCGGCGCCCGCATCCAAGAAGGCGTCGTCTCGCTCGCGCTCTACGGCGAGATCTTCCGCCGCAACACCCTAGCGTCGGGCGTCATCCCCCAGATCTCGCTCATCATGGGCGCGGCCGCGGGCGGCCACGTGTACGGCCCCGCGCTCACCGACTTCGTCGTCATGGTGGACCAAACCTCCCAGATGTTCATCACCGGCCCGTCGGTGATCAAGACCGTCACCGGCGAGGACGTCTCCATGGAAGACCTCGGCGGCGGACGCACCCACAACACGAAATCCGGCAACGCCCACTACCTGGCCGCCGACGAGTCCGACGCCATCGAATACGTCCGGGACCTGATCTCCTACCTGCCGCAAAACAACCTGGAGGATCCGCCCATCTTCGAAGACGAAGAGGTAGACCTCACCATCACGGATCACGACCGCGAGCTGGACACCCTGATCCCCGACTCCCCGAACCAGCCCTACGACATGCTGGAGATCATCCGCAACGTCCTCGACGACGACGAGTTCCTGGAGGTCATGCCGCTGTTCGGCAGGTCGCTGCTCGCGGGCTTCGGCCGGATCGAGGGCCGCACCATCGGCATCATCGCAAACCAGCCGACGGTGTTCGCGGGCTGCCTCGACATCGACTCGTCGGAGAAGGCCGCGCGCTTCGTGCGCACCTGCGACGCCTTCAACATCCCGGTCCTCACCTTCGTGGATGTGCCCGGCTTCCTCCCCGGCGTCGACCAGGAGCATCGCGGCATCATCCGCCGGGGCGCGAAACTGATCTACGCCTACGCGGAGGCAACCGTCCCGCTGCTGACCGTGATCACCCGCAAGGCCTACGGCGGCGCCTACGTGGTGATGGGGTCCAAGCACCTCGGCGCGGACATCAACTTCGCGTGGCCCACCGGGCAGATCGCCGTCATGGGCGCCCAGGGCGCCGTCGAGATCCTCTACCGCAAGCAGCTCAGCACCGCGGAAGATCCCGCAGCCGAGCGCGCCCGGCTGATCCAGGAATACGACGACGAACTCACCAACCCCTACGTGGCGGCCGACCGTGGCTACATCGACCAGGTCATCTACCCGCACGAAACCAGGGCCCAGGTGATCCGCGCGCTGCGGCTGCTGCGCTCCAAGCGTGGCCAGCTGCCGCCGAAGAAGCATGGGAACATTCCGCTATGAACAAGCCCTCACGATTCATCAAGGGCACCCCGCTCACGGAGGAGGAACTCGGCGCGATCGCCGCAGTGCTCAACGCCAAGCGGCGCGCCAACCGGCTTCGCCCCACCGACGACCGCCCGCTGGCCGGCGGCTGGAACTCGTACTACCGGATCATGCGGCCGCCGCTGGTGCCGGGGCGTGAGGCCTGGCGGCGCCGTTGATGCGGGTGGTTCTGGCCTCCAAGTCGCCGTCTCGGCTGCGGGTGCTGCGCGCGGCCGGCATAGCGGCCGACGTGGTGCCCTCAGGATTCAACGAGTCGACGATCCAGGACCGAAACCCGATCTCGCTGAGCCACCGGCTGGCCGAGGCGAAGGGGGCTGCGGTGGCCCAGGCGCTGAGCGACCCGAACGTGGTCATCTTCGCCGCGGACACGGTGCTGGAGACCGAGGGACGAGCCCAGGGCAAGCCGCGCACCCGGGAGGCCGCCGTCGAGCTTTGGCTCAGGCTCAGGGGGCACTCCGCGATGCTGCACACCGGGCACTACGTGCTGGTGCGCCGCGACGGGGTGTCCGCCCACCAGGTGCGGGTGCGCTCCACCTCGATCTCCTTCGCCGACCTCAGCGAGGAGGAGATCGAGGCCTACGCCGACACCGGCGAGCCCATCAACGTCGCCGGGGGCTTCTCCATCAACGGGCTGGGCGGAGCATTCATCACCACCATCTCGGGTGATCCGTTCAACGTCGTCGGCCTCTCGCTGCCGCTCGTCAGGCAGATGGTGATCGACCTCGGCGTGCCGTGGCACACGCTCTGGCACCGCCCCTCGCCCGGCGAATAGCGCGGGGCCCCGCCCCGGCCCGCCGGGCCTAGCGGCGCTCCCAATCGGTGCGGAAACTGATCGCAGCCACCGAGTCACCCACCGTGAACGCGCCCTGCCAGTGCTCGTCGAAGAACAGCATGGAGCCTCCCCCGTCTGCCGTGATCTCGAACCCCATCCCCGGCAGCCTCCGCCGGTAGAACTCCGCGATAGCCGCGCCCTCCCTACCGTTCTCGGTGGCGAAAACGATCGTCACGTTGTTCACCTGGTCGATGATCTCCGCGGTCGTGGCCCGCTCCGGGATAGTGAATCCGGTCGGCGCGAACTGCAACGACAAGAGCCGCTCCCCGGCAGGCGCCGGCGCCGTGTGCTCCACGCGCGGGGCGGGGGTCATCATCGGCTCCGGGGGGGCGCAGCCCGCCAGCAGGACGCACGCCAAAAGCAGTCTCTTCACGGCTACCAGCATGCCACGACGTCGCCCGGCTCCCCCAGCGCGATCTCCAGCATCCTCTCCAGCCGCACGTGCCGTGGGGTGGGCAGGTCGTCGACGGGGAACCACGCCACCTCCGTGGTCTCGTCGCCGTCCGGGCGGAGCTCCCCGCCGACGACGCGCCCCAGGTAGCCGTGGTCCAGGTAGCGCACCTGGTCGCCGTTCAGGTAGGTCTTCAGCCCCGAAGCCACGCACCACAGCATCCGTCCCACCTCGATCTCTACCCCCACCTCCTCGCGCGCCTCGCGCACCACGCAGGCGATCGGGTGCTCGCCCGGCTCGACGATGCCCGAGATCGCCGTCCACCGGCCGTCGTCGGCGCGTTTCTCCAGGAGGACCCTGTCGCCGTCCAGACACAAAACCGTGCCACCGATCAGCCACAGGGGCGCGTGTCCGACGTGCTTTCTCAGCTCCACAATGAAATCTGGGGTGGCCATGGTGACAAGACTTCCACCAAGTTGGGCGCGAGGGGGCTAGACTCGCCAGTATCAACAAACCTCTGAAGGGGGCAATGTGGCCATCTCTAAGGTACTCGTGGCTAACCGCAGCGAGATCGCTGTGCGCATCATCCGCGCCGCTCGGGACGTCGGGATCAAGACCGTCGCGATCTACGCGGACTCAGATCAGCAAGCGCTGTTCACGCGTTTGGCCGACGAGGCCTACGCGCTGAACGGGGCGACGCCTGCTGATACCTATTTGAACGTAGCCAAGATTCTGGACATCGCGGCCCGCAGCGGCGCCGACGCGGTGCACCCCGGCTACGGATTCCTCGCCGAGAACGCGGATTTTGCGGCAGCGGTCATCAACGCCGGGCTGACGTGGATCGGCCCCCCGCCCGCCGCGATCGACGCGCTGGGCGACAAGGTGAAGGCCCGGCACATAGCGCAGAAGGTGGGTGCTCCGCTGGTGCCCGGCACCCCGGATCCGGTGGCGGACGCCGACGAGGTGGTGCGGTTCGCGGAGGCCCACGGCGTACCCATCGCGATCAAGGCCGCCTTCGGTGGCGGCGGCCGCGGCCTGAAGGTGGCCCGCACCATGGAGGAGATCCCGGAGCTGTTCGAGTCCGCCACACGGGAAGCCATCACCGCTTTCGGCCGAGGCGAATGCTTCGTGGAGCGCTACCTGGACAAGCCTCGGCACGTGGAGACCCAGTGCCTGGCCGACGCCCACGGCAACGTGGTGGTGGTCTCCACCCGAGACTGCTCACTGCAACGCAGGCACCAGAAGCTCGTCGAAGAGGCCCCGGCCCCATTCCTGACGGACGAGCAGATCGCCCGGCTCTACGAGTCGTCGAAGGCGATCCTGAAGGAGGCCGGCTACATCGGCGCGGGCACCTGCGAGTACCTCGTCGGGCTCGACGGCACCATCTCCTTCCTTGAGGTGAACACCCGGCTACAGGTGGAGCACCCCGTGTCCGAAGAGGTCACCGGCCTAGACCTGGTGCGCGAGCAGTTCCGCATCGCGGAGGGCCAGGAGCTGGGCTACGACGACCCCGCGGTGCGCGGGCACTCGATCGAGTTCCGCATCAACGCGGAGGATGCCGGCCGCAACTTCATGCCCGCTCCCGGAACGCTCGTCAAATGGCAGGCCCCGACCGGGCCGGGCGTCCGGGTGGACGAGGGCTACCACACGGGCATGACCATCCCGGGCGCGTTCGACTCGCTGGTTGCGAAAATCATCGTAACGGGCGCCAACCGCGAGATGGCGATCCAGCGCGCCCGCCGCGCGCTCCAGGAGCTAGAGATCGACGGGATGCCCACCGTCTTGCCGTTCCACCAAGCGGTATTGGAAGACCCGGCCTTCGTCGGAGACTTCGCGGTGCACACCCGGTGGATCGAGACGGAGTTCACCGGAGACATCCAGCCCTACCAGGGTCTGCTCGGCGAGCCCGAGGAAGAGGAAGAACCGGAGATCATCACCGTCGAAGTCAACGGCAAGCGCGTGGAGATCAAGCTGCCCGGCGGCCTCGGCTCGCCCCAGCCCACCAAGAAGAAGCGCAAGCCCACCAAGCGCGATCGCGGCGGCGCCAAGGTGTCGGCGCCCACCGGCAACGCCTTCCCCGCGCCCATGCAGGGCACCATCGTCAAGGTCAACGTCGAGGATGGCCAGACGGTCGAGGAAGGCGACGTGGTGGCCGTCATCGAGGCGATGAAGATGGAGCAGCCACTGAACGCTCACCGTGGCGGCGTGGTGAAGAACCTGAAGATCGAGAAGGGACAGACCGTCTCCGCAGGCGAGGTCCTGCTGGAGATCGTCGACGCCTGATCCTCCAGCCAAAGTTTGGGGGCGGTCCCACCAAGGGCCGCCCCCAGTTTCGTGCCCAGCCGGTCAGTCGTCCAGCAGCCCGAAAAGCAGGCCGAGACCGCCGATCACCAAGGCACTGCTGGCCAGCGACTTGATCGTCGGATCCAGACCGTAGCGGCCGTAGTAGCCCTGGGCGTAGGGCGCGTAGGCCCGGTTCTCCCAGTACGGCTGGAGCTGGCCGCCGTAGCCCACCATGCGGATCGACGGGTCCGCGCCCAGGCGTACCCGCTGCGCGTCGGCCGCGCACGCGGGGACGTCGCGAGCCGCGCCGCCGGGCGGCGCCCACGACACGTCCGCCACCGAAGGCCCATGCCCCGGGTCGAAGAAGCACGGCGCCCGCCGCTCCGGGATCGGCCGACCCGCCACGCGCGACTGGACGCAGGCCACCGAGTAGCGCCCCTCCTCCAGAATCTCCGCAACCCGCTTCAGGTCGTCGACGTACTGGATGCGCCCCATCTGGGTCTTGGCCCCGTCGTAGGCGTCCAGCGCGCGCGTGTAGTCCGCGTTCGCTTCCGCGCTGAGCTCCTTGCCCACAACCTCCAGATCCAGGTCACGCAGTTCCGTACCGAAGGTGGTGATGTCCTGCTCCAACGCGGCGCGGGAAGCCTCGTACTCGTCAAGCGACATCGGCGCGTTCGTGGGGGGAGTCAGCTGCCGCGGCTGGCCGAAAGGACCGGGGCCGTACACCTGCCCGCCCGGGTAGGAGCCCAGCGGGCCACCGGGGCGGGGGCCGGGAAGCGCGCCCGGCCGGGGCCGCTGGTAGTACAGCACCGGCCCGACAACCACAGCGATGATCAGCAGCACAATCAGGACATTTGCCATGGGATCCTCACTTGAGACAACAGCCCCATTCTACGTTGGCGCCCCAAGATTCGGCTCGTTCTCAGCTGGTAAGAAGCTCCCGCTCGCGCCGATGCAGCCGCCGGGCGGCCTCCGCGACGGAGCCCGACATCGACGGGTACACGGTGAACGTGTTGCTGAACTGGTCCACGGTGATGCGTTGCGTGACGGCGAGCGTGACCGCGTGAATCAGCTCGGATGCGCGAGGCGCCACCACCACCCCGCCGACGATTATCCCGGAGATCGGGAGGCAAAACAGCTTCACGAAACCGTCGCGGAAGGACTGCATCTTGGAGCGCGCATTGCCGTCGAGCGACAGGAACGCGGTCGCCACGTTGACCTTGCCCTCATCCACTTCCGCCTGGGTCACCCCCACCGTCGCCACCTCCGGCGAGGTGAACACGTTCGACGACACCTGCCGGATATCGAGCGGGGTTACCGCGTCGCCCAGCGAGTGCCACATCGCGATCCGGCCCTGCATGGCCGCGACCGAGGCCAGCGGGAACACACCGGTCACGTCCCCGGCGGCGTAGATGTTGGCGACGTTAGTGCGCGACACCCGGTCCACCGGGATGTGCCCGGAGCGCGTCATCTGCACGCCCGCGCTTTCCAGCCCCAGCCCCACGGTGTTGGGGGTGGCGCCAACCGCGAACAGCGCATGCGAACCGACGACCTCCCGCCCGTCGGAGAGCGTCACCACCACGCAGTCGCCCTCCACGCGTGCGGCGTTCGCCCGGCACTCGCTCATGATCTCCATGCCCCGGGTGGTGTACACCTGCTGCAGCACGGCAGCGGCGTCCGGGTCCTCGCCCGGCAGCACCTGGCTCCGCGAGGAAACCAGCACCACCTCGGCGCCGAGCGCGTGCATCGCGCCCGCGAACTCGACGCCCGTCACCCCGGAGCCGACGACGATCAGCTTTCGCGGCACCTCCTTGAGCGAGTAGATCTGCTTCCAGTTCAGGATGCGCTCCCCGTCGGTGCGCGCATCGGGCAGCTCGCGCGGCGTCGTGCCGGTGGCGAGCAACACGATGTCCGCGTCGAAGGACTGCTGCCCGTCTGCGGTGTCCGCGATCACCCGGCGCGGACCATCCAGCCGGGCCTGCCCCGCGACGACCCGCACCCCGTCGGCCACCAGCCTCTCCCGGATGTCCTCGGACTGCGCCCGCGCGAGCGCCATGATCCGCTCGCTCACTCCCGCGTAGTCGACGCGCACCGCGTCCCGACCGCCCTCGATGCTCAGCCCGATCTCCTTGGCGTTCTCGATCCGAACGAGCACCTCCGCGGTGGCGATGAGGGATTTCGACGGGACGCAGTCCGAAAGGACCGCCGCTCCCCCCAGCCCCTCGCGCTCGACGAGGGTCACTTGCCCGCCGAGCTGCCTGCCTACCAGCGCAGCCTCGTAGCCGCCCGGTCCTCCACCTATGATCACAACGTTGGTCACGGGCCAATCCTTGCATATCCGCTCCCGGACGGAGCCGAAGTGGCTCCACCTGCCCCGGCTTTCCTCGACGCGCGGGCGGCCCGTCGCTTCTGCTCATAGACTGGCCACATGACACAGACACCATATGAACTTGCTGAACAAGCGGCGAACCACCTGCGGGGTCTGGCTCCCCAGATCGACATCGCCTTGGTGCTGGGCTCTGGCTGGTCGGCCGGCGATGACCGACTGGGTGAGACCCTCGCCGAGGTGGAGTTGGGCGATGTGCCCGGCTTTGCGAAACCCGTCGTGGCGGGTCACGGCGGCAAGCTGCGCGTGACGCGCACCGCCGGCGGCAAGACCGCGGCCGTGTTCACCGGCCGCACTCACTACTACGAGGGGCGCGGGGTCGCGCCGGTGGTGCACGGCGTGCGGACTGCGGCACGCTGGGGGGCCAAAACGCTGGTGTTGACCAACGGATGCGGGGGGCTGAATCCCGCTTGGGCCCCCGGGACGGTGGTGCTGATCCGCGACCACATCAACATGACGGGCGACACCCCGCTCGTCGGCGCCACCTTCATCGACATGACCGAGGCCTACTCCAAGCGGCTGCGCGATCTGGCCCACGGAGTTGACCCCACCCTGCCCGAGGGCGTCTACGTCCAGTTCCGCGGCCCCCAGTACGAGACGCCCGCAGAGGTGCGGATGGCCACGGTTCTGGGCGGCGACCTGGTGGGCATGTCCACGACACTCGAAACCCTCGCCGCACGCGAGGCGGGCCTTGAGGTTCTCGGTCTCTCGCTCGTCACCAACGCGGCTGCGGGCATGACCCAGGAGAGCCTGGACCACGCCGAAGTGCTGCAAACCGGCAAGGACGCCGGGGAACGGCTCGCGACCCTGCTCAGCGGCATCGTCGCGGCACTCTGAGAGGAGACGATGATGGCCCTACTCGACGAAGCCGCCGCTTGGCGCGATGCCGACCCCGATCCGCAAACCAAGGCCGAGTTGGATCAGCTGATCCGCGATGCCCAGTCCCCCGACCCGGGGCGCTCCGCCGAGGCCCTCAGCGAGCTCACCGACGCTTTCCGTGGCCCGCTGGAGTTCGGCACCGCCGGACTGCGCGGCAAGCTCGGTCCCGGACCGAACCGCATGAACAGGGTGGTAGTCATTCGCGCGGCCGCAGGCTTCGCCCGGTGGCTGCGCGCCCAGGGCAGCATCGGGCGAGTGATCGTCGGCTACGACGCCCGACACAAGTCCGCCGACTTCGCCCGGGACACCGCCGAGGTGTTCGCCGGAGCAGGGTTCGACGTGCTGCTCACCGACGAGCCCACCCCCACTCCCGTGGTCGCCTTCGGCATCCAGCACTTCGGGTGCGTGGCGGGCGTCGTCGTCACGGCCTCCCACAACCCGCCGGCCGACAACGGCTACAAGGTCTACTTGGGCGACGGCTCGCAGATCATCCCCCCGACCGACGCACAGATCGCGGCCGAGATCGCCACCGTCGCCGCTTCCGGGCAGCCGCCTGCCGTGAGCGAGGCCCGCACCATCGTCGGGGACGAGCTGCGGGAGGCTTACGTGAACCGGCTCGCCGAGGTCATCGGCCCGGACGCTCCCAAGGAGTTGCGCTGGGTGCACACCTCAATGCACGGCGTCGGCGCCCGCCTGATCAGGCAAGCAGCGCGCCGGCTGGGCTTCCCGAAGCCGGTGGAGGTGGCCGAACAGTCCGCACCCGATCCCGATTTCCCCACCGTGGCCTTCCCCAACCCGGAGGAGCCCGGGGCGATCGACCTGGCGCTGGCGCTCGCCCGCCACGAGGACGCCGACGTGGTGATCGCCAACGACCCGGACGCGGATCGCTGCGCCGTCGCCGCGAAGGTGGACGGTCGCTGGCGCATGCTTTCTGGCGACGAGCTGGGCGCCATCCTGGGTTACGACGCGTTGCGACGCCAGGTGCCGGGCACGTTCGCCAACTCGATCGTCAGCTCCACTCTGCTGCGCACCATGGCGTCGGCCGCCGGGCGGGAGCACCGCACCACTCTCACCGGTTTCAAGTGGATCGGTCGGGTGCCCGACCTAGCCTTCGGCTACGAGGAGGCCATCGGGTACTGTTGCGACTCGCGGGCAGTGCCGGACAAGGACGGCATTTCTGCCGCGATGACGGTGCTGCGCATCGTCGCGGAACTTAAGCGCGAGGGCCGTGAGCTTGCGGATCTGCTCGACGAGATCGCGCGACGCTTCGGCCTGCACGCCACCAGCCAGCTTTCGGTGCGGGTCGCGGACCTCGGCATCATCGCCGGAGCGATGGACAGGCTGCGCAGCGCCCCGCCTGCTGAGCTGCTGGGCGAGCCGGTCGTCGTGTCCGATCTGGCGGAGGGCAAGGAGGGGTTGCCACCCACCAACGGCATCGAACTGACCGGGGAGCGCGTCCACGTCGTGGCCCGGCCCAGTGGCACCGAACCGAAGCTGAAGTGCTACCTGGAGGTGCGGCTGCCGCGCACCGATGATGTCTCCGTGGCCCGCGCCGAGGGCGGGGAGCTGCTTTCGCGGCTGCGCGCCGAGATGGCCGATGCGCTGGGCATAGCCGATTAATTGAGTGGGTGGGGCACCCCGTGTCCCACCCACTGCTAGCATTCGCGACATGCGTGGACGACTTCCCGAGCTGATTTGTGGTGGCGCGTCCGCAGTCTCGGCGCTGCTTGCCCAGATCATGTCCAGGCCGGGGTCTTTCCACCCGAGCCTCCTGCTGAACGTCGCGGATACCGACCAGATCGCGGGCTACGTCAAGGACCTGGACCCGGATTTCCAGTTCACCACTGCCTACGACCACTACGACGGTGTCTATCTCTGGACGATGGCGCACGACCCGCTTGCTTTGGGGCAGGCGCACGACCTGATCGACTTGGCGGCCTACCGCTACGGTCACCCGCTGTATTCGTGGCTGGCCGGCGCTTTGTCGCTCGGCCAGCCCCAGGCGCTGCCCTGGGTGTTCTGGCTACTAAGCGTCGTCAGTATGGCCGCGGCCGCTGTCGGCGTTTCGCTTCTCGCCCGCAGGCTCGGCGCATCGGCCTGGTTGGGGCTGCTGGTAGCAGCCAGCCCAGGGCTGCTGTTCAGCGCATCCACGGCCCTCACGGAGCCGGCGCAGCTGGCGTTGACGTCCGCGCTGCTGATCCTGTGGCTGCGGCCGCGCACTTCCCCATTCGGCCTCGCCGCCCTTTCCGTGGTTCTTTGCCTGACCAAGGAGCAACTGATCCTCATGCCCCTCACGCTGGGGCTGCACCAGCTGATCGACGCGGTGCGCCGCAACCGACGGCCCTGGCGCCCCGGCTTCCCTTGGGGGAGGCTCCTGGCGCTCGCCGCTGGGCCGCTGGCGCTGGGCGCGTGGCTCTACTACGTCCGTGGGCGGTTCACTGCCGAACAGCTCGCCTACGACTCCGGCAACGTCGGCTGGCCGATCAGCGGATGGCTGGAGACCTTCAGCTACGCCGCACAGCTACGCCACGGCGATGCCATGTCGTCGCAGGTTGGCTCGACGGCGGTCCCCGGCCTGCTCGCCGTCGCAGTGATCGTGCTTGCGGGCGCCGTCATCGGGCTCCTGCGTCGCGACGAGTTGGGCCTTGTGGTGCTCGCGCAGGCGATCCTGATTTCCACCCTAGGGTGGCGCACCTTGTTGTTCCCGCACGAGATGTTCCGCATCCCCGCCATGACCTTGCTGCTGGCCATGCTGCTGATCGTGGTGCAGCTCAGCCGGCCGGATGCCGGCCAGTCGCCGCCCGTTTCGCAGGGCGGCGGGCTTGCCGAGGTCCCCCTATCGAAGTAGCGTCGCAGCGTGCGTTCCTTGTTACTTGTGGCCGGGCCGTCGGGCAGCGGCAAGTCGAGACTGGCCAGCATGGGCCATGTTGTTGCTCTCTCCCTCGACGAGTTCTACCACGATTTCGACTATCCCGGCCTGCCGCTTTCCCCGGTAGGGATCACCGACTGGGATGATGTGCGCAGCTGGGATCTGGAGCTGGCGCTGGCGACGCTGGCGAGGCTGCTGAACGACGGGGAGGCCGACGTCCCCGAGTACTCGATCTCCAGGTCTCAGCGCACGGGCATGCGTCGGCTCACGTGCGGGGACGCCCAGATCATCCTGGCGGAGGGCATCTTCGCCCCGCAGACCTATGTGGCGCTGCACAAGGCGGGGATTCCGGCTCGCGCCATCTGGCTGGATCGCCCGCGGGCCGCCAACTGCGCGCGACGACTGGTTCGCGATCTACGTGAACGGCGAAAGCCGCCGATGGTGCTGGTCAGGCGCGGAGCCGCGCTCTTCCGCGCGGAACCCACGCAACGGGCCCAGGCGATGGCCTCCGGGTTTGAGCCAGTGAGCATGCGCACCGCGCTCAGGCTGGTGCGAGACACGAAAGGTTGAAGAGGATCATGACCAGGAAAGCCATTGTCACCGGTCACTCACGAGGGCTAGGTGCCGCTTTGTCCGCCCGGCTCGCTCGTGCTGGTTGGGAGGTGCTCGGTATCTCGCGCAGCGCTGGCGTCAGAATCGACCTCAGCGATCCAGCGCAATGGTGCGGCTGGCTCGTCGGCCCGGAGCTGGAAAGCTTCCTGGCTGGCGCCGAGGAAGTGCTGCTGATCAACAACGCAGGCACCGTCGAACCGATCGGGACAGGCGGCGTGGCTCCCGAGCAGGTGGCTGGCGCGTTCCAGGTGAACGTGTGCGCCGCGATCAGCCTGACCGACGCGGTGCTCAGCCGGAGGCCGGAAGGATGCCCCGCCCGAATCGTGCACATCTCCAGCGGCGCCGGCCGCCGTCCCATCGAGGGCTGGAGCGTCTATTGCGCGACGAAGGCCGCCTTGGACATGCACGCCCAGGTAGTGGCCGCAGAGCGGCTGCCCGGGGTGCGGATAGCCGCTGTCGCCCCCGGCGTGGTCGACACGGGGATGCAGGAAACCATTCGCGAGTGCGATTTTCCGCTCCGGAACCATTTCCGCGATCTCAAGAAGAACGGGGAACTCTTGTCCCCGGATGAGGCCGCCCGGAGTCTGCTCGCCCTGCTGGACAGGGACGACTTCGGCCAGCGCGTGCTCACCGACATCAGGGGCTGATCCCAACCCGAGGTGACCCTATTGCCTCGCGGCGGCGCGCATCGCCGCCCGCCGGGCGTCTCCTCGGGGCCCCGGGTTCATGTTTCGACGCCGCCCGCCGCTGGCTCGGGCTCGTGCCCACACCCGGCGGGCTCTCCCGGAACCACCAGTCGTCTGCTCTAACGCCCCACGAGCTGGAGGGTCGCCGGTGGAGATCCTCGCGACCGCCAACACCTTGACTACCGCCCCGGTTCGATTCGGAAGATGATCATGGAAATAAAAAAGGTGGGGGGTTCCCAAACAAACCAGGAACCCCCCACCAAAAACATAGTCCGGCAGCGTCCTAATCTCCCACACCGTACCCAGTGC
>NZ_RQYZ01000031.1 GCF_003932855.1 Tessaracoccus sp. OH4464_COT-324 | reverse complement strand
CCGGAACCCCCTCCTCCTCAGCCTCCTCAGCAGACCAATACAGCGCAGGAGACAAGGGGTCGTACTCGTCGTCATAATATCCGTGGACCATGGAAGCAGTATTGCACCCCAAGAGGGTCGCAACGACGGAAACGCCGCACAAGATCAGGCGATATCCTCAGTGCCGCGTTCGAAGTCCTCGACGCTCACCTGCGCGATTCCCCACGAGCTGAGCACCACAAGTCCGCAGCACGTCAACGACATCGCCGCGAAGGCGGGCGCCGAGACGCCGTCGGAAGGCAGCAGGAAGGCCGCGGCCACGGCCGCCAGCACGTAGGCCCCGTTGAATCCCACGTCATAGAACGTGAACACGCGCCCCTTAAACCCCTCATCGACGTGCGCATGCACCACCGCGTCGGCGCAGATCTTCACCGCCTGGGTCACCAACCCCATCAGGAAGCCGACCAGGCAAAGCAGGACGAACAGGTCGGAAAAACTGGCCAAGGCCATCGCGAACGCACCCACGGCCAACAAACCGAGCAGGCTCCAACGCAGGCCGAACTGCGCCACCAGCGACGGAACCACCAGCGCCGCAAGCATGAAACCCGCACCCGCGCAGGCGCCCCAGACCGACAGATCGGCCAGCGCGGCGTCCGCCTCGGCGACGGAATGCCACCGGTTGCGCGCCACCAGAATCATCGCCACCGACAGCAGGCCGAAGAGATGCCTGGTGACGGCCATGTTGGCCAAGGCGAGCACAGCCGCCGGTCGTTGCCTGAGATGCCCGGCCGCCTGACGCAACCCGGACCAGATCACCCCGGCCGAACCGACGTCGCGCGGCCGCTCGGGGCCCAGCGCCTCCCGAGCGAACGAACCCGCCACCACCGCAGCCGCCACGAACAATCCAGCCGCCGCAGTGAAGATCACCGCGTCCGCCTGCCTGGCCCCCAGCAGGCCCGCCAACCCTAGCCGAATGCCGACGCCGATCACCCCACCCAGCACCACGCCGAGCGGCCCCATCGCCGGAATGATCGCCGACGCCGCCAGAAACTCCCGCTCACTCACCGTGTGATGCATGCCCGCAGACAACCCGGCCAGCATGAAACGGTTCAGGCTGAGCGCAACCAACAGCGAAACCAGCAGCACCCCGTGGCCCAGCCCCGTCGTCCAATCAGCCAACACCATCCCGGCCATCACGAGCGAAAGAACGGCGCGCGCCACGTCGGTGTAAAGCGCAACATCGCGACGCGACCACACGTCGAGCAGCGGCGAAACGAACGGCCCGACGAGGGTGAACGGCAGCAGAGAAACCGCCAGCACCGCGGCAATCGCCCACGCATCCGGCTGAGACTGCGGGGAGAACAGCACATAGCTGGCCATCCCGACCTGCAGCGTGCCGTCCGCCGCCTGCGCAAACAGCCGCAGGATCAGCAGCCGCCGAAACGGCGCATACCGCCAAAGGCGCCTGAGCGCCCGCAGCCACGACACGACGACCTACCGGCCAGCAGCATGCAGCGCGTGCGCCCGGTCGACCACCTGGTCGTGGTCGTCCTTCGTGTGCTTCTCGATGAGCTTGTCCTTGTAGCGGCCCAGCTTCTCCTCCAGCTGCAGGATCCGCTGATACTGCGCCTCGCGCTCCTCGGGGGTCTGCGCGATATCGAGATTCACATAGGAGCAGGCCTCCCGGTGCAGGGCCGACGCCGTCGACAGCACCCGGCCCGACGGGGTGAGCAGCGAGGCGATGATCGTCAGCACCAGCAGCCCCGCCACCACAACCAGCGATTGGTACGGGTCGATCTCCGGGATGAGGTGTACTGGTTCACCGCCGTTGATGAACGGGACGTTGTTCTCATGCAGCGCGTGGATGATCAGCTTGATGCCGATGAAGGCCAGGATCGCGGTGAGCCCGTACTTCAGGTAGACGAGCCGGTCGAGGAACCCGTCGATCAGGAAGTACAACTGCCGAAGACCCATGAGGGAGAACGCGGTGGCCGAGAACACCAGGTAAACGTTGGTGGTGACGCCGTAGATCGCGGGAATCGAGTCGAAAGCGAACAGGATGTCGGTGCCGCCGATGGCCAGCATCACCAGCAGCATCGGGGTGAGCACCCGCTTGCCGTCGACGTAGGTGAACAGCTTGTCGCCGTCGTAATGATCGGAGGTGTGCAGGAACCGCTTGACCAGGCGAATCATGAAGTTGTTCGCCTCATCCTCCGTCTCCTTCTCCGGCATGACCATGTGCAGCGCCGTCCACAGCAGGAAGATGCCGAAGATGTAGAACACCCACTGCGCGGCGTCCAGCGCGGCCTTGCCCAGGAAGATGAAGATGCTGCGCGTGATCAGCGCGAACACGATGCCGAACAGCAGCACCTTCTGCTGATCCTCCGCCGGCACCTTGAAGCTGCCCATGATGATGAGGAAGACGAACAGGTTGTCCACCGAGAGCGCCTTCTCCAGCACGTAGCCCTGGAAGTACTCGACGCCCGTGATGGAGCCGAAATACCACCAGACGAAGACGCCGAACAGGATCGCGAGCCCGACGTAGACCGCCGACCAGACGGCGGCCTCCTTCAGCGTAGGAACGTGTGCCTTGCGAACATGAAAAATGAAGTCAAAGGCGAGAAGGCCAGCAATCACGACGATGGTCACGAGCCACACGGCCCACGTAATTTCGTGCAAGGGGATTCTTCCTCGTTCAGCGGTCATCGCGGCGTCTCGGCGCTCGGCACCAAGCGGACACCAATTCTCAAGACTATCTCACCCCACGCCCAGCCAATAATCGCCAAGCTAGACTCTGCGCTAGGAGGTTGACTGTGATCCGACGCTGGCTGCCCTTGGCGCTCGCGGCCGTACTGGCCCTGGGCTCTTGTTCCCCTGCCCCCGACTCGCCAAGTCCCGGCAGCATCACCCCGGCCGCCGGACAGCCCCCGGAGGGCGCGCCCCCCGTCGACGAGCGCGCCGCCGAACTCGCCGGGGCGATCAGCAAGCTCGACGTCAGCGCGCTACCGATGCAGTCGAGCGCCGCCGAAGCCCAGGAGGAGCTGAAGCTCATCTACGCCGGCATGGACGGCATCCGCCCCGTCGTGAGCGTGAAAGAGGTCAGCTACCGGGCCGAGGATCGGGCTGCGGATCTCACCCTCGCGCACTCCGTCGACGTCGGCGAAGAGCCGTGGACCTTCGAATCCAAGGCCACGCTCAAGTGGGTGAACGACCAGTGGCGCCTCGAATGGTCCCCCACCATCGTCCAACCCAAGCTGGACGCCAACTCGCGGATGCGTCGCATCGTCGAAGAGCCCACCCGCGCCAGCATCAACGACAAAACCGGGCTCGCGCTCGTCGAGGAAATCACGCTCTACGAGGTAGGCATCGACAAGGCCCAGGCAAAACCGGAGGAGTGGGGCCCGGCGGCCCAACAGTTGGCCACCGAGCTGGACGTTGACCCGGCAGCCTTCGACAAGAAGGTGGCCGCGGGTGGACCCAAGCAGTTCGTCGTCGCGGCCACCCTCCGCAAGGAGGAAATCCCCGCCACAATCACCGACGTGCCCGGGCTGCACGTGCGCGAGATCAGCTCCACCGTCGGGCCCACCGACGGGTTCGCCGCCAGCCTGCTCGGCATCGTCGGCGCCCCCACCCAGGAGATGATCGAGAAGTCAGGCGGCAAGCTGACGCCGCAGGACACCGTCGGGCTGAGCGGGCTCCAGTCCCGCTACGACGCCCAGCTGCGTGGCGTGCCCGGGGTGCGGATCGAGGTGGTGCCGCGCAAGGGAGCCCAGAAGTTCGAGCCCCAGGTGATCTTCCAGCAGGACCCGTCCGTCGGCAGCCCGATCCAGCTCTCCCTCGACCGCGACCTGCAAGAGAAGGCCGAGCAACTGCTGGCCACCCAGACGGGGGTAGCCTCCATCGTCGCGATCGAGCACGCGACGGGCGCGGTCGCGGCCGCGGCCAACTCGCCCGCCTCCGGCACCTACCCACACGCCACCTTCGGCAAGTACGCGCCCGGCTCCACCTTCAAGCTGGCGTCTGCGTTGGCCATGCTCCGCGAAGGCATGACGGCCGACTCCAAGGTGCAGTGCACACCCGAGCACAAGGTGGCCAACCACACCTTCAACAACTACCCCGGCTACGCCAACACCGGGAACATCTCCCTCGCCGACGCCATCGCCTACTCCTGCAACACCGCCTTCACCCGGGCTTCGGCCGACGTGACGGCCGAGGAGCTGCTGGCCGCGGCCGGGTCGCTGGGTGTGGGCGTCGACTACGACGCGGGTTTCCGCTCGTTCTTCGGCACCGTCGAACCCAAAAACGACATCGACCGCGCCGCGTCAATGATCGGCCAGGGCCAGGTGACGATGTCGCCGCTGGCGATGGCCACGCTCACCGCGTCGGTGGCCAAGGGCGAAACCGTCATCCCCTGGCTGGTGCAGGGCAAGCAGGCCAAGTCGACGGCGGCCCCCCTCACCGAGCAGGAGGCCACCGAGCTGCGCAAGATGATGGCCGCCGTCGTCGACCACGGCACGGCCCAGCTACTCAAGGGCATCGCGCTGGGCGCGAAGTCCGGCACCGCGCAGTTCGGCGCCCAGGGCCAGCAGCGCAACCACGCCTGGATGATCGCCTACAACGAAACCTACGCGGTCGCGGCCTTCGTCGAGGAGGGCTACTCCGGCGGCACGGACGCGGGCCCCCTCCTCAGGGATCTGCTGAGCTGACCCGCGCGCCCACTACGACTTCGACGAGCGAGCCCAAAGGTTGATGCTGCCCTCCACCGCGTGCTCGTCGATGCGGGCCAGCTCCTCGTCGGTGAACACCAGGTTGTCCAGCGCGCCCAGGTTGATCTCCAGCTGCCCCACGCTCGACGCGCCAACCAGCGCGGACGTGACCCGCTCGTCGCGCAACACCCAGGCGAGCGCCAGCTGGGCGAGGCTCTGCCCGCGCTCGGCGGCGATCTCGTTCAGCGCGCGCAGGTGGGCCAGGTTGGCGTCGCTCAGGTGCGTGCTGGGCAGCGAGCCCGGGCGGGCCATGCGGGAGCCCTCCGGCACCTCACCCGAGAGGTAGCGGTCGGTCAGCAGGCCCTGCGCCAGCGGGCTGAAGGCGATCACGCCCATGCCGAGCTCGTCGGTGGCGTCGAGCAGGCCGCGCTCCACCCAGCGGTTCAGCATCGAGTAGCTCGGCTGGTGGATCAGCAGCGGGGTGCCCAGCGACTGCGCGATCTGCGCCGCCCGTCGGGTGTCCTCGGCGGAGTATGACGAGATGCCGACGTACAGCGCGCGCCCGGAGCGCACCGCCTGGTCCAAAGCCATCATCGTCTCTTCGAGCGGGGTGTCGGGGTCGAAGCGGTGTGAGTAGAAGATGTCCACGTAATCGAGCCCCATGCGTTTCAGGGACTGGTCGAGCGAGGCCAGCACGTACTTGCGGGAGCCGCCGCCCTGGCCGTAGGGGCCCGGCCACATGTCGTAGCCGGCCTTGCTGGAGATGATCAGCTCATCCCGGAGGCCGTGGAAGTCCTGCCTGAGGATGGTGCCGAAGTTGATCTCGGCCTGGCCGTAGGGTGGGCCGTAGTTGTTCGCGAGGTCGAAGTGAGTGATGCCGGCATCGAAAGCGCGACGCAGGATCGCTCGTTGCACAGCCATCGGCTTGTCGTCGCCGAAGTTCTGCCACAGCCCGAGCGAGATCGCGGGCAGGCGGAGGCCGGACGCGCCGCACTTGCGGTAGGGCATTGCGCCGTCATAGCGGTCGGTGGCGGGGATGTATTGCGGGTAGACCATGCGCCAATTCTGCTGGATCGGCCGCGTCCGCCGACCGCCGGGGCGGCTCAGGCCTCGTCGAGGATCCTGGGCACCGCGCGCTCCAGGATCGCCAGGGTCTCCTCGAAGTCGCTCATGTCGCCGTACCACGGGTCCTTCAGCGGCGCGCCGGGCGTCGACTCCGGGTCGAAGTCGGTGACCAGCCGCACCTTCGTGGGGTCGATGCCGAGCCGGCCGAGCAGGTCGGCGTGGCGCTGCTCCGCGACGACGAATAGGTCGACGCCGCGCGAGTTCTCCGCGGTGATCCTGCGTGCTTGGTGGCCGTCGGCCCGGTAGCCGCGCCGCGTGAGCAGCCGGCGGGCCCGGTGGTCGATCGGGTTGCCCTGTTCCTCGGAGCTGATCCCCGTCGAGGACACGATCACGTCCAGGCCGCGCTCGTCGGCCAGTTTCCGGGCGACGCGCTCGGCCATCGCGGATCGGCAGATGTTTCCGTGACAGATGAACATGATGTGCATGGCCCCAATCCTGCCCGGTCGGCCGCCGAAGTGCACAGCTCAGTCCGGGCGGGCTTCCAGGCTGCTCTGCACCGCCGGGGCGACGAGCGCCACCAGCTGCTCCAGCGGCAGCGCCTCGGGCGTGAGCGGGGCGAAGCGGACGAGGTGCCGCTGGATGGCCACCCCCAGCAGCTGGCCCAGCGCCAGCATGAAGCCGTGTTCCCTGCCCGCGATGGCTTCGCTCAGGCGCGGGTGGCGCGCTATCCCCAGCAGCACGTCGCGGGCGCGGGCCAGTTCGTCGTCGTCGCCGATGGCGGCCCGCACGATCGCGCACACTGTCGGGCCGGTGGCGGGATCCTCCCACAGCCCCAGGTAGGCCGTCGCCAGGCGTCGGCCCTGCGTGGCCTGCGGGGGCGTCAGGCACTCGGCGAGGGCCTCGGGGGTGTGCGCGATGGAGGAGACGGCGGCACGGAAGAGGCCGTCCTTGTTGCCGAAGTAGTGCGCGATGAGCGCCACGTCCACCCCGACGGCGGACGCGACCGCGCGCAGCGTGGTGCCGCGGTAGCCGCGGCTGGAAAACAGGCCGAGCGCGGCCTGGAGGATCTGCTCGCGGAGGTCGGCGCGGGCGCGGGGCTTGGGCATGAGCCAATCCTAACCCGCCCTCAACAGATGTTGACTTCAACAAGCGTTGAGGACAAACTGGGAGTGCCACCAGCGAAGGAGCAAGGCCATGCCCGACCCCACCGGAACCCCCACCAGACAAACCCTGGGCCGCCTAGGCGGCAAAGCCGCCAACCTTCAACGGCTACGCGCCCACGGCTTCCCCGTCCCCCCGTTCGTGGTGCTCGACACCAGCCACTACCGGGAGTTCGTCGCCACCCACCACCTCGACGCCGACATCGCCGCCGCGCTCCGCCACCCCGACGAGCAAGCCGCCCGGCTGATCCGCGCCGCATTCCGCCGAGACCTGCCCGGCCCGCTCAAGGCGGCCATCGTCGAACAACTCCGGCCCCTGGCCCACACCCCGGTGGCGGTGCGCAGCTCCGCCACCGCAGAAGACCTGCCCGACGCCTCCTTCGCCGGCCAGCAAGACACCTTCCTGAACGTCTCCGGCGAGGAGGCCATCGTCGAAGCCGTGCGGGAATGCTGGTCCAGCCTGTGGACCGAACGCGCCATCAGCTACCGCCGCCGCAACAACGTGCCGAACGACGACGTCGCCCTCGCCGTCGTCGTGCAACACATGGTACCCGCCGACGCCTCCGGCGTTGCCTTCACCGCAGACCCCCTGACCGGCCACCTCGGCCGCACCATCGTCGAAGCCGTTCCCGGGCTCGGAGACCAGCTCGTCTCCGGCCAGGTGACCCCGGAACACCACGAAGTCGAGACCGCCACGAACCGCGTCCTCAGCGCCGAGGCCCCGCCAGCCGGCCGGGCGCTCACCCCCCAGCAGCTCCGCCACCTGGTGGCCCTCACCCGACGGGTCGCCGAGGCCTTCGGCCAACCCCAGGACATCGAATGGGTCCGGGTCGGCGACGACTTCTCCCTGGTGCAAACCCGCCCCATCACCAGCCTCTACCCGCTGCCGCCCGGCGCGCCGCGCGAATCGCTGTGGATCAGCTTCGGGGCGATCCAGGGGATGCTCGACCCGATCACCCCACTCGGCCAGGACGCCTGGCGCATGCTGCTCGCCGGCGGCGGCCGCTACCTCGGCCGACGCCTCGACTGGCGCACCAACAGCTACTACACCCCCGCGGGCGGCCGCCTCTGGCTACGCGCCGACGACGCGCTGCGCTGCCCGATCGGGGGCCGGCTGCAGAACCTGCTGAGCTTCGCCGACCCCAGCATCGCCGGCGCCGTGCGCGACCTCGCCGCAGAGCCGTGGCTCGCGCGCAAGCCGCTCACCTCGTCGGGCCGTTTCCTCCGCGACCTCGCCCGGCTAGTGGCCCGCGTTCTCCTGCGCGCGCCATGCATCCTGCTCGCCCCGGATCGCGCCCGCCGCCGCGCCACCCGCGTCACCGACGCCAGCGTCGAACGCTTCCGGGCAGAGTTCGCCGACGCCGCCCGCCAGCCGACGCCCCGCGCCCGGCTCGCCGCCCGGCTGCGCACCCTGGAACGCCTGGGCGAACTGCCCGGCGAGGTTGCCCCGGTGATCGCCCCGCCACTGCTGATCGGCCAACTGTGTTTCTTCAGCCTGCTTCACCGAGCGCGCGCCCAACTGCCCGACGGGGAGGCCGTGGGCCTCACCCTGCTGCGCAGCCTCCCGGGCAACGTCACCGCCGAGATGGGGCTGGAGTTGTGGGAACGCGCCCGCCGAGTGCAGGCCGACCCAGCCGGGCGCGACCTGCTCGCCGCCGCGCCCGAGGAGTTGGACCGCCTCGTCGCCGCCGACGCACTCCCCGCCACCGCCCGCCGCGAACTCAACGCCTTCCTCACACGCTACGGGATGCGCGGCCCCGCAGAAATCGACCTGGGCCGGCCTCGCTGGGCCGACGAGCCCGCCACCGTGGTACGCACCATGGCGGGCCACGTCGCTTCCGCCGACAGCTCACCCGCCGCCCTCTTCGCCCTGGGCGAGCAGGCCGCCCGGGCCGCCGTCGAGAGCATCGCAGCCCTCGGCCGGCCCCGGCTCCACCGGTGGCTGGCCTACCGGGCGCGCCACCTCGTCGGGCTGCGCGAGACACCGAAGTTCACCTTCGTGCGGGTTCTAGGTTTGGCCCGGCGCGCGCTCCTGGACTCCGGCGCGGACCTCGTCGCCGCCGGACTCCTCGCCAAAGCCGACGACGTGTTCTACCTGCACTTCGACGAACTGCGCCACATCCACGAGCCGGCCCTCGACACCGCCTGGCAATCGGTGGTCGCCGGGAGGCGCGCCGCGGCGGAGCGAGAAGGGCGGCGCGGGCGCGTGCCGGTGGTGCTCGTCGGCGACGGCCGAGCACACTACGACGGCGGCGCCAGCCCCGACGCCAACCTCGCCGGGCTGGGGGTCTCGCCGGGTCAGGTCGAGGGCCGGGTGCGGGTGGTGGCGAGCCCTCGGACGGCGCGGCTGCGCCCCGGAGAGATCCTCGTCTGCCGCGGCACCGACCCCGCCTGGACCCCGCTATTTCTGACGGCCGGCGGGCTGATCACGGAGGTGGGTGGCACGATGACCCACGGCTCCGTCGTCGCACGCGAGTACGGCATCCCGGCCGTCGTGGGCGTGCCGGAGGCCACCACCCGGCTGCGCGACGGCCAGCTGATCCGGCTCGACGGCACCACCGGCGCCATCACCTGGCTCGACGATGGTGCGGGTCAGCGGGCCAGCCGCGCCACGTCGCGGGCCCAGGCGGAGATGGCCTCGGGGTCGACGTGATCCTGCGCGGGCTTAGCCATCGCCCTGAGCCAGAGCCGCTGCCACCACCGGCTGCGCTCGGGGGTGTAGCGGCCCGCGAAGGAAGCGTTCGCGATCGGGGCGACGATGGCCGCCGCCCTGCTGTTCAGCGCCAGCGACTCCGCGCGCTTGTCAGGATCCGCCGCAGTCAGGCACACGTTGAACAGCGCGACGCGCCCCGCCAGCGTCACCGCGTGCCGCTCCAGCCAAGCAAGCCCCTCCGGGTTCCAGCGGTTGGCGATGATGGAGCTGCCGACGATGTAGCACTCGCCTGCCGGCTCGGGGCTGAGCGCCGCATCCGCGACGACGGCTTCGTGGCCCGCCTCCCGCAGCGCTGCGGCGATCAGTTGAGCGACGTGGCGTGTCGTGCCAGCACGGGTGCTGAAAACGATCTGGTAGCGCGTCATGGGCCCAACCCTAGAGCGACTGCCCGGGTCGTGGTCCGGTGGGGTCGGGTTGCTGGCTGATGCGCGTCGTCGCCGACGTGCGGCCGGGCATCCAGGTTTCGAGCAGCTGGCCGAAACCCGCTCCCGGCCCCACCCGGCGCGGTATCGTCTTAGACGCGACAAGGAGGTTGGCGATGGGTAAACGTATTGGCGTGCTGACTGCCGGCGGTGACGCGCCCGGTCTGAACGCGGCGATCCGGGGGCTGGGCAAAGCAGCCATCGGCGAGCATGGGATGGAACTGATCGGGTTTCGCGGCGGCATCCGGGGGCTGGCGGAGGACAATTGGGACATCCTCGACAAGGAGTCGCTCTCCGGCATCCTGACCCTCGGCGGCACGGTGCTGGGCACCAGCCGCGACAAGGTCCACAAGATGATGGTCGACGGCGAGCCGCGCGACATGATCCCCACGATCGCCGAGGTGGTGGAGCGCAACAAGCTGGATTGCCTGGCGATGCTGGGCGGCGGCGGCACCGCGAAGAACGCGCTGCGGCTGCACCAGGCGGGCATCCCCGTCGTGCATCTGCCGAAGACGATCGACAAGGACATCGCGCACACCGACAACACCTTCGGTTTCGCCACCGCGCTGGAGATCGCGACGGAGGCCATCGATCGGCTGCACTCGACGGCGCACTCTCACCACCGGGTCGTCATCGCGGAGATCATGGGCCACAAGGCCGGCTGGCTCGCGCTCGGCGCGGGCATCGCGGGCGGGGCCGACGTGATCCTGCTGCCCGAGATCCCGTACAGCATCGAGTCGATCGTAGAGACGGTGGAGCGGCGCAAGGCGAAGGGCACCAACTTCTCGGTGATCGCCATCGCGGAGGGCGCCCGCGACGCCAAGGCCACCACCGCGCTGGAGGCTGCGGAGTCGCTGATCAAGTCTGCGCTCACGCCGGAGGCGAAGGCGAGCGCGAAGGAGCACTATCGACGCGTGCAGGACAGCCACCGGGAGCACACCTTCCAGCTGGCGCGCGAGGTGGAGGCGGCGACGGGTCTGGAGTCGCGCGTGACGATCCTGGGCTACGTGCAGCGCGGCGGAATCCCCGTCGCGGCGGATCGGCTGCTGGGCAGCGTCATCGGCTCGGCCGCGGCCCAGCTGGTGGCCGACGGGGTCACGGGCGTGATGGTGGCGTCGCGGGGCGAGGGCGCTGAGCCGGTGCCGCTTGAGGACGTGGCGGGCAAGCTGGCGCGGGTGCCGCTCGACCACCCGTGGATCGAGACGGCTCGCAGCGTCGGCACCGGGCTCGGCGACTGATCCTCAGCGGCGGCGCCCCTTGAGGATGCCGAACAGGCCGCGCACCACCTCACGGCCGACGGAGCCGACGAACTTCTGCGTCTCCCGGCGCTGCCGCTCGGCCTCGCGCTGCTGGCGCGCCCATTCCTGCTCCATGCGGCGCTGTTCGGCGCGGGCCTGGCGCTCGTACTCGCGCATGGCAGCGGCCTGCTGGCGGGCCGCTTCCTTCTCCGCGGCGGCGCGCTGCTTGGCCGCCTCGGCTTCTTCCTTCGCGCGCTGCTTGGCCGCCTCGGCTTCTTCCTTCGCGCGCTGCTTGGCCGCCTCGGCTTCCTCCTTCGCCCGCTGCTCCTCCTCCGCAGCCAGCCGCGCCTGCTCGGCGGCCTCCGCCATGCGCTGGGTCAGCAGCTCGTAGGCCGACTCCCTGTCGACCGGTTCCGCGTAGCGTGAGTACAGCGGCGAGGCCAGCACCCGCTGGTTCAGCTGCGCCTCCGGCACGGGATCCATGCTCGCCTGCGGGGCCCACAGCCTGGTCCAGGCCACCGGGGTGGGGGCGCCGCGCTCGTTCATCACCGTGATGATGGCCTCGCCGATGCCCAACTCCTGCAACACCCGCTCCAGGTCGTAGTCGCTCACCGGGTAGGTGCCGACGGTGGCCCGCAACGCCTTCATGTCGTTCGGGGTGTGCGCGCGCAGCTGATGCTGGACGCGGGAGCCCAGCTGGGCGAGCACATCGTCGGGCACATCCTTCGGCGTCTGGGTGACGAAGAACACCCCCACGCCCTTCGAGCGGATGAGCCGAACCGTCTGGGTGATGGCCTCCAGGAACGCCTTCGACGCGCCGCTGAACAGCAGGTGCGCCTCGTCGAAGAAGAACACCAGCTTGGGCCGCTCGACGTCGCCCGCCTCCGGCAGCAACTCGAACAGCTCGGCCAGCAGCCACATCAGGAAGGTGGAGAACAGCTGCGGCCGGGAGGCCAGCTTCGGCAGCTCCAGCAGCGAGATCACACCCCGGCCGTCGGGGGCGTTGCGCAGCAACTCCGACGGATCGAAGGCCGGTTCGCCGAAGAACACGTCGCCGCCCTGCTCGCCCAGCGTGACCAGCGAACGCAGCAACACGCCAGCCGTAGCGGTGGAGATGCCGCCGATGTCCTGCAACTCGTCGCGGCCCTCATCGGAGGTGAGGTAGCGCAGCAGTTCGATCAGGTCCTTCAGATCCAGCAGCGGCAGGCCCTGCTTGTCGGCGTACAGGAAAATCAGCCCCAGCGAGGCCTCCTGCACCTGGTTCAGGCCGAGCACCTTGGCGAGCAGCACGGGTCCGAAGTCAGTGACGGTGGCGCGCACGGGGATGCCGTGGCCCTCGCCACCCAGCGCGTACAGCTCGACGGGGTACTCGGTGGCCGTCCAGTCCTGGCCGAGCGGGCCGACGCGCGCCAGCAGCTTCTCGCTGCCGTTGCCGGGCGCCGCCAGGCCGGTGAGATCACCCTTGATATCGGCCGCGAACACGGGCACCCCGGCACTGCTGAGCGCCTCGGCCATCACCTGCAAAGTCTTCGTCTTTCCGGTGCCGGTGGCGCCGGCCACCAGCCCATGCCGGTTGAACATGGCCAGCGGAATCCGGACCTGCGCCTCAGGCACGGGCTGGCCTTCGTGGAGCAGCACCCCCAGCGTCGCTGCCGGCGCGGAGAAGGAGTAGCCATCAACAATCTTCTGCACTGTCACCCGCCCCAGTCTACTTAGTCAACGGTCGGGGTAGGATTGCTGACGTGATTTTCAAGCGCGTCGGCGAAAACAGGCCGTACCCGGATCATGGCTATGCCCCGCGGGATTGGAGTTCGATCCCGCCTCAGTCGGTGCGCCTGGACGAGCTAGTTACCACGAAACGGATCCTCGACCTGGAGACCCTGCTGGCCGAAGACTCCACGTTCTACGGTGATCTGTTCGCCCACGTGGTGCGTTGGCGAGGCGAGCTTTACCTTGAGGATGGCCTACATCGGGCCCTCCGCTCAGCGCTTCAGCAACGAGGAACGATGCACGCTCGTATTCTCGATGTGCAGTGAGTGCAGTAGGTTGAGCGAGACCGACCGAAGCTGGAAGGACTAAGACGTGTGCTATTTCCGCATGGTAGGCACCCCGCTATTGCTGATCGCTCTGCTCGGCCTGCTCTTCTGGGGAGCCAGTTGGGGCTGGAGCAAACTGAGCGCGCCCCTTCCCTCCCCATCGCCCACCCCGTGCGTCACTAAAGAGGCCTCAACGATCGTTCCGCAGAACGTGACGGTCCGAGTCTTCAACGGCGGTTTCACCTCCGGGCTGGCGAAGACCGTGGGCAGCTGGTTGAAGGACCGACAATTTCAGGTGGCCAAAGTTGGCAACACCGACCAGCGGGTGAAGACCACCATCGTCGTCGGCAACAAGGAGCAGCAGGCCGTCTTGGAGTTTGTGCAGGCGCAGTTCCGGGGCGCCACCATCGAGTACGACGATCGGGTCGATGGTGTCGTTGACGTCCTGGTCGGCACGGAGTACGGCGGCGCAGTCGAGGAGGCCCCGCTGGAGTGGGCCGCCCCCGGCGGTACCGTCTGCGAGGCCGTGTCCCCCAGCCCTTCACCCTCCGCGAGCGCTTCGTCTCCCGCCGAGCAGGCTCCCGCCGAGCCCACCGCCGAACCCACCGGATAGAGCCACCCCCAAGCTCCGCCGAAGCACCCGGCGCGCCCCCCTGAACTTCGCGCCCGGCCCGGCGACCCGTCCCCCCAACGCCCCGCGTACGCTGGGGAGAAACCACCGGGAACGCGGGGAGGAAGCATGATTGACGTTGACGTCTTCGTGGCGGGGGTTGCCTTCCGGGACCTGATCGTCACCGGCTTGCCCCACTGGCCCGGCCCCGGGGAAGAGGTCCACGCCCACGACCTGCTGGAAACGTGGGGCGGCATCGCCAACCAGGCCCGCGCGCTCGCCTCCTACGGGCTGAGCGTGGCATTGTGCACGCCCCTGGGCGACGACCCCGCCAGCGAGCGCATCGTGCTGGAGCTGTCCCGGCTCGGCATAGACTGCGGCCCCTCCCAGCGCCAACCCGGCTGGCGCCTGCCCACGACGATCGCGTTCCCCGCCGACGGGGAGCGGGCCATGGTGACGGTGGAGCGCCCGGGCGGGCCCATCGTCGGCAGCCATGTTGCCCCAGGTTCGGTGGCCGCACCGGCCGTCGTCGTGGACCTGGCGCTGCCCAGCCAGCCCTGGCTCACCCGCGCGCGGGCCGCCGGGGCGACGGTTCTGGGGTCGCTCGGCTTCGACGCCAGCGGCCGCTGGGATCTCGCTTCCGTGGCCACCGAGGCGGTGGATGTTTGGGTGCTCAACGAGCTGGAGGCGACGAGCTACGCCCGCACCCCCGACCCGACCGCTGCGGCCCGACGGCTCACCCGGCACGTGCCGACGGTGGTGGTGACGCTCGGCGCGGCGGGGCTGCTCGCCGCCACCGCGGAGGGCGAGCTTGCCCGGGTGGCAGCACCTCGGGTGGCAGCCACCTCGACGGTGGGCGCGGGCGACACCGTCGTCGCGGCCCTCGCCTTCGGGCACCTGCTGCCGGGGCTGGGGCTGCCCGAACGGCTGGAACTCGCGGCGCTTCTGGTGGCCGGCGCGCTGGAGGCGCCCAAGGGCACCGCAAGCTACCCGACGTTGGTGCAGCTCGCCAACCATCCCGCGCGCGGGCAGCGCATCCGCGATCTCGTCGGCCGGCACCGAGCCGACGGCGAAAGTTGAGCCAAACCTCTGCTCAGGCGCGTGGCGCGATTCGGTTTCCGTCACACGAGCCGGTAAAATTGTGCCCAGTCCAAGAAAGGCACCCCGTTGGTACGAACTGTTCCCCTCACCACCCTCGCGGAGCGGGAGCGCCGCGTCGCGGAGGCAATCCACAGTGGCGAGATGGAGGGAGTGACGCTCAGTTCGGCTGGCCATTCGGACGCCCAGGAGTACATCGCCGGCCGGATCGACGCCGACGAACTGGTGGCGCGGGCGCGGTTGCGCTATGGCGTCCTCTGATTTCGTTGATCCATACATTGACCCAGAGACCGGCCTGCTGAAAAACAAGGTCGGGGCGCGCACGAAGGGCGAGCTGGAGCAGGCGGAAGGGGACCTATCCTTCGCGCGGCTGATCCAGCTGATGGAGAACCCCCCGCCCGCCACCGGAGACCTCGCCGAGTTCTGCGCCATCCACAGGCAGCTGTTCCAGGACGTGTACCCGTGGGCGGGCGAGGTGCGCACCGTCGACATCCGAAAGTCCGACAAGGGATCGGCCTGCTTCATGCCGGTGGCGCTGATCCCCCGAGGATCACGGTTTGCGGCCGAGGAGCTACGGCGCGAGCACGGGCTGAAGGGCCTGAACCGGGCGGGCTTCGTGCGACGGCTCGCCCACCACTACGACCAGTTCAACTACATTCACCCCTTCCGCGACGGCAACGGCCGCACCCAGCGCGTGTTCTGGAACCGGGTGGCGCTCGACGCCGGCTGGCAGCTCAACTGGCACGGGGTGCGCGGCGAGATCAACGACTCCGCCTGCCGGGCCGCCGCCGAGGACAAAGATCTGCGGCCCCTGGTGACGATGTTCGACGGAATCGTCAGCGAGGCTCCCCCGCCGAGCAAACGCGACGCGAACTGGCGCCGCGCGGAACGTGACCGGCTGTGGCAGCTCACCAGCCGTCGCCCCAGCGGCGGCTAGCCCTGCCGGCCTGGGTCAGCGAAGGTAGTCGAGCTGGTACTCCTCGATGACGCTGGAGAGGAAGTTGCGCGCCTGCGTCCAGTTCGCGACGAGCGGGTGGTTACGCAGCGCCACCAGGGCCTCGCCGCGGGAGCCGGTGCGCGCGGCGGCGATGGTGCAGTCCTCCGAGAACTTGACCTTTTCGATGAGCTCGTGCATGTGCTCGCGCAGGCGGAAGCCGGTCAGCGGGCGCCAGCCGCTTGCGTCCACCCGGCACATCGTCTCCACGACGGCGGTGGCGGGCAGCCTGGGCAGCACGCCGTCGTTGACCGTGTTGAGGATCAGGTTGGTTCTGCGGTTGTTGGCCAGCGCGTGCATCAGGGCTAGCGCGACCTGCTCGTATCCTCCGGATTCGACGTCGGTTTCGGCCCGCTCGAAGCCCCCGGCCAGCTCACGGTTGACGGCCATGTAGGTCTGCTCGCGCTCCGCGCGCGCCCGCTGCCAGACCGCCAGCGGGGAGCCGCCGGCGGTGCGCGCCTCCCGGTAGAAGCGGGCCTGCTGTTTGGCTAGGTAGTGGCCCCGCATCCGGGCGGGCTCGCGGATGCTCAGTTCCGACCTGACACGCAGCTCGTAATAGTGCAGGTACTCGTTGGGTACCGCACGCATCAACCGAATATTGTCGGCCCCGAACAGCTTCCCCTCCTCAAACGACTCGATCAGGCCGGGTAGGGCACCCAGCCGGGGCAGCACGTTGACGCCGTCCACCCGCAGCTCGGTGAGCCAGCCGAGGTGGTTCAGCCCCAGGTAGCCGACGACCACGCGGTCGGTGTCGCTGAAGGGGTCCGGCACGTCGGCGGCGACGACGCCCGCACCTTTGAGCGTCGCGAGCACCCGGCGCACGAGCCCCACCGGCGAGTCGCAGATCCCGACGACGCGCCCGCCCAGCTCCTCGCGCATCACCTGGGTGATGAGCCCTGCCGGGTTGGTGAAGTTAATGATCCAGGCGTTGGGGGCGTGGGTACGGATCTCCCGGCACAGTTCCAGCACCTTGGGGATGGTGCGCAGCGCGTAGGCGATGCCGCACGCGCCGACAGTCTCCTGCGCCATGAGGTTCCCGAAGCTGGCTAGTTGCTCGTCGCGCGCCCGGGCGAAGGTGCCGCCAACGCGGATGGCGAGGAACACGAAGTCGGCGCCGTCGAGGGCGCTGGCGGGGTCGGTCGTCGCTTCGACCGTGGGCGCTTCCGGCTGGCCTGCGGCCATCTCGGCGAGGACCGCCTGGATGGTGGCGAGCCTGTCGGCGTCGATGTCGAGCAGCCGAACCTCCGTGATTCGCCCAGGCGAGCGGTCGGCGAGCAGGGCGCTGTAGATCAGCGGGACGCGGAATCCTCCGCCCCCGACGATGGTCAGCTTCATCGCGGCTCCTAGCGTTTCTCGGGCGCTCGGGCGCCCGGCTCCAGACTAGGCCCTGTTGCGACAAGTCGTGGCGGACCCCACACGCCCGGGGGGGCAGGCGTCCGCGCCCCGCCCCGGCGCCGAAGCGGGGTTCCCGTGGCCGGGAGGCACCGCCAGTCGGACCAAACCCGGCTGCCAGATTCCTGAGAGTCAGGGCCCGTTTCAGCCGCCACCTGGCCTGCTACCCGGGCAATTACCCCTCTTCACAACTGTCGACACTCCACCAGTCGCCGAAAGTTTTCTGAGAGGTTCACCAAAAATCTCTCAGAAAAGACCCGTTTGCTGCACGGAGTGCATGTTAGGGTCAAATCGTCCGGACGCCTCAGAAGGGGTCCCGACTCAGTGGTCGGGGCCCCGCAAACCATCTAGCGAACTAGGACCGCATGATGAGAAGAATCACTCGCGTGACGGCCGTCGTCGCGACGGCACTGGCGATGTTTGCCAGTCTGCTGGTCACACCCGTGACCGCACACGCACAAAACAACAACAAGACCGCCTACGACTACCTCGTCGGCCGTGGCCTCACCAAGGAGCAGTCGGCCGGCGTCGTCGGCAACCTGATCCAGGAATCCGGCAACCCGATCAACCCGAGAGCCGTCCAGTACGGCGGTCCCGGGCGCGGCATCGCCCAATGGAGCGTCGGGGAACGCTGGGCCACGCTGCAAAACTACGCCGCCCAGCAGGGCCGAGACCCCTGGGCGCTGGATCTTCAGCTCGACTTCCTCTGGCACGAACTGAACACCACCGAGTCGTACGCCTTCAGGCACCTCAAGGCCGCGAGCACGGTTCGGGACGCGACGATCGCGTTCAGCTCGAAGTTCGAACGCTGCGGCGTGTGCCACAACGAGAAGCGCGTCGCCTACGCGCAGAGCATCTACGACAGCTTCGCCGGCGGCGGGGCGCCAGCTCCCCAGCCCGGGCCGGGTACCCAGCTGGCGCAGGGCACCACCACCGACTACCTGACCCTGCGGGGCGACACCAACACCCAGTCGTCCAGGATCAGCGAGCTGCCGCCTAACACCACCGTCGGCGTGCAGTGCCAGGCCCGCGGCGAGATGATCCACGGCACCTACTCCACCAACTGGTGGGCCAAGGTCACCTACAACGGCCGTACCGGCTACGTGTCCCGGGCCTACCTCAGGATCCCCACCGGCCAGCCCGGCGTGCCCGAGTGCGGCACGACGCCGCCCGCACCGCCCGCGCCCCAGCCCGGGCCCGGCTCCCAGCTGGCGCAAGGCACCACCACCGACTACCTGACCCTACGTAGCGGCACCAACACGTGGGCCCAGGCGTTGGCCGAGCTGCCGCCTAACACCACCGTCGGCGTGCAATGCCAGGCCCGCGGCGAACTGATCCGTGGCACCTACACCTCAAACTGGTGGGCCAAGGTCACCTACAACGGCCGCGAGGGCTACGTGTCCCGCGCCTACCTCAGGATCCCCACCGGCC
>NZ_RQYZ01000004.1 GCF_003932855.1 Tessaracoccus sp. OH4464_COT-324 | reverse complement strand
GTGAAGTCCCAGGCGGTTGCGATGAAGTGGGGTGCAAGCTCCTCGAACTTATCTTGAAAAGTCCCAGTCAAGAGGATTTCCTATCTGCTAGCTGGATATGGGTTTATGGGCCTTTACAGGCTACTCGCGGTTGGGTGCGTTGGGTCGTTGATGCAAGGCTTCGTGGCCTCGCGCTGGGATGGGATGGGTGTTGCGAACTATCCGATCAGGCAAGGACTGCGAGCTGTGTACGAGCCCGGTGCGCGAGTCGAATGCGGCAGGCGGTGGCGGAAGCGGTGATCAATCACGGCCGCTCAGTCGGCGCGGTGGTGGCCAACCACAGGGGCGCACGGTAGAGCGCCCGGATCCATGGCCAACACTGCCCGATGATGGCCCCGAATTAGTACCCCGAAACCAGCCAGCAACAACCATCCCGACAAGCACCTCCAACCACCAAAACACCGAAAACAGCCAAGACCCGCACGGCTCAGGGGGCCGACGGCGTGCTCGGCGCTCGGGTGCTAGACGAGCTTGTAGTCCTGGGGTGGGCGCCAGTCGGCGGAGTCGTCTCCCGTTTCCACGAGGTGCTTGCACCAGAGGTGGACGAGCTCGGTGATGAGCCTTCTGTCGTCTTCCTTGATGCCTGGTTCCCAGGGTTGGTAGGAGAACTCTGCTTGCAGGTCGCTGTCCACGGGTTGGAATCGCAGTACCGTGAGGGATGGGACTTCGTCGTCGGTTTGGGTGTACTGGACTGCGAGCGCGTTGAGAGAGTCAAGCAGATCACCCTGAGCAGCCGGGCTGGCGTCGAGGCCGAGAGGAGCAACTTGGTGGGGCCGATATAGGCTGCCAGCTATTTGGTAAGTTGGTACCGCTACTGTCCAGTCTTCATCGTCAAAGCCGATGGCAACCCAGATGGTTTCGACCCGGTCGTGAAGTCCCAGGCGGTTGCGATGAAGTGGGGTGCAAGCTCCTCGAACTTATCTTGAAAAGTCCCAGTCAAGAGGATTTCCTATCTGCTAGTTAGATATGGGTCTATGGGCCTTTACAGTCCCGTCGGACAGTATTTCTTTTACCGTGAAACTTACGGGGCGGGCGTCAGCCCCGTAGTGGATGGTGATGTCCACGTCGAACTTTTCTCCCGCGGCCAGGCGCCTGGCCCAGTCGTTCTCTATCTTTTTGAACTTGGACAGATTGACGGAACTGGCTTGGGAGACCAGGTTGTCCAGCTCGGGGGAGCCCCCGAAGCGGTCGCCGAAGAGATGCCCCGCGTGGTCGCCCTCCAACTTTCCCGGGGTGTTCTGGGCGTGCGGGGCACGGGGGCTCTTCTCGGGCAGCTTCAGCGGTCGCGCGTGGGCCGAGGTGATGCGGCCCATGTCGTCGGTGGTGTAGTAATACTTGGTTCTGGTGCCAGACTTGCCAGTGGAGTAGATGACATTCTTCTTGAGGACGGTGTCGCCGCCGGCTTCGAAGGGCTCGGACACCCATTTCAGCTTCCGAGTGATGGAAGCCATGATGCCCCTGGCTATCTTGCTGGGTTTCTTGGCCATCGGATCACCCCAAAGCTTCGTTCAGAACCTGGTCGGCGGCGTAGTCGATTGCGGCGTTGATCACTCGTCTCACGGCCTCCCTAACGACCAGTGCTCCGGGGCCGCTAGCCAGAGAAGCGGCCATGACGATCAACTGAGCAATGAACACCCCCTTCAACACCACCACGATCCCGGAGGAGACTCTGCAGACGACTGCGGCTCCGTCGCAGGCCTCGTTGAAGGAGCGCAGGGCCTCGTAGTTGGAGTCTCCGGTGGACACGGCCTGAACGAAGTTGCTCAGAGCGGGACCTTCATTGTTTGACTTTACGTGCTCCAGAGCCGTCAAGAAATCCGATTCCAGGCTCCTGCCGCTCCGGGCGGTCTCCTCAAACTCGCGCGCCCATTCGGAGAGCACGTCCTCGTTGCTGATCGGCCAGTTGAAGCCAAGATAGTTCAGGGCCTCGCCCAGCCAGGCGGGAAGCATGAGCGCCATCTCAGGACCCCACCTTGAGCGCAACCTGCTCCGCGTATTCGGCCGCCGCCCGGTAGGCTTCGGCGGTGGCGCTCATCCCGTCGCTCACCGCGTCGAACCCCTCGGCGAGCCCGGCGGCGGTCTCCCGGAAAGCCTCTACGGCAACCGGGAAGACGATGGCGAAAGCCGCGTCCATCATGGTCCCGTTGCCATCGCACCCGAGCCGCTGGGACGTCATGCCCGCGAAGGCGCTCTCCGCTCGCTTGGCGAAGGCCTCCGCGTCCTGTGCGATGGCCCGGGAACCCTTCTCCCACGACTCTGGATGAAACCTGATCGTCCCGCCGCTCATCGCAGGCCCCCCAGCAGATCATCGATCTGACCCCTGAAGGTCCCGGACAGGGCCTGCGAAATCTGGATCAACTTGGCTTGCACATCAGCCTGCTCGTAGCTCGTGTTCCGTGCGCTCTCGATCTCCGCATCGACGAGCGCGGTGAGCGCACCCGTGATCGCATCGGCCAGGACCTCCTCGACCTTCTGGTAGGACTCTTCTTTCAACCAGTACGGATCCAACTGAACATCGACCGCCTTGAAACCTTGCAGGGTGATCTCCACGCGGCCGCTCGCATCCCGGAAAGTCACCTCGTGCTCCGGGCGAGCACCCCAATCCGCCGGATCGGCCCCCTCCTCCCGGAGGGCTTCGGCCACCCGTCTACTGGTCTCGCTGATCTCTTCTCGCACAAGGAACCCCCTCACGTCGGCTCAAGCCTACCCGCTCGGAGTTCATTCGGGCCGAAGCCCGGCGGCGAACGTCGAGCGCTGCCAAGCCGGGCGACGCCGAGCTGCGCCGTTCTTCGGGCCCTTCCGGCGGGGGAGCCGGTGGCGCGGGTCCTCGTGGACAAAAAGTTGGGGGACACGCCTTAGGCGCGTCCCCCAACCGGGTTAGTTCAGCCTCACTCAGCCAGTCTGGCGTTGAGCTTGGTCATCAGGTCGATCGCGGCCTCCGGGATGTTGGTGCCCGGCGGGTAGATCGCGTCGGCGCCGTTGGCCCGGAGCTCGTCGAAGTCCTGGCTCGGGATGACGCCACCCACCACGATCATGATGTCCTCGCGGCCGAGCTTGTTCAACTCCTCCCGCAGCGCAGGCACCAAGGTGAGGTGTCCTGCTGCGAGCGAGGAGGCGCCCACGATGTGCACGTCGGACTCGACGGCCTGCCGGGCGGTCTCTTCGGGAGTCTGGAACAGTGGGCCGACGTCAACGTCCATGCCGAGGTCGGCGTAGGCGGTGGCAATCACCTTCTGGCCGCGGTCGTGGCCATCCTGTCCCATCTTGGCGACGAGGATGCGGGGGCGGCGGCCTTCGTTCTTCTCGAACTCGGCGACGAGCTGGCGAGCCTCTTCAACCTTGCTGCTGGATCCGGTTTCGGTGCGGTACACACCACTGATAGTACGGATCTGGGCGGTGTAGCGGTTGAAAACCCTCTCCAGGGCGTCGGAAATCTCGCCTACCGACGCGTTGGCCCGCGCGGCGTCGATGGAAACCTGCAGCAGGTTGCGGTCGGGATCCGTCGGATCGGGGTTGGCCGCGGCCCAGGTGACGCGCTCCAGCGCGGCCTGGCAGGCGGCCTCGTCGCGCTCCGCACGCAGTCGCTGCAGCTTGGCGATCTGCTGCTCGCGCACCGCCTTGTTGTCCACCTTCAGCACTTCGAGCTCTTCTTCGCTCTCCAGCTGGTACTTGTTGACGCCGATCACCGGCTGCCGACCGGAGTCGATTCGGGCCTGGGTACGGGCAGCGGCCTCCTCGATGCGCATCTTCGGGATGCCTGCCTCGATGGCCTTCGCCATACCGCCGGCCTGCTCGACCTCCTGAATGCGCTCCCAAGCCTTACCGGCCAGCTCGCGCGTCAGGCGCTCGACGTAGGCCGAGCCAGCCCACGGGTCAACGGTCTTGGTGGTGCCGGATTCCTGCTGGATGAACAGCTGGGTGTTTCGGGCGATGCGGGCCGAGAAGTCGGTGGGCAGCGCGATGGCCTCGTCGAGCGCGTTGGTGTGCAACGACTGGGTGTGGCCCTGGGTGGCGCCCATCGCCTCGATGCAGGTGCGGGCAACGTTGTTGTACACGTCCTGAGCGGTCAGCGACCAGCCCGAGGTCTGCGAGTGCGTGCGCAGGCTCATCGACTTCGGGTTCTTCGGCCCGAACTGGTTGACGAGCTTTGCCCACAGCATGCGCGCCGCGCGCATCTTGGCGACCTCCATGTAGAAGTTCATGCCGATCGCCCAGAAGAACGACAACCGCGGCGCGAACTGGTCCACGTTCAGCCCGACCGACTCGCCGGCGCGGATGTATTCGACGCCATCGGCCAGGGTGTAGGCCATCTCGATGTCTGCCGTAGCGCCCGCCTCCTGCATGTGGTAGCCGGAGATGGAGATCGAGTTGAACTTCGGCATGTTCCGGGAGGTGAACGCGAAGATGTCGGCGATGATACGCATCGACGGCTGCGGTGGGTAGATGTACGTGTTGCGGACCATGAACTCCTTCAGAATGTCGTTCTGAATCGTTCCGGCCATCTGCTCGTACTTGACGCCTTGCTCCTGCGCCGCGACGATGTACAGCGCCAGAACGGGCAGCACGGCGCCGTTCATGGTCATCGACACCGACATCTGGTCGAGCGGGATGCCGTCGAACAGCTGACGCATGTCGAGGATCGAGTCGACGGCCACGCCAGCCATGCCGACGTCGCCGGTCACCCGCGGGTGGTCGGAGTCGTAGCCGCGGTGCGTCGCGAGGTCGAACGCGATCGAGAGGCCCTTCTGGCCGGCCGCCAGGTTGCGGCGGTAGAAGGCGTTGGACTCCTCGGCGGTGGAGAAGCCCGCGTACTGGCGGATGGTCCACGGCTGGTTGACGTACATCGTCGAGTAGGGTCCGCGCAGGAACGGCGGGATGCCGGGGCGGGTCTCAAGGAAGTCGAGGCCTTGGAGATCCTGGTCGCCGTACAGCGGCGGCACGAGGATGTGCTCCGGGGTCTGCCAGCCCTGCGAGTAGCCGTTCGCGCCGAGGGCGGCGTCGTACTTGTGGTGGTCCTTGCCCGGCTTCAGCTGGCCAAGGTCGATATCCGAGAAGCGGGGGATGCTCACTTGGCTACTCCCATCAGGTCGAGGGTGGATTCAAGCAGCTCGACCACGTCCATGCCGTCGAAGACGTTGCCATAGAACAGGCCTTCGGTGTCTTCCACACCGAGCTCCCTGAATTGACCGGCGAGGAGGACACGCTCGGCGCCCGCCTCCTTCAGCGCCTTCGCGACGGCCATGCCGTGCTCGGCGTACATCACAGCGTTGGAACAGAGCGCCACAACCTTGATGCCCTTGTCTTTGAGCTGGCCGGCGAACTCCGCCGGGTCGGTGCCCTCCACGAGGACTGTTTCGATGCCCGCGACGTGGAAGAGGTTGGACGTGAAGCCCTCGCGTGGCCCGAAGTGGCGTCGCTGACCGATGCAGGCCAGCATCACCTGCGGGTTCAGGCCCGCGGCGCGCGCGTTCTCGGAGCGGTCGCGCAGCGCCTCGAACACCTCGGAGTCGCGCACCATCTGTAGTCCGCCGAGCGCGGGCGCGGCCGGACGGGCCTTGGCCACGACCTTCTTCTCTTCGTAGTTGGGGAACATCGACACGCCGGTCAGCGGCTGCTTGCGCGTGGCCAGCCGGGCGGCGCGGTCCTTGTTGATCTGCTCCAGCTGTCCCGCGACGGTGCCGTCGCTCAGGCGGGCGATGAAGCCTGCGCCGTCGAGTTCCTGGAACACCGCCCAGGCCTTCTCGCCCATCTGGCGGGTCATGGACTCAATGAACCAGGAGCCGCCGCCCGGGTCGTTGACGCGGCCGACGTTGGATTCCTCGGCCAGCAGCGCCTGCGTGTTGCGCGCGATGCGGCGGGAGAACTCGCTGGGCAGGCCCCAAACCGTGTCGAAGGGCAGCACGGTCGCGACATCGGCACCACCAGCCGCGGCGGCGAACGAGGAGATCGTGGTGCGCAGCACGTTGACGTAGGCGTCATCGCGGCTCAGCTGTCGCAGGGAGGAGACGGCGTGTTGCAGCGCGCCACGATTCTCCTCTGCGACGCCGAGCACCTCGCCGACGCGGCTCCACAGAGTGCGCAGCGCACGCAGCCGAGCGATGGTGAGGAACTGCTCGGTGGAGGCAGACACGCGGAACATGATCTGGCCGAAGGCCTCGTCGGCGCTCAACCCGAGGTCGACCAGCGCGCGGACGTATTCGACGCCCACGGCGATCGCGTAGCCGAGTTCGTGCACGTCCCCGGCCCCGGCGTTGTGGTAGATCGTCGCGTCCACGACGATCGGCCGCACCTTTGGGAACGGTTTGGCCAGTTCAACAGCCTCGCGCAGCACACTCAGATCCGGGCTGGTGCCTGCGAGGGCTGCCGCGCCAATCGGATCGACCCCCAGGTTGCCGGAAACCTGGGCGGGCTTGCCCTTGGTGAAGACGGCCGCCAAAGCGCGTGCGGCCTCGATCTGTTGGGTCTTTGAGGTTACGTAAATGGGGGCGAGGTCGATCAGCACGCCTCCCAGCACGGCCGCCACGTCGTCGGCTGCCAGCGCATCGGGGTCGACGCGCAGGAAGACGGCGGAGCCGCCGCGCTCTAGATCAGCGAGGATCTGCGCCTTGGTGAAGGCGACGTCACCATCCTCATGCAGCTGGGCGATCTGCCAGCCGTCTTGCATCTCGCCGGTGCGAATCGTCGTGCCACGAGTGTAGGGAGCCACACCCGGGTAACCGAGTTCCTCTACACCGTCTTCCTTGACGTACAGCGGCTTGATTTGGAGCCCATCCACCGTGTAACTGGTCAGGCGTTGGTAGGCCTGTTCGGTGTTCAGCTCTTTGCCTTCTGGTCGCTTGCGGTTCAGCACCTTCAGGACTTCCCTCTCCCAGTCTTCCTGTGAAGGGGTAGCGAAGTCTGCGGCCAGGTTGAAGTTCTGCGTCTCAGCGCTCATAGCTCTCCATCCGGGTCCGGGGCGCGGTATGGCCCCACTGGGAAACTCTAGTCGGTGCACTTTCCGGCTGCGAAAGGGGGCTGAGTTGGTAAGACCTACTTGGCCAGGCGCTATTAAGTGAGGAAAGTATGCCGTTAACAGAAGGGGGTATTTGGCTGATTCCAAGGTGAGACGCAAGGCTTCCGCCCTATAGTGGACACATACGTACTACGTCTGGTAGTGGACGTTGCGAGAGGTTGCAGGAGGACAGCATGGTCCGCTTGGTTAGGCGTCTCTGGCGCGACTTCACGCATGCCTTCACCGGCTGGATTGGAATCACGCTGGCGGCGCTGGTGGGGGTGGTCGTCGGCGTATCGGCGTTCACCTTCTCCTACTCTGGTTTCTTCAACTACTTCTACGACGACCCCGCCACGTGCGCGGCCTGTCACGCCATGCAGGAGCAGTACGACGGGTGGATGCGCGGGCCGCACCGCGACGTCGCCACGTGCAACTCCTGCCACACCCCACACACCAACATCATCGACAAGTATGTGAACAAAGCGGAGAACGGCTTCATGCACGCCCTCAAGTTCACCACGCAGGACTACCCGGAGAATATCCAGATCCGTCCGCACAACCAGCGGATAGCAGAGGCGTCCTGCATCTACTGCCATAGCAACATGGTGGAGAACATCACACATGGTTCCGCCGCCGGAGGCGAAACCCTGTCCTGCATCAGATGCCACGACGGCGTGGGTCACAAGAGGTGATCAAAATGACTGACGAACTCAAGCACGAACAGGCGGGCAGCGCCGAACCCCCTCCGGCAGGGGGCAAGGTGTGGGCTGGTCCGCGAGCGCGTTGGGTGCCAGTGCTGGTGCTGGTATTCGTCGCGATCTCCGCTGCGGCCCTGACCTGGTTCCTGACGACAATCTTTGAACACAAGCAGGAGGCGAAGGAGCCGTTCTCGCACGTCGTGAACGTCACCGACACCACCTACGATCCGGCGGTCTGGGGGCAGAACTTCCCTCGTCACTACCAGGCGCACATCGCCACCCGGGAGATGGAGGAAGACAACGTCGTGGACCGTGAGCCCACAGACGACGACCCCCGAACCAAGATCGCGCTCAGCAAGCTGGAGAAGGATCCCAGGCTCGTCACCATGTGGCAGGGTTACGCCTTCTCCAAGGACTACCGGCGCCCCCGCGGGCATGAGTACATGCTGGAAGACCAGAAGCTGACGAAGCGGGTAAAGGTGGTCAAACAGCCCGGCGCTTGCCTGAACTGCCACGCCTCCCTGCCCGAAGTGATGGACACTCTGGGCGACGGCGACAGAGCCAAGGGCTGGGCTGAAATGAACAAACTGCCCTTCGAGGAAGCAGTTCAGCACGCCAAGGGGCCGATCGCCTGCATTGACTGCCATACCCCCGGAACGATGGAGTTGCGAATCACCAGGCCGGCCTTCATCGAGGGCATCGCGCGCTACAAGGAGAAGGTCGAGGGTATCCAGGGCTACGACGTCAACCGCGACGCCACCGTCCAGGAGATGCGCGCCTTTGTCTGCGCCCAGTGCCACGTCGAGTACTACTTCAAGGGCGAGGGCAAGACCTTGACCTTCCCGTGGAGCTACGGCTTCCAGGCCATGGATGCCATCAAGTTCTACGACGAGATCGGCTGGAACGACTTCGAGCACACACTCACCGGCGCCAATGTGCTCAAGGCCCAGCACCCGGACTTCGAGACCTGGATGCAGGGCACGCACGCGGCCAACGGTGTGACCTGTGCCGACTGCCACATGCCGTACCGTCGCGACGGCGCGGCCAAGGTGATGGACCATCAGATCGCCAGCCCGATGCGCAACGACGACATGATCAACGCCACCTGCCTCACCTGCCACCACTCCACCCCACAGGAGATGAAGGAGCGCGTGGATACCATCCAGCACCGCTGGCAGGACGCCGTTAACGTGTCCTTCGACGCGCTGGATGCTCTAATCAAGGACATTGAGGCAAACAAGGAAACCGCGAAGCCTGAGGACCTCGCCAAGGCACGCGACTTCCAGCGGTGGGCACAGTTCCTGATCGACATGAACGTCAGCGAGAACAGCCACGGCTTCCATGCGCCCCAGTACCAGGTGGCGACGCTGAACCAGGCAACCGACTTCGCGCGCAAGGGACAGCTGGCCCTGCACGGCATCGACGTCGGTCCCGTCACGGGAAGCGGGCAGAACTGATGAGCCGGCCCACCCCTGAGGTTGACCCCAAGGAACTCGACGCGTACCTCGCCACAGCTCCCCCCAACCTCAGGGAGTGGGCCGACGCACAGCGAGAACAGCTGGCCCTCGGCCCGACCCTGGCCGAACTTACCGAGGCCGACGCGCTGCCCGACGACGAGACGCGCCCACCTATCAAAGCGGCAGCCTCAGGCATCGCCAGCGGAATCAACAAGGTATTGGTGGCCCTGCTCGCTGCAGCGATTGTCCTGCTCGTGCAGCAGTGGGGGCGCCCCACCCAGCAGGTGGCGCAGTCGCCGCACGGCGACATGAACGCGATGCAGCAGGGAATGACCCAGTTTGCCCAGCTGGACAACAAGCGCGTCGAGGAACTGAAGAAGCAGCTGGAGGATGAGCCCAACAACGTCGCGGCGCTGAAGGAATTGGGCAAGCTGTACAACGACGCCGGCCAGTGGCAGGAATCCCTCGACTTCCAGAACAAGGTGCTCGCGCTAACCCCGGACGACTACGACGCGCTACTCGCCTCAGGCGTGATCCACTTCAACCTGGGGGAGCTGGCCAAGGCGGAGGAATCATGGCTGAAGGCGACGAAATCCGCGCCGGATAAACCCGAGGGGCATTTCAACCTGGGCTTCATCTACCTGGCGAAAGAGCCAGCCGAGAAAGAGAAGGCTCGGCAAAGCTGGGAGAACCTGATCCGCATCGCCCCCGACTCGCAGCTGGCCGAAACCGCGAAGTCGCACCTCGAACAGTTGGACAAGGAGCAGTGACGTGTCCACCCGAACCGAGGACCCGGTAGACGGTCTAGACGCGCACATCGACGTCAGTGCGGGCGGCCTCCTCAGACGCATCTACGCCATCTTTTACAACAAGACCGTCGGACTTGCGCTGATCTTCCTCACCGGGGGACTGACCCTCGTCGGAGTGCTGACAAAGCAGATGCCCGACCATGTCCGCCTCGACGAGGCGGCGCGCGTCGGCTGGCTGGAGCAGGCCCGCGCCGTCTACGGCGGCTGGACGAACCTCCTCGACCTGCTGGGGTTCTTCCACCTCTTCTCCTCGCCGCTTTACTTGACAGTGACCGCGCTGCTGGCGCTGTCCATCATCGGGTGCACCACACACCGGCTACCGCTGCTCTACCGCAACGCCTACCGCCCGCACACGCATGTCCGGCCCAGCTTCTACACCCACGCCAAGCTGAATGATTCCTTTGTGGCGAGCCTGCCGCCCGAGCAGGCCCGCGCGCGCGTCGCCGAAGGTTTGCGGGCCGCCCGGTACCGCGTCGTCGAGGACCCGTCGGGGGAGAGCCTCTATGCCGACCGCTTCCACTGGGCACCCTTCGGGACGGCGGCCGCCCACGCAGGATACGTGATCGTGATGGCGGGATTCGTGGTCAGCTCGTTCACCGGTTTCCGCCTAGAGGGCTTCGACCTGACCGTAGGGATCCCCAAGGAAGTTGGGGCAGGCAGCGCCCTGACCGCGGAGGCCCTGTCGTTCACCGACACCTACGACCCGGAGTGGTCGACGCCGATCGACTACGTCACGGACCTCCGGGTTACTCGCGGAGCCGAGACGTTTCAGCACGAGGTGCGGGTCAACGATCCGTTGATCATCGACGACATCTACTTCCATCAAGCCTCCTTCGGGATCTCCGCCGTGGTGCGCATCGCCGATAACACCGGGCGCGAGCTGTATGCCGACGGGGTGCCGCTCTCCTTCCGCAGCCCCGACGGCAAGCGACAGTACGGGGTGGTGCTGCTCGACGAGCAGCAGATGGAGGTCTTCGTCACCGCCGCGGCCTCCGGGGCCACGGTGCCGGGCCTGGCGCCGGGCCAGGTGAATGTCGAGGCGTATCCCCTCGGGCAACGCAGCCCGCTGGGCACCGCTGTCATCGACCCGAAGGGTTCCGCTGAGGTCGGCCCGCTCAAGGTGTCCTACGAGCGGGAGCAGAAATACACCAGCCTCATCGTGAAAAGAGACCCGGGCAGCTGGGTGGTGTGGCTCGGCTGCGCCCTGCTCATCGTCGGCACCTGCCTCACCATGGGATTGCCGCACCGGCGCCAATGGGTGCGGGTCACCGCCGACGGCGACGGCTCACGCGTCGAAACAGCCACCCCGGACAAGCCGGACACCGGACGTCGTAGGATATTTGACCAGGCAGTCCAGTCAATGAAGACAGCCGTCGAGCCGTAGAAAGGAAGGCGACGACAATGCTTACCGCTGCCCAACTTCTCCTTGTCGCGACGACAGTACTCACCCTGATCGGTTTCGCGTGCTACGTGGTGGCCGTGTGGTTCTCGAAGAGCCCGGCCCGGGTTCCCGAGCCGGCCGCCGTGGGTGCCGGAAGCGGTGCGGAGCCGACCAACCGGCCGCGTGAAGCGGCCGAGGCCGGCGGGCACGGCATCGTGTGGCTGGGGTCGATGCTGTCGAAAGCGGCCTTCGCAACGCTCACCACGTCGATGGTGCTGAGAACCATCGACACCGGGCACGCCCCCTTCGCTAACCACTACGAATTCGCTGTTTCCTTCTGCTGGGGCATGTTGCTGGCCCACCTCTTCGTCGAGTGGCGCTACCGGGTGCGGACGCTGGCGGTGGTGATGCTGCCGGTGATCCTGGGCATGCTGGTCTATGCCACGACGCTGTCCTACGAGGCCAAGCCACTCATGCCGGCGCTGCAGAACTCGCCGCTGCTCACCATCCACGTCTTCACCGCCGCGCTGTCCTACGGCGCCGCGGCCGTCGGCTTCGGGGCCGCGGTGATGTACCTGCTGGCGCCACACGTGAAGTGGAAAGGCTGGCCCCGTCGGGAGCTGCTCGACGAGATCGGCTACAAGGCCGTCGTCGTCACTTTCCCGCTGCTGACCATCATGATCGTCCTTGGCTCCATCTGGGCCAACGTCGCCTGGGGTAGGTATTGGAGCTGGGATCCGAAGGAGACGGCCGCGTTGGTGACGTGGCTCGTCTACGGCGGCTACCTGCACGCCAGGGTCACCCGCGGCTGGCGGGGCACCGGATCGGCCTGGCTGCTGGTGCTGGGGTTCTTCGCCATCCTGTTCACCTACTTCGGCAACCTGTTCTTCGGCGGGTTGCACTCCTACGCATGATGGCCGGGAAAAAGTTCCCCGTTGCGGGGGTGGTTGCGCTGGTGCTGCTCGTCGCGGGGGCACTGCTGGTCGGCCGCTGGGTGGTGGGCGACCATGCGCCCGCCAGCAACGTCGTGAGCGTCGCGGGCGCCCAGCCCGCGCCCAAGGTGGGGCAACCGGCGCCGCCCTTCTCGGCGCCGACCCTTGACGGCGCACCCGCCCTTCGGGCGGGCAAACCCGTTTGGCTGGTGTTCATGGCCTCTTGGTGTCAGCAGTGCCGCGTCGAAGCGCCGGATATCCAGGAGGCGGCTGAGCTGGGTGAGGTGAACGTCGTCGCGGTCTACCTCGGGGAGGACGAGGAGAAGGTGCGCGACTACGCCAAGCGGGTCGGGCTCACCTTCGCGGCGATCCCCGACCCGGAGCAGAAGCTGGCGGCCGCCTACGGGGTCCGGTCAATCCCCACGCACTACTTCATCGACGCCAGCGGCACGGTCCGCGACGTGGCGTTCGGGGCGCTCGGCAAAAAGGATATCGCCGCCCGCCTCGACGGGCTGCTGGGCAAGCGCTGACCGTCAGCCCTTAGCGGCCGCCCGCGCGGCGGCCGGCAGGGCGTCGGAGACGCGCTCAAGCACCCGCTCGTCATGGGTCGCGGAGACAAACCACGACTCGAAAGCCGACGGGGGCAGCGCCACGCCCGCGTCCAGCATCGCGTGGAAGAATCGGCCGAAGGCGGCGGTGTCCTGGGCGCGCGCGTCGACGTAGTTGCGTACCGGCCCCTCGCGGAAAAACACGGAAAACAGGTTGCCCGCCGTGGACACCACGTGCGGCACCGACGCCGCCGTCAGCTCGGATGAAACCGCTCCGCTCAGCTCCGCGGCCGCGTGGTCCACCCGCTCGTAGACACCCTCCGTGGCCAGCCGCAGCGTCGCGATGCCCGCGGCGGTGGCCAGCGGATTCCCGGAGAGTGTGCCCGCCTGGTACACCGGCCCCACGGGAGCCAGCAGCTGCATCACCGCCGAGCGACCGGCGAGCGCCGCCAGCGGCATGCCACCGCCCACCACCTTGCCGAACGTGACGAGATCGGGGGCCAGGTCAGGCTCGATCCCCAGCCAGCCCGACGGGCTCACCCGGAAACCGGTGAGCACCTCGTCGACGATGAACAGCGCGCCGTGCGCTCGGCAGAGTCGCTGAAGGGCCAGGTTGAACCCCTCGGCGGGCGCGACGACCCCCATGTTGGCGGGCGCGGCCTCCGTGATGACGCACGCGATCTCCTCGCCGCACTCGGCGAACACCGCCTCCAGCTGGGAGAAGTCGTTGTACTCCACGACGATGGTGTCGGCCGCCGCGGCCGTCGTCACCCCGGCGGAGCCTGGCAGCCCTTGCGTCGCCAGCCCGGAACCGGCGGCGGACAGCAGCGCGTCGGAGTGGCCGTGGTAGCAGCCGGAGAACTTGACGATCTTGTCGCGCCCGGTGGCGCCGCGCGCCAACCGGATGGCCGTCATCGTGGCCTCCGTGCCGGTGGACACGAAACGCACCTGCTCCGCCACCGGCACCCGGGCGCGGATCAACTCCGCCAACTCGACCTCTGCGCTCGTCGGGGCGCCGAAGGACAGGCCGTGGGCGGCGGCCTCCTGCACGGCCGATACCACGTCGGGGTGTGCGTGCCCGAGCAGCGCGGGCCCCCAAGAACACACCAGATCCACGTACTGCTGGCCGTTCACGTCGTAGATGTACGGGCCCTTCGCGGCGGAGACGAACAGCGGGGTGCCGCCCACCGACCCGAAGGCCCGCACCGGGGAAGAAACCCCGCCCGGGATGACCTGCTGCGCCCTGTGAAAGAGCTGCGCCGTGTCGATCACTTCAGCCATTGGGCCAACTCCAATCCCCAGTAGGTGAGTACGATGTCTGCCCCCGCACGTACGATCGCGGTGACAGACTCGCAGATAGCGGCCCTGCGGTCGAGCCAGCCGCGCTCCGCGGCCGCCTCGATCATCGAGTACTCTCCGGAGACCTGATAGGCCGCCACCGGTACCCGAGAAAGGCGCGCCACGTCGCTCAGCACGTCGAGATAGTAGCCCGCGGGTTTCACGAGCACGATGTCCGCGCCCTCGGCGAGGTCCAGCTCGGCCTCCCGGAGCCCCTCGCGGCGGTTCGCGGGATCTTGCTGGTAGGTGCGGCGGTCGCCGGTGAGGGTCGAGGCGACGGCTTCCCGGAACGGGCCATAGAACCCCGAAGCGTACTTCGCAGCGTAGGCGAGGATCGCGGTGTGCGTGCAGCCCGCGTCGTCGAGGCCAGCGCGGATCGCCGCCACCTGGCCGTCCATCATCCCCGACGGCGACACCACGTCGGCGCCCGCCTCCGCCTGGGCCAGCGCCATCGCCACATAGGCGGGCAGCGTCGCGTCGTTGTCTACCACGCCGTCGGTCAGCAACCCGCAATGGCCGTGGGAGGTGAACTCGTCCAGGCAGGTGTCCGCGAACACCACGGTTTCGCCGCCCACGGCGTCGCTCACCGCGCGCAACCCGCGCTGCAGGATGCCGTCGGCTGCCCAGGCCGCGGAGCCCAGCTCGTCCTTGGCGTCGTCGTCGGGCACCCCGAACAGCATGATGCCGCCGAGCCCGGCGGCCGCCACCTGCTCCGCGACGCGGGCCACCCCCGACACGGTGTGCCGGCGAACCCCGGGCATCGAGTCGATGGGGCCCTCCCGCTCGGCGACGAACACGGGTAGGACGAGCTGGGCGGGCCGCAACTCCACCTCACGAACGAGGCGACGCAGGGCTGGGGTGCGGCGCAGGCGGCGCGGGCGCATCGGGATCGGCATGGGGTCAGCCTACTCGGCAGCCGGTCGGTGGCCGCGGCCCGAGCGATTCAGTCGGGCAGGCGGGCGAGCGCGGCGGCCACGCCCTGGGGATCCTGGGTGGGTGCGGTGCCGGCCACGGGCACCCCGGCCGCGCGCAGCGCCTCCGCGGACGGCGGCCCGAAGGCCACGACGGGGGTGTCGTGCCACCCGAACAGCTCACTGAAGGCCTCGCCCACGGAGCCCGAGGTGATGACGACCGCGTCGAAGTCGCCCCGCCGCCAAGCCGCCACCACCGGCTCGGGAACCGTGGCCGCCGCATGGACGTCGTAGGTGGCCAGCCGCTCGACGGTGTATCCCCTCCGGCTGAGGCCCTCGGCCAGCTCGGGGCCGGAGCGGGCGGAGCCGGGAAGCAGCACCCGGCCGGAGCCCGCGGGCCAGAGGGTCAGCAGGGCCGCCGCGCTGCTGGCGCCCTCGGGGCACAGGTCCACGGCGTACCCGCGGCTGGTGAGCGCGCGGGCGGTGGCGCCCCCGACCGCCGCGATCCGGCCCGCCACCCGCGTCGGCCCGCGGTCCAGCAGCGCGACGCCCCTGGGCGACGTGAACACCACCCAATCGGCCGCCAGCACCTCGGGAGTGGCGAGGACGACCGTCTCCAGCACCGGGCAGCACGTCACCTCCGCGCCCGCCGCGCGCAGGCCGTCGGCCAGTGCGCCCTCCTCGCGGGGCAGCAGCACCTGCATGCCCGCCAGCGAACCGTCGCCCAGCCACAGCGACTCGTCGTCGTGCAGCTCGGCCAGCCTTGATGGCCGGGTAGCGCGCAGGTCGGCCACCAGCTCGGCACCCGCCGCGCGCAGCTGCTGAACCGCCTCGCGCCCGGCCCCGACGCGCAGCGGCACCACGGCGCGAGCCGACGCGGCGCCGTCGAGGGAGGACACCGCGGCGGAGAGGACACCGTCGACGGCGGTGGCGGCGATCGGCGCGGCACAGCCCCCGCCGAGCAGCGCCAGCACGGCACGCTCCTCCTCGACGGCGAGTCGGGCCCGGGCGTCGTCGAGGGGTCGCAGCTGGGCGAGCACATCGTCGGCGTCCGCGCGGCACTCTAGCGCCAGGGCCCCCTGCCCGGGGGCGCCGATGATGGGCAGCAGCTCGTCGATCAGGTGATCGAAGCCGAGGCGGCGCAGGCCCGCCGCGGCTAGCACCACCGCCGCCAGGTCATCGTCGGCGACGCGCGCCAGCCGGGTGCCGATGTTGCCCCGCACATCGACGAACCGCAGGTCGGGGCGCAGCGCTCGCAGCTGGGCCACCCTCCGCGGCGAGCCAGTGCCGACGGCGGCGCCAGCGGGCAGCTCCGCCAGTCGCTGGCCGCCGGCGACGAGCGCGTCGCGGGGGTCTTCGCGGCCGGGGATCGCGGCGATGGTTAATCCGGGGACGGGAGCGGTGGGTAGGTCCTTCAGCGAGTGCACCGCGAAGTCGCACCGGCCGTCGAGGATCGCGGTGCGCAGCTCGGCGGCGAACACGCCGAGAGTGCCCAGCCTGGTCAGCGAGCCGCGTTCCATGTCGCCGCGGGTCTTGATCCGGACCAGTTCCACGTCGTGGCCGCGCGAGCGGAGCAGCTGGGCCACGGACTCGGATTGGGCGACGGCCAGCGCTGACCCGCGCGTGCCCAGACGTAGCCTCACCGGGCACCCCGGGCGTGCGGGTGGGCGTGGGGTATGTGAGTCGGGTGGATTGCGGGGCGGTGCAGGCTCATGCAAGCGATTCTGCCAAACCAGGGGAAGGTGGTTGAATAGGCGGCGACATGGCCATCAGAGTGTTCTCCATCCAGCACGACAGGCAAGGGCTGTCGGAGGTTGAGCGGATCAGCCAGCAGCTCGACGGCCTGGCCGCGTGCGTGCGTGACCAGCCTGGGGTTTCGGGGGTCACCCTGCTCGCGACGTGCAATCGTGTCGAACTGCTGATGGAGGGCGACGCGGCCCTCGGCTGGCTGCGGATGGTGGTGGATGGGCATTTCGACGTGCCGCCGGACTGGGACGTCTTTCAGGGGGAGGGCGCGCTGCGGCATGTCTTTTCCGTCGCTGCGGGCCTGAGTTCGATGGTGGTTGGTGAGCGGGAGATTTCCGGCCAGCTGCGGCGAGCGCTGGGCGACGCGCAGGAGGCCGGGCGGTCGTCGCAGGCGCTGAACATCGTTGTTGAGGAGGCGCTGAAGACGTCGCGGCTGGTGGCCAATCGCACCAACCTTGATTCCGCGGGCCGGTCGGTGGTGAACGAGGGGCTGCGGCTCGTCGAGCTGCCCGACTGGTCGCGGGCGCGGGTGCTGATCCTGGGCACGGGTGCCTATGCGGGTGCCGTCGTGGCGGCGCTCCGGGCGCGCGGTGCGGGGGACATCGTCGTGCATTCCGCCAGTGGGCGCGCGGGCGAGTTTGCGCGCCGCCACCGGGTGGCCGCAGTGACGGACCTCAGCCAGGAGCTGCCGGGCGCGGATCTCGTCGTCACCTGCCGGGGACGGGGGCCGGTGGTTTTCCCGCACCACGTGCGGGCGGGGATGAAGCTGCTGGATCTGTCGCTCAATCGGGATGTGGACCGGCTGGTGGATCGGGTCGAGGGGGTGAGCGTGGTCGATCTGGCGGCGATCCAGGCCGCCATTCAGCCGCGCTATGCGCACGACTCAGCTCAGGCCGAGGCGCTCGTGGAGCAGGGCATCGCGAACGCGCTGGCCCGGCTGCGCTCGCGGGCCGTCGACCACGCCGTCGCGACGCTGCGGGAAGTGGCGTTGATGCTGGTGGAGGACGAGTTGGGCAGGCTGCCCAATCGTCCCCTGTCCCGCGACGATGTGGCGCACTCCCTGCGGCGGCTCGCCACGAGGCTGTTGCACGTCCCGTCGGCGCGGGCCCGGCAGGCTGCCGAGGAGGGGCGGGCGGAGGAATACCTGGCTGCGCTGGATGAGCTGTGTGGGATCGGTTCGCTGACCTGGCCGGGTGCTGCCGATGGCCAGAATACGGGGGCCGAAACGGCGCGGTGACCCCTTAGCAGGGCTGCCTCGTAAGCCGGCTGCTGAGCGGAGTTTTCCCCAACCAGGCGGCAAAATCTTCCAGTCCTCACCCCGGACTGCGCGGAGCTGTGGAAAACCCCTTTGGGTGCTGTCGGGCTGAATACGCTGGCGGACAGTCGAATGGAAAACCGTTGAGAAAGGGACATGGAAATGAACGTTGACAGAGCATACCCGGATGAGCAGTTGGGGTCGGAGGGCGCTCGGAGGCCGGAGGCCCGGGGCTGGAGCTTGGGAGAGGCGGTGATGATGGGGAGACCGGTGGTTGGAGAGTACCCGGTAACCGGGCCGGAGGAGCGTAAGGATCGGGGCACCTACTTGTCTGAATACACCATGTTCACGGTTCTGCGTACCGAGATGGCCTTTCTGGCGGGCATCGATGTCGCAGACGAGACAGCTAGAGCGCTGGAAAGTACCGGCGTCGAGGTGCGAGGATACTTTGACCTGGGAGGCTTCAACGGGGACGCCGACCTACTGGTGTGGCTGCACTCTGCTGAGCCGGGCAGGCTGCAACTCGCTTACCATGCGCTCCTGGGCGGTTCATTGGGTATTTCTATGCGCCCCGTGTCGTCCGTGGTTGTCTTTGGAGGGCGAGAAACGGGCTCGGGAGAACCAGGAGCCCCCACCAACAAGGGCTGGGTGGCCTACGGCGAGCAAGGACCGCTGCCGATTAAGAAACCGACCGACCGGGTTGCGGACAATCCTGGCCTGATGGTCCCGATGCGGGGTGCGTCGTGCTTCGCGGGCCAGGCCATGGGGACACAGTGTGCGGTGCTTCTGGCGGAGGCGGACTCCCCCGAAGCGGTTTCTGCCGCGATGGGTTGGCTGAATCAGCTGATGCTTCTCCTGGGCGTGGCTGTGGATTATCGCATCGGTCGGCGAGTCGATCTCGCGTCCTGGGTCGCTCGCCAACCGCAGACTGGTTGACATCACCCGAGCGTGTGTCCTTTAGGGCCGGGACAGGTTGGTTCAGCGGTTGGTCGTCTCCCGGGTGGAGGAAAGCTCCGCCCAGAGCGCCGGCCAACCAGCTGGACCAGCCCGTTTCCCGGCTTCGACGATCAGCCCGTGCAGGCGCGCCAGCTCGGCCACGCTGAGGGCGGCGTCATCAACCCATCCGCCGAGCGCCCGCTGGGCGGCCGGATAGCTGCGGAAAGTGCCGCCCCCGATGGCTGAGATCATGCGGCGCGCGTAGGCATCGAAGACGAATGCTGGCCGCTCGTAGGCGTAGAGCAGCAGCACGTCGGCCGTCTCGAAGCCGACGCCGCTCAACTCCAGCAGCCGGCGGCGTAACGGTCCGTCGGGCAGGAGGCGGGCGCCGTCGTCGTGGGCACCGAACCATCGGGCAGCGCCCTGAAGATAGCGGGCCTTCGCGACCATGAACCCCGACGGGCGGATCAGCTCTTGCAGCTCTGCCTCGGAAACGTCGCTCAGCGATGCCGCGTCCAGCAGGCCCGCCGCGCGTAGCTGCCCCAGGGAGCGCTCGACATTCGCCCACGCGGTGTTGTGGGTGAGCAGCGCCCCGACGAAGATCTCGAAGCGCGTGTCCGCAGGCCACCAGCGGCCCGGGTCGATCGTCGCGTCCAGCACCTCGTACGCCCGACGAAGCGGGACCAGGCCGCGGGAACTCACCGCTCGGAGTGGAGAGCCACCGCGCTCTTGGGCGGGACGCTGCCCGAAATCCTGCCGCCCGAAACCACGAAGCCGCACTGGTCGGGCGCGGCCAGGTTGCAGTATTCGCCGTCCGGCAGCGCCGTGCTGGCCTCGAAAGGCCTAGGCTCGTCCGCGATGGACAGCGCCAAGAACCCCTTGCCGCCGCGGTCCAACGTCAGCACCGGCGAGTTCCAGGTGACGTTTTGGATAGGCTCGGCCCCCACCAGCGAGCGCCACTTCGCCATGCCGAGCACCTCGGGCGTCAGGCAGCGGAACTGCTGCTCGGGGCAGACGACGTCGAGCACCCGGCCGTTGTCCTGCCTCGGCCCGGCGTCCCGGTCGTCGAAGGCGTAGCCGGAGTACAGCACCGGTGTTCCGTAGTCGCCGGCGAGCATCGTCAGCTCGGCCAGCCGGAAGAGGTCTTCGTCGCGCGGGTTCAGGTGCCGGTCGGCGCGCTCGGTGTCGTGATTGGCGACGAAGGTGTAGGCCTTGTCGGAGGGTACGGCGCCGTCGCGCAGTTGGAAGGCGGGGGCGAGCGATCCGCCGCGCAGCACGCCCGCCAGATCCTTCGACCAGCCGAAGGCAAAGACCCCGCCGAAGCCGAGGTAGTCCTCCGGTTGCACCGGCTCGTTGTGGGCGCGGATCACCTCGCTAATGATCAACGGCTCACCCTCGACTGCGCCCACGATGGCGGCCACATCGTCGGCGCTCATGTGCTTTGCCGCGTCGATGCGGAAGCCGTCCACGCCCAGGGAGCGCAGATCGTTCAGAAAGCCGACGATGGTTTCGCGCACGTTCGGCCTGCTGGTGTCGAGGTCGGCTAGGTTTACCAGCTCGCAGTTTTGCAGCTGGGCCTGGTCGGAGTAGATAGCGATGTCGTCGTTGGGGGTCAGCCCGCAGTGGTGGAAGTCCTCGCTGGTGTAGATGCCCGGGTAGCTGTAGTGCTCGAAGGAGCTGCCAGCGACGCCGGTGCCGGAGTCGATTCCGGCCATGTGGTTGATGACGGCGTCGGCGACGACCCGCACGCCCGCGTCGTGGCAGTCCTGCACCATCTGCCGGAACTCCTCGCGCGTGCCCAGCTTGGACTCGATCCGGTAGCTGACCGGCTGGTAGCTGGTCCACCATTGGGGCCCCGCGATGTGCTCCTGGGCCGGGGAGAGGAGCACGAAACCGATGCCGTTCGGGCCGAGGGTGTCCTTGCACTGGCGGGCGACGCTCGGCCACGGGTACTGGAACAGCTGCACGCCGGCTGCGTGGGCGGGTGCGGGGTCCGGCGGTGCCGCCGCCTGAGGTGAACACGACGCGGCGAGCAGCGTGGCTGCGATGAAAGGCATTATCTGGCGCATGACAGTCATTATCGCCCGGGAAGTGCTCAGCTGCTCGGCGGCTCGGGCGAAGCGTCAACGGACCCCAACTGCGCGGCGCGCACCACGTCGGGCGAGAGCGTGGCGAGGCGTGTGTTGATCTCCTCGAATAGTGCAGCGGCCTCGGCGTTCAGCTCGCGCCAGATCGGTTTGCGTTGGCGTCCTTTGGCCGCTCCGGCGGTGAGCTGGCCGCGCATCCTGAGCGCTGTGACTCGGGTGCGCCAGGCGGGCAACTCGTCGGTGTCCGGGAATTGTGTTTCGATCCCGGACACGCAGGATTCGATGCTGTCGATGGCGGCGGTGAACCTGGTCTCGGGGCTGCGGGAGCGAAGCGCCCGCTTTGCCTGTTCCAGAGCCTTTTTCGTCTTCTCGGCTACTTCCTCGTTCTCTTTGAGGCCGCTCCACAGGGCGAGCGTCGCTTGCATGAGGGCGCCTGCGGCGGCGAGTAGGCCGGTGGCGGTCTTGATCAGTTTGAGCGGGTTGGCCATGACATCGATTCTACGTGCGATCGGCCGGCCGACCGATTCCCCCAAACGATCAGGGTGGCTATCGGGTCAGTTGATGGTTGAAACTGTAGATGCTTGCCCGGTAGACGTGGATGCCCACCTCTATCGGCTGGCGGGCCACGTCGAAGGCCACCCGGTTCATTGTGAGCAGCGCGGCGCCGACGGGCTCGTTCAGCAGGCGCGCCTCCGCGGGGGTGGCGAGGCGCGCGCCGATCTGTTGCGAGCCGGAGCGCGGCTCTGCGCCGGCTTCCCGGAGGAGGTCGTACAGGTTTCGGCTGGTGAGGCTTGCCCGGCTGGGGGCCAAGTGCGCGGGCAGGTAGTCGCGCAGGATCGCGAGGGGGCGCGAGTTGATGAGGCGGAGGCGTTGGATGTGCACCACCGGGCTGCCCTCAGGCAGGCGCAGCAGCTGGGCGATGCTGGGGGTGGCTGGCTCCTCAACCCAGTCGAGGACGCTGGTGGTGGGGCTGTGCCCGCCTCGGACCAACTCGTCGTAGAGGCTGGTCAGTACCAGCGGCGGCTCAACCCGCCGAGCCACCACCTCGGTGCCTGCGCCGCGCCGGCGGACGATCAGCCCGAGGTTGACCAGGGTTTCCAGCGCTTTGCGCGCCGTGGGCCGGGAGATCTGTAGGCGTCGCGCCATGGACACCTCATCCTCAAGCCGGGTGCCCGGAGCCAGCCTCCCCGATTCGATCAGCTCGCGCAGTACACCGCTGATCTGAACGTGAATTGGAGCGGCATCCTTGCGGCTGATGTCGATTTTCAGTTTGAACGTCTCCCTGCGCATTGGCCCCCCTGAAAAGTAGGACACGATCACGATCATCCTAGTCTGGCAAGGGGCGAATTGCAGTGGGAAAGTCGGCGGGTTCTGGGTTTCCCCGGCTCAGTTGAAGTGGGTTTCTCCCCAACTGACAATATTCCAGCCCTCCGTGGGGGAACCGTCCAGCAGAATCCATTGGGTGTTTCCCAACGGGATGGCGACTTCGGGATCCAGATCGGGGCAGATGGTCAGACCGAATACGCGCAGTGCCGCGCCGTGGCTGACCGCGGCGGCCACGTCGTGTCCGGCGGACGCCATGTGGGCGATGGCCCCGAAGTAGCGTTCGACGAATTGTCGAGCCGTCTCGCCGCCTTCCAAGCCTGAGTCCATGTTCGACGGAGACCAGGAACTGAGCATGTCGATGTAGGTGTCCCACACCGGGTTCAACTCTTCGACGCCGGCCGCGATCTCGCGCAGGCCGTCGAGAGTCTGCACTTCGACTCCTCGTGCCTCGGCAAGGGGCGCCGCTGTTTGTTGGGCACGTGTGAGGTTTGAGGCGTATACGGCCTCGATCGGTTCACCGCCCAGCCGGTCGGCCAACTCGCGAGCTTGCGCCAAGCCGGTGGAGTTCAGGGGGGCACCGGGGTAGGCCGTGTCGAGTAGGTGCTTGACGTTTGACTCGGTTTGTCCGTGGCGGATCAGGTAAAGGCGCATGCCCCTAGCCTAGGACCTGTCTCGAAGGAACTGGCGGGGCCAGGAGCGTCGACGACGCGGCTCCGGCCCGGCCTGGCTTTCGAAATGCTCTCCGGCAGCGTGGGTCAGGGTGGCTGGGGCCGTTTTGTGCGTTCCGTTCGGACTGTGCTAAAGTTCAGCGTCGGTTCGATACGGATCGGCGGGACGCGCGAGTGGCGGAATGGCAGACGCGCCGGCTTCAGGTGCCGGTGCCCGCAAGGGCGTGGAGGTTCAACTCCTCTCTCGCGCACCAAGCCAAGTCCCGGGGCGCCCAAGGTGAGCGCCCCGGGACTTCACTTTTTCGGGGGCGCTCGGGCGGCCCACTGCGACCCTCCAAGCACCCCCACCGAGACGGTCAGGCTCGGCGTCGCCTCTCAAGAAACCGCGCCGCGCAGTCGCGCCTAACTGCCCACAGGGCGAGCTGCTCCTCGTGTTGCTCTGCGGCGCGCTTGGTGGTCCTGCGAATGTTCGAATCGAGTTCCTCCAGCGAGACGCGCACCCGATCGTGGCTGTCCCGAGAGTAGTTCACTAGCCTGATGCCCAGCACGACGATGAGGCCTCCGGCCACCAGCAGAGGGAAGCCGAGAAAGTCCATACCGGCCACCCACAGTCCGAGTGACAGCAAAACGACGGCGGCGCCCACCAAGCTGACCGGCAAGCCCTGGGACACCATCCCCGTCGGGAGCGAGTCGTGCAGTGCGGCGCGGGCAGCTGTTAGCTGGCTTGGGTTGAGCACACCCTTCGGGCCGACGAGGATGCTCGCTTCCCCGGGAAGCGCGATTTCGGGAGGGGCGGGCTGCGGTTGGGCCGCGTAGTCGTCCGCGATCGGAGAAAAGCGCGGCAGGAAGCGCTGCCACAGCCAGGCGCAAATCGTCTGCGGTACATCCGGGCTCACCGCTGTGTCTCGCAGCAGCATGACGACATCCACGGGAGGGCTATCGTTTTCGTAAGCCTGGCCTTCAGCCACGGGCGCCAGCTTCTGGATAAAAGCTCGACGGGTTTCTCTGGCCTGGGCCAGCAGGGCCTCCTCCTCCGGGCAGCTTCCCAGCGGCAGGAGAGTGAGAGACTCCAACAGCATCGCGCGGCCGACTTCCTCGTCCGTGGGCATCCCCTCCTGTGGCTTGGGTGCGGAAGTCGTCGGCGCCGGGGCTTCTGCTTGGTCGAGCGCCCAGGCGAGCACATCGTCGGCCCGCTCCGGACTGGGGACATTGCGGTGCTCCTCGCGAAGCCACTGCTCCCAGTCGTCGTTTCTCGACAGAGTGGTCTCGACGATGTCGCGGATGGTGGCGAGGGCGTTCGGCCCAAAGGCTCCCCTGGCGACGGCTGACCACACCAGAACCTGCCAGCGTGCCCAGCGGCCATCCCCGTCGGTTCTGAGGAGGCTCGGTAGGTCGCCGAGCGCGGCCTCACCGCGCCCCAGTGCGCCTTGGGCCACCGCCAGGAAGTCCCGCGCCGCCTCAGGGTAGCGTTGAAGGGCTCGCGCGGCCAGCTGTGTGTCGACGCTTCCGTCGGGGCTGAGCGCCGCAACGGCCGGGGGGAGCCAGTAGGACGGGATGTCCTCCGCGGCTTCTGGGGGTAGCCCCTGCATGAGACGACGAATGTTGCCACGAGCCTGGTTGCGGGCCACGGCATGCCCGGGGAAGGTCCCGAGCTCCTTCTCGAAGCCGTCCATCTTGGCATAGTTTAAGAAAGCCTCGGTGAGTTCGTTCAGTCGGCCATCGACGCTGCCCTGTACTGTCTTCAACTCCTTCTGAATGCCCTCGACGTGTTTGGACACGGTCTGGCGCAACGCGGCAGCCTCGGCCGTCTGAACTTCGAGGGCATCCAGAAATCTACTGTTCCATCCGTACTGGCCCATCCACTGCCAAGAATCATTCATGGCCCCATCCTCTCGCAGTGGGCGAGCAAACAGGGTGGGTGTGCGACAGAATCCCTGATCTTCTCGCTTGGGGCGCCGCCCACCGGGAGCGTCCCGTGTGACCGAGGCGAACGAAACCGCCTTGCGAGTCCGTCGAGGGCGCTTCCGCGCCTCTCCAAAGGGGTGTGATCCCCGAACCCGCGAGTTGGGCTCAACTCCTTGTCAGAGTGGGACAGGAGGATTGACCTGTGGGATGGCTTAAATCCGGCGTTCAGGCGGCGAGTCCCTATTCGCGTTGGGAGGAGTAACGCGGCACGGAGCGTCCCAGGCGGGCGGTGTCGCTTGCCCAGCCATGTCCTGGTCATTCAGCTCAAGGTTCCCTAGCTCCAGGACGGGACGACAAGTGAGGTGCCTCGCGGCTGGAATCGTCGCGTGTGGTGACTACTAGCATCCTCACTTCGCAGACTTCGCTGGGGTTATCGTCAGACATCACCTCTTTGCTCGGGCTAATGGTGAAGAAACGCACATCTTTCGTCAGGCGGTGCGCGACGGGCAGTGAGAGACCTGGCCGAGTGAGTGAGTAAACATCACCGCCGCCTTGCCCTGAATCCGTGCGACGAGTGGGCCGTGGTGAGTACTGTTGCGACATGATGGTAATCGAGGTGACTGGTGGGCTCATCCGATAGGGCCAAGTCGGGCTGCTGTGCTGAGGTCCGATCAATCAGGGCCGGTTACCTTTCGCCGCCGGACAAATGTGTGTGCTGCTCCATGTCCAGTTCGCGCAGGCCAACAGCATCAGGAGCTTCCCGGTAGATCGATTGATCTCTACGGGTGGGAGGCCCAGGAGCGAGCGCGGGGCGCGCCCTATTTGCGCCACGTTCAGGTCCGTGAAGGGGAACTACATCGAATGCTCCTGGAGAGCTATTGTCGTTTTCCTCGCCAAGTGTTTGATGCCGGGAGTTTTGATATCCGATACGCCGAGATGAATTCATCTTCAATTCGGTTGAAGTTCCTCGACGATTGCCTGCACGAGGGTTGACTTGCCGCAGCAGTTGGCGTCCAGAATGATAAACACTTCGCCGGACGAACCTCGAAATCACCCATCGTTAACAGGCTCAATCACCAGGCGATCGAGAAGATGCTCAGTAGGGCCAGCTGGAAGATGAGGGAAGCAAAGGCGAGGCTATCCCACTGCATCCCGGAGAAGGAGCTCATCCACCAAAAGTGATGGCGAGCAGGTCATCCGCCGGATCAGCCAACTACTTCATCATGGACACGCCAGCGTCGAGCACCGAGCTGACCGCTGCTCCCTCCAGCACCAATATGATTGCTGCTGTCTTCCCCTTCGCCCGGGCCAGCCCTACAGGCCAACATCATGCCAGAGATTCCCATCGCGAGAGGGAGAGCAGGCACCATGAGCGGGTAGGCGTCGGTGAGGCTGATAGCCAGCGGTGCGGCGGCGGAACCCCCAATATGTCGAGGCGCTAAAGAGTTTCGGAACATCCCTTGGCGCACAGCTCAGGAGCATGACAGCGCTGCACCGACGAGCACCGCCATCAGGTGCGGGGCCAGCACATCTCCCGGAACACTTTCTCGGCGATCCCGCTCCAGGTCGGCTCAATGGGAACGAGATTCCACAGCATGATCCACATCGCTTCCCGCGGACCAATAGCGTAGCGTCCCACTAGGAAGGGGCTAGCTACGTCGAAGAGTAGGACGGAGGCGGCGATAAGTAAGCTGACCCAGAACGGACATGTGCGATGGCCTCGTCCATGTTTTGGGATCGGCTGCGACCTCGTCATCATGGGGGCTAGCGGTGGTGGAAGTCGAACATGTCCGTCGCGCGCTGACCGTCGGTCAGGATGAGCAGGTACTTCAGACTGCTTTCGGCGATCTCAAAGCCGAAGTATTCCAAGTAAAGGCCTTCGTCTTGGCCTCCCCCGAGGAATCTTTTGGCTCGCCGATGGTTCCCGCTCCAGCGTTGATGCGGTGCGCAAGGGTTATGAGTCCCTGACCGGTCGTTGACCCATTGTTTGCCTGGAGGGCTCCTCCTGCGGTGAAGGCCTGAACGACGGTGGTACTCGGAACCTGAGAGGGGGCGGTCTCTCCTCGGTCTCGGCTCTGATGGCCAGATACTCCTTGGAGCACTCGGCGGCCTTGTCGGGCTGGAGGCCGCCAAATCAGGCCTCTGAATCAGCAGCGCCTCTACGTTGATCTCGCTGCTGGAGAACACCACCGACAGCTGAGCCGGACGTGGGTACGTGGTCTTGAACCATTCATTTTGCCGTAGCTGCCCTCCGAAGCTACGAACTTGCCGGCTCCTCCACGCAGCAGCACGGCAATGGTGTAGGCGGGGGAGCGGTGCGTTTCGCCTTTGTGGAAACGCTCACTAGCCCGAGCTCGTCCTCGACCACGCGGGGCAACGCTGGTAGCAATCGAGGGCTGACTCACGGTTGTGGGTAACTGGGCGAGCGGTAGCCGCTCTGGCAGCCGGAGAAGACGAGCAGCGCTGCCAGTGCAGCCGCAGCCAGCGGTGCTCTGAGACTCTTTGATCCATCGGAAGAACCCCGTGAAATCGCCCCAATGGTTTCGCGGGGCGGGTAATTCCCAAGCATGCCTCCGTAAATCCGGACATGTGGCTGCTGGGTAGGGCTTGATTCCTGGAACTCACGGTAGGGAAGAAACCGCCTGTCCGCAGGGGAGGTTCGAAGAGACGCGCGTCTCATCACCAGCCAAGGACGGCAACGACGAGTGGCCGGTCGTCAGGCCTGCTTCACAAGCCACCCGGCGATGCGCTCAATCACCTGGGGCGGGATCGTTGCGGGCTCCTGAATATCGCGGAACGGATCCAGCCCCTTGGTGGGGTAGAAGCAGTGATTCAGCCCGTTAAACAGCTCAAACTCGACATTGGGCTGGCCCGCGAGTTTCTCCTGCCACAAGCGGTAATCGGTATCCGCGAAAACCTGCTGGTCTGCGTCGCCCTGCAGGAAGAGCAGGGGGACCTTAAGCTTTGTGGCGGTCTTGGCCGGATCCAGGCGGTTGATATCGATCACGTAGCGGGTGCTCATTGACAGCCGGAACGGCATCGGCACCACGTCGCTCAGCGCGTCGACCGCCTTCGCTTCCGCGATGCTTGCCTCGCCTTCGACGCGGCGCCGGGCCTGCTCCTCGGGGGAGAGCCCGGTCTGGGACTCCAACTGGTGATGGAGCTGATCCAGAATCAGATCGAAAAGCGAACGGGGGGTTCCTGCCAGAGAGACACCGCCGGCTGCGAATTCGTTCGCCTCTAGAATGTCCGGCAACACCATCGCCCCTTGGCTGTGGCCAATCACGAAAAGCCGATACCCGGGCAACCGGTCGCGCAGCAGGCGCAGCGCCGCTGCGGCATCGTCGTGGTATTCGTCGGACAGCGACAACGTGCTGAGGTCAAGCTTGCGTGGCGCCGCGAAGGTGCGCTTGTCGAAGCGCAGGCTGGCAATGCCCCGGTCGGCGAGGCCCTCGGCGAGATCACGCAACGGCTTGTTGGGGCTGTTGGGCAGGGACTCGTCTCGATCCTGTGGGCCGGAGCCCCACAGCAGGAGAACAGCAATCGGTTTGCCATCCTCGGGCACCAGTAGGGTCCCCGGAAGATGGAAAATCCCGACGGTGACTTCTTCCCCATGCCGGGCTGGCTGCTCAGAGGAGGCGGATTGTGAAGCCCCTGAGGAGGTGCTTTGTCCGGTCGAATCAGCGCACGCAGCGAGACCCACTAGCGCCGAACACAGTGCCAAGATGACGAGAATAGATCGCTTGACCATACGTAACCTTAGCAATACCCGCCCCAAAACCGGTGACAATAGGCGTCATCGGGTGGATTCGCGCACCTCCAGGGCGGGGGAGGCGAGTCGCTGAACTCGGGCTGGATCTGGGGAAAGCAACAATTCGACGGCTGCCGCACCAAGCTCTGCCGGGTCGTGCAGGAAGGACGTCACCTGAGGGCTGACCACGCGGCACAACGGCGAATCCTCCAACGAGAGTACGGCCAGGCGAGTGGGCACGTCGATCCTGCTCTCGACGATTACCGACAACCCGCCCAGGGTGAGCAATTCGTTGTCGTAAACGATCGCGTCGGGTACTCGGTGGCTCGACAGTAGACGCCTGGTTTCGGCGCCGCCGGCTGCCTCGGAGTAGTCGCTGGGGCTCGCCAGCCGGGTGATGAGCCCAAGCCTGTCACCCTGCTCGAAGAAAGCCTGCTGCCTGCCCAGCGTGTGCTGCAAACCGCTGTGTCCACCGACGTAAGCGATGCTCGTCCTGCCGGACGCCGCAAGGTGGCTGAGGGCCCGCTCCATGATCTCTGCGTCGTCAACCACGATGGCGCCCCCGCCGGGCAGCGGCGAGCCGGCCGTCGCAAAAGGGATGCCCAGTTCGACGAGTCGGGCGGGGCGAGGGTCCGAGGTGCGGGGATCCACGAGCAGCACGCCGTCGACGCGGCGTTGTGCCCACCAGGAACGGTAGACCTCCAATTCCTCCACCACGTCGTCCACCATCTGCAACACCAGCGAGTGCCCGTGCCCGGTCAGTGCGGCCTCCATGCCGCAGATCAGCTTGAAATAGTAGCGCTCCGCGTCGGCACCCGCGCGCGGCCGCGGTAGCACGAGGCCAATGGCCGCCGCCCGCGACGAGGAAAGCGCCCGGGCGGCGATGTGCGGCGTCCACCCCAAGGACTGAGCGATCGCGACCACCCGGGCGCGGGTCGCGTCGGATACCCCGGGTTTATTGTTCAGCGCCAACGAAACAGCGCCCCTGGAAACCTGGGCAAGCTGGGCAATATCGCTGATGGTGGTGCGCTTCATTTCTGCCGATCTTTCTGCGTCGGCCGGTAAGTCCGGACTGTGAATCGCAGAAATAGTAATCCGACGAGTAGGGGTTAAGCCAGAGTTTCACATTCTGAGTGCGCGCCCCGGTCGGTTGCGGCTGTTGAGGCAGTGGCTGAGGCCGGACCGGGCTTTACCTGCGGCATGTCGTCGGCAGCCGCGGCGCCGACCCGCTGGGAGGGGCGAGCGGGTCGGCGTTGGATCAGGCAAGGGGACTAGCTTCTTCCTTTCCGCGCTTCGCGGGAGCCTGCTGCATCATTTCTGTGTTGTCCGCCCGGGTTATGGACCGAAACACGCGACCATTTATGGAAACCGCCCCTGAGGGGCCGAAGCCCGTCCGGCGGCGTGCCCCGGCTATCAGCCCCAGATCAGCTTGTCCGAGCCGGACATGGAACTGTGCGCTCTGACCTGGACGGAGACGGTGCGGCCCACGCGGATCTCCAGGAACACATCGGGGTGTTCTCCCCGCAGCTGATAGACGGCGTAGGTGTCGCTGAGGTGCAGTCTTTCGGCCCGCGACCGCTCCAGACTGCGCCACTGGCGGCCTCCCCGCAGCTTGTCGCGTTTCTCCAAAAGACTCCACTGTATTGCGGGGAAGCTTTCCGACGTGCCCGAAATCCGGGGACCGAAGGAGGCACGCTGCCACGGGAGAATCGGATGGGTTGGCGGCGTAATACCAGGGAGTTTGTACCCGGAATCGACCGACGGCGCCCCGCCCAGGAAAAGCAGTAGCGCGAGGGCTTGCCGGGCGTTGTCCTCGCCCAACGTGCGGGTGATGCTTGGTTCGCCGGGGAGGGTGAGAAAGGTCTGCGGAACAAAGCTCTCCAGGCAGCGGTTGTGCTGTTCAATGACCCGGTCGAGCCTCCGAAGATTCCGGTCGCTGAAGAATGTGACAATTCCGTCGCGCAGGTCGAACTGCATGGCCGAATCCACCGTCGACCGCTCGACGAGATCCACCAGATCCCCCCGGCCAAAATCGGCCAGCACCCACTGGTAGGGAAAGAGTTCCCGGGTGCGGGCCAGCGCCCGACGCCAGAACTCGGGCGGCACCGCGGAGGCCGACGAGAGGGAAAAGCCATCCACCCCGCGCGAGAGCCAGTGCAGCATCGCGGTCGCCGCGAACTCCACCGCCTCGTCGCTCGACTGGTTCAGGCGAACCAGCTGCCCGGCGCCGTCAGCCGGGCGCGGGCGGGGGCCCCCGGGGGCGTCCCAGTCGATGTCGAAGAGCCGGCCCTCCGGCGAGTCCGGTCCGCCGAGCAGGGCGCGCGCCACGTCGGGATGCTGCCTGCTGACGAGAGCGAACGACGCCTCCATCAGCACCTTCAAACCCTCGTACTTGAAGCCGAGCACGGCGGCGCGAAGGTCTTGTTCCTCACCCAGCCGAGGGTCGACGCGCAGCGCATCCACCAAGCCACCGTCCGACGGGTCGGCGGCCAGCACGGGGCCCAGAATCAGCCCGGAAACTCCCAGCAAGTCCGCTTGCAACACCCGGTCGTACATCGAGCGTAGGGACGAATACCCGCCGCTCGACCTCTCAGGGAGAACTGCCGGGCGGGCGCGCCACCAGATCGTCTGGTCACCCCAGCTTTTGGTTGGTCCTCCGATTAGCTGGTCGCCACCCCAGCCTATGATCGGCCCTCCGATTAGCCCTTGCAGCCGAATCCCTCCTGCAGAATGCCGGTGCCCCGGCAGTACGAGTGCCCGGCGAACAAGCCACCGGTGTTCACGGTCAGCTCGCTGACCGAAACCAGGTGGAAGTTCTTCTCCGTGAGCTGCTGCACGATCGGTTGAGCCGCATCGATCGTGGAGTCATGGATGTCGTGCATCAGCACGATGGGCTGGGTGAACTTCATTCCCTCGCCGACGGATTTGGCCACCGTCTGGCCCGTGTTGCGGTGCTTCCAGTCGTTGGTGTCCACACTCCACATCACGACGGCCAACTCCGCCTCGGTGAGGATGTTGTCCACCTTCTCATTGTGGCTGCCGTAGGGCGGACGGAACAGCAGTGGGGCATAGCCCGTCGTCTGCGCAATCAGCTCGGAGTTGCCGTTGACCTCCGTTTGGATCTTCTCGACGCTCTGCTTGGCCAGATCGGCGTGCGTGATGGTGTGGCTGGCCACCTCGTACCCGCTGCGCGCCATCCGCTTCACGGTGTCGGGGTAGGACTTGATGCTGTTGCCCAGGGCGAAGAAAGTGGCTGTGACCTTGGCCTTGTCCAGGATGCTCAGCAGTTCCGGTGTGCGCGGTCCCGGGCCATCGTCGTAGGTGAGGGCCACGCATGGCTCGACGATCGGGTCGTAGCCGACGGCGGTGCTGGGGCGCACCTTTCCGCCAGGCTTCGGTTTGGGCAGCTTGTCGTGCGTGTCCCCGTCGGATGGGGCGTTCGGCGAGGAGATGGGGGCGGGGCGCTCCTTGCCTGGCGTGAAATGCGTCTCCTTACGGCTGGGCTTACCGGTGAACTCGACGGGGCTGGTGGCAGCACTCTGCGCCAGCGAACCAAACTCGCTGAGCCAGTCGTTCGCGTCGAGGGTCAGGCTGTGCGGAGCGTCGCCCAGCACGCCCGAGTTGAATGTGATCCTGAGTCGGCCGTCGCTCTCGAAGTACATCCCAGGGCCGGGGCCGTAGGGGGCCTGACGGGCGATCAGAGCCTCATCCACCTTCGCGGCATCGAGGCCCTTCTCGGTGGCGGCGTCGTGCACGGCCTGTGCGAAATTGCCCCAGCCGTAGGGCTCGATCAACTCCGGGGAGGAGAAGGTCTGCGACTTTCGCGCGTCGTACCACAGCATCGCGTAATCGGTCCTGCCGTCCACCGTGCTCGTGAACTGCACCCCGACGACATCGGCCGAGCAAGCGACAAACGAGGCCGAGATGTCCACCTTCTTCGCATCCACCCAGCGGGCTCCGCGCAGGAAACGGTCGCGCACGATCTCGCAGGCCTGGGAGAGGTTACGGGCAGTGGCGAACCGGGGGGTAACGGCGGACACTCCCTCGCCGACCGCCAGCGTAACTGTGGAATAGCCGGCCACGAGCGCCGAGTCCACGTTGACGGAGGATGCCTCGGTGCTCTGGTTGTCCTGCGGCTGGTCCGGTGCGGGCGACTCGCCGCCGGGAGTGCCCGTTTCGGTTGCGGAACCGTCGTCGCGGCCCCTCGTATCCGCAGGGGAGTTGGCGCATGCCGCCAACCCCGTACCCGCAACAGTCCAAGCCAGCAACTTAACTACGCTGCGGCGACCAACACCCTCTGCCTTCAACACCGGCTCCTAAAACTTCGTCCGTGGTTACTGAACACATGTTACGCCGCAGGAGGAGCGCAGCCCGAACTTTGGTCTGCAAAGATTGGGCCCATCTCGGCAGGCGGGGTCGCTGGGTGGGGCTCCATCGGGTGGCCTGGGGCCCAGGACGAGATCGCTATCCCGGGCCACGGCACCCGCTCCCGAGGGCTCTCCTGCCGTGAAGCCCGGGGTCGACGGCGGCACGAAAGTTGGCACAATGAGAGCTATGAACACTCCCCGCGGAATCGTGACCTGCCTGCCCGATGTGGCCTGCGACGAACTCATCGGCGTGGCCGAGGTGCTGATCCAGGAACGGCTGCCGAGCTTCGCGGTGCCGGTGGCCGTGTTGGGCGAGTTGCGCGCGGTGTTCGCTGCGCGGGCGACGCTTGGCGCCTGGCAGGTGTCTGATGTCGGGCAGCTGGAGCGGGCCGTCGATGCGGGCGCGGACTTCGTCTTCGCCGATCGGTTCGACGGGGAGCTGGCCGGCATCGCCAGGGAGGCCGGGGTGGCGGTGTACGCGTCGGCCTGTACGCCGACGGAGGTGCGCTCGGTGCTGGCCGGCGGGGCCTCCGGGGCGCTCCTGTGGCCGGCAGACATCGTCGGCCACACCATGGCTGGCCATCTGGCCAGGGTGGGGCTGATCGATCGGGTCATCCCGATGGGCGGTCTCGGAGCCTACGCAGCTAGCCAATGGCTGGAATCGGGGGCCCCGGCCGCCGCTGTCGATGCGACCTTGCTGGGCGATGCTGCGGCCGGGGGGGACCTCGGTCAGCTGCGCGATCGGTGCGGGGCGTTCCGGAAACTTCAACCGGAGTCCTAAGGCCTGGTGCGAAAGACGAGCATGGTCTCGTCTTCGGAGGGGCCCCTAGGGTCCGTGGCGCGGGGTGGGGGAGTCGCTCTCTTCCTCAGCGAAGATGTCGAGCGTGCCCTCTTCCTCAGGCTCCTCCGCCAGTTGCTGGCTGTGCCGGGCTCGGGCGCGCAGCGAGCTGCTGAAAACCAGGGCGACCGTCACGAGGGCCAAGCCGCCGACGATCACCACGGCCCCGATGATCCAGGCGCCGACGCCGGAGAACAGCGAGTTGTCCAGCTCCGCAGTGGTCTGGGGAGCGGCGGTCGCACTGGCCGAAGCTGACGGGCTGGCCGAAGGAGTTTGAGAGGACTCTGCGGAGGGCGTCGCGGAGGGTGAAGGCGTGCTGGAGCCGATCTCGTGGAAATTAATGTCTAGAGAGACACTGGCTTCTGCCGCCGGGTAGCCCTCGCCACCGGCGAACCGCACGGAGAGCGTGACCGGATCCTTTTGGTCCGCTGGGACCTCGAAGATCGTGGTGAATGTGCCCTCGGCGTCGGTGATCATGTAGGACTCTTCGATCTCGACATCGCCGTTGTACAGGGACAGTCCGGCGTTGGTGAGTGGCAGCCCCTGGGGGGAAAGCAGCTTCCCAGAGAGCGTCACCACATCACCGTTGCTCGGGGTGGGATTGCTCGCGTTCAGGGTCAGCGCACTGTTGCCGTCGGCGGGTGCCTCCGTTGGGGCTGCCGGGGCGGCGAGTTCCGACATGTCGAGAGTGACGCCGCTCTGCGCGGCGGAGTGTTGCTGATCGCCCGCGAAGCGCACGGTCAGCGGTCGCTGACCGCCGCGCAGGTCACCGGGCACGATGAACTTGAGATCGAAGCGTCCGGAGCTGTCAGTAGAGCCCGACGCCAGGGTCCGGTTTTCGAGAAGCGCGCTGACCCGGCCGCCGACGATGGGCTTGCGATCGTCGGCGGACAGGGTGCCGGTGACATGCACCTCCAACTCCGCGCTGAGCTGCACGTCAATGTCAATGTGCGATCCGGCCGCCGACGCGCTGGGCGCGAACAGGCCGAGCAGAACAACTGCTACTGAGATGGCCCAGGCGGTAAACCGCGTGCGTCGTGGGTGAATGGGAACTCCTGACCTCGAAGCGTCCTGGCTTTCTGCCAAGCCTGAGCATGTCAAGGAAACCCGGCAGGCGCAAGCCCGATTTGATTCCCCGTTTCCGGTTTCTTAATATTGACTGAGAGAATCTTAGGAAAGGATTCGCTGTGGAAGCTCGACGCGTACTGATCGGTGACGACACGGCCGAAGACACGGCGCCCATCGCCGAGGCAAAGCCTGCACGCCGCGCACTGCTGGATGACGAGACGCCCCAGGCCAGGCGGCTGTCGTCCGTGACGCGCTGGGGCTTGGCCGCGCTGTCCACGGTGGGACTCCTGGTGGGTAGCGTCCTGCTGGTGCCCGGCGAGGTCGACGGGGCCGCCCACACCGACCCGAACACGCTCGCCCTGCCGTCGGAGCGTTCGGAATCCCTGAGTCGCACCAACCAGCGCACCCCGCTGCCGCTCGCGGCTTCCCCGAGCGTCACCCCGGAAGCCAGCGGCACGCCCGAGCCCACCCCGGAAGCCACGGAGACCGCCGTCGAGGCGACGCCCGAGCCTGCGGAGGAGGCCACCCCGGAGGCGAGCCCTGAACCCACGCCAGAGCCCACCAGCGCCCAGCCAACGCCCAGCCCCGCCGTGCCGGCCTTCGGCGAGATCGTGGGGGAGAAGTGGGCCACCAAGTCCGTGCACGTGCGCAAGGGTCCCGGTACCGACTTCGGCATTCTTGCGACGATCGGTGCGGGTAAGAAGGTCAGCGTCACCTCCGTCGTTGAGGGCCGTTGGCAGCAGGTCAAGGCGGGCAAGCACGAGGGCTTCATTGTCAGCGAATTCCTCACCGACGAGGAGCCTGCGGCCGCACCGGAGGCCCAGGGCGTCAGTGGCGGGAAGAGTTCCTGCCCGCAGGCGGCGCGCATCGAGAGCGGTCTCACCGACCGCACCGTGGGTGTGCTGCGCGCGGTGTGCAACAAGTTCCCCAACGTACGCGGCTATCACGGCCGTCGAGCCGGCGGTGGCTCATACCACTCTTCAGGGCGAGCCATTGACGTGATGATCTCTGGCAAGGCCGGCTGGGAGATCGCGAACTGGGCGCGTGCCAACGCGAGCGAACTCGGCGTCATCGAGGTCATCTACGAGCAGAAGATCTGGACCACTCAGCGCTCCGGCGATGGTTGGCGCCACATGAGCGATCGCGGCTCGGTCTCTGCGAATCACTACGACCACGTGCACATCAGCGTGCGCTAGGACCCGCGTAGTGGAGCGTCGGCCTAGGACGGCCCGGCGCGTTGGGGTCGCTTGATCGGGTCCCGCGCGACTTTCGAAACGTGTCCTAGTGCAGGCGGGGGTGTTCTCCGGCCCAACCACGGCCTAGGCTTGGGCCATGAACAAGCCAGTAGATGCCACCACTACGCCCGCCTGGTCGAAGCTAGGCGAGCTGAAGAAAAGCCTGAACGTTGACCTGCGTGCCTGGTTCGCGGCCAACCCGCGCCGTGCCGAGGAACTGTCCTTCGACCTGGCCGACCTGCGCGTCGACCTGTCCAAGAACCTGATCACCGATGAGGTGGTAACTGCCCTGCTGGAGCTCGCCGAGCAGGTGGGTCTGGCCGAGCGTCGGGAGGCAATGTTTAACGGAGAGCGGATCAACGTCACGGAGAACCGCTCCGTGCTGCACACCGCGCTCAGACTGCCCAAGGGCGCGGAACTCATCGTGGACGGTCAGGACGTCGTGGGGGACGTGCACCAGGTACTCGACCGGATGGGCGGTTTCGTCGACTCCGTGCGCTCTGGCGAGTGGGTGGGCGTCACGGGCAAGCCGATCTCCGCCGTGGTGAACATCGGTATCGGCGGCTCCGACCTCGGCCCGGTGATGGTTTACGAGGCGCTCATCCCCTACAAGAAGGAGGGCCTGAGCTGCCGTTTCGTTTCCAATATTGACCCTTCCGACGTGTACGAGAAGACGGCGGACCTCGACCCCGAGGCCACGCTGTTCATCGTCGCTTCGAAGACCTTTACGACGCTGGAGACCCTTACCAATGCGCGTCTCGCTCGGGAGTGGCTGCTCGACAAGCTGGTCGAGAAGGGGGCGATCGGCGACGATGCGGCGGCCAAGCGTTCTGCCATCGCCAAGCACTTCGTCGCCGTTTCCACGGCTCTGGACAAGGTGGCCGAGTTCGGCATCGACCCGGCGAACGCCTTCGGCTTCTGGGACTGGGTGGGCGGCCGCTACTCCGTCGACTCTGCCGTCGGGCTGCCGGTGGCGTTGGCGATTGGTATGGATGGCTTCCGCGACTTCCTCGCCGGGTTCCGCGCCGTGGATGAGCACTTCCGCACGGCCGCTCCCGAGCGAAACGTGCCGCTGTTGATGGGTCTCCTCAACATCTGGTACGTCAACTTCTTTGGCGCCCACTCGCACGCCGTGTTGCCCTATGCGCAGTACCTGCATCGCTTCGCGGCCTACCTGCAGCAGCTCACGATGGAATCGAACGGGAAGTCCGTGCGCGCCGACGGCACCCCGGTGACCAGCGACACCGGCGAGATTTTCTGGGGTGAACCCGGAACCAACGGCCAGCACGCCTTCTACCAGTTGATCCACCAGGGCACGCGCCTCATCCCGGCGGACTTCATTGCAGTGGCCAGCCCGGCACGGCCGCTCGTTGACGGCGACAAGGATGTGCACGGCTTGTTCCTGGCTAACTTCTTCGCGCAGACGGCCGCGCTGGCCTTCGGCAAGACCGCCGACGAGGTGCGCGAGGAGGGTACTCCGGAGGCCATCGTGCCGGCCCGGGTGTTCGCGGGGAACAAACCGACCACGTCGATCATGGCGCCCGCTCTGACGCCGTCGGTGGTGGGTCAGCTGATCGCGCTCTACGAGCACATCACCTTCGTACAGGGGATCGTCTGGGGCATCGACTCGTTCGACCAGTGGGGCGTCGAACTGGGTAAGAAGCTGGCGCTGGAGATCGCTCCTGCAGTGTTCGGCGACGATGAGGCGCTCGCCAAGCAGGATCCGTCCACGCAGTCTTTGGTGAAGTGGTACCGAGCCAACCGTGGCTAGGCGTCGGTGGCGTTGGGCGGTCGGTGTCGCGCTGCTTGCGACGATGCCGACCGTTCTGGGCCTGACGCATTCGCTGGCCGCTTCCTGGGGCCGCTACATCGAGCCGACGGCGGTGCCGCCCGGGCGGGTGGGCATCGTACTGGGTGCGCGGGCGGACCCGGAGCAGCCCTCGGCATCGCTCGCGTTCCGGCTGGACCTCGCCGTCGAGTTGGTGCGCGCGGGGCGGCTCAGCCGAGTGATTGTCTCTGGCGATGGCCGACCCGGGGCTAACAACGAGCCCCGGGTGATGCGCGGGTATTTGGAGCGCAAGGGGATCGACCCCGGCATTATCACCGAGGATCCGGGCGGGTATGACACGTATGACACCTGCAAGCGGGCTCATGATGTTTACGGGTTGCGACAGGCTGTGGTGTTGAGCCAGGACTACCACATTCGGCGTACGGTGGCGATCTGCCGCTGGGTGGGGATCGATACGCTCGGGGTGGGGGATAAGCGGCTGAGCCGGGAATGGCCAGGATATTGGTGGAAGGCTGCGATCCGTGAACCTTTTGCCGTGATAAAGATGGAGTGGGATCTCTTCAGCGGCCGCTCGCCCCGTTACGAGGGTTGATGATTTGAGCTAGACTGGCGGCAATTCATTATCAACCAGTAGGAGCTTCATGGTAATCAAGATCATCGTCACCAGCACCCGTCCGCTGCGCAATGGCGGTCACATCGCGGAGGCAATTGCTCCGCTTCTGGCGGAGGCCTCGGGGAAGCAGGTCGAGCTCGTTGACCTCCGCGAGGTTGCTCTGCCCCTTCTGGATGAGCCTGAGATGCCTCGTATGGGGAACTACCAAAACGAGCACACCAAGGCTTGGGCAAAGACCATCTCCGATGCGGAGGCCGTGGTTTGGGTGACCCCCGAGTACAACGGGTTCTTCACGGCTGCTGCCAAGAACGCTATCGATACGCTGGGCCCAGAGTGGGCTGAGAAGCCCACCGCCATCGTTGGGTACGGATTCGGTGGGGGAGGCCGAGCGGTCCCTCCGCTCACGCAGCTGCTGGAAAACGTCGGTGCAAAGGTGGTTCAGGGCAGCGTGCTGCTCAGCTTCCAGGAGTTCATGGGCGAGTCCGGCCTTGACGCTGCGGGTCTCGTGGCGGCACACGCAGACGAACTGCGTGCGTTGGGTGCGCAGCTCGCGTGACGCCTAACTGTGCGGGCTCGCCCCTAGCCGAGCCCGCACAGTCCGCGCAGATTTCGTGTGGGCGGCGGGTTACCGCCGCCCACACGAATCACCAGATGGAGTCGCCGCGCCCCATCCCGTAATAGGTCCACCCGGCCGCACGCCAGGCCTTGGGATCGAGGACGTTGCGGCCGTCGATGATGTTCGCGGTCCCGACGATCTCTCTCAACTGTTGTGGGTCGAGATTCACGAACTCACGCCACGGCGTGAGGATCATCACAACATCGGCCTCAGCCACGGCCTCCTCAGCGGTGTCGACGATGGTCAGGTCTGGGCGTCGACGGCGCAGTTCGTCTGCGGCTGCTGGGTCAGCGATCGCTAGCTCAGCACCGCGAGCCCACAGCCGGGTGGCGATGTCGAGAGCCGGCGAGTCGCGCAGGTCGTCGGTGTCGGGTTTGAAGGTCACGCCCAGCACCGCCACCTTCTTCCCGACGAGACGTCCATCCACGGCTTGCTCGGCTAGGGCGACGGCGTGGTCGCGTCGGCGCAGATTGATGCCGTCCACCTCACGCAGGAAGGTGAGGGCCTGGTCAACGCCCAGTTCGCCGGCACGGGCCATAAAGGCGCGGATATCCTTCGGCAGGCAGCCGCCGCCGAAGCCGATGCCGGCCTGGAGGAACTTCGCTCCGATGCGCTCGTCGTAGCCGATGGCCTCGGCGAGGCGGGTGACATCGCCGCCGGTGGCCTCGCATAGCTCGGCCATCGCGTTGATGAAGGAAATCTTGGTGGCTAGGAAAGAGTTGGCTGCCACCTTCACCAGTTCGGCAGTGGGGTAGTTGGCCACGACGAGCGGCGTGCCTTGAGCGAGCGGCAGTGCGTAGCACTCGTCGAGCATTCCCTTAGCCAGCAGCCCAACCTCCCGGTCCTCCGGCAGGCCGTAGACCAGACGGTCGGGGGTGAGGGTGTCATGTACCGCATAGCCCTCGCGCAGGAACTCGGGGTTCCACGCCAGGATGAAGTTTTTTCCGGAGCCCGCTAGACGCTCGGCCAGGCGCGCCGCGGTGCCCACCGGCACGGTCGACTTGCCCGCCACCAGCACCGGCTGATCCCCGGGCGTCGCGTATTCAATGATGGTGCTCACTGCCGCGTCGACGTAGGTCATGTCCGCCGCGATGTGCCCCTTGCGCTGTGGCGTGCCGACGCCGATGAAGTGGATCTGCGCGTCGCTGATCTCGCGCGGGTCGGTAGTGAAGCGCAGCTTTCCGCCTCCGACGTGCTTCGCTAGCAACTCGGGCAACCCTTCCTCATGGAAGGGGGCGATGCCGTTGGCCAGTTTCTCTACTTTCTCGGCGTCAACATCGAGGCCGACGACGTCGTGGCCGAGTTCGGCCATGCAGGCGGCATGTACCGCACCGAGGTATCCGCAACCAATGACTGAGATTCGCATATTCGGAACTGTAGTGAGGCGACATGAAGCGTTGCGGAGAGAGTTGTGAGGAAGTTCTCATGCTTTCCTCAGGTTTGAGAAGTCCTCAGGTTGGGGCCTGGCTGGGGGAGGTGGAAGAATGCTGCCATGCAATCCTTGCCTGCCCTGCTTGACGCGCGCCTGAACGCCCTCACCGGTGTCGACCCGGAGCTGCGTCCCGCCACGAGGCCCCAGTTCGGCCATTTCCAGTCCAACGTCGCGCTGCGCCTGGCGAAGGAGGCGGGCAAGCCGCCGCGTGAGGTGGCGGCCGGCATCGTCGAGCGACTCCAGGTGGATGATCTCTGCGAGCCGCTGGAGATCGCGGGGCCGGGTTTCATCAACTTCCGGCTCAAGCCGGAGGTGCTGGCGGCGGCGGCCACCGCCATCCTTGAAGACCCGAATCACGGGCTGAGCGTCACCGACTACCCGCAGCGCATCGTGATCGACTACTCGGCGCCGAACGTCGCCAAGCAGATGCACGTCGGGCACCTGCGTACGACGATCATCGGCGACTGCTTCAACCGGGTGCTGTCTGCGCTGGGCCACGAGGTGCTGCCGCAGAACCACATCGGCGACTGGGGCACTCAGTTCGGCATGCTCATCGAGCAGGTGCTGTTCGAGGGGCTCGACGCGTCCAGGCTCACTCTGGCGGAGGCGGACGCGCTGTACAAGCGTGCGGCGGCACACTTCAAGGAGGACGAGGAGTTCGCGGCCAAGGCGCGCGCCCGCGTGGCGGTCTTCCAGGGCGGCGATGAGGAATCGCTGGCGATCTGGCGTCAGCTCGTCGAGATCTCGAAGCCGGCGTTCAACGAAGCCTACGAGCGGCTCGGGGTGTTGCTGACGGACGAGCACCTGGCCGGGGAGTCGACGTACAACGGCGACCTGCCCGTGCTGGTTGGGGAGATGACGGCCTCGGGTGCTGCTGTTCCGGACCAGGGAGCGCTGTGCGTTTTCGTCGAGGGGTTCGACGCCCCGCTGATCGTGCGAAAGTCTGACGGCGGGTACGGTTACGCCACCACCGATCTGGCCGCGATCCGGCGTCGGGTGCGCGAGTTGAGGGCCGACCGGATCATCTACGTCACCGACGCCCGCCAGGCCGGGCACTTCGCTCAGGTGTTCGCCGCGGCCCGCAAGGCGGGCTTCCTGCCCGACGATGTGGTGGCTGAGCACGTCGGCTACGGCATGGTGCTGGGTGAGGACGGCCGTCCGTTCAAGACGCGCGATGGTTCGGCGGCGACGTTGACTTCGCTGCTCGACGCTGCCGAGGAGCAGGCGGCCGCGAACATCGCCCTGGCGGCGATCAAGTACGCAGACCTGTCGAACGGGTTGCAGAAAGACTACGTGTTCAACGCGGAGCGCATGGTGCAGACGACTGGCGATACCGGCCCGTACCTGCAGTACGCGCACGCACGCATCTGTCAGATCCTGCGCAAGGCCGAGGCGGAAGGCGTCGGCTATGGCGCGGTGGTCGAGTTGGCCCAGCCCGAGGAGCAGCAGCTCGCGCTCCTGCTGACCCGGTTTGGCGAGGTGGTGGACGAGGTGGCGCAACGTCTCACCCCGCACAAGCTGTGCAACTACCTGTACGAGTTGGCCGGCGCATTCTCGGCCTTCTACGAGGCGTGCCCGGTGTTGAAGAGCGCGGGTGACGTGCGGGCGTCCCGGCTGGCGCTGTGTGCGGTGACGAGGGATGTTCTGGCCAAGGGGCTCTACCTGCTGGGGATTGACGCGCCCGAACGAATGTGAGGACCTGTGTCGCCTGCGAGGGGTGTCTCTGGGGTGGCGCGTTGGCAGGGCTTGTCGTGTGGTTTCTGCCTGCTGGTTCAATGGGTCTCGTGATGGAACGTCTCAACCTGGATCGGCACGTGGCCGTGATGGCCATCGTCAATCGCACCCGTGATTCCTTCTTCGACGCGGGGGCCACCTACGAGTTGGGGCCCGCGGTGGAGGCGGCGCTGGCGGCGGCCGCTGCGGGGGCGGAGATCGTCGATGTAGGTGGCGTGCCGTTCTCGCCGGATGCGCGCGATGTCTCCGAGGCGGAGGAGATCGATCTGGTCTGCCCGTTCGTGGCCGCGGTCCGCGCCCAGAGCGATGTGCTGATCAGCGTGGACACCTTCCGCTCGCGGGTGGCCGAGGCCGCGATCGCGGCAGGGGCGGCGATCATCAACGACACGACGGGCCTGGCGGATCCCGGGTTGGCTCCGCTGGCGGCGCGCACGGGGGCGGGCCTGGTGCTGACGCATTCGCTGGCGACGCCGCGCACCCACCACCCACGTCCGCACTATGCCGATGTGACGGCGGAGGTGTTGGCCTTCCTAGCGGATCGGCTGAGGCTGGCCGAGACGGCTGGGGTGCGGCGCAGCCAGCTCATCGTCGATCCTGGCCCAGATCTCAACAAGAACACCAGGCATACGCTGGAGTTGCTTGGCCGGTTCGAGGAGTTCACGACGCTGGGGCTGCCGGTGTTGGCAGCCCTGTCAAACAAGGATTTCATCGGCGAGACGCTGGATCGACCGAGGGAGCGACGGCTCGCGGGTTCGCTGGCGGCGGCCGCGTGGTGCATTGAGCGTGGCGCGCGGGTGCTGCGGGTGCACGACGTTGCGCGGCACGTCGAGCTGGCTCGGATGATGGAGGCCTTGCTGGGTTGGCGGGAGCCCGCCTACCTCCGGCACAACATGTGAGGCCCGGGCGGGGAGTCAGCGGCCGATGGTGCGGGTGAGGTCGGCGAAGCTGGCGTGGGCGGCGTGTTCGAGGAAGGTTGCGCCGTCTTCGACGCTGTGCCGGAAGTGTCCGAACAACTCCAGGCTGATGGCTCCGATGAGGGCGCTCCAGCTGCGCAGCACCTGGACGATCAGCGCGTCGGGAGCCTGGGCTTCGGGCACGTCTTGCGTGCGCAGCCAGTGCCGGATTCGCGCCACGTCCTGGGCCAGCGCGTCGGGCAGCGGCTCCGACGGTGGTTCGGCTCCGAGGCCGACTGCGGCTAGATGGTCGGCGGCCACCCGGGCGAGCAGCAGGGTCAGCCGGGTGGCGGGGGCGACGGTTTCCTCGGGTGCGTGGTAGCCCTCGACGGGGGTGCCGTAGATGAGCGCGTATTCGTGTCGGTGGCTGTCCGCCCACTCGCGGACCCCCAGCCAGATCGCCACCCAGCGGCCCTCGTGGTCGGCGCGGGGCATCCGATCGTGCGCTTGGGTGATGGCGTGGGCGAGGGAGTTGTAGGCGTCGAGTACCAGGACGGTGAGCAGCTCGTCGCGGCTCTTGACGTAGCGGTAGAGCGCTCCCGGTGTCACGCCGAGGTCCCGGGCGAGGGCGCGCATTCCTAGCCCGGCGGCCCCGTCGCGGGCGAGGGTGCGGTAGGCAGCGGCCAGGAGGCGACGGCGGAACTCGTTGCGTGCCTCGGCTCTGGTGGTCATGGGGACAGTTTCTCATAGGCCCCTTCCCAAAAGTGTGAACGGTGTATACGATACTACTGTGAACGATGTTCACTGTATTTAGAGGAGGAAGCAATGAGCCGCATAATCGTCATCGGCGCCGGGCCGCTCGGCCGTGCCGCCACCAGAAGTCTCGTATCCCGCGGCCTCGACGTCGTGGTCGGCACCCGTTCGGGCACCGAACTGCCCGGCGCTCAGCGTGCGAGAGTAGACGTCGTGACCGGTGACGGCCTGGCCGACTTGCCCCCGGCGGAGGCTGTGGTGGCCTGTTGCAACTTCCCCTATAGTGCGAAGGGGTGGCGCTCTTGCTGGCCGCCCGCCATTGATAACCTCCTCACGCTGGCTCAGAGCCGTGAGGCGACGCTGGTAGTCGCCGGGAACCTCTACGCGCACTCGCTGCGCATGCCGATGCGTGCCACTGACCCCCTGCAGCCCCCGACGGTGCTGGGCGAGGTGCGCGCACTCGTGTCGCGGCGCCTGTTTGCGGCCCACGCCGCTGGCCGGGTGCGCGGCGTCGAGGTGCGCGGCTCTGATTACTTCGGCCCCGACTCCGGAAGCATCACCCATCTGAGCAGGCGGTTTTTTGAACCGCTGCTCGCTGGGCGCCCCGTGCGGATCGTGGGGGACCCGGACGCGCCGCACACCTGGAGTGCGGTCGCGGACTTCGGCCGCCTACTCGCCCGCGCCGCAACGGATGCGACGATGAGCGGCCGCGTCTGGCACGTCCCAAGCGCCCCTGCCGTGAGCCGACGGGAGGCCGCCACCCGTTTCCTGGCGCTCGCCGGGATCGGCCGTGACCCGCGACTGCGTCCTATGTCCAGCGCGCTGCTCGCGTCGCTGGGGTGGTTCTCCCCGACGATGCGCGCCGTTGCCTCTCTCCTGCCGCAACTGACCGGGCCCTACCTCATGGACGACCAGGACACCCGGGATCTCCTGGGCGAAACCCATACGCCCTTCGACACGACCCTGGCCGGGGTGCTCGCGGAGCTACAAGGCTAAGGTCAGCTTCGGACAGCTTTGCGGGGGCGCGGCGCCTCGGGCTGGGCTGGAGGCTGGTGGAGTGCTACCCTAGAGTGGTTCGAGCATCGAAGTATTGCGTGAGGTAGGGCCTTGGATCTGGAAACGATGTTCCACGACTGGGTGGACAGCTTCCGCTCCCTGCTGCCCGCGGGTGGGTGGCGCGGCCTCGTCCAAGACCTCAGCAAGAATGACATCTTGGCGCTGCTGCACCTGCACCGCGCTCGCGAGTCGCGCATGAGCGACCTAGCCGCCTACCTCGACGCGCCACTTAACACCGCGACGGGCGTGGTCCAGCGCCTCCAGCAACGAGGCCTGGTAGAGCGCCAACACAGCCCGCATGACAAGCGGATCGTGCTGATCTCGCTTACCAGTGCGGGCCGCAGCCTCATTGCGCACAGCCTCAAAGAGATGGTCGGACTCGTCGGTCGCCTCTTCGACGAGTTGACGGCAGAGGAGGTCGAGGTGTTGATCCGCGTGCTGAACCGCATTCCCAAGCTGCTGGCCGAACGTGCTGGCCCGCCGAAGTCGCGCGCTATCCGCCGCATTCCCATTGACTGACTAAGGCTCAACCGAGCCCGACCATACCAAATAGTTCGCCTACCGAAGCATTCGCAGAAAGAAGTAATGCTGATGGAGAGAATGATCCTGCTGACCGGAAAAGGTGGCGTGGGCAAGACCTCGCTGGCCGCGGCCCACGCCGTCGCCTCGGCTCGCGACGGGCGCCGCACACTGCTCGCCAGCATGGACGCAGCCCACAACCTGGCTGACCTGTTCCACTGCCCACCCGCGCCGACCCTAAGCCCGGTGGCGGCCAATCTGGACATCATCGAGGTGGACGCCAGACGCGTCGCCGAGGAGGACTTCGCCGAGATGAGCGCCGCGTTAACCAGGATCATTACCGAGGCGGACGACGATCAGGTGGTGGACCTGCCCGGCTTCGATCCGCTCTTTTTCCTCCTCAGGGTGCATCAGTTGGCTGACACCGGTGGCTACGACAGAATCATCCTCGACCTTGCCCCAACCGGCGAGACCCTGTCTCTGCTCCAGCTCCCCGAACTGCTGTCCTGGTGGATGGAGCGGATCTTCCCGCTTGAAAAGCTGGCGGTTCGTGCGCTCCGGCCGCTTGTCAAGGGCGTGTGGCAGATCGAGCTGCCCAATGCCCAAGCCATGAACGACATCGAACGGCTGTACCAACGGCTCCAGGAGATGCAGCGGCTCCTCAAGGACCCGGAAACCACCTCAGTCCGGTTGGTGACCCTGCCCGAACGCATGGTCATCGAGGAAACCCGCCGCAGCTACGTCTACCTGAACCTCTTCGGTTACAGCGTCGACCACGTCTTCGTCAACGGCCTCTACCCGCCTGACAAGGTGGACGAGTTCTTCGGCACCTGGCTGGAACACCAGCGCCAGCATCTCGCCGAGATCAAGGAATCGTTCGGGCACCTCCCCATCACCCGAGTCACCCGCTTCCCCGAAGATCTCTGCGGCCTGGACGACATCACCCGTCTCGCCGATCTCGCGATCGGCAAGGCCGCCTTCGACGTCGTGCCCGGTCTCGCCCACGAACGTTACGTGAGCGCCGACGACGGCTACGACCTGGAGCTGCCGCTGCCTGGGGTCACCGCAGACGACGTCGAACTCAGCCTCAGCCCCGCAGACCTCAGCGTGCGCATCGGCAGCTTTCGGCGCAACATCGCCCTGCCCGGCGCCCTCCGTCACCACGACGTCGCCGGCGCCAGGCTGCGCGACGGCGCCCTCACCGTCCGTTTCCGCTCCACCCAGGAGGCCCAGTCATGAACCGTGAATTCGTCACCCATCTCCTCGCAGCCCGCCGCCATCTCCGAGAGGCCGCACTCAGTTTGGTTCCGCCCGCGCAACGCGAACGGCTGCGCACGATCGAGCGCGAATGGCGGGCGCTCATCGTCGAATGTCTCCGCGAGAAGCGCCCGGAAGATGAGCCCGGCACGCCTACCGGCCCCCGGCGGATCGACATCGAGGAGTAAGGATGCGAATCATCCTCTACACAGGAAAGGGTGGCGTCGGAAAAACCACCGTCGCGGCGGCCACCGCGCTGCGCTTGGCCGACCAAGGCCATCGGGTGCTGGTGATGAGCACCGACCCAGCACACTCGCTCGGCGACGCCCTCAGCCTGCCCCTGGCCAACGAGCCCGCCCGCGTCGCCCCCCGCGTCGACGCGCTGGAGATCGACGCCCTCGCTGAGAACGACAAGGCATGGGCCAACTTGCGCGAATATCTGGGGAGGCTGCTGACTAGAGGTCAGGAGATGACGTTGGCTGACGAGGAGATGCTGCTGCTGCCCGGCCTCGCCGACCTGTTCAGCCTGCTGCGGATCCTCGACCACGCGTCGTCCAGGCGCTACGACGTGTTGGTAGTGGATTGCGCCCCGACGGGCGAGACCATGTCACTGTTGAAGTATCCGGAGCGTCTCGACCAGCTGTTCCGAACCGCCCTGCCCACGAAACGGGCGCTCGTGAAGCTCCTCGGTAGGCCCATCGAGAAACTGACCCGCATCCCCATGCCCGAGGACCGCCTCTTCGATGATGCGCTCGGCTTGCTCGATCGGCTGAAGCGGCTCGGCGCCCTGCTCGGCGACGGCAGCACCACCACCCTGAGGCTGGTCACCACCCCGGAGAGGGTGGTTGTCGCGGAAACCCGCCGCGCGCACACCTGGCTCACAATGTACGGGTTCGTCGTGGACGCAGTAATCCTCAATCGCATCTACCCGACGGCCGCGCTCGGCGGATATTTCGCGCCGTGGAAGTTCAGCCAGGAGGCGGGTATCCAGCAGGTGGTGGAGAGTTTCACCCATCTGCCGATCCACCGGCTGCCGCTGCAAGAGAGGGAGATAGTCGGGATCGATGCGCTGCGTGCATTGGCTGAGCGTACCTACGGTGAGGCCGACCTGGCGGCGATAAATTACCGGGGTGATTACTTGCGCGTCACCCGGGAGGGCGGCGCGTTTCTGCTGCATCTCAGCCTGCCGCACGCGGACAAGGCCGAATTGGACCTCAGCCAGGATGGCACCGATCTGCTGCTGGCCTACCGGAACGAGCGTCGACGCATTGCCCTGCCCGACGCTCTGTCGGGACGGCAGGTGGTCAACGCACGCTTTCGCGACGAAGAACTCGTCGTGCAGATGAGGTGAAGACTGTCCGCTTTTGATCATGCTGGCGAATCGATGGGGGTCAGGCTTGGGTAATCTTGTCAGGTCAACTACTGTGTAGGTAGTGAAACGCGCCCACTTTTGGCGCGCATCCGGGAGGATAGTATGCAGTTCGGTATTTTTAGCGTTGGGGATCTGACCGAGGACCCGGTTACCGGGAATACCCCGTCGGAGGGCGAGCGAATTGAAGCCATGGTGCGGATAGCCCTCAAAGCGGAGGAGGAGGGGCTCGACGTCTTCGCCCAGGGTGAGCATCACAATCCGCCGTTCGTTCCTTCCTCCCCGACCACTCAACTGGCGTTCATCGCAGCCAAGACGACGAAGCTGCGACTCAGCACCGCGACCACGCTCATCACCACAAACGACCCGGTGAAGATTGCCGAGGACTATGCGATGCTGCAGCACCTGTCCGGCGGGCGGATGGATCTGATGCTTGGGCGGGGCAACACCGGCCCGGTGTACCCCTGGTTCGGCAAGGATATCCGCAAGGGCATCGAGCTTGCGGTGGAAAACTACCACCTGTTGCGTCGGCTTTGGCGGGAGCGGGTGGTTAACTGGGAAGGCGAGTTCCGAGTGCCGTTGCGCGGCTACACGAGCACCCCGTGGCCGCTTGACGACGTGCCTCCGTTCGTCTGGCACGGTTCGATTCGTTCGCCCGAGATTGCAGAGCAGGCTGCTTACTACGGGGATGGTTTCTTTCATAACAACATCTTCTGGAACCAAGAGCACACCCGGACGATGATTCAGCTCTACCGGCGCCGCTATGAGCATTACGGTCACGGTTCGGCCGCGCAGGCCATCGTGGGCCTGGGCGGGCAGGTGTTCCTCGCTGACTCGGAGGCAGAGGCCAAATCGCGTTTCCGACGGTACTTCGACGTGGCTCCGGTCTACGGGCACGGCCCCTCGCTGGAGGAGTATGAGGCACTGACCCCGTTGCGGGTGGGTACGCCGGAGCAGGTGATTGAGAAGACGCTGTCCTTTGCTGACTACGCCGGGGACTATCAGCGACAGCTGTTCCTGATTGACCATGCGGGCTTGCCTCTCGACCTCGTGCTGGAACAGATTGAGTATCTGGGCCGCGACGTGATTCCGGTCCTTCGGGCAGAGTTCGAGCGTAGGCGCCCCGCCGACGTGCCAAGCGATCCGCCAACGCACGAGACGTTGGTCTCGACGTCGAAGAACCACCCGCACCGGCTGGTTGACCCAGGGTCTGAGGAGACGCTGGCAGACCAGAGCAGCTGAAAGGAAGTAGATGACCCGAAAAATAGCGATTGTGAGCGCCGGCCTCAGTACCCCTTCTACCACTGGGAAGCTAGCGGAACAGATCAGAAACGCACTGCACACTGAGGTCACCTCCCGGGGCGAGAGCGTGGATTTCGTTGAAGTCGAGGTACGTCAACTGGCCGCAGACCTGGTTAAGCGGATGACCAGTGGGACACCCTGTCCCGACCTCCAAGCGATCGAGCGGGAAATCCTGGGCAGCGACGGCCTGGTGGCTGTGACGCCAGTTTTCTCGGCAAGTTACTCCGGCTTGTTCAAGATGTTCTTCGACTCCATGGATAAAGACGCTCTCATCGGAAAGCCGACGCTGCTAGCTGCAACCGCAGGCACCATGCGACACTCTCTCGTAATCGAGTATGCGATGCGTCCCCTGTTTGCCTATTTGCGCGCCGATATAGTGCCTACGGGAGTCTTCGCGGCCACCGATGATTTCGCCGGGCATGAGGACCTATTTGTTCGTGTCCGACGGGCCGCAGGCGAACTCGTTAGCCGGGTCCTGAGAGCGGATACTTCGGTGGCCGGTTTCAGAGCATCAGTGCAAGACGATGGGAAGATTCGAGAGATTCCGGGCGGATTCGCTGCGTTGCTCAAGGGGCGCAAAGGCGCCCCCTGAACAACACCGAGCACCGCTACCTAGCGGCTTGGTGCGACTCCAATTGGCTCGCGTCACCGGTCAGCGCGGCAAGTTGGCGCCGAAAACCAAGCGCCTCCTCGGTACGAGACTGCCGTTCCAGAGTTCGGGCCAAGAGCAGCAGCGCGAAGGTGTCCGTCGGGTCGTGCGCCAGCAGGGCTCGGGCCTCGCGCTCCGCCAGCGGCAGGGCGGCTCGGTGGTAGTGCGCTCGAGCCAGATACTCCCTCACGAGCGTCAGGCCCGGATCGTCGTCGAGGATTCGCTGGAAACGATCGACCGCAGTGGCGTAGTCGCGCGCCTCGAAGGCTTGTACCGCAAGATTGAACGTGAGCTGAGTGTTGGTCATGCCCTTAGAACGCAAAACCCCCCTGGGGTATTCCAATCGCTCAGTGTCGCCCCAACAGCCGCACTAACTATCCGCAGCCACCATCGCGGCGCCGATGATGCCAGCCTTGTTCCGCAGCTGCGCGGGTACGACGGGAACGTCCAGCGTGAGCAGGTGCCCGAACTTCTTCCAATCCTTCGACACACCGCCTCCGATCACGAACAGGTCGGGCGAAAACAGCATCTCGACGTGCTCGTAGTAGCGCTGCAGGCGCACCGCCCACTCCTCGTAGCTCAGGCCCTCCCTGTCCTTCACTGAAGATGCAGCTAGCTTCTCTGCGTCTTGACCATCAAGCAGCAGATGGCCCAGCTCGGTGTTTGGTAGCAGGACTCCCTTGTGGATGATGGCGGAGCCGATGCCCGTTCCAAGGGTGGTCATGACAACCACCCCCTGATTGTTGTGGGCTGCCCCGTAGCGCACCTCCGCGAGGCCAGCAGCGTCAGCGTCGTTGACGAGCGTAACCGGGCGCCCCAGACGCTCCGTGAAGAAGGTATCGGCCTCCAGCCCCGCCCACTTTTGATGCAGGTTCGCGATGAACGGAACCCGACCATGAATCACCGGTGCCGGGATAGTGAGTCCCACACCTTCGTCGCCGATGTACTCCGCGAAATGCTCAACGATCTGCGCCACAACCTCCGCGACGTTCTTTGGCGTCGATTTGCTGGGTGTGGGAATACGCAACCGGTCGGAAACAAACTCGCCAGTCTCAAGATCAACCGGGGCACCCTTGATCCCGGAGCCGCCAACATCAATGCCGAGGTAGATGGTCATGGGAGAATCTTACTCTTTCCCTGCACCTCGCGGTGGCGAGTCCTCGCTTGGCGGGCGAGACTGCCTCTGTACTGGATAGAAGCGAAGACCCAGTCGATCATGTCCGGTTCCAGGTGCTCGATGCAGAGATCCGGCGAGGCGTCGATGTTGTGGATGTACACCGATCCAAGCCCGAGCATTCGCTGCAGCGGTCCTTGGGCGATGCCGAGGCCCTGTACTCGGGCATGTGGAGCGAGGACGACCCGAGCCCCCAGCATCCGGGTCTGTGAAGCGACAACCGCATCGTCAATGGCGAATGAGCGTTCACAGAACCAGTTGAGGTACCGCCCCTTGTGCGACTGCCTGATCCAGGGCAGGGAGAACGGATCAATGCCTGGCAGCAGCAAACCGAGCACCAGGCGGGCCTCCTCCACGGTGCCGTAGGGCAGCACCACGTCGATGTCCTCGGAGTTCTCGTCAGTGGTTTCCTTGCCCAACACGGAGATCCGGATCTCCACCAGGCCGGCGAGCCGCAGGAGGAGTGGCTGGTTCAGGGTGACGGTCTGGATCCGATCGATGTGCAGCGTCGTCTGCACACGGGTGAACAACCCCCTCTGGAACCGTAGGCCGATGTCGTTTCGTGTGATGGTGAAACCCCACATGCGCGCGACGCGCCCCGCAGTCGTCGCGAGAACCGCAAACAGCAGTGCACCAGAGGAAGCAAATCCCACCACTGTGCTCAGACCTGGCAGGGCGAGCGACAGGAAGAACATCGGCAGCGCGATGAACGCCAGCAGCGAGCCCAACCAACCGTTCTTCAGCACCGAACCCAGCAGCATTCGAGGCAGGCGCGTCCGATACACCACGGTTCCGGGATCCCCCTGGGCCATCGCGGCAGCTGACACCTGCTGCCCCTGGTGCATCCGCTCTAGCAGATGGTCACGCAACTCGTTCGCGCGTTTCGTCGTGAGGAATCGCAGTTTCTGGCTGCCCTCCGAGCCCACGTCGATGGTGACTGCGGCCAGCCTCAGCACTCTGGCCGCGAAGGGGCGCGTGATGTCGACGGATTGCACCTTGTGGAAGGCTATCTGGGTGGTGGACTTCCGAAACAGCTTGCGTTCGATTCGGAACTCGTCGTCGACGATGAACGTCGTCGATCGCCATTGGATGATCCCGACGAGGAAACCAAGAAGTGCCACTGCAGCAAGGGCACCGGCGAGGAAAAGCCCTATCGAGCGCAGATCGTGCAGATCAAAGAGATCGAAGTTGCCCTCGAACGCCTCTCTGGCCACGAATAACGCGGCACCGAGTAGGAAAACGGAGGCATTGGCGACCCCGGTCAACGGAGACGGACGCTCGACCCGGTGCGGCGATGGGCCTTCGGCGTCGACTAGAGGATCAGGCTGCATCAGATGGACTCTTGAAGTTCATTGCCGCGAGCGATGAATCGGTCACGGACTGCCTCGGCCGCTGCGCGGTCGAGGCCGGGGATCTCCACAGAACCGCTTGAGGAGGCTGTGACCATCTTGACGTCGGCCAAGTCGAACAACCTGTCGATCGGGCCAGAATCTACCTCCACGAGTTGCATCCGCCCGTAGGGGACGCAGGTGAGGGTGCGAAAGAGTAGACCATGGGTGACGTAGATGTTGTCGTTGTGTTCCGCATAACCCCAGGAGCGCACCCAGCGGGGGGCGCGGACCAGGTTCCAGATGAAGAGGGTAGCGAACAGCCCGAGCCAGGCCCAGACCACGAACCCGAATTGGGTGTCGGACAGCAGATACCACAACCCGAAGGTGCTGGCCGGAACCCACACCCCATGGCCGAGGAGCGTGGCGAGCACGCGAACCTTCAGGTACTTCGGCGAGAGCCGCTGCCAGTCCAGGGCAGGAGGTCTGAACAAATCCGACATACCTCGGAAGCCTACCGGGTATCTTGCGTCTTCCTGGTTGCCTGAGCCAGCACCTCGATCAGATGAACGAATGGCCGCCTCGTCACAATGCTCATCGCCACCTCGCAGGAACGCGTGGTGGAAGCGTAGGCCGCGAACTCGCGCTCGGCAATCTCCGCAGCCGACAGACGCGTGGCCGCGCGCGGCAGCTCCGGGTGGAGCAGGCCGCGGTCGCCGTGGGCGCCGCAGCAGGCCCACTCGTCGGGCAGGTAAACCTGGGACGCGGCCGCCTGCGCGATCCGCAACGCCGCCTCCCGGTTGCCGAGGTGGCTGTTCGCGCACGACGGGTAGAGCAGCAGCGATTCGACCGGAGCAACGACCTCAAGTTTGGGCAGGAGCGTCTGTGCAACGAAGTCGAGCACATCCATGATCTGCGGCTTTCGGCTCTGGTAGGGCTGCAGCATCTCCCGCAGGTTGAGTGCACAGGCGGAGGAGTCGATCACCACGACCTCCTGCCAGCGCTTGGCCAGGGCGCGTCGCGTGTGCCCGGTCATCGTCTGGTAGCCGAGCCGGAGCCCCCGGGTCTTCCAAGGAATACCGCAGCACAGTTTCGCGGCATTGATCAGGGAAACCGGGGTGCCTGCGCGGCTGCACAGCTCGTTGAACGCCGCGAAGACCCCTTGCCCCTCGGCGCCGAGGAAAGTTTGCTGGCAGCCGGGGAAGTACGCGGCCACGGAGTCCGGTGCGGACAGCTCCTTCGCGGGTCGACGACGCAGACCCGCGCCCGGTGGGAAGTCGTCGGAGTATCCCCAAACGGAATCCCCCCCGAAGTGCGCCCGCCCCAACCGAGTGGCGAACTTCGCAAGCGGCTGGAGGTGCTTCGCGGTAGACATGGCGGCGGCACCCAGCCGGGTGCTGGCGCCCCAGTTTCGGGCCGCGCGGTCCCAGGCCCGCTCCTCGCGCTCCGTGTTGTTGTCGGCTTTGAGCTGGCGCACCAGCTCGCCGATGTCGATGTCCAGAGGGCAGGCTAGCTGGCAGATGCTGGCCGTCGAGCAGGTGTCGATGGCGGCGTATTGATAGTTGTGGTTGAGCGCTTCGAGCAACTTGACGTCGGCGCTGCGCGCGGCGATCTCCCGACGCAGCACGACGCGCTGTCTGGGGGTTAGGGTGAGGTCGGCCGATGGACAAACGCTCTCGCACAGGCCGCACTCGACGCAGCGGTCGGCCGGATCCTCGATGGTGGGCATGAGCTTGATGCCGGAGACATGCGCCTCCGGGTTCTCGTTGAACATCGAGCGCGGAGACAGAATGCTGAGCGGGTCGAACAGGTGCTTGATACCGCGCATTACCTCGTAGAGCTCGGTGCCCACCTGCTCCTCTAGGAAGGGAGCCATCACCCGGCCGGTGCCGTAGTGCGAGCGCAGCACGCCGCCGCAGTCCAGCACCGCACGCACGAAGGCCTTGACAAAGCGTTTGAACTTGCGCAGCCGAGCGGCATCGTCGAAGTTCTCGGTGAGCATGAAGTGCAGGGTGCCGGTGACGAGGTCAGCGGTGATCGGGGAACGGTGGAAGCCGTACTGATCGAACAGTCGATCGAGTTTCGTCATCACCGGGCCGACGTGCGGCAGCGGAACGCTGAAATCCTCCATCAGCAGGGTGGTGCCGGGGCGGCGGGCCTTCGCCATCGCGGTGAACACCCCGTGGTGGACCCGCCACAGTGGGGCCGATGTCACGCTTGTGTCGATGGAATGCACGTCGGGCAGCACGTCGAGGATTGGCGCAAATTGCCGCTCCTTCTCCGCCAGCTCTGCCTCGTTCTCGGCGTGGATCTCCAACAGCAGCGCGGCGTGGCGATCCAGTTTCAGTCCCCGGATAGCCTCGTGCACCTCCGGTAGCTCTTGCACGACGCGCAGCGCGTCCACGTCGAACAGCTGCACCACGTCGAAGGGCTCGGTGGTCAGGCCATGAGCGGTTGCCAAGGCTTCCTCCGGGCAGTCAAAGACGACGATGTCCACGCGCCGGGCAGGCTTCAGGGCGACGGTGCTCAGCGTGACCTCCGCGATGAAACCCAGGGTTCCTTCACTGCCCACCATCAACTGGCGGATCATGTCCGAAGGGGAGGAATAGCGGGTGAGTGCTCGCAGGTCGTAGCCCATGGAGTTGCGCATCGACCACAGCCGGTCGATCTCGGCGAGCGATGCTTCGTCCTCGCGTAGCCGGCGGCGAAGCAGGTTCAGGCCGCCAGCCAAGGTGGGCTCGTCCCAGGTGAGCGCGATGTCGACGTCCGGCTGACTCGTGTCCACCACCCGACCGTTGGGCAGCACCACCACCAGGGATTCGATGGTGGCGAAGGCATCGTGGGCGCAGACGGCGCCACGGCCGGTGGAGTTGTTGGCGATGACCCCGCCGATTGTCGCGGTCTGCGCGGAGGCCGGGTCGGGGCCGATCCGGCGTCCGTGGCGAAGGAGGCGGGCGTTGATGGCCGCCACTGACGCCCCCGCACCGGCTCGCACGCGGAGGCCGTCGTCAAGCACCTCGATGGTGCGGAATCTTCGACGGACATCCACCAGTAGATCGTCGGAGATTGCCTGGCCGCTCAGGCTGGTGCCGCCGCCGCGTAGTGTAAGGTGCCGACGGCCTTCGGCCGCCTCCAGGAAGAGCGCGCGAACATCCTCGATCGAGCTGGCGACCGCCACCTCCTGCGGGATTTCCAGGAAGCGCGAAGCGTCGTGCGAGTGCGCAAGGCGCGTCAACACGTCGGCGCTGCGTTGCATCCCGGTTTTCACGGAATGAATGTTACCCGCGTTTACGTGCAGGGCCGGGATGTGCGTGAACGCCAAGCGCTGCTAGTATGGGGCGTGGCTCAGGCCGATGCGGACGTAGTTCAATGGTAGAGCGTCAGCTTCCCAAGCTGAATGTTGCGGGTTCGAATCCCGTCGTCCGCTCGACGCGGGAGCGGCCCCGGCAGGCAAAGTGCTTGCCGGGGCCGCTTTTCTCGGGACAGTTTCGTGAGTTAAGAACCACGCAGACGTCGGCCCGAGCTGCGGTGCGTGGCAGGCATCCTATCCTGAGGCGTGTGAAGCCCGAGGCAATCGAAATCCCGCTCAGCACCCCGATACGTTGGATCAAGTGGAATCTTCTGCTGGTTTTCCCTGACCAGTGCGCGCTGGCACAGCGGCGGGAGTCAGACGTCAGGCTGAACATGTCCGAGGGCGAGGTCCGGGTGATCAGATCGGCTCCACTCGGCCGGGGCATCGGTGATGTGGTGGCTGCAGAGATCGGGCTTGAGCCGCTGCGGTGTTTCAGACTGCCGGAAGGGGAAGCAGTCAGGATCAGTTCCTGGAAGAACTACCTGCGTCGCAAAAGGCTGCCCATGGTTCAACTCGTCTGCTGCGTGGCATTCCTCTGGGCGATTCTAAGCGGAGCCCTCCCCTTCGACGTCATCAACCCCCTGGGGCTTATTGCCGTGTTCGTCGTGTGTTTCTTCGGGTTCTTGGTGTTCGCTCTCATGCTGATCGGCCGCTCGGGGTGGGGCTACGCCATCAATGGGCAGCACTGGCGGCTCCGGGAGCTTGTGCTGGAAGAAGACCGATCCGAAGCAGCCGCGCGGCAGGTGGATGAGGTGAAGGAGGAGTATGGTCGACTGCTCTCGGACTTGGCCTACCGGGTCGACAATCCAGCGCTGTTTGACGCCGCTGTGCCGGAGACGGAGGCCCTGACGCTCGCCCTATTCAGGTGGGACTCAGAATGGCCACGCCTTGAAACCGAAGATCGGGTGGCGTTGGCCGCCCAAGTGGTCAGTTCCTTTCGCGCGGCCCGACGACACGCTGAGCGCGTCGGCATGCGGCACCTGCCTGAGACCGCGCGCGATGATGCTCGACGTGCGCTGAAAGCGATCCGGCTTGCGCTGGATGAGAGCACCACTCCGGCCGAGCGAAAAGCTGCGGCTGGGTTGGCGCGACAACTCCTGTCGGGGCTTGCACTCTACTATCTGCCCAGCAGGGCCGAGGTTTCGAACGCGCTGGGCGGGCGGCGCCTGAAACAGCTGCCGGGCAGGAGACGAGCATGAAGCCAGTTCCCTGGGGTCTGCTGGACGAGGAGACGAAGATCCGGGCCATCGCGCCGTGCGGGCTGCTAGTGTTCACCGACGACAGCCACTATCTGTTCGCGGTCAAGCGAGAGAGGGGAGGCGGGTTCTCGGTCAGGAGCAGAACTCTCGGATTCGGCCTGAGCATCTCCGATTTGGCGGGCAGCACTACCCTCAGCGGACTGAAAACGTCCTGGGGGGAGCGGCTGGCTGACGCGCGTTTCATGCTCCTGCCAAACGTGGTGGCCAAGGAGAGCGCCGGTTCACGGGCCTACGTGAACGTGATTGTTGCTGCGGCGAGCATCGGGTTGGCGATCTGGCTACAAGCTGGCTGGATCCTCGTCGCGGGCTGCCTGTTGACGATCCTCGGGCTGGCTAACTGGTCAGTTGGCTGGGCTCGGCGGGAAATCCTCGGTCAGAAGAAGGTGGGGGTGACCCTGGGGAATGTGCACTCCTACGCGCTAGCGGTGGAGCGGGGCGAGCTATGGAATGGCGTGCTGCCCGCTGCCTCCGAAGTCTCCCCAGGCGTTCAGGTGGCGCGGATCAGAAGAGAATATGCTCAGCTGCGCTCGGATTTGCTTTACCGGCTGGAGAACCCTGCGCTGTTCGATCCTGAAGTGCCGACGACCGCCGCCTTCGAGGAGGCGCTGGTGGAGTTCGAGACCTGCCCATCGAGGGCGGCCGCTGATCGCGTGGAGATCCGGTTTCAGGTGGCCCGGGACAACGCTGAGCGGATGGGGCTGCGGCACGTCGCGCGAGGAGCGCGCGATGAGGTGGCCAAGGCGGCCAAGGTGGCCCGGCTGGCAGCGGGGGCGTCGTCGGACGGTGAGCGTGCAGCTGCGCTGGCACGGCTGCAGAGGATTCTGGACTCGCTGGCTCTCCACTACCTGCCCATCCGGGTGGAACAACTCGCAATCGACAGAGGACCACGTCGAAAACCGTCCGAACTGCGCTAGCCTGGCCTGGCTGGCGCGGGTGGGGTGTCGGTGAACTCGGGCGAACCACGTCCCCAGAAAAGACAGCGGCACCGGCCAACCCGGCCGGTGCCTGAGCAGCCCGCTGTCCCTACTTGGAGCAGTTCTTGTTGTAGAAGTCGCCGATCTTCTTGAGGCTCTCTTCGGTCCCTTTCCCGATGTTCATCAGCTTCTCTGGGTCCATGTTTTGCATGCCAGTTTCGAGCTCCTGCCAGAGATTGCTCACCTTCTGCACATCCGAGCGGATCTCGTCCGGTGCCACCGCCAGCAGCTCCTCCCAGACCTTCTTCCCCTCTTCCAAGGACTTCCCGAACGATTCGGGGGAGGTGTCCATGTTCTTCTCGATGGACTCGCGGTTCTTGTTCATGGTGTCGCAGAATGCCTTGGCGCTGCCGCCGGAACCGCAACCGGTAAGCGTCGTGCCTGCGAGCAGGGCGGCTGCTGCGAAGGCGGCCATCCGCTTGAGATGTGCGTTCATGTGAAAAGCTCCTTACAGAGATGGAACATAGGATTTCACTGGGCGACCGCCGAAACAACGTTGGTCGGACCGCCCGACGAGTTGAAGCTACCACCCCAGGGGGTCACAATCGCCGGGCTTGCGTCAACTAATTTGCCCTAGTCAGCGCCCGCTGGCTCCAGAACCGGAAGAGAAGTGATGAAGCCCGAATACGAGGGAACCGATTTCTACTGCGACGTGGCGCTGCCCAACGTCGACCGTCTGCGCGTCGTCGAAGAGACCGAGCGCGTCCTGGCCTTCCATCACACCCGGCCCAGCTGGGCCACGCACATCGTCGTGGTCCCCAAGAAGCATCTTGGCTCGCTCACCAGCGTCTGCTCCGACGACGAGGACGATGTTCGCGAGCTGCTGGCGGTGGTGCAGCGGGTGGCGAGTCGCGTCGAGCAGACGCTGGGGGCCGCGCGGGTGCTCACCAACCTCGGCCGTTACCAGGACTCAAAACACCTACACATCCACGTCTACTCCGGCGAGCGCACCCGTGAGGGCTTAGTTTGACAGACTCGGCGGAGCCCACTCCGGGGATGGGCCCTTTTCACGTGAACCGGTGCGTCGCGCTCGCGCAAGGCCTTTGTGGTGACTCCTGGTCACCCGGCCACGGGTCGCTGGTCAGCCGAGCCGCGACGGCGGCGTCGACGCGCACCCCATCAATCAGGAACTTTCCCCGCTCGATCCCCTCGACGATGAACCCGGCCGCTTCGGCTACCCGCGCGGATGCCGGATTGTTCAGCCGGTAGCCCAACTCCAGGCGCTCCACCCCAGTGCCGAGCAGCTCGTCGGCGAACTCACGGACCAGCCGGGACGTGATGCCTTGCCCCCGGGCCTCCCGGTGAGCCCAGTAGAACACCCAGGCTGAGCGGTTTGCGCGGTCCAGGGTGGCCGCCACGAGGGAGAACACCGCCCCGCCCACCGGCTGGGCGGCCACCCTCGCCTCTCGGTCCTCAGCGAGCAGCCAGTCGATGTAGGCGCGGGCCTCGGCCAGATTCGTCACTCTGCCCTGGCGAGACATCTCCGGGCAACTCGAAAAGGCGGCCAACACCCCCGCCGCATCGGCAGGTTCCACGTTGCGAATCACCCAGTCGTTGCTCATGCGGGGCAACATACAACGCCGGGCCGATATCGAGGAAACGGCGGGGCGGGCCGAGCGCTGCCCCGCGCCCAACCCGCCCCGACCCGTCGGCGGCCTAACTCAGCCCGGAAGCACGTCGCCGCTGGGCCAGTTGTCCTTGTAGAACTTTTGTACCTCGGGCGAGTGCAGCAGCTCCTCAAGCTTGCGCACGCCCTCGTTCTTGTTGTCCTTGCGCCACACGAGCACGTTGGAATACGGGCTGTTCGCCACCTCCTCAGTGGCCACCGACTGGCTGGGATCCAGGCCTGCACTCAGCACGAAGTTGGCGTTCACTACCGCCAGATCCACCTTGGGGTCGTTCACCAACTGCACCACGATCTCCGGCTGCGTCTCTTCAAACCTGAGCCCCTTCGGGTTCTGCTGCGGGGTGAGGCTCAGCACGGAGGACTCCAGGGTGATGTCGTTCAGCAACCCCGCCGACTGCAGCAGCAGAAGGCCGCGGGCCTGGTTGGAGACGTCGTTGGTGATTGCGACGGTGGCGCCTTCGGCCACCTCGCTGGGCGAACCCACCTTCGCGGAGAAGAGCCTGAGCGGCTCGATATGCACACCCGCGCCGTGCTCGAACGCGTAGCCCTTCTCCTTCATCTCGGATTCGAGGTAGGGCAGGTGCTGGAAGAAGTTCGCGTCCAGCTCGCCGTCGTTCAGGGCCTGATTGGGCAGGACGTAGTCGTCGAACTGTTTGATATCCAGGTCGATGCCCGCCTTCTCGGCCAGTTCGTTGTCGACGAACTCAAGGACCTTGGCGTGCGGCACAGGGCTGGCACCGACGGTGACCTTGGCGAGGCCGCGCCCCTGGGTCTGCTGGGCGGTGCCGGAGCAGGCGGCCAGCGCGAGCGATGCCGCGACGGAAGCGGCGACTGCGAGAAGCTTGCGCATAGGAGTGTTCCTTTGCTCGGGGCCAACAACAAGTTGGCCGGGTTTATTAGCCGGGACAACCGGCATCCCGTACCCGGTGGCACGGGAAAACTAGGGTCAGCGGTGGTCGACGGAGCGCGCGAGCAGGTCGCCCAGCCACTGGATCAGCTGAACCAGGACGATGAGCAGCACCACGGTGATCAGCATCACCCCGGGCATGAATCGCTGGTAGCCGAAGTTGTAGGCTAGCCTGCCAAGCCCGCCGCCGCCGATCAAGCCAGCCATCGCGGAGTAGCCCACCAAAGTGACCACGGTGGTCGTCACCGCGGAGACGATCGTCGGCAGCGCCTCAGGCAGCCAAACCTTCCACACCACCTGGATGCCTGACGACCCCATCGCCAGCGCGGCATCTGTCTTGCCTGACGGCACATCCCTGAGCGCAGTCTCCACTAGGCGTGCGAAGAACGGGACGGCCGCGATGGTGAGCGAAACGCTCGCTGCAATCGGGCCCACCGACGTACCCACGAGCAGGCGGGTCAGCGGGATCAGCGAAACCATCAAGATGGCGTACGGGAAGGAACGCACCACGTTCACGACGAAGCCCAGCACCGCCTTGAACCCACGGGCGGGCACCAACGAGTCGAAGCTGAACAGCAACACGCCCAGCGGCAGACCGAACAACACCGTGAAGAAACCAGACAACCCCACCATGATGGCCGTCTCACCGAGCCCCTGCCAGATGGCGGCCCACATTTGGGGCGTGATCTGCTCAAACACTGGGCTCTCCCGTCAACAGCTCGGAGGTGAGGCACGCGTCGGCGCCCTGCTCCACGAACTTTGCGATCACCAGATGCGGATCCGTGCCTTTCGGCACGCTGATGCGCAGGTGCGAGAACGTGGTACCCGCCAGGTGCTCGACGCTGCCCGCGATGATCGCCAACTCCGCCCCAACCAGGTTCGAGGTGTGCGCGACGACCGGTTCCGCCGCGCGCGACCCGCGGCTCAGCACATCCACCAGCGTACCCGCCGTGGGACCGCCTGGCGGGATACCTAGCAGCAGCTGGCTCAATCTGCCCCGCAATGAGGACACCACCTCCGTGAGTGGACCGGACTCGACGATGCGGCCCGCCTCCAGCAGCGAAACCGAGTCGCAGATGCGTTTCACCACGTGCATCTCGTGGGTGATGACGATGACACACAAGTCGGGCCGACGTAGACTCGTGATCAGGTCCAGGATCTCGTCCGTGGTTCGCGGATCGAGCGCAGAGGTAGGCTCGTCGCACAGCAGCACGTCAGGCTTCACGGCCAGCGCGCGAGCGATCCCCACCCGCTGCTTCATGCCGCCCGACAGCTGAGCCGGGTGAACGTCGCAGGCATCCCCGAGGCCGACGAGCCGCAACAGTTCCCGGGCCCGCTTCTCGCGCTGCTCGCGCGGCATACCCGCTATCTCCAAGGGATAGGCGACGTTGCTGAGCACCGTGCGGGAATCGAACAGGTTGGCCTGCTGGAAGACCAACCCTATGCGGCGGCGGGCACGGCGCAGGTCGATCGCCTTCGCCTCTGTCAACGCCCTGCCGTTGACCTCGATAGTGCCGCTGGTGGGGGCCTCCAGCATCGCCAGGCATCTGACCAGCGTCGACTTTCCCGCGCCCGAGTGCCCGATGATGCCGTGGATCGACCCGCCGGGAACCGACAAGGAGACACCGTCCAGCGCGCGAATGGCGCGCGCCTTCGTGCGAAACTCCTTGACGAGCTCTGTTACCGTGATCAACGTCTGCCCTCCTTGGCGGCTATTCAAGCAGCAGCCAGTCGGTCCGGCCAAACCGATTTCACGTCCGAGTTCCCGGGCGGGCGGATTCAGGAGTGCTCTGCTACGGCCCGCGCTACCCGCTCAAACGTCGCGCGATCCAGCACCGCCCCGATACGCCGCACCGCGTCGGGAGCCACCCGGATGATCCGGTTGACGCGGACCTCGCTGACCCGGCCGTGTCGGTCCCACTTTCCAACGCCGATCTCCACCCAATAGCGGCCCCGCCGGGCCTCCTGAGCGGCATCCCGGTCGTGGTCGCGGCTGGTGAGCTGCAGCGCGAGTAGCCAGGGGCCGTCGCGGCCCACCAGCAGCACCGGCCGATCCTTGCCGCGCGAATGGTCCTCCTCGAACGGAACCCACGTCCACACCACCTCGCCGGGGTCGGGCAGCCCGTCAGGGTGCGGCTCGTACATCGGGCGCAGCCTGCCGCGGTAATCCCCCGGGTAGCCGTCGCCGGCGGCTGGCTGGGAAGCGGGGGTGGGGCGCTCGTCGCCGCGCGCCCGCCGACGCTGCGGGCTCGGCTTGAACAGCTCCCTAAGCCCGAAATCGACAACCTTCTTCAGCAGACCACGCCAACTCATCACACCTCACTGATAACGGGGAAGACGTCCGTAAAACACCCTCTCGGGTCGACGATAGGGCTCGGGGCGCCGCGCACGCACCACGTCCCACAGATCGAAGTAGCGTCGCGTCGCAGGCAACCACACCATCAGCACCAGCCCCAGCGCCACCCCCAGCGGAATCAGCGCGTGCCAGCTGACCAGCAGCAGCGCCGCATTGAGCGCGACCGCGGCGAGCGCGCCCAGCGAGACCCATCGTCGGCCATGCCACGCGTTGTAGCCGATGATGCCGATGGCTCCTGCCGCGAGCACCACTAGCGCCGCGTAGACCACCTCGAAGGTCAGCGACACCCACGCGCCGGGTTCGGGCTCCACCCACCGGGTGAGGTGGGCCGAGCCCGGGTAGGTCTCCGGGAAAGCAGCCCGAAACCAGTGCCAGCCGTAGACCCAGCCGACGACGGCCACCCCGACGATGGCGAGCACCACCGCGATCACCATCGTCGCCGGACGCCGGGGCTCGCCCGTGCGCGGGCTGAGCGGTGGGCCGTCGGGGCGCTGCTCGATCGGGGGGAAGGTGAGGATCTCTTTCATCGCAGTTTCCGTAGCGTGAGTTCGGTGAAGACCGCCACGCCGTCGGCGAGCACCGCGTCGTCGAAGAGGGCATGGGCGGAGTGGTTGAAGGGTGCGGTGGCGGGATCCAGCTCGGGCGGGCAGGCGCTCAACCCGAAGAAACAGCCGGGAATCTCCTGCAGTACCCGCGAGAAGTCCTCGGAGCTGGTGAGGGAGTTCTCCCAGCGCCTGTGCCGCTCGGGGCCCAGCACGTCGCAGATCGTATCGGCGACGAAATCCGCCTCAGCGGCATCATTCACCGTCGGTGGGTAGGACTGGGTGTTCGCCACCTCGGCTACCAGCCCGTGCGCGGCTGCGATGCCGTGTGCGAGCCGGCTGATGCGCTCGATTGCTCGCTCGCGGGTCTCCGGGGAGAAGGTGCGCACTGACGCCTCCAGCTCGGCGGACTCCGGGATGACGTTGCAGGCTTCGCCTGCGGCAATCTTGCCAACGGTGACTACTACCGGGTCGAAGGCATCGAACTGCCGCGTGACCATCGTGTGCGTCGCGGTGATCAGCTCCGCCAGCGCAGGCACCGGGTCCGCTGCCCTGTGAGGAGCGGACCCGTGCCCGCCTTGTCCCACCAGCCGGACGCGCACCACGTCGTGGGAAGCCATCGTCGTGCCGGGTTTTGTGGTGAACACGCCGTGCGACTCCATCCCCGCCCACACGTGGATGGCGTAGGCCGCGCACGGGCGGGTGCCCGCCGCGTCGAGCACGCCCTCGGCCAGCATATGGGAGGCGCCATCCACCGATTCCTCGCCGGGCTGGAACATGAAAACCACGTCTCCGGCGAGTTCGGCGCGCCGGGCGCACAGCTCGCGGGCCGCGCCGATCAGCATCGCCATGTGCAGGTCGTGGCCGCAGGCGTGCATCGCGCCGTTCGTGGCGGCGTAGTCGAGGCCGGTGGCCTCCTCGATGGGCAGGGCGTCCATGTCGGCACGCAGCAGCACCACCCGTCGCGGGCCGACTGCCGGTTTCATGCCACGGAGCACGGCGGTGATGCTGCTCAGCTCACGCCCCCGCGTCAGCTCCAGTGGCAGCCCAGCCAGCTCGGCCAGCACCACGGCCTGGGTCTCGGGCAACAGCAAACCCACCTCGGGGATCTGGTGCAGCCGACGTCTGAGTGCCACCAACTCGGACATGCTCCTCCTCGCCTCCGTTATTCGTCTATTCGTCGCCCACGAGCCTACCGGCCGGCCCCGGTGGGGAAAGCGAAGGCCGTCACCGCATCGAGCCGCGGGAAATCGATGCTCACGTCCGCTTGCAGGGCAGCCATCGGTTTCGCGCAGTAGGCGATGCCGAGCCCGGCAGCCGCGAGCATACCCACATCGTTCGCCCCGTCCCCGACGGCGACGCACCGTTCTAGTCGAACCCCCGACGCTCGGGCGAAATCGCGCAGATCCCGGGCCTTGCGGCGCCTGTCGACGACGGCTCCCACTACTTCGCCGGTCAGGGTAGGCACGCCGTCGCGGACGGCGACGCCCAGCTCATTCGCGGAGAAGAAATCGAGCCCCAGTTCGTCGGCGAGGGGACCGACCAATTGGGAGAAACCGCCGGAGGTCACGCCGAACCGCGCACCCCGCTCGTGCGCTGCAGTGACGAGTTCGCGGGCGCCAGGGGAGAGCGTCATCCGTGGGTAGACCTCGTCGAGGATCCGAGTGGGCAGGCCCTTCAGCGTCGCTACTCGGGCGCGCAGCGACGGTTCGAAATCCAGTTCGCCGCGCATCGCAGCCTCGGTGATTTCCGCCACCTCGGCGCCCCGGCCCGCGTGTTCCGCGATCAGGTCGATTGCCTCGGTCGTGGTCAGGGTTGAGTCCACGTCGCACAGAATCAACTGAGCATCCTGCTGAGCCAGCGGGCCGTCAACGACGGCCACCGCGAGCGGGTGGGCCGTGAGTTCGCGGCGCAACCGCTCCGGGTCATCCGACTTGGCGAAAGCGTGCAGCACATGCCCGAATGGCTCTTCGCTGGCTGTCACCGAGTGGGCTGGGACGCCGTCAAGCAGCCGGTCGTCAATCGGGTTCGGTGAGACGAGCGTCACGCGGATCTGCATGGGGTTCAGCCTAGCTGTCTCGCACCTCAGCCCGCGTGCATCTCTACCTGCGCCTGCTGCTCTGTGTCGCCGCGCCGGTAGGTCAATGGGATCGTTTCGCCAATCTTCTGAGCGCGCACTAGTCCAATCAGCTGATCCCTGGACGAAACCTTCCTGCCTGCCACGGAGGTGATCACGTCGCCGGGCTGCAGGCCCGCACGGCCCGCAGGCGAGTTGGGCAGCACAAGATCCAACTTCGCCCCCTGGGGCCCGATGACGCGTGTGTCAGTGGCTTTGACGCCTAGCAACGGGTGTTCCGCATCGCCGTCAATGAGCAACTGATCAACGACGTTGCGCGTCTGCTGTGACCCGATAGCGAAACCGATGCCGATGTTGCCGGACTGCTGGCCGTCGCTGGAGACCGAGGCGATGGAGCTGGTGATGCCCACCAGCTGGCCGGAGGCGTTCAGCAGCGCGCCGCCGCTGTTGCCCGGGTTGATGGCTGCGCTGGTCTGGATGGCAGCGGTGACCACCACCTCCCCTGTACTGGTGGTGGAGCGCCGGCCCGAGTCGACCAGCTCTGTGGTCACGGGGCGGTCCAGGGCGGAGACGATCCCGGTGGTCACCGTGTCGGATAGGCCAAGGGGGTTGCCGATGGCCATCACGGGATCCCCGACGCGCAGCGCGTTCCCGTCGCCCCACGTGATGGGCTGCAACTCGTTCGGCGGGTTGACGATGCGGATCACGGCCAGGTCAGTCGTTGGATCGGTGCCCACCAGCCGCGCCTCGTAGTTTTGCTCGCCCAGCGAGACGAGCAGCGCCGTCGCACCGTTCACGACGTGATTGTTGGTGACGATATTGCCCTCGGCGTCGAGCACCACTCCAGATCCGGAGCCGCCGCCGCTCGGGCCGACGGCTTGGATCGCCACTACCGATTTCGACGTGGAGTCGGCCACCGCTGTCCAGTCTGGATCGCTGGGGTTGGACTGGCCAGCGGGCTGACCCTCCGCGGAGATGGTCGTTCCCGAGGATGCGCTGCCCGGCATCAGGTATCTGGTGGTGAGCGCGGCGGAGCCAGCGCCCGCGCCCGCTGCCAGCAGGATCACGCCGACCACGGCGGCGGCCACCTTCGACGCGTTGCCCCGCCTCGGCGGTGGCGCGAGCAGCCTCGGCTGCGGTTGCAGGGGTTGATTGAGCATGGGCTGGCCCTGCGGAGCCTGCTGGAACGTGGCCCACTGGCGGGCCTGCTTCGCGGTGCGGGAGGCCGCCAGCTGGGCGGGAGCGGGGGGCGGGACCGCGTCGCCCAGGCTGTTGGCCCCTGCCGCGGGCGCCTCCATGCGTGACGACTCGGGGAAGACCGGGCCCGTGGGCGGCTGCGTGCCCGGGATCTGCCAGCCGGGGTCCAGGGGCTTTGCCGGGCCGAGAGGGCCGCGCGCAGGGGGTAGAAGCCAACTGTTGTTGTCGGTCATCGGTTCTCCTTCTGCCTTTCCGAATCCGAGCTTGCCCAGCGAAGCTGTGAGAAAACTGTGTGCTCCCTGTGTCTCATCTGCGCATCGCCCTTCAGCGCACCGAGACCGCGACGGTGTAGTGCAGATTCTGCGCGACGACGCGCGTGCGCCCCAGCCGCACGTTCAATTCCTTGCGCCAGGGCAGGTGGGAGTTGTATACGCACCACAGCTCCCCACCGGGACGCAGCAGGCGGCGGGCATCATCGAAGAGGGCCAGCGTTGCGGCCGAATCCTTCGCGGTGCCGCGGTGGAAGGGCGGGTTGGTGACGATGGCGTCGAAGCTGCCGTCCGCGAATCCCGCCGTGCCGTCCGCCCATATCGTGTCCACGGTAACGTTCATCTCGGCGGCGCCGATCTGCGTGGCAGCCACCGCTGCCCAGCTGACATCGACAGCGCTCACCCGGTTGCTGCGTCTCGCGAGCCACAACGCAATGCTGCCGTTTCCGCAACCGAAGTCCAGCACGTCGGAACCGGAGAGCCGCAGTTGATCGAGCAGAAGCTTGGTACCCGGGTCGATCTTGGTTCCCGAGAACGTGGCGCCGTGCGCAGCCAGCGTGAGTTGATAGTCGGGGTGCTTCCTAATCTTCGGCCAGTCTCCGGTCACGTCGGCCAGCGGACCCCAGGCGCGCAGCACACGTGACTTCTGCCGCCCACGGCTCGCGTTCACGGCGGTGAAGTACTTGGCCAGCACACTGTTCATCGAATGGCTCATGTGCTTGACCCGGCCGCCGGCGAGCAGTAGCACGTCGTCGCGGCCAAGCGAAGAGACAGCTATCTCGTCCAGCGCGGCCAGTGACTTCGGCAGCCGCGCGACGGCCAGTTGGGCCCCGCCCATCTCGTCGGGGTGATCCACCAGCAGTTTCTCGTCGACAAGGCGCGCGTCGCGCAGGTCGTCGCAGAACACGCGGACATCGCCGAAGCGTTCGCCGAGCGGCTCGACGAGCGCCGGCGCGTCGAACACGGCGACGGATTCGGCGCTGGTGGGACACTCGTCGAGAAGCAGGGCATCGACGGGGTCGAGGTGGGGCATTGCGGTCCTCCGAACAAAAGGCTTTGCCCCGAGCCTACCGGTAGTAGTACCTGCCAGGCCGCTTACGCGTGCGGAGCTGACGAGCGCTGGGCGGTTCAGGGCGGGGCCGGGATCTGCGTCGTCGCAGGGGGAGCGCCCCTAATCGGCCAGGCCGGCGTGCTCGACGACGCGGGGCGCGAGCGGCTTCGCCGCCACGGTAGTCCGTGCGTTGGGACACAACGAGGGTGGCCCCCGATTTCTTCGGGGGCCACCTCACTGAATGTGTAGCGCTACTGCGACTGCCCGCACTCCGGGCAGAACTTGGGCACCGGGCCCTGGAACTGGTTGCCGCATTGCTTGCAGGCGGCGGCTGACGGGGCCGGCGTCCCGCACTGCATGCAGAACTTGCCGGAGTTCGCGGCCTGACACTGCGGGCACTGCCATTGCGCCGCCTGCTGAGCCTGCTGGGGATATCCCTGCTGGGGCTGCTGGGGGTAACCCTGCTGGGGCTGCTGGGGGTAACCCTGCTGCGGATAGCCCTGCGGCGGGTATCCCTGCTGGGGCTGCTGGGGGTAGCCCTGCTGCGGGTAGCCCTGCTGCGCCATGCGCTGCTGCTGGTTGGCGTCCATCGCGGACTGCATGAAGCCGCCGCCGGCGTTCATGCCCATGCCCATACCCATGAACGCCATGCCTGCGCCGCCTGGGTTTGAGCCCGCAGCCTCCAGCCCGCGTGCCACGGCCCCCTGCACGTAGCCGTCGCGCACCGTCGGGTCGGACAACATCGCGCCTGCGTTGCGCATGTCGATCAGCTTGCGCGACTCTTCGTCGTAGGACACTGAAGCCACCGAGACCGACTCGATCTCCATGCCACGACGCGCCATCCAGTCCTCGTCGAGGGCGTCGCGCATGTACTTCGAGACCTCAGTGATCTTCGAGGTGATCTGCGAGATGCGGATGCCATCGACGCTCATCTGGTTGATTGACGCCTGCAGCGCCTCCAGGAACTCGGACTGGTACTGCTCCTTCACATCGTTGATGTGCAGATGCTCCGCGTTGCGGGGTACCACCTCCTGGTAGAACAGCAGCGGATCGACGATGCGGATCGAGTAGTGGCCGTGGCAGCGGAGGAACAACTCCGCGTTGTAGAAGTTGTCGAAGTAGTTCAGGGCGTTGGGGGTGCCGAACTTGATGCCCTTGATCTCCTGCAGGTTCACATAGAACACTTGCTGCTTGCCCGACGGGGCGCCGCCGAACTTGAACCGTTCCCAGGTGTTGTAGACCGACTTCTTCAGGCCTCCGGTGAAGATGGACGGCTCTGCGGAAGTGATCGTGTACATGCCCGGCTCCGCCGTCATGTCCCGGACGCGGCCGCCGTCAACGATGAACATGGCCTGCCGATCGTAGACATGCACGACGGAACCGTCTGAGATGAGGTCGCTGGATCCCTTGCGGTTGGATCCTCGGCCGTCGGTTCGGACGGGGCCGCCCTTGGTGAAGACAACGCCGTCGCCCATATCCTTGGGCTCCACAACTTCTAGCCACTGGTCCGCCAAGTTGCCAGTTACGCTGTCGAAGGCGGCGCGGATGAGTCCCATACTTTGCTCCTTTGTGAAGTCGGCCGCTGTCAACGGTCGAATCACGCCGATTATCTCACGCCGGGGTCTAACAGGTGGGAAGTCGGTAACTTATCTCAGCCGTTGGTAGTTCTTCTCAAAGTGCCTGCTGCGGGCGGGGGGAGAACTACAATCGCTCTACTGACTGCAAACTTCTGTAGGGGTGAGCCGTGTGAGCGATCTGCAATACAAGTGCCCAGCGTGTGGGGCGCCGATCAGTTTTGACCCCTCCTCTGGTGCGATGGCCTGCGGCTATTGCTCGTCTACTTTCGACGTGGCCACTGTTGAAAAGTACAACAAGCAGTTCCAGCAGCAGGCACAACAGACTCCCGCACAAGGTGAACCGGCCGGGCAGCATGCGCCGTCGTCGGCGCTGCAGCCGAAGGAAAAGCCGCACGTATACCTGGACGAGGTCACCAACGAGCCGATGGCCAAGTTCACCTGCAACTCGTGTGGCGGCGACGTGGTTGGTTCGCCAGAACTGGTCTCGTCGGCGTGCCCGTACTGCGGCAACAACTTCATCGCGCCCTCCCAGTTGGAACGAACCCGAGTGCCCGACCGGATGATCCCGTTCCAGATCTCGCCGCAGCAGATGGTCGAGCTGTTCCAGGCGGAGACGAAGGGGCTGTGGTTCCTGCCCGGCGACTTCCGCAAGGCGCACAAGCTGCTCGACGCCCGCGGCGTGTACCTGCCCTACTGGCTGTACGACTGCTCCTCGGAGGGCTACATCAACTGCACGGCCACCAAAACCACCAGTTGGCGCTCCGGCGACTACGAATACACCCGCACCGACTACTACAACGTGCACCGCCGGGGCGGGGCGGACTTCGAGGACGTGCCAGTTTCCGGAACGAAGGACGTCCACCCCACCCGAACGGAGGCCATCGAGCCCTTCGACTACTCCGGCACCAAACCGTTCGCCACCGCCTACCTGGCAGGGTACGCCACCAACACCTACAATATCGGCCACGAAGAGGCCAATGGCCGAGCCAACGAGCGCATCCGGCAGTCGATGCTTGAGCTGCTGGAGGACACTATCCACGGGTACGTGACCGTGCAGGTCGATGACTCCGACGTGCGGTTTTCCAAGGCGGTGGTGGAGTACGTCTTTCTGCCGGTCTATCTGCTCAACCTGGCCTACCACGACCGGCGGTTTCCTTTCGCCATCAACGGCCAGACGGGCCGGGTGGCTGGGGAGTTCCCCGTGGTCTTCTGGAAGCAGGCCCTGTGCTTTCTCCTGGTCACGATAATTCTCGGGGCGATCCTCTTCTATCCGACTCTCTTGGTGATGGGAGCAGTGCTGTGAGCAAACTGTTGATGGACGCGAAGCGATCCTGGGCGCGGCTGGCTGCGCTGCTGCTGGCCGGGGTCCTGCTGGTGGCATCCTCGCTCGTGCCGACCGCGAAGGCCGCGGGCCAATGGGTGCACGACTTTGCCAACCTGGTCTCCGACGTCGCCGAGGGGCAGGTGAACCAACTGCTCGACTCGCTGCCGACGAGCTACGGAGTCAGCTTCTCAATCCTCATCTATGCCGAGGGCGACTACGACAAGGTCGAATCGGCAGCCAGCGAATGGGCGAAATCCGGGCCGCTGATGACCCTCAACACCACTGAGGACTTGATCCTCGTCGTCTCCGACGAAGCAAAAGAGCCCGCGGCGGTTCGGTTCTACCCGGAGAAAAACGAGACCAAGTACTTCACCGAGGAGTTCATGGGTCAGTTGATCGACAGCGCGAGCGGCTGGGCCGGGGAGGGGCTCGACTCGTTCTCGCAGCAGGCCGCCGCCACCGTGCTGGCCCACCTGGCCAACGTCGCGAGTCCGCTAGCCCCAGCCCCGCCGGGCGGTGAGACCCCGGCCGCTTCGCCCAGCGAGGCGTCCTCGCCTGCCAGCCAGGCGCCCGTGCCCAGCGAGACCGCAGCGACTCCTCAGCCACCAGCGCCCGCCGCCGGGCAGCACGTCGTGGATGAGGCGGGCCTGCTCACCGGCGAGCAGGTGGCCGAACTGGAGCGGCGCGCGAAGGAGATCTCCGAGCGGAACAAGTCGGAGGTGCTCATCCACATGCGCCCCAGCCTGCTGGGTTCCTCCCCGCGCCAGGAAGCGGAGGAATTGCTCAGTCAGCGCCGCAAAACAAACTCCGCGATAATAATGGTTATCGTCGTCGACTCACGTGACCTGACTTTCGCAGCCACCGGCCAGGCATTCAAATCCGTCGGCGGTGAAGATGGCCTGGAAGAGCTCTACCATGAAGTGAAAGTCCCGCTGAAGGATAATCAATGGATGGCCGGTTCTCAGGTCTATCTGGAAAACGCCGACGCCAGGTTGGCCAGGTTCGACGAAAATGGTAAAAGAATCTGGCAGGGCAAGGACTACGGACTTGCCGCCGCTATCTCGCTGGCGCTGGCCGCGATTGTCGCGTTGATCGTGACCGTGGTCGTCACGAAGCGGCACAAGTCCGCCCGCCAGCTGGTGAGTGCGAACGACTACGTCGTCGACGACACCTTCCAGCTCAAGAGCCATAGCGACCAGTTCTCCCACTCGACGCAGACCAGCCGCTACGTCGGCAACAGCAACTCGTCGAGCGGCTCCTCCAGCTCAAGCTCCGGGAGCTTCTCCGGGAAGTTCTGACTCAGCCGAGCGCGTGGACCGCCTCCGAGACGATCCGGGCGGCCGCGCGCGCGGTGCGGCCATCCACGTCGAAGCGGGGGTTCAGCTCCACGACGTCCAGCAGCCGGAGCTTCCCTGAGCGAGCCACCGCCCGCACCACCTGCAGGACGGATCGCGCCTCGACGCCGAGAGCCGCCGGCGCGGACACCCCGGGTGCCGCCCAGGCCGGCAGGACGTCGAGGTCCACGGTGAGGTACACGTCGTCGACGCCGGCCACGAAGTTCTCCGCGAAACTCAGCGCGCGCTCGGGCGTGCAGTCGAGATCCAGGAGGAAATCGACGTCGCGACGATCCGCCTCGGCGAACAGCGCCCCGGTGTTTGCGGCCTCGGAAATGCCCAGCACCCCGTAGTGCAGCTTGCGCCCGGCAGCCTCCTCGGCGCGGGCCATCTGAAGGAAAGGGGTGCCCGACGTGGGTTCAGGCGCGTCGCGCAGATCGAAGTGGGCGTCGAGGTTCAGCACACCGAAGCGTCGGGAGGTCATGCGGCCGGAGCCGATGAGCCCCAGGTACGACGCCCACGCCGTCTCGTGCCCACCACCCAACACCACCGTGAGCAGGTTTCCGGGCGCGGCCAGCGAACGCGCCACCAGCTGACCGCAGCTTTCCTGGCCTGCTTCGAGCTCCGCGCCCGCCACCGTCACGGTGCCCAAATCCACCAGCGCTCGCTCGCCGCCCGCCCAGCGGCCGTGCAGGGCCATCGAGCCCAGCGCGCCGCGTAGCGCGTCCGGGGCGGCCGCGGCGCCGACGCGGCCCCCGTTTCGTCGCACCCCCTCGTCCGAGGCGAAACCCAGCAGCGAGACGTGTTCCCCGTTGGGCACCTCGGCGCGGATCAGCTGATGCCAGCGCGCGTGCTGCGCGCCCTCTCCGTCGAATCTTCCGGTCCAACTCATGCAACCATCGTCGCACGACTAGGCTCCAGGGTGTGCCGCAAGGCCGCTCCTGAGCGGGGGTGAGGAGCCCGCGCCACCCTGTCTGGCGCCTCGGCGCGGGAGAGATCGGCCGAAGGCTCGTCGCGTCGAGCGGGGAGCCTCCCCGCTCGGGAAGCGCTTGCACGACACGGCCTGGGCGAAGGCACACCACGGAAGGGAGGAACGGGATGGGCAAGGTGCCCGCGGCGGACGCCACGCTGGCGCTGCTCACCTTCCTCGCCGCGCAGACCCGCCCGGTGGCGGCCAGCCGGATCGCGGCGGAGGTGGGGCTGGCGAGGTCGAGCACCTACGATCTGCTGGCCACGCTCGTTGAGCACGGGTTCGCGATCCACTACCGGTCGGAGCAGGCCTACGGCCTGGGCCCCGCCGCCTACGAACTGAGCCTGGCCTACCAGCGGCAGAGCCCGCTGGCCGTCATCGGGCGTCGGGTGGCAGCCGAGCTCGTCGCGCAGGTGGGGGAGTCTGCGCACCTGGCCGTGCTGCACGGCCGGGACGTTCTCTACGTCGTCGAGTGTCGCGCGCCCGACCGGCCGTCGCTGGTCACCGACGTGGGCGTGCGACTGCCCGCCCACCTGACTGCGACGGGCCGGGCGCTGCTCGGCGCGCTGCCCACCGCACAGCTCCGGGCACTCTACGCGGGCGTCACGGAACTGGAGGTGCGCCCGGGGTGGGCGGCCGCGCTGGGCTATTCGACGTCGCGGGTGCTGGCGGAGGCGCGCCTGACCCGCGAGCGGGGTCACGCCGTCGAGGACGGCGAGGTGACTCCAGGGCTGAGCTCGGTTGCGGTGCCGGTGTTGGGCCGGTCGGGGTGGCCGCTCGTGGCCGTGGCGGTGACCTTCCCCACAGGGCTCGCCCTCGACATCGGCCCGCTCCGGGCGGCCGCCGCGAAGCTGCGCAAAGCGCTCGCTTGAGAAGCCGCTTCGGGAGAGCTGCCGGGGCGAGGACCTCTTCCGTCGGTCAGTGTGCCGCAGCCGACAGGGTTGCCGCCGCAGATTTCGGGGCATGTCCGGTATACCGGACGGAGTTCGGGGCGTTCGGCGAGACAAAGCCGTTCCCACGGCGACAACCCACCCCGTGCTGTGGTGGCATATCCTCCAACGACCGACAGGAGGCGACGATGTCCCGCACCATCCGCGCGCCGAGGGGCGCCGAACTGACCGCGAAGTCCTGGGCCACCGAGGCGCCCATGCGCATGTTGATGAACAACCTTGACCCCGAGGTGGCCGAACGCCCCGAAGACCTTGTCGTCTACGGTGGCACCGGGCGCGCCGCGCGCAGCTGGGAGGCCTTCGACGCCATCATCGAGACCCTGAAGACCCTCGAAGAGGACGAGACGCTGCTCGTGCAGTCGGGCAAACCAGTGGGCGTGGTACGCACCAACACGTGGGCGCCGCGCGTCCTCATCGCCAACTCCAATCTCGTCGGCGACTGGGCCACCTGGGAGCACTTCCGCACGCTTGAAGCTGAAGGGCTCATGATGTACGGGCAGATGACTGCGGGCTCGTGGATCTACATCGCCACCCAGGGCATCCTGCAGGGCACCTTCGAAACCTTCGCCGCCGTCGCCCGCAAGCGCTTCGCCGGCACCCTCGCCGGCACCATCACGCTCACCGCAGGCTGCGGAGGCATGGGCGGCGCCCAGCCCCTGGCCGTCACCCTGAACGGCGGGGTGGTCATCATCGTCGACGTGGACCGCAGCCGCCTAGAACGCCGCCGTTCCAAGCGCTACCTCGACGAGGTGGCGGACTCGCTCGACGACGCCCTCGCCCGCGCCCAGGAAGCCAAGGCCGCCCGCCGCGCGCTGAGCGTGGGCGTCGTCGGCAATGCCGCCGAGGTGTTCCCGGAGATCCTGCGCCGCCAGCGCGCAGGCGAACTCCGCATCGACGTGGTGACCGACCAGACCTCCGCCCACGATCCGCTCAGCTACCTGCCCGTCGGCATCTCTGTCGCCGACTGGCGCGCCGAAGCCGAGCGCGATCCGGCGGCCTTCACCGAGGCCGCGCGGCAGTCGATGGCCAGGCACGTGGCGGCGATGGTGGAGTTCCGCGACGAGGGCGCCGAGGTGTTCGACTACGGCAACTCCATCCGTGACGAGGCCCGCAAGGCCGGCTACGAGCGCGCGTTCGAGTTCCCCGGCTTCGTGCCCGCCTACATCCGACCGCTGTTCTGCGAGGGCCTGGGCCCGTTCCGATGGGTGGCGCTCTCCGGGGATCCGGAGGACATCCGCGTCACCGACGAGGCGCTGAAGGAGCTGTTCCCGGAGAACGAGCACCTGCACCGCTGGCTCGACGCGGCCGGCGAGTACGTCGAGTTCGAGGGCCTGCCCGCGCGCATCTGCTGGCTCGGCTACGGCGAGCGGCACAAGGCGGGCCTGCTGTTCAACGAACTGGTGGCCTCCGGGCGAGTCAAAGCCCCCATCGTCATCGGCCGCGATCACCTGGATTCCGGCTCGGTGGCCTCGCCCTACCGCGAGACCGAGGGCATGCTCGACGGCACCGACGCGGTGGCCGACTGGCCGCTGCTGAACGCCATGACGGCGGTCAGCTCGGGCGCCACCTGGGTGTCGATCCACCACGGTGGCGGCGTCGGCATCGGCCGGTCCATCCACGCCGGCCAGGTGGGGGTGGCGGACGGCACCGAGCTGGCGGCCGCGAAGCTTAAGGCCCTCCTTACCAACGACCCGGCGCTCGGTGTGTTCCGGCACGTCGACGCTGGGTACTCGCGCGCGGCCGAGGTAGCGGCCGAGCGGGGGCTGCGCGTGCCCATGAGCCCGAGGCTGCGCGACTGATGCGCGCGACACTCATCACCGGCATCTCCGAGCTGTGGACGATGGCGGGGGAACCGGTGCGCGACGCCGCGCTCGTCGTCGAGGGCCCGACGGTGGCGTGGGTTGGGCGCGCAGCCGACGCCCCCGTCGCGGACGAGCTGGTGGATGTCGGGGGCCGCGCGGTGCTGCCCGGCTGGGTCGATTCCCACACCCACCTGGTGTTCGACGGCGACCGCTCAGCCGAGTTCGAGGCGCGCATGGCGGGCCAGTCCTACGCCGCGGGCGGTATCGCTCTCACCACGGCGGCCACCCGGGAGGCGTCCGACGAGCGGCTCACCCGGCTGGTGGCCGGGCGGGTGGCGGAGGCCGCGCGCGGCGGCACCACCTGCCTGGAGACGAAGACCGGCTACGGGCTGACCGTGGTCGACGAGGCCCGTGCAGCGCGCATCGCGGCTGGGCTGGTGGACGAAGTGACTTTCCTGGGCGCGCACCTGGTGCCCGCAGGTTGGGACGCCGACGAGTACACCGAGCTGGTGGCGGGCGAGATGCTCGCGGCGGCGCGCCCGCACGTGCGCTGGCTGGACGTGTTCTGCGAACAGGGTGCGTTCACTCCGGAGCAGTCGCGCCGGGTGCTGGAGGCGGGTCGGGCGGCGGGGCTCGGGCTGCGCGTGCACGGCAATCAGCTGGGCCATTCCGGCGGGGTGGCGCTCGCCGTCGAACTGGGCGCGGCGAGCGTTGACCACGTGAACTACCTCACGGACGACGACATCGAGGCCCTGGCCGCGTCCGAGACCGTGGCGACGGTTCTCCCCGCCTGTGACCTGTCGACGCGGGTCCGGTTCGCGCCCGCGCGGCGGCTGCTGGATGCGGGGGCCACCGTCGCTATCGCCTCGAACTGTAACCCCGGCACCAGCTACACCTCCAGCATGAGCTTCTGCGTCGGCACCGCCGTCTTGCAGCAGCACCTGACGCTTGCGGAGGCCCTCACCGCCGCGACGCTCGGCGGGGCCAGGGCGCTCAGCCGAACCGACGTCGGGCACCTGGGGGTGGGGGCGCGCGCCGACCTGCACGTCCTCGACGCGCCCGCCGCTATCCATCTCGCATACCGTCCGGGAATGCCCCTCACCCACCAGGTGTGGCGCGCCGGAAACCGAATTGTTTAGGAACCCAATGACCGTCACCCTTTCCCCGCACCCCGTCACCTGCTCTGACGTGCTGGCTGTCGCCCGGCACGGCGAGCGCGTCGAGCTGTCCGCCGAGGCGCGCGCGGAGATCGAACGGGTGCGCTCCCACGTCGACGCCCTGGCTCACGGGGCAACTCCCGTGTACGGGGTATCGACGGGTTTCGGCGCGCTTGCCGATACCGCCATCCCCGCAGAGATGCGCGCCCAGCTGCAGCGCTCGCTAATCCGCAGCCATGCCGCAGGCACCGGGCCGGAGGTGGAGCGCGAGGTGGTGCGGGCGTTGATGTTCCTGCGTGCCCGCACCCTGGCCAGCGGCTACACGGGGGTGCGCGTGGAGGTGGTGGAGTCTTACCTGGGCCTGCTGAACGCAGGCATCACCCCGATCGTGCACGAGTACGGCTCGCTGGGCTGCTCGGGCGACCTCGCGCCGCTCAGCCACTGCGCGCTGGTGCTGATGGGTGAGGGGCGCGCCCGGGACGCAGCCGGCGTTGAACGCCCCGTGCCGGAGTTGCTCGCCGAGGCGGACATCGCTCCCGTCGAGCTGGCGGAGAAGGAGGGGCTGGCGCTGATCAACGGCACCGACGGGATGCTCGGCATGCTGGTGCTGGCGCTGGCGGATCTCGATGAGCTGGTGCGCGTCGCCGACCTCACCTGCTCGCTCACCGTTCAGGGCCTGCGCGGCCGCGACACCGTCTTCGCACCCCAGCTGCACCTGCCGCTCAGGCCGCATCCCGGGCAGGCAGCGTCGGCGGCGAACATCTACCGGCTGCTCGCGGGCAGCGAGATCATCGCCGACGTGGCGCGCGAGGGCTCGCGGGTGCAGGACGCCTACTCGCTCAGGTGCGCGCCGCAGGTGGCGGGCGGCGTGCGCGACACCATCGGGCACGCCCGTTCGGTGGCGGAGCGGGAGCTGGCCGCGGCGATCGACAACCCCGTGGTGCTGCGCGACGGCACCATCACCTCGAACGGCAACTTTCACGGCGCGCCGGTGGCCTATGTGCTGGACTTCCTGGCCGTCGTCGCGGCCGACCTGGCGAGCATCGCGGAGCGGCGCACCGACCGGATGCTCGACAAGAACCGCTCGCACGGCCTGCCGCCCTTCCTCGCCGACGATCCGGGCGTCGATTCTGGTTTCATGATCGCGCAATACACCCAGGCGGGGCTCGTCGCGGAGATGAAACGCCTAGCGGTGCCCGCGTCGGCCGACTCCATCCCGAGTTCGGCGATGCAAGAGGACCACGTTTCGCTCGGCTGGCATGCGGCCCGGAAGCTGCGCACCAGCGTCGATGCGCTCCGACGGGTGCTCGCCATCGAGCTGCTGGCCGCGGCCCGCGCCATCGACCTGCGCGCCCCGCTCCAGCCCTCCGAACCCGCGAGCCGGGTGATCGCCAAACTGCGCGAGCACGTCGGCGGCCCTGGGCCGGATCGCTTCCTCGCGCCCGACATCGAGGCCGCGGTGCGTCTGCTGGAGAGCGGGGAGCTGCTGGCCGAGGCGGGAGAGCTGGCCTGACGACATCGTAGTTACAATAATGTAATTCGGAGTGAACGCTAACAAATGCGGGGCAAGAATCGCTTTTGATGAAGTTTGTGACGCGGTATTCCTTCTGACCCCCTGGCCTGCTAGGCTGGTGGGGTCCTAGAGGAAGATTAATTGGCTTTTCGTGGGGGGCGCAGGCGAGGGCCGGTCGCTCTCGGATGGTTGCGTGAGTGTGAGCGAGGTGCCGATCATGCAGGTCGGTGATTCCCGGTGAGTTCGGGGGAAAAGTCGATGGGGGAGCGCCCGGGAACGGTTGACGATTGGATTCAACTGGCGCTCGGGCCGGAGTGGGGCACGGAGCGCGACACTTTCGCGCTGGAAGGCCCCGAGGGCTGGCGGCCGCCGGAGCTGGCCGGGGGGCCGTCGGAGCGTATGTCGCATGAGCAGCTGCGCGACTGGGGCTCCGCCATGTTTCGGGGACGCGACGGATTGGGTCGCGCGGAAATAAGGATTCCTGCGAAGGTCTTCTTCGCAATGGACACTTTCCCGTCGGATTTCTTTCCGCTGCGCATATTGTGCTCCCTGTGGGCGATCTTCGAGCGGGTGTTGAGGCACAACAGATCCATTGCCGACGGTGGAGACCGCGCTCGGGGGGCGCGAAAAGCGTCCATCCTGTTGATGGCGAGGCGCACCGTGTGCGTCTACCAAGCCATGCTCGCGGCGGGGTTGGAGTTGCCCGCGGAGTTGAGGGAGCGGATCTTCACCGACCGGTTCATCTACCTGACCGATATGCAAGGACTCCGGGACGAGGTTACGGTCCTGGTTGACGACCTGGCCCAGGGCGGGCATCTCATGGACCGCAGAAGCCTCAACCTGAAAAGCCACGTGGATGGGGTGCAGGTTGTGTGTGTTCCGCTGGTGGATGCTCGGGCCGAGCCGAGGAACGGGGCTGGCCAGCAGAGTTCCGCCTTGGTGGTCGAGGACGTCAGGCAGTTGGCATGGATAAAAAAGGAGTGGCAGAACAAGGACGTGGAAGGAGCTCGGCGCTTCGCCTGCGATGCGCGCGATGGCACCGAGCTGTATCGGGGATTCAGCAGGCTGTTTGCGCGCAATGACGTGCCGTATTTCACGGACTTTCCGACCAGTAAGGCGTTCTTTTGCTCGGCTCCTGAATTGGATGCCATTTTTAACTATTTGGGACCGTGGGTTGAGGTATCCAACGCGGCAAGCTACCCTGACGGCAGCAGGCAGTTCACGTTCGACGCGTCGCATAAGTTGGAGGGCGACGGCAGGTTCCACAGTGTCACCCAGCTGAGCACTGTGGTTAAGGTCCGGCTCTTCTGCCGCGACACCGGTGTTGCTGGGCGGCGGAGGTTTGCCCTTCGTCTGCTGGTCAAGCCGATGCTCGCCGAGCTCAAGGCTCGGGAGATGCTGGAGTGGGCTGTTGAGGTTGGCGCCGTTAACCTCGACAGTTCGGAGGCCACCGTCCACCAGCTTAACCAGCTATTCGGGCTGATCGAGTACGCCTGCGCGAAGCAGGTACTGACAGCTCTGCTGGAGAAGCTTTGGCAGGAGACCGGGGTAGAAGAAATCGGGCTGGACGAGGAAAACGCCCGGCTCGTCTTGGGAGAAACCCTCTACAACAGGCTGGGCGAGTGGGAAGGCCGTGTAGCGGACGAGAAGCTCAGGTCCGCTGTGTATCTCCCGCCGGATGTGAAGCCCTACCAGGAGGCGGTGGCGGGCAAGGAAGGTTTCTTCGGGGCCGTCCTCGGCGACGACGGGGTAGAGGCGATAGAGCGCTACGTCGCCAAGTACACGAAGGAGATGCGCGAGAAGGTCGAGGATCAACTGGACTACCTCCGGTTGTCGTTGCTTGACCTCGTAGCGGCGCAACGTCGGGATCGGGAGCGGCTGGAGAAGGTGCTTAGCGAGTCCGGTCGGGCGCGCGTCTGGCCGCTCGGGGAGTGGCGGGTGTCGCTGGCTCTGGATCTGCTGACGGACTGGGGAATGCTGGTCCCTGATCAGCAGACCGTCACCGTTTCGGGGGAGAGGAAGGATTCCGTCGCGATCCGGGTGTTTGATCGTCTGGAGAGACTCGCCTCTCGCCTCAGGCACGCGGATCGGTTGAAGGAGGTCGTCGTCGTGCACCGGTGCTTCCGCACGGGCGAGTTGACCGCCTTCCCGGAGCACGTCGCGCTTTCCGGGGGCAAGTTGTCCGCGAGCAGCACGTCTTTCATCTACCGGGAGGGTAGCTCGGAACCGGTGCGTTGGGAACTCGACGCTAGGAATCCGGGCCGTGGAAAGGGCCGGCGAGTGGGTTCCGCCCAGCTGCGGAAGGGCGACTGCCTCGTCTAGAGGCTGACCCGCCGCCTCCGAGGCTTTGCTGCCCTCAGAGCTTCGGCTGCGGCGGGATTCTGCGCAGCAGCAGGAGGGTGTCTCTGCACCAGTTGGACTCCTTCATCTCGTTCAGGGCCTGCCACAGATCTTCGCAGCTCCCGTAGGAGATACTGATGGGCGTGCCGAATGGGTTCTTGCCGCCCAGCGAGGGGTCGTGGTTGTTCGATTCAGCGATCTCCTGGGCGCTGGCCTTGGGAGCGCAGCACTTGGGCTCGTTTCCCTCGTCACATGTCTTCACTGCGTCGAAGAGGAGGACGCCCAGGTCTTGGCTCCCCGAGGTGGAGCGCAGGCGGTAGACCGCGGCGTGGTGGGTAGGGTTGTTCGAGTACGCCAGCGCGTCTGCTAGGACCTGAGTGGCGGATCGCACCGGGGTGGAAGAGAGGTAGCTGGAGAGCCGCGTGAGGTCGGTCACCGTAAACTTTTCGGCAGGGTTCACTTTCAGAATCCATAGCTTTTTCATGACGTGCTGCAGCAACAGTATCGGTTCCCTGTCGAACACCTCCAGGAAGCAGCCCCGGGCGGTGGTGGCCAGGTACAGGGTTCCGCGGGTTCTGTTTTTACCTCTTCTGCACCAGGTGTCGAACCTACCCTGCGGTTTCTCGCCGCGGAGCTGCCAGAGAGGGTAGCGATTGTTGTGTAGCTTTTTCTGGGCTGTATACCAGTACGGGAAGCAGTACCGTTCTTTCGTTACGCGGTAGAGAGTCGTGGGCAGTTCCTCCATTGCCAGCACGAGGTTATCGGTGTCGAAGACGAACGTGCCGTCTTCTTGCCAGCGCTTCACCCAGAGGTTCTTCTGGGTGAGGAGGTCGCGGAAGGTGACCGTGTGATCTTTGGCGGGCAACCGGCCCGGTGGCGGGACCTTGGCTGGAGGAAGATTATTTGGCTTGATTCTTTCCCTGAGCACGTGAGTGAACCAGAAGGCGGCCGTCCAGCCGTTGAAGGAGTGGGGGGTATTCCTGATGACCTCGTACACGTCGTGGCGGAGGAAGGGCCAGCGACCGGAGGCCGACCTCTTCCTTTTCCTTTGCGTTAGGGTGGCAAACTGAAACGTCGGGTAGCGCACCACCCCGTCCCAGTCATGGACGAAGATGATGTGCTGCTCGGCGCGCATCTTCTCAAGCTCGGCCTTGTCGAGTGGCTGCCCGTTGCTAAGGCGGTAGTTTTGACGGAGCACTTCTTCTTCTTCGAGAAGGTCAAGCTCGTATCTGGGCTCGAGGGGAGTTTCCTCGGGGGCTCCATCGCCTGGCCGCAGCCGGGCGAGCAGCGCCGCGTAGAGCTTGTCCACGACCCCCAGCGTGTTGGGGGACGCCTGATTGGCAGCCGCCGGAAACCAATCCAGCCCCAGTCCCTGCATGGCCTTCAGCGCAGCATAGAGGTCGCTGTAGACCGGGTGAGCCAGGATACGCTGGCCGAGGCTGTCGGTCACTCGCTGGAGCACCTGGCACTTCTGCAGGTATTCTTCCCCGAGGATCTCCTTCACGTTCACGCCCTCGGAACCGAGCGATTCTTCAAAGCTATCGCCTTCTAGGAGTTCTTCGCCTTGGGCGATGCCCACTTCGTCGGGCAGGATCTTGAGTGCGGTATCCAGGCAGAGCGCGAGCCTGATCAGCGTCCGTCCCGCCCGGAGCGCCCGCCGGTGAGCATCGTCATCCATGTTCTTCCACTGCTGGGCCGCTTTTGCGAACGATGTGATGGCCTGCAGAAATGTCTTTCTGAGCTCCCCGAGCTGTTCGCCGCGTGATGCGGCGTGGCTCGGCTCGCCCTGTCCCGCGTCGCCGCCTTGCTGGTCAGAGCCAAGCCTTTCCGCGCAGCGCGCAAGGAGCTCCAAGACCACCCTCAGCAGCTGGTGAGCATCCTGCTTCTGATCCTCATGACGCTGTTGCTCGCTCATCTGCTCCCCCGACAATCCCGAAATTTACTTCCCCATGAATAGCATGCGTGGAAGGCGGCTGCAGGGGTTTTCTCCGAGCGTTCAATCAAAGTGCGCGCTTCGCGTCTACCCGTCTGGTTTCGTTGCTTTCCGCTGGAAAGGAAAACGCGAACATCGGGGCAGGCGGGCGGCGTTAGTCGACTCCCAAGACGCGCCGCCCCGACGCGCAGCGAACCGGCCGGGGCCGGCGGCTTATTCCGGGTGCGGGACGGGGCGGCCGTGATCGTCGCGCAACGGTACGGAGCCCTCCGGGTGTTTCAGGAGGAAGATGATCGCGAAGGCCAGGCCGCCCCAGACGATCACGATCGCGGCGATGAGCATGATGATGGCCGAAACGCTCATTTCACTTCTCCTCCACGGCGGCGCCGGGCCGGGCGGGCGGCTCCGGCGGCAGCGAATAGTTGTCGATGATTGGGTTGGCGCGCGCCTCCTCGACGCGCCCCGCATCGACGAGGCGGTCGAGGATCGGCGGCGGGATCAGGTCGCCGTCGGAATCCACCTTGGCGGCGTTCGAGGTGGTGGACCATGGCACCAGGCTCATCCCGACGGCCAGCACCACCAGCAGCGCGGCCATGCCCCACCCGAACACGTTGACGAACCAGCTGGGCATGCCGCCGTAGGTTTCGGAGATCAGCTTCTGGGTCTCGCCGATCAGGATGTAACCCAGCACCACCGGCACCACGCCACCAACCAGCAGCTGCCAGCCGCGGCCAACCTTCAGCGAACTCGACCTATTGAGGTGGTTGCGCAGCGTGGGTAGCGCGCTGAAGCCGGCTGTCAGGGTGATCGACGCGACGAGCGCGGCCGCGACGATGCCGAAGTTGTTCACGAAGGCGTCCATCACGTCGAGCAGGTTGAGGCCGGTCGTCGTCGGGAACAGGAACAGCGAGATGAGCGCCATCGGCAGGCCGACCACCAGCACGGAGGGGATACGGGCCAGCCCCAGCTTGTCTTGGACGGCGGAGATGATCACCTCGACGATCGACACCATCGACGTGAATGCCGCAAACACCAGCGAGCCGAAGAACAGCACCCCGATCAGCGGGCCCAGCCAGCCGGCCTCGTTGATGATCGTCGGGAAAGCGATGAAGGCTAGCCCGATGCCGCCGCCGGCCACCTCGGACACCGGCTTGTCCGCCACCTGCGCCATGAAGCCCAGAGCGGAGAAGACGCCGATGCCCGCGAGGATTTCGAAGGAGGAGTTCGCGAAGCCGACGACGAGCCCCGAGCCGGTCAGGTCGGTGGTTTTCTTCAGGTAGGAGGCGTAGGTGAGCATGATGCCGAACGCCACCGACAGCGAGAAGAAGATCTGGCCATAGGCGGCCACCCACACGCTCGAATCGGTCAAGGCCGACCAGTTGGGAGTGAACAGGGTGTCCAGGCCGGCGGCCGCGCCCGGCAGCCGGAGGCCGATCACCACCAGCACCAGGAACATCACCAGCAGGACCGGCATGAAGAACAGCGAGGTGCGGGCGATGCCCTTCTGCACGCCCAGCGTCAGCACTGCCACCACAGCCACCCAGACCAGCAGCAGCGGCACCAGCACCCCGGGCACGAAGTCCACGCCGAAGTGTGCGTCGGCTGCCCCAATCGACTGTGTGTACTCGCCGATGAAGAACTCCGCGGGCTTGTCTCCCCAGGCTTTCGTGAAGGAGAAGACGAAATACTGTGCGGCCCAGGCCAGGATCACCGCGTAGTAGGTGCCGATCACCACGCAGATCAGCACCTGCCACCAGCCGATGGGCTCGGTGAGCCGATGCAGGCGGCGGAACGAGAGGGGAGCCGAGGCCCGGTAGCGGTGGCCGATCGCGTAGTCGAGGAACAGCAGCGGAATCCCCGCTGTAAGCAGGGCGATGATGTACGGGATGACGAACGCGCCGCCGCCGTTGGAGTAGGCGACGTAGGGGAAGCGCCAAATGTTGCCCAGCCCGACGGCGGAGCCGATCGCAGCGAGGATGAACGCGGTGCGCCCCGAGAAAGCACCGCGGTTGGCGCGTGTTGTGTCAGGTGATGTGCTCATGTTCCCTCCGGTGACTACAGGCTGAACCTACTGCCTACTCCTTCCCCAACGGTCTGTGCCCGCTAAATGGACAGCAGGCGGTGAATCTGTTGGTGAATGTGCCGACGGGTACTGGGATCGTCGAGGGCGCCGAAATGTCCCCCGGCGCTGAGGGCGATGTTGGTGGCGCCCGGCAACACCGTCGACTCCGGCGCCACCACCTGGTCCCACGCTGGCGCGAGCGAGGCGATCCGGGCGTTCGCGTCCTGATTGGCGGCCAGCCGGGCGAGGGCGGCGTGCCCGCGGGTCAACTCCGCGACCGGTCGCCCGAGGGGGATAATTCGATGCAGCGGCCCCAGGAAGTCCGCGCCCGCGAAGGGGGAACCCACGGCCACCAGACCCGCGACGGCGGCGCAGTCGGGGCGGGTCATCGTCGCCTTGCCGACGAGGCCACCCTTGGAGTGCGCGACCAGGACGACGCGGTCCAGGCCCAGGCGGGCGATCGTCGCGGCCACGATCCGGGCGGACTCGTCCAGGCGGGAGAGGTTCAGCCCCAGGCGGGGGACGAAGTGGACGGGGTGGCCGTGGCCGGCCAGGTAGCGGCTCAGGGGGCGCAGGAATCCGCCGGGCTCGGCGATGCCGGGCAGAAGCAGCACGGGGGCTGCACAACCCGGGTTGGCCGCCGGACGGATGCGGCGCGCGGGAAGCAGTGCCCCTGCCTGGCGCCGCAGCCCGTGCAGCCAGTCGCGCAGTTCGTTCAGCGCGTTAAGCGTTCTCGGCACGATTGCGCTCGGCTTCGGCCTCGGCCTCCGCGTCGGCTACGCCGCTGATGCGCAGCAGGGCCGCGACGATGATGTCGGCATGGGTGGCCATCATGTGGTGGGCCGCGTTGCTCAGTTCCCGGACGATTACCCGCTTCCCGGCTGCGCGGCGCTGCAGGTCGTCCAGGAAGGAGCGGGGGCAGACGCGGTCGTTGTCGGCGCGCAGCAGCACCAGGTCGGCTGCGACGCCCGCGATGCGTTCCTCCATGGGGTAGGCGAGCATCGCGTTCACCTGCTGCAGCAGCCAGGACGGCTTCATCTGCAGGTATCCGACGCCCGCGCGCCACACCGCGCCCAGCGGCTCGTGCAGGGAGGTACGGGCGAAGGCCGCGAGCAGGTACGGCGCCGAACGCAACTCCGGAGCCACGACGGGCGCCAGTAGCGCGGCGGAGCGCGCGACGGTCGGCTCCTGGGCGAGCGTCTCCACCACCACCTGGGTGCCCATTGAGTGGCCCAGCAGCACCGTCTCGCCGAGGTCTAGCTCGGCGAGGATGTGCCGCAGCACCCGCGCGAAGCCTGCGATGGTGACCACGCCGTCGGTCTCTGCGGAGCGGCCGGCGCCGGGCAGGTCGAAGACGACGACCGGCGCGTGCTCGGCGAGTTTCTCGATCAGGGGGTCGAAGTAGAGGGAGGAGACGCCGAGTCCGTGCACGAGGACCGCAGTCGGGCGCTGCGCGGCCCGCCCCGTGGGGGAGTAGCACGCGACCTGGATGGTAGTGTCGGCCACCTCGACGCTGCGCCAGTGTTTGTGCATCCTTGGCCCTCCTTTTCGGCCCATGCTAGTCGGGGGCTGTGTGCGCGAATGCGGTGGTGGCACCTCTCGCCGGGCTGTCGGGCCGGAGAGGGGAGGGTATTGTCGAGATTCTCCTGGATGGGCGCCGGTCGCGGGTTTGGCCGCACGGAGCTAAGTCGACATGCGGTGGTGGCGCGTCCGTCGGGCTGAGACGACCGGACGTAGCCGTCCGGAACCGGGTGAACGGTTCCCTTCAGCACCGGGCTTTTCCTTCCGCACCCAGTCGCGTGCGGCGATGATCGCTGAGTCGTGGCGGCTGCGGATGGTCTCGGCAGGACTGATCGTGGACGTGGTTCGTCTTTGGGCGGGGGAAAGCCGAGCCCATTTCTCCGACGCCCCTGGATGAGCGCCAAGTGCGGCGTCGGCTTTTCGATGGGTTCCCGGTACGCTGGATGTCGGAGAAATGGGCTGGCTGGCCACCTTGCGTTGTCTGCCCGCGGCCTGGCTTCTTCGCGTCAGGGCGGGCATTTACCAATCTCAGGATTGGCAGCTACGGATTGAAACGGGGGTCATATTTCGTGGTCATGGTGTGCTCCTTTGATTCGGTCGCTGTGTAACAAGGGTAGGTTTCCGGGGGTGCGGAAATCCTGAGTCGAATGGCTCATCTTCGCTGAGTACCGCCGGAACGCCAGGAGACTTGGTCGACGGGGGACTGCTGCCCGCTCCACCGTCGCGCAGACCCTACGGCCGGCGAAACGCCTTGTCAGGGACGGTCTGCGCCGGTTGCTGCGTGGGGAGCGCCGTGAGTATCCATGCCTAGGCTGCTTCGGAGAATCGGCGACCGGGGCGGGGCGCGCCTGGCTGAACGAGTAGCAGGGCTACCGGCCGGTCGGCCCCTGAAGCCGTCGCGAGCCGTTCTCTGGGGCCCGGCGGCCCTAGACTGGCGGGGTGGGAAAGCCAATGACGCGCTGGAACGGCCACAAGGCTGAGATTTACCGAAGGTCGTTTTCCGGCGCCTGCGCCGGCACCGGCCCAGCTGTCGTGAAGTGGCTGGTGGGGCGACGGGTAGCCGACGTCGGCTGCGGCTGCGGTGACTTCGCGCGCCATGCGGCGGCGGCCGGCTACGAGGTGCTGGCGTGCGACGCCGAGCCCGCGATGGTTGAGATCGCCCGGAGTGCGCTCGCCGGGCGGGTGGGGCGGGTTTTCGTCGACTCGCTCCCCGCGCTCGCCGGGTTCGACGATGCGTCCGTCGACTCGGCCGTCGCTAACTTCGTCATTAACCACGTCCCGGACGCGAAGGCTTGCCTCCGGGGCCTGGGCAGGATCACCGTCGGCGGCGGGCGGATCATCACAACGACCTGGACCGCAGACTTCTTGCCGCATCGCGACGCGGTCGTGGGTGCCCTCGACGCTGTCGGCGCGGGCCAGGGAGCATCCCGAGCCGCGCCGCCCCCTGGGGGCTTCGAGCGCTCCGTGGCGGGGCTTGCGGCCGCAAACGAGCAGGCGGGGCTCGTGGTGATCTCGGCGCAGACCGTGACCTGGGACTGGGCGACCACCTGGGAGGACTATTGGGCGGGAATGTCCGGTGGCATCGGCAGCACCGGCGAGCGTTACCTCGCGCACGGCGCGGAGACCAGACGTCGGGTGGCGGAGCAGGTGCGGGATCGCCTATCCGCCTACGAGGCCCCGGGCGGCAGGCTTGTTTTTCCGTGCAGCGCGGCGCTGTGCGTGGCGGAGAAACGCGGCTGATGACGGGCGGGCGATCTCCCATGCGCCGAGGCTTCACGCATCCTGGCCTGACCGCGAACCCCGACCACGGCTGGGTCGGGAACACCCTCGGGGTGGGAATATTGGGCCATGAACCCGTACGACAAGAGCCCCGTGCAGTTGCTGGCTGGGCGTCGTCGAGTAGCGCCGGAGGCCTGAGCGCGGCTGCGAGCGAAGAGGAGGCGGGGCATCGGCCGACCGGAGACAAAACAAAAAACAAAGCAGCGGGCCCCGGCATCATCCGGGGCCCAGTTCGCGCGGAGGATACGAGATTCGAACTCGTGAGGGCGTGAACCCAACCCGCTTTCCAAGCGAGCGCCATAGGCCTCTAGGCGAATCCTCCGTGGGAGACTCTACCTGAGGACGCCGCACCGTCGCAAAGCGGCAGGGAGCACGCCGGTTGGTGGTAGGGCAGCGGGGCAGGCGCGGATCCCCGGCGACGTGGGCCGAGCCGGTGCGCGACGCGCGGCCGGCCCGAGGCGTGCCCGATGACTGCACCCTGCTCGACGCCCAACCGCCCACCGAGCAGAGCCCCAGGGGCTGGGCGCCGCAGCAGCGGGTTGGGTGAGCGGCGCGGATGGGCTAGCATGGTGTCCGGTTCCTCGCGCGGCGGTATCTCGCCCAACTCCCCCAGGGTCGGAAGGCAGCAAGGGTAAGTGAGCTCTTCCGGGTGCGCGGGGGGCCCTTTTCTTTTCCTGGGATTCGAAGCTGTCGGGGCTGTGGAATAGGCTGGGCCCCGTGATGGACGATCCCGACGAGTACTCGCTCTTCGACGACCCGACGTCGGATGGGTTGAGCTTCATCGACGATGAGCCGATGATCCAGGACGGGCCGGATCTGTTCGGCAACGAGTTCGTGCCGGAGCAGCCGCAGCCCGAGCCGGTCGCGCCCAGCGAGCCCGAGCAGGCTGCGGCCGAGCCGGTAGCGCGTGGGGCGGCTGAGCCCGAGGCATCGACGGCGGCGCGGCCCGAACCGGAGCTGGCGCCCCCGCCGTCGAAGCTCGGCGGGAAGCGCCCGGACATCCCCGACGCCCCGCTGGCCCTCTACCGGCGCTACCGGCCCGACACCTTCGGGGACGTCATCGGCCAGGAGCACGTCACCGTGCCGTTGCAGCGTGCCCTCGACAACAACCGCGTCGGCCATGCGTACCTCTTCTCCGGGCCGCGCGGCTGCGGCAAGACCACCTCCGCGCGCATCCTCGCGCGCTGCCTGAACTGCGAGCAGGGCCCCACCGCCACCCCCTGCGGCGAGTGCCAGTCGTGCATCGACCTCGCCCGCGGCGGCCCCGGCTCCATCGACGTGATCGAGATCGACGCGGCCAGCCACGGCGGCGTCGACGACGCCCGCGACCTGCGGGAGCGCGCCTTCTTCGCACCCGTGTCGAGCCGCTACAAGATCTACATCGTGGATGAGGCACACATGGTGACCGCCGCCGGCTTCAACGCGCTGCTGAAGCTGGTGGAGGAGCCGCCGCCGCACGCCAAGTTCATCTTCGCAACCACGGAGCCGGAGAAGGTCATCGGCACCATCCGCTCGCGCACCCACCACTACCCGTTCCGGCTCGTGCCGCCGCGCGTGCTCACCGGTTATCTGCAGGAGATCTGCGCGGCGGAAGGCGTGCGGGTGGACCCGGCGGCGCTGCCGCTGGTCGTGCGGGCCGGGGCCGGCTCGGTGCGCGACTCGCTCTCCGTGCTCGACCAGCTGCTCGGCGGCGCGGCGGAGGACGGCGTCGCCTACGAGCAGGCGGCGTCGCTGCTGGGCTACACGCCCGAGTCCCTGCTGGACAGTATCGTTGACGCGTTCGCGGCGGGGGACGCCTCCGGGGTGTTCCGCACGATCGACCGCGTGATCGAGGTGGGGCAGGACCCGCGTCGCTTCGCGGAGGATCTGCTGCGGCGCCTGCGTGACCTGGTGATTCTCTCCGCAGTGCCCTCCGCAATCGATGACGGCATCCTGGAGGTTGCGGGCGACCAGGCCGAGCGGCTGAAGACGCAGGCTGCGGGCCTGGGCGCCGGGGAGCTGACTCGGGCCGCCGAGGTGATCGCCGTCGGGCTCACCGAGATGCGCGGCACTACCGCGCCCCGGCTCCACCTGGAGCTGATGTGCGCCCGGGTGCTGCTGCCCGGCGCGGATCTCGACGAGCGCGGCCTCAACGCGCGCATGGACCGGCTGGAGCGGCGCGTCGGGATGATGGGCATCCCCGACGACGGCTCGGCCCACCCGGCCGCCGCGCCCCGTGCCGCGGAGCGCCACCCCGGGCCGGCCCCCGCGCGGCCGCAGCGAGACACGGCGCCCGCCGAGTGGGGGAACGCGCAGGTGGCCCAGGAGGCTCCGGCAGCGAGGGCCGAGCGGCCAGCGCCCGGCCCGGCGCCCACGCGCCCGCAGGAGGCGCCACCCGCGCCGCCGCATCCGCACGCCCAGCCCCCCGCCGACCCGTGGGAGACGCCCACGGCCGCGGGTGCGCCCTCCCCGAGCGGCCAGCGCCCCGCGGGCGCACCCCCCAGGCAGCGCCCGGCCGGTGCCCCGCCGTCGGACGGGCCAACCACGCCGTCGACGCCCGCCTCGCAGGGCCGCTCCAACCAGCCCGCCCGCCCCGGGCAGCTCACCACCGACGAGTTGCGCAGGGCATGGCCAGCGGTGCTGGAGAACGTGAAGGGGCGCCGCCGCTTCACCTACATGCTGCTCAGCCAGAACAGCCAGGTGGTCGAGGTGACCGATGGCGTGCTGGTGCTGGGTTTCGCGAACGCCGGCGCCCGGGACAACTTCGGCAGCCGCGGCTCCGACGCCATTTTGTCCGAGGCGCTGATCGAGGTGTTGGGCATTGAGCTGCGCATCCAGGCCGTGGTGGCGGGCTCCTCGTCAGCCGAGCGTCAGCCGCACACCAATCCCGCGCCCGCATACCCGACGCCCGACCCGGCCGCGTCGTCGCCGACACCGCCACCCGAACCCACCCCGCGCCCGGAACCGGAGACGGACTACGAGGAAGCAGAGGTCTCGGCGGACGACGAGGTGTTCGACGGCGCGCAGAGCGCCGAGGAGCTGCTGGGCCGCGAGCTGGGGGCCGAGATCATCTCTGTGGTCGAGGAAGAGTGACATCCGCGTACACTTGGGTGACGCACCGTTAGGAAGGAAGACCGAATGTTTGGTGACGGTTTCGACCTGAACACGCTCATGGCGCAGGCGCAGAAGATGCAGGAGGACATGTCCCGGATGCAGGAGCAGCTTGCCGCGCGCGAGTTCACCGGCGCCGCAGGCGGAGGCCTGGTGTCGCTCAAGCTGAGTGGCCAAGCCGAACTGCTTTCGGTCAGCATCAAGCCGGAGGCGGTCGAGGACGTCGAGACGCTGCAGGACCTGATCATCGCCGCCTACCGCGACGCCAAGAGCCAGCTGGAGAAGGTCGTGAGCGAGTCCATGCCCAGCGTTCCCGGGTTGGGGATGTAGTTGTACGAAGGTCCGGTACAAGACCTGATCGACGAGTTGAGCCGTCTGCCCGGCGTCGGGCCGCGCGGCGCGCAGCGGATCGCCTTTCACCTGTTGGACGCGCCCGAGGAGGACGTGTTCCGGCTCGCGGACACGCTGAGGCAGGTGAAGGTGCACGCCCGGTTCTGCGAGGTGTGCTTCAACGTGTCGCAGGAGGAACGCTGTCGCGTCTGCCGCGACCCGCGGCGGGACCGCAGCGTGCTGTGCGTCGTCGAGGAGTCCAAGGATGTCGTCGCGATCGAGCGCACTAACGAGTTTCGCGGCCTCTACCACGTGCTGGGGGGATCCATTTCCCCCATTGAGGGGCGCGGCCCGGGCGACCTGCACACCCGTGAGCTGTTCCAGCGCCTCGCCGACGGGGAGGTGCAGGAAGTCATCCTCGCCACCGACCCAGACACGCAGGGCGAGGCGACGGCGGCCTACCTGAGCCGCATGCTGAAGGACTTCGGGGTGCGGGTGACGCGCCCGGCGAGCGGGCTGCCCGTCGGCGGGGACATCGAGTTCGCCGACCAGGTGACGCTCGGGCGGGCGTTCTCCGGGCGGCGCTCGATGTTCGCCGACGCCTGAGCCCGGGCAGGCCGTCCGCCTAGCGGCCTCGGCCTCGGGGCGGCTCCAACTCGTCTGATCGACGGCGGCGCTCGCTGTTCCGCCCGCCGAAGAATGTTCCGGGCAGCAGGAGGAATCCGGTGGGTGCGATCAGCCAGATGGGCCAGTAGTAGACCAGCTGCCACGCGGAAAGAGCCTGGATACCCCAGAGCACGTTGAGCAGCCCGAACAGGATCAGCCAGGTGCTCCAGTTCTCGCCCCATTTCACAGCGCCGCCCGATCGGGCGGTCTTGGCCACGCCCTTGAGGCGCGACCGGGGGCTGAGCTGGTGGTGCTCGGCGGCGTCAGGCTTCCCGCTGAGCAGCTCCCGGGGCGTTCCGAGGTCGATCACCAGCGGACGCACTTCGCCCAGCAGCTTGATCGCGAACGCGGACTCCAGCCGCTCGTGGTACTCGTCGTCGGAGAGCTTGCCGTCGGCGTAGGCGTCGCCGAGGATGCGCGCCACCTCCTCGCGGTCGGCGTTGCCGGCGCGGATGCTGGCGTTTCGTACTACGAACGGGTCTGCGGAGAAGCCAATGGGCATGCCCACAATTTTGCCACGCGCCGGTGCGGAAACTTGGTGGTAGGGTTTGCGGGTGAACGTGATCGAGGCGAGCGGGCTACGAAAGCAGTTTGGCGACTTGGCGGCCGTGGACGGTATCGACTTCGCGATCCGTGCCGGCGAGGCCTTCGGCTTCCTCGGGCCGAACGGCGCGGGCAAATCCACCGTGATGCGGATGGTCTCGGCGCAGTCGACGCCGACGTCGGGCGAGCTGACGGTCCTAGGAAAGCCGGTGCGGGAGAACGGGCCCGCGATTCGCGCGCGGCTTGGGGTCGTGCCGCAGCAGGACTACCTCGACGAGAGCCTCAACGTGTTCGAAAACCTGGTGGTCTACGGCAGGTATTTCGGTTTTGGGCGTGCCCACTGCCGGGCGCGGGCGGAGGAGCTGCTGGAGTTCGCCCAGCTGGTGGACAAACGCAAGAGCCACATCGACGAGCTTTCCGGGGGCATGAAACGGCGCCTGACCATCGCGCGGGGCCTGATGAACGAACCGCAGGTGCTGCTGCTCGACGAGCCCACCACGGGCCTGGATCCGCAGGCGCGGCACATCCTGTGGGATCAGCTGTTCCGGCTGAAGGAGCGCGGCACCACGATCGTGTTGACCACCCACTTCATGGACGAGGCGGAGCAGCTGTGCGACCGCCTCGTGGTGGTCGACCACGGCAGGATCGTCGCGGAGGGCTCGCCCGCAGAGCTGATCCGCAGCCACTCGTCGCGGGAGGTGCTGGAACTGCGGTTCGGCAGCGGGCGCAACGAGGCGGTGGCCGACGAGCTTAGGGGGCTGTACGACCGCCTGGATGTGCTGGCCGACCGGCTGCTCATGTACTCCGACGACGGTGAGGCCACGCTGGAACGTGTCGTCGCGCGCGGGCTGAACCCGGTGTCGTCGCTGATCCGGCGGTCGTCGCTGGAGGACGTTTTCCTGCGGCTCACCGGACGGAGTCTGATCGAATGAGCGCGACGCGTGTGCGTTGGCTGGGCTGGTGGTATGTGGCCGAGCAGCGGGTTCGGCAGATGCGCAGCTACTGGCTGACGGATCTGCTGACCACCCTCGGCTCCCCGCTGCTGTACCTGTTCGGCCTGGGCGCGGGCCTGGGCGTGTTGGTCGACCGAAGCCAGGGGGCGGCGGGCGTCGACGGGGTGCCGTACCTGCTGTTCGTGTCGCCCGCTCTCGTGTTGAGCGCGGTGTTGGCGCACGCGTCCGAGGACAACACCTGGGGCCTGTACGGCGGCTTCAAATGGGATCGCAGTTTCGTGGCGCAGAGCGCGACGCCGCTGACGCCCAGGCAGATGGCGCTGGGCTTTCAGGTGGGCGCGCTGATCCGGTCGCTGGTCGTCGCCGCAGGGTACGTGCTGGTGCTGGCGCTGTTCGGCGTCGTCGAGTGGTGGCGGGCCGTGGCCGTTCTGCCGGTGGCCGCGCTGCTCGCGCTGAGCGTCGGATTCGGCGTGGCGGCCTGGGTGGCCCGGCAGCGGGAGGAGTACGGTCAGCTCAGCTTCGTGGAGCGGTTCGTGGTGAACCCGCTCGCGCTGTTCTCCGGCACGTTCTACCCGCTTTCGGTGCTGCCCGGCTACCTGCAGTGGATCGGCTGGGTTTCGCCGCTGTGGCACGCGTGCGAGTTGGGCAGGTTGGTCATGTATGGGTCGCCGATCGGCGGCTGGATGGTGCTGGTGCACGTCGGCTATCTGCTGCTGGTGGCGGCGGTGGCGGGCTGGCTGACCGCGCGGGCGTTCGTCGGGAGGCTTGGGCAGTGACTCGGTTGACGGGGATGTATTCCGGCAACGTCGTGGCGGTGCTGGAGCGGGGCATCAAAGCGATCAGGCAGAGCGCGTGGGTGGTGATCTTGGCCGGGTTCTTCGAGCCCGTGCTGTACTTGCTGTCGATGGGTCTGGGGCTGGGCACGCTCGTGGGCGAGGTGGAGTTTCGGGGCCGGGCGGTGCCGTATGCCGCCTACATCGCCCCGGCGCTCATGGCGGTGTCGGCGATGAACGGCGCGGTCTACGACTCGACGATGAACGTCTTCGCGAAGCTGAAGCACACGAAGCTCTACGAGCAGATGCTGGCGACGTCGTTGGGCCCGCTGGATGTGGCGCTGGGGGAGATCGCGCTGGCGATGTTTAGGGGGCTGCTGTACGCGGCGGGTTTCATGGTGGTGACCACGGTTCTCGGACTGAATCTGTCCTGGTGGGCGGTGCTGGCCGTCCCGGCGGCCCTGCTGATCGCTTTCGGCTTCGCCTCGATTGGGTTGTCGGTGACCAGCTACTTCAGCACGTATCAGCAGCTGGGCATCATCTCGGTGGTGCTGCTGCCGATGTTCCTGCTGTCGGGCACGTTTTTCCCGCTCGACGTGTACCCGCCGGCTCTGCAGTGGGCGGTCCAGGCGCTGCCGCTGTGGCACGGCACCGACATGATTCGTCAGCTGACCACGGGCGTCGTCGACTTTTCCGTGCTGTGGCACGTGGCGTATTTCGCGGTGATGTCGCTGATCGGCTGCTTGTGGGCGCCGGCTCGTCTGAAGCGGTTGTTCCTCCGGTAGGGGTCCGTCGCGGCCGGCGCGGCGAGATTGAAAAATTGGCTATTTTCAAAACGAGTGCATCCCGTATATGGTTGGGGTTGTTGACCAGCTAGGAGCCGAAGATGACCCTGACCCAGCACGAGCCGATGATGAGCGAGCGCGTAGAAGCTCTCGGGCTGCGGATGCTCGACGGCGGGGCGGCGGCGCGGGTGCGGGCCTATCGGCTGGGTGAGGAGTTTTCGTGCGCGGCGCACGCCATCGTCGACGGGCAGTTGCTGGTGGCTTGCGTCGTCACGGAAGGGCGGCTGGCCGGGCTCCCGGCAGGTGAGGCCGTCGCGGTGCGGCTCGATCTGAACAAGCAGGCACCTTTCGCCTTCCCGTCCATCGAGGTGGCTTCAGCGCACATGCTCGCCGACCTCGTGTGGCTCTCGGACGAGGAGGTCGGGGCCTGCTACTCGCGGCTGCCGGAGCTGCTGCGCATCCCGCTGGAGGTGGCGGGTGGCCGGATCGGAATGCTGAGCGGGGATCGGCTGGTGGTGCACGACTTCTCCGGGGTCTCCGCGCTCCCGCTGGGGCGTCGGCTGCCCAACGCGGCACCGCAGCCGGATGCGATTACGGCGTGCGACGACGTGCTGGCGCTGGGCGAGGGGCGCCTGCGGGATCTCTGCTGGCGCGTGATGACGGGCTCGCAGGCGGGGGCCGTCTCCTTCACCCAGGTGGACGGCCAAATCTGCGGCGGCCTGGCGAACAAAGTCTTCTGCGTCGATGTCGACCTGATCGGCGTCACGCTGATTACCACGGGGACGCGCGAGATCGCGACAGTCTTCGTGCAATTCGACGAGCAAGTGACCACCCAGGAGGCCTTTCGCGCCCAGATTGCTCGTCTGAATTAGAAACCCGACGTCGCCATTGCTCTCTCCACCTGCACCGCTTGGTCGACGTCGAAACAGGAACGGGTCCCCGCTGCTTGGTCGGGGACCCGTTCCTGGCTCAGGCGCTACGAGCTACGCCGGAATCAGCGAGCTTCGTAAGACAGGCACTTCGCGTTAGCGTCGAACTCGACGGCCTTCGCGGTGCACATCAGGTCTGAGTTGTGCACGCACTCAAGCAGCTGGCAGGCGCCAACCTTGCTGTTCAGGGTGGGCAGGCCGCCGCGCACGTCGAGCTTGACGAACGTGGTGCAGGTGCCGTTGCCGTCTCCAACGGTGACGGCGTAGGCGGCGCAGCCGTTGTTGTTGTAGGTGCAGGAAGTGGTGGCGCAGGACTTGACTTCGGTGATGGTGCTCATGGCGGTTCCTCTCATGCTCGTTCGCCTTGGGACATGAATTACGTTACTTCAATTGGAAAGGGTGCGCAAGAAAGGGAAACCTTACTTAACAAGCACATTTGCCACTTGGGCGGCCTATTTTTGCGATGTTTTTGGCTTGGTCTAAGTATCGTAAATATGAAGGTTGGGAAAAGGTGCAGGCCGTCGCCGGGCAAATCCTCAGACGTCGGCGAAACCAGCGGAGCCTCAGGTGCGCTAGCCTGAGGACCCCGACCGGTGCCCGTCGAGGACGACGGAGGAAGGTGCGACGATGTCCACACGCGCAGAACTGCTGGGCGGCCACGCGGCGCTCGGGATCGAGTTCGGCTCCACCCGTATCAAGGCGGTGCTGATTGACCGCCGCAACCGGCCAATCGCCACCGGCAGCCACCAGTGGAGCGCCCGACTCGAAGACGGCCACTGGACCTACGCGCTCGCCGACGTGTGGCTGGGCGTACAGGCCGCATATCGCGAACTCGCGGCGCAGGTACTGGCCGAGTACGCCGTCGAGCTGCGCACCGTCGCCGCCATCGGTATCTCCGGCATGATGCACGGCTATCTCGCGCTCGACGACGAAGGCCACCAGCTCGTGCCGCTGCGCACCTGGCAGGACACGACGACCAAGCGGGCCGCGCAGGAACTGAGCGAAGTTCTCGGCGTCAACATCCCACTACGGTGGAGCATCTCGCACGTGCACCAGGCCATCCTCGACGCCGAACCACATGTGGCGCGGCTCGCCCACCTGACCACGCTCGCGGGCTACGTGCACTGGCGGCTCACCGGCCAGCGCGTGCTCGGCATCGGCGACGCCAGCGGCATGTTCCCCACCGACGCCGCCACCGGCGACTACGACGAGCGACTCCTTGAGCGCTACACCCGCCACGTCGAGGAACGCGCTCTGCCCTGGCGGCTGCGCGATGTGCTGCCCAAGGTGCTCGTCGCCGGGCAGCCCGCGGGCGAGTTGACCGCCCACGGCGCGCGCCTGCTGGACCCCAGCGGCTCCCTCCAGCCGGGTGCGCTGTTCGCCCCGCCCGAGGGCGACGCGGGCACGGGCATGGTGGCCACGGGCGCCGTCGCGCCCCGCACCGCCAACCTGTCCGCGGGCACGAGCATCTTCGCGATGGTGGTGCTGGAGCGTCCGCTCAGCCGGCCCTACCCGGAGCTCGACGTCGTAGCCACCCCGGCCGGCGACGACGTGGTGATGGTGCACTGCAATAACGGCGCAGCGGACCTGCAGCACTGGGTGCAACTGTTCGGCCAGGCCGCGCGCGCCCTCGGCGCTGAGTTCGACGACGACCAGCTCTATGGCAGCCTGTACCGGAGGGCGTTCGACGGCGCGCCCGACGCGGGCGGGCTCGTTGCCTACAACTTCCGCGCGGGCGAACCCACCGTCGATGTGGCCGAAGGACGGCCGCTGTTCGTGCGGCTGCCCGACAGCGAGCTGAACCTCGCCAACTTCATGCGAGCACAGCTCTTCGGGGCGCTCGCCAGCCTCAGGATCGGCTTCGACGTGCTGGCGGCGGAACGGGTGGAGCTCGAAAACCTGTACGCCCACGGCGGGCTATTCCGCACGCCGCAGGTGGCCCAGCGCCACCTTGCGGCCGCGCTGCGGGTACCCGTGACCGTCCGCGACACCGCCAGCGAGGGCGGCGCCTGGGGGATGGCCCTCCTCGCGCGCTACGCGACCCAGCCCAGCGGCAGTCTCTCCGAGTGGCTCGCGCGGGAGGTGTTCGCCGAGGAGGAGACGTGCACCATCGTCGCCCGGCCCGAGGAGACGGCAGGATTCGACGCCTACCTGAGACGATACGAGGCCGCGCTGCCCCTGGCTAGGGCCGCGGCGGGCGCGCTAGCGGAGTAGCTCCCGCGCGCGGGCCGGGTCACCGCCGCGCCGCGCGGCCGTGGGGCAGCGCCGGGGCCGTGGCCAGGCCGACGAGCGCCGCCACCGGCAGCACGAACAGGCCCCACTCCAGGCCCACGGTCTCGATCGTGGCGCCGATCAGCGGCGGCCCCACCAGCGCGCCCAGCCGCAGGAAACTGGTCACGGTGGTCAGGCCCGTGCCGTGCGGCAGCCCTGGGATGTTCGCGCCCGCGTGCATCGCCTGCGGGATCACCGTCGCGATGCCCCAGCCGGCGGCCGCGAACCCGACGATGGTGAGAGCCGGCGACGGCCACACCAGCGCCAGCGTGGTGCCGACAGCGGCGACACCCAACCCCGACAGTACCGTCAGCCGAGGGCCCAGCGCGTCAACGATCCGGTCGCCCGTGAACCGACCCACCATCTGCGCCCCCTGCAACGCGACGAAGGCCAGGCCCGCGACGATCGGCGCAGCCTGGAAGCGCGCGTCCAGGTAAACCGCGCCCCACGACGCGCCGGAATCCTCCAGCAGCATCGCGGCCGCCCCGAGCGTGCCCAACGCCAGCAGGCGCGCCACCGCCTGTGGCCGGATGCGGCGCGGGGCCGCGCCATCGTCGCCGCCGACGGGCCGCGGGTCGTCGCCGGCGAGGAGCAGCGTGCGCGCGTAGCGGGTGAGCGCCACGAAGACGGCAGTCAGGGCGACGCACTGCCACATCAGCGGGACCCCAGCCTGCGCCAGGCCCGCGCCGATGAGCCCGCCGGAGACCGCGCCCACGCTCCACCAGGCGTGGAAACCGTTCAGGATCGAGCGGCCATAACCCACCTGGACACGCATCCCGTGATGGTTCATGGCGATGTCGCACACCGAGTCGAAGGCGGACATCGTGGTGAGCGCCAGCACGAACAGCACAGGCGAGTCCACGACGGCGAACAGCAGTAGCGACGCCATGGCGCACGTCTGCGTCACGCTCACCACCTGCGCGGAACGGAAGCGGCGCAGCAGCCGGGCACTCAGCATCCCCGACAGCATCCCGACGATGCTGGCCAGCGAAAGGTAGACGCCCCACGGCAGGTCGGCGATCACGAGTTCACGCTTGATCTCCGGGAAACGCGGCAGCACCGAAGCCCAGGCGACCGCGTTCAGCCAGAAGACGATGGTCACCCCGCGCCGAGCCCGACGAAGTTCGACACTCATGGACCCATTCTGCCCCCGACGCCGGGCGATGCAGCAGCCACCAGTCCGGAAACACCCAGGAGTCCCCGAGAACGCGGGTGGCGCGCTCGAACGCCTGAGCGCTCCAGGCGCAGGGTGGGCGCGGGCTGGCCAGAGGTCACTTCGGGCCCGTCGCCACGGGCACCCAGAGGGCAACCCGCGCGTCGGGGCCGGGGCCTTCTGGGCTGGACGAGCCGCCTCGGCCATCGAGGGCAACCCGCGCGTCGGGGCAGTCGGGCGCTAGCCTGCTGGGCATGGATATCGGTGAGCTCACCGCCGTGGAGCTGTGCTCCGCGCTGCGCAGCAGGCAGCTGAGCAGCGTGGAGGTGACGCGGCACTACCTCGCACGCGCCGAGCACGACATCTGCGGCGCCTTCGTCGAACTGACCCCCGAGTTGGCCCTCGCCCGAGCCCGCGAACTTGACCGAATCCCGCCCGCCGGGCTCATCCACGGGGCGCCGCTGGCGGACAAGGACCTGCAGCTGCGTGCCGGCACGCGCACCACCCACGGTTCGCGCGGCTGGGCCGAGCAGCCCACGAACTCCGATCGCCTGGTGGCCGCGCTCGACGCCGCCGGCGCAGTCTCGATCGGCAAGACAGCCACGCCCGAGTTCGGCTTCGCTGCCCACACCTCCAGCCTGGCCCACGGCCACACCACCATCCCCGGCTACCCCGAGCTGGGCGCGGGCGGCTCCAGCGGGGGAGCAGCCGCCGCCGTCGCAGCAGGCATGCTGCCCTTCGCGCCCGGCTCCGACGCGGGCGGATCGGTGCGGATCCCCGCCGCAGCCTGCGGCATCGTCGGGCTCAAACCGACGAGAGGGCGCGTCCCCGCGCAGTCCGGGCTGGGCATGCTCGGCATGCTGGCCGTCCCCGGGGCGCTGGCGCGAACCGTCGCCGACGCCGCGCTGCTCGTCGAGGCGATGATCGCGGGCAGCCCGCGCAGGCTCAGCACCCTCGGCTGCCCGCCCGCCCAGCTGCGCGTGCCGCAGCGCCCGAGCCGCCGTCGGGTGGGGGTGCTCGGCGGCTTCGCACCGTGGCGGGAGATCGTCGACACGCCCATCGGGGCCGAGGCGCGCGGCGCGGTCGAGGCAGCCGCGGCGGCGCTCGCGGCGGAGGGGCATGTGGTGGCGGAGGTGGCGGTCCCCGAGCTGCCCGGCTACGCGGACGCCTTCCTTACCATTTGGCGGGCCAACGCCGCCGCGATCCCGATGACGCCCGCGCAGCACGAGCTGCTGGAACCCCTCACCCGCCACCTGGTGGACCGGGGCCGCGAACTCACGGCGGGACGGATCGTGGCTGCGCTGCGTGCCCTGTTCGCGCACGAGGAGGCCATCGTCGGGGCGTTCGAGGGTCTCGACGCCGTGCTCACCCCCACGACGGCGCTGCCGCCGCGCCCGATCGACTGGTATCCCGAAGACCCCTGGGAGAACTTCCTGGCCCAGTGCCGCTACGCCCCGCACACCTCGTTCGTCAACGTGGCCGGCCTGCCCGCGCTCAGCCTGCCCACGTGGTGGCGGGGCGGGCTCAGCATGAGCGTGCAGTTGATCGGCCGCCCGGGCGGGGAGGATGCGCTGCTGCAGTTGGGCGCCGAACTGGAGCGCGTCTGTCGCCCGGGAACCCCGCCCAGCCCACCCGGTGCCTTGTAGGCTGGGGGGATGCAATTCGATGTAGTGGACCTGATCCGTACCAAGCGCGACGGCGGCACCTTGTCGCCGGCGGAAATCGACTGGGTGATCGACGCCTACACGCGCGGCCACGTCGCCGACGAGCAGATGTCCGCGCTGGCGATGGCGATCCTGCTGCGCGGCATGGACCGGGCCGAGATCGCGCGCTGGACCCGGGCGATGATCGACTCCGGCGAACGCATGGACTTCTCGACCCTCAGCAAGCCCACTGCCGACAAACACTCGACGGGGGGCGTCGGCGACAAGATCACCCTGCCGCTGGCGCCGCTCGTGGCGGTGTTCGACGTCGCGGTTCCGCAGCTCTCCGGCCGGGGGCTGGGCCACACGGGCGGCACCCTCGACAAGCTGGAATCCATCCCGGGCTGGCGGGCCGCGCTCAGCAACGATGAACTGCTGCGCCAACTCGACGAGGTGGGCGCCGTGATCTGCGCCGCCGGCTCCGGCCTGGCACCCGCCGACAAGAAGCTCTACGCGCTGCGCGACACTACCGGCACCGTGGAGGCCATCCCGCTGATCGCCAGCTCCATCATGAGCAAGAAGATCGCGGAAGGCACCAGCGCGCTGGTGCTCGACGTGAAGGTGGGTAGCGGCGCGTTCATGAAGTCGCTCGACGACGCCCAGCAGCTTGCGCGCACCATGGTGGACCTCGGCACCGACGCCGGGGTGAAGACCGTGGCGCTGCTGACCAATATGGACACCCCGCTGGGGCGCACCGCGGGCAACGCGCTTGAGGTGCGCGAATCCGTCGAGGTGCTCGCCGGCGGTGGACCGGCCGACGTGGTGCAGCTCACCTGCACCCTCGCGCGCGAAATGCTGGCGGCGGTGGGGAAGACCGACGTGGACGTCGAGGCGGCCCTCGCCGACGGGCGCGCGATGGATGTGTGGCGGCGGATGATCGCCGCGCAGGGCGGCGACCCGGACGCGCAGCTGCCCGAGGCGAAACACCAGGAGCAGGTGCGCGCCGAGCGCTCCGGCTACATCACCCGCCTGGACGCCCTCGCCGTGGGTGTCGCGGCCTGGCGGCTGGGGGCGGGACGCGCGCGCAAGGAGGACGAGGTGCAGGCCGTGGCGGGCGTCGAACTGCACGCAAAGCCAGGCGACCGCGTCGAGGCCGGCCAGCCGCTGCTGACCCTGCACACCGACACCCCGGAGCGGTTCGCGCGCGCCCAGGAGGCGCTGGCCGGTGCCGTCGAGTACGCCGACCAAGCCCCGGAGCTGGGTGGCATCGTGCTCGGCCGGGTCGACTGATGCGGCGCGCGGCCTGGGCGGTGGCCCTGCTGGCGGCAGGCTGCGCACCCGCCCCGCTGGCAGAGGTGTCGCCGGCGCCGGCCGGGACGTCCTCCGCCGGCCCCAGCCCATCCGCCTCACCCGCGACGGTGGAGCCCGCCGACGCCGCCACCACCAGCACGCCCAGCCCGGCCAGTCCCGCCCCGGGCGGGGCATCGTCGGGGGTTGACGCCGGGACGAGCGCCAGCCCAGCCGAGTGGCGCGCCGTGGACCTTGAGGTGCGGGAGCGCGCCGAGGTGGAATCGCTGGGTCTGCACGAGAGCCTCGCGGCCTATCTGGCGAGCAGGTTGCAGGAGCCGTGCGAGCTGTCGTTCAAGCTCTTCGCCGCACACTCCGATGGCTTCCTGCTGGCGGAGGAGCAGGGCAGTTGCGACGGGGCCGGGCTGTTCGTCTACGGGCCGAGCGGCGACGCGATCGATCAGCTGGTGGAGTTCACCACGGCCTCGGACTGCGCCTCGCTGAGCGCAGCCAACATACCCACGGGGGTGCCGAAGACGCGGATGCTCCCCGACGGCCTGGCGTGCGTCGGGGAAAGCGGCCTCACCTCCTACTGAGGCGCCTACTCGGTGGCGAGCAGGAGCGCCATCAGCTGCCGGTGGGCCTCGTCGTCCATCCGGAGTTCCGCGTCGTCGAGGAACCGCACCTGGCTCATTAGCCGGCCGCTGGAGGTGAGCCACACCGCGTCCGCCTCGCGCAGGTCCTGCGGGGTGAGGCGCGCGACGCCGGTGGCCCAACCCGCCTGCTCCGCCGCGCGGAACAGCACCCGCTGGGTGGTGCCGGGCAGTACCCCGATCTCCGTCGGCGGGGTCAGCAGCCTGCCACCCGCCAGCGCGACGACGGTGGAGGTGGGCCCCTCCAGCACCAGCCCGTCGGTCGTGGTGAACAGCACATCGTCGGCCCCGCGACGCGCGGCCTCCCGCAGCGCGGCCATGTTGCTGGCGTAGCTGAGCGTCTTCGCGCCCAGGAGCAGCCAGGGGGCCCGCTTGGCGGCGCCGGAGTCGAAGGCGCGTTCCAGGAGCGCGACGCGGATGGGGCGGGTGGGGCGCAGCGCGGCGGGCATCGGGGTGACGCTGACCCAGGCGTAGCCTGCGGGGTTCTCCGGCGCGTAACCGCGCACGACGATCAGCTTCACGAGCGCCTGGCCGGGCTGGACGCCGGGCAGATCCTCCGGGCGCCAGGCGGCGACGGCGGTGCGGATCGCCCGATGCCACGCCTCTTCCGCCGGCAGCGAGATGCCGGTGATCCGGGCCGAATGTTGAAGCCGCCACAGGTGCTCGGACACCTTCTTCACCCGACTGCCGTCAAACAGCAGGGTTTCGAAGATGCCGTCGCCGCGGCTCAGCCCTTGGGCGAGCGCGCTGAGCTGCGGCTGGTGTGCGTCGGTGAGCACCCCGTCGGGGTGGCTGGGGGAGAGCATGACAACAATGTCCATTGGCCGAGCCTAGCCGACATCCGCTGAGGGCGGGGCGTTGCTCAGGGATGGGCTCCAGTGGGCCGGGAGCGCCGGCTCGCGGGGCGCTGGAGCCGACGGTGCGAGCCGGACCTTCGTCGGCCAGTTCATCAGCCGGCGATTCGAGCACGGGCGGATCGTGGACCCGAACACCCGCCCAGCGATTGACTGGTGTCTGCAACGGTGGTAGCTATCGACCAGTGGGAAGGCAAACTTGTCCGGGGCCTGCGCGCCCGATCGTCGCTGATGCGGATAGCTGTCAGGGTGCCCCTCCAAAAACATAATCGGTTACTGTCTGCGCAGGGAGCCTTCTTCCGGCCCTTTGCTGTCCTGCATCCAAACTAGCTCTGCCAGGCTACCTAACAGGCTCCAGAATCCTGCCATCTTGGGGAAGCGGCTAGACCTAGAGCACAGCTGATCACTGACGCGCTACCCAGCCCACTTCATCCCACTGACAACGTCTCCTGGCAGACAAAACCCCTAGCCAATTCACTATCGACCGCTTTGCTGATCTCCTGAGCGGTAGCATTGCCCTCAACCGCACCAGAATGTGAGAGTAGAAGTGGTTCACGTATCAGCTGACTTTTCTGCCACGATCCTGGGCAGGGAGGGGGAGGCCGCCCGAGAATGGTTGGAGGCGTTGCCTTGCACTGTGGAGAGCTTGCTCGACAGGTGGTGCCTTCGTCGGGAGGGGCCGCCGATGTACGGGATGTGCGCCGTGGTTCTGCCTGTCCGTTGCGAAGACGGGCAGCGCAGCGCTTTGAAGGTGAGTTGGCTCGATGATGAGACTCGGCTCGAACCCGTTGCGTTACGCGAGTGGGGCGGTCATGGGGCAGTCTCGGTGCTGCGCGCCGACGAAGGGGCCGGCGCCATGCTGCTGGAGCGGCTGGATGAACGGCGGGTCCTGCTGGACGCCCCGATTCAGGAAGCGCTCGACGTTGCCGCCAATCTCCTTCGTGAGCTGCGCGTCCCTGCGCCCGCTGGGCTGCGCAGCGTCGGCGACATCGCTGCTCGGTGGGGTGTGGAGTTCCGCGAGGACTGGCGGCGGCTCGGCAAACCGTGCCCCGAGAAGCTCGTCTCCGCGGCCATCGATTTGTGCGCAGAGCTGGCCGCCCTACCGTCGGAGCCCTCGCTGCTGCACGGCGATTTCCATTACGCCAACATCCTCGGCCGCGGTGAGGATGCGTGGGCAGTCATCGACCCGAAGCCGCTGAAAGGCGATGCCGCGTTTGAGGTGGTTCCACTGCTGCGCAACCGCTGGAGCGAATTCCGGGGCGGTGACGACACGAATGCCACGGTACTGCATCGGCTGGAACGCTTCGCCGAGAAGGCCGAGCTGGAGCCATCAACCGTGCGCTGGTGGTGTCTCGTGCGCAGCGTGGATGACGCGATGTGGTGTCACGAGAACGGCTACGAGACTCAAGCGGAAGTTTCTTGGGACATTGCGGGGGCGATGTTCATAGATCAATGATCAAGCTGCTTGACCTCAACCGACATCAGCAGCACAGCACAGCGGGTTGATCGCGTCGCTCACCGGATCCATGTCTGCTCCTCAGCCTCTGCTTTTCTACACCAAGCCCGTCGCCTTCAAGTGCACAAAGTCTACAATCAGGTATGCTGTTGGTATGGATGATGCTGCTTCTGAGTTCCTGAGTGTGCGTGAGACAGCCAGGCGACTGGCCGTGCACGAGAACACCGTGCGGGCGTATGCAAAGAAAGGATTACTACCGGATGCGCGGTTGCCGGGGACGTCGTTTTACAGGTTCCGTGCGAGCGACGTGGAGCGTCTCAAAGCGCAGCGCGGAGCGCCGGCCGTGAGCCTGTCTGCCGAACGACGAACCGCCAGTCCCGAGTATGCGACTGCGAGCCGGCTCGCGCTGTGGCCACAGATCAACGCTCGAGAAGCTCAGGATCGGCTTCCAGAGTTGGTGCGTAGGCTGTTGTTCGAGACTCCCGGTGCTGGCCAGATCTCGTTTCGGACAGGTGACGGAGTTGCTCTGGCCGGCAAGGACGGGGTCGCGACCCTTGAGAGGCAAACGCTCTTGCTGCCCGCCGGACAAATCTGGTTCGAGCTCGGCACCGACAAGGATTCCAAGGGCAAAGCCACCAAGGACTACGACGGAAGAAAGGGCGAGGCATCGCAAGATGTCACCTTCGTCTTCGTGACAGTCCGTCGATGGCAGGGCAAAGACTCGTGGGCCGCCGAGCGACGAGCCGAGAAATTCTTCAGGGATGTCCTCGTTCTTGATGCGGATGACCTCGAAGCTTGGCTGCAGGTTGCGCCCGCCGCACACCTGTGGATCTCGGAAACTCTCGGTCTTCGGCCTCGGGACGCGCTGACCCTGGAGACATGGTGGGACCGCTTCTCCGCTGCAACCGAACCGGCTCTTCCGCTGAATCTTTTCGTCGCAGGGAGAACTAAGGAGACGCAGCAACTACGCTCTCTGCTTAGTGGCGAGCCGAGAATTACGTCGATCCAGACCGAGTGGATCAACGACGCCTTAGGGTTCCTGCACGCGTGCCTCACACCAGACGACGATGAGTCGAGCGAACCCGGCGCCGTCACAATCGTCCGCTCGGCAGACGTCTGGGACCGAATAGTGACACTCCCAGGGCCTGGGATCTTGGTGCCCGAATTCGACAATGCAGATGTAGCCCGCGCCCTCGCTAGTGGTAGGCATGTCGTATCTATCGTCGATAGTGACTCTGCCATGCGCCGCAGTGTCGACATCCGACTGCCGAGGGTTGGCCGGAATGAGGCGGCCGAGGCATTCAGAGCAGACGACGTCGATTGGTGCCAAGCCGATCACCTCGCGGTACTTGCTCGTCGGAGCATGCCCGCATTGGTCCGACGGCTTTCGCGCTCACCTCGCGTGCAGCAGCCAACGTGGTCTCGGACACCGTTGGCCGGTACGCTCGCCGCACTGATGCTGGCCAGTCGGTGGACCGATCAACCCGAGGACCTGCGAGTCCTGAGTGAACTGGCTGCCATCTCCTTAGCCGACCTACAGTGCGCCATCGCCGATGCCAGTCGCGGATCAGATCCGGCGATCCGGAGCGTGCGGAATGTCTTCGTATTCACGTCCCTGGAGGAGGCGTTCCTGGAGCTTGGCAACCTGACGTCAACAGAACTGGCATCGCGGTGGGCGGAGATCGCAACCAGCGTTCTCCTGGACCCGGATCCATATGAAGGCCTCAGTTCGCACGAGCAGATCGTCGCCCAATCGAAGGGGGAGCGAAGAACCTACTCGCCTGAGCTGCGGCGCGGTATCGCCGAGAGCCTCGCCCTGGCGGGATCGATCGAGTCATGCCCCGGCGACACTAATCTCCTGTCCTCAGTGGCCGAACGGGTTGTGCGCGACGTGCTGCGTCAGGTCACGACCGGCTCCGAGGGCCACACTTGGGGAGCGATCGCTGACGTGCTTCCGCTTCTTGCCGAGGCCGCTCCGGACACCTTCCTTTCTGCACTGGAGGATGACCTTGCAACCAGCGATCCGACCGTCGGCCGCTTGTTCCAAGCCATTGACAACGCGCTGACGCTGTGGCCTTCGGGTCAACAGCATCACCTGTTGTGGGCCTTGGAAGGGCTCTGCTGGTCGCCCGACCACCTCGTTCGCGCAACACAGATCCTGGCCAGACTTTGCCGTTACGAACTGCCGAAGAACTCGGGTAACACGCCCTTCGTGAGCATGTCCACCGTCCTCTGCGGATGGATTCGGAACACCGGAGCAGATCTTGAGACCCGACTCGGAGCGATCGATGCCTGCCGGGCCGTGAGCGAGACGATAGGGTGGGCATTACTCAAGGCCTTGTGGCCTGACAGGAACACCTCGGTTTCGCCACCCCATGAGCCGCGTTATCGCCTCTGGAAGTCCTCAAATGACCAGATGTCGATCAACGAATGGGTTGCTTTCGTGAAAAGTATGGTCGACCGAGCTATCGAATGGGGCACAGATGATCGCACGGCCTTGCCGTGGCTTGCGGAAGCACTGTCCACGGTTGGCCCGGATGAAGCGAATCGGATCATCGAGTTCCTCGAGGGCGAGGCATCGCGCGGCGACTTGGATGATGACGTTCGGCTGGCTCTGTTCGAACAGGCCCGAGAGACCGCGGCGCGGCACGAGCGTTTTCAGGACGCGGACTGGGCAATGCCGGCGGAGCGATGCGTCCGCTTACACAAACTAGCCGAATTTCTCCAACCTGCTGATGACCTCCGCCGGTTCGCATATCTCTTTGATTGGCGCTCGTACCTGTCGGGTGCAGACTCGAATGACTACGAGCGCTACCAGACAGCGCTGGAAGCCAAACGGCGCGAAACATTTGACCTTCTCTTCGCCCGCCATGACGCGTGGGAACAGCTCGGCGCGCTAACGGCCCGTGCCGAGGCTCCGGCAGAAGTCGGCCGGACTCTGTCAACCTATGAGCCGATTGATGCTCTCGACACCATGCTGGACTGGCTGTCATCGAATAACACAGCGCTTCAGGAAGCCGCGACAACCTGGGCCCGTAGCCATCTCGCTGTCAATGGACCAGCGGATCTCAGGCGAGCGCTCGAACGGGGCAACCTAGGGGGCGAGGCCCTGAGAAGGTTGGTGCTTAATGTCCCGACGGAAAGCCGGTTCTGGGAGGTTCTCCGCGAGTTCCCAGCCGCTGAAGAGCTCTTCTGGTCCGAGGCGCCTTTCGATGTAGTTCCCTATGAAGATCTTGTCAGTGCTATCGAGGCGCTCCTCGAACGAGCACGAGCTTGGTCGGCGATTGCGATCGCGAGCCACGGCATCTTCGAGCCGACAGTGGACCAGAAGAAGCGTCTCCCGAGCGCAGCGCTGCTCCTATCCGTCTTGCGCGCGGCGATCACCCAGGACCTAGGGCGGGCGAGGAAATCACAGATGACCGGCTACTACGTCGGGACATTGCTGGACTACCTAGCCGCAGCCGACGTGCCAGTCGCCGACCTCGCATCTCTGGAGTTCTACTATTTCGGGCTCCTCCAGCACGACCGCGAACCACGTGCCCTTAACCAGGCTCTCTCCTCGAACCCTGCCCTGTTCGTTGATCTCGTTAAGCGCGCGTTCCGGAGTGCAAACGAATCTCACCGTCAGAGCAAGAGAGTGGATCAGCTAGCCGAGCACGCTTGGCGTGTCCTTAACGGCTGGCACGGCTTCCCGGGACGACAAGAGGACGGCACACTTGATCAAGCTACGATGCAGGAGTGGGTTAGGCAGGCTCGTCTGCAACTATCCGACCTTGACCGAGCAGACATCGGTGACGAACTGATTGGCCAAACCTTTGCTCACGCTCCAGTTGACGCCGACGGAATCTGGCCACCCGTTCCAGTTCGAGAACTCATCGAGTCGATCGGTAGTCGCCAGCTAGAGAACGGCGCAATGATCGGCCGACTGAACAGCCGCGGTGTCACCTGGCGTGGTGTATACGACGGCGGCAGCCAGGAGCGAACGCTGGCTGAGCAGTACAAGCAGTGGGGTCTGGCGGTCCAGGTGCATTGGCCCCGAACTGCGCGAATTCTGCGCGCCATTGCAGAGTCCTACGAACGCTATGCCATCCGTGAGGACGAACAAGCCCAACTGGACCAAGATCTGGACTGAAACCGTTGGCAGCACTCGGGGTCCGAAACCGGTCCTCCGAACGGCTGGATCGAACTCGTCACTCTAGATCCTTGCGGACTCTGTGCGGATCGGGAAGGGCTAGTTGTGATGTCCGGTCGGGTTGGTGTGGTTCGTGTGGTGTGGGCATGTGAGGTGAGGGCCTCCTGTGGTGGAGTTGGGGCTGTATAGAAGCCAGCGCCACCGTCGGGGAGGCCTTCGTGTCTCACACTGTCCGTTCGAAGGCTGTTTTGATATCACGAACCCGACTGGGCTGGCCCGGGTCGTGGTCGAGCGGGGGCTGGTCAATAGCCGGGTGGCTGGGCGTTATGACGTGTCCTGTAAGTCTGCGGAGAAGTGGTCGAGACGTTAGCGTGGCCAGGACGCGGCGGGCGTGTTTGGCAGGTCATCGCGGCCCCTGCGTCAGTCTCGGCGAGACCCCTGACCCGTCTGGTGAAGAGGATCGTGGAGTTGAGGTCAGGCTGCGGTTGGGGCCAGTCGCGATGGTCTACCGGCTGGGTATGGCCGGCTCCACTGGTCAGGCGGTGCTGGTTTGTTGCCGGTTGTGAGCCGCTTCACTCACGTTGAGGGTGTTACGGGCGAACTGATCTGCCATTACGAGCGTGACCGGCGGGTTGTTCCGCGTGGATGTGAGGGAGCTCGGCAGAATTCCCGATGGTGGTGGCTGGCGCTACGTCGGGTGCGGGCAAGGGGCCTCCGTAGCCGTGTAGCCATGTCGGCTCGGACGGGTGCGGCCAAGGAGTGTCTGCTGCCGGCTGCTGGTCGAGAGGTGCTACCTGCACACCGTCATTGACGGCTACTCGCTGGTCGCTTACGTCGAGGCCCACGGGCGAGACCGTCCGCACCGCGACCGCCGTGCTCGTTCGCGCGCTCGCCTGATTCGCTGCCCGCAGCATCACGGTCAACCGATAGCGGCGGCTGCTACCGGTCCCCGCCTCTGACGTGACGCCTGCGTCGAACTGGGTATCACTCACAACCGCGCCAGGCGGTATCTGCCTCAGACCAGCGGGAAGATCGAACGTTTCCACCGCACGCTGGCCGAGGGCTGGGCCTTCAAGAAGTTCTACCCTGCAGAAGCAGACCGCCTCGCCGCACTACCGGGCTGGGTCTGCCCCTACAATCACTACAGACCCCACTCCGCGATCGGAAAGCAACCACCGATCACGAGACTGACAACCTGACTAGGCATCCTACCTAGGACAGTCCCGTCCTGAAGCGGGAGTTTCAGAACTGGACCAGCCCAACTCCTGAAGGCACGAAAAACCTCCGCCCTGCGGACGGAGGTTTTAACGTTTCACTTTTGGTCGGGGTGACAGGATTTGAACCTGCGGCCTCGTCGTCCCGAACGACGCGCGCTACCAAGCTGCGCCACACCCCGGTGGCCGGTGAGCCGACGCTCAGCTTAGCGTAGAACCTCGACCCAGCGCCAATCGGCTCAATGTCGGCTAGTCAGGGTCACCAAGGTGGCCTCCGGGCGGCAGAAGAACCGGTACGGGGCGTAGGGGGAGGTGCCCAGCCCGGCGGAGATGTGCAGCTGCGCGGTTCTACCCCGGAACGAGTGGGTGCTGGGGCCCTTGACGCGGGCAGGCTCGATGTCGCAGTTCGTGATCAATGCTCCGTAGCCGGGCACGCAGACCTGGCCGCCGTGTGTGTGGCCCGCGAAGATCGCGTCCACGCCGTCGGCGGTCATGGCGTCGAGGATCCGCAGGTAGGGCGCGTGCGTGACCCCCAGCGCCACGTCGGCATCCGGCCGGGGTGGCCCCGCCACCGACGAGTAGTCGGCGCGGTCGTGGTGGGCATCTCCCGTGCCGCGCAACTCGAACCGATAGCCGCAAACCTCCAGCAGCGTGCGCTGTTCGTTCAGATCGGCCCAGCCGTGCGAGACGAGCATCGCCCTGAGCGCGGGTGTGGGCAGTTCGACCGGATGCTCGTCGGGAGTGCTCCGGCCGTGCAGCAGATAGTTGAGCGGATTTTTGAACCGGGGGGCGACGAAGTCGTTAGAGCCGAAAACGAACCCGCCGGGAACATCGGACAGAGCCGACAGCGCGTCGTGCAGGGCGCCGATGGCCTCGGGGGACGAAATGTTGTCCCCGGTGTTGATCACCAGGTCCGGGCTCAGATGCGCCAGGGACTCGACGAAGCGCAGCTTGTCGCGCTGGCCGGGCATCAGGTGCAGGTCCGCGATGTGCAGGACCCGCACCGTCGGCCCGCCCGGCGGCAGCACGGGGAGCTGAGCGTGGCGCAGCTTGAACCAGTGCGCCTCAACCAGGCCCCAGGCGAAACAGGACGCGCCGAGCGCGGCAACCGCGCCGACGGCGCCAAGCAGGCGGGGCACTAGTTATCGCCCTCGGAGCCGCCGTCTGGCGGGTTGGCGGGCGCCTGCTCCTCAGGCTTAGGCTGCGGACGTGGGCCGCCCGAAACCCGAAGCGAGATCGTTGAATGCATCGGCGCCTCCACCGAAGGCGTGATGCCCAGGAAAGTGCCCGGGGCGCGCGAGGAATAGACCTGCATGTGGCGCGTGTTGAAGCCCGCGTTTTCCAGCACTTCTTTCGCCTGGTTGTAAGACAGGCCAGCCACGCTCGGCACCGGGACCTTCTTGCCCTCCTGCACCCGGGAACCAATCTTCGTGAACGGGGTCTTCGGCAAGTCGCGCACGGAAGAAGTCATCGCGGCCCGCCAGATCCGGCCCGCGTCACCGCCACCGGTGCCCTGCAGCCGTTCGCCGGTCTGCAGCCGGAACCCGTCCAGGGACTTCGGGCGATTCTCCTTGGCCGCGGTGTCGACGGCGATCATGGCCACGCCGGCCATCTCCGGGGTGTATCCCGCGAACCACACGGCCTGGCTGCCGTTGGTGGTGCCGGTCTTGCCTGCCTGCGGGCGGCCGTCGCGGATGGCAGCCACGTTGCCGGTGCCGCCAGGGCCCATGACCGCGCTCAGCAAGTGACTGACGCCATCGGCCACCTCCGGGTCAACAACCTGCTTGCAGTTATCGGACGGCACCGGAATCTCGTTTCCGCTGTCGGTGGTGATGGACTGCAGGATGCGCGGCTTGCAGTGCGTGCCTCGGTTGGCGAACGTCGCGTAGCCCTCAGCCATGGACAGCGGGGTGACGTAGCTGGTGCCCAGCACCCACGAGGCGTTGAAGGAGTCCCTGGTTCGCATGTCCTCGCCGTTGGCGAGCACGACCCCCGTCTTCAGCGCCATCTCCACGGCTGGGCAGTTGCCCATCGCGTGCGTGAGACGCAGGAAGTAGGTGTTCACGGACTTCTTCGTGGCTTCCACCATGTTGATTGGACCGTAGCCCCTGCCGCCCAGGTTGCCCGGTTTGTAGTTTCGCGGGATCCGATCTGTGCCGCCGCAGCCCTTCATCGTCTTGCCTGCCAGATCGGTCAGCTTGCCGGGGGCGTCGATCGTATGGCTCACGGGCAGCCCGGCCTCCAGAGCGGCCGCTGCCGCAAAGACCTTCATCGTCGAACCCGACTGGTAGCCCTCGGCGCCGCCCCAGCCGTTCTTGCCACCCTGCACGTTGTAGTTGAACCAGGTCTCGCCGGGCTGGTCGCCCATCTTTGGCCGCGACTGGGCCATCGCGACGATCAGGCCTGAGCTGGGCTGCAGGAGGACCGCGTTGGCGATCACCGGGTCGGTGGGCGCGACCAACTCGGCGACAGCCGCCTCGGCCGCGTCTTGGGTGGCCGGGTCGATCAGCGTCTTGATCGTCAGGCCGCCGCGGCGCAGCCGGTTGACCCGCTCCTCCGGCGTGTCACCCAACGCAGGGACCTCGCCCTTCGCGATCGCCCGCACCACGTAGTCGCACAGGAACGGGTAGCGGGCGGTGGTGCAGCCGTTGGGGGTTCGAGCCACCTTGGACACGTCGAAGGGGGCCTCGCGGGCCGCGTCAGCCTGCTCCTTGGTGATGTAGTTCTCCTCCTGCATGCGCAGCAAAACCTGGCTGCGGCGTTTGAGCGCACGCTCCGTCTGCCGCACCGGGTCATAGGCCACCGGGTTCTGCACGATGCCGGCCAGCAGCGCCGCCTGGTCGAGAGTCAGATCGGCGGCGTGCACCCCGAAGTAGGTCAGGGCGGCGGCCTCGACACCGTAGGCACCGTTGCCGTAGTAGGCGATGTTCAGGTAACCCTCAAGGATCTCGTCCTTCGACATCCGCTCCTCGACGGCGAACGCAGCCCGAGCCTCAATGATCTTGCGTTCGATGGTGACCTCGACGGCGGCCCGCTCGGCCTCCTTGTCGCCGGCCGCTCTAGCCTGCTCCAGCCGAACCAGCTTCACGTACTGCTGAGTCAGCGTCGAAGCACCCTGCGTGTCGCCGGCCAGGTTGCGCACGAAGGCGCGCGCGAAACCTTCCGGGTCGATCGCACCGTGCCGGTAGAAGCGGTGATCCTCGATGGCGACCTGCGCGTCGCGCATGTGCTGCGATATCTGTGGCAGCTTGACGTAGATGCGGTTCTCATCGAAGAAAGTGGCGAGCACCTCGTCGTTGGCCATCAGGATCCGCGAGCGCTGCGACTGCGGCGGGGGCCGGAAGTCGGTGGGAATCCGGTCGATCGAACTCGCGGCCTCCCTCGCCAGCCCGCTGGCCATGGCCACAAAGGGCACGGCGACACCAGCCAGCAGGACTCCGCTCAGGAGGCTGACCAGCAAAAACATGAAGGCCGCATAGGCCTTCTGGCTCAGTTTCGCTGACTTCATGCCTGACATTCTACGTGAAGCCGCAGCACCCCAATTTCTAGCGCTTATGGGGCTTCCGGAGTGAGCGGGCCATGCGATAGGTTGGGGTTGGTCGGACAGATACTGCGCAAAGGAGGGCAGATATGTCTCTCGCGGGAGTCAGCGAATGGACGCTCCGAGCCAACTGCCGCAACATGGCAGACGCCCTCTTCCCGGAGGGGAAGGATCAGAAACGCGCTCGTGTGGTGTGCCGGGATTGCCCCGTGCGTTCGCAGTGCCTAGCTGAGGCGCTCGATAACCGCATCGAGTGGGGGGTTTGGGGAGGAATGACTGAACGCGAGCGGCGCGCACTGCTCAGGGCCCGTCCTGACATCAAGAACTGGAGCAAGGTACTGGGCTGCTGAAACGAGAGCTAGGCTGATGCCATGACTAAGTGGGAATACTTCGTGGCGCCGATTCTGTCGCATGTGGCGCAGCAGATTCTGAACAACTTTGGTGCCGACGGCTGGGAGTTGGTGACGCTCGCGCCGGGCCCCAACCCGGACACCCTCGTCGGATACTTCAAGCGGCCGCTGAAGGGCTAACGCTTGACCCGGGTCGAAACTCTGGCTAAGGCGCTGGCCGCAGCTTACCCGGAAGCCGAGTGCGAGCTAGACTTCCGCAACCCGTTCGAGTTGCTGGTTGCCACCGTGCTCTCCGCTCAGTCCACGGATCGCCGCGTCAACGAAGTCACCAAACTGCTCTTCGCGCGTTACCCCGATCCCGTTGACCTGGCGGAGGCGGACGTTGCCGAGGTGGAGGAAATCATCCGGCCGGTGGGGTTCTTCCGCAACAAGGCCGCCGCGATCACCGGCCTGTCCCGCGCCATCGTTGACGACCACGACGGGCGGGTGCCGGAAACCCTGGAGGAACTTACCAAACTGCCCGGCGTTGGTCGGAAAACGGCGAACGTCGTGCTCGGCAACGCGTTCGGCGTGCCGGGAGTGACCCCGGACACGCACCTGATCCGGCTCGCAAACCGGTTTGGCTGGGTGACGTCCACGAAGCCCGACGACGTGGAGCGCGCTGTCATGCAACTCTTCCCTCCGCAGCGGTGGACGCAGCTGTGTCACGAGGTGATCTGGCACGGACGACGAGTCTGCCACGCGCGACGCCCGGCCTGCGGCGCCTGCGTAGTCCGGGGGCTGTGCCCGAGCTCCAGCGAGGGCGAGCAGGATCCGGCGGCCGCCGCCAAACTGATTCGGGAGCCCCGGGCATGAGAGCCCTGGCGCTGGCGACTGCGGCAGCCATCGCGCTGGCGGCCTGCGCAAGCACAGCATCCGACCCGGCGGAGGTGGCCTCGCTCAGCGCCCTGCGTGAACGGTTCGGCGTGCCTGACTGCCCGGAGACCGACCCCGACGCCGGAGCCGTGCCAGGCGGGCTGCCGAAGACGAGCCTGCCCTGTTTGGGTTCCACCAGGCAGGTTAACCTGGCCGGGCTGCCGCGCCGCCCGATGGTGGTCAACCTCTGGGCCCAATGGTGCGCCCCCTGCCGAGCCGAGGCCGCCATCCTAAAGGCAGTGAGCGACGAACAAGGCGTCGACTTCTATGGCATCAATTACAACGATCCCAAGCCGGACTGGGCACTGGAGTTCGCCGCCCTCGTTGGCTGGCGGTACTCGCACATTCAGGACCTGGATAAACAGCTGGCGGGACCCCTCAACGTGCCAGGGCTTCCGCTGACTCTGCTCGTCACCGCCGACGGGCGGATCGCCCACCGGCACGCGGGGGAGCTGCACAGTGCGCAGGAGCTGGCATCATTGATCGAGGAGCACCTGTGACACTGAGCACCCTGCGTCTGGCCATGCTCGATCCGCGTCCCCGGCGGACATTCGACTTCGATCGCAGCCCCCGCGGGAAGCGGAGCGCGGCTGTGCTGATGCTGCTCAGCGACGAACCTGACCCCGAGCTGGTGCTGTGTGAGCGCGCGCACACGATGCGCCGACACGCGGGGCAGTACGCGCTGCCGGGCGGGCGAATCGAGCCCGGCGAGAGCGTCGTCGAAGCTGCGCTCAGGGAGGCCGAAGAAGAGGTCGGCCTGACCGGGCGAGTCGTCGAGGTGCTTGGTCAACTGCCGCCGCTGTGGGTGCCCAAATCTGACTACGATGTGACTCCTGTGGTGGCCAACTGGCCGGGTGGAAGGCTGCAGGCGATGGACCCGGCCGAGACCGCGAGCGTGCTGCACTGCCCCGTCTCCGAACTCGCTGACGACTCGACGCGCGTCACCGCGCGCCACCCGCTGGGCTTCACCGGGCCGGCATTCGTGCTGCGCGGTGCCTTCATCTGGGGCCTGACGGCGCACCTCATTGACTGGCTACTGGACCTGGGCGGGTGGGCCCGCCCCTGGGAGCAGGGGCGTGTGCTGCCGATCCCCGACGAATATCTGCGCGACTAGCGCCAGCCTCAGAAGGCAGACGTTTGCCGCCCAGCTCACCCGCGCGGGGCTTCCCCGTCCCGACAGCACCCTCGTAGCAGGGCCTAGGATCCGTCCTGCTCCAGCTCGGAGGCGGAGGAGCGCAGCATGATCTCGGGTTCCTTCCGTCCCCAGCCGGCGAAAATCGCGTCCACTAGGCTCTTCGCCTCCGCGATGGTGGCCTTTGGTGCGCGGACTCGCTTGAACCGGTGCCAGCCCAGCAGCCCGAACAACCCGCCGAAGGCGAGAGCCAGCACGAATGCGATCAGGAAGCCCAGCACGATCGACAGTGGCACGCTGAGCCCGGTCAGGCTGACCAGCCAGGTGAACAGAGCCGACAGTGCGATCACCAGCATCCAAACCGCGTGCAGGACGAAGGCGAGGGACACGGCGAGGAATCCGGTGCCGACGCCGGCATTCTTTGCTGCGGGCACGAGTTCAGCCTTGGCGAGCTCGGCCTCCTTCGTGGCGAAGTCGCTCAACAGGTCCTTGATGTCAGTCACATTGTCAGCCATGTCGATCCTTTCTGCCCCTAGCCTATTGCGTCACCGCTCGGGCCGGGGGCTAGAGATTGATCTTGAGCGCGTCGTCCGGGAGCCGCACCGGGTTGGTCAGCTCCGCGTGGTCCACCCAGGCGCGCCAGCAGATGAGCTGGAACGGCAGCCGCAGGTCGTCGCCGGGCCGAGCGGCCGAGTCGTAGAGCTCCAGGACAGAGGCGACCAGCCGATTCAGTTGGGCGTCGTCGAGGCTCCGGGCCAGCGGCTGCCTGCGGACCATGTCCGCCATCGCCTCCCGGGGCAGACGCTGCCAGATGCGGAAAGCCCGCTGCTCCACCTCGGGGAAGTAGTTGGACTCGCGCAGCCGCTCCAGTGACTGATGTCCGTAGTCGCCACGCATCGCCGTGGGGTCGTAACGGCGCAGCAGCGCGGCGAGCCGACGCACCCACGGCACCGAATCGTCGCGGATCAGATACGACGCCGACAGGCACCCGCCGGGGCGCAGCACCCGAACGATCTGGGACAGCGCGCCCTCCGGCAGGGTGTGGAAGCTCTGGTGTGTGAACACCACCTCGAACTGGAATGGGTCGAGAGGAATGGCTTCGGGTCGGGCGTTCAAGGCCACGACGCAGGCCTCCTGGAAGCGGGCTAGGAGGTCCTCGTCGGGGGTCAGCGCAAAAATGTGGTGCCCCCGACGGCTGAGCCGCTGGGGCAGCGACGGATCCGTACCCACGACGAGTCCCCGCACCTCGCCCCAAACCGCGAGCCAATCCAAAGCCTCCGGTGGGAATGAACTCACTGCTGCCTCCTTCGGGACCACCTTACCTACTCCGCGGGGAACCTACTTATCCACAGGGGGCAGGCGAGATGCAAACTCCGCCCCGCCCAGTCCGATAGTTGGGCATGTCTGAGGAACGTGTGGTTGTGCTCGCCGCCCGCGACCCTGCCCTGATCGAGGCAGTCGAGGCGCTGGCGTTGACGTTGGGAGTTGAGCTGCTCGTGGTGCGCGACGCGCAGCAGATGACGCGCGTCTGGCTGGGCGCGTCGATGCGTCTGCTGGAGCCGGACTTGTCGCCCGCGGCTGCGCTGCTGGGTACGCAGCCCAACTCCTTTGTCGTCGGCCGAGACCCGGTGGAGCTGGCGGCGGCCTCCGCGGAGTTGGGTTACCCGGTGGTGCTGCTGCCCGGCGGCTCTCGACGCCTGGCCGGCCTGCTGAACGGTGCAGGTGGGGTCGGGCGTGGCGCGCGGGTGGTGGCCCTCGTCGGGGCCTCCGGTGGGCTCGGCGTCTCGACGCTCGCAGTCAGCCTCGGGTTGTGCGCCGCCCGGGACGCCAAGCGGGTGGGCATCGTGGAACTAGCGAGGAACGGGGCGGGCCTCGACCTACTTCTGGGGTTGGAAGCGACGCGCGGCCTTCGCTGGGCTGACCTCAGCGGGGCCTCTGGTGAACTCGGGGCGCTCGACGGTGCCCTGTTGGCCGTCGGTGGGGCGCGCATCCTGCCACTCAGTCGCGAGCGACCCGGCCTGCCGGAGCCCCCCGCAGTGTCCGCAGTGTTCGGTTCGCTGAGACGTGACTTCGACGTGGTCCTCGTGGACGCGGGATGCCAGCCCTTCCCGGACGCCGACACCCAACTCCTCGTGGTCGGGGCCGACGTGCGCTCGGTGGCGGCCGCGCGCGCCCTGGCCGCATCGTCGGGGCTGGTCCCGGGCGGGCTGCTTGTGCGCAGGGGCCTTGGGCGGCGGCTGTCGGCCAGCGCCGTCGGCTCCGCGCTGGGGCTGCGCCCCTTGGGGGTGGTGCGCGACGACCGAGCGGTAGCGCGCGCCGCAGAACTGGGCGAGCCGCCATTCGGGCCGCACAGCCGCAAGCACGTCAAGGACTGCCGGCGGGTTTGGGCGGGGCTGAAGGATGGCTGAACTGAGCGAGGTCCAGGCCAGGCTGGGTGCGCTGGGCAGGCCCTATACCACGGCCGACGTGGCGCAGGTTCTGCGCGAGATGGACGAGGTGGTCACCGACGCCGCCATGCTGCAGACGATGGAGCGCCTCAGGCGCAATTCCACGGGTGCGGGCCCGCTGGAGGAGCTGCTGCGCAGCCCGAACGTGACGGACGTGGTGGTCAACGGCCCGCGGAACGTCTTCGTCGATCGGGGTAGGGGGCTGGAGCGGGCCCCGGTTACCTTCGTCGACGACGAGCAGGTGCGTCGCCTGGCCATCCGCCTGGCTGCCGCAGCTGGGCGTCGGCTGGACGACGCCCAGCCCTTCGTTGACGGAAAACTGGCCGATGGCACCCGCCTGCATGCGGTGCTGGCGCCGATCGCGGAGCCCGGGACCTGTCTGTCGCTCAGGGTGCCGGCGCGGCGCAATTTCTCGCTCGTCGGCCTGGTGAACGCAGGCTCGGTCAGCGCCCAGGGGGCGGAGTTGCTGCGGCGGCTGATGCTCAGGAAGGCGCCCTTCCTGATCTCGGGTGGTACTGGCTCAGGCAAGACCACTTTGCTGGCAGCGCTGCTGGCGGAGGTGCCGCACTCCGAGCGGCTACTGGTGGTGGAGGACGCCCGCGAACTCACCCCGGACCATCCGCACTGCGTCCGGCTGGAAGGCCGTGCGGCCAACGCGGAGGGTGCGGGCGCGATAACGATGACGGACCTGATCCGGCAGGCGCTGCGGATGCGGCCTGATCGGGTGGTGCTGGGTGAGGTGCGCGGTGGCGAGATCACCGACCTCCTGCGCGCGCTGAACACCGGCCACGAGGGCGGGTGCGCCACCATTCACGCCAATTCTGTGGCTGACGTGCCCGCGCGATTGGAGGCGCTGGCTGCGTTGGGCGGGTTGGGCAGAGAGGCCTGCCACAGCCAGGTGGCCGCCGCGTTGCGCCTGGTGATCCACGTCGGGCGCGGCCCGTCGGGAAAGCGGCGGGTGGAGGAGATCGGGGCCGTGGTGCGCGACGGAAACTTCGTGCGCATCGAGCCGGGGCTCGGGTGGGCGCCGACGGGCTGGGCGCGACTGCCCGGCGCGCACCTCGTCGAGGAGTTGCTGTGCTAGCGGCGGTCCTTGGCGCGCTCGCCGTCTGGTTTGCCCTACCCATCAGCTCGGCCGCGAAGCTGGCCCGTGTGACTGCTCGTCCTGCTCGACGCGCAGGCCGGCGGCGCCTGCCGGTTCCGCTCGCCGGGGCAGTTGCAGCTGCCGGGGGCAGCTATCTCATCACGGGAAACGCCGGGCTGGGCTGGGCACTGGCCATCGGCACCGTCGTCGGCTCCGGGGCGTGGCTGGCGCGGGACCGGGCGCGGCGCGGTCGGGTCCGTGCCCGGGAAGGAGAGGTCGCGGCGGCCGCGCAACTGCTGGCGCAGCTCCTGCGCTCCGGGGCCATCCCGGCGACGGCGCTGCGCGAGGCCGCGAACGAGCATCCGATTCTGGCGGAATCCGCAGCCGTCGGTGCGCTCGGCGGCGACGTGACCGCTGCTCTCGCGACGAAATCTACCGAAGCCGGAGCGGAGGGGATGGCCGCGCTCGCTGCTGCCTGGCAGGTTGCGGAACGTTCCGGCGCCCCCATAGCCGGCGTACTGAAATCGGTGGCGGAGGGTCTGCGCGACCAGCGGCGGGTTGCGCAGAGCGTCGAAACGGAGCTGTCGGCCGCTCGCGCCTCGGGCCACATCATGGCGCTGCTGCCGTTCGGGGCTGTCGCCGTCGGTTCCTTCGCCGGTGCCAACCCGATGGAGTTCTTGCTGTTGGACCAGCTGGGCCAGTGGCTGGTCGCCTTCGCACTCGGGTGTACGTCACTCGGCGTCCTCTGGATCGAAAGGTTGGCGCGATGAATGCGCTGTTCCTGGCGGTACTCGGCGGCCTAGGCTGTCTCCTGGCCTGGCCGCCCGCACCGCTGGAGCGACTATCCCGGGCGCCGAGCCCACGTAGGCGGCTGGCTGGGACAGCGCTGGTCCAGCGCCTGGCCGTGACGTGCGCATGCACCCTGCTGGCGGCCCTTTTCCTGCCGGATTGGCCGCTCGCGCCGCTGGCGGCAGCGGTCGCGGGCTGGTTCATCGCGCCTCGGGTGAAGCTGCCGCGTGGCGCGGACCCGTGCCTGGCCCAGCTGCCCCTGACGCTCGACCTCCTGGCCGTTTGTCTGGAGTCTGGCGCCCCGACCGTCGCCGCGGTTCGGGCAGTGGCGGAAGCATCTCCTCCGGCCACCCGTGAGCTGCTGCAGCGGGTGCTTGCTCACCTGGAGGTCGGCTGCGGCGCGGGCCGGGCTTGGGCGGAGCTTCGCAGCCACCCGGCGTGGGCCGGCGCAGCCCGCGAGTTCGTTCGCAGCGCCAGGTCGGGCTGCAGCCTGGCGGAGGCGTTGCGGGGCCTGGCCGCTGAGGCTCGCCACGACGCGAGGGAGGAGCAGCTGCGCAGGGCACGAACCGCCGGAGTGAAGGCCGTGGGGCCGCTCATGGTTTGCTTCCTGCCCGCTTTCATCGCCGTCGGAATCGTGCCGATCATCGCTGGCCTGCTCAGGGGATTCCTCGGTTAGCGGTTACAGTTCGGCCATGGTTGCTTGGTCTCGGTTCCTGAATGCGGAGGAGGTGTGCGCCTCCGACGAGCGCCCCGCGAGTCCCGGGGAAACTGTCGAGTGGCCCGAGTGGGTCTCCGACGAGGTGCGCGCGCGGGCCGCGGACCTCGGGGTGCATCGGCCGTGGAAGCACCAGCGCGAATTCGCCGAGCTGGCCTACTCCGGCCGCCACGCAGCCCTGACGACCGCCACCGGGTCGGGCAAGTCGCTGGCCTACCTGCTGCCGGTGCTCGCCGCAACCGCGGAGGGCCGGCTGGGAGTGGAAGTCAGCCTTCCTCGGGTTCGCAAGCCCGAGCACACCGCCTTGTACCTGTCTCCGACCAAGGCCCTCGCCCACGACCAACTCCGTGCGGCGAAGGAACTGGGCCCGAAGGGGTGGCGTGCCTGCGTGCTGGACGGCGACTCCTCCCCGGATGAGCGCCGCTTCGCGCGGGAGCACGCATCCTGTCTGTTCACCAACCCGGACATGCTGCACTACGCGCTGCTGCCCGGCCACCGGCGTTGGTCGAGGCTGCTCGCGAACCTGCGCTATGTCGTTGTCGACGAGGCGCACCGCTACCAGGGAGTATTCGGCGCGCACGTGGCGCACGTGCTACGGCGGCTACGTCGGCTCGCAGCACACCACGGCTCCGCCCCGACGATGCTGCTCACCTCCGCGACCTCCCCGAACGCGGCGGAGTTCGGCGGTAGGCTGGTTGGCGAGCCAACGGTCGAGGTCGTGGCGGCGGACAGCGCACCCAAGCCGCGGCGCACCGTGGTGCTGTGGAGGCCGAAGAACAGTCTCTACCGCGAAACTTCCCTCCTGCTCGGCGGACTCGTCGAGGGCGGCGCGCAGACCATCGCCTTCGTCGGTTCTCGCAGCGGTGTGGAATTGGTGGCTCGTGAGGCGCGGGAGGTCACCGCTCAGCCGCTGGCCAGCTACCGGGGCGGTCATCTGCCCCAGGAGCGGCGCGCGTTGGAGCGCGAACTGCACAGCGGTCGGTTGCGCGGCGTGGCCTCGACCAACGCGCTCGAACTGGGGATGGACATCTCCGGCATGGACGCGGTAGTGATCGCGGGTTACCCGGGGAAGTTGAGTTCCCTGTGGCAGCAGGCGGGGCGGGCGGGCCGTCGCGGCGCCGACGCGCTGGTGGTGCTCGTCGCGAGGGAGGACCCGCTAGACGGTTTCCTGCTGGACCACCCGGAGGCAATCTTCAGCGCCCCCGTGGAGAACGCGGTGCTCTTTCCCGGCAACCCCCATGTTTTCGGCCCGCACCTGGCTGCGGCAGCACAGGAGCTGCCGATCACGCAGGATGATGAGCGCTGGTTCGGTCCCAGCGTCGCCGGGCTCGCCCGGACACTCGCGGAGCAAGGCGTGCTGCGCGACAGAGGCGGCCGATGGTTCTGGACCCGCCCCGACCGGGCCGTCGACTTCATTTCGCTGCGCACTGCCGGCAGCCGAGAATACGACATCATCGAGCGGGAAACGGGACGGGTGGTCGGCACCGTCGACGAGAATCGGGCCGATGTGGCGGTGCATCCCGGCGCGGTCTACCTGCACCAGGGGGAGACCTTCGTCGTGGATGAGCTGGACCGAGCCGACCTGCGCGCCAGCGTCGTGGCGGCCCGCCCCCGCTACTACACCCAGCCGGTCACCTCCTCCGCAATCCGGGTGTTGGCCGACAAAGAGCAGCGCGACCTTGGTACAACCCAGATCCATCGCGGCGACGTGCGGCTCACCCGCCGGGTTCTGGGCTACCTGCGTCGCGACGATGTGACGCACGAGGTGTGGGACCAGACTGAGCTGGAGATGCCCTCTCGAACCTTGGCCACCCAGGCGATCTGGTGGACGGTGCCCGAGCGGACGCTCGCCGGGCTCGGCTGGCAGCCGTCACGCACTGCGGCGGCGGTGCACGCGATGGAGCACACCGCAATCGGTCTGTTGCCGGCGTTTGCTCCCTGCGACCGCTGGGACATCGGCGGCGTCTCGACGGCCCATCACGAAGACACCGGCCGGGCCACCATCTTCATCCACGACTCGCTGCCCGGCGGGGCCGGGTTCGCCCACCGCGCCTTCGAAGTGATCCAAGACTGGCTGACCGCGGTGCTCGCGCGCCTCACCCATTGCCCCTGCCCAGACGGTTGCCCCGCCTGCGTCGTCTCCCCGAAATGCGGCAACGCGAACCAGGTGCTGAATAAGGCCGACGCCGCCCAACTGCTGGCCGCGTTGCTTCCCTGACTCCTTGCCGCGGTGCCATGCGCGGCTCGGGCCGGGAGAATCTCGGCCGTGCAAAAGTGGCGACCATCGGTGATCCGTGACCTCTAGTGAGGATGCCCCGGGACAGTCCCGGGCGAAAGCACCGCAGGAGGAAGAATGGAACCCGACGCTTCGCGAAGCCAGCTGTGGGAGCGGGGCCTCACCACCGTCGAATACGCGATCGGTCTGCTGGCCGCCGCCACCGTGGCCCTCGTCCTATTGAGGATCTTCAACGACAGCTCCTTTTTCAAGATGCTCTTCGACTGGGTGTCGAACATCTTCAACAACGTCGCCGGCTCCTCTGGCCTGCCCCGGATCACAGGCTGATGAGCAGCAGCATTTCGAGCTTGCGCATGGCGCCCGGCGCCCGTGGCATGTCCACCGTCGAGCTGGCGGTGGGGTTGGTTACCGTGACGGTGCTTGCCGCGTTGCTCATCACCTTGACCATGCTGGGGGTGGCGCAGGCGGGAGTGGCCGAGTCCTCGGCACAGATCGCCCGGCAGCTGGCCCGCGGGGATCAGCAGGCAGCCCGGCAAGCCTCTGAGCGGGCACCCGGCTCGGTGCGGGTCGAGCAACGCTCGGGCGGGGTCTCGGTGACTGTCGTGGCCGAGGCCCCGGTGTTGGGCATCGGCAAGGTGCCGGTGACCGCCACCGCCTGGGCCGCATACGAGCCGGGCCAACATGCTTAGGCGGGGCGAACGCGGCGCCGGCACCGTCCTGACTGCGGCGGTGTCGCTGACGCTGATCGGAGTGGCCACGATGGCGTGCATCGTCGTCGGCTGGTTCGCGGCCATCCGGCGGGCCGAACAGGTGGCGGAGCTGGCGGCGCTGGCGGGTGCCGGCGCGGCCACCCGGTCCGCGGACGTGTGTGCTGCCGTGCGCGACGCCGCGGCACGCAACCGGGCGGTGGTCGCGCGGTGCCTGGTGCGCGGCTCGGGGCCGGACGTGGTGGTGGAGGTGGGGGTCGATGCCCACCTGCACTACACGCTCGGCATCGTCCCGGACAGGATCTTGCGGCTGGCCAGCGCCGGCACCATGTGACAGCGCGGTACGGGATACGGTAGGGGCTGATCAGGAGGAGAAGAAATGTCTCTGCGTGCAACGTTCACGGCGTGCGGCTACACCGCCGACGGGGTGCTCGGCCGGATCGGGGAATCCGGGCAGGCGGGGCTGGGTCGCAACGTGACCGTGCCCGCCAGCCGGGCTCTCGCCGGGGACAGCGACGAGTTGGCAACGCTGATCCGGCTGTTTATCTTGCAGCAGGAGGTGCCCAGTGAGGACGCAGCCTTCCTCGGCGCGAGCCCGTTCCTCACGCACGAACAGGGCCGAGCGCGGGCCGTCGTCGATGTGCGCCCCTACGGCTCCGACGACGACGGCGCCACGGGCTGGCTGGTCTCCGACCTCACCCCAGGGCTCGACCACGCGACGACGCCCACCCGCGCCGACTACGTGCTGGGGGCTTCGCCCGCGTCGACCACCCTTGCCCAACTCGTGATCCGCCGGGAAGTGGGCGCGGCCCTGGATCTGGGCACCGGCTGCGGGGTGCAGTCGCTGCACCTGGCCCGACACGCGCGCCGCGTCGTCGCAACGGACATCAATGAGCGGGCGCTGACGTTGGCGCAGGCCTCGGCGGAGCTGTCCGACGCCCGGGTGGAGTTTCGGCTGGGGTCGCTGTTCGAGCCCGTGGCCGGCGAGCAATTCGATCTGATCATCTCTAACCCGCCCTACGTGATGAGCCCTCCGACGCGCGACGGCGACACCCTCTCCTACCGGGAAACCAACTTCGCCGGCGACGGTCTGCTGCAGGCGATCTTGCGCGACGCGCCCCGACACCTTGCGCCCGGTGGAAGCCTGCAACTGCTCACGAACTGGGCCATCGTCGAAGGGATGGACTGGGCCGAGCGTCTCCGACCGTGGCTGGCGGACACCGGCTGCGACGCGTGGGTAATCGAACGCGAGCGAATGGACAAGTTCAGCTACATCGAGCTATGGCTCGCCGACGCAGGGCTGGCCGGAACACCCCAGTGGCGTCCCGCGTACGAGCAGTGGCTCGACTACTTCGAGGAGCTGGGCATCGTCGAGGTGGGCATGGGGTGGATCCTGCTCACCAAGGCCGGGCGAGCCGAGGCACACATTCGGATCGAGTCCTGGCCGCACGCCGTGCAGCAACCGGTGGGCGAGGTGTTCGCGCGGCACCGCGCCGCCGTCGACGCGGCGCTGCTGAGCGACGAGGAGTTGTGGGCGTCCCGGCCGGAGCTAGTCAACGTGCGCCAAGAGACGATGGGTGTGCCCGGCGCGGAGGACCCGGAGTACATCGTTTTCCGGCAGACAACGGGCCTGCTGCGGGGCATGCGGGCTGACACCGTCGTCGCGGCGGTACTGGGCGCGCTGGATGGGGAGCTGACGGTGGGGCAGGTGTGCTCGGCGGTGGCTCAACTGCTGGGCCGGGAACCGGCCAGCGTGGCGCGCCAGGTGCTGCCGGAAATCCGTGGCGCGCTGGAGGAGCAGTACCTGATAATTCGCTGAGAGCGCGAACTGCACTGCGGATAGCCGGCGAATCTTCGCTATTGTCGAGGAGCCCCAACTGATCAGGAAGAGCACATGAGCCCACAGCGTCTCGTCATCGTCGAGTCCCCGACAAAGGCCAGCAAGATCGCTGGTTTCCTAGGAAAGGACTATGTAGTCACCTCCAGCCGTGGACACGTCCGCGACTTGCCGACGAAGGCGGCGGAGGTTCCCGCGAAATATAAGGGCGAGAAGTGGGCGCGCACGGGCGTCAACGTCGAGGGTGGCTTCCAGCCCATCTATGTGGTGGCGGCGGACAAGAAGGCGACGATCCGCGAACTCAAGGAGATGTTGAAGGCCGCCGACGAACTCCTGCTCGCCACTGATGGTGACCGGGAGGGCGAGGCGATCGCCTGGCATCTGCGTGAGGAGTTGAAGCCGAAGGTTCCGGTCAAGCGCATGGTGTTCCACGAGATCACGAAGCAGGCCATCCTTGAGGCGGTGGAGAATCCGCGCGACATCGACGAGGACCTGGTGGATGCGCAGGAAACCAGGCGCATACTTGATCGGCTCTACGGCTACGAGGTGTCCCCGGTGCTGTGGAAGAAGGTGATGCCGAAGCTGTCCGCTGGTCGGGTACAGTCGGTGGCGACCCGGCTCGTCGTTGCCCGGGAGCGGGAGCGCATGGCATTTGTGCCTGCCAGCTACTGGGATCTGGACATCACCCTCGATGCGGGGCCGGGCAAGGAACCGCAACTCTTCCCCGGTCGCCTGGTGGGGGTCTCGGGCCGCCGGGTGGCTCTCGGGCGCGATTTCAATTCCGTGGGCGCGCTCAAGGACGAGAGCCTTCTGGTGCTTGACGAGGTGGGCGCGAAGCGGGTGGCGGATCAGTTGCGTTCGGCTCAGGTGACGGTCGACGCGGTGGAGGCTAAGCCCTACACCCGGCGCCCCTACGAACCGTTCCGTACCACGACGATGCAGCAGGAGGCCGGCCGGAAGCTGGGTTTCTCGGCGCAGCGCGCGATGAGCGTCGCGCAGGATCTGTATGAGCAGGGCTTCATCACCTACATGCGTACCGATTCGATCGCGCTGTCCACGGAGGCGGTCAGCGCGGCTAGGGCACACGTGAAGGAACTGTTCGGGGAGCGTTACCTTTCGCCCAGGCCGCGCGTCTACACGTCGAAGGTGAAGAACGCGCAAGAGGCGCACGAGGCCATCCGCCCGGCGGGCGACGAGTTCGTGCACCCGGATCGCACCGGGCTGAGCGGCGATCACGAGAAGCTGTATCGCCTGATCTGGATGCGCACGATCGCGTCGCAGATGGCCGACGCGTTGGGCGAGCAGGTATCCATCCAGCTCTCCGCGCAGGCCGAGGAGAGCCTGGAGCTGGCGGCTTCGGGGCGCACCATCACCTTCCCCGGCTTTCTGAAGGCCTACGTGGTCAGCGTCGACGAGGGCACCGCCGACGATCAGCAGTCGCGGCTGCCGCAGCTCGGCCAAGGTGAGCGGGTGACGGCGCACGCGGTGGCGGCCACGGGGCACGAGACGCGGCCGCCGGCGCGCTACACGGAGCCCTCCCTCGTGGCGAAGCTGGAGGAGTTGGAGATCGGGCGCCCGTCCACCTACGCGTCGATCATCCGCACCATCACCGCCCGCGACTACGTGTTCAAGAAGGGTTCAGCGCTCGTGCCTACCTGGCTGGCGTTCGCGGTGACGCGCCTGCTGGAGGAGCACTTCACAGAGCTGGTTGACTACGAGTTCACCGCGCAGCTGGAGGACCAGCTGGACGAGATCGCCGGTGGTAAGGCCGAGCGGCTGAAGGTGCTGCAGGACTTCTACTTCGGCCCGGAGGGGGAGAGCGGCCAGGGGTTGGAGACCCTGGTGAGCGAACTCGGCGACATCGATGCTCGCGGGTTGTCCACCTTCCCACTGGCCGACTCCGGCATCGACGTGCGGGTCGGGCGCTACGGCACCTATGTCGAGGATGCTCAGGGGCGTAGGGCCAACGTGCCTGACGATCTGCCCCCGGACCAGCTGACGGTCCACCTGGCCGAGGAGCTGCTGGCTCAGCCGCTGGACGCGGAGCGCGAACTCGGCGTGGATGAGGCAACGGGCCGGATGATCGTCGCGAAGAACGGCAGGTTTGGGCCTTACGTGACGGAGGTGCTGCCGGAGGACGCGCCCAAGACACTAAAGGCCCGAACCGGCTCGCTGTTCAAGTCGATGTCGCTCGACGCCATCGACCTGGCTACGGCGTTGCAGTTGATGAGCCTGCCGCGGGTGGTGGGCACCGCCGCGGACGGGGTGGAAATCACCGCCCAGAACGGCCGCTACGGCCCCTACCTCAAGAAGGGCACTGACTCGCGTTCGCTGGGCAGCGAGGACGAGATTTTCACGATCACGTTGGAGGCTGCCGAGGCGATCTACGCGGCTCCCAAGACACGCGGTCGGCAGGCCGCCGCTGCTCCGCTTCTGGAGCTGGGTGCCGACCCGGCCAATGGCAAGCCGGTGGTGGTGAAGAGCGGCCGGTTCGGTCCGTACATCACCGATGGCGAGACGAACGTGACGGTCCCGCGTGGCGAGGACCCAGCGACGCTGACTGCGGCGCGGGCCTTTGATCTGCTGGCCGAGAAGCGAGCCAAGCCGAAGGCGACGAAGACGCCCGCCAAGCGCGTGACGCGGAAGAAGTCCTGATGAGCAAGCGGAGGGCTCCCTTGTGGTTCCATCTGCCGGTGGACTCCGGGCCGCCCCCGCTGGTCTCTCCGACGGTGGGCTTCGAGCGGCTGGTGGCCCACGGCACTGGGGAGCGCAGGACGCGGGTGAGTGTGCTGGACTCGCCGTTAGCGCGCCTGCTGCGCGCCGGCATCACTGTCGCGCACCGGCTTCGCGGCGACGAACCCGGCCACTGGTACGTGGCGGCGCCGGGGTGGCCGGGGCTGCCCGACGAGGCCGTCTATCCGATCGACGCTAGTGGTGACCTGCCGGGCGATATTCGGCGGAAGCTGCAACTGTTCCTGCGCACCCACGAGCTGGCTCCGTTCGCGACCATCGAGCACGACCGGCGCGAGTTCACGCTGCGCGGGGCGGCCGAGGACCTGATCGACATCGTCGAGGACCGTTTCAGCATTTTCCGCGGTGGCGAGCTGGTAAACCGGGTCCGCGAGATAAAGATGACCCCTCTGGTCACGCTCACCGCCCAGCAGCGGGCGTTCCTCACCGCAGCGATGACGGCAGCGGAGGCGGTCCAGCTTGACGAGGAACCCACGCTCGCCTGCCGGATCGGTCCGCCGGCAACGGGGCCGACGCCTTACCGGCAGCCGCTGCCGGTGAAGCGGGACATGACCTTGGAGGAGTTCGTCGCGGAGCGGTTCCTCGGCCACCTGAATCGCCTGATGGCGGCCGAGCTGACCGGTAGCGGGCGATGCTCGGAGTTGGCAGCCATCCGGGTGACGCTGCGCGGCCTGTCCTCCGTGCTGGAACCGACCTGGCGGACGGAGTGTGAGGCACGCCTGGACCGGGCCGGGTCGGAGGTTGATCGCCACAGCGTCTTGCCCAAGCTCATGGCGTCCCTGGTGAGCGCCGTTCGGGCTCCGAAGCTGGGTGACCTCGCGCGTCGGCCGGTGGGTGAGGTGCTCTACTCCCGGTTGGAGCAGCAGCTGCTGATCCTGTTTGACAGGTGCCGTGGTTTGGCGGTCAACGGGCCGGAGGAGTCCTGGTCTGCGGCACTGCGCTCTGCGGAGCAGCTTGATGCCACGACGCAGGTCTTAGAGCCGCTGTGGCCCAAGGGCTTCGGCCGGTTGCGGAAGGAACACCTCGGGCTGCTCGACGCGTTGCGGTCGTCGCTGCGCCCGCCGGAGGACATCGAGTTGGTGGGGTTGAGCGTCGCCGAGGCGTTTCAGCTGGGCCGGGATATGGAACATGCGCAGTGGACGGTCACGTCTGCGCGCTACGAGTTCGTCGGCGAATGGCCCGGCCATGTGGAGAGCGGGCGGAAGCAACTGGGCAAGATCCGGAAGAAGCTGCTGTGACCGGCCTATTCGTGGTGTTCGAGGGTGGCGACGGCGTCGGCAAGACGACGCAGGTCACCGAACTGGCGCAGCGGCTGGCGCGGGCAGGCATCGCGCACATCGTCACCCGCCAGCCCGGGGGCACCGGCCTGGGCGCGACGCTGCGCGGCCTCGTGCTGGATCCGGAGCGGGACGTTGACCCGCGTGCCGAGGCCTTGATGTACGCCGCTGACAAGGCGCAACACGTTCATGAAGTGGTCCGCCCGGCCCTTAGCCGGGGCGAGGTGGTGGTGTGCGACCGCTACGTCGACTCGATGATCGCGTACCAGGGCGCGGGGCGGGCGCTGGATATGGGGGAGGTCAGCCGCGTCGGGTGGTGGGCCGTCGGGGGTTTGCGGCCGCACCTGACGGTGCTGCTGGACGTTGCACCGGGGGATGCGGTGGAACGGATCGCGGCCAAGGACCGGTTGGAGGCTGCAGGCGCGGACTTCCATGAGCGCGCCCGCCAGCATTTCCTGGATCTGGCGGCGGAGCGTCCGGGCGAGTACCTGATAATCAACGGCCGGGAGCCGTGCGGCGAGATAGCGGACCGGGTGGAGAGTAAGGTCCGCGGCCTGCTCGGGCGATGAATCGTCTGCGGAGCGTGCAAGGATTGGGTTCATGGCGGACGTTTTCTCTGAGTTGGTGGGGCAGGAACGGGTGGTGGACACCCTGCGGCGTGCGGTGGCGGGTGCCCGGCACGCCATGACGCATGCCTGGCTGTTCGTCGGGCCGCCCGGTAGCGGCCGTTCCAACGCCGCCCGGGCGTTCGCTGCCGCGCTGCAGTGTCCCGAGGGCGGGTGTGGTCGGTGCGAGCAGTGCCGAACCTCGCTGGCCGGGGCACACCCCGACGTGACCCTGGTCCGCACGGAGCAGCTGTCTATCGGGGTGAAGGAGACCCGAGAGATGGTGTCGCGCGCCAACGTCTCCCCGGTGCAGGGACGGTATCAGGTCGTCGTCGTGGAGGACGCCGACCGGGTGACGGAGCGGGGCGCGGATGCGCTGCTGAAGGGGCTGGAGGAGCCTGCCCCGCGCACGGTCTGGCTGCTGTGTGCGCCGAATCCGGATGACGTGATCATCACAATTCGGTCGCGCTGCCGGGTGGTGCAGCTGCTCACGCCCTCCGACGCGGCGGTGGCCCAGCTGCTGATGGCGCGTGACGGAGTCGACGAGGCCATGGCCTGGCACGCGGCACGCGCGGCCCAGGGGCATGTGGGGCGGGCGCGTGCGCTGGCTCGCAACGAGGATGCCTGGCGGCGTCGTTTCGAGGTGCTTTCGCTGCCGGGCAGGCTGCGTTCGCTCACGGACTGCCTGGTGGCGGCGGAGAATCTGGTGGCGGCGGCCAAGGAGGAAGCCGACGGGATCTGCGAACCCCTGGACCAGCGGGAGATGGCTGCGTTGCAGCAGTCGTTGGGTGTGGGCACGCGCGGCGCGCGGCCCCGGAACACGGCTGGAGCGATCAAGGACCTGGAGGAGGAGCAGAAGACGCGCCGCAAGCGGATGGTGCGCGACTGCTTGGATCGGACCCTCACGGAGTTGACCTCTTTCTATCGTGACGTGTTGGCGATCCAATGCGGCGCGGATGCGAAGCTGATCAATGCCGACCTGCGCGACGTGATAGAGCCCATTGCAAGCCGAAGAACTCCGGAGCAAACCGTTCGTGCGCTGGATGTGATTCTGGACACCAGGCGCAAGCTTGAGGGTAATGTTTCGCCCCAATTGGCCTTCGAGGCGCTTCTCATCGGCGTGACCCGCGGTTAACCCAAACGCGGGTTTTCGGCGTGTGTCCCGATAAAAATCCGGCTCGCGGCTGCCAGAATGGTACGGACGAATTCATAGAAGCGAGGTCTGCCATGACGACCAACAATTCCGACAACTGGGTTTCTGAAGGCACCCCCAAGGAAGACTGGGATGCCACTACGGACTACGGGGTTGAAGTCGACCCTGCTCAGTGGAACGACGACTCGGCCGAGCAAGCAGTACCCGTACCGACGCCGGCGGCGGCGCGGGACTACCACAGGGCCAGGAGCTTGACTGCGGAGGGCGTAGGGGGAGGGGAGGAATCCCCCGAGGCTGAGGGCGACCACCCCGTCGCAGTCCCGGCTCGACTTGCGGAGGAGGACTCAAACTTCTGGGAAGAGAATGTGGGCGCGGACGAGGGGCCGTCGGGTGGCCAGGAGCAGCCCGACGACGCCTCGGCCCGGGCGGTTGACGGCCAGGGCCAGCCCCATGTCGAGGAGGGCTTCTTCGCGCCGGAGCCGCAGCCGCTGAGTCCGGCGGAGTCCGAGTGGTTCGCGGCGCAGGAGGCGCCCGCCCACGAGGGCGAGCCCGCGAGGGAGGAACCGGCTGAGGGCTCAGCCGCCCCGGCGGAGGAAGCCGTGCAGGCCGGTTCCTGGGCGGGGATGGCGCAGGAGGAGCGGGGGGACTATCAGCCGGTCGAGGACCAGCCGGAGGTTTCCGACGTGCCGGAACCCGCCGTCGGGGAGCAGATCGCTGATGGCAGCGGCGAGTTGGAGCCGCAGCCGACCCGGAAGCCGGAGGTCGAGGAATCGGCGAGGGTCGAGCCGGCGGCTGTCGAGGAGATACTGGAGCCGGCACGGCAGACGGCGTCCGGGTGGGGTGGGGCTCATGCTGCGTCGGAGGCCGCGATGCCCGAGGTCTCTGTCGTCGCGGCGGAACCCGAGGGCCTCGTCGAGGACGCGCCGGCTACGCAGTCGGAGCCGGTCGTCGAGGCGGTGGAATCTGCTGGGGCTCCCCCCGTTGAGGTGTTGCCGGATCCGGTCACGGCCGCCCGGCCCGAGCCGGAGCTGGAAGCGGCGCTTCAGGTGACGGCGCCGCCGGAGCCAGTGGAGCAGCCGGAGCCCCAGCTGATGGCGCAGCCGGAGTCGGAGGAGGCACCCCAGGCCGCACCGTCGCCCATCGTCGAGATGCAGCCAGAGCCGGTGCCCGAGCAAGTGGGCGATGATACGGAGCTGATGGCGGTGGTGCCCGACGCGGACGAGACCCAGGTGCGACCCCGACCTAGCGTCGTGCCCGGCGGGCTGGCCGCCCCGGTGGGGCTGTTCCGTGAGGAGGCGGAGCCCACCGAGCAGATCGACCCGCAGCAGACCCAGGTGATCGAGCAGCAGAGGCTGGCTGCGGAGGAGGCCGCCGAGCGGGAGGCCGCGGAGCGGCTGCAGGAGCAGCGCGAGGCCCGCGACGCCATGCTCGGGGTGCTACCCGCGGCCGCCGAGGGCGGTGTGCGCGAGGTGGGGAAGCCCGTGAAGCGGCAGGCTGATCGCTTCTTCGGGGCGTTCTCGCTGTTCGTGCTGCGCGTCGTGGCGGCGGGCATCATCGGCGTGCTGGCCTACCAGACGCTGCAGGACATCGATGGCGCGACGCGGTTCCTGGCGCGCACCGTGGTGCCCGAGCCACAACTCGTGGCGTGGATCCTCGGCTTCGGGCTGGCGGCGATGGCGGCGATGCTGGTGCTCGGCTTCGGTGCGCGAATCGCGGCCTTCCTGCTGCTTGTCGTGTCGATCGCGTCGCTGTCCGTGATCCGCTGGGGGCAGTTCAGCATCTTCCAGCCCGGTATGGAGGGATTCCTGGGTGATCGCACGCTGCTTACCGCGGCGGCGGCCCTGGTGATCCTCACGTTCGGTGCTGGGCGGTTCAGCATCGATGGGGCGATCTACTCCGCTCGTCAGGAGGCCAAGGCGGCGAAGAGGGGGTAGCCCTCGGCGACGCTAGGATGTCGGGCATGAACCGACGCAGAGTACTCACCATCGTCATAGTCCTGCTGCTGTGCGCGAGCCTTCTCGGATTCGGGCTTTTCGCGACGCTGCGTGGTCAGGATAGCTCCGCGCCGAGCCCTGAGCCGGTACCGATTGATCTGCAGCCCAAGCAGGTAGAGGTGAGCACGCCTGACGCGAAGAATACGGTAGGCCGGCTGCCCGGCGAGTTGGCGCGCCCGCTCACCGACCTGACGCTGTTCGAGGATCCCGAGTACTCCAGCGAGGATCGGCAGCTGGATCTGGGCGAGGGCGAGGGAAAGAGCGTCGAGTTCGAGGCCCCGCTGGGTGACCTGGGTGCCTACGCCGCTCAGGAGATTCAGTGGAAGGACTGCGGCGGCCGGCTATGCGCGACGGTGCTGGCCCCGCTGGACTGGGACAACCCGGCAGAGGCTGCGGTCCGGCTCAACGTGATGCGTCGCCCTGCGCGTGAGCCGAAGCACGACCCGATCTTCATCAACCCCGGTGGGCCGGGGGCGCCCGGGACTGAGTTCCTGTTTGCCTTCGGCCCCACGAAGCTCCCAAACCACGACATCATCGGCTGGGATCCGCGCGGAACCGGGCAGTCGACGCACGTCGTGTGCGGCAGCACCGAGCAGACCGATGCCATCAAGGATCTGGACGGCACCCCCGATGACGATACCGAACTGGAGGCGCTGCGTCAGGGGGCCCGCGACTTCGCGGCACAGTGTCGCGAGCACTCCGGCAAGCTGCTGGACCATGTCACGAGCGTCGACGTGGTGCGCGACATGGACCTGTTGCGCCACCTGATGGGGGCGAAGAAGTTCAACTTCCTGGGCGTGTCCTACGGCACCTATATCGGTGCAATGTACGCGACGCTGTTCCCCGATACCGCCGGCCGGCTGGTGCTCGACGCGGCCGTCGAGATCACGAACGCTGAACCGGTTCTGCAGGTCGAGGGGTTCGAGTTGGCCTTTAGAAACTGGAGCGAGTGGTGCGCCAAGGAGGAGGGATGCCAGCTGGGCGATGGCACCGCTGAGAGTGTGCAGCGCGAGATCAGCGACTGGCTGGAGACTCTCGACCAGCATCCGGTGAACGTCGGGGAGCGCAAGCTAACCCAGACGCACGCAGCAATCGGCATCGCCTTCTTCCTGTACGCGGACGCCGGAATGTACTCCGTGCTCGCCCAGATGATCTCCGATGCGATGGCAGGTGAGGGGAGCGGGCTGCTCGATGCAGCGGATCAGCTCAACGGCCGTAGCGGTCGCGGGTGGGACACGTTGGCCTTCGCGTTTCCGGCGATGCGTTGCGTTGACGGCCCCGACCGTGGCGCGGATTACGTCGGCGATTACCGGAGCGAGGCCGAGGCGAAGGCTCCGATGCTCGGCAAGCATATGGGCATCGAGTACACGTGCGAGTACTGGGGCGCGCGCCCGCTTCCTACCTACAAGCTCGACGCGAAGGGCGCGGCTCCCATCCTCGTCGTGGGCAGCACCGGCGACTCCGCGACCCCCTACCAGCAGGCCGTGCGGATGGCCGGGCAGTTGGAGGGCGCGAAGCTGCTCACCTACGACGGCCCGGGGCACGGCATCACGACGGGCGGGAACTCCTGCGTGGACGAGGTGGTTAACGCCTACTTCGAAAGTGGCGCGCTGCCCGAGGACGGGAAAACCTGCTCTTGACCGGCGGCTTTTCAACGAGGGTGCGGTTGCGCTATAGTTTCGTCTCGTTGCCACCCTAGCTCAGGTGGTAGAGCGACGCTCTCGTAAAGCGTAGGTCACGGGTTCGAGTCCCGTGGGTGGCTCGGCAACAAAAGCGGCCTTCGCTAGGTGTTTCTCCTGGCGAAGCCGCTTTTCTTCTTGATGCGGGGGCTTTTCCACCGCGGAAAGTGGGGCTTTGCGGGGATTTCGGTAAACGGCCAACCTGGGAAACGCAAGCACTAATGGCCAAGCGGCTGGTTGTGGCGAACGTGAATCGCGGCGAGCTTGTGAACGTATTCCTGGACCTCGTCCAAACGCCAAAGGGTAGAGAGCTCGCTTCCGAAGTTAAAGAGTCAGCGAACCGAGCCCTCGGCGCCAGGAGCGTCCTTGGGTGCTACGACCTTGACTCGAGATCCACCATCCTCCTTCAGGTTGCTGATGTCGTCGCAGGCGCCATCGCATACGAGCGGAGACAATGGCGCGGAGAGGTTCTCGACGCGCCGGGCTCGGAGACTGCCCCGAAAGCGCGGGTCTCCGGAAGACTGAAGCGTGCGTTCGGGTCGCATGACTTCAGGGACGTGCGTATCGGCAAGGTGAACATCCTGACGATGAACCGAATCTAGACCCATCCTAGTGCTGGCCCGCCTACTGTGGCATGATGGGGCTGTCAGGCGGTTTTGGGTTCCGTTCCCAGCACCCGGCTGATCGGTTGCGGGACACCGCGAGCCGTTGCGTGCAAAAAGGTCACGCCCACATACCTGCCCCGTGGCCGGAGCTAACCTCCGGTTGCGGGGCCTTGTGTTGGTAAATCTTCGTGGATAGCCTTCCGGTGGTTGCTCCGAGAGCATACCGACTGGAACTACGCTGGGCGTTGCTGTCCGACGATCTGGTGGGGTTCATCAATCATCGTCACCGCATCATCTGGCTCGACCGACGGCTCCTCTAGGTGTACTGGTCGGGGAGGTCGGTTAAGCGTGTGCGGGCGGCTTGTTCTTGACCGCTGTGTGGGGGTTGTAGAGGTGGGCCCAGCCGGGCAGGGCGTCGCGTCGTTGGGTGTCGGTGGTATGGCGGCGGGTGTAGACCCAGCCGTCGGTGAGTGCCTTGTGGAATCGTTCGATTTTGCCTGTGCGTCTCGGCGTAAGCGACGCGGGAGTGATCGTCGATGACAGTGTGCATGAGCGTATGGCCCATCGTGGGGTCGTGTCACGGGCTGCGCAGCTTGTGAGGCGGCGCGGCCCGGCTCCGATCACTTTAAGCTCGGCCGACATATCGCCAGCCACCGCCATGAGGGATGCTGTCAAGTTTCTTCACGTCGATATGGATCAGGGAGCTAGAATGATCATGCTCGTAACGGCGGACGGGTTCGCCGGTAGCCTGGTCTTGGCCGCGAGTTGGATCGGCCCTTCACGCAAGCGCAGTCGCAGGCTCACGCAGCGGTTGATCACGCGAGGCGGGGGCGTTTGGGCTGTGGTGTGGCCGTGCGGACCGTTTCTGCGTTGATTCGCCAGCCCGGTGCCGGCTTAGCCCAACGTTTCACGGCGGGCCACGAGCACCAGAACCTAGCAGCGACCTCGCTGGTTGGGATACCGTTGTCGACCACGAGTTGAGCACTAAATCAGCCGCTGCTTCCGGGGTAGGGCTGCATTCTTGCGGGACATGGGAGGACTTTCCCCTGAGCGGGTCCCTGGCAGTTCCGCTCAGGGGAAAGTCCTCCCATGCGCGTACCGGTCAGACCGCGTCGTCACGCCCCCTTCAGCCAACCTGTCCGGTCAGTACACGTAGTTCACGGGTTCGAGTCTCGTGGGTGGCTCGGCAAGTTCAGGCCCCTGGCTAGGCTCAACGGCCGATCAGGGGCCTGAATGTTGCCCAGATCTCGGGCGCTGCCCCGCACCGGGCATCCGTCCATCGTCGCCGGGGTGGGGCGGTTGTGGTGCGCCCCGATTCGCGGGCTGCGGGAACCGTCGGGCTCCTCGACGAATCCGTTATCCGCGTTTGGTTGAGGCGGTGTTGTGTATCCGAATTGGGAAGCCAGTCAACGGTCGGAGCGCAACATATTTCGCTTCGTGATTTGAAACTGGCAATGCCCGAACGTCTCGGTCCCTCGGGAGCTGATCGGACCTCGGGCGGGGCCCACCGGATCGGGGACCACCCAGACACAATGCCGCTAGGAGGCTGCCGATTTTCCCGTGGGGTGCTACCCGGGGCCTCGTTCAGGCGGCGGCGGGGCCTTTTGTAGTGTGGTGTCCGTTCAAAGAGATTCCTGAAACTTTGGAGGGCTGGCATGTTCGACTGCGCCGTCATTGGTGCTGGCTATGCGGGTCTCGTTGCGGCACAGGAGCTGAAATCCCGGGGGAAGAGTGTTGTTGTGCTGGAGGCGCGGGATCGCGTCGGCGGCCGCGTGGAGAACATCGACCTGCCGGACGGCAGTTACCTGGAGATGGGGGGCCAATGGGTGGGCCCGGGCTTCGACGTGATGCAGGAGCTGATTCGTAAGTATGGGTTGGAGACCATCGGGGTTCCCTCGCCCGGGGGTAAGTTCATCGTTCGGATCCGTGGCGAGGCCATCGAGGCGAGCACCGACGAGGACGCTCCCGAGCTGAACCCCTTCGAGATGGCCGACCTGGGACAGGGGCTGCTGCGCCTGCGCAGGCTGGCCAGGCGCTACCGCGACGACGAGGTTTGGCGCAAGGCCAACGATGCCTGGCTCCGGCAGGGGATGCGTCGCTGGGCGCAGACCAACTTCCGTACCAAGGCTGCCTGCGTGCGTTTCGGAGAGGTGTACACGTCCGCTTTTCTCGATCTGAGCGACGAGACCACTCTGCTGGAGGGCCTCGGGCGGGTGCTGACCGGGCCCGACCTGGAGTCGATGCTTGCCACCGACGGGAAGCTGATGCAGGAGCGCATCAAAGGCGGAGCCTGGCAGCTGGCCAGGGTGCTGGCCGACGAGCTCGGTGACTCGGTGCGGCTGGGCTGCGCCGTCGTCGGGGTGCGCTACGACGAGTCGCAAGCCACCGTCGTGCTGTCTTCAGGGGAAGAGATCGCCGCCAGGACGGTGATCAACACCATGCCTCCCCGGCTCGCGGCAGCGCTCGACTACGATCCACCGCTGCCCCAGTGGCGCATCGACGAGAACGACAAGATGAGCCCCGGAAACATCATCAAGGCCTACCTGCTGTTCGAGCAGCCATTCTGGCGAGAACGCGGCCTGTCCGGGCAGTCCAGCGCCGACGAGGGCGCGGTCAGGGTCACGTTCGATACCACACTGGCGGATGCGACTCAGGGCCACATGATGGGCTTCTTCGCGGGCGGCGAGGCGCAGTCGTTGGCGAAACGGACGCCGCAGATTCGCCAACGCGCGTTTCTAGAGAGCCTGCGGGCGGCGTTCGGTGAGGTGCCGAAACCCGTGGGCTACGCCGAGCGTCTTTGGGCAGCCGAACCGTATTCCAAGGGCTGCCACGGCGCGCATTTCTCGCCGGGCATCTGGTCGGTGGTGGGGCCGACGCTTGCCGAGCCGGTCGGGCCCCTCTACTGGGCGGGAGCCGAATACGCAACCAAGTTCAATGGGTACATGGAAGGCGCAATCCGTTCTGGCCAGGCGACGGCTGCCCAGGTGCTCGCGCATGGTTGACCGGCAGCTGGCCCGCTCGCGCCTCGTCGCGCAACGTCTGGTGGGTGAACGCCACCCGACTCCGACGGCCGCCGTCGTGGCCTTCGGCGCCATGCAGGGTCAGGATCTGCCGGGGGCGCTGGCCTCGGCGGCGCTCAGATCCACGGGGCGTATCGACGATGTGCTCGCCGCGCTGGACGCGGGCCTCATCGTGCGCGGATACCCGATGCGGGGCACGGTCTTCCTGACGCCTGCGGCGGATCTGCGCTGGCTGAGCGAGCTGTGCGGGACGGCGGCGCTCAGGAACGCCCGAATGCGTCGGGAACGCAACTACGATTTCACCGCCGACGACATTGACCGCATCTACGCGGCGGTTCGGGAGCGCGCCGCCGGGGTGGGAATCAGCCGGGCCGAGTATCAGGAGATCATGGCGGAAGTGGGTGTGGAGCCGAGCGGGGGACGCAGCTACCACACGCTGTACACCCTGATCGCCGAATGCCGCCTGTGCTACGGCCGCTGGAGCGGCCGGGAACAGCAGATCATGCTCGCCGACGAGTTGCTCGGTCCTGGGCTCGCTGAACGCTTCGGTGGCGACGAGATCGCCGCAGTCGCGGAGCTGGCCAGCCGCTACTTCCTGACCCATGGGCCGGCCACCCTGCGCGATTTCGTGTGGTGGTCCAAGCTGCCGCTCACGAAGGCTCGGCGCGCCGTCGGCCTGTTCTCGCCCGACGTGGCGCACCTCGGCGAGGAGACCTTCGCCCGGGCGAGCCTGCCGGATGAGCTGGCGGCGTGTGCTAAGGAGGCCCGATCTGGGTTGCTGTTGCCCGGATTCGACGAGTTCGTCCTGGGCTACCGGGATCGCCTGTTCGCGATGGATGAGCACACCCACACCCGGCTGGTGCCGGGCAACAACGGCGTGTTCAAGAAGTCGGTGGTGGTTGATGGCCAGGTGCGGGGCACCTGGACGCGCGCCGGCGCGGCGGGCAGGCGTCGCCTGGAACTGGAGGAGTTGGCCACACTGCCGAAGTCCGCCGGCCCCGGCCTGCGGCGCCGCTTCGAGCAGTATCCGTTCGTGGGCGAGTGAACCGGGTCCTAGGCCCCACCTATCGGCGCTTGCGAAACAGGAGTTAGCCGAAGCTGTAGGTAACCACCCGGCAGCCGGTGGGGTTGGCATCGATGTTCCCGAGTTCCTCGGCGATGTCGAAGGCGGCAAAGGTGCCCGTGGGGAAACGCCTGGTCAGCGCGTCGAAAGCCTCGTCGTCGGCGGCCGCCCGCGCGAAGGCGATCGAGCAGCTGTGAATGCTGGGTGCATGCCCGACGACGAGCACCGCCCGGGCGGAGACGCCGTCGGCGCTGTTCAAAACGTCGAAGATCTCATCGTCGTAGGCGGAGTACAGGTCGTCGGTGTAGGTGGCCGGGATGTCGAGGCCGAGTCCGGCGAAGGTTTGCCGCGTGCGGGTGGCGCCTGAGACGAAGGCGTGCTCCAGCCCCAGTTCAGCTAGCGCCCTGCCTGCGGAGGCTGCCTGTCTGCGGCCGCGGGCGGTGAGGGGGCGCGTGAAGTCGCCGCCGGGATGATGGCTCGTTGCCTGGGCGTGGCGGAGAAAAACAATTCTCATCGGAGGCTCACCTCATTGGAGCGTCATAGTGGTTTGTGGGCGACGACTATGTCGCGCTTGATCGCGGAATCGACTCGGTGGGCAAACCCCCATTCAAGAGGCTCAAGGCCTGCCTTTGCGACGATGCCTGCCAGATCCTCACGCGTGACACCAAAAGTATTCCACGAAATGCCGAGGGCACCGCCGCGTTTCAGCTGATTTGCCCAGATCGGGATCGCCTCGGACAACAGCTGCCGCGGCGAGCGGTCCTTGCCGCTGCTCGCCAACGAGCCATGCGCTACGCCGTAGGGCGCGTCGGTGACGATCGCGTCGAAGCGTTTCTTCCCGAACAGCTCCGCCGACTGGCGGGCGTCGCCGGTGAACACGCTCGCCTTGTTGCCGGGGACCTCGACGTCGAATCGGCGTCCGACGGCGCGCCCGTTTCGGCGAACTGGCGAGATCTCGGCGCTGTGTTTGATCCGCTTGCGTCGCAGGTAGGTCTTGTAGAATGACGCCATCGCCTCGAACGCTTTCTCGTCGAGCTCGATGCCGTAGCCGTCGTGGCCGAGCCGCAGCGCCGTCGAGATCGTGGTGCCGCGCCCGGCGAGGGGATCCAGTATTTGGCGCGGCCCGTCGGGCGCGCGGGTGACGGCGGCCAGGGTGACGTTGAGCAGCAGCTGGGTGAACTGCTCGTTGGTTTTCCCCTGGTATTTGGGGATGGTGACGAGGTCGTCGTCGAGCTTGTAGACGTCGGGCAGTGGCACGGGGCGCAGCAGGTCCTCCTCAGCCTCGAACAGCGCGAAGCAGGCGGACTGGCGGGCGAGGATGGGCAGCGCGGCCGGTTCGGCGCTGAAGGAGAGGTAGTCGACGCCCGCGAGCCGTTTCGGGATCACATCCCGGGCGGCGGCCCAGCAGGCACCGAGCTCGGCCGCCGCCAGCTCGGGGGCCGTGCCGGCGTAGACCCGGTTGGCGGATGGGGAAAGCAGCATCAGGTAATCGGGCATGGTCAAACGCTACCGCCCCTAGGCTGGGGGCATGAAGATCCTGGTACCGAACACCCTGCCCACGCTGCCCGCCGAGCTGGATGTGGCGGGTGAGGTGGTCTGCTACGACGTGCGGGCGGACATCCCTGAGGAGCATCGGGATGCGGAGGTGCTCGTGGTGTGGGGCAACGGTCGCGCCCAGCTTGCGGGGGCGGCCGAGCAGCTTCGCGGGCTGCGGCTGGCGCAGACGGTGATGGCGGGCGCCGATGCGCTGCTGGGCGCCGGCTTCGCCGACGACGTGGTGCTCGCCAACGGCGTCGGCCTGCACGACGGCCCGGTGGCGGAGCACGCGATGGCCCTGATCCTGGCGCTGCTGCGCAAGGTGCCGCAGCTGGTGGCGGCGCAACGGTCGGGTCAGTGGCTGTGGGAGATGAGCGGGCGGCAGGAGCTGCACACAAAGCCGATTACCACGCTGCTGGAGGCCCGGGTGTTGATCTGGGGCTTCGGGTCGATCGGCTGCGCGCTCGCGCGGCTACTGAGCGCGTTCGGCGCGCGCGTGCGGGGTGCGGCGCGCTCGGCGGGCGAGCGTGGCGGGTTCGAGGTGCTCGGCCCCGACGGGTTGGACGCGGCGCTTGCCGACACTGATCTGTTGGTCATGATCCTGCCGGATACCCCCGAGACCACCGGGGCGCTCGACGCGCGGAGGTTGGCGCAGCTGCCCGAGCACGCCTACCTCGTCAATGTGGGCCGCGGCCGGACGGTGGACGAGGACGCGCTGGTGGCGGCGCTGGAGGCGGGAAGGCTGGCCGGTGCCGCGCTCGACGTGTTCCGGCAGGAGCCGTTGCCCGCGGACTCCCCGCTGTGGCGGGCGCCGGGGCTGCTCGTCTCGCCCCACTCGGCGGGGGGCCGACCGATCGGAGCTGCCCGGCTGATCAGCGAGCAGGTGCGCGCCCTGGCCGAGGGGAGGCCGCTGCGCAACGTCGTGCGCTGAGCGCAACGTAAACGCTCAGTCTCATCAATCATCTTGGGCCAAAAGCTTCACGCAGCCGCGCGAAGCGTGTACGACATACCTTGCACCATCGTGTGCAGAGCTCAAGTTGGATAAACGGAAGGACGAAGATGTCCAAGGTCTCCTTGGCAGGCGGGTGGCGTCGCGCCGTAGCGACCACGATGACCACAGCGCTTGCCCTGACCGGGATGGCGGTGGTTGGGCCGGTCGCGGCCGATGCCGCGCCGCTTCCCCTGCCCGCGCGAGCCTCGCTTGCAGACGGGAAACAGCATCGCATCGAATTCGACAAGTACAGCTTCAAGATTGATGGGGAACGAATCAACGTCTACTCGGGCGAGTTCCACTACTGGCGGCTCCCATCCCCCGAGGCTTGGCGCGACGTACTGCAGAAGATCAAGGGTGCCGGTTTCAACGCCGTGTCACTGTACTTCTTCTGGGGGCTGCACCAGAGTGAGGAGAACGGCCCGTTCGATTTCACCGGCATCCGCGACATCGATTTGCTGCTGCGCATCTGCGAGGAGGAAGGGCTCTACGTCATCGCTCGCCCCGGCCCGTACATCAACGCCGAGGTGTCGATGGGTGGACTGCCCGCCTACATGTCCAATGTGGGGGGCGGTTCGCTGCGCACGCTGGAGCACCCGCAGGTGGTGGAGGCCTCCAAACGGTGGCTCAGCGAGTTCAACAAGATCGCGAGCAAACACCAACTCACCGACGGGGGTGGATCGATCTTCCTCTACCAGGTGGAGAACGAGCTGCCGAACGACGCGAAGCGCTACGGCGACTTCCTTGCCGAGCTGGTGAAGAGCGTCAAGGCCGACGGGATCAACGTGCCGCTCTTCCACAACGACTGGGGCTACGGCGGCCGATTCAAGGACACGGAGCGCTACGGCACCGACTTCTATGCCTCCGATATCTACCCGCTGCACTTCAACTGCGGTGCGGGGCGGGGACAGCTGCCCGACAACGAGCGCGCGTTCCGTGGTTTTGCCGCCAATTCGCCGCACTTCATCGCGGAGACCCAGGGCGGGGCCTTCACACCGTGGGGCGCCAACTTCAACACCGAGCAGTGCGCAGTGTTCGCCGATGAGGCGTTCACCCGGCAGTGGAGCGTCATGGGGATGGCCAACGGCGTCACCGCGTTCAGCTACTACATGACCCACGGCGGCACGAACTGGGGCTGGACGGGTGCGCCCGCGTCGGGTTTCACCAGCTACGACTACGGCGCGGCGCTCAACGAGGCCCGCACCATCACGCCGAAGCTGGCCGCGCAGAAGGAGGCGGGCTATTTCCACAAGGCGCTGCCCTCGCTGGCCGCGATGGATCCGGTCGCGGCCCCGCCGGTGGCGGACGTCGTCGGCGGGAACGTCAAATCGTACATGCGGCTCGCGGCCGACGGCGACTCGGCCAGTGCGCCGCGGTTCGTCGCCTACCGGTTGGCGGACAGCAACGCCACCCAGGACACCACTTTTACCTCCTCGCTGTGGCTTGACGGGGAGCCGCCCGCCACGGTGAACCTGCTGGTGGACGACCGCGCCGCAGGTATCGACTACGCCGGCGACTGGGAGGAGGCCGAGGACTCCACGGCCGCGGAGGGCACGCTGAAGCTGGCCTCGGCGGCGGGCGCCACCGCCACTTTCACTTTTACCGGCACCGGCATCCGCTACCTGTCCGCGACGGGCACCGATTTCGGCAAGGCCGAGGTGCGGGTGGATGAGGGCACCCCTGAGGTGGTGACGGGCCACGTCGACTCCGACCAGAACAAGCCCGCCCAGCAGGTGCTGTTCCAGCGCTCCGGGCTGACGCCCGGCCAGCACACCATCACGGTCCGAGCCCTAGGTGAGGCCGCGGAAGGTGGCACGGGGACCCGCATCTCCGTGGACGCCTTCGAGGTGGTCGGCGCCCCGAACCCGGACGCGCCGCAGGTGCACAATGACACGAGCGGCTTCGTGACATTCAAGGGCAGCTGGCAGGTTGGCCAGGGCCAGAGCTGGACCCGCGGTGATATCGGCGGGGACGAGACTTACAGCCCCAACCGGGGTGACTCCTACGAGTTCACTTTCGACGGCGTCGGTTTCGACCTGATCGGTCCCTTCTCCGGCAACCACGGCCCGGCAGAGGTCTACATCGACGACTCTGATGCGCCGGTCGGCCGGACCGAGGAGCGGGTGACGGGTTCCGCCACTCCGCAGCAGGTGGTGTTCAGCAAGCACGATCTGTCTCCCGGCCAGCATAAGGTGCGGGTTGTCGTCACGGGGGAGCGGTTCCCGGGTTCCAGCGGCTCCTACGTCTCGCTCGACGCGGTGCGCGTGTACCCGACCGCGGCTTCGCTGCCGAACGCTGGCGGGGGACGCACCGGCTGGGGACGCGTGCCACAGTTTGAGGACACCAAGCTGCGCCTGCACGGCCGCGACGCACTAGCCCTGGCCGCAAACTTCCCCGTGGGCAAGCAGCGGGTGGGGTACACCACCGCCCAGCTCTTCGGCGAGCCGCAGCCCGTCTCCGACGGCCTCGTGCAGTACCTGATGGGCGTGGAGGGCGACCCGGCGGAGATCGTGCTCTACGCCAAGGAGAGCGAGACGCGGCTGGAGCTGCCGTCGGGGGTCAGACACCGCTGGAACGCGGCCAAGGACCAGCTGCTCATCGGCTGGACCACCGGCGCCGAGCCGCAGGACATCACGGTGAACGTGGGCGGGCAGCGCACCACGTTCCGCGCGATCAGCCGCGGCTACGCCGCCAACGTCTGGCAGACCGACGCCGACGGCGACGTGGTCAGCGTCGAGGGCGCCACCCTGGTGCGGGGTGCCCGGGTAGCCGATGGCAAGCTGCACCTGACCGGGTCGATGTCCGCGCCCGGCAACCTCAAGGTGCTCTCACGCCTCGCGGAGTGGACCTGGAACGGCGTCGGGACCACGGGCGCGGTGCCAGGCCCGGTGGCGCAAACCGCGCCCGAACTGTCCTGGCGCACCACCGTCGGGGCCCCGGAGGCGATGCCGGGCTTCGACGTCAGTGGCTGGCGCGTGGCCGACTCGAAGAGCGCGGAGAATCACCGCCAGGGCCCGGGTCCGTCGGCCGGTGTGGTGCTCGACTCGAACCACTACGGCTTCTATGAGGGCGATGTCTGGTACCGGGCCTCCTACGTCGCTGAGAGCAACACCATCGTGCTGACCGGCAACGGTGGCTCCGGGGTGCCCGGCCACGGCAAGGACCCGGCTTTCGGGCAGGTGTGGGCGAACGGCAAATATGTTGGCTCCTTCGCCGCCAAGGGGCGTCCGGTGCCGATGCAGCTCCCGGTGGCGGCCGGGGAGCAGGTTGAGCTGGCGGTGCTGGTGCACAACCTGGGCCAGAATCTCGACTGGTCGGACGACGGGCTGTCCCGGCAGAACCGGGGCCTGTATGACGCGCGGCTGAGCGCCCGCGGTGACGTGGTGTGGCGGATCCAGGGCGCTCAGGGCAAGACGAGCCCGGCCGACAAGGAACGCGGCATGTACAACTCCGGCGGCCTCTACGGCGAGCGCGCCGGCTGGTACCTGCCCGAGTATCCGATCTCCGACTGGGCTCCAGCAACGGGCTTTGCTGCGGAGGCGGCTGGCGTCAACTGGTACGCCACCGACTTCGAGTTGGCGGTGCCGGAGGGCCAGGACCAGGCCTACCAGGTGCAGATCACCCCGCGCGGCGGCATCGGCCGCGACGGCTCGCAGGTGACGATCTTTGTCAACGGATGGAATACGGGCGTCTACATCGGCGACATCGGCCCGCAGACGAACTTCACCATCCCGACGCAGTTCTTGAATTTGCGCGGCAAGAACCGCCTGACCCTGGCGGTGGCGGCCAAGGAACCGGGGATGGGCCCGGAAGCTGTGCGTGTCGTGCCGACCGCTGCCACCACGGGCTCGGTGATCGCGAAGCAACTCGACGCCCCGGCCTACCCGGAGCGGAAGCTGACCGGCAGCCTGTCCGCGACGAAGGTGCAGCCCGGCGCGGAGGTTTCGGCTGACGTCTCGCTCGCCGAGCTGAACTTGGCGGCGGGCGAGCGGGTGAAGCTCACCGTCAACTGGGGCGAGGCTGGCGCGGCGGTGGCCGATCTGAAGCACATCTACCCGGGTAAGGGTCGTTTCGACGTGGTGGCGGAGGCGCGCGACGCAGTCTCCGGCCAGCTGCTGGCTTCGACGCAGCTGGGCACCGTCGAGGTGGGCGAGGGTTCGCCCGCTCCGACGCCCACGCTGAGCGCCTCCCCCGAACTGAAGGGCCGGAGCGTGAAGGTGGGGGAGAAGGTGAGCGTTCGGCTCACGCTGCGGGGCGTTGACGCTGACGAGGCCGACGTGCGGTTCCGGGTCGATTGGGGCGACTCGGCGGCCCTGGGCCGAACCCCGCAGGCGATCGATTCCGAGGAGCTGAGCCACACCTACGCCGTCGCGGGCCGCTACCGGGTGCGGGCCAGCGCTCTCGTGCGTGGTCAGCTGGTGGCGGAGGCCGATCTGGGTGAGCTGACCGTCGTGGCCGCCGACCCGAGCGAGCCCAGGCCCAGTGAGCCGAAGCCGAGCGAGCCCAGGCCCAGTGAGCCGAAGCCGAGTGAGCCGAAGCCGAGTGAGCCGAAGCCGAGTGAGCCCAGGCCAAGTGAGCCGAAGCCCAGTGAGCCCAGGCCAAGTGAGCCCAGGCCAAGTGAGCCCAGGCCCAGCGAGCCGAAGCCCGCGCCAGTTCCGTCGGTGAAGCCGACGCCGAAGCGGCCGGGGTTGCCCAAGACGGGCCGCTGAGCCGGCGAAAGGCTGTTCAGGCGGTGGGCTTTGTGATCAAGCCCACCGCCTGAGTGCTGTGTGGGGGCGGACGAAGACCAGTGGATGACGGGGACACGACTCCGCCGGGCGAAGGGTCATGCTCTGGCCGGGACCTGCCCTGAAACACCGCCGAACGGCACACCAGAACGGGTGAGAACGCGCCTCGAACCCCATCAACCAGTAGGCCCAGTACGTGAAGGTGATCGCCCCGGGCGCATCTTGCCGATCCCGGGGCGGCCGTCCTCCAATAGCGCCAGCCGGGCACGCCCGGATCAGGGCCCGGTTAGACGCCACCCGGCGAAGACGCCCCCGCGGCGAGGCCGCCGCGGGGGACCGGAAGAAGAAGGAAAAGGGGAGGGACGCGACTCTGGCGCCCCTCCCCGCAACTTCCTGGCTCACTCCGTGGCGAGCGCAGCCACCACCGGCACCCTCAACGCACTCCTGGCCGGGAACACAGACGCGACGAAGCCCGCCAGCAGGGCAACCCCGATCGCGCCCAGCGTCACCGACCAATGTACGGCGAACGCGTAGTTGGCCATGCCCAGCAGTACCGCCGTTCCCGCGAAGCCGCACAACAGCCCCAGCGCGATGCCGATCACCGCGCCAGTGAGGGAGATGAGGACCCCCTCCACGGTGAGCAAGCTGCGCACCTGTCCCCGGGTGACACCCACGGCCCGTAGCGTGCCCAGCTCACGACGTCGCTCGATCACCGACAGAGACAGCGTGTTGGCCACGCCGACCAGCGCGATCACCACAGCCACCCCGAGCAGGCCCAGCAGGATGGACAACAGCGCGTTGATGACCTGATCGAGCATCGCGCGCTGCTCGATCGGGGCCTGGATCTCGGCGAAGGCGCCTCCGTCGGCTTTCGACACCGCCTCCTGGATCTTCCGCACCGTCTTCACGTCCTGCACTTTCGCGACGAACAGGTGCGGGGAGCCGAGATCCGTATCCTTCGGCACGCTCGACTTGTCGAGGAACGACTTGAACTCGGAATCGGGTCGAATCTCGGTCGAGTAGGACGCCAGAGTGCCGTCGGAGAACCGAATCTCCATCTTTCCCGTGCGCAGGCTGTTTGACAGGGAACCGTCAAGCAACCGGATATGGTCGGGCTTAGGGGCCGTGATCGGCGGATTGACCGCCGTGCGCAACTGGTCGAAGTCGGCGATCAATATTCGCAGATCGTGGCCGGTTGACTGAGCGAACCACGCGTGGGCGAAAGCCTCGACTCCCTCCACCTTGTGCAGTGCGTCCAGCTGCGATTTGGTGAGCGGCCCGTCGGGAGAACTCACGAACACATCGGCGGGGATCAGGGAGTCCAGCGACTTGGCGGCGGTGGCCTGAGCCGTGGCGGCCCCCGTCGCCATCATCGTCACCAGCCCGACACCCAGCACGACTGCGGAAGCCGTCGCAGAGGTGCGCCGCGGGTTGCGGGCGGCGTTCGCCGTGGCCAGACGCACCGTGGCGGCCCGATTCTTGGGCAGCAGCCGAGCCGCGAATCCGCCCAGCGCGCGAACCGTCGGGGGGACCAGAAACACCGCCGAGACGAGGAAGCCGCCCACCAGAATGAGCCCACCCAGCACGGACGCTGTCAGAGCCAGGCCGACCATCATGTCGAGATCGTCCTTGTTGGAGGACGCGAGGACCAGCACTGTCACCGCTGGCGCCAGCAGCAGCACTGCACCCAGCAGCAACGTCAGGGAGCCGACAACAGCACGGCCCTTGCTGCCGCCGCGGCCGAGGCCGACGGTGGACGGGCGTAGCGCCTCCACCGGGCTCACCCCGGTGGCGGACAGGGCCGGTCGCAGCGCGGCCAGCACCGTGACCACCGCGCCGACGATCACCGGAACCACGAACACCGGCCAGGCCACGTCGGCGATGCCCACGGCTTCGAAGCCCAGATCCAGCCTGCTCACCACCCAGGATGCGCCCAGCCCGAAACCGATGCCGCCCAGAGTGCCGAGGCCCGCGCTGAGCAGCCCGAACACGGCCGCTTCCAGCAGGACCGAGCCGCCGATCTGCCCCCGGGTGGCGCCGCTGCAGCGCAGCTGCGCCAGCAGCTTCGTACGCTGAGCCACCAGCACCTCGAAGGTGTTGGCGATCACCATTCCCGCGACGATGATGGCCACCGCCGCGAAACTCAGCCCGAACAGCGTGAAGAAGCTGGAGCTGTCCAGCAACTCCTCCACGCGGTCTGCCACAACCTCGTCGGAGGTTCGTGCCTCGGCGAGGCCCCGCGTGACTTTCCCGATCTCTGCGGCCACCTCGTCGGCGTTTGCGCCATCGTTCAGGAAGACGAGCAGGTCCTCGGCCTCATCCTCGTTGGAGCTGAGTTTGGCCCATAGGTCAGTCTGCGCTGCAGTGGCGTAGGCCGATGTACCAGTGAACACAAGTTTCGGCTCGAAGTAAACGCCGGTGACGAGGAAGTCGATCGAGTGTTCTTTCAGCGTGTAGCCTTCTTCATCGGGAGCCGAATCATTCTGTGGTGAATAGTCGAAGATCCTGGCCGATACCGAATCACCCGGCTTGGCGCCCAGCGCCTCGGCCATGTTCCGTTCCAGGGCCACCTGCCCGGGGCCGCTGGGGTATTCCCCCGAATCCAGCTTGGGGCGGGTGCCGGCATCAGTCAGGGGGGAAACCGTGAGAAAGAAGTTGCTGCCCGAGCGATTGATCCGAAGGTCAGCGGCGCCCTGAGGCTCCACCGCCCGGACCCCGGGAATCTGGCCGATCTTCTCGGCCTCCTCCGCGTACGCCTTGTGGCGCTCGTGATCCGCCGGCCCGACCAGTACCCCAGCGCCCTTCAGGTCGCTGGAGGCGGTGGTGTAGGCCGTTGCGCGGAACACATCGCTCGTCAGCAGAGCGGCGGCAAGGAAGGCCGTCCCCAGGATGATCGCGATGCCCGCAGCGACGTAGCGTGACCAGGAGGAGCGCAACTGCGCGAAAGCGAACCGCCGCATCAGGCCACCTCCTCCGTGCGCAGCAGGTCGAGGCTGCGGTTGACGGCCTCAGGCGTCGGATCGGTGATCTCGCCGGCCAGCAGGCCGTCGGCGATGAGCAGCACCCGGCTCGCGTGCGAGGCGGCGACGGCGTCGTGGGTCACCATGATCACCGTCTGGCTCAGCTCGCGCACGCAGGTGCGCAGAAAGGACAGCACCTGACCGCCCGAGCGCGAGTCCAGGTTGCCCGTGGGCTCGTCGGCGAAGATCACGTCGGGGCGGGTGATGAGCGCGCGGGCGATCGCCACCCGCTGCTGCTGGCCGCCGGAGAGCTCGGATGGCAGGTGGGTGAGCCGATCGTCGAGGCCGAGCAGCTGGATTAGCTGGTCGAACCACTCCGGGTCGGGCTTCCGGCCCGCTAGGTCGAGCGGCAGCAGAATGTTCTGCTTCGCGGTGTACATGGGCAGCAGGTTGAAGTTCTGGAAGATGAAGCCGACGCGCTCGCGGCGCAGCAAGGTGGCCTGCTTATCACTGAGCTTGCCCAGCCAGGACCCGGCCAGGTAGACGTCGCCCGCCGTCGGACGATCCAGGCCGGCCAGCAGGTGCATGAGCGTGGACTTGCCCGAGCCGGATGGTCCCATGATGGCCGTGAACTCGCCCTTGGCCAGGCGAACATCGACTCCGGCCAGGGCATGCACGGTGGCGGCACCGCTGCCGTACACCTTCGTCAAATCGACGGCGGCTGCGGCGTAGGAACTCATGTCGGGTGGGGTGGTCATGCCAGTTGCCTTTCGGTGGGGGTGAACATGACACCGACGCTAGTGCCGCAGCACCGCCCGAGGCGTCTGGCTGTGGGATGGTTCCCGCCTCATCCCCGGGTAGTACGCGCGACTACTGCCCAGGGGCCACGAGCCCGGTCTCGTAGGCGATGACGACCGCCTGCACCCGGTCGCGCGCGCCAAGTTTCATCAGGATGCGTCCGACGTGGGTCTTCACCGTCGCTTCGGCCACGACGAGGGACTGCGCGATCTCGGTGTTGCTCAGGCCGCGCGCGATGAGCTGCAGCACCTCCCGCTCCCGGTCGGTGAGGCAGTTCAACTGCTCCGGGCGGGCGCGTTGCGTGTCGGGCAGCGTGGTCATCAGGTGGTCGAAGAGCCGCTTGGTGGCGGAAGGCGCGATGACGGCCTCACCGGAGTGCACCGTGCGGATGGCCTGAAGCATCGACTCGGGTGGGGCATCCTTTAAGAGGAAGCCCGAGGCCCCGGCCTTGATCGCGCGCAGCACGTATTCGTCGAGGTCGAAGGTGGTGAGGATGATGACCTTGGGCGGGTGTTCGCGGGCGGTGATCGCGCTGGTGGCGGAGATGCCGTCCAGCTTCGGCATGCGCACATCCATCAGGACGACGTCAACGTCGGCTGTAGCTACTCGATCAACGGCTTCCTCCCCGTCTCCGGCCTGCACCACCACCCGAAGGTCGGGCTGGGAGTCGATCACCATCGCGAAGCCAGCACGAACCAGTTGTTGGTCGTCGACGAGGGCGACTCGAATCATCATTCCTCCGGTTGGTCTGCGGTGAGCGGCAGCGTCAGCGAGACCCGGTAGCCGCCCGTGGGCCGAGGCGCGGCCGACAGGGTGCCGCCGAACAGCTGCGCGCGCTCGCGCATACCGACGATACCGCCTCCCCGGCCGTCGCTGAGCGCGGCGGCGCCGCGACCGTCGTCATCAACCTGCAGCACCACCCGCTCGGGTTCCCACTTGAGCATCACGGCCATCCGCGCGCCGACGCCAGCGTGCTTCAAGGAGTTGGTCAGCGCCTCCTGACATACCCGCTGCAGAGTAAGCCCCATCCCGGGTAGGAGCGCGCGCGGGGCTCCCATCGTCGTAAACGCCACCTCCACACCCGTGGCCCTGACCCGGTTGATGATCTCCGCCAGATCCTCGCCCGTGGGTTGTGGTTGCACCAGCGGGGCGGACACGTCGTCGGAGCGCAGCACGCCCAAGATCCGGCGGATGTCCGCGAGCGCTCCCCGGCCCAGATCCGAGATCGTCTCCAACGTGGCGGCGGCCTTGGCCGGGTCCGCCTGCGCGGCGTAGCGCCCGCCGTCTGCCTGGGCGATGATGACCGCCAGCGAGTGGGCGACGATGTCGTGCATCTCCCGGGCGATCCGGGAACGCTCGGCGGCGACCGCAAGTTCAGCGTCCTGCGCGCGGGCCAGCTCCTCCGCCTGCTGCCTGTGCTGGGTGGCGCGCTGCGCGTTCAGCCAGCTGGCTTTGGCCCAGCCGAGCGCCCACGCCAGCAGCACCACGGGCAGGGCGACCGCCATGATGCCCAGCAGCTGGCGCGTGTCGTTTGGCCTGAGTAGTGCCGTGAATCCGATGCAGCCGACGAATCCCGCCAGCCCGGCGAGAAAACGCACCTGGCGAGAGCCGTGGGCGGCCGCGCTGTAGATCGACGGCAGGGCCAACACATCAACCAGCAGTGGACGGGAGTACAGCAACGCTTGCAGCGCGAACAGGCTGAACATGGCAAACATTGACAGCCCCGGGTGGGTTCGCCGCGCCGCCAGCGGCAGGGGGATCAGCAGCGTAAACGCCACGGCCAACGGGGAGTACGACGCCCCGCTGTCTCCGGTCAACAGGAGGAGCAGGGGAAACAACGCACTCGCCACGATAGCCAGCAAGGCGTCTACCGGTCTGTACTTACCGAGCATGGCATCAGCCTAGGCGTCCCGGGCAGGTGCCGACGTCCTTCCCCGGGCTGATTCGCCATCCCACCTGCGTCGTAGGGCAAGCCCCGGAGTGCGCGGTCGAGGGTCAGGGCGCGAGCACGCCTCGCCTTCTGGCCACTGCGACCGCCTCGGTTCGTGAACCCACGCCCAACTTCTCGTAGATGTGCGTCAGGTGGGTCTTCACGGTGGCGCGGCTCAGCACGAGCCGGGCCGCGATGGCGTCGTTGGATGCTCCGTCCGCCACCAGCTGCAGCACCTCCAACTCGCGTGCGCTGAGTGCCAGCATCGGGGCGCGCATCCGGCCGAGTAGCCGACGTTGCACGCTCGGCCCGAGCGTCACCTCGCCCGCGGCCGCCGCGCGGATCGCAGCGGTCAGCTCCTCGGTGGGGGAGTCCTTCAGCAGGTAGCCGGTGGCGCCAGCCTCGATGGCCGACAAGATGTCCCCGTCGGTGTCGTAGGTGGTGAGGATCAGCACCGGTGGCCCGCCGCCCGCGACGATGGCTCGCGTAGCCTCGGCTCCCGAGAGCCCGGCCCCGAAGCGGAGATCGAGCAGCAGCACCGACGCCTGCCCGCCGGAAATCACGAAGTCGACGAGCGCCTCGGCCCGGTCAAAGTCGCGAACCACCGTCATGTCGGGCTGCGCCTCGACGAGCGCCCGCAGCCCTGCGCGGACCACCGGGTGGTCGTCGGCTATCACCACTTCGATCATTCTTGCTCCTTGGGGATCGTCACCTGCACGGTGGTGCCCTCACCGGGAACGGAGACTACGGTGAGGGTGCCGCAGAGTTCCCGCACCCGGGAGCGCATTCCCGGGATGCCGAAACCGCCACCTGGGGAGCGCGCCCCTTCGACGAAACCCGCGCCGTCGTCGGCGATGCTGAGGCGGATCTCGGCCTCGGCAAAGTCCAGGACCAACCGGGCCGACGTGGCTGCGGCGTGCTGCACCACGTTGCCCAGCGCGGACTGCGCGATGCGCAGCAGCGCTGCTTCGACCGGCATCGGCAGCGCTGTCGGCTCGCCCAGCACCTCGAAGGAAACGTCGAGCTGGGGCGCGCGTAGCCGCACCCGCTCAGCCTCCCGGCGAAGCGCCGCGACGAGCGTGTCGCCGTCAAGCTCCGCCGGCGCCAGCGCCCGCACGAAGCGGCGAGCCTCGGTGAGGTTGTCGCGCGCGGTTTCGGCCGCGGTGTCGATCAGCTGGGCTGCTGGGCTGTCGGGCAGCTGGGCGCGGGCCGCGCGCAGCAGCAGCTCGATCCCGGAGAAGCCTTGGGCGAGCGTGTCGTGAATCTCGCGGGCGAGCCGCTCCCGCTCGCCCAGCACCGCGCGCTCCCGCTCGGCCTCGGCCAGGTAGTCGTGGGCCGCACTCAACTCGTTTATCAGCTGCTGTTTCTCGTGGGCTTCCCGTGCCAGCGCCTCTAGGCCGAGCACGACGCCGACCGCCACTGCCGCCCCGATCAGCGGCCCTAGCACGGGTGCCAGGTCCGCCCAACTTCCGATGCGCGAAAGCTGCGGCGCGACGGCCAGCATGCTGAGCGCAGCTACCGCAGTCACCCCCCACCGGGGGCCCAGCGTGTGCAGCGCGAGCAGCATCAGCGGAAAAGCGAGCCACAACGCCTGGCCGGTGAGGGTCAGGAGCCACACCCAGCAGGCGGTGAGCGCGCCCAGCCACACCCCGTCGGGCCACAGCCGCGCACGGCCGGAATCCAGGGGGCGGGGCTGAGGGGCCAGCTGGAACCGGCCGACGGCGTACAGCGCGAGGAAGCCGCCGCCGCACAGGGCCACCGGCCACGCGCCGTGGCTTGCCGCTGCGCTGGTGATCGCGGTCACGGCGATGAGCAGCAGGAACAGCATGTCGAGGCCGAGCAGCAGCCACCTTGTCGCGCCAGCCAAGCCTCGCATGCCCCCAGTCTAGGTCTCGGTTGGGGGTGCACATCAGCCAAAAGGATGATCGAGAAACCGACTCAACGGCGGCCCGGATTCGCCCGGGAGCCCGATGACCGAAACGGCCTGACGCGGGAGAGTTGACGCAACGCAGAAGGAGAACCCATGAAACGACTCTGGTACGCGGCAATTGCCTACGCCGCGCTGGGCCTGACCTCGGGCCTGTTCTATCGCGCCTTGACCCACGGCATGGCGGACGTCGGGCGAAACCAGCTGTCCACTACCCATACTCACCTCCTGACGCTGGGCATGATCGTGATGCTGGTGGTGCTGGTGCTCGACGCCGCGCTCGGGGTGAGCGGGTCGCGCTCGTTTCGGGTGTTCTTCTGGACCTACAGCTCGGGCCTGGTCATCACCGCAGGCGTGATGATCTGGCACGGGATCATCCAACTTCGGGGCGGCACCGGAAACGCGATGATCGCGGGTCTCGCGGGCATTGGGCACATCCTGCTCACCGTGGCGATCGCGGCGCTGATGGTCAGTCTGTCCGCGCCGATCAAGCTTCGGCTGGCCCGGCAGGAGGCGTGAGATGCTGGCGCTGTCCATCGTGCTGATCTCGCTCGCGTTGGCGAGCTACACCGTCGGGGTGTTGGCGGAGCATCGCGGCCGTGTGCTGCGGTGGTGGCATGCTGCGGCCTTCGCCGTGGGTCTCCTCTTTGACGCCACCGGCACCTGGATCATGAGCGACATCGCCCGGTCTGGGGCGGAGACGCTCGGCACCTCAGCGGTGGCGCAGGGTCTGTCGGAGGTGATGGCGATCACCGGTGCGGCCGCTCTGCTACTGATGGCCCTGCACCTCGCCTGGGCGCTGACGGTGCTGTGGCGGGGGAGGGAGCGGGAGAAGGCAGTCTTCCACAGGTTCTCGCTGGGCGTGTGGCTCGTCTGGCTGGTGCCGTACTTCACCGGGATGAGCGCCGCCGTGATCAACTAGGAGAGGGACCGGCGGGGTACGGGCCTCCGTCCTCAACGAACTCGGCCCCGAGTGGCTGTCGCCTGCACTGGACACGCCGGACGAGAAGGCGTGCTCCTCGCACCGGCCCGGCGCACGCCCCGCGCGAACACCGCCCGGGACCGCGCCGATGCTCGGGAGGGCTCGCCGCGCTGCGCGCCCTCCCGGCCGGTTGCTCAGTGCGCGCCGTGCTGGTGCTCGAACGGGGTGCCTTTGGCCCGCTCCAGCGAGGCGAGGATCTCCGCCTCGGCCGCCTCCCGGCCGGTCCAGGTGGCGCCCTCGACCGACTTGCCCGGCTCCAGGTCCTTGTAGACCGAGAAGAAGTGCTCGATCTCCAGCAGCATGTATTCGGGCACCGAGTCCAGGTCGACGAGGTGCTGGCGCCGGGTGTCCGCCGTCGGCACGCACAGCACCTTGTCGTCGCCGCCCATCTCGTCGGTCATGCGGAACATCGCGATGGCCCGGCATTCGATGAGGCAACCGGGGAAGGTCGGGTCGCCGCCGATGACCATCGCGTCCAGCGGGTCGCCGTCCTGACCGAGGGTGCACTCGACGAAACCGTAGTCGTAGGGATACTGCGTGGAGGTGAACAGCGTGCGGTCCAGGCGGATGCGGCCCGTGTTGTGGTCCATCTCATACTTGTGCTTGGTACCCTTAGGGATCTCAACGGTAACGTCGAAGAGGACCTGCTTACCGGGTTCGATGGGCTCCAGGGAGGCGTGAATGTCTTGGCTCACGGCCGGGACTCCTATGATGTTCGGTGGTCTTTCCTAGGAAGAATACCGTGTTGGAGGTGAGCGCGCTGAAGTCGCGAATTGCTCAATTGGTGACCGCCGGAGTGCTGACTCTCCTATTCGGCGCCGTCGCTGCGCTCGGGGTGGCGTTTCGCGCTCCGCTGCTTGCCGCGACGGGGCTGGATCTCCCCGCCGCCGCCTCGACGGTGGCCCCCACCGCTTTCCCGTCGCCCACACCGTCGGAGCAGCCGAAGAACCTCCTCCAGTCGGCGCAGCCCCCGAAACCGTCGAAGGCCGTGGACCCTGACGCCCTGGCCAGCCAGCTGGCGGCCGTGGACGCCTCCGGGCTTGCCGACCCGGCGGGCGCCCCGGCTGTGCTGGCCTGGGAGGTGGTGGATGTTGCCTCGGGCGAGGTCCTCGCGTCGCGCAACCCCACGTCGGCCCTGATCCCGGCCTCCAACACGAAGACGCTCACCATTGTGGCGCTGTTCACCGCGTTCGACGGCACGGAGCGTTTCGCGACCCGCACCGTCGTCGAGCCCGACGGCACGGTGGTGCTGGTTGGCGGCGGTGATCCGCTGCTCACAGCGGAGCCGGTGGCCGGCTACCCGGCGCCCGCCTCGCTGAGGGCGTTGGCGGAGGCGACGGCGGCGAAGCTGAGCGCGCGGAGCCTGACGACGGTTCGGCTTGGCTACGACACCAGCCACTTCGCCGACGATCCGTGGAACGACGCCTGGCCGGGCAACTACCGCGACCAGGTGAGCCCGATCAGCGCGCTGTGGGCCGACGAGGGCAAGGTCGGGGGAGTCCGGCAGGCCGACCCGGCGCTTGCCGCAGCCCAGGTGTTTGCCGCCCAGCTGGGCGAGCTGGGCGTCACGGTGGAGGGGATCGCGGCGGCCCGCGCCACCGGGCAGGAGCTGGCGCGCGTCGAATCACCGACGGTGCACGTCCTGGCCGAGCAGGCGATGCAGCGCTCCAACAACTCGTTCACCGAGGTGCTGGGCCGCCAGCTGGCGGGAAAGCTGGGCAAACCCACCACCTTCGCGGGGGCCACGGAGGCGATCCGCGAGTCCCTCGTGGCCCAAGGGATCTGGGAGGAAGGGGCCCGCCTGGACGACGCGTCGGGGCTTTCCAGGAGCAACCGCTTCTCGGCGCGGATGCTCGCCACCGCCAACGCGCGGCTGGTGAACGTCGCGCGGCTGAACAACGTATTTGATGGGCTGCCGGTGGCCGGAGTCACCGGCACGCTGCACGATCGTTTCCGCGACGGCCCCGCTGTGCAGGCCAGGGGGATTGCGCGAGCCAAGACCGGCACGCTCAGCCAGGTCACCTCGCTGGGCGGCGTCACCACCACCGCCGACGGCGCCGTCGTCGCCTTCGGCATCATCGCCAACGGGCAGGTGGACGGCTACCGCGCGAAGGTGTGGGCCGACCAGCTGGTGGGCGTCATCACCGGCTGCGGGTGCTGATGCGTTACGCGTTCGACATCGACTGGGGCCTGGCCGGCAGGGTGGCCGACCTGGGTGGGGGGCGGCTGCCGGCGGTGTCGAGGCGCGAGGCCGCCGAAGCGGTGGCGGGCATCAAACTGGCGGCACGGGAGGCCGCGGAGCTGGCGGCCGAGGCCGTGGGCCTGCCGATGACCAGGGTCACGGTGCGCGTCGTGGACCGCGCAACGTGGGCTCGGGCGGCGGCGGGGATCGCGGAGAGCGTGTTCGCCGGACTCGGCTGGCCGCAGCGGCCCGACGGCCCGGTGCGGCGCACCTCCCGGGTGTTGCTCGGCGGCCTACTGGGCGGTGGCCTGGCGGTGGCCGGGCGGTGGCTGCTGGGCCAGTACGACGCCTACACGGGTTCGCGTGCGCTCTATCTGATTGCGCCGAACCTGGTGGGCCTGGAGCGGGCGCACGGCTTCGAACCACAGCATTTCCGCCGCTGGGTGGCGGCACACGAGCACACGCACGCCCTGCAGTTCGCGCACGCCGACTGGCTGGCTGGGCACATCACGGGCCTCGTCCGAGCCGACGAGCCGGGCACCGTCGACCGGCTGGTGGGGGCCATGTCCTTCCTGGAGGGGCACGCCGACTTCGTGGCGGACCGCTGCCCGATCCCCGACGTCGCGCGGATGCGGGCGGCCTTCGCGCGCGGCCACCGCCGTGCCGGGCTGATCGGCAAGTCCGGGCAGTACCGGCAGGGGCTGGCGTTCTGCGAGGCGGTGGCCGGCGTCGGCGGGGAACGAGCACCGCTGCGCGCGCTGGCGAGCCCGTGGCATCTGCCGCGCCGCAGTGAGCTGGCGGACCCGCTCGCGTGGTGGGGGCGGGTCAATGGCTAGGCGAGAGCTGGGGGCCGCGGCGCTTCAGGTGTCGCGCGCCGTGGCTCGGATGTGGCCGGGCGGGCGGGTCGTCGTCGGGGTTTCCGGCGGAGCGGACTCGCTGGCGCTGGCCGCCGGCGCCGAGTGGTGCGCGCGCCGCCAGGGCGGCGAGGTGTTGGCGGTGATCGTCGACCACGGCCTGCAACCGGGCTCCGACGAGGTGTCCGCCCGCGTCGCGCAGCAGTTGCTGGATCGCGGGATCCCGACGACGGTGCGGCCCGTGCGGGTGGCGGGTGCGGGCGGCGTCGAGGCCGCCGCCCGTCGGGCCAGGCTGGCCGCGCTGGAGAGTTTCGGCTCGCCGGTGCTGCTCGGCCACACCCTCGACGATCAGGCCGAGCAGGTTTTCCTCGGGCTGTTGCGGGGGTCCGGCCTGCGTTCGCTGGCGGGCATCCCGGAGCGCCGGGGCGTTTTCCTGCGTCCGCTGCTCGGCATTCGGCGCGCCACCACGCTGGCTGCCGTCGCGCAGTGGGGGTTGCAGGCGTGGGAGGACCCGATGAACTCCGACGAGCGCTTCCGGCGCGTGCAGGTGCGTGGCTGGCTGGCCGACTTCGAGCGCGCCCTCGGCCGCGACGTGCGCGCCAACCTGGCGCGGACCGCCCAGCTGGCCCGCGCCGACGCCGACCTGCTCGACGAGTTGGCGGGCCCGCCGCCGGTGGGCGAGCCCCTGCCGTTGAGCCGGCTCGATTGCCATCCCGCCCTGCGTGAGCGCCGGATCAAGGCCTGGCTGAGCGCGAACGGCTGCCGGCCGACGCAGGTGCACGTCAGCGAGGTGGCGCGGCTGGTGAGCGCGTGGCGCGGCCAGGGCCCGATTGATGTGCCCGGCGGGCGCGTTCGCCGAAGCGGGGCCGGGCTTGAATTGCTAGGCTGATTGCGTGGATGCAAGGGACATTTCTGAAGACCTGGAGCGAGTGCTATTCACTTCCGACGAGATCGGGCGACGGGTGGCCGAGGTGGCGGCCCAGATCGATGCCGACTACGCAGGCAAAGACATTCTGCTGGTGGGGGTGTTGAACGGTGCGGTCATGGTGATGGCCGACCTGCAGCGGGCGATGAAGAGTCACGTCCAGATGGATTGGATGGCGGTGTCCTCCTATGGCGCGGGCACACAGTCCAGCGGCGTGGTGCGCATCCTGAAGGACCTCTCCCAAGACTTGAAAGACCGGCACGTCATCGTTGTCGAGGACATCATCGACACCGGCCTCACCCTGAGCTACCTGGTGAACTATCTCGCGTCGCGCGGGCCCGCCAGCGTGGAGATCATGACGATGTTCCGCAAGCCCGACGCCGCCAAGATCGAGGTGCCGGTCAAGTACGTGGGCTTCGATATCCCGAACGAATTCGTCGTGGGCTACGGCCTGGACTACGCGGACAAGTACCGCAACCTGCGCGACGTGGGCACGCTCAAACAGTCGGTGTACAGCTGAGGCGTGTCATTGCCGCAGCTCGGGGTTTTCCGAATAGCGGCGGCTGAGAGCGCGGCCTGATCTGTGAGGGGATGACCGATGTCGTCGTTGACGACGAGGCGATTGGCCCCGCGACTGGGGAGATTCTTGATCAGAAGGAACTCGCTGACCGTTTGCTCATGCTGGCGAGGGAGCAGGGTGTGGGCGGCGCTGCCGGTGTGAGAATCCGCTCCGGAGGTCACGTCGCGAGCGTCGGACCATCCTGCAGCCCTGATAGTCACGGCAGAGGCTGTCTGGACGGTGTCGCCGTCGCGGGTCTCTGAGTAGCGGTGGGGTGGCCATCAATGGACGTGCGGACGTGGGCCCTGCCTATCAAACTATGGCGCCAGCCTTGTCCTGCTCGTAGCGGCTGAGTGCTCTCCGGTGGCGTGGTCGACAGTGGAGAGGCGGTTGAGAAAGGCGTCGGTCAAGACGAGGTGGACCGACCACCGGACGATGCCGAGCTTGCAGGCCAGCTAGATTGATTCTTCTCGGCGAAGCAGGCAGAAGGTAGGTGCAACGCTTCGTCGTGCCAGCGTTGACCTTCTGTGATGACCACTTCGGCCGGTAGAAATCGTCCTGCCTGGGTGTGCCTGCGTGGTAACCGTCGGCCCAGCGCTTCGCAGCCGGCTAGGAGACCAAGCATGGCGCCGCGACCTCGCTGATCCGCGAGCCTTCGCCAACGAAGAGTCCCGCGACGATCTGACGGTGACGGCTTACCAAGTGGCAACGGCGTGGGTCATATGACCCTTCCGGGAAGTGCGCCACTTTCCCCGAAAGGGCTCTCACGCGAGGGGGTTGTGCTGGGCGTAGTGGCGCAGCGCTTGGGCCGCAAAGTCGGCGGCCTCGGCCCCGCCAAAGCCTGGGTGGAAGTCGGGGTTGGTGGCATAAAGGTTGGCCATGCCGGTGATCATGGCGCGAGTCTTGTCCGTGTCGCCGGCGTCCCCGGGAGTTCCGGGGATCTGGGCGAACCATGCGGCGTGGGCCGCTGCATGCCGTTGGGCCGCGTCGCTGAACGGGGTGACGCCAGATCGGTGAAGCTCCCCCCAGCGAGCCAGGAGCCGATCGGCATCCGCTTGAAACTGGCGCTGCTGGCCGAGGCTCTTGGCGTGCCACCACTGATTGGACTTCTCGAAGACCTCGCGCCCCCACCGTTCAACGACCTCGGCTTCGTAGCGGTCGTTGAACCCTTCGAGCATCATGTCCATGCGCGGCTGGCGTCCCTCGCGGAGCATCGCCAGGGTGTGTTCGACGGAGGCGATGCGCCGCCCCAGCGTTTCCTGCTCATTCTCAAGACGCGTCAGGTGCGCTTCTAACGCGGCGATCTCGTCGTTTGGATCCGCATCTGTCGCCAGCACGTCGCCGATGGCGGCCAGGCTGAGACCCGCTTCACGAAGCAGCAGGACTCGTTGCAGGCGTGCGACAGCGGTGGGGCCGTAGTAGCGATAGCCATTCGCGCCGATTCGGTCCGGGGTCAGCAGGCCGAGCTGGTGATAGTGGCGCAGCGTCCTGGCGCTGATGCCGGCGCGGTCAGCGAGTTCCTGGACGGTCCACTCTACGATCATGACCTCCTGTCAATGCGTTGGTGATGCTAGTCCCAGTTGTGGCAGTGCCACTGCCAGTATCTCAGCGGCAGGTGTCGTCACCGCCGTGGCTGCCGTCTGGCCGGTGGTCTCCAGATAGACCTTGGCGAGACGTGTTCCTGCCGCGTACCCAGCCCCGGTAGGAAGTCCGACCGGGGTCGAACCGAAGAGCCGGGCGCTCGCGTCGCCGAGCACCCAAGCTGCGAAGTTCTGCATACCGGTCACGTCTAGACCGTCGGTGACACGTCGTAAGACCTCGTCGCTCAGTCTGGTCTGGTCGCTGACGAAGTGGGTGAATCCTCGTCTCCCGACTGAGTCGACGGCGAAGAGGTCTGCGAGACCTTCGGCGACTACGTGTTCACCGACCTCGACGGTCTGCGGGTTCCACACGATGCCGCCTGGGGAGTAGCGCACGTTGTGATGCAGCTCGTGCAGAGCAATTCCCTCCAGCCGATCCAGAACCTCGTCGGTCGGCCAGATCGTGATGGCGATGTAGCCGCTGATGCCGCCAAGGGCTGACAGGCCACGGATCTCGTCCATGAAGTGCGTGTTCGAGGGGTCCCCGAGCACGAGCAGCACCGTGAGGTCCGGCATGGTCAGTTCTGGATTCGCCGAGGCGAGATCATCTAGGCCGGCGGTCAGGGCTCGTTCGACCCGGCCCCACGCATCTGCCTGCTCCAGTACCTTGATGGCGTTGCGTACCTCGTCCTTCGGTGTGCCAGGACTGAAGCCGAAGTTCTGCCTATGGACCGCCGCCAGGTCCGGGCCGCCTGGGATGAAGAAGTACATCCCCGCCACCGGCTCCCACATCCTGCTGGCCGCCTCGTGCCATTGCTCAGGAGATGCGTCGAGCATCTCCCTCATTCCGGCCGCACTATCGGTCATCGTAACTGTCATGCCCTCGAAGGTAAACCTTGACGTTACGTCAAAGTCAACACCGGCCGTGGATTAATGCGAACCGTCCTGGGTTTGGTTCTGATCCAGCTGAAGGAGAATTGGAACATGCCCAAGAAGTACACCCCCGGAGCTGCGTGGGCGCGCGGTCCGATTGGTTCTTGAACGTCAAGCGGCCCAGGGAGGTCCTCGTTCGCGCGCGATCCGGGCTTATCGCCGCGCAGATCGGCGTCGGTGTGGGTGAGGAGGCCTTGCGGTTGTGGTGCGACCGATACGTCCCCGAGGTGGCCCCAACGCCTGTGGCCGAGTCCTTGGAGGAGCAAAACAAGCGCCTCAAGCGTGAGCTTGCCGAAGCCCGCCGGGCCAATGAGATCCTCAAGGCCGCTTCGGCTTTTTTCGCCAGGGAACTCGACCGCCCCACGACGAGATGATCCGGTTCATCAACGAACACCGTGACCGTTTCGGGGTCGAGCCAACCTGCCGTACTCTGCGTGCGACTACGTGTGGGTTCATCACCTCCCGCGGTGACCTCGCCGCCAAGACCCGCCCCACTTCGCCACGGGCGGTGCGAGATGAGGTCCTGCTGCCTGAGATCGAACGGATCCACCAGGAGAACTACAGCGTCTACAGGGGTACGGAAGACGTACCACGCCATGCTGCGTGCCGGCTGGCAGATCGGTCGTGACCAGGTCGCCCACCTAATGAGGATCGCCGGCCTCCAGGGCGTGCGCCGTGGCCGCAACCCACGCACCACACGCCCTACCGGGCAACCCGATACCCGCCTCGATCTCGTCGAACGCCGGTTCACTGCTGAACGCCCGAACCAGCTGTGGGTTGCTGACATCACCTACGTGCGTGTCCTGACGGGATTGTGTTACGTCGCGTTCATCACCGACGTCTACCACCCGCAGCATCGTGGGCTGGGCCGTCTCAGCAAGCCCGCACACCACCAGACTACCGCTGCTGGCTCTCAAACACGCCCTACAGTGCACGGGCGCCAGCCGCGGCCATGCAAGCCTGATCCACCACAGCGACAAAGGCTCCCAGCACGTCAGCCTGGCCTACTCGCAGGCACTCATCACCACGAGGGGTGACAGCTTCAGTGGGCACCGTGGGCGCCTCCCATAACGCCTTGACCCCAGCCGGTGAACGGGCTCTACAAGACCGAACTCATCGGCTCCAAACGTGTGTGGGAGTCCATCAAGGCCGTCGAACTGGCCACGATGGGCTGGGTCCACCGGTGGAACACGACCCGCCCGCACCAAGCCCTGGACTACCACACCCCCACAGAAGCCGAAGCCGCCCACACCCACAACCAGAACCCAACACCCGCTGCGCCCTAACCACAGAACGAAACTCAGGACGCTTCATCATACGGGGAAACCGCGAAGGGGTTCGAGGCCGGGTAGTAGGCCATGACTCGCGACCCGAGACTGTAAGGAAAACGGTGTGTGAGGGTCTGGCCTGATCCGAGAGGAGATGGCCGTGTCTGACACGACTGACGTCATCGCTGATGACG
>NZ_RQYZ01000030.1 GCF_003932855.1 Tessaracoccus sp. OH4464_COT-324 | reverse complement strand
GCACCTACACCTCAAACTGGTGGGCCAAGGTCACCTACAACGGCCGCGAGGGCTACGTGTCCCGCGCCTACCTCAGGATCCCCACCGGCCAGCCCAACGTGCCCGAGTGTCACAACCCTGGCGGCGGCGGCAACTCGCGCATCAACGGGCCGATCTCCCGCGCCGAGGTGCTGGCCAGGGCACAGACCTGGGTGGATCGTCGGGTGCCGTACTCGATGTACTCGACGGCCAGCGACCCGCAGGGGAAGGCGTATCGCTCCGACTGTTCCGGCTTCGTCTCGATGGCTCTCCATCTCGACCAGAGCCTGAGCACCGTCACTCTGCCCGGTAGGGTGCACCAGATCTCCAAGGACGAGCTGCGTCCCGGCGACATCGTCGGCAACCTCGGCCCCGGCACCGGCGGAGCCAACGGCCACGTCGTGATCTTCGCGGGCTGGGTGGACGGGTCCCGCACCAAGTTCCGCACCCTGGAGCAGACCCCGGACTACGCCCAGTCGCGTGTCCTCACCTGGGGTTCGCGCTTCTACCTGCATGCCGCCTACCGCTACAACAACATCAGCGACTGACCCTCGGTGGGGAGGCGCGCACCGCTCCTCCCCACCGTCCCCAGCGTGCACCGCTTCGGGTGCCAGCGCCTGAGCCGCGCTGCGGAAGCGCTGCCGGGACGGGAACGCCCCGGGGCAGAGAAGAGCCCCCACCGTCTGTCTCCTGCACCGGGCGTGCAGATCAAGATGGTGGGGGCTTTTTTCGCCCGATCCGGTGCGCGGCGACGCTTGAGCGACACGGCCTAAGATGCTGAATCAGCGACGAAGGAGGCCTTACGTGAGTGGCGACGCCCAACACCTGACCGCCGTCGAGGCCGACCACTGGGGCGATCTCGACCGGGCGGTGGCGCTGGCCTCCGGGCAGGTCCTGCGCGCGGCGGACACCACCGTCGAGCAGCGCGTGGCCAACCACCTCCTGCTGGCCCGCGTGCTGCGCCACCGCGGGCTGGGCGACGACCTGCGGCGCGCGAAAGACGCCGCGCAGCAGGCGCAGCGGCTCGCGTCGCTGCCGACGAGCCCCAGCCGGCTGCTTCCCCACACCCGGCTGTCACTCGCCGGCACCCTCCTGGCCCTCGGCGACGAGGCCCAGTGTCGTCGGATCGCCGAGGCCCACGTGCGGCCCGGCGAGCGGCCCGCCCCCGACGTGGCCGCCTGGGCCTGGCGGCTGCTGGGCCAGGCCGCGCTAACCCGGTCGGATGTGTTCGAGGCCGTCGCCGCCCTCCTGAACGCCCGTGCCGAGGAGCAGCTGGGCCCCGCGCCCGGCACCCGCACCACCCGGGTGCTGCTGCTTTCCGCCTTCAGCCGGGCCGGCCACGTGCTCGACGCGGACCAGGTGGCCCGGCAGACCAACCTGGGCGAGCTGCCCCCGCATCCACAGGCGGCCTTCCTGCTCACCCACGCCGAGCATCTGCACCGCTACGGCCGTATCGCGGAGGCGCTCGACGACCTCGGCCGTACCGAGGTGCTGCTGCGCGCCGGTTCCAGCCTCGACCGGCTGCGCGCCCGGCTGCACCGGCTGCGCGCGGCCTGCCTCGACGACTGGTGCCTCGACGAGGAAGCCCGCGCCGAGCGTCGCCTGGCCCGACAGCTCACCACGTGGGGCACGCCCGCGCCGCCCGTCGGCCCGGTAGCGCCACTCACGGCGACGCCAGCCCGGCCCGCGCCCGTCCCCCTCACACCCGACGCCCCCGGCCAGCGGCCGGTGATCGAGATCGTCCAAGAGTTCGGCCGCCTGAGGAAACTGGAAAAGCAGCACATCCGAGAGCTGGAGCAGGCCGTCGCGCGGCTGCACGGCATCCCCGGGGAGGAGCGCGCCGAGGCGCTCGCCCTGGTAGAGGCCGGCTCCCTCCTCGCCCACTCCGAGTCGGAACACCACCCGACGGCGCAGCGGCTCCTCCGGCGCGCGCTGGCCCGTCTCGACTACCTGGAGGGCACCGACCTCTGGCGGGCCCGCTGCCAGCACGCCCTGGGGCTGCTGCTGGCCGAGCGCGCCCCGGAACAGGCCCTCGACCTGCTGCTGGCGGCCATCCGCACCCTGAACGACCAGCGCCACCAGATGCCCAACCGCTCCCACCGCTCGACGTGGCGCGAGCGGGCCGAACGCCCGCCCTTCGGGGCCGCGATCGAGCTGGCACACCGCCTCGGCCGGGATGCCCTGGCCGCCGACCTGATCATCCACTCCCGCCTCACCGGGGTGGTCTCGCCCGCCGCCGACGGCCCCCGCCCGCCCCGGCGGGAACGGGTGGACGAGGTACCCCTCAAGCACGTGCCGCAGCTGCACTACGTCGACGACACCCGCTCGGCCCTCGGCGGGCCCGGCGCCTGCCGGTTCCTGTGATGTGAGGCGCCCGCCAGGCTGCGCCGCCGCGGCGCGGTGATCGTCGTGGCCGAGCCCCACAGGATGGGCGAGTTGCCGAGCGTGGGCCGCGCCCGCCAGTCCGCGAGCCGCCGTCGCTGGAACCCGCACAGCTCCGCGACGGGGTCGGCCGCCCCCTGCGCCCGGTCGAAGGCCGCCACGAGCTCGGCGAACACCCCGTGAGCCTCCTCGTCCTCGCGGGCGAGGGCCGCGTCGGTGGGCAGCGGCCACAGGGTGCCCTGCACGAGTTCGGCGCCGCGCAGCAGCAGCGCCGTCGCGAGCCCGAGCGGCTCCACGTCGGCCAGGTCGGTGCCGGAGGCGCAGGCGACGATGGCCGCCCTCGCGGGTGCCCGCCAGTCGGCGAAGATCAGGTCCGCGGCGTTCAGCCGACCGCGCGCGAAGAGGAACTCCACCTCCCCCGGGCGGCCGGCCGCGTGCACGGCATGGCCGAGCAGGAACAGCCGCGACACGCCGTCGCGCAGCCAGTCGAGCACCGGCCGCTCGTCGGCGCATCCGGTCAGGATCACCGCCTCCACATCCGCCCCACCGGGCGCGCACGGCACATACCCGGCGGGCAGCACTGCGCCGTGGCGGGTGAGCGGGTCGAGGACGTAGAGCGGGGGCGCCGCGTCGTCGAGGTCGGCGTCGTCCTCCGGCGGCCGATCCCGCCGCTCGGTCGGGGGCGCCGCGTCGTCGGGGCCGACGGCCGGCCCCTCGGCGACGTCGCGCGGCAGCAGCGGACCAATCCATGACACGTCGGCCAGCTCGATCAGCCGCCGGTCGCCCGCGACGGGCAGCAGCCCCCACGGCACCCGGGCCAGCCTGGGGCTCGGCAGCACCCGCACCTCCACCCGCTCCCGCTGCGCCAGCAGTTCCGCCACCAGCCTTTCCGGCAGCAGCGCCCCGGCCAGCAGCCGCATCAGCTCCCGCTCGGCGGTCGCGTCGGCGAGCGGCCCGGTGAGACGCTGGTCGTCGAGGCTGGTGGGGTCGCCGCCGGGCAGGGCCGCGTCGAGGGCCGCCAGGGCGGCGTCGAGGCCGACGCAGCGGTGCACCCCAACCGGCCGGTCGGTGCCCGCCCACCGCCAGCTGAGCCACTGGCCGTCGAGGCCGTCGCCGACGATCTGCACCGTCGGGCGGCGAAGTCTGCTCCACATCCGCGTGAACCCCTTCCCGCTTTGACACACTGGGTGCATGACAAACAATGCCACCGACAATGGTGCCCTGTTCGGTCTCGACGACGACCACACCGCCCAGCTGCTGGCCCGGCGACTCGCGGCCCAGCCCGGCGCCCCGGTGACCGCGCTGTTCAGCGACGAGGAGGTGGCCGCGCTGTGGGCGGGGCAGCCGGGGGTGCGCGCGCTCGTGTGGGAGCCGACGCTGGTGCGCGACGTGCTGGCCGCCTTCCCGCCGGAGCCGGTGGAGCGGCTCGCCCCGCCGCCGATCGTGCTGGGCGACCTGCCGATCGCGCGCCGGCTGGTGCAGGAGATGGCGTTCGGCTGGGCCGAGGCCGGCGGGACGCTCACCGTGCACTGCCTGGGCGGCTGCGACGAGTGGGCGCGCGAAGCGTCGGCCGTCAAGCAGGTGGCCGCGACGTGGGTGCAGGTGCCGCTGGAGCCGCGGCCCGTCGTCGAGGCGGTCACCGAACTGATGGCCCGGTGGCAGCCGCCGAAGCCGAAGCGCGGCACCCTGACGGGCCCGACGGTGTACGTCGCGGCCAGCCCGGAGGGCCGGGCGCTGGCGGTGGCGCGCGCCGTGGCCGACGAGGTGCCCGGAGCGCGGGTGGTGGCGCTCCTCTCCGGCGACATCGCCTGGCCCACCCCCGACTCGGTGACGGTCTTCACGGGCGCTCAGGCCCGCGCACGCGCCCTGGCGGGCGGGGAGGAGCCAGACCAGCGGCTGGCGCGGCTGCTGTTCGACGACGCGGCCTGGCTCAGCGCACCGGACGCGCAGGCCACCGCGCCCGCCGAGCCCCTGTTCCCGCCGATCAGCCACGATCCCGCCGGTGGGGCGGACTGGGAGCGGCAGGACGAGCGGGTCCGCTCGGCTTTCACCATCGTCGCGGAGGCGTGCGGGGAGCTGCTCGCCGCCGGCGGGGTGGCGGCGCGCCTGGGTGTGGGCTGGTCGGAGCCGGTGGTGTGGAGCCCGCAGGAGCTGGCGGCCGTCGCCGACGGGCTGCTCGGACTGCTGGGTGTGGCGCGCACGCCGGGCACGTTGCTGAGCGCGCTGGAGGTGGCGGCGCGGCTGCCGGTCCTCGCGGCGCGCGCGGGCTGGCGGCTTAGGCGCGCGGGCGGTGGGCAGCTGTTGAGCGCGGAGCTGGTGGAGCTGCTGGCCCCGCAGGTGCACCTGGCCTACCAGTCGGCCGATGCGGCGACGGGCAACGCCACGGGCTCCCCGCTGGCGGCGGAGCTGTGGGACGGGTTGACGGAGTTCGAGCGGGCGAGCAACCGGGCGGTCGTCGTCGGGTGCGCGGTGGCGCATGCGGCCGCGGGGCTGGGGTGGCGTCCGCGCTCCGCTGCGGGCGGCGTCGACATCGCCGACCAGCTAGGGTTGCTGGCGGAGCTGGAGCACCGTCGCTGGGCGATCAACGAGCGCCGACACGGGCGGGCGGACCACGAGTGGGCCAAGCCGTGGGCGCAGCTGAGTGAGGATTTGCGCAGCTACGACGAGAGGATCATGGCCGCGATCCCGGCGATCCTGGCCGACGCGGGCCTGGAGCTGTACCCGCTGGACGCTACTGGCTGACGTCGGCGGCGGGCCCCACCATCCGGTAGTGGTTGACCAGCCTGTCGGCGGCGACGATCCACTCGGCACCGGAGTCGTCGCGCAGCACCCACTGCCCCGGGCCAGCCGTTTGGGGGCCTTCCCGGGAGTCGACGCGCTCCCCCACCGCCGCGACCCGCGCCCGCACCCGCCCGATGCGGTCGTAGATGGCGTCGGCGCCCGCCCGCTTCCGGTGGGTGGCGCGGAAGCGGTCGGGCTTGACGGTGCGTTGGCTGCACCCGGAGGGATGGTCGACGATCATGTAGTCGCCGGTCTCCGCGCGGAGCAGGTTGCCGCTGTCATCGCGCCACTGCTCGGTTTCCTCCACGACGCGCACCACCCGCACCTGCCCGAGCCGCTGCAGCACCCACCAGCCGTCGTGTCTCCGGCTGGGCGCGACGGGGTAGAAGCCGAGCACTTCGAGGACGCGCAGCAGGCCCCGCAGGGTTTGGGCGGTTCGTTCGATGGCCTGCGCCCGGTTGGTGTCGTCGAGGTCGCTGAGGGGGTGGAGCAGGTCGTTCAGGAGGAGCGTGTCGTCACGCTCCGGGGCGCCGCACCAGCCCGTGTCGTGCTTGAACGTCATCCAGGCGCGATGCTCCAGCGGCACGAGGAGCCGCAGCAGTTCGTCGCTGGGCGGGCGGTACCCTTCCGGTTTTCGGGGCTGCCAGGTGTAGCCGAGCTGCGATAGCCACGTGAGGAGGCTCCAGGTGGCGCGGAAGTTGCTGTCCCGCTCGGTGGCGGGCATGTCGCCCCAGGTGCTGAGCGCGCTGCCGATGGTGTAGGAGTCGGCCACTAGTTTCGCGGCCCTGAACCACGAGTCCTGCGGCACGCCCTGCAGCGGGTTCGGGGGCTGCGGGGCACCGTCGTCGGGCGTGACGGCGGCGCCGCCCAGGCTGGGGCCGAACGGGTGGAGGCAGCCCAGCATGGGGTGGCGGGCCAGGCCGCGCACCCCGTCGGTGGGGATGAAGATCCGCACAGCGGGCCCGGGCGGGTTTCCGGCTTCCGGCCCGACGGTGGGCGCGGGCTGGCCGGGGCGGTCCTGGAGCCTGAGCGCGAACGCCTCCAGCCGGGCGCGTTCCGCCTCGGTGGGCTGCGTGGCCAGCACGATACTCACGGCCGCGCCGGCCGCGCCCAGCCGCTCCAGCTCGGTGTCGTCGAGGATGGTGTCGCGCTCCTCCGGCTCGCTGAGGCGGGCCTTGCGCTCCACCACCTTGCGCCACGGCCTGACCCCCAGCTTCTCCGTTTCGGCTTTCCCGCCGCTGGGATCTGCGTCCGCCGGTTTCGCGGGCTGTTCTCGCTTCTCCGCTTCCTCCAGCTTCTCCAGCAGCAGCTTTCCCGTCTGACGCTGGAAGCGCCACTCGTCGCGGAAGGCGGCGGAGAGGTCGGATTTGCCGACGATGAGCACGCGCCCACCGTCGTCGAGGTCGGCGATGTGCTCGGCGAGGGCGTGCACGCTCACCTGGGCGGTGCCGATCGTCGAGATGAACACCCGCGGCCCGGAGAGCAGGTCGGCACGCTGCGGGTCGGCGCTTTCCTGAGCCGAGGACTGCCCGGGTTCCGTCGCCTGCCCGGGATCGTCGTTTCCGGCATGGCTGGGTGCCGCGACCCGCCACGAAGCCGCCTGCTGGGCCGCGTAGTGGCGCGCCGGCAGGTAGCGGTCGATGCGCACGATGATCCGGGTGGGGGCGCGCTGCTCGTCGCGGTAGGCGCGGCCGAGTTTGGTCAGGGTGCGGCGGATCACCTCGGCGGCTTCCAGGTTGGCCTGCTCGTCGGCGGAGAGCAGGTAGGCCCGGCGCAGCGCCACGTGCTTGCCGCGCGCCTTGCACAGCCTCTCCAACCACCGCAGCTCCTTGGCTCGGGCGGAGAGTTCACCGCGGATCACCTGCACCCCGTAGCGGCGCACCTGGTGGATGAGGGGATGGTCCGGGTTGGCTTCCGCGACGACGACGCGCGAACCGTCGGGGTCCTCCGCCAGCGAGCGGATCACGGGCAGGGTCTCCTCGCTGAGACCGGTGATCAGGATCACCCGGGGCGCCTGACGCGCCCGCCAGCGGGCGATGGGGTCGGAGGTGATCTCGTCAACGACCACGTAAACAGCGCCGAACAGCACCACCACCCCGCCCAGCTCCGCCGCCTGGAGGGCGAGCGGAACGATGGTGCAGGACTCGGGTGCCGACTCGCCCGCGAGCAGCAGCAAGCTGTGGTAAACCTGCGAGAACACCGGCACCCGGCCGGGAAGGCAGTCCCACACCCACATCGCGCAGCTCGCCAACGCCACCACATAGGCGGCGAGCCCGCCGAGGACGTAGAAGTTGCGGTAGCGGTTGTCACGCGGGATGGCGCGGAACACGAGCACGGTCGCCAACGCCCCGCTGGCGAGCAGCGCGACGATGATGCCCGCCTGCCACCAGCGGCCCAGGTGGTCCGCGAAGCAGAGCCCCACCGTCAGGCCGAAGAACAGCAGCAGGCTGGCCGACACGCCCGGCCACCGCCGAGTGCGGGCCGACCTTCCCCGGGCCGCCCGCGGCAGCTGACGAAGATGCCGCACCCGCACCCCGACGCGCCCCCACCGCTCCCGTCGCGACTGCGGCTGCCCGTCGACGCCAGCGTCCCGACCGCGCAGGATGCCCCACAGCCGCCGCAGCTCCGCGCCCGAGAACCACCTAGGGCGCCCAGCCTTGCGCGCGCCGCCGTCCTTGCTCCCACCTTGACGAGTTGCCACGTCTCATCCTCCCAGCCCTACGCCCCACGACGAAACACCCGGGCACTTCACCTGCACACCACCCTCCGACGGCGGTGCCAGCCCGCCAACAATCCCCCCCGGGCCGCGGGCGATAGCCGTGGGCGCGGGCCGCGCCGAGAGGTTCGCTGAACCAGCCATCGGGTCGGCCTCGCCAATCGCCTTGGTGCGCTCCTCGACGAACGGGCCGCTGCTTTGCTAGTTCGCTAGCCCGAACCGCTCCGCCAACTCAGCCGCATACGCCAGCCACTCATCCCGATCCGACGGACCGGTCTCGGCATACCGCCGAGCCGAATCCCAGGACATCCACCCCAGTCGCGGGTGATCCGGCCGGATCTCCAACGCCGCCCGGAAACTCACAGCCGCCTCCCGCCAGCGACTCCCCAACTCGGGAGAATCCGGAACAAGCAACGCCATCCGAGCAGCCGCCACCCCAAGGTCCCACAGGACTTGCGTATTCCCCGGCTGGGCCTCCGCCAGCACCCGAGCAACCTCCAACGACTCCTCCGCCAACCCCAACGCCCGACCCGGATCCGAATGCGCCACCAAATCCACCACCCGATCCAGCGACGCCGTCAGGTCCCGCCTCGCCTGCAAACTCTGAGGCTGCTCCCCCACCAACACCCGAGCAACCTCCAACGACTCCTCCGCCAACCCCAACGCCCTACCCGGATCCGAATGCGCCACCAAATCACCCACCCTGTTCAGCGACACCGTCAGGTCCCGCCTCGCCTCCAAACTCCCCGGCTGCTCCCCCACCAACACTTGGGCAATCTCCAACGCTTCCTCCGCCAACCCCAACGCCCTACCCGGATCCACCTGCCCCACCAGGTCGCGCAACGCCAACAACGCCGCCACCCGGATTCGGCCCGAATCGCGCGGCAACGCCTCCACAACAGCTTCAACCAGCGCCCCGGGCCGCGCATCCGTGACGTGGGCCGCCGCCTCGGCAAAGAAGTTGGGGATCTCACCAAACCGTTCAGGCCGGAAAGCAAGCGGACGAGCGAGCGCATCGAGCAGGGCATCCACCTCCCACCGATTCGAAGGCGATGAGAAGTCACTCTGAACATGGTCAGCCCGGGCCATGACATACTCATCAATCCCCTCCAACAAGGCCCCGTTGCCCTGATTCAGGTGTTCGGCGACCAGCCGGTGCATCCGGCCCGTGATCCCCGGGTACGTGCCCTCCTCGATCAGGCGGCGCCCCTCCAGGACCCCACGGATCTGGTCCCATCTGCCCTTCAGATGCTGCCTGCTGGCCTCGAACACTTCTGGCACCACGTCGCGCGCCAAGGCCTCCAGCCACGGCCACGGGATCATGTCCGACGGCATGGCCGCCGCCAGCTTCAACACCTCGACACTGCCCGGGCAGGACTCGTCGAGACTCTTCAGCGTGTCGCCCAGGATCACGCCCAGCAGCTTCTGCTTGTGCAGGATCGCCGCCTGCTCCCGGGTACCGGACTCGGTCAACTCGTCGCCGGCCAAGGCACCATGCTTCCTCAGATGCTCCAGGTACTCCCGCACCGTGACATTCTGGTTCGACAACAGGTACACACCCGCCTGCTCCACCGCAAGCGTGAAACCGCCCAGCAGCTCCGCCAACTCGTGGGCCGCCTGCTCCTCGTCCTCCGACGCGAAATCCGGCAGGTCGTCGCCCTTCCGAACCGGCTGGAGTGCGCGCAGCAAACCCACCGACTCCCACACGTCCAACCCGCCGATCGGGACATGCGCCAGCTGCGGAAGATCCGGCAGATCCTGCACCCCCAACCGGGTGGTCGCCGCCACGTGGAACTCCCGACCATGCGGCAACTCCCCCAGCTGCTCCGCCCCCAGCAGCGACACCTGATCCACGTTGTCCAGGATCAGCAACACGTGCTGACCATCCCGGCTACGGCGACGCAGCTCCTCGCGCACGCACCGTCCGGCCTCCTCCGGATTGCCCCTGGCGTCCTCCGGCACCACGAAACCCGGCAGATCGTGCGCCAGCCGGGCCAGCAGCGGCAGCATCTCCCTGGCCCCTTCCGCAGGCAGCAGCCACGTCCCCGCCGCGAAATACCCCTTCTTCTGCTGCGAGTAGTACCGCACCAGCTCCGTCTTGCCGATCCCCCCGAACCCCTCGACGGCGGTCACCACACCCACCGACGTGTTGTCCACCAGCACCTCGTCCAGCCGGGACAGCTCCTCCTGCCGCCCAACAAACCGCCACGTCCCCTGACCGACATTGCTGTCGATCCGCTCCCAGCTCTTGATCTCACGCCACCGCTCGCGCAGCTGCTCGGCCAGCCGCTTCACCACCCCCGCGAGCCTCTCGCGGTCGACGCTCCCGGGCTCCCGCGAGAACATGCCCCTGAGATCATCCGTCGCCTGCATCCGGTGCACCTGTGCATACCAGCGCTCGTGTGCCTCGTCGGGCTCTTCCAGCTCCACGTCCTCCAGGAACACCGGCACCAGCCCCGGCGGCAGCTCCTCCGAGCCCTTCGAACCAGGCCTGCGCCTCCCCTCGTGCCCCTGGAACTCCCACAAACACGGCTGGCTGGCGAAGTAGTTCTTCGACGTGCACGCCACCATCACCGGGGCCTGCCGCAGCGCGTAGGACAGCTTGCTCTTCCACTCCTCCGGGGTCGTGATGTCCGAGCGGTCGAAGAACACTCGGAGCTCCTGGCCATCCGACGTCTCAAACTCCCGACGAAGCGCCGCCACCAGCTCCGTCACCCAGCCGCCCACATCATCGCGACGCGCATAGCTCACGAACACCGAGTACGGGCGAACATCACCAGCTGCGGAAGACACCGTCGAACCCCTCTCTATGCCGACGGCAACAATTCTGGGCGCTCCCAATATCCCCCGGGCCAAACGGCCTGAAACGCTCGGCTGTGTTGAGCGTTCCCCCACCCGGGCGCGACGCCGGCGCGCCACGCCCCACACACCAGGGGTCGCTTGGGGCGACGTCGGCAACCATCCGCCGCCAACGTCGCCCCTCGACGTGGTGCCGGTATGAGCTCAACGGCCGGTACCTGCACCACCTCCCCCAAGGGGTCGGCGACGATCCCCACATCGCGCCGACCATTCACCCCCATCGCTTCGACGATGCCCCGCACCATTCGCGGGGCACCGCCCGGGTGCCGTCGTCCCCCGTCGGCATCCCGCCGCCCGGCGCGCCCCGGAACCCCCCGCTCCGGTCCGCTGGGCTCAAGCAGCCGTGACGGGCGCGCGCCCCACCCGGGCAACCCCGGCGCGCAAAGTAGGCAGTCTTTCCCCCACACCACGGCGCCCGCGGCGCCCGTCATAGCGGCCATGTCCTCCTCCTTTCCTTCCTCCTACCCCTATCTGACGGACAGAGCCCCGGACGCCACCATCATTCGGCCCTGACCAGCGCTTTTCCTCGACGACGGCCCGGCCCCGGCGCGTTGTCCGTCAGAACCGCCCGGCGCAAAGCGAGGCGGGGGGCAGCCTGTGGGTCGTGGCCCGCGCCCGGCGGGCGTGTTGGCGGCGATGGCCGGGTGGGGAAGCCCGGTGCGCGGGCCGGGCGGTGTTCTACGGCTCTGCTGGGGCCGCCTGGGTCTGCCCGGTTCGGCGACGGAAGCTGGGCTGGATTCTGGATGCGTATGTCGGGTGAGCAACTCGCTCGCCGGAGATACGGAAGGAGCCCATCATGTGGTTCGTGTGGTGAACAACCCGCCGCTATGACAGCGGCAACTGAAAAAACCCGTGGGGTCGGCGCACTGAACGCCGACCCCAATTACATTCCCCCGTTTCCGCCAACCGGCGCGTTCCCTCAACCACCCGCCCCGACGACGCCCTCCCCGCGCCGAAGGCCGACGGCAGGCGGCCCGCCGACCCCACCCCGGGGCCGGCGGCATCAATCCCTAGCCGCGCTCAGCCAGCAGGATCGTCTCGGCGACGGTCAGGGTATCCGCCCAGATGAGGCCCGGGTCCTGGGCGCGCCCCAGCAGTTCACGCGTCGCGGCCAGCTCGGCCTCCCGCCCCGCCAACTGCCACAGATCCGCGGCCCGCTCCAGCGCGCTCTCCGCGCTGCCCAGCAGGTTCTCGGAGGCGACGACGTTGCGCAGCCGCAGCGCGCACACCGCGCGGGCGCACCAGCGCTGCGCCTCCGCCGCGAGCGAGTCGCCCATCGGCTCCGGGTCGGCGCCTCTGACCCGCACGTCGAGCCGCGACCCGTCGCGCAGCAGCCGCCGCAGCAGCTCAGTCTGTTCTCCCCCCAGCGTCACCGCACCGCGCCACTCGCCGCCGTCGTCGTCGCTCGTCAACTCGCCCGTGGCCAGCGGCATCGGCCAGTCGTCGCCCACGAGGTCGAAGAACAGGCCGCCGGTGAGCGTGGGCTGCTCCCCCAGTAGCCGGAACGCGCCCCCAGCGCCCTCGGCGCTCGCCGAAACATCCACGGCGTCGCGACCGAACTCGGCGTTCCAGGCGACGTTGCCCTCCCGCCGCGACGTCATGCCCAGCGGCACGTCCCGCCAGTCCACCGTCGACGTGCCCGCAGCGGCCGAGCCACCAGCCGCCAGCGCCAGCTCCGGGCGCAGATGCTCCAGCCAGTCAACGAGCCCCTCACCCAGCGCGGGCGGCGACACCGCGCCCTCCACTTCCCCCAGCCAGCCGAGCGCGTCGGCGCGCTCCTCGCCCGTGAGCGGCGACTCCGACGCCAGCTCGTCGAGCGCGTCGATGAGCAGCGCCCGCACCGCGGGCTGTTTCAGCGCGGCGCACATCGCGCGCGGCCGCCCCATGAGCGCCCCCAGCAGCCGGTGCAGTTCCCCCACCCAGTTCTCTTCGGTTTCGACGATGCCGCGCAGCTCCGCGATGAGCGTCATCTCCTCCATCAGCAGCAGCGCCGGATCGAGGGGAAGCGCGGCGTTGCGCTGGCACCAGCGCACCTCGGCGAGCCTGGTCAGGGTGATCAGCGACGGCTGTCGGGCCGCGCGGCAGCGCACCACCTCGTGGTCCTGCGCGAGCGCCCGGTTGAGCACCTCGTCGGCCACCTCGTCGCCGTACAGCTGCTCCAGCACGGGCACGGCGAGCCCCGGGTCGGCCACCAGGCACGACGGCAGCTGGTCCGGGCGGGAAGGGTCAAAGTCGAGGGTTGCCCCGAAAACGTCCAGGGTCACGGCGCCTGCCGGAGCCACTGGCTCATCTCCGATCATGACGGCGCCGAGCCCGATGTGGCGGACCGGCACCTCATGCGGATGGTCAATTGTCATGAGTTTTCCTTTTGAATAAATGACATTATGTATTCCAAATCTGGGAGCCCAAGATCTGCCGCAGCACGACGATACTCCGCCAACACTTCAGGGTCGCCCGCGATAATTCCTGACACCACCTCGGGGTGTTCCGAAAACCATGCCCAGGCCCGGTTCATCACATCCGGCGACGGGCGGGCGGGGGCGGGCGGTGTCTCGTCGCGGGTGAGGTTCACCGAGCGCAGGTCGCGCTCCCGACGGCGGTGCTCCTCCCCGGAGGGAATGCCCTTGAACACGGCTAGGCTCACGATCTTTGCGCCCGCGTCTGCGTCGATATATCGGCCCTGCCTGTCGTGCTTGAAGCAGTCCATCCAGGCGCGCCGCATGGCGTGCTGGCTGGCCGTCTCCAGCATTCCGCTGAGTAGCAGGAACTTGCCCTGGGCTTGGGTTCGGCAGAAGGCCCTGATCGTGGCCTCGGCGAGCGCGATCAGTTCGCCGTTCACCGGCAGGCCGTTCCACTCTTCGGCGCTTTCGTCGGCCGCCACCGGGCCGGGGGCCTCGCGCCAGGTGCGGTCCACGTCGATGGGCTTCGACGGGGTGCGCGCGGGCTGCGTCTGGGTGCCCAGCTGCAGCCCGCACAGGAGGCTGTAGAGCAGCACGAGCGCGGATTCGTGTGCGAGCCCCAGCCGCCCGCAGGCCCGGTTGACCTCCGCCCGCGCGATCTCGTCCGCTTCCCCTGGCACGGACTCGTCGCGGGCGGCCATCCGGAATCTGGAGTAGACGGAGCGGCCCAGCGCCTCCCAGGTGTTCTCCCGCTGGCTGCGGATGAGCGGGGGACGTTCGTCGTCGCCCAGCATCGCCCGGCTGTATGGGTGCTCGGCCAGGTGCGCGGCCCCCTCGTTGCGCCAGGACTGGTCGTACAGGTCTTGGAATTGCTGGAATTCCTCGCGGCTCAGCAGCCGGTCGAGCGACGGCGAGTTGGCGACGAAGGTGCTGGCTATCGCGTCGAGCTCCAGTTCGCTCAGGGGTTCGCGTTTCATTCGGGTGGCGGCCACCGCGCGCACCAGCCGGTCGGCGAGATCGCCGGCGGTGACGGACGCGCGCAGTCTGCGGGCCTCATCCACAGCGCGATCAGTGGCCCGGCGCACGAGTTGTAGATCGTCGAGGAGTTGCGCCTCGTATTCCCCCAGCCATATTCTCAGGCGACGCTCCTCATTCTCGTGATGAAGCTCGATTGGGAAGGCATTTCGATACCTTGGGAGGAGTAGGCGCTTCGTAACCATCTTGCTGCTCAGGCCCCCACCGTGCGGCGCCAGGGCTCGCCACGTCGGACGCTGCTTGAGCCACTCGCCGCATACCAGCATCAGCCGCTTATTCATCCGCTTCACCTCCTTACATACGCATCTGACGGACAAGCCGCCCTGAGCGCATCCATTCCGCTGCCGCTTCGGGTGCGGCGCCGGTATTTGACTGTTAGTATCCAAAAGAGTTAGACGAGGAACTGGATACTTACATGGCGGAGCGCTCAACTACTCAGGACCTTTCGGGTCCCTTGGTGCGCGAAGTTGTAGCGCTGTGCCGCAAAGGCTTAAGGAACACTGATCTCCCCGCTACTCCCCATCTTCGCGAGTTGCTGGGTGTCCCCGAGAGCTTGCCCGGCCCACAAGCTCTGCCCGTGCTGCGAGCCAGCATAGTCGATGCGGCGTCCACGCTGCCGCCGAAATTGTGCCTGGTTTTCTACGCGTCGGCCGGGGTCAAGGCGGGTTCGCCGAGCGGAAGGTTGGAGCGCCTCGCTGAGGCGGCCGCGGAGGGCGGGATCTCCGAGCGCACGGCCCGACGATGGAGCGAGGAGACTGCGCCGCCACAGATCGTCGCGCGGCTGCTGAGCAGCACGAAACGCGCCGCGCTGGGTGCCCGTTTCGAGATGCTCGGGCTATACACCCGCCTCGATCTGAGCATGCCCACGCCGGTGGTGTCGCACCAGCGCGACATCCGGGTCCTGGCGCCGCGCATGGACGGGTTCTACGAGGAGGTCACTGTTCCCGGCCTCACCGAGAAGGCCCCGGTTTTCCGAGGCCTGCAGGGTTGTCGGCTGGGCACCATCACAGGCATGGGCCCGAACATGTGGGGGATCAACTACAGCTTCCCGGAGTCCCGCTGGGCCATGGAAAGGCATTCTTTCTCGACCTCCATGGTGTTGCCGGATCACGCCTCGCTGCGCCCGGAGTTGGGGTTCCGCCCACACAACACCACCTTGAACGCCACCGTCGAAATTCTTTTCGGGAGCCAATTGCCCGCCCGGATCGAAACGTTCCAGACGACGTCGGTCACGGGATTTGTGCCGCCCGCTCACGTGGTGCAGACCCTGATACCCGACGGGCGTCGCCAACGCTTCGAGTTCCGCGAGATCCAGCTTGGGTTCGCCGTCGGCGTCCGCTGGTTCATGGCCGACTGAGCCAATTGTCAAGACAGATACCCGACATTTCTGCAGCGCCGTTGTTCATTGACAGTTCGACGATTGACCATGCTTACCGTAAACCGCGAGTCGCCGACACATCGCCGACCCGCCCGATGCCCGGAGCCGAAGAATGACGGCCAGTTAGCCCCTGACATGCACATTTGCCGATAGTTGAACCAAAACAACAAATTGAATGACATCAAACAGCTCCTGATAAGCCCATGGAGCATGTGACAGATACGTGCCATTCAGGGCAAAAGTCTTCACTTTCGTACGCATTATGCCTCAGGATTGGTGCAGCGCCGACCGAGGCGGACGGCAAGAGTTAGGAGGCCCACGCAGGATGATCAGCAATCCCCAGATCGCGGAGATCATCTGGCAGGCCACCCGGGCTGAGCGCAGCCTCCGCCACCACCGCGGCAAGCACTGCCCGACGCCCATCGCGCCCTACAGCGCAGGTGATCCGCACGGCACGCTCGTCAAGGGGGAATGCATCAACAGCGGCTGCCTGGATCTCCTCCACGAGGCGTGGGCGAAACTGGAGGAGCTGCTGGCGAAGGACTCCACGAGGAAGAAGCTGGACGGGGCAACCAACCCGGCCGCGTACGTGCGTCGGATGGTCACCACCTGCCTCGCTGACCTGCGTCGGGAGGAGCGCGTGCGCCGCGGCCACCCGGCCAAGCCGAGTCGCATCGACGGGCCGGCCGGCCGAGTAGTGACGGCCTTGGAGGCCGTGGGCGATGGGCGCGGGCAGTGGCTGGTGACCGTGTTCCGCTTCCTGCGCTGCTACCCATACGGCCCCAGCCACGTGAGCGGACGCTGGCCCGTTGATGGGCTCATCGCGGAGCGCCGGGCGCTGGGAGACGAGGTTGAGGCGTCGGAAATCCTGGGCGATGTCCGCGAGGTGCTTCGAGTAGCCGAAGAAGTGCTGGGTGCAAGCTGGGTGTACGACAATCTGACGTTGCCCACCCAGAATAGCGGCCCCTGCGGAGAGTTAACCGACTCCGTTGGCACCTTCGCTGAGCCCAGCGTCGAACACGCACTGGTCAGCCGACTGGTGGCCCACTATTCCCATCTCACGCGCAGCGGGAAATCCCCCGACGAAGCCCTCCGCGATGCGGTTCGGCTCACCTGTGGCGTTAACGTGAGCGTCACCCAGGAGATGCGCGAAGCGATGGAGGAGTTCCGCCGGGCCGAGTAAACCCCACCCAGTGGCCTGCCCGTCGCGCCAGCCTGCCCGACGACGGCTCGCCCCCGGCGGGCACGCGCGGTAACGCCCCGCCCTGATGGGCCGTCACCTCCTGACGCCACGCCGCCCCACCCTGCGCTCGACTCCCACAGCGATTCGGAGACGCCCACACCACGTTCCGGCAACGCGCCCTGCGGCGGAGTGCGCAGGGCAACGGCCAGCGTGTGAACCTTATGCCAATGGCTGAGCGTCTGGATGAAGTGAAAGGAGGGCGAGATGCCAACCAACGTCGAGCTTCAGGAGAGCTTCAAAGACTTCGTCAGCGCCAACCTGCCGCATTTGGTGAAGGTCGCCCGTTCGCTGACGGGCAACGTCGACGCCGCCGACGAACTGGTGCAGACGGCGATGGAGAAAGCCTGCCGCGCCTGGCCCAAGGTGATCCAAGCCGCCGACCCTCTGTCCTACGTGCGGAGAATCCTCGTCAACTCAGCCTACGACTCGTGGCGCCGGAAACGACGTCTCCAGCAGATCTTCAAACCAGCCGAGGAAGACAGCGACCCCCCGGCTGCCCACCCGTGGGGCGATCCGCAGCGCTCCCTCGATCGATCATCGACGATCGAGGAGTTGTTTCGCCCCTTGAGTCCCCGCGAACGGGCCGTGATCACCCTTCGCTTCCTCGCCGACCTCACTGAGGCCGCCACAGCCTACGAGCTGGGCATTGCGGTCGGCACCGTCAAGTCCACCACCGCCCGCGCGCTCAGGAAGATGCGTGTGGTCGACGTCGAGACGATCGGAGTCTGAAATGGACACCAACGACCTGAAAAACTTGCTGCGCAACCAGAGCAACGACACCTCCCTCACACCACAGGGGCTGTGGGAGCACGCCCGCCGACGCCAGCGCGCCCGGCAGCGGATCACAGCAGTCACGGCCGTCGCCGTGCTCACCGTGGGGGCCGGCGTGGGCTTCACGTATCTGGGGGCACTCGCCCCGGGACCACACGTCAACATCCTGACAACGCCTAGCGCACAGCCCGCGATCCCATCGAGCAGCCCTACCAGCCCTAGCAAGCCGCCCTCCGACACGCCCACGTCTCCGCCCGACAGGCCACTGCCAGCCCCGCCGCGGCCGGGCTCCGAGCCGAAGTGCGTCGTGCCGATGCCGCAGTCGTGGCTAGACGCCTTCGATGCCGTCGAACCCATGACGGGGCGCAACGCCTTCGCCACTTTCGGTAAGGGCACCCAGCTGCGTTTCGGGTACACGGGCGACAAACAGGTGTCTCTCATCTGGGAGTCCCCGCAAACCGGGAAACTCACCATCAGCGACCGGCTGAACCCCGACACTCCGGAAGCCGCCACCGACGGCCGGTTCGTGGTCTACCAGACCGCGGAGGGCCAACTCATGGTGTGGGATCGGGAGAGCGTCAGCGATCGAAGCAACCCGAACTACAACGAGTCTACGCCGATCCCCGGCGCGAAGTTCACGAACCGGCCCCTAACCTACCGGGTATCGGATGGCCGACTCTGGGTGGCGGTAGGCAACCAGCACGAGCGGGCCGGCGACCTGCTGATCCCGGGCGCCAACCTCCATTACGTCGATCTGGAGAATGGCACCGAGCTGAAGCTCGCCATCGAGAACAAGGACATGAATCTTCTGCCACCGCTCAAGGACCGGGCTCAGGTGGAGTTCAACGACGGGGTGGCCCTCGTCGGCACCGACGGCCGGGAAGCGCCGGCGTTGCCCAACCAGCAGAACCGGTACGTGTGGTCTCACAGCGGCGACGTGCTTTCGCTCGTTGCCCCCGGCGACGAGAACATGAACCTGGTGCTCCACCACCCGAGCTGGGGGGAACCAGTGGCGATGCGCAACCCTGACGGCGGCGACTTCGGCACCCTCGGCGGCAACTGGATCCTCACCGGGCCTGCCCGGTTCTACGATCTGCGTTCCCAGGTAGCCATGGAACACAAGGGCGGCAAACACCAGTACTCCTTCGCAACCTGGCGAGGTGAGGTGGTGCTCAGCCAGAGCGTCGACGACGAGGAGCGCGGAGAGCTGACGGTGAAGGCCATCCCCCTGGCGGAGCTGCCAGCGCTCAACCTGAGCTGTGAACAGTAGCCCAACCCAACCAGCGGCGGCCCCGGGGATATCCGGGGCCGCCTTCCCGCGCAGCTGCTCTACTGGCAGCTCATGCGACGATTACTGCGCCGCCACAGATGCCCGCCCAGCACACCCGTGACTGCGAACAGCAGGGCTAACGCGATGCCGGGAGAATAGCCGTTCGGCGCCATGGTGCCGACGTTGTTGATGCTCAGCGCCCCGTCGCCGGGCCGGTCGCGTTCGTAGCGGACCGCGGTCGTTTCCGAGGCCCTGATCACCGCTGCGGGCAGCGGGCCGCAGTCACGCAGGTGGTGGCGGCGCAGGATCCGCGACACGGTCCGTGGCGCGAGTCCGAACTCTGGGCCCAGCCAGTCTTGCCCGCGGCGTTGCTCCCGGTACAAGGCTACCCCACGCTCCTCAACTGTGGGCGCTGTTCGGCGCAGACTGTGATGGGGTCTGTGGTGATCGGTCGTACAGGCCAGCCTCCTCAGCCCCCAAGCGTGAAACTGTGGACACAATCGTTGACCTACTTGAGCATGACGAGTCCCGCTATTCAGATTTAACCCTTGAGATCATGGGCCAACTTGCCGCGATGGACAGGTTTCCAGATTTCGACAGACTAGGAAACGAGGATCGGATCGAGAGGCAGAGGACTGCCGAGCAGGCGGTGACCGACCTGAAATCCGCACTAGAAAAGGAGTCATCGGCCAAAGCTGAAGCAGAAGCCGCACGCCAGGAGATCAAGAAATACCGCGAAGATTCACAGAGGATGACATCGTTTAACGCGGAGCTTGATCGCCTCAAAGAAACTTATCTGCTTCTCACGCAACAGCAGGACCACCCACAAGAACGAGGCCTTGCCTTAGAGAAACTCTTGAACGCTCTTTTTGCCCTCTTTGATCTGGAGCCTAGGCTGGCATACTCGTCTGACGTTGATCAGGTCGATGACTCTTTCCGCCTCGACACCGATGACTACTTGATCGAGGCGAAGTGGACGAAGAGCCCTCTAGGCAGGGACCAGGCGGATATCTTTACTCAGAAAATCGCTCGACGCGGCAAGCTGGCCGTTGGTTTATTAGTGAGCATCAATGGCTTCTCAGAACCTCTGAAAACAGCTTACTCGACCGGCTCATCTTTCATTACAATGGATGGCACAGATCTCTTCCTTGTGCTAGAGGGCCGATTCAAGCTCGACGAAGCATTGCTCACCAAAAAGCGCCACGTGAACGACACCGGCTCATGTTACAGGCCTCTCGCCTGAGCAAGAGTGAAGCGAGCATACAATCCAACCGCCCGAGACCATGGAAAACCATTCACATCCCCAAACGAAGAGCATGCTCTAGCCACAAGAAACAGCCCCGACCCTCGACCCCCTAAGCGGGGCTCCGCTCAACCTCCCGCACCATCACGCTTCTTCTTCAAGCTCGTTTCTCAGCCGATCGAAATCACTGAGGTAGCCTTGGTCTTGCACAATGCGGAACTTCTCAAATTCGTTCAGCGCATGGTCATTGGCCTGCGACTTAGAGACACTGCCAGCATTGTCGAGTATCTGTCGGTCGTCGAGATTCAAGAAGGCGTCCAGCCGATTGGACCAATCTTCCATGGTCATGGGAATCCGACGGCGAGCCCGGGACTCAGCCAAGTCCAGGAAGGCGTTGACCAAGCAACCGAGGTCTTCCAGCTCCTCCCGGGTGAGGTAATTTTTTCCGATCGTGACATCGCTGCGAAGGATCTTGCCATCGGGGCTGCCAGCCCATGTCGTCAGCCCCATGTGGGGTTGAGCAGCATCGGCTCGCGACTGGATGAGCTCGGCTGCAGTCTGACCGTGGACGGCGTAGTGCAGCTTGTTCTGCACCGTGTCGAAGAAGCGCTTGGTGATCGGAGCGTCCTTGTTGTAGTCCACACTGGTGGCGTAGATGTCAGCGACCTTCTGGTAGAAGCGACACTCGGACAGACGGATTTCACGGATCTCTTCCAGGAGACGCTCGAAGTAGTCTTCACCGAGAAAAGTTCCGTTTTCCATCCGCTGACGGTCGATGACATAGCCCCGGATGGCAAAGTCACGCAGCACTTTGGTGGCCCACTGGCGGAATTGGGTGGCGCGCACTGAGTTGACCCGGTACCCCACCGAGATGATGGCATCGAGGTTGTAGTGGACCACGCGGCGCTTGACCTGCCGTGACCCTTCCTTGCGAATCTGTAAGAAATCCTTACAGGTTGCCATCTCTTCAAGCTCACCAGAATCATAGATGTTGCGAAGATGTAGCGTTATGTTCTCCCGGGACGTACCGAAAAGCTCAGCCATCAGCTTCTGACTCAACCACACCGTGTCGTCCTCGTAGCGAGCCTCAATACTTGCACCACCCTCTTGGGAAGTGAATATCAAAAACTCGACTGTCGAGTTTCGGATCAGTTTTCCGGACGACTGAAGAAGATTGCTATCTTGCGTAAGGATATTGTATCGCATGACAAAACCATAGCCATACGACTTCCCTGAAGACCTGCACACCCGAGGGTCACAGCCTCTTTCCCATCACTATAATTGTTGTAAAATCCATCAACTCCGTTCACTTTTCTCAACGCGGGGCGCGCAATAGAAGCATGAACGAAACACGCCGTATTTCAACGCATCGCTGGGAAGTACGGCATCGACGAGCATTCCACCGGCCCCACCCCGGGTGAGGATGAAGACCCCGCACAGCCTGGACCGACCAAGCGCATCAGATAAACCACAACTGCTTCACACGAAAGGAGGCTCCATGACCACATCAAGCACACCAACCATCCTGAAGAGCCTCCACCAGCTCGCACCCCGCCGCGCCTGCAGCTTCACCGAGCCCCTAAACCTGGCCGAACCGAGCCGCCGACTACTTCGCAGGCTGCGCCCCGGTGCCACGCACCGCCCTGAAACAGGCCTGGGCCGCCACCAGCCCCTGGCCACCCAGGAACTCTTCGACCACGCCAAGACGTCCGAGCCCTACGCTCCAACAACACCCGCGACCGCATCCGCCACCACTACCTCAAAACCGGCATCCTCTTCTGCGACCGCTGCCGAGCCCAGGGACGCACCAGCCGCTTCGTCTACACCCAGGCCAAGGGCAAAGGCGGCACCTACGCCTACTACCTCTGCCGCGGCCGCCAAGAAGGCCACTGCGACATGTCCTACCTGCCCGTCGCCCTCGTCGAAGAAGCCGTCGAACGCCACGTGACCGGCATCAGCCCCCAACCAGAATGGGCCGAACACACCCAACAACAACTCACCACAGCCCTCGACCACCACCACGCCACCATCCGAGAAATGAACCACGCCGTCACCGAACAACTACGCACCCTCGCCGCCCAGGAAGAACGCATCATCGACCTACTGGCCGACATCGGCACCCTCTACGCCCACGTCCCCTACGCCGTCCGCGGCCTGCTCTGCCACGCCCTCTTCGAAGCCATCCACCTCGACGACACCACCACCAAAACCACCACCGTCACCAACTCCACCCTCAAAGAACCCTTCGCCACCCTCCACGACGCCCTCACAGACACCAGAACCCCACCAGAGACGACCATGAGACCGTCCACGACGTCCCGAACGCCCCACAGGCCCTCACAACACGCACCGGGACACCCCACCCCGCCCCCCCGGACACGCAACGAACCCCCGGTGTTGCCACCGAGGGTTCGAGTAAGCGTCGCTTGGCGGACGCCCTCAGAACCTACTCCAGATATTCCCACCTCCTGCCGCAGCTCCACCAAGCCCTTCGACAGCTCCACGAGGCGCCGCAACAGCAACGAGACCGCACCCCAGCACGCCGCAACCTATCCCTCATCGACGCTCTCGACTCAGCCACCGTCAGGCGCATGGTTGCCGACTGCGCTGCAGGCATGCCCCAGACGGCTGTCGCCCGAAAGTACGGCGTGGCACCGAGCTCGGTCTGGAGGTATGTCAACAGGGCCGGGAAGCGCTAAGACAAAAACCATTTCCTAGCCCGAGCCCGGGAAGGAAAACGAGAAACTGACAAAACAAGGGAGACCCTCTCTGACTCCGGTCGAGTATCGAGAAAAAGGACCGCGCGGCAGCCAGCCCGGCGAGAGTGGCGGTCGAAGAGTGCCCTTTGTCAGCCAAGGCCCGGTCACGGCGAGTCCGAGGTTGATAACAACAGCTCTAACGCCTCCGTTGCCGTTCAATCAGATCATGATGAGACGTAACGACAAAAGCTTCAAGTGACACCGGCTGACAGTTCACGCCATCTACATGATGCAGATGTCTCATCCACAGCACGCCGCAAAGCCCGCAAAATCGCTTTCGGAAAACAACCTCGACGCTGCGATTGGCCTTCATGAAACCAAAGGCCAACCGCAACACGGCGACTTGCGAAATAGCTATTTCAGGAAGGCCATTCTGTGACGCGAACCTGTCGCAAGTAGTTCATCAACTGCTTGGCTTTTTCGTTGGTCGGAGTGGTGACATCATTTCCATCTGTACCAACGAGCCAGTAGAGGACCGCCCTGTCGGGCGAGCCCAGTCGCAGGGCTATGGAGAAAACTTCAGTCGGGGAAGCATTTTCCTGTGCCCACCTGATGACATCTATGACATCGCAATCACTCACGTCAACTACTCGACTGGATCCATAAGTTGAACGTTCTTTTGCTTCGATGAAATAAATACGAAACGTTAAGTCGGCTTGCGCATACTCCTCTACTGAGGATTCTTCAGCTTCACGAACTTCCATGCTGGAAATTCTAGCACAACTTGACGCGAGCAGACGTCTGGACATCTGCAGTGGTCCTCGTGAAATACGTAGTGGTTGCGTAGATATAGGTTTGGGCTTCGTAGTAGAAGCCTCGCCGACAGACTACATTTGAGTTGCTCTTCATAGGGATATAGAAGGTTGCTTTCTGCCCGTTCCCAACGTAACGAGTTTCAGTTGTTCTTTGGAGCGGCACTTTAGGACCATGCATACCAGGACCGAGGGTATCACCTGTCATGGTTGCGTGAACATGAACTTTAGCTGGCCTATTGCACGTAACATGCACCTTGGCATGCACAACTTTCCTGCCATTGTTGTTAGTTATGTGCGGATGTCCAATTTTGGAGATTCCGCAGATGGTTCCGATCTGGATTCTTGCCTGAGGCTGATGGGTGGCGCTCGTCTCAGCTTCATCAGGATTCATGAGCGATCCAGGATGGATCTGACTCGCTCGACTAAGGGGTGCGGCTGTAGCCATCACGAGAACGGCTACAAGGAGTGCGATGTATCTTCTCATGTCGTGACTCTACCGAGTACTCTCGAGGGAGGCAAGGGGTGTGAAGCAAAAGTTCCCGCGGCGCTGCTCTCTTAGAGAACTCTAGACAAACTTTAATTATCTGTCTTGAACAGCTACAGACCGGTGAAGTAACTATTGTCTGTGCGGCATGACCTGTGCAGGTAACTTTATTCACACGGTACTCACGTTCTAGCCCTGCTCTGAGAGCGGTCTTGCCTGTATGTCGCGCGTCCGACTATGTGGCAGGCCCGTTGTGTAGGTCTTGAAGGAGAGTTTGAGCATGGGGAGACCGCCCTTGATTCTGGTGGAGAAGAAGACCCGGATCGTGCTCAGTGTGCTGGCTGGTGAGATGTCCGTTGCTGAGGCGGCGCGTAGGGAGAAAGTCAGCGAGCAGTCGATCGGACGGTGGAAGGCCGAGTTCCTTGAGGCTGGTAAGGCTGCTTTGGTGGTGGGCAGGACCGGCTAGTCGTCTCGGGAGGAGCAGTTGGAGGCCGAGGTCGCCGAGCTGACCCAGGCGCTGGGCGAGGCGCACCTGGAGGTCCGGGTGTGGAAGAAGTCGGCGGAGGGTCGGCTGGGCCCTTCGTCTACCTCGAGGTGATCCGTATCGAGGCGGACATGTCGACCGCGAGGTTCTGCCAGTTCTTCGACATGCCCGAGCGGGCTTGGCGCCGTGGGCAGGCCAAGGCCCGTACCGGGGCACAGACCAAGGGGCCCTGGCCGCAGCTGGTACGGCAGGCTGCCAAGGAGTTGGTCCGGAAGCACGCGCTGGCTCATCCGGCGTGGGGGCACCGGAAGACCTGGGCGATGGTGCGTCATGACAGTCATGTGGTCTGCGAGGCGAGCGTGCTGCGCATCCTGCGTGACGAGGCTCTGATCCTGCCCGCGCAGTACCAGCGAGAACGGCGTCGGCTTGCTGAGCGGCGCAAGGCCGCGTTCGCCACCGGGCCGATGGGCCCGAATCAGGTGTGGCAGCTGGACTTCAGCGAGTTCGAGACCACCACTGGCGGGACCTGGCGGCTGGCCGGATGCCGGGGCTACTGGTCCAAATACGAGTATCCCTTCCACGTCTCGCCCACCGATAACCAGCACGACGCGATCGACGCGACCGAGTTGACCCCGGCCGATTACCAGTTACCAGGAGATGTTCGGGCGCCCGCTGATCAATGCCTACCCCGTCGACCCGGCGACCGGGCAACTGGCCCCGGTAGTGACCATCATGACGGACAATGGCGGGCCATTTAGATCCTTCCGATTCGAGTCCTTCATCACCGCCCACCCCGAGCTAGCCCATGTACGGACCCACGCGAAAACGCCTGGGCAGAACGGGTCCCGTGAACGAGGTTTCGGCACGCTGAAGTACGAACGGCTCTACCTAAACGAGATCAACGACGCACTCGCACTCGCCGAGCGTGCCGAGGACTACCGGAGCGAGCACAACAAACTGAGGCCTCACGAGGCCATCTCATGGAACTGACCCAAAGAGGTACACCTGGGGCTGGCTGACCCCACCATCCCGACATTCAAAGCCAAGGAAACCCTGCCAAAAACTTGACGCGGGACACGCCCACGACGCCCCGAACGCCCCACAGACCCTCACAGCACGAACGAGGGCACCCCACCCCGCCCCCGACACGCAACGAACCCCCGGTTGTTGCCACCGAGGGTTCGAGTAAGCGTCGCTTGGCGGTGACGGAGGGATTTGAACCCTCGGTGGGTTGCCCCACACTCGCTTTCGAGGCGAGCTCTTTCGGCCGCTCAGACACGTCACCGTCGGCTAGCTTAGCTGGTTAACGGCCCGAAACGCGAATCGGCGACGACGCCCACGACCGGGCACGGCTCAGGCCCGTCGCTCCTGGAAGAAATCGGCGAGCAGCTGGGCGCAGTCGTCGCGCAGAACACCGCTGGTGACGCGCACTGCGTGATTCAGCCGGGGATCGCGCACCACGTCGAACAGGCTCGCCACCGCGCCCGCCTTGTCGTCGAACGCCCCGAACACCAGATGCTCCAGCCGGGCCGCGACGATGGCGCCCGCGCACATGGTGCACGGCTCCAGCGTCACGACAATGCTGCAACCCGTCAGCCGCCACTCCCCCAGCCGCTGCGCGGCGCGTCGGATGGCGACGATCTCCGCGTGCGCGGTGGGGTCGCCGAGCAGCTCCCGCTCGTTTCCGCCCACCGACACCACGTCGCCGGCCGGCCCGAGGACGACGGACCCGATCGGCACGTCGCCGTGGGCCTGCGCCGCGCGCGCCACATCGATAGCGCGACGCATCGCGTCGTGCCAGCGGGCCCCCATCTCAGTCGTCGAAAGCGGAAACCGCCGCCTGGAACTCGCCGCCGATCTTCAACTTCTGGGCGATCCGCTCCACCGCCTCGTCGGAGTCCACGTCGTAGTCGGTGGCGATGGCCTCCAGCTCGAATGCCCGCAGCCCGCTGGCGGCGAACATCTCCATGTCCCCCACCGGATAAGGGTCGTCCTCGTCCTCCGGGAAGTCCTCGCCCAGGTAGTCGAGCACGTCGCGCGCCAGCGGCCAGTCCGCGGCGGCCGTCGCGTCGGAGAGCAGCACCTCAACCTGCCGCCCCCGCACCCGCACGGCGACGAAGAAGTCGCCGGCCACGGACACGAACCCGTCGGCGCCGGAGTCGCCCGGCAGGCGCGACAGCTGCCGGATCAGCTCGTCGAGATCGTTAGCCAGGTCGTAGTCGAGCGGCACGACGACCGGCTTGCCGTCCTCCCGGTAGGCGGCCACCACCAGGTCCACGTCGTCTTCGGTCGCGTCATCGAGTTCATCGTCGAGATCGTCTTCGTCGAACTCGTCTGCGGACTCGTCCAAGTCGAACGGCTCAGCATCCTCGTCAAAAACGCCCACGGCCTCACCTTTCTCGCCACCCGAGAAGCCCAGCTCTTCCCGTCCAACCAACCCTACCCGTTGGGCCGGGCCGCCACTAGGGGTCTGCCCCGAAAGTGCCATCGCGGCAAGAACGCTCCGAGTTCGACGAGTTGATTCTCCCCACCTGTCCCGAACCGGGCGTACCAACACGTCGAGGGCTCTTTGTACCCAGACCGATATGCCGCCGCCCGGCTTCATTATCCTAAATGGCCCTAGACCCCGGGCAATCTTCGCCGACGCGCGCCACGTCGAAAACGATGGTGTGCAAGGATGGGGAGTGTGGAAGTACGTGTTGTCTCGCACCCCCTGATCGATCACAAACTCACGCTGCTGCGTGACAAGAGCACGCCCCAGCCGGTGTTCCGCCGCCTCGTCGACGAGCTGGTGACGCTGCTGGCCTACGAGGCGACGCGCGGCGTGCGCGTACACGACCACGCCATCGAAACCCCGGTGGCGCCCACCGTCGGAAAGAAACTCAGCGACCCGCCGCCGATGGTGGTGCCGATCCTGCGCGCCGGCCTCGGGATGCTCGACGGCATGCTGCGCCTGGTGCCGACAGCGCAGGTGGGGTTCCTGGGCATGATCCGCGACGAGGTGACGCTCCAGCCCACCACGTACGCGGAGCGGCTGCCCGAAGACCTGTCCGGCCGGCAGTGCTACGTGCTGGACCCGATGCTCGCCACCGGCGGCTCGCTGGGCGGGGCGGTGCAGTACCTGGTGGATCGTGGCGCGAACGACATCACCTGCATCTGCCTGCTCGCCTCCCCGCAGGGTGTGGAGAAGCTCAGCGGATTGCTTGAGCACCTGGAGGTGCCCTGCACTCTGGTGACGGCCGCCGTTGACGAGACCTTGAACGACCACGGCTTCATCGTGCCCGGCCTCGGCGACGCCGGAGATCGCTTGTACGGGCTTGCCGAATGAGCGCCGCTTGGGCGGACATCTGGCCGCCCTTCGGCCTCTCCCTCAGCCTCGGCCCGGTGGAGATGCACCCGGTGCGCTTCGACGACATCCCGCCGCTCATTGACCTCCTGTCTGCGGGCATCGTCGCCGACGGCGTGACCCTGTCCCCCGTCGGGGGCGACTTCGGCGTCGGAGAATACACGCCCAAGAAGCAGCGTGAATCGCTGGCGTTCTGGTGTTCCAGATACGGCACCAGCACGCCCGAAAAGTGGCAATTTCCGCTCGCCGTTTCCCGCGACGGGGAGCTGGTGGGCGTGCAAGATTTCTGGGCCGATTCCTTCCCCAAGGTTCGCTCGATTACCTCGGGTTCCTGGCTGGGCTACGTCCACCAGGGCAACGGCACCGGCACCCTGATGCGCCAAGCTCTGGCGATGTTTGCCTTCGACCACCTCGACGCACGCGAGCTGCTCAGCGAAGCCTTCGCCAGCAACGAGGCATCCAACGCCGTCAGCCTCAAAGTCGGCTACCAGCCGAACGGTGCACGACTGCGCGAGCGTGGCGACGGCGCGGAGCAGCTGAACGTCTGGCGGCTCACCCCCGAGACCCTCAACCGGCCCAACCTTCCCCTCGAAGTCGACGGACTCGACCCCTTCCTGGAGCTGCTCGGCCTGGCCGGGCAGGATGAGCCGGCCTGACCGATAGCCCGTCGGCATCACCCGCGCCCTGCGGCTTCGCTCCGGCCGCTAGATGGGAAGCCAACGCCTGGGACGAAACCCAGTTCGCCGGGGTTCGTGCCCAGTGCCCCGGCCACGCTAGCCGGCTTGGGCCACGTCTCGACGCCGCGCAGCTCCGGCGGGGGAGCAAACCGGGGCATAACACACCTGCTGGCGCATCTGCCCCGGGTCGAGTATCTCCCCGCCCTCCTCGGCGATCGAGCCCGTGGTCATAAGGCAACCTTGGCGCGTCGCAATCTTTTCAAGACGTCGAGCGGCAGCACGGGAAAACTAGCTGCACGAGCACCGAACAGGCCCTTGAGCATTTGGTCCCGGTGTAGGACGCCCTCGCCGACGCGGTCAAGGCGATCGCACCCGGGCACCAGGCCACCCCGACGCCCTGCACCGACTTCGAGGCCGCCTAGGGAGGCGCAGCGTTGAGGCCACCGAAGGTGGGTGGACGTCGGTATGCCTGGCAACATCGCGCTGACCATGATCCTCGACGAGCATCTGGCCCACGGCCGGAATCTCGCCGCCTCCGTTGGGCGCAATCCCGGCTGGGGGCACCACAGGTTGGCCGGCTCACGTGCCCGTGCCAGAGGCAGTAGCTCTGGCACGGGCACGCTGCTTCGCTAACGACCCGTCTTCGGCAGACCCGGGCGCGGCCGCGGCGTCTTGCTGGGGGTCGGCACCGTCGGCGTTGGCGTCGGGCTCACGGTGGGAGTCGGCGTCGGCGTAGGTGTCGGCGTCGGCGTGGGAGTCGGCGTCGGCGTAGGTGTCGGCGTCGGCGTGGGAGTCGGCGTCGGCGTAGGTGTCGGCGTCGGCGTAGGTGTCGGCGTCGGCGTGGGAGTCGGCGTCGGCGTGGGAGTCGGCGTCGGCGTGGGAGTCGGCGTCGGCGTGGGAGTCGGCGTCGGCGTGGGAGT
>NZ_RQYZ01000029.1 GCF_003932855.1 Tessaracoccus sp. OH4464_COT-324 | reverse complement strand
TGAAGGCCCAGCCCTCGACCAACGTGCGGTGAAAACGTTCGATCTTCCCGCTGATCTGAGGCCGATACGGCCTGGAGCGGTTGTGGGCAATGCCCAGTTCGACGCAGGTGCCGCAGCAAAAATGGGGACCGGTAGCAGCCGCCGCTATCGGTTGACCGTGATGCTTCGGGCAGCGAATCAGGCGAGCGCGCGAACGAGTACGGCGGTCGCGGTGCGGACGGTCTCGCCCGCGGGCCTCGACGTAGGCGACCAGCGAGTAGCCGTCAATGACGGCGTGCAGGTAGCACGTCCCGACCGGCAGCAGGGCCAGAGACTCCTTGGCCGCACTCGTCCGAGCCGACATGACTACACAGTTACGGAAGCCTCTTGCCCGCGCCCGACGTAGCACCAGCCGCAGCCTGATCCTCAAGCCCATGAGCCTCTTCACCAGACGGGTCAGGGGTCTCGCCTGGGCTGGCGCAGGGGGCGCGATGACCTGCCAAACACGCCCGCCGCGTTCTGGCCACGCTAACGTCTCGACCACTTCTGCGCAGACTTACGGGACACGTCATAACGCCCAGCCGCCCCAGCTATGGATCAGCCCCCGCTCGACCACGACCCGGGCCAGCCTCAGTCGGGTTCGTGATATCAAAGCAGCCTTCGAACGGGCAGTGCGGGACACGAAAGCTTCCTCGACGGAGGTGCTGGCTTCTATACAGCCCCAACTTCACCACAGGAGGCCCTCGTCTCACACGCCCGCACCACACGAACCACACCAACCCGACCGGACATCACACCTAGATGCTGCTCCCTTCGCTGAGGGCCCATACTTATCCGCGACCAGCGCGGTCTCGCCACCTTCAAGGAAGTCCGCTTTCCACCGCCAATTGAGTGCTCGGACACTTCTCTCGGTGAGCAGCCTCAGCAATCGATATCTCGCCGGCCAGGACACCGGGCACGACCCTGATCTTCTTTCCCCGCCGGAATCACCGGTGGCCTACCCCTGTCTGACTCTCTCACAATCTACACAGCAGCCCTGCCGCTAAATCTGATGCGGGGCAACTCCAATCAAACTCTCACTGACAGGGCCCCCAACCTACCAGAACTCAAGAAACAGCAACACAACGTGCAGGTCAGATCTAAAAGGCAAAGAACCTACTCGTTGGAGTCCTGAGGGATGTTTAATGAATCCTGTTGGTCAAGATACTCTGGGAGGAGGTTTCGCTCCCACAGTAGTCTGTCTATTCTTTCTTTGGTGATCGATGCCGTCTCGGAATTATACTGTGACACTATGCGATACCCGAAAAAGATGAATTTTGGCAGGAAGCTATTGGGGATATCGGAAAAGTCCAGCATTTCGGCCAATGCGCTAGTTCTTAGGCGGGACTGGGGAGAGCATACTAGAGGGAGGCTTGCCAATATTTCTTCAATTGCGGAGCCTGTTGTCGGTTCGGATGAGTCAGAGAGAGGGCTGAGTGAAAGCTGTGCGCGAACGATTCTCGAATACCCAAGCCAAAATTTTCCGGAAGCAGTGCTGGGGAAATCATGCTGAATTGCTTCGCCCCATGGGGCGCAATTAAGTGCTTGGGCTACCAGGTTTGAATCAAACTGTGCATTGAGGTTAAGGGAAGAGCGAATCAGCGTTATAATCGAGGAAGGTGTGGGGTGGGTGGACATGAAGCGCAGTGCTTGGTCAGCCAATATCGCTTGGGTCAAAGAAAGATTCTTCTTTTTCCTGTAGCGGTTGATAACTTCTTCGGCAAAATCTGCTAGTAGGTCTATGCTATCGCGGCTCTCGTGTACTTCAGCATGTGCTGCACCGAAATCGATGCTCGCAGCTTCTGCAACTAGACATTCGCTGAAAAGAGGCGGGAGCTCGCGTTGCTGCGTCAAAGCTGTAAAAGCCACGCGCAGGCTGGTCGCATGGCATATGCTGCTTGCGTTTATATCGTTACAGGACAGATCCAGGTCGTCTGTTTGGAGAATTATTTGAGTTTTGAGTGGTGAAGATGGCTTCCTTGAGTGTGCAGTTTGCCAGGCTTCGGGATTAGCCCTGTATAGCTCAAATGCGACCCGAGAACACAAACATTCAGAGTTTTCGTTCGTGCTGTGTGGAAAAGAGCAGATGTGATCCAAAGTGTCGTAGAGGTCGTTCCATTCTGGGGCACCGAGAGGGGTGGCAAACAAAGGAAACTTCAAGGGGGATTCGTTCTCAAGGATCTTAACTATCTGTCTCTTGGTTATGGCGTTCCAGTTCTTGCGAGCGATCGCTGCTATGTGAATGATCCGGGCTTCATTTGAATATTGCGCGATGCTGTTAAAAGCTTGAGGGTCGTATGATCCGCGTTCAATGAGTGTGTTTAGTATCCAAGGAAGGGCGGTTGGTAGTTTGTGTTTTTTTGCTGAGTTAATGAGGGCAGGCAGGACGGAGGTTATTCTCAGGTCTATCGCGTCAAACCAGTAGTTTGACTGGATGGCAAGCTCGGCGCAATGTTCCCGGAGTTCTTCTTCGTCTATGCGACGAGCTGCTCTAAAAAGGGCCTGGTAGTATTTCTCTCCAGAAAAGCTTTCGGAGGTTCGTGTTTCCAGAAAAACTATCACTGCTCGAAGCGCTTCCTGCGACAGGAAATCGAAGCATTGGTCCAGCGCTTCTTGCCAAGCAGGTGAAAGTACTGCTCTTGACATGGCTGACTTCCATTTGCCTTGCTCCTCTATCATATTTGAAAGCTGTCGAGCTACAAGATTCTCGTGGAATCGTCGGTGAAGCCAGCGGACTTGCTGGTGTGTGTCTCCAATCGGCTCTAACGCTCCGTGTGGGATCAGCATGCCTGTTTGGTAAAGGTCGATGCTGTCCCCGTTGTCGGAGCTACCTAGTTCTGCTATACGTATAGTGTCTGTCCAGCTCAGATGGCCCTGGTGTTTCGAGTGTGCCATTTTCCAGGCGGTTATGAGGGCGGTCTGCCGCAGTTTAGCGATTTTTTTTACGTCTATAAGTTGAAGGCTTGGGGCTTTCCAAGGTGCTCTGAAGAAATGGTCAATAAATCGATCAATAACTCTCGCTGGTGTTTGGGGAATATGATCATAATGTGCGAGTAGGCAGACTGCTCCCAGTATTAGCGGGTTCTCCATAACTGCTGCGATTGATGAGTTCTGCAGAGAAGTCTCGAAGCGCTTTCTAGCCAGCTCAGACTTAGACGCTTCAAACCATGAATTGGCAAAATGTAACTGTTGTTCTGTTGCCAAGGGCAACATGGCAAAATGTCCATCTGCCTCCTTCCAGGGGGAGGTGTAGCCCGCTATACGTGATGTCACTAACACGGTATGGCCGTCCCGTGCAAGGGCGAGGGCGCATTCGCGGGCTGCGGAGTATCCGGCAGCTGAAATTACTTCGTCAAGGCCATCAAGGGCAATGAGCGCCTTGTCGTGGGTGAGGTAAATATCGCTCAAAGACTCAGCATCATTGTGTTTAATAGCAATCTGTGCAAATTTGGCAGCAGCTAGTATGACTGCTTGATTTCGTGAACTGAGCGATTGAGTTTGGTATATGTGGTCTAGATCCTCTAGTCGTGCAAAGATCAATGGTCTCTCGCTGTACTGCTCTTGTAGCAATATCCCTTTGGCTAGGGTTGTCTTTCCGCTTCCTGGGTCTCCTAGAACGATATATAGGCCTGGCTTAGTAGCCAAGGTCGCCGAGTCAACAAGGCTTCCGCTATGGAAGAAGGAGTCCAAGTATAGGCGACGCGAGGCAAAATGCTGAAAGTCATGCTCGCCTAGCAGGGCGATTTGAAGGTTTTCGCACAGATCAGAGACTGTAAACTTGACGGGGTAGTAATCTGGAAGCCTTTTAAGTTGGAGTAGGGTTGCGCTGCATATTTCATGCCATAGCGCTGTCAGCTGTTCCCTCTTGCGAGTATTTTGACTTCTGGATGAGGATATTAATTGCTCGATTCTAGTGGTCGAAGCCAGCAGAGAGTTGAGTATTTCAACCGTTGCTACGGTTCTGCCCTCAGGGAAGGTCCTGTACCATCGACTCACTAGAGCAGCAGCTTCATGGTTCAAGGCTTTCAAGTATTCAAGCTCATCGTGGCTGAATGATGAGTGGTCGTTTAGCTTATTTTTAGGTATTCCTTTGTCGAGTATAAGTTTGCTAAGAGCCTCAGCGGAGAATGCCGCGGCCTTGGTGAGATCACCTGGTGACTTATCGGAGAGATGTTCATAGGCTTCGCAGAGGGTTGCTTCGGCCCATTCTGCGATGTCCCTCTTGTTTGGAAAATCTCTTAGAAGTGGTCCGGTGGCTAAGGTGTGGGCTGCTTGAGAAACTAGCTGGGTGACTTGTAAATCTGAAGTCGAAGATACCTCGAATACTGTTCGTACCAACCAGTCATATCCAGCGGCGGAAGCCGCGGCCCGTAGAAGATGACGAGCGAGTGTGATCCGTGGTTTTGCTCCAGGTATATATGTCATCACTCTTCCTGCCGGGTTTGTCAGCTCACTCTTGGCGACTTGCTAGGGAGACACAGGTGTCACAGCGCGTAGTACAGCTCGAACTCGTAGGGGTGGGGGCGTTGCGCGATCGCGGTGATCTCGGCGCGCTTGAGTTCCACCCAGGTGGAGATGAGGTCCGGGGTGAACACGTCGCCTGCGAGCAGGAACTCGTGGTCGGCTTCCAGCGCGTCGAGCACCTCGCCCAGGTTGCCGGGCACCGTCGGCACCTCGGCGTGCTCGTCCGGGGGCAGCTCGTAGAGGTCTTTGTCGACCGGGGCCAGCGGCTCGGTGCGGTTCTGGATGCCGTCCAGTCCCGCGAGCAGCATCGCGGAGAACGCCAGGTAGGGATTCGACGACGGGTCGGGGCAGCGGAACTCCACCCGTTTGGCTTTGGGATTGGCGCCGGTGATCGGGATGCGGATGCAGGCGGATCGGTTGCGCTGGGAGTACACGAGGTTGACTGGGGCTTCGAACCCGGGGACCAGCCGGTGGTAGGAGTTCACGCTTGGGTTGGTGAACGCCAGGAGCGCGGGCGCGTGCGCGAGCAGCCCGCCGATGTACCAGCGGGCCACGTCGGAGAGGCCGGCGTAGCCGTCCGCGTCGTAGAACAGCGGCTTCCCGGACTCCCACAGAGACATGTGACAGTGCATGCCGGAACCGTTGTCACCGAAGATGGGTTTCGGCATGAACGTGGCGGTTTTTCCCGCGTGCCACGCGGTGTTTTTCACCAGATACTTGAACTTCATCACGTCATCGGCGGCGGTGAGCAGCGTGTCGAAGCGCCAATTGATCTCGGCTTGGCCCGCGGTGCCGCACTCGTGGTGGGCGCGCTCCACCTTGAGGCCGGAATTCTGCATGTGGCGCACGATGTCGTCGCGCAGATCGCCGAAGTGATCCACGGGCGCCACCGGAAAATAGCCGCCCTTGTACTTCACCTTGTATCCACGGTTTCCGCCGTCCTCAATGCGTCCGGTGTTCCAGGCGCCGGCTTCGGAATCGATGTGGTAATAGGAGCTGTTCGGGCCGGTTTCGAAGCGGATGTCGTCGAACACGTAGAACTCGGCCTCGGGGGCGAAGTAGGCGGTGTCGGCGATTCCGGTGGACAGCAGGTAGGCCTCCGCCTTGCGGGCAATGTTCCTTGGATCTCGGGAATAGGGTTCCTTGGTCAGCGGGTCGTGGACGAAGAAGTTCAGGTTGAGGGTCCTGGACTTGCGGAATGGGTCGAGGTAAGCGGTGGTCGGATCTGGCAAGAGCGTCATGTCGGACTCGTGGATCTTCTGGAAGCCCGCGATCGACGAGCCGTCAAAGCCCAGCCCGTCCACGAACACCGCCTCGTCAAAGGCTGCAGCTGGGACCGTGAGGTGCTGCATCACGCCGGGCAGGTCGCAGAATCGGACGTCGATCGTCTCGATGTCCTCGGTGGCGATGTAGGCCAGCAGCTCGGACGCGTCTCGGAACATATCCATTCCACCCTTCGGTGCGGTTTTACTCGCTCAACATAGCCCGTCGACGGTGGGCTGCTCGCGTGCCCGTCCAGGGCTGAGCCCAGCCTACGTCGGATCCAGCGGGTGGGCGAGTCGGCGACGCGGGCCGCGGCCGGCCACGCTCGGCTTCGCGAGGCGGTAGGCTTCCGGGGGTGGAGATGGAGTATCCGGGTTCTTTCCTTGGGCTGCCGGAAACGGGACGTGGCTCGCTGGCGAGCTGGGGTTCGCGGATCGGGGCGCTGCTGATCGACTGGCTCGCGTCGATGATCGTCGCGCTGCTGATCTTCGGCACGGATGTGCTCTGGGGTTCGGGCTGGCGCAGCTTCATGATCCTCGCCGTGTTCTTCGTGCAGTCGGCCGTGCTGACCACCGTGGCAGGAGGCTCCTTCGGGCAGCTGCTTTCCGGCGTCGGGGTGGTGCGGGTGGATGGAGGGCCGCTCGGCCTGTGGCGGCCCGCGTTGCGTTGCGCGGTGAAGTGCCTGGGGCTGCCGCTGATGGTGATCGGTGCCGAGCGTCGGCACCTCGTCGATATGCTGTTTGGTACGGTTGTGGTGAGGCGGAGGTGAGCCTGATGAAGTACGCAGACGATGCCGAGGAGGGCTACCCACCCGTCGCGACGACTGCGCGGCCTCGGCGCGCCCAGGCGGTCGAGCGGCGCCACCGGTGGTGGCTCGTGCTCCCCATAGTGGCGGTGCTTGCGGCGGCGGGCATTTGGTGGTTTTGGCCGACCTCCGGCGAGTTCACGCTGCGGCGGGAGCCGGCGGTGGATCTGCCCGACGCCCCGCGGCCCAGCGGCGAGTGGGTGACTGCCGCGCAGCCGGTGCCGGGCGGCGTGGTGACGGTTGCGCGGGCCGAGTCCACTCAGGTGACGCTGCTCATCGACGGCGAGCAGCGCTGGCAGCAGAGCTACATCCTGGATGTCGACTGGCGCAGCGTCACCGTCCTGGACGCCAGCGAGGCCGGGGCCTACGCCCTGTACTTCTCGACGGTGGCGGTGGGTGCCGAGCCCAGCGGGCCGCTGGGCGCGGGAGACAAATCCCAGGTGCTGTGGGTGGGCTCCTCCGACGGGGCGGAGCTGAGCCGGAAGGACTGGCCGGCGCACCGCGCTCCCGTGTCGTCGGCCGACGGCAGGCTCTACAGCATCGACCTGCGCAACGGAGAGCTTGCCAGCTGGATCGACCTGGACGAGCAGCGCTGGAGCTACCAGCTGCCGGATTTCCATCGGGGGGACCCCCAGCCGCGTATCCACCGCAACGGGTCGGTGCTGGCCGTCACGGCGGATACGTCGAACGATCAGCGGGTGGATGCCCTGGTGGAGCGGGAGTCCGGCAGGCGGGTGCCGTGGCAGATCGGGGGAGTCACCTACCTGACGAACGACGCCCTCGTCGGCGTGACGAGTGACAGTATCAAGGGCTTTGACTGGTCCTCGGGCCGCCAGAGCTGGACCAGGCCCTGGGCGGGGGAGGGGATCCGTGTCTCGGGTGGGGAGTTGTTCCTGTCCTCGCAGGCGCCGAGCGGCGAGGTGTCCGTGGTCGCCATCGACACCGCTTCGGGCAAGCAGCGCTGGAGCCAGGCGCTTCGGGGCGCGCAGTGGATTGACGTGGTCGGCGACAACGTCGTGGTGCGCAGCAATGAGGAGATTTTCGTCGGCGAGCTGGCTAGCGGCGACGGGCGTTGGCTGCCGAGCGCGCCCGGGCAGAGCGCGGCGCTGGGACGGGACCCGATCGTCGCGCGCACGATGTACTACTGCGTGGGGTTGGACGAGAACGGCCTGGTGGTTACCGCCCGCAGCCTGGCAGACGGCGCCGAGCTGTGGACCGCGCGCCCGGACGCGGCCTTCCTAGACGATGTCGGCGGGCTGCTCTGGGGCACCGGGTCGGATGAGAACCGTGCGTACCGGCGGTTCGGCTAGCGCCTGCCCCAATCCCAGGCGGGGCGGTCAAGTAGGCCCTGACCGGCAACGATGGTTTCTCCGCAATCCTTCGCGAGTTCGATCCGGGTGCCGCCGAGCTGTTCGGCCAGTTCGGCGGAGTGCGTGACCACTACGACCTGGGTGCGCTCGGCTGCGGAGCGAATCAGGTCGGCGAGTGTGGGTAGCAGGCTGGGGTGCAGGCTGGCTTCGGGCTCGTTGAGCGCAACCAGCGCGGGCGGGCGGGGGGTGAGCAGGGCCGCGAGCAGCATGAGATAGCGCAGGGTGCCGTCGGACAGCTCGGCGGCGCTCAGCGCGCGCAACATTCCGGGCTGGCGGACCTGCACGTCGAACAGGCCCTGGGCGGAAATCACCGAAAGCTCGGAGCCGGGGAAGGCGTCCGCGAAGTGCGCGAACAGCTCGCTGGGATCGGATTCGATAATCGTGCGCAACGCTGCGGCCAGGTCGGCTCCGTCGTCGGCGAGCCGGAATGTTCGGGTGCCCACCCTGGGCTGGCGGGCGGGCGCGCCGGCGTCGACGCGTAGCGAGTCGTAGAACCGCCAGCTTGCAAGGTTGTCACGCAGGGCGCTGAGTTCGGGGGTTCTGGTTTCTAGCACCGAATCGAAGGCGGCCAGGCCGGAGAGTTCCGTCGGGGGCTCTACGAGCCTCGCAAAGCCGCCCGCGCGGCTGGCGATCATCGTCGAGGGCCGACGAGTGGGCCCCAGCCAGACCTCCTCGCGTTTGATCTCCGGGTCGCGGTCGAAAAGGGTGTCGCCCTGGGAAGGGGAGGGCAGGCCGATGTCCAGCAGCAGGCTCGTGGGGCCGCCGAGCCCGATTCGCAGGCTCACCGCTCGGGTGCGGAGCGTGCCCTGCGCACGACCCGTTCGCCGGGCGGAGCCGAGGTGCTCCGGGCCGGCCCACAGGGCCGACGCGAGGCCGCCCTCGCGGGCCAGGCTGGCGATCAGCTCGCCCCGCCCGGCGGCCGAGAGCAGGCGGAGAGCCTTGTAGAGGTTGGACTTTCCCGCACCGTTGCCGCCGGTAATGACGCTCAGCCGGCCCAGCTGTACCACGACGTCGCGCAGGGAACGGTAGCCGGCGATGGCGCAGGTGGTGAACATGGGGCGAAGGTAGCAGATGCCGCTGAGACGGATAATGATTACTCCACCTTGCGCTATTCGCAAGGCCGAATCTAGGATGTCGGCCATGCGAAATCTAGATCACAAGTTCCCGCGCCGGGCGGTCGTCGCCGCCCTCGCGGCAGGAGCCCTGCTCGTTGGCTGCTCGGCACAGCAGTCAGCCGGAGACGACGTCCTTGACGTCTATGCAACCACTGGCTACCTCGCCGATGCGGTGGCCAACATCGCGCCCGATGCCCGCGTCACCACGATGGTGGGCCCTGGTGGCGACCCGCACACCTACCAACCCTCCACTCAGGACATCGAGAAGATGCGCTCCGCCGACGTGGTGCTGTGGACGGGTTTGCACATGGAAGCGCAGATGATCGACCAGCTCCGCGGGCTCGGCGATAAGCAGCTCGAAGTGGGCACCAAACTCGACCCGGCGAAGCTACTCGACTGGCCGGAGCCCGATGAGGCCGGCAACCCGCTGAAGGATCCGCACATCTGGAACGACCCCGAGGTGTGGAGCGACGTGGTGACCGCTGTCGGGGAGAAGCTTGGCGAAGTGGACAAGGACAAGGCTAAGACCTACGCCGACAACGCGGCCGCCTACCGAGGCAAGATCGCCGATACGGCCAAGAAGGCGAAGGATGAGCTGGACAAGCTGCCGGCATCCAATCGCGTCCTCGTCACCGGCCACGATGCGTTCAACTACTTCGGCCGTACCTTCAACCTTGAGGTGCACGCTACTGACTTCGTGTCCTCCGAGGCGCAGCTCTCGGCCGCCGAGCTCAGCCAGCTGGCTTCGATGATCGCCGAGAAGAAGGTTCCGGTGATCTTCCAGGACAACCTGGCCAACCCCCAGGCCATCGAAAGCCTCAAGGAGGCCGTGCGTTCCAAGGGTTGGGAGGTCGAGGTTTCCGACAAGGCTCTCTACGCTGATGCGCTCGGCGACACGGCCGGGGTGGACACCTACCTGGGCGTCCTCGAATACAACGCCAAGACCGTGGCACAGGCGCTGGGCGGCAAATGATGTTCTGCAGCATCGAAGGGCTCAGCGTGGCCTACCGCAACGCCCTACCGGTGCTCATCGGGGTCAACCTTGAGGTGGGGCCGGGGACGCTGTTGGGCGTCATCGGCCCCAACGGGGCTGGTAAATCCACCCTGATCAAGGCGGCCCTCGACGTCGTGCCGCGGCTCGCCGGGGAAGTTAGCTTCTTCGGCGAGTCGCTGGCGCGCGTGCGCAGCCGGATCGCGTACATGCCGCAGGCCGCCAGCATCGACTGGGACTTCCCTACGACGGTGCGCGGCGTGGTGCAGATGGGCGTGCCCCACGACCGGGGCTGGTGGCGTCGCCCCAGCGCAGGGTCGCGGGCACTGGCCGACGCTGCGATGGAACAGTGCGGCGTACTCGACCTGGCCGATGAGCAGATCGGCGAACTCTCCGGCGGGCAGAAGCAGCGCACCTTCCTGGCGCGCGCGTTGGCCAGCCAGGCGGAGCTCTACTTCATGGACGAGCCCTTCCAGGGGGTTGACGCCCCCAGCCAGCGCACCATCATGCGGGTCCTGCACGAAGTGCGCGACGCCGGCGCCAGCGTCGTCGTCGTGCACCACGACCTGAGCAGCGTCCCCGAGCTGTGCGACGAGGTGCTCCTGCTCAGCCGGAGTGTAGTGGCTCAGGGGACGGTCGAGGAGGCTTTCACCACAGAGAATATCGCCCGGGCCTACCAGGCCCACGACCCCGTAGATCTTGTGGCGGCCTCGTGAACCCGATCGAATTCTTCTCCGACCACACGTTCCGGATGGTGTTTCTGGGCACCAGCCTGATTGGGCTGATCGCCGGTTCCTTGGGGTCTTTTGCTTACCTGCGCAAGCAGTCCCTGATCAGCGACGTGGTGTCCCACGCCGCGCTGCCCGGGGTGCTCGGGGCCTTCTGGGTCGCCGTCGCGTTCTTCGGCGACGGGCGCAACATGGCCGCGCTCATGGTGGGCGCGATCGTCGCGGGCGTCGCGGCCATGTGGTGTGCGGACATCATTGCCCGCCGGACCAAGCTGGGCAGCGACGCGGCGATGGCGATTGTGCTCAGCACGTTCTTCGGGCTGGGCCTGATCATCATGCAGTTCGGGACCCGCAGCGGCCAGAGCGGGCAGGGCGGCGTGCACAGCTACCTGTTCGGCAACGCGTCGACGCTGACCGTTTCCGATCTGCTGACCGCGGCCGTCGTCGGGGTGCTGGGGCTGGTTGTGCTGCTGGTCTTCGGGCCGGCGCTCAGCGCGCGCACCTTCGACCCCAAGTTCACCGAGGTGCGGGGGCTGCCCGTCAAGCTCCTCGACTCGATCATCTTCGTGCTGATAGTGGTGGCGACCGTGGTCGGGCTCAAGGCAGTCGGCCTCGTGCTGATGGTTGCCTTCGTGGTGACGCCGCCGGCGGCGGCCCGGCAATGGGTGCGCACCGTCCCCGGCCTGTTCGTGGTCTCCGGCCTGCTGGGCGCCCTGGCCAGCGGCGCGGGCGCCTACCTGTCCATCACGCTCGGCAAGGTGCCCACCGGCCCGCTGATCGTCGTGCTGCTGTTCGGCGTCCTGGTCCTGTCCCTGGTTTGCGCGCCGCGCCGCTCCGTCGTGGTGCGGGCCATCAACCGGGCGCGCCTGCGTCGCAAGCTGAGGGCCGATCTGGGGGTGGCGGCGTGAGCCTCATCGCTAGTGTGTTGTTCCTGGCCGTGGTGACCGGCCTGGCCTGTTCGCTGCCGGGCGGATTCTTGGTGCTTCGACGCCGCTCCATGCTGGTCGACGGCGTGAGCCACGCGGTGCTGCCCGGCGTCGTCGTCGGCTTCTGGCTGACCCACGACTTCCGATCCCCCCTGTTGATCGTCGGGGCAGCGCTGGCCGGACTCATCGTCGTGGCAGGCAGCGAATACTTGGCCCACACGGGGTTGATCGGTGGAGATGCCTCGCAGGGCCTGGTATTTCCGGCGCTGTTCAGCCTGGGCATCATCCTGATCTCGATGAAGTTCGGCCACATCCACCTCGACGCCCACTCGGTGCTCGTCGGAGAACTCAACTACGTGGCTCTTGACCAAATCGTGGTGGCAGGGGTTCCGATTGGGCCGCGTTACGCCATCGTGATGGCGGTAGTGGGGCTGGTCAACCTCGCCTGCATCTTGGCCTGTTTGCCGGCGCTAGAGGCGGCCACTTTTGACCCCGGCTTCGCGACGGTTCGGGGTCTGCCGGTACGCTGGTTGGCCACGCTCATCGCCTTCCTCACCACGGTAACCGTCACAGCGGCCTTCTACGCCGTCGGCGCTGTGCTGGTGATATCCCTGATGATCGTGCCCGCCGCGACGGCGACGCTATTTGCCCGTTCGATGCGGGAGCTGCTGTTGCTTAGCGCTTGTTTCTCGGCGCTCGGCGCCTGTGTTGGCTTCTGGGCTGCTTACGTCGTCGACGCCCCAACGAGCGCGGGGATGGCCGTCGGCTACGGACTGTTGTTCGCCATGGCTTTGGGAGCTAGCAAGTTGGTTGATGGCAGCCGGGGTGCACGGGGAGCGAGCGGAGCATCGGTTGACTGTGTCGGGCAGCCGAACTGAATGAGTGTCTGCGAACCGGGGCCGCAGTAGGAGGGTCCTTCTGGGTGGGCGAGTTTGCTGGGGCGGCCGCTTCCGGAAGGGGCCTCCTTGCGTTTCGCGTTGGTACGGTTTGGCTGTTGGGGGGGCACAGCTTCTCCGCAGTGGAAGGTGCTTACCCATCGGTGAAGTCGCTTGCCAGGTTCCGATGTTCCCTCGCCCGTGGTTGAACGCTGGGCATCGGGTGCCGTCTTGGCGGAGAGCCGACGCCGGAACGTTTAGCGGATGCTCCCATCGGCCAAGCAAGACTCTTGAGCGTATCGTCCGGCGTTCACGGCCTAGGTGCCCTCCGTCAGCACCGACGCTGATTCCTCCGCGGAGGAGGTGGAGCGTCCGACAACCTTCGTCGAGTGGTTCAAGTTCGGCTTTAGTTTACTGATCGGGGTCACGGGATCGATGATCCCAATCATCGGGCTGCTGGCCGCCGCAGGCATTCTGAAGGGAGCTTTGGCCCTGCTGCTCAACGGCGGGGTCATCACGGACACGAGCGATACCTACGCGATGATCACCTCCATGAGCGATTCGGTGTTCTATTTCCTGCTCCTATTTGTTGGTTTCACGGCGGCTAAGCGGCTGGGCTCGGACCCCATCATCGTGGCCATCACCGGTGGAGTTTTGGCCTATCCATCGCTCGTTTCACTGGCGAAGAAGACGGGCGAGACATCTTTCTTGGGCATGGACTTTAACGCTGATTTCTTCGGCCTGCACTGGGCAGTGATTCCGTTGGCGGTCAACGAGATTGCGGTTACGGGTAACTTCCCGCTCAACGCAATCATTTCCGCCACCATGGTTGCGCAAGGTGGCGGCGCACTCGCCATCTTCGTCAAGACGAAGGTGGTGAAGATCAAGGAGTTGGCAGGCTCTGCCCCGCTGGCGGCCTTCTGCGGCATCACGGAGCCTGCGATGTATGGCCTAAACCTCAAGTATGGGAGACCTTCATCACTGCGTCGGTCGGTGGCGCGCTGGGCGGCATGCTCACCGGACTGTTCGGCGTGAACATGTGGGGCTTCATCGGATTCACATCCTTTGTCGACCCGCAATCTGGACTGGGGCAGAGTTTCTGGGGCTACCTGATAGCAAGCGTGGCTGCGCTGGTAGGCGCCTTCGTCTGTACCTACTTCTTTGGCTTCAGTGATCGGGTTCTGAACGCGGAACGGAAAGTCAAGAAAATCCGTCTGGGTAGGCGGGAGCCAGCGGGTGCGTAACGTACATAACGAGGTGACGGTCTGTGGGTGGGCACAAACTACGGTGGCCCACCTACGCCACCCAGATAGCCTCGGCCGCGCGTCGGCCCAAGGCGGTGGAGCGGCCCGAATCCGTGTGTACGTGCACTGTGTCGGAGTAGGGCTCGCCCTCTGCCACCGTGATCCGCCGCCCCAACGTGATCCCGAACTCGGAGAAGAAACTCACCAGCTCCGCGTCGCCGTCGTCAATCCGCTCGACGCCGTACTCGCCGGGCGGAACCGTCCACAACACTCTGGCCTGCGGTCCGGTCAGCACGCCGTCACGGTCGGGAATTGGATCTCCGTGGGGGTCTCGCGTCGGGTGACCCAGCAACTCGTCAATCTGGTTGATCAGGAAATCGGATGCGGTGTGCTCCAGGTTCTCCGCCTCGGCGTGCACCATTTCCAGTGGGTAGTGCAGCTGCTCCAGCAGGAAGGTCTCGATGAGCCGGTGCCTGCGGATCATCTGCAGCGCGTGCTTTCGCCCAGCTTCGGTGAGCAGGATGCTTCCCGACTCGGAACGCGCGGCCAGTCCTTCCGTTGTCAGCTTGGTGAACGTGCCGGAGACTGTAGACAGCTTGAGCCCCAGCCGGCGGGCGACCACTGACGGAGTGACGGGGTTATCGCACCACTCGGTGGCGGCCCAAACCACCTTGAGGAAGTCTTGTGTGCTGCGCGAAAGCTCCATGACGGACATTCCGCCAGTTTACCCCGCCGCCTGTCCTCGCCCGGGGTAGCGACGAGAGAGCAGCAGAGCGAGGCGTGCCAGGGGGGTTCGGCAACTGCCTCCTGCGCCGGACGCATTTGCCAGTGCTGCGGGGTCCTTCTCACTGGGGCCGGTGCGTCTCAGCGCAGCATGGTCTTCGAAACAGGGCTTAGGTGGCGTAAGGGTCGAAGGAACCAGTTTCGTAGGGGTTGCGGGGGAGCGTGGCCTGTGTCTCCCGCAGGTACTCGTTCGACTGGGGTGCGATGCCAGACGGATGGGACGTGAGCTGCCTGAGCGTCCGAATCACGTACTCGGCTCCGGGCTTCCGGTGATCAAACGGCCCTTGCGCCGACAGTTTCGTTACGAAGTCGGGCAGGCCCAGAATGGGGAACGCATCCGACCACTTGATGGGCTCCACCGTGCCCATGCCCGCGTCGCTGGGCAGCAGCACGATCACGGTGCTCACTGGGATCGTGACGCCCAGCTGGGCCAGCCGTCGCACGAAGAACTCGTGTGTGTGGGCGATGTCCTCGGTCATCTGTTTGGGCTCGCCGACCTCGTGGCCGGTGGCGTTGTCGAAGCAGGCGAGCTCGCCGTCGACCAGCCGCCAGGTGACATCGCCTTGCACCCAGGACCGGGCGTGCACCACCGTGACTTCCCGGCCCGAGACGATCACACAGGTGGGGTTCACCAGCGCGAACTCGTCATCGGGCAGCTTCATGTCCCAGAAAGTGGCGTTCTCCGCCAACTCCTTCGTCATGGTGAGCGCGCGGAGCAGCTGGTTTCCCTCGACGCTGCGCGGCAGCAGACCAAACATGGAGCGGGGCAGCTCGTGGGCGAGAGGGGCCAGCAGCTGCGGCTCGAAGCCCGTCATCTTGCCCGGCCGGGTAGCGGCGGACATCGGGTGCAGCGCGCGCAACCTGACCCGTTCCTGCGCCCGCTCCTCCGAGCGGCGCTGCTCAATCTGGCGACGGGTCTCGGCCTCGGCGAGCTGATGCTGCTGATACTTGTCGCGCGCGCGATCCAGCCAGCTGGCGAGGCGGCCAAGCAGCGGGAGGGCAGCGGCGAACACCGCAAAACCAGCGGCCACCCGCCACCAGGTCCAGAACCACTCCAGGTACGCGGTTATTGCCGAAGTAATTTCAAAGTTCGCCGCGATGTCGCTGAAAGCCAACAGCCCCGAGCGCAGATACGAATCGGTCAGATACTCCTGGCTCATGTCGTAGTAGAAAAGCGCGAGTAGCCCGAAAGAAAACAGCGGAACCCAGACGGGGTTTCGGGCCTGATTCCCGAATTGGGGTAGCACCGGCAAAAGCAGCAGGATCGTCAAGTAGATCACCCGCGGCCATTCGTAGTATTCCCACAGCGTGGCCAGATAATATGCGAAGCAGGCTACGGTGATCAGCAAGGCGGGGCGCCTGAGCCGAGCCAAGTAGCCTACCAAGCGCGCCACGAGGTGCTGCTGGGACTCATCTGCCATGAACGGAATTATAGATGCAGCGTGTTTCCATTCGGCAGGGCGATGGATCAGGATTCGAGGAGTTCGCTGAGTTCCAGCCAGTGCTCCTCTAGTTCGCCCTTTTGCTCCTCCAACTGCTGCAATTCGTCGTTCAGCTCCGCCAGGCGGACGTAGTCCGCGCCGACCGCCGACATCCGCTCGTGTACCGTGGTGATCCGCTCGTCGAGCTTCCCTAGCTGTCCTTCCACCTTGGCGAGCTGCTTCCGCCGCGCTCGGCTGGCCGCTGCGTCGGACGACCGCGGGGACCTGGCCTGCTGGGCCGGGGCAGTGGCCTGTGCGGAGCGCCGCCTGGCCAGATACTCGTCCACACCTCCGGGCAGCAGGACACAACTACCGTCGCCCAGCAGTGCGTACGAGACATCCGTGACGCGTTCGAGGAAGTAGCGGTCGTGCGAGACGACGATCAGCGTGCCCGGCCAGGTGTCCAGATAGTCCTCGACTACCGTCAACGTGTCGATGTCTAGATCGTTCGTCGGCTCGTCGAGGATGAGCACGTTGGGTTCGGAGATCAACAGCCGCAGAAACTGTAGACGACGACGCTCGCCGCCAGACAAGTCGCCGATGCGGGCGGTGAGCTTGTCACCGGTGAAGCCGAAGTCTTCCAGCAGGTTGGCCGCGGTCGCGTCGCGACCGGTGGCAAGCCTGGTCTCCTGCTTCAGCCGCTGTACGCTTTGCAACACCTGGTCTCGCTCATCGAGTTCCGCCACCGCCTGGGAGAGGTAACCCAGCCGGATAGTCTGGCCACGTTTGACCTTGCCCGAACTCGGTTGCCGCTTTCCGGCGAGCAGGTCAAGCAGCGATGTTTTCCCCGCGCCGTTCACGCCTACGATGCCGATGCGATCCCCGGGGCCGATGGACCAGCTGAGCGAACTCAGCAGCGGCCTGTCGCCGACGCGGTAGTGCACGTTGATCAGGTCGAACACGTCCTTCCCGAGCCGGGCGGTGGCGAAGCGTTCCAGCTGCAGCTTGTCGCGTGGGGGAGGCTCGTTCTTGATCAGCTCGTTGGCGGCCTCGATGCGAAACTTCGGTTTCGACGTCCGCGCGGGCGCGCCGCGGCGTAGCCAGGCCAGTTCCTTTCGGGCTAGGTTCCTGCGGCGCGCCTCGTTCGCGGCGGCCTGGCGCTGGCGCTCTACGCGGGCCAGAACGTAAGCTGCATAACCCCCGTCGTAGGCATCGACCATGCCGTCGTGCACCTCCCAGACGCGGGTGCACACCGCGTCCAGGAACCAGCGGTCGTGGGAGACCACCAGCATCGCCAGGCCGGCGCGGGTGCGCGCCCGGAGATGCTCGGCGAGGAAAGCGATCGCCTCGACATCCAGGTGGTTCGTGGGCTCGTCGAGCACGACCAGGTCGTGGGAGCCGAGCAGCACGGCGACGAGAGCCACCCTGCGCCGTTCGCCGCCGGAGAGCGTACCGAGCGTGCGATCCAAGTCGATGCCGGGCAGCAGCGCCTCCACGACACCCCGGTGGGCGGCGTTACGGGCGTGAACGTGGTCTGGTTCCCCGTGCAGCGCGATGTCGCGGACGGTGTCGGAGTCCGCGCCCACCTGCGACTGGGCGAGCACCCCGATCGAGGCGGAGTTGGCGATGGTAACTCGCCCTGAGTCAGGCTGGAGTTCCCCAGTCAGCACGCGCAGCAGGGTGGTCTTGCCGTCGCCGTTGCGGCCCACGACACCGATGACCTCGCCCGCGCCCAGGCCGAGGGAAACGCCGTCGAGCAGGAGACGAGTGCCGAAGCTGTGGCTGACGCCCTCGGCATTGACCAGATTGGCCACTTTAGCGACCGCGCATCGCCTTGTGAGCCCCCTTGAGGTTGACCGGCCCCTTGGGGATGGGGGCCTTGGGGCGCATCTGGTCCAGCGAACGCAGCCGCTGCTTCGCCTCATCGATCTGGGAGTCGGTGAGCTGCTTGGGCAGCTTGCGGATGTGATCGGCGAGCTTATCCAGCGACACCTGGCCCTCGCGCTCACCCATTTGGATGACCTGGGCCTGCACGCCGTAGAGGATCTGGTCGTGTTTCTTACGCTCGCTGGCGAGCAGCGCCTTCAGCCGGCCGGGCTCACCGTCGCCGATCAGGATCAGCCCACCCGGGCCCAGGGTGCGGTGTACCACATCCATGTGGCGGGTGACCGCGATGGCGGGTGTGGAGTGCCATTTCTTGCCGGGCAGCATGGACAGGGCAACCTCGGCCGAGCCGGCCTGCCCCTCGTAACGCTTGTAGGTGCCGCGCTTCGCGCGCCGAGTCAGTACCAGCAGCACCGCGACCAGCCCGACGAAGACGGCCGTGACGCTCCACAGCAGGATGCCGAGCCAGCTGCCCCAGTTGAGCCAGAGCGCGAAACCGAACACCGCCAGGAAAGGCACGAGGAACGAGGCAAGCAGCACCATCGGCAGCTTCTCGTCGTGCTCTCTCGTGATCCGGTAGACCTCCTTGACCTGCCGGAACGTTCCCCAGTCTTTAGGGTTGGTCGAGTTCTTTTTTGCCAGTTTGCGGGCCTTGATTTCCGCTTTCTGCTTCTCCGCGAGTGCCTTCGCGCGTTCGCTCTTCGCCACAGTTCTCCCTAGCTCACTTCTTTCGGGCTTCCATAGCGGTGCGATAAAGGCGACCCGCTCGGTAGGAGGACCGCACCAGCGGCCCGGACAACACCCCAGAATATCCGATTTCCTTGGCTTCTTGCTCCAGCTCGGCGAACTCTTCGGGGGTCACCCAGCGGTCAATCGGATGCAGGGTGGCGTTGGGGCGCAGGTACTGCGTGATGGTGATCAGTTCGGCACCCGCGTCGAACAGATCGCGCAGCGCCGTGGAAATCTCCTCGCGGGTCTCGCCCATGCCCAGGATCAGGTTTGACTTGGTCACCAGACCCTGATTGCGCGACAGGCGCAACACGTCCAGGGAACGCTCGTAGCGGAAACCTGGGCGGATGCGCTTGAAGATCCGCGGCACGGTCTCGACGTTGTGCGCGAAAACCTGCGGGTCGGCGTCGAACACCTGCTGCAGCAGTTCCGCCTTGCCCGAGAAGTCGGGAGCCAGCATTTCGACGCCGACTCCGGGGTTGACGGCGTGGATCTGGCGGATGGTCTCCGCGTAGAGCCAGGCCCCTTCGTCGGGCAGATCGTCGCGACAAACGCCGGTGACCGTGGCGTAGCGCAGCCCCAGCTTCTTCACCGAGGCGGCGACGCGCAGCGGCTCGGACGGGTCGTAGCCCTCCGGCTTCGCCGAGGTGATTTGGCAGAAGTCGCAGCGCCTGGTGCACTGGTCGCCGCCTATGAGGAAGGTGGATTCGCGGTCCTCCCAACATTCGTAGATGTTGGGACAGCCGGCTTCCTGGCAGACGGTGTGCACGTCGCCCGTGCGGACGATCTTTTGCAGGTCGCTGTAGTTGGGACCCATTTTCGCCCGGGTGCGGATCCACTCCGGCTTGCGCTCGATGGGGGTCTGGGCGTTCTTTGCCTCGATGCGAAGCAGTTTGCGTCCTTCTGGCTGCACAGTCACGGCTCAACCCTACTCGCCGAGAAATCAAACGCCACTTCCGCACCCGTCCCTCAGCGCCGCGCGCAGGTGCGGTATCAGATCGTCGGCCACGCGATCGACGCTCCACTGACCGGGCAGCTCCTCGGCGATCGAGGTGACGTCGGCGTCGGAGATGCCGCAGGGCACGATGTTGGCGAAGCGTTCGGTGCTCGGCTGGACGTTCAGCGCGAACCCGTGCATCGTAGTGCGACGCTGCACCCGCACGCCGATGGCGCAGATCTTGCGTTCCAGGCGCGACGCGGTGGCGGGTAGCCAGACGCCGGTGCGGCCCTTGACGCGCCCGGCGCCCAGGCCGTAGTCGGCGAGTAGGGCGATGATCGCGCTCTCCAGCTTGCGCACGTAGTCGACGACCCCGACCCCGTCGGCCAGGCGTACGATCGGATAGCCGACGAGCTGTCCCGGTCCGTGGTAGGTGATCAGCCCGCCGCGATCCACGTTGATCACCGGGGTGCCGTCGCGGGGCTTGAGTTCGTCGGCGGTGCGCCGCCCGGCGGTGTACACGGGGGAGTGCTCGACCAGCAGGATATGACCCGCGCGCTCGCCCGCGGCCACCTGCGTGTGTACGGTTCGTTGCAGCGCCCAGGTGTCCTCGTAGTCGGCGTCGCCGCGGCCAATCCCAACCTTCTCAAACGTCAGCACCGCGCCAGCTTACGCCCCCGGGCGTGATTCGACAGTTCGGCCGGGTTGGCCAACCGGGCTGGATAATGATAATGATTGTCGTGTAGTCGATGGATTTGGAGAAGCACCCATGAGTCTCAGTACTCGAACTGGCGGGCTGCGCACGGCCGCCGCCGGACTGGTGGCCGCGCTGGCCGCCGCTTTCGTGCCGACCGCCGCCGCCAACGACCCTGTCGTTTTCGACCACGGGCACGTGGACATGTTCAACGTGCATGTCGCGAACGGCGCGCTGGCGCTCAACCTGAAGGAGGACATCACCGGTAGCCACGTGCTGCGTGAACCTGAAGAGGTGGAACTGCACGTCAAATCGCTAGCCAGGGTGAAGATCCCCGAGGGATTCCCCGGCGCGCCTGAGGCCCACCTCCTGCCCAATCCGCAGGATCCGCAGCTGCTGTGGCCGGGCTGGGACACGCTGGCCACCCAGGGCGAGGGCTATGGTCCTATCGATATCGTCTTCGACAGCGTGAGCGGGCCTGGGGAGATCCACGTTTTCGGCGTGAACCCCTTCGCGGCCGACCCTAAGTCGCTGCTTAGCGATGGCGGCACGCGGATCGTCGATGGCTCCGTCATCCGACAGGAGTTCCCGGGGCACACCCACGCCAACTGGGTCTTCACTGCGGAGGGCGTGTACCAGCTGAAGGCGAAGGCACAAGGCAGCAAGTCCGGTGAACAGCAGGTAAGCGAGTTGCGCACCTACACCTTCACTGTGGGCGACAGCTACCGCGGCCGCGGCCACAACAAGCAGCCGGATGAAGGAGAACCGACTCCGCCGGGCGGCAGCCCGGGTCAGCCTGGTGGGGAGCCGTCTCAGCCTGCGGAGCCGGGTCAGCCTGGTGGGGAGCCGGGTCAGCCTGGTGGGGAGCCGTCTCAGCCTGCGGAGCCGGGTCAGCCTGGTGGGGAGCCGTCTCAGCCTGCAGAGCCTGAACCCACCCCACCGCAGGATCCCGCGCCGGCCAGGAACACCGTCATCATCGACCACGGCCACGTGGACGCGTTTGACGTGACCGCGCGCGACGGTGCGCTTGCCCTGGCGCTCAAGGAAGACGTGACGGGAAGCCATGTGGTGCGCAAGCCCGAAGAGGTGGAGCTGCACATCAAGTCACTCGCGCTCACCGACCGCATCCCTGACGGGTGGCCTGGCGCGCCCAAGGGATACGTGCTGCCCATGACCCAAAATCCACAGCTGCTCTGGCCGGGCTGGGACACCATGGGTACCCAGGGCGGTGGCGTCGACCCGAGCATTCAGCTGGTCTTCACTGACGTGACCGGCCCCGACGCGGTCCATCTGTACAGCCAGAGCGCGTTCGGTTCCTCCAGCGTCGGGCAGCTCCCGCCCGGGGTACGGCCGCTGCTCGACAACAATGAGACCGCGCTGCGCGCGGGTGCGACGATCACCGTAGCCAACCCCGCCCACGTGCACGCCAACTGGGTGTTCCCGCTGGCGGGCGTGTACAAGTTCACCGTGCAGGCCACGGGCAGCGTCAACGGGCAGCCGATCAGCTCGCGGCCCGCAACTTACACCTTCACAGTCGGCGACCATTTCCGCGGCCAGGGCTACCTGGCGCAGCCAAGCGGATCACCCGACGAGCCGGCACCGAACACCCCGGGCGGCCAGACGCCGCAGGACGTCCCGACCGCACTTAACCCGGGCAGGAAACAACCCGCCTCGGCGAACGAGCCCGCTCCGGCAAGCGCAACCGACGACTGTACCAAGTCGAGCGTGATCCGTGAGGCAACCGAAGCCGAAGTGCAGCAGGCCCTCAAGGGCGGCAAACGCGGCGGCAAAGCGGGCGGCTCCGTCACCGTACCGGCCAACACTCACGTGCACCCCAACTGGGTGTTCTCGGCCCCTGGAGAGTACAAGCTCACCATCCGCCAGTCCACCCGGGACAAGGAGGGGAAGCCGCTGTCGGCCACCGCCACGCTACGGTTCCTCGTCGGCTCGGGCAACGGCGCCACCTCCGGGCACTTCGACTTCGGCAGTCACGTCGTTGACGGAAAGCTCGTGGCCATGGTGAAGGATGACCGATCCTCGCCGGCCCAGTGGGTTGCGCCGTCGGCGAACACCTTCGTGCTCGGCGACGCTGCCAAGGCGACCGCGCCGGCAGGCATCGAGTTCGTTGCACCCGCCGGGCAGCAGGTTTGGATGATCGCCTCGACGCAGGTGTCCGGTGTTCCCTGGCTGGGCACCAACACCCAGCACGAGAGCCTGCTCGCAGGCAGCGCCGGTGACGTCACTTTCACGCTGGTCTCCGCCTCGGGGCCGGGCAACGTCGCGGTTTTCACCTCCGGAAACTTCGGTCAGGTGGTCGGCAAGCGGTGGTTCACCCGCACCGTGGGTGGAGCCGATGCCGCGCCGACCGGGAAGATCACGCTCACCGAGGACAAGGCGGGCGAGGGTGACGTGTTCGTCAAAGACGGCAAGCACATGATCAAGGAAGCCAAGTGGACCGACTCCAAGGGGCAGCCGTGCAAGCCGAAGCGCGGCATGCCGCGCGCGGGCGTCGACGACGGCGAGCCCGGCCGGTGGCCCGCTCTGCTGATGGTCGGGCTGCTGGGGGTGGCCACACTGCGTCGAGCACGCCGGTGAGGCTGGCGAAACTGATGGCGGCCGGGTTCGCCCTGGCCGCCATCATCGTGCTGCCCGGCCGCACCCCGTCGGCCGCGGAGGACGACCGACTGACCGTAGTGGCCACCACCGGCATCCTCACCGACCTGACCAGCCGGGTGGCGGGCGACCACGCGCACGTCGTCGGGCTGGTGCCGCCCGGCGCCGACCCGCACACGTACGAGCCCAGCCTGCGTGATGTCCGCGACATCGTGAACGCCCGGATCGCATTCTCCAACTACCTCATGCTGGAGGAACAATCGCTGATCCGCACCATCGACGCCAACCTGCCCGCCACCGCCAAACACATCGCGCTCGCCGAGGAAGCGAGCGGCTACTCGGCGGAGATCATCCCGCTGGTGGAGAACCACTCTCTGGACACCGTCTGGCTCGGACTGCGGGTGCACGGCACCGTCGAGGGCGCTACGCGATCCTCAGCCGTGGAACTCGCGATGATCCAGGCCGACGGGCCGGGCGCCGTGCATGGGTTCGTGACCGGCACCTTCGGAAACCCGATCGGGGTGTTCAACTCTGCCGACGGATTCGATCCGGCGCGCGGCTACACGGGTGATCTGACCTCCCTGCCGATGGACGCCCACACACACATGAGCTGGGCCTTCACCGAGCCGGGGGTGTACGAACTCACCTTCCACTCCCACTACGTGGCTGATCCGGGATCCCGACCCCGCAACCAGCTGACCGGCAGGCTCGCCGTCGCCGTCGGCGTGGACCCGACCACGCTTGGCAAGAAGGTGGTGCTGCGCGAGGGCCACGCCGACATCACCGCGGACCTAACCCAGGGCAGGCTGGCGGTGTTCAGCGACCAGATCGCAGGCGGTGACGCTTTGGGCCTGGGCCAGGCGGCCATCGACGACGTGGTCATCCACGTGCCAAGCAAGGCGTTGCTTCCGGTACCGGCGGATCCCAGCTATCGCTTCATCGCCCGCCCCGGCGCCGATGTCTACCAGCTGCCGCAGGCCGTGCTAGGCAAGCATGTGCATGGGGAGATCGACCCGCACCTCTGGCAGGACGTGCGCAACGCGCAGGCCTACGTCGAAGTGATCCGCGACCAGCTGATCGCAGCAGACCCGGCCAACGCGACCGCTTACCGGGACAACGCGCGTGCCACCCTGGCCGAACTCGACCAGGTGCACGACTATGTGCAGCGCTCTGTGGCTACCATCCCGGAAGCCAACCGACATCTCGTGACCACGCACGACGCCTACGGCTACCTGGCCCACCGCTACGGCCTCCAGATCGCCGCGGTGGTAGCGCCGTCGCCCGTGCAGGAACCGTCCGCAGCTGACCAGCGGCGCCTCACCCGGACGCTGGCGGATCTGAACCTGCCCGCCGTGTTCATCGAACCCAACGCCACCCAACATTCGCACGCCCTGATCGGCGCGGCCAAGCAAACCGGCACCTCCGTGTGCCGTATCTGGGGAGACGCGTTCACCCGGAAAGTGACCACCTATCCAGACATGATGCGCGCCAACGCGGATTCGTTGGCCCGCTGCCTGGGCGGGCAACCGCTCGGCGACCACGACCTGAAGGACGACAGATGAGAAGAATGCTGGCTACCGCCGCCGCGCTGCTGCTGGGCAGCCTACCGATGATTGCAGGGGCGTCGACCACCCCGCCAACTCCGCCGGAACTGGGCTCCGACGACCCCGCACTGCAGCAGCAGGTGCTCGCGGACGAGGAGATTCGCCACGAGCGCGTGGTGTTGGAGGCGGGCCACATCGACCTCGGGCCGCGGCTGGTGGCGGGGGACTGGCGTCTGCTCGCCCGAGACGACACCGCCGCGTTGGAAAACGGCAAACCCGTGTGGCGCGAACTCAGTGATGTCGTGCTCCGGGTACGTGACCAGGCGATCCTAGAACTGCCCGATGACCCCCTGTACGCCTTCACCGGGGCCCAGCCCGGGGAACGGGTCTGGGTGGTGCCGCAGACCGAGGTGCCGGGCGTCGTCTGGTTGGGATGGAGCACACAGCACCCGGAGGTGGTGAGCGCCATCCAGCGGGGCGTCACCATGCGCTTCGAGCGCGCCCAGCGCCTCGACGGCGACGGCCGCATGAGTCTGTTCATCCAGCCCGGAAACTTCGCGGAACCCCAGGTGCTCTTCGATGGCAGTCAGCCGGCCGATGTCTGGGTGGACCTGAACACGCACACGCACGCCAACTGGGTCTTCACCGCGGCCGGAACCTACGCCGTCGACCTGAAGATCCTCGCCGACGGCGTCGACGGGCAGCCGCGCTCCGCCGACGCGCGCCTCATCTTCGCCGTGGGCGACGAGACCGACGCCCAGGCAGCCTTCCCGGCCCAGCCGAGCGACACGCCGTCGGCAACCGCCAGCGGGCAGAGTGCGGCGAGCGAGGCACCCGCCGCCGAGCCCACGCGCCCAGCGGCGAACAACACCCACAGCCCGCAGACCGAGCCTGCTTCGCCTGGCAACCCCACGACGTGGATCGTGGGCGCGGCGGTAGGGGTGGTCGCGACGGCAGCCATCGTCGGATTCATCCTCATCCGCAGGCGCCAGGGCGCCATCGAGAGGGCGGTGTTCGATGAGTGAGACCGCGCTGGGTATCACAGGGCTGAATGTGAGCCTCGGCGGGCGGCAGGTGCTCACCGATGTTTCCCTGCGGCTCACCACCGGCCGCATCCACGGCCTGCTCGGACCGAACGGGGCCGGCAAGACCACGCTGTTTCGCGCCATCATGCGACTGATCCCCGCCAGCGGCGCCATCGAGACCCCGGGCGGCGTGGGCTACGTGCCCCAGCGGCATGACGTCATGTGGGACTTCCCGATCACCGCCCAGGAAGTGGTGATGACCGGTCTAACCAAGCAGATCGGTTGGCTGCGCTGGCCGAAGCGCCGACATTACGAGGCGGTCGCGGAAGCGCTCGGCAGAGTGCGGATGACTGACCTGCGCAACCGACCGATCTCCGAGATGTCGGGTGGGCAGCGGCAGCGCGTGATGATCGCGCGCGCCCTGGCCCGCCGGCCTCAACTGCTGCTACTCGACGAGCCGTTCACCGGCCTCGACATGCCCACCCAGGAACTGCTTACCGCCCTGTTCCGGGGGCTGGCCGAAGACGGCACGACGCTTTTCATGTCCACCCACGACCTCACCCACGCGATGGTGGTGTGCGACGAGGTGACGCTCGTCAACCGCCGCGTGGTGGCCAGCGGTGAGCCGGCGCGACTGCGCGACGCGGAGGCCTGGAAACGTACCTTCGAGGTGAGCGACCAGTCGCCGCTGCTCAAGCAGGTCGGCCTCGCGGGAGCTGGTGCCCTGCTGGGGGGAGCGACATGCTAACCCCACTGGACTTCCTGGCCGACCTGATGAACCCGATGCTCGCGTTCCTGCCGAAGGCGCTCCTCGTCTCGGTGCTCGCGGCGATCGTCTGCGGGGTGATCGGTTCGCACGTTGTGCTGCGCGGCATGACGTTCATCGGCGATGCCGTCTCCCACTCAGTCTTCCCTGGCATCGCGGTGGCCTTCGTACTGCAAGGCTCGCTGCTGGTGGGTGGCATCGTGGCCGGGGTCGTCACCGCAGTGCTCATCGCGCTGTTTTCCCAGACCAAGCGGTTGCGTGAGGATTCGGTGATCGGGGTGTTCTTCGTGGCGGCCTTCGCGCTAGGCATCGTCGTGATCTCGCTCGCGCCCGGCTACGCGGGCTCGCTCACCTCCTTCCTGTTCGGCTCCATCACTGGCATCCCCGACGAGACCGTGCTGTTCTCGCTCATCATGGCCTTGGCCGTGCTTCTCGTGGCCGCCGCCTTCCACAAGGAGCTGGTGGCGGTCAGCCTCGACCGGGAGTATGCCCGCTCCGCAGGGCTGCCGGTGCTGATGCTGGACGTCATCCTTTACGTGTTGGTTACCCTCGCTGTGGTGATGAGTATCCAAACCATCGGAAACATCCTCGTGCTGGCGCTGCTCGTCACCCCGGCGGCGGCTGCCCGAATGCTCACTGACCGGCTGCTGCCCATGATGTTCGCGGCAGCGACGATAGGCGCGCTCAGTGCTTTCGTCGGCCTCTACCTCTCCTGGGCCCTGGACGTGCCCACCGGCGGCACCATCGTACTCGTGGCGACGGCCGTGTTCATGCTCGCTTGGGCCTTCGGGCCGCGTCACGGGGTGCTCCGGGTAAGATTCGCGGCCTGAGAAGGTCCTTAGGGCGCTGGCTTGGCCTGAGCAGGTTCTGCAAGAGGAGGGAAACGATGCCGGTGTCCCGCTTGGCCGGGCTGGTGCGGCGACGCTGCGGACGGTCTACACCGCCGGGAGCCGCTTGGAAGATGAGGTGGTCGTCGAGTAGACGCCGACGGCCACGCGATTCGCGCAGAGAGATGCCGCTGGTCGCCTATGTCCCGAAGCAGACGGAGCACGAGACGATTGCGCATGCCATCGCGAAGTACGAGAGTGAGTGCCTGGCCAGGTGGGAGAGATCACCAGTGGGCACAAGCCAGTGGCAACAAGCTGCTGACCAGCTTGGAGGGAATGTGGGTGCGCTACGGCGATCTGGAGGGCCCGGGGGCGAGGGGCGAGGAGAACCAACTGGAGCTTTCCCTGGGTGAGTGGGGCGAACGAGCGCCCAACGACGACCACGAGCACGCGGTGATGCACGGGACCGATGCCGATGACGCCCAGCCGGGCGGTGACTCGGTGGCGGACAACGCTGGCAACCCGACCCGGAGGTGCAGCTGCGGGGGAGAAGCCCAACGTCGAGTGGTCGGCGACTACGGGTGGTTCTCCGAACTGACTCATCAGTTGGAGAAGGTGCTCGCCGAAACTACGGACCGTACCAAGGTGCACCCGAAGGTGAAGGAGGTGCGGGTACGTGTCGACGACTGTGTCACTGCAGCCGGGTTCGACCTGTCCAAGGAGGCCGAACCCGGCTCCGGGGAGGTGCCTGGTCTGGATCGGCGTACGAGGAGCAGTTCAGGCGGCGCGCCGCGACAGGAAAACCTGTTCGGGTGGCTCTACTCGGTGGGCCGCGAGTACCGGCAACGCGGCCTGGAAACCCAGGGGGGACCGGGCTATTGGCAAGCCACAAGCGCTACTAGGAGACGGAGCCACTGCAGCCGACGCTCTCGGCCGCTGATTCAGCCCACTTCGACCAGGAACCCGAACTCCGCAGCCCGCGGCCATAGCGCGTGTTGGGGCAGCACATCGGGGCCGCAAGCTCGGCTGCCCAGGCCGTGCACAGCCGCGTCCAGGTATAGGTGGGTACCCCTGCTGGGCGGCAGCTCGTGCTGATGGGTGGCGCGGGTAAGCTCGTGGGCGTCGTGCCGCCCCAGCGTGAAGCCGGGCAGGTCGGGGCCGAAAGTGCGCCATGCGAGCCGGCCCGCTTCGCCGGAGAGGACCAATCTTCGCAGCTGTTCGCGGTGCCCGGTCTCCTGCGGCATCGCGTAGCGGAAGGTGAGGTCGTCAACGAGGCTCTCGTGTTCCGCGACGATGGAGGCCGCCCGCGAATCGGGGTAGGATTCTCCCGGCCCGCCGCCAAACCACCGGGCCTCGTCGAAGCCGCCGGGCAGCAGCAGATGGAATCCGATGCGTGGCCAGGTGACGTCGGTACGCAGCCGGATTGGGGCCACCAAGAGCTTGCAGGCTGCGGCGTCTCCTACGCGCCGCCACCGGTAGGTGACCTCGGCGCCGTGCCGGGACTGCGCGGCCATCAGCCGTTGCACCACGACGAAGTCGTCGCCGGCGAGTTCGATCAGGGTGGTGCGGGCTAGCAGCCGGTCCAGGCCTTGCGCGCGCCACCGTTCGGCCGACGAGGGCCCGGGCGCGCCGAAGCCATTCGTCGCGAAGTAATTGGCCAGCTCGAAGGAACCGAAGTGGCCCGCAGCATCGTTGTCGGTGGGTGCCCGCCAAAGCTCGACCCCTGCCTCAGCCACAGCGATGTCGCCGAGCGCCAGCAGCCTTCCGGTGTGCGGGCACAGCTGGGCGGGTCCGACGTGCACGTGGCCGCGCACGAGCGGCGCCGCCGTCGGGCGCGGGAGGACCGGTGGCGGGCAGCGATCCAGCCGGAACTGCGCGACGTACACCCGATGGCCAGCCGTCGCCCAGGGCCGGTCGGCGCGTTCCTCGACGAAAATCGTCAGGAAGGAGTCCCGCTCGACGGTGGCCGAGCCGGGCAGTTCGGGCAACGGCAGCTCGGCCGACGAATTGGCTGCAACCGCGACGGGAAGTTCCCCATCGGCGCGCAACTCACCCGCCACTTCCCAGCGCCAGCGGAATCTCAGGTGGTCAGTGCCGGAGGCGTGGAAGCGATTCTCGACCACCAGCGAGCCCTCCGCGAGCGTCACCACGACGGGCGAGAACTGCTGTGCCACCTCGGCCAGCATTGGCGAGGGGACACCGTCGGAAGTGAGCAGCCCGTCGAGGACGAAGTTGCCGTCGTGGTTCAGCTCGCCGAAGTCGCCGCCGTAGGCATGGAAGGGCACGCCGTCGTCGGTGGTGGTGGCCAGCCCGTGGTCGCGCCATTCCCACACGAAACCGCCGTGCCAGTCGGCGAGTGTCTCGAACAGTGTCACGTATTCGCCCACCGCGCCCGCTCCGTTGCCCATGGCATGGGCAAACTCACACAGGATCTTTGGCTTGTCGCTGAAGCGGGCGGCTGCGGCCGGATGCGGTGCGTAGGCGTCGGCGGTGCCTGCGCTCATAGCTGCCATCTCCGCAGGCGGCGGGTACATGCGGCTCACCAGGTCGGTGTAGGCGGCTTCGTAGTCGTTCTCGTAGTGCACTGGCCGCGTCGGGTCCAGCCGGTGAGCCTCCTCGGCCATTGCTGCAAGGTTCGCCCCGGTGCCGGATTCGTTTCCCAGGCTCCAGCAGATAATCGACGGGTGGTTGCGGTCGCGCAACACCATGCGTCGCATCCGTTGCACCAGAGCGGCACGCCACGCAGGGTCGTCGGTGGGGTTATGTTCCCAGTCGTAGTCGAGGAACGCGTGCGTCTCCAGGTCGCATTCGGCCATCACCCAGAAGCCCAGTTCGTCGGTCAGGTCGAACAGCCGCGGATGAGGCGGGTAGTGCGCGGTACGGATCGCGTTGATGTTGGCGCGCTTCATCTCGATCAGCCCGGCGCGGGCCGAATCTTCGTCGAAGACGCGGCCGAGTTCGGGATGGTACTCGTGTCGGTTGACGCCGCGGATGCGCACCTTCGTGCCGTTGATGAGCCATTGGTTGCCGACGATGCGGACGGTGCGGAACCCCACCCGGGTGTGCGCGGTCTCGTGGCTGTTCGAGAGGGTGGCTGCGTATAGCCTGGGGGAGTCGGGACTCCAGGGTTCTACCGGGCCGACGGGCACGGGCTGTACGTCGTCGGGGCTGTCCCAAGTGACGTTGACGTCGAGTTCGGGCACCGCCAGCGTCAGTGGGAAGCTCGCTTGGGCCTCGACGGCTAGCCTTCCGGTGCCGCTACGGTGGTCGAAGTCGGCTGTGATGCAGAAATCGTTGATTCCGCCGGCGGGCCGAGCCACGATGGCGACCGCCCGAAAGATGCCGGGCAACCACCACTGGTCCTGATCCTCGACGTAGGTCTGGGCCGAGAACTGGGCCACGCGCACGTGGAGAGCGTTGTGACCGGCGCGAACCACGTCGGTGATGTCCAGCTCTGTGGTGAGCCGGGAGCCGCGAACCACCCCCACCTCCCGCCCGTTGACGTGCACGATTCCGATCGACTCGACCCCGTCGAAGCGCAGCAGGATCTGCTGGCCGCGCCAGGCCTCGGGCAGCTCGAAGTCGCGACGGTAGTCGCCGATGCCGTTGTCGTCGGGCGTGTGCGGCGGGTCCATGGGGATGGGCAGTTGGATGTTGGTGTAGTGCGGTTTGCCGTAGGGGTGCCCGGGTGCGAGCACCCAGTGCCCGGGCACTGCGAGGGTGTCCCACGTGCTGTCGTCGTAGTTCTCGACGTGGCACGCCTCGGGCGCGACGCGCACCCCGGGTGAGTAGTGGAAGCGCCAGGGTCCGCTGAGGTCGAGGATTTGGGGCTCGGCACGCCAGGACCGGGCGGGCACCCCGTCGCCAGGCGTGGTCGCGTCGAGTGCAGCCAGGGTACGTTCGGTGAGGGTCATTGGTTGCCTTCTGTCGGGGCGGCTGGCCGAGTAGAGCCGCGGATGATGAGTTCGGTCGGGAAGAAGCGGTGGCCGGGGTCGCGTCCGTCAATCAGTTCGCGCAGCATGGTGATGGCCTCGTGGCCGACTCGCTGAATGGGCTGAGCGACGGTGGTGAGCGTTGGGCGCATTTCCGTGCCGATGCTGTGGCCGTCGAAGCCGGTCAGCTGCACCTCGTCGGGGATTCGTCTGCCGCGTCGCTGCAGTTCGAGCCAGGCGCCGTAGGCCATGCGGTCGGACGCGCAGAAGATGGCGTCGATCGCGGGGTCAGCATCCAGGAGTTCCGCGGCCAGGCGTTGACCGGAGGGGGCGGTGTAGTCGCCGTAGCGCACAAGCTCCGGGCGGAACAGCTCGCAGAGGGCGTCGCGCACGCCGCGGAGCCGTTCCTGGCTGCCCGGGGCGTCCGCGGGACCGGTGATCAGGGCCGGGCGATTAGCGCCCCGGGCTTTGAGCAGGCTGGCGGCGGCTGCGGCGCCGGCGTAGTCGTCTACGGCCACCGTGCGGATCCTTGGGCCGGCGATGTCGGCCGGGAGCCTGCCACAGGCGACGACGGGCAGTTCGCGTTGCACCAGCTGTTCCAGCAGGGGTTCCTCGAGGTGCGGGGTGAGGTGCACGACGCCGTCGAGCCGCCGCTGGTCCAGGAACGAGGCTGCTCGACGGCGCTCCAGCTCGCTGCCGGCCAGGAGCAGGATCAGTGCGTCGGTGTGGTCGCCGAAGCCGGACGAGATGCCTTTCAGTAGCTCACGAAGGGTCGGGTCGTCGAATAGTTCATCGGCCGGTTGGGTGATGAGCACCGCGACGGCGTGGTTGCGCCCCGTGGCCAGCGATCGGGCGTGCGAGTTGAGCCGGAACCCGGTCTCCTTGACAGCACGCTCGACCGCTGCACGGGCTGCGGGGGAGACTTTGGGTGAACCGTTGAGCACGCGGCTGACGGTGCTGCGGGACACGCCCGCAACGCGAGCTACATCCTCGATCGTGTTACCCATTTTTGCCTCCGCCCGGTGACGCTGGACAGTTGATAAACAACTCGTGAATCAAGCTCGACTCTAACCCTTGGTCGCCCCCAGCGTGAGTCCGGCAACGAACTGTTTCTGCAGTACGAAGAACACTAGCAGCACGGGCAATGCCGCAATGATCGAGCCGGCGGACAGGAGGTTGTAATCTGTGAAGAATGCGCCCTTCAGGTTATTCAGAGAACTGGTCACGGGGTATTTGTCGCCGGTTTGCATGAGTACTGTCGCCCAGAAGAATTCGTTGTAGATCCAGGCGGTCTGCAGGGTGGCTAGCGCCGCGAGTGGCGGCCTGAGCAGCGGCAGGGTCAGGCCGTAGAACTGCCGCCAGGCCGACGCCCCGTCGAGCATGGCCGACTCGTAGATCGCCGGGGGGAGCGTCTTCATGTAGTTGCTCAGCACGAACGTGCAGAAGCCGGTCTGAAAAGCGACGTTGATGAGTATCACACCCGCGTGGGAGTCCAGCAGGCTGCCGGAATCGGACAGCGCAAGCGGTAGCTCCACCGATCGGAACATGCGGTAGATCGGGATCAACAGCGACTGCGGAGGCAGCAGGTTTGCCGCGACGAACACGGCTAGCATGGTCAGGTTGAACCGGAAGCTGTAACGAGCCAGGACGAACGCCGCACACGAGGACAGCGCCAGGGTGAGAATTACGGCGCCGAGCGTGATGATGAGCGAATTGAGGAAGCTGTTGGTGAATCCGCCCCGTTCCCAGGCGTTTATGTAGTTGTCGAATGTGAATCCACCGAAGGACAGATATCCGTGCTGCAAGGTGTACCCGTAGTCTCGGAAGGAGTTGAACAGCGCCCACAGCAGCGGAAAAAGCCAGACGAGGGAAGTGGCGATGAGCACCGCGTAGAGGGCGATCCGCGTCGGTCGGGCCGACGAGCGTCGCTTTCGTTCTTGTTGCTGAGTCATCTCAGTCTCCCTTCATGACGACGCGCAGTTGGATGACGATGAACACTGAGCTGATCAGCAGCATGATCGTGGCCAGGGCCGATCCGAAGCCGATTCGGCTGGCTTCGCCGATGACGTTCGTCGTGACGAGCGTGGAGATCAGCTCCAAGCCATTGCGGCCTCGGTTGATGATCCAGGCCAGGTCGAACGCGCGGAGGCCCTCGATGAATGTGATGCTGAGCACGATGATGTTGATGGGGCGCATCACGGGGAAGATCACCTGTAGGTAGGTCTTCACAGGGGTGGCGCCGTCGATCGCGGCCGCCTCCCGAATGCTGGGGTCAACGCCCTTCAGCCCGGAGAGGTAGAGCAGCATGATGTAGCCGACGTGGCGCCAGCCGTTGGCGAGCATCGCGGCCCACAGGTTGACCGACGAGTCGCCGTACCAGTCGATGCTGGTGCCCAGGATGGCGTTGATCAGCCCTTGGTCGCGGCTGTACATGAGCTGCCAGATGAAGCCGACGAGCGCGGCCGAAAGGACCACGGGCAGGTAAATGGAGGTCTGGTAAAACCGGGTGCCGCGCAGCTCCTTGTCGAGGAAAACGGCCAGCAGCATCCCGAGGGGCGTGAATACCGCGAACAGCACAACCAACCAGATTAGGTTGTGCATGAGCGCGGGCCAGAAGGGCGGGTAGATGGTGGCCAGGTCCACGTAGTTCTGGGCGCCGACCCAGCTGATCGTATCTAGGCCGCCAACGCCATCCCACGAGGTGAAGGACAAGCCGACGGTGGTGAGCGCTGGTCCCCAGATCAGCACCAGCACGGTGACCAGCGGTACGCTCAGCATCAGGGTGAGCACCAGCTTGTCGCGCAGCGGCAGCCGGACTCCCGTGCGGTTGGCAGTGCGTTTCTTGCTCATGATGGTTCCGATTCACTCGCCCGCGAAGATGGACTTCTTCTGGGCCTCGACGTTGGACAGGATGGAATCCAGCTGCTCGGGGTCTCTGATGAACGATTGGAGGGCCGGGCCGACGACGGTGTTGGCGAAGTCCGGCCGCGAGTCGCGGTCGAGGAACTGGGAGAGATCCTCGGCCTCCTCGATGAGCTTCACCGCCTTGAGCTGGAGCGCGTTATAGCTGCTGCGGTCCGCCGCGGAGTTGGCGGCGATCATCGACGTGTCGGCTTTGGTGAGAACGTTCACGGCCGCCGGCGATCCGAGGTAGGTGAGGAGTTCCTTGGCCAGCCCGGGGTTCTTGGGCCTGCTGGAGAGCATGAAGCCGTCGACCGGGGCCTCCACCACCTTCGCACCGATTGCGGAATCGACCTCGGGGAAGGTGAAGAAATCGAGGTCGTCCTCGATGCCGGCGGCTGCGAACTGCTGCTGGAGGAACAGGCCCATCAGGTAGACGCCGGATTGGTTCTGCACGAGCCCCTGTGCGGCCTCCTGCCAGGTGCGGCCGAGGGCATCGGCCTGATGGAAGGGGAGGAGCTGCTTCCAGACCTGGAACACCTTCTTCACCTTCTCGCCGTCCCAGGCCTCCCTTCCCGCCATGAGCGCGACGTGGAAGTCGTAGCCGTTGACGCGCAGGTTGAGCATGTCGAAGGTGCCCATTGCCTCCCAGCCGTCCTTGTCGGCGAATGCGATGGGGGCGAGGCCGTCTGCGCGCATCCGCTCGGAGAGGGCGAGCCACTCGTCGAGGGTTTTGGGCGCGGTGTAGCCCCGCTCCTGGAACAGGCTGGGGCGGTAGAAGACGGCCCAGGGGTAGTAGGTCATGGGGAGGAAGATTTGGCGGCCCTCTGCGTCGGAGGACGCGGATTTCATGGACGCGGGCATGCCGTCGAGCGTGGCCCACACGTCGGAGATGTCGCTGACCAGCCCTCGCTGGGCGAAGTATCGGGCCCGGTAGCCGGCGAACCAGGTGAACACGTCGTCGGGGTTGCCCTGCAGGTAGTTGTTGATGCCTTCTTTGAAGGTCTCGTGCTGGACGGTGTTGATCTTCACTTCTCCGGGGAAGCCGGCGATCATCTCCGTCATGGCCTTTCGGGGGACGTCGTCGGACTGGTAGGAGCCCAGCGTCACGTGGTTCACGGGCGTGGAGCTGCCGCCGCAGGCGGTCAGGGTGCTGCCGAGGCCGAGGCCGAGGGCGGTCAACAGCCCGCGGCGGCTGAGCGTAGGAAGGGGAAACATCGGACCTCCTATGGGAGCGCACCCACGAACTTTGTGGGTGCTCTAGCTGTGGAATTGTACGGAATGTGTCGGTTGAACTCCCGCCTTTCACGGCGCGGTTGCTGCTAATCTGTGGGAGCGCTCCCACAATAACTTGGCCGCAGGCCCGGAGTCAAGAGGGCGAGTAAAAAAAATCGGGCGGCGACCTCCCACAGGAAGCCGCCGCCCGAAGCGGGCTTGGTCAGAGGCCGAACTCGGCTCCGAAATCACCCTCTTCCAGGCGCGTCTTGACAGCAGACAGGAAGCGGGCGGCTACCGCACCGTCAATCAGGCGGTGATCGTAGGTGAGGGAGAGGTACATCATGTCGCGCACGGCGATGGTCTCCCCGCCGAACTGATCCACGACGACGATCGGCCGCTTCACCAGCGCCCCGGTGCCCAAGATCGCCACCTCCGGCTGGTTGATGATCGGGGTGTCGAACAAGGTGCCGGCGGAACCGTAGTTGGTGATCGTGAAGGTGCTGCCCGAGAGATCGTCTGGGCCGACCTTGCCCTCGCGGGTGCGCGCAGCCAGGTCGTTGATCTTCTTGGCGAGCCCTGTCAGGTTCAGCTCCCCGGCGTTTTTCACCACCGGCACGAGCAGGCCGCGAGGTGTGTCCACAGCGATACCGATGTGCTCGCCGTCGGCGTAGGTGACGGTGCCGGCCTCCAGATCCATCGTCGCGTTGACGGTGGGGAAGGACTTGAGCGCCTCGATGGTGGCCAAGGTGATGAACGGCAGGTAGGACAGCGACGTGCCCTCTCGGCGCTTGAAATCCTCCTTCACGCTCTTACGGATCCGGCTGACGGCGCTCAGATCCACCTCGACGGTGGCGGTCAGCTGCGCCGAAACCTGCAGGGACTGCGTCATCCGGTTCGCGATGGTCTTGCGCAGGCGGGAGATCTTCTCGGTGGTGCCGCGCACAGAGCTTGCCTCGGGCGCCACGGGCTTCGGCGCGGCGGGGGCAGCAGCCGGCGCTGCGGGCGCGGGACTCACGGGAGCGGCGGCCCTGGCAGCCGCGTCGAGAACGTCCTGCTTGCGGATCCGGCCACCCACCCCGGTGCCGCTGAGCGTGGCCAGGTCGACGCCGTGCTCCTTAGCCAGCTTGCGAACCAGCGGGGTGACATAGACGCCTTCAGCCTCGACGGCGCGCCGCGCCGCGGCCTCCACTGCCGGCGAATGCTGCACGACGGCCTGCGGTGCGGGAGCGGGTGCGGCGGGGGCCGGTGCGGGAGCGGCGGGGGCCGGTGCGGGTGCGGCGGGGGCCGGTGCGGGTGCGGCAGGCTCCGGTGCCGCTGGCGGCTCGGGAGCGGGGGCTGCGGGGGCGTCCCCGGGCTGGCCGACGACG
>NZ_RQYZ01000028.1 GCF_003932855.1 Tessaracoccus sp. OH4464_COT-324 | reverse complement strand
CAGCTCAACACCCCAACCCCAACACCCACACCCACCACCCCGGTATGGACCGTCATCGAACCCGCCGAAATCCTCCCCCCACTCTTCAACGACCTCCCCATCAACCAATTCAACCACCCAGAAACCCTCGGCGGCCTCCCCCTCAACCACCAAAAATCCTTCATCAACATCTACATCGGCATGGGCGTCTACACCAAAGGCGGCACCTACGACAAAGCCTTCGCCCTAGAAGTTAATCGTGGGGTGATCCCCGTGCAAAACTTCAACATGGATGTCAGCGATCTGAAGAACCCGCAACACTACGGGCGCCTCACCTGCGGCCGCACCGGACCCGACGACTACCTATTCGTCTGCCTCGCCTACGCCGAAGACGCCGTCATAAAAGCACAGAGAACCGGAATAGGCGGGATAACCGAGAAGTCATCGCGATGACCAACGAATACCTCGACCACGCCCTCAACCTACGAAACCCATAATGCCCACCACCAAAACCCCACCACTGTGGTGAGCCCGCTGCGCAGGCATTCACGCCAGCCGGCCCGAACCGGGCGGGACGGAACTACTGCCGCCGACAGAGCCAGCCGCTCGTCGGCCCAGCCTCGAAAGGCCACCAAGTGCTCGGGGCCGGCCCCGATGGAGGCCGGCCCCGACACCCAAACTAGGGCTTGAATTTGTCGGCCACCCACTTGCCCAGGCCCGTGGCCCCCTCACCCAGGTCGCGCAACAACTTCGCCAGCGCGTCCTCACTTTCGTTGAAGCTCTTCTGGTAGGACTTGGCGGCTGCCGCGGCCTCCTCAGATACCTTCGTCTTGTCGTCGTCCGCGCGACGCGGGTACTCGCCCGAGAGCACCCGGGTATACTCCCCCGAGTCCACCCAGCGACGCAGCTCGCCCGCGCGCACCACGCTCATGGGATGCGTCGCATTTTCGAGCAGCAGCAGCTTCATGAGCGAATCTCGCAGATCCTCCGCATCCTCATACTCGCGGGCCTGTGCCAAGAACTCGGTCTGGTCAAGGTCAGCGAGATGCCCGCCAGAGGCGAGCTTCATGTGCACCCGAATCGCCGTCGCCAGATCCTGCGTGGCCAGCAGCCCGGCCCGGTCGCACGACAGCTCCGACTTCCGTGCCCACTCGCTCAGCGCCAGCCGGATGGCCTGAATACCAAGCAGCCCAATCGGCAGCCCCGAGAAGGTGGTAGACAACAGGATCAGGTAGCTGAGCAGGGTGCGATAGACCGCGTGCCCACTCAACGCATGGCCCAGCTCGTGGCCCAGTACGAACCGCAACTCCTCCTCATCCAAGAGGTCAATCAGGGCCGAGTTCAGCACAATCTTGGGTGAATCGATGCCGATCGTCATGGCGTTCAGGACCGGGGACGCCGACACATACAGCTCGGGCAACTCCTGAACATCAAGCACCGTAGCCGCCTCCGCATATAGGCGATGCACCGTCGGGAACTGCCGCTCCGTGACGCGCACACTGGAACCAAGCAGCTGCATCCTGATCATCCGTTCGCTCACCAAACCGGAAAACTTCCGGATCACGGTGTCGAATCCCTTCAGCTTCCGCAGCGCAACCAACGCACCGCGATCAGCGGGATGCTCCCAAGCCCTACTCGAAATACCATTCAGTGTCACCCTACGGCGGGTCGCCTCATTTTCAGTCATGCATCTATTTTGCAGCCCAGCGGTAGCACTAGAAGCAAAAGAGGCCCGGAAAGACCGGGCCTCTTGCATGTTTCTCCGCTCAGGCGGCGACGACCTCAAACGTCAGGTGCGCGGTCACTGCCGGGTGCAACTTGACGGCCGCGGTGTGCGTGCCGACGAGTTTGATGTGCTTGGCGAAGGAAACCGAACGCTTGTCGATCGTGGGTCCACCGGCCTTCTTCACCGCGACGGCGAAGTCGTTGGCGGTCACAGAACCGAACAGGTGCCCCTGGTCAGAGGCGCGCTTGGCCACCGAGATGGTCAAGCCCTCCAGCTGGGCGCGGATTTCCTGCGCGTGCTCAACGCCACGAACCTCGCGGGCATCGCGGGCGCGCTTGATGCCCTCGATCTGTTTCTCGGCGCCCTTGGTCCAGACGATCGCCTTGCCCTGCGGCACGAGGTAGTTGCGGCCGTAACCGTCGCGAACCTCGACGACGTCGCCGGCCAGGCCGAGCTTGTCAATGGTGCTGGTGAGAATGAGCTTCATCAGTTCTCCTCCGATCAGCGAGCGGTCGACGCGTAGGGCAGCAGGGCCACCTCGCGCGCGTTCTTGACGGCGATGGCAACCTTGCGCTGGTCCTGGACAGAGAGTCCAGTGACGCGGCGGGCACGGATCTTGCCACGCTCAGAGATGAACTTCTTGAGCGTGTTGATGTCCTTGTAGTCGATGTTGGCCACGCGAGTGGTCTTCACCGGCATGATCTTCTTCTTGTTCACAGACTTGCGCTGTGGACCGGCCATTGTGGTGCTCCTTGTTCTCCCGGGTCACGCCCGGGCAAGCCCGTCTCTCGACGGAATGTGCCAGCTAGCACTCGGGTGCTAGTTGCTCGAAATGATTCAGAACGGGGGCTCGTCGCTCTGCGACGCCTGACCCCACGGGTCGTTGCCGCCGCGGTTGTGGTCGGCGCTGGGTGCGCTCGACCAGGAGTCCGCTCCCTGGTTCTGGCTCCCCTGCCACTGGCCGCCACCACCACCGGTGGTGCGGGTGACCTTCGCGGTCGCGTAGCGCAGGGCGGGACCGACCTCGTCAACATCAATCTCAAAGACAGTGCGCTTGTTTCCCTCGCGATCCTGGTAGCTGCGCGACTTCAGCCTGCCGTGCACGATGACGCGCATCCCCTTGTCGAGGGATTCGGCCACGTTCTCGGCGTACTGGCGCCACACGGAGCAGTTCAGGAACATCGATTCCCCATCGCGCCACTGCCCCGTCTGGGAATCATAGGTGCGCGGGGTGGAAGCAACCGTGAAGTTGGCCACGGGAGCCCCGTTCGCGGTGAAGCGAAGCTCGGGAGCGTTCGTCAGGTTGCCGATGATGGTGATTTGGGTTTCGCCTGCCATGTGAGTGCCTCCGGGTCGGACGTTCGAGTGATACCCACACTATGTGCACAAAGCGGTCAGTGTGCTCACTCGGGTGTGTTGCTTGTGGAAAGCTCAGTCCTCGCGGCGCAGAACCTTGGTGCGCACAACCTTCTCGTCGATGGACATCAGGCGGTCCATCTCGGCGACGGTGGCCGGCTCACAGGTCAGCTGGAGAACGACGTAGATGGCTTCCGACTTCTTGTTGATGTCGTAAGCGAGCTTGCGACGGCCCCAGATGTCGGTGTTATCGACGACGCCGCCTTCCTTGGTGATGGTCTCGAGATGCTTCTCGATGAGACCGGGCACCTGACGCTCGTCGACGTCGGAGTCGATGAGAACCATGACTTCGTACTTGCGCATGCTTTAGCCCCACCTCCTTCGGACTAACGGCCACGGGTGTCTCCCGCGGCAGGAGGGCACGGCTGACTACTCAGCCAACGGGTCACTCTACCCGCCGACCCCCAGGAAAGCGAACCACCGTCGACGGGGAATCGCCCGCGCTCGACCCGTCGTCGGTGAGGAACCGCCCGGCACCTCGCCGAGCCAACCACCATCCCAGCAAGCCCACTCCCCTGTTCGGCGACGATGCGGCTACCCTAAACTGGCTAACGCCTGCCCCTGAGGCAGGCCTGGAGGCAGAAGACGAGGAAGCCGGTGAGAGTCCGGCGCTGTCGCGCAACCGTGACGCTCACGCGAAGCCGGACCACCGTCGCCCCCAGCACCCGAACACGCCGCGGACTGCGTGGGGCCTCGCCGCACCCTCCGGAGTCCCACCCAACCGCCGGAGGATAGATGCGACGAAGCGCAGCAGCGCTCACGGCCGCCGCAGCAGTAGCAGCGCTCGGCTGGCTCGTCGTACCGCCGAGCGCCCACGCCGACCCGCGCGACGGCTGGTGCCGGGCGGGCGAGGGCCAGGCCGTGGTCGTTGACCCCAACCCGCCCGATACCGGCGGATCACCGGAACCCGTGATTATCCGCTGCATTCCGCTACCGGGTGGCCCGGGAGCCACCGCCGAGTACCCGATCCAGAACGGGCCACCCCTGGGCGCCCCCCTCGACTCTGCAGGCATCCCCTACCAGGTGAGCCCCGGCGGGCTGATCGTTGACGTGGCCGGATACGACACTCCCGAGGGCTACTACTGGCACTACGTGCAAGGCGAGAACGGGGCGTGGCTCGGCAACGATTCCTGGTTCCCGGAGGCCATCGTCGACACCATGGTCGGCATCCGGCTGACCGACAGCCCGGCCGCACCCGTGACCGTCCCGAAACTCCTGCCCGCTCCGGCCCCGAGTCCCTCGGTGAAACCACCCCCCACTCCCGGCCCGTCCGGAGACCCCACACCCGGCCCGTCCGGAGACCCCACACCCGACCCATCCGGAGACCCCACACCCGACCCATCCGGAGACCCCACACCCGACCCATCCGGAGACCCCACACCCGACCCGTCCGGAGACCCCACACCCGACCCGTCCGGCGACCCCACACCCCCGCCGACGCAACAACCCACCCCCACGGGGCGGCCCCCCGGGCGAACCCCACCGCCTAGACCCCGAACAACCCCGCCGCCAAACCCCACGGGTCGTCCCGAACCGGAAAACCGCGACGACCCCGACACCGACACGCCCCCAGAAGCCTCGGACGAACCCGACACGACGGTGTCCCCGTCGGAGGAAGCCGGCGCCACCGCCGTCGTAGCCGACGCCAGCCCCAGCCCCAGCCGAGTCTGGGGCGAGGAGAGCAGCGTCCGATCCCCCGTCGGTCAACCCGGCCAGCAGGACGCCGCGCCCTGGACCCCGTGGCTGGTGGCGCTCGCCGGCCTCGTACTGGTGGGCGGCCTGGGCTCCAGCTTCGCCGGAACCCTCCGCGAGACGGGCGTGCCCGCGCTGGAGGACGAATGATCCGCCATCGCGCCGTCGCCGCGCTGGGGGCCATCGTCGCGGCCCTCTGCCTGGCCGCGCCTCCGGCGCACGCGGCCGCCCCAGAGCAGGCCCTGGCGCTGTGCCAGGGCGCGCCGCGCGGCTGCTCATTGGAGGCCCGCGGCAGCCTCCGGGAAGGCACCACCAGCGAGGTCACCGTCATCGGCAACCCGCACGTGCGGGTCCAGGTCGTGGTCTACAACGCCATCATCGACGACGGCCGGCTCACCGCGCTGGAACCGATCAGCAAGAACGCGGAGGTGTTCACCAACGCAGACGGGGTCGCGCACACCGAGGTGACGATCCCCGCGCTGAAGAACGGGATCTCCAGCGGCTGGGCACTGCTCAGCATCGGCGGGCTGACCGGCGTCGACACCTCCCTGACCGTCGGCCAGTTCATGCCCTTCGCGTCCCGCATCCCCACCGTGCTGGGCGACGGCTGGGCGGCCGGCGCGAAACCCGTCGGGCAATTCCTCGACCTGCATTTCGTGGGCGCCGCCCCCGGCTCATCCTTCGCCGTCGAACACCTCGACGAGGCCGGCAACTGGCAACTGGTCTCGACGGGATCCGCGAGCGTCTCCCCCGAACCCCACCAAGCCAGCCGCATCGACTACCAAGTGCCGCGCGGCCTCGTCGCCACCCCCCACAAGTTTCGGCTGCGCAACCTCAGCGACTCCGGGGTGGCGCCCATCTGGCTCGGCACCCCCGCGACGGACGGCGCACCCGAGGCGCGCACCCCGATCTTCACCCCGCCACCCGTCGGCGACGGCCTCGACGGCACGCAACTGCTCACCGCACACCCGCAGGACAGCGTGCGGGCCGTGAGCCTGGGCATCGGGGCCGTGGCCCTCGCCGCCGTCGTCGGCCACGGGGCGCTGCGCGGGCTGCGCCGACCCCGCTGGAGGCGGCCATGAGGGAAGGGCACCCCGTGGTGTGGCTGGGCACCGTCTGCGCGGTCACGACGGTCGCCGTCGGCACGACGAACCTGATCGGCCTGGCGTGGCTGGTCGCCTGCCTGGCCTCCGCCGGCCTGCTGGCGGCCGGGCCGCGCCGCGCCAGCTTCACCGTAGCTCTCGGAGCCGCGCTGCTGACGGCCCTATGGTGGACAATCGCCACCGTCGCGCTGCCCACCGGGGCGGGACCGACGCTGCTGAGCATCCCCCGCTGGGAGCCCGGGCCCGGCGTGCACTTCGGCGGCGACCTCACCCTCGGCGCCGCGACGAACGGGCTCACCCGGGCGCTCAGCGCGACCGCGATCCTGCTGGTCCTCGGCCTCGCCGGGCAGATGGTGGGAGCCCGCTCCTGGTTGGCCCTGACCCGCCTGCTGGGGCCGCTCGCCCCAGCCGCCGCCCCGCTCGCCTGCCTCGGCGAAGCCTGCTGCGAGGCCACCGCCGCCAGCAGCGCGGCCCGACGACGCGGGCTGGCCGCGCGCCGATTCGCCCCCACCCGGTTCCTCACCGCCGTGGCGCAGCTGAGCCGCTGGCAGCCCTCCTCCGCCCAGAACAGGCTGCCCCGGCCCCGCGTCGGCGATCTCCTCCACCTCGCGGCACCGGTGGCGCTCGCCGCGGTCCTCACCCTCAGCGGCCCCCTCGGGCTGACGTCGACCCTCAGCTCCACCGACCTGCTCCCGACCGTGCCCTGGCCACTGATCGGCGCCGCAACCCTGATCCCGCTGGGGGTGGTGCGCCGTGCTTGAACTGCACCACCTCAGCATCACCCTGCCCCGCCGGGGCATAGTGCTCGACGACGTGAGCGCCCGCATTGAGCCGGGGCGCGTCACCGCCGTGGTAGGCGCCACCGGGGCCGGGACCAGCATCCTGCTCAGGCACCTGGCCGACCGCGCCCCCAACGGTGCCCAATCCCGCGGAAGAACGCTCTGGAAACGGCGACCGCTGCCCCCCGCGAACCTGCACGGCCCCCTGACGGTGGCCGACTGGGCCCTGCCCCCGCTGGGGGTGGCCACCTGGCTGCGCGGCCTCACCGCCCAGGTGAGGGAGGCTGCCGAGGCGATCCGCGTCGAGGCATTCCTCGACCAGCGAATCCACCAGCTGCCCCTCGACATCCGGGCGCGACTCCACCTGGCCGCGCTTCGCCACCTACCCGACGCCGACCTGGTCCTGGCCGACCCCGTGGCGACCGCAGCCGACGGCCGCGACCGTCGGGCGATCGCCGAACAGCTCCGCCGCCGGGCCGAGCGGGGCGCCGTCGTGCTCTGGGCGGAACACGACCTAGACCTCGTGTGGGAACACGCCGACCGCATCATCGAGCTGCACAACGGCCGCATCGTCTACGACGGCAATCCTGCCGGCTGGGTGCCCGTATCGGTGCCCGAACCCACTCTGATGACCCTCGCCCGCGCCCACAGCCTGGACCCCGCAGCCTGCCGGGATGCCCAGTCAACCGCTCAGCGGCTCGCGGACGCCGGGCACTCGCCGGGGCCTCTGCCCCCGTCCCCGACAGCCCCCCTGGGGGACACCCTGCACCTGACGCAGCACGGACTGGGCGACGGGCTGGAACTCACCCTCGGCACCCGCGAGTGCCTGGGCGTGGTGGACCTCGACGGCCGCGCCGAACCCATCGCCCGGCGCCTCGTGCACAGCCTCCCCAACGGTTCCCTACTCACCTCCCACCTGCCGGCGGAGGCCACCGTCGGGCAGATTGCGGCCTCCTGGGAGCGCCGCCACCGGCTACCGATCGGCTCCATCGTCGCTACCCTCCCCAGGCTGCGCGGATTTGACCGGCTGCTGAACCACGGCACCGGCGACGTGGCGCAGCTCCGCGCGACCCTCGCGCTGGGCCCGGGCCACCCCCTGTGGTTCCCGCACCCGCAGGCCGGGCTGGACACCAGGGCGGCCAGGAACCTCGCGGCCGCCCTGGCCGCGGGCTGTCCCGGGCCCCGGATCGTCACCTCCCGCGACACGGAGTTCCTGGTGCGCGCGTGCCACCGCATCCTCGTGGTATCGGACGGGGCCGCCGTCGCCTGCGGCTCCCCGCAGGCCGTGGCGCCGCTGCTGCCGGAGCCGCCGCTCGTCGCGCAGGCCACCGGGTCGGCGCACCACACCCGCCTGGCCGAGCTGCTGGGGGTGGGAGCATGAGCCGGCGCACCCACGGAACCTCCCCGGGCACCGCCTCCTGGCTGGTCACGCTCGCGCTGGCGAGCGTCGCCGGGGTTTGGCTGACCTGGCCGGTGTGGGGCTCGCTGACCGCGCCGGGCCGCGACGCCGTCGCCGCCGAGACGCCCGCGCTGCTGTTCGCCCTGCTCGGGCTGGTGCTCGTCCTGGCCTGGGGCGTCTGGTGGGACTCCGGGCGACGCCTGGCGTCCCTGGCCCCGGTGGTGGTGGTGTCCGCCCTGACGACGGCGGTGCGGGTGTTGTGGTCGCCGGCGGTTTCCGGCGTGGAGCCCGTGTTCGCGCTGCCGCTCCTGGCTGGGGTGGCCTTCGGCGGGCCTGCGGGCTTCCTCACCGGCGCCGTGTCCAGCCTGGTCTCCGCCGCAGCTCTCGGCCTGATCGCGCCACCCCTCGTCGGCCAAACCCTCGTGTGGGGGTTGTGGGGACTGGCGGGCGGCCTGCTGCACTCCGCGCGCAGCCGCACGGCCTGGCTGCTCGCCGTGCCCCTCTGCATCCCGCTGGGGCTGCTCTCCGGCGGGCTGCTCAACCTGATCGGCTGGACCGGGGAGACCTCCGCCGAGGTGGGGGCCTTCCTGCCCGGCCTGCCGTGGGACAAGTCCCTGGCTCGGCTGTGGGAGTACACCCGCGCCACGTCGGCCGTCTACGATCTCACGCGTGCCGCGACGAACGCCGTCGTGGTGCTGGTACTCGGACTTCCCCTGGTCCGGGCACTGCGCGCCGCCTGGGGATCCGAGCCCGGCCCCACCCCCGCCCCCGTGCGCGAGCCCCGCGTGCGCCCCACGGCCCGCTCCCGACGCGCCCGCAGCCGCACGCTCAGCCAACTCTGGAACACCGACAATGGAGGATCCGAATGACCGAACCCCACCTGGACCCCGCAGACCTGGAGTGGGCGAAAACCAAACTGGGCGAGCTGGAGTCGCGATTCGAAGCGGTCGTCGTCGGGCAGCCCCGGCTCCGCACAGCGCTGCTGGCGTCGCTGCTGGCCCGCGGGCACGTCCTGCTGGAGTCCGTGCCTGGGCTGGCGAAAACCTTGGCCGCCAGCACCCTGGCCCGCTCGGTGGGCGGCACCTTCGCCCGCGTGCAGTGCACCCCCGACCTGCTGCCGAGCGACATCATCGGCACCGAGGTGTTCGATCCGGCGACGACGCAGTTCCGCACCGAGCTGGGCCCAGTGCACGCCAACTTCGTGCTCCTCGACGAGATCAACCGTTCCAGCGCCAAAACCCAGTCCGCGATGCTGGAGGCCATGCAGGAGCGGCAGACGTCGATCGGTGGCGTCACCCACCCGCTGCCGAACCCGTTCATGGTGCTCGCCACCCAGAACCCGATCGAGGAGGAAGGCACCTACGTTCTGCCGCAGGCGCAGATGGACCGCTTCCTGCTTAAGGAGGTGATCGACTACCCGACCGCACAGGCCGAACTGGAGGTGCTCAACCGCATCGAATCCGGGGTGTTCGACAGGCCTGCCGAGGCCGCGGCCAGCGTCGAGGATGTGGTGCGGCTGCAGGATATCTGCGCGCGCGTGCACGTCCCGGAGGCGCTCAAACGCTACATCGTCGAGCTGATCCACGTCACCCGACGCCCCAGCGCCCACCTGGACAGCGACCAGGCCAGGTGGATCGAGTACGGTTCCAGCCCGCGCGGCGCCATCGCGTTCCTGCTGGCGGCCCGCGCCGCCGCCCTCCTCGCCGGGCGCGATCATGTCTTGCCCGACGACATCGTCGGCATGCGCCATGCCGTGCTCCGGCACCGGCTGGTGTTGACCTTCGAGGCGCTGGCCGAGCGCATCGCTCCCGACACCCTCATCGACGCGATCTTTAAGGCGGTGCCTACCCCCTGATGCCGCTCATCACCCGCTTCCACACCCAGGTGTCCCTGGCGCTGAGACGCCCCACCAGTGGCTTCTTCGATGGCGGCCACCAGTCGGTGCACATCGGCCGCAGCCTTGACTTCAACGACCTCAGGGAGTACGTCCGCGGCGACGACCCGTCGGATATCGACTGGAAGGCCTCCGCCCGGCGCGGCGGGCTGCTGGTGAAGCGGCACGTGGCCGAGCGGCGCGCGACGCTGCTGCTGGCGGTGGCCACGGGGCGCGACATGGCGGGCATGGCGTCGCTGCTGGAGGCGAAGAGCGAGCTCGCCGTGGCGGTGGCGGCCACGTTGGCAAGCCTGGCCGTAATCCGCGGCGACTACGTCGGCCTGGTGCGCTGTAACGGCGCGCAGGCGCGGCTGGAGCGGCCGGCGACGCGGCTCGTCGCCGCCGAGCGGATGCTTGGGCTGATCCAAGCGGACTGCGCACCTTCCTCGCCACCCGCCGATGTCGCAAAACTGCTGGAGGCGACGGCTGCGTCGGTGCGGCGCCGCGCGATCGTCGCCGTCATCTGCGACGACATCGACCTGGATGCGCCGGTGCTCGCCGGGCTGAAGCGGCTGAGCGCCCAACACGACGTGCTGCTGGTCAGCATCGGCGACCTCGACCCGACCGCGCCCGAGCTGGCCGGGCGGACGATCCTGGGCCTGGACGACGACCGGCTGCTGCCTGCCGCCTTCTTGCGTGATGCCCGGCTGGCGCAGGAGCTACGCCAGGAGCGCGCGGCCCGCCAGGAGCGACGCAGCCAGCATCTGGCCCGGCTCAGGATCTCGCATCTGACGGTGCGCGACTCGGCGACGGTGGTGCCCGATGTGCTCGACCTGGTGAGGAGGCATGGCCGTGGTGCCTGAGCTGCTCGTGATCCAGCCGCCGGTGGCCCATTCGAGTTGGCTGTGGCTGCTGGCCGCCGGGCTGATCGTCGTCGGCGTCGGCTTGGCGGGGCTGACGGTGGCGCTGTGGGTGACGACGCCAAAACCGTCCAGGCCGGATGATTCCCTGGAGCGGCTGCGCGCGGAGGCGCTGGCCGAGGTGCGCGCGGCCACCGCCGCGACCGATCCGCGGGAAGCTTCGCGGCTGATCGTGGCGGCGGTGAAGCGTTTCGTGGGCACCGCGAGCGACGGGGACGCCGACTATTCCAGCCCGCAGCAGCTGGCGACGATGGCGCTGCGGGATCCGCGCCTACAGGCGCTGGCGGTGTTCGCGGAGTCGGCTCAGCGGGACTGCTTCGACCCGGCGCACGTGCCCGACCCGCTGGCCGTGGCGGAGCAGGGCCGGGAGGTGATTCGTCGATGGCGTTGACCTTTCCGTTGGCTGGTCTGGCGGTGCTGCTCGTGGCGGCGCTGGTGGTGCTGCTCGGGTTCGTGCTGCCCAGGCGGCGCCCGTCCGAGCGCGATGCCGTGCGCTATGCGGCGGCGCGGAGGCTGCGCGCGCTGCCGCGGTTCGCCGAGCTGGCCCGCCGGGAGCGGCGCTGGCGGCGGGTGGAGCTGGCTTGTGTGGTGCTCGCTGTGCTGGGTTTGGCGCTGCTCGTGTCGCGCCCGGTGGTCTCGGACACCTGGGAGGAGGAGCGCCGCAACCGCGACATCATGCTCTGCCTGGACGTGTCGGGGTCGATGACGAACGTGGATGCCGACGTGTTGCGCGCCTTCGAGGGGTTAGCGGGAACGCTCTCCGGGGAGCGGATCGGGCTCAGCCTGTTCGATTCCTCCGCGGTGACGCTTTTTCCGTTGACCGACGACGCGGCCTACGTGCAGGAGCAGTTGCGCGCGGCGCGCGACGAGTTGGACCGCGGCCCGGTCGTCGGCACGCGGGTGGGGCAGTCGGGCACGTCGCTCATTGCCGACGGGCTGATGGGTTGCCTGGACCGGTTCGACCACCGGGATTCGACGCGCTCCCGCACGGTGGTGTTGGCCACGGACAACCAGACGGCGGGCAGGCCGCTGTACTCGTTCGACGAGGCGATTGCCCGCGCCCGACGGGACGGTGTCGTCGTGTTTGCGGTGGTGCCGGTGGACAACTCGGTTTCCGCCACGGACGCGCTGAGCGCGTCGGTCAGGCAGACGGGCGGCGGTTCGCTGCTGCTCGGCCCGAAGGCGGACGTCGCTGAGATCACGCGGGCGGTGGAGCGCACCCAGGCGATGGCGCTGCCGCGCAGCCCCAGGCCGCACCCGAGGGAGTTGGTGTGGCCGGGTCTGGCGCTCGCCCTGGCTGGGCTGGCCGGGGTGGCTTTCGCGTCGGGGAGGAGGCGACGGTGGTGACGGTGAGCCCGCTGTGGCCGGTGTTGGCTGGGGGCGTGCTGGTGCTGCTCCTGGTGGGTCGTTCCTACGCGCGACGTGGGGAGCTGTGGGCGTTGCTGCGCCGGGGCGGGGCGACGCTCGTTCTGCTGCTGGCGGCGCTCCAGTTCCAGTCGGCCTCGCAGGAGGCGCCGCCGTCGCCGTCGAGCGTGGACGTGCTGCTGCTGGTTGACCGGACGACGTCGATGGGGGCCACGGACTGGAATGGCGCGCAGTCGAGGATGGCCGGTGTCGCGGAGGATGTGGCCGAGTTGGTGGGGGCGCTGCCGGGCAGTCGGGTCTCGGTGGTAACCGCCGACAACGAGGCGCGGGTGGTGACGCCGTGGACCACCGACGCGGCCGCTGTGGTGACCGCCGCCCGGACGATGGGCTGGCGGGAGGAGGGCTACGGGACCGGCTCGGACATCTCCGTGGGTGTGCCGGTGGCGTTGGATCAGCTGGCTTCTGCCGCGCGGGCGCGCCCGGGCGCGGCCCGCTATCTGGTGTATTTCGGCGACGGTGAGCAGACCACGTCAGCCGCCCCAGGATCGTTTGAGCCGCTGCGGGGGCTGCTGACGGATGCGCTGGTGTTGGGCTATGGCACGCCGGAGGGGGCGACGATGTCGGTGCGGCCGGGCGCGGATGAGCTGGTGAAGCGCGACGGGGTGGCCCAGTTGTCTCGGATCGACGAGGGTGCGCTCGCCGCGATCGCCGACCAGTTGGGCGGAAGCTACCAACATCGTTCGGCCCCGGGCGGGTTGCAGCTGTGGAGCAGCCCGCTGGGCGACGTCGGGGAGGCCGGCGGGGAGTTGCCGCCGCCGCCCGTCTCGTGGTGGCTTGGCTTGGCGGCGGCGGTGTTGCTGGTTTGGGATCTGGGTGTCTCGGCCCGGCAGGCCGCCCGGGCAGGAAGGGAGTTGCGCACGTGAGTGCACGTCGTCGCTGGGCTGTTGTGGTGGGTTTCCTTGCCTGTGTGTTGTCGGCTGCGGGTGGGGTGCTGACCTGGGGGCTGGCCCTGGTGGACATCGGTAACGCCGAGCTCGCCGCGGGGCGCGCTGGCGAGGCCGAGCGGCACTACTCGTCGGCGGTGGGGGTCGCGGTGGTCGAGTCCTGGGTTCCGCTGTTTGATCGGGGGGTGGCCAAGCATCACCTGTCCAGGTGGGAGGCTGCCGCGGAGGACTATCGGCAGGCGAGCGCCGTCGCCCCGGAGGGCGCGCGATGCATGATCCATCTGAATTGGTCGGGGGCGTTGGAGGCCAGCGGAGACGAGTTGGCGGCCGTTGAGGATCTTTCGGGGGCGTTGGCCCGCTACCAGGAGGCTCAGCTGGTGCTCGGGTTGGCCGAGTGCCCGACCGATGGGGGCGCGTTGTCGCAGCAGTGGTCGGCGGCCCGGGAGCGGCTGGAGGGGAAGAAGGGGGCGACGCCGCAGCAGCCGGAGCCGGAGCCGGAGGGCGGCGACGACCGGGCCGAGGCCCTGGATGAGCGGGAGCAGCAGGCGGCCGAGCAGCGGGCCCGAGCGGAGCGGCAGGGCGACCCGGCTGCGGGGGGCAGCGGGCAGCGCACGTGGTGATCGCGGAATCCGCCTCCTCGGCGGAAAACCCGCATGCTAGTGTTGCCGGGACGCCTTTTCGAGGAATCCGGTGGGAATCCGGAGCTGTCCCGCAGCCGTAACAGGTCTCGTCCTGAAGTCGGAACACTCGGTCGGCGTCGGACCCGTTCAACCGTCGTGGACTGCGGTGGGTCGACCGCCCAACGGTGGCCGGCACCAGCAGCCCGGAACCCGAAGGAAAGCGCTGTGAAAGTCACGCAGAGATTCCTGACGGCTACCGTGGCCATCCTTTTGGCTTTGGTTACCGTCATGGTGCAGCCTGCCCGGGCGGATACCAGAAGTGAGGCGAGCGTCAAGGCCGCCGCCGACTGGATCGCCCAGACGTGGCGGGACACGCCCGGTAAGTTTTTTGCCGCAGGCACCGTCGCTGATGGGATCATCGCCCTCAGCGCAGCCGAGGCTCACCCCGAGACCGTCAGGAGCATGATCGCGAAGCTCCAGCAGTCGGGGCCGGGATACATTGAGGAGAACCCTGCGGGGCTCGCCAAGATCATCATGACCGCCGACATGGCGGGCCAGAACCCGCGCACCTTCCTGGGGTGTGACAAGGATCTGGTTGCTGAGCTGAAGTCCCAGATGGAGAAGCATCGCTCGAAGGCTGAGCTGTACTGGGCCCCGTATCTGATCGCCATCGCGCTGAGCCGGGTTGGCGAGCCGGTGCCCGACTGGGTGATCTCGGCGATGACGAAGAATCAGCAGGGCGCGTTCGGGTATTGGGACAAGGGCAAGTTCCACGCCGACCCGGACTACACCGGCATCGGCATCTCGGCGATGAACGCGATCTCGCTGAACCGGAAGAATTCGGCCAAGGTGCGCCGCGCAGCCACCCACAGCATCGCGTCCGCTGTCGAGTGGGCGCTGGATCCGGCCAACCAGAAGGTGGACGCCAACGGCAACCGCTACTGGGCCACCTATTCGTCGGCCAACTCCACCGGCATGCTGGCCAGCGCGCTCGCCGAGGTGGGCGAGGACGTCGAGTCTCCCGTCGCCTACCTTGTTGATCAGCAGGCCAAGACCGGTGTGGGCGCGTGGAGCAACAAGCACGACGGGACCAAGCCTGACGTGATGGCCACCACGCAGGCGATCATGGCCCCGGCCGGCAAGGGGTACAGCACGATCAAGAGCACCCAGGTGCCGGAGTTGCAAAACTGCAACACCGCCACCCCGACACCAACGCCGACCCCGACGCCGACGTATTCGCCGATGCCGACGCCTACGCCCACCGAGACCACTCCGCCGGTGATCGACCACTACCCGGGGCCGTGCAAGGACAACAAGGGCGTCACCGTCGTCATCGACTTCCAGAAGCTCGGCGGCGATCCGCTGATCCGCTGTGCTGCGGGCACCGTGCGCAACGGCGTCGAGGCCATCCGGGGCGCCGGCTTCACGATGGAGGGCGTCAAGCGGTGGGGGGACTCCTTCATCTGCCGCCTGAACAACCGTCCGGCGCCCGACGAGGTGATCCCGATCCTGGAGAACCCGAACTACACGGAGAAGTGCATCGACACCCCGCCGGCGCACGGCTACTGGTCTTACTGGCATTCGAGTGACCTGGGCAAGAATTGGGAGTACTCCAACCTGGGGGCGATGGGCTACGAGCCTGCCCAGGGCGAGTGGGAGGGCTGGTCCTTCTCGCTGAACGAGACCGCGGACACCAACCCGTTCCCGCGCACTGAGCTGGCGCTCAAGATCTGGCGGGATTCGCAGTCGCCTTCGCCGACGCCGACCCCGACGGTGACCCCGACCCCGACGGTGACCCCGACGCCCACGGTCACCCCGACGCCACCCGCGCCGACGCCCACGGTGACCCCGACGCCGACCGTGACTCCGACGCCGACCGTGACTCCGAAGCCGACGGTCACCCCGACGCCACCCGCGCCGACGCCCACGGTGACCCCGACCGTCACCCCGAAGCCGACGGTCACCCCGACGCCACCCGCGCCGACGCCGACTGTCACCCCAACGCCACCCGCGCCGACGCCGACTGTCACCCCAACCCCACCTGCGCCGACGCCAACTGTCACCCCGACGCCCCCCGCGCCGACGCCAACCGTGACCCCGACGCCCACGGTCACCCCGACCCCGACGGTGACCCCGACGCCAACGGTCACCCCGACGCCACCGGCACCGGCCTTCCCGGATCCCGGGATCACCTTGGATCGGGACTCGGTATACGTCGGGCAGCAGATCAACGCCGCCGCCGCCGGCTTCGCCCCCGGCACCGACGTCACGTTCGAGGTGCACTCGAACGTGATCAAGGTGGGTACCGTGAAGGCCGACAGCCAGGGCGTGGCCCGAATCGGCTGGAAGGTCACCCCCATCATCCCGGGTGACCACCACGTCGTGGCCATCGGCCGTGACCGGACGGGCGCCGAACTCGTGCTCAAGCACAAGTTCAAGGTGCTGCAGAACCGGCCGAAGCCGCCGAAGCCCGATAAGCCAGGCAAGCCGAAGCCTGGCAAGCCCAAGCCCGGTTTGCCAAAGACCGGAGCCTGAGCAGTGAGCGGGTTGGGTGGCCGTCCAGGTGGCGGCCACCCAACCCGCTTCGATTCTGAACCACCAATTTCAACCATCGGGGTCGCAGCGGCCCCACGTCCCAGCGGAGGAACGCCCATGAGAAGACTCCTGGCGACGGCGTTCCTCGTCCTGGGACTGCTGCTGCCGGGTCAGTCCCCGGCCGTCGCCGAGCCGACACCGCTGCCCCAACCCACTGCCGACGACCACAACCCCATCGGCGCCTGCGTCGCCGCTGGGCAGGTGTGGCTGCTCGTCGTCGACGAAGACGGCCGGGTGCTCGCCAACCAGTGCGTCGGCACCCCCGCCAACGGCGAGCAGGCGCTCGCGGACGCCGGGATGCGCATCCAGTTCGGCAGGTCACGCCTCATCTGCACCATCGACTCCCACCCCGAGACCTGCCCCGCCTCCTTCGACGGCCGCTACTGGCAGTACTGGCACGCCGCCCCCGGGCAGCCCTGGACCTTCTCCTCGCTGGGCGCGAGCTCGCACCATCCCGCGCCCGGCTCCGTCGAGGGCTGGTGCTACAACAAGCTCGGTCAGGAACACTGCGCCATGCCCACCCTGCGGGTGGTGCACGACGGCGCGGAGGCCCACGTCGGCGACCCCAACCGCCAGCCGCCCCTAGACCTCGACGTGGCGGTGCACGCCCCCGTCCCCCTCCCGTCAACCGCTCCTTGGGAACTGATCGCCGCCCTGGGCTGCGGGGCCGCGCTGGTGGGCGGCACCCTGCTGTGGCGGCGACGACGCCGGCCGGGGGCCGAACCCGCCGAGCTGGGCGGGCGCTGATGTCGCGCTTGGTGCGCCGCGTTGCCGTCGCCGAAGGCGTGCCGCCCGCCGTCGAGGAACGCCCGCCCGCGCGACTGCACCCCTGGGCGTGGTGGCTGTGGGCGATCGGGGCGGCCATCGTCGTCTCCCTCACCGATCAGCTCACCGTCATCGTGGCGACGGCGGCGGTCGTCGTGCTCATCGCGCGCATCCGTCGGCCCGCCGGCCGGCTGAGCCCCTTCCTTCTGCTGGCGGGTTTCATCGTCGTGGCCCGCCTGCTGTTTCGCATCCTGCTAGGCGACCAGACGGGCGGCACCGTCGTGCTGCGCCTGCCCGAGCTGCCCCTGCCCGACTGGGCAGCCGGCATCCAGCTGGGCGGCCCGGTCACCGCCGAAGAGTTGCTGTGGACCCTGCAGGACGCGTCGCGGCTCGCGGCGGTGGTGCTCGCCGTCGGCGCCGCCAGTGTGCTGGCCGAGCCCCGAACCACCCTGCGCACCATCCCCGCCGCGCTACACGACCTGTCCACCGCACTCGTCATCACCCTCACCGTGCTGCCGCAACTCGTGCTGGGCATGCGGCGCGTGCAGCGGGCCCGACGGCTGCGCGGCCAGGCCACCCGCGGGGCGCGCGCCACGCTGCGCCTGCTGGTTCCGGTGCTCGAAGACGCCGTCGATAGCTCGATGAGCCTGGCGTCGTCGATGGAGTGCCGCGGCTACGGCCGCACCCGCGACGGCCGCCGCGTGGGCCGCGGCAACACGCTGATCCTGCTGGCCTCGCTGGCGTGCCTGATCCTCGGGGCCTTCGTGCTGCTCGGGGTGCCGCTCTCCCCGACACGCGTGCTCGGCCTCGCCCCCGAACACTGGCTCGCCGCCGCGCTGCTCGCCCTGGGGGCCGCGGCCGGGGTGGCCACCCTGGCCCGCGCGGGCCGCCATCTCGCCGTGAGCAGGTACCGGCCCCCCGTCTGGGGGCCGCGCGCCCACCTCGCCTGCGCGACGGCCGGGCTCGCCGTCGCCGCCACCGCGACACTGCCCGCGCCCTGGGGCCTCGCCAGCCCCGCGCTGCTGGCACTGCCCGCCCTCGGGAAGGAAGACCTGTGATCCACGCCCACGAAGTCTCGATCCACGCCCCGGGCCAGCAGGCCCCCACCATCCGGGCCGCCACCTTCGACGTACCCGAGTCGGACCTGTGCCTCGTGGTGGGCGCCACCGGCGCGGGCAAGAGCACGCTGCTGCGCGCCCTGGCGGGCCTGATCCCGCACACCCTCGGCGGCCGCGTCGACGGTGCCCTCACCGTCGCGGGACACCACCCGGGCCGCACCCGCCCACGTGAGCTGGCGGAGTTCGTCGGCTATGTTCCCCAGAACCCGCTTTCCGGTTTCGTCACGGACGTGGTGGAGGACGAGATCGCCTTCGGCATGGAGCAGCTGGGCCTCGCGCCTTCGCTGATGCGCAAGCGGGTGGAGGAGACGCTCGACCTCATGAGCATCGCCGACCTGCGCAACCGGCGCCTCGTCGAGCTGTCCGGGGGGCAGCAGCAGCGCGTCGCGATCGCTGCAGTGCTCGCCGCCCAACCACGGGTGCTGCTCCTCGACGAGCCCACCTCCGCCCTCGACCCCAACGCAGCCCAGGATGTGTTGGGCGCACTCACCACGCTCGTACACGAGGTGGGGCTCACCGTGGTGCTGGCCGAGCATCGGCTGGAGCGGGTGATGCAATGGGCCGACTCGGTGCTGTGGCTGCCCGGCGACGGCTCCGTCGTGCCGGGTGCCGCCCGCACGATCCTCTCCCGGCTGCCCGACGCCCCTCCGTTGGCGGCGCTCAGCAAACACCTGGGCTGGGCCGAGACCCCGCTCAGCGTGCGCGAGGCCCGGCGGCGGCTGCACGTCCCGCCCGACGTGCCCGACGCGCCGGGCCTGACCAGCACCCACGTTTCGCTGCCGGGGGGCCCCGTCGTCGCGCGGGTTAAGGGGCTGCGGGTGCGCTACGGCGACGTGGAGGCGGTGGCCGGGCTCGACCTGGAGCTTTCGGCCGGGCAGGCGGTGGCGCTCATGGGCCGCAACGGCTCCGGGAAGTCGTCGCTGGCGTGGGCCCTGCAGGGCGCGGTGGCGAGCTCGGGGGAGGTGGACGTCGCCGGCGAGGATCCCCGGCGTGTCGCCGACGATCGGGCCCGGCAGCTGGTGAGCCTGGTGCCGCAGAGCCCGAGCGATCTGCTGTACCTGCCCACCGTCGCCGACGAGTGCACCCAGGCGGACGCGGAGTCTGTGGCCCCGGAGGGCACCACCACCGGGATCCTCCGCGAGCTCGGGCTTGTCCTCGACCCCGCGCAGAACCCCCGGGACCTGTCGGAGGGGCAACGGCTGGGGCTGGTGCTCGCCATCCAGTTGGCGTCTCGGCCGAAGGTGGTGTGCCTCGACGAGCCCACCCGCGGCCTGGATCAGCGCACCAAGAACCAGTTGAGGCGCATCGTCGCGGATCTCACCGCCGCCGGTGCCGCGGTGCTGATCGCCACCCACGACGTGGAGTTCGCGGCTGTCGCCACCGGGCGCACGGTGATCCTGTCCCAGGGGGAGATCATCGCCGACGGGCCGACGCGCCTCATCTGCTGCTCCTCGCCCGCGTTCTCGCCGCAGCTGGCCCGGGTGTTCCACCCGGCCGACGTCGTGAGCCTCGACGATCTGCCCGCGAGGTATCGGGGATGAGCGCGTCGGCCCGGGAGGAGCGCGGCCTGCGCACCGGCTCGCTGCTGGTGTGGGCGCTGGTGGGGCTGATCGGGGTGGTGGCGTTCACGTGGCCGCTGTTCGTCGCCCCATCGAGTGCGCTGTCTACGTCGTCGCAGGGGCCGTTCCTGTTCGCTGCCGTGCTGCCGCTGGTGCTGGCGCTGGTGCTGAGCGAGGTCTCCCGCGAGGGCATGAGTCCGCGCACGCTGGCGATGCTGGGGTTGCTGTCTGCCTTCGGCTGTATCGCACGGCCGCTGGGGGCGGGCGTGGCCGGGCTTGAGCTGACGTTCGTGCTGGTGATCCTCGGGGGCCGGGTTTTTGGGCCCCGGTTCGGGTTCCTCCTCGGCAACCTGACCCTGCTGGCCTCCGCGCTGGTGACGGGCGGCGTCGGGCCGTGGCTGCCGTACCAGATGTTGGCGAGCGGGGCCGTCGGGGCGGGTGCTGGGCTGCTGCCACGTGCGCTCTCGGGCCGGGCGGAGGTGGCTTCGCTGTGTGGTTTCGGGGCGGTCAGCGCGTTCGCCTACGGCTGGCTGATGGACCTGGCGTTCTGGCCGTTCACGCTCGGGGTGGACACGTCGGCCAGTTTCGTGGCGGGCGCTCCCCTGCTGGAGAACCTGCACCGTTTCGTGATCTTCAACGCCCTCACCTCGATGGGCTGGAACCTCGGGCGCGCGATCAGCAACGTCGTCGCCCTGGCTTTGCTCGCCGCGCCCGTGCTGCGGATCCTGCGGCGCACGCAGCGCTGAGCGCCCAAACCCCGGCCTCCGGTCGGGCTCTTGTGGCGACGGTGGTGCCAGGGGCGCAGCACACCGCCGACGCTCTCGTGCGGCCCCTAGATTTCTTGGGTTCTGTCGAGTGCGCGGTTGCCGATCACGACACGCAACCGAATACCACCACCCCAACCAGCTGGTGTGCGCTCCGGCGCAAGGGTGACCACATCCCCATGCTCAGCCCGCACAGATTCGTCCTTCGCGAGCCTCCTTCCCCGAAACAAGGTGCCATTCATGGAACCAAGCTCCCTAAGCTGAACCGCTTCCGTCCCATTATGCCTAACAAGAGCCCTGGCCATCAGATGAGACTGGGACACATTTTTGTCTCCGAGGTCGATATCCGCCCCGTAGCTTCTGCCGACGATCACCTCGCGGTTATGCGGCACCTCCCACTGCCCCTGACCGTCGAGCCGAAAGAGATACGCAGGCTCAACGACGACGCTTCCATAGCTCGGCGCGGGTGAGCCATCCCTCTTCTTGGGGCTCGCCTGCACCTCCAAGCCGGAGAGACTTTCGTCCACCACCAGGCGGATCGTCAGCTTCTCCTCCGCGCCCCGACACCTCCGCTTCCTCAACTGCTTGACTATTTCCTGCTCCGTATACGGCAGGAATTCACCCAGCAGCGGCCGCACCTGCTCCTCGGCCGCCGGCGAGACTCGCACCTCCATATAGTCGCCGAACACAACCGCCGGCCCGTCAAGGAAACTCTCTACACGACCGAGAACTGCGTTGATGACCGCTATCTGGATTTTGTTTATACCGAAGGATACTCCCTCAACAGGAAGATTAAAGAATTTTCCTAGCTGGGTAATCCTGAACTGGAATTTATCCTGCATTAACACGCCTTTCTATTCAGTCAGCTTTGCTCAAAGAAATCAAACGGAACAAGTAATATTATACAGCAGCCTAATCTCGGGATCGACAGATTTCCCACGACGAAACTCTTCCGGCTGGCAGGCGGCCGTAAGGTTCCATTGGCCCAAGTCAACCGCGCTGGTCCAGTTTCTTGCAACGGCCACTGCTTGGTCCCGCGCCCGTCTGGGTGGTTCCGGCGCACACTTCCGACGGCGATGCTGCCCGTTGCCGCCATCGCGGGTTTTGTGACGGTAGGGGCGTCCCTCGCGTCGGTGGCTCCCGGGATGCCCGGTTGCGCCGCAGCTGGCTTACTCGTCGGCCAGCACACTTCCGCCACGCTGATCGGTGAACGTTTGGGGCGGGATTCAGCCAATCAGTGCTTGCCGGGCTTGCATCACGAAGGGTCGGCGGGACCCAAGGCTGGGCTTGCTGCCGTGTGCCTAGGCGTGATCGGTTCCACCATCTCTGGAAGATTCAGCGCCCGGTATCGAATGAGCGTCCGCCAATTCACGCAAGCCAAGCCCGCTATCCGTCGGGAACACGGCCGACCAGCGTGCACTCAATACCGCTCCTGGATCCACAAAATGGCTAGTGGCGTCCGCAGCACGAATGATTACGCCCGATTCACCAACGCTTTTCTCCCTGGCCGGGCTGCTGTTGCTCGAATAAGGAGCCTCCCCTTGATTGGCAGGTTCGCGCAGAAAACCTCGGCCGGGCGGGTCGATTTCAGCTGCGCGACACCTCGCGCATGTGGCCAACAAACTGCTGGAGGTGTGGCAGGAAATCGTCCTGCCTGCGGTTCAGTATGCCGAAGTCGATAATCTGCGTGGGCAGGGGCAGTTTGATCTCCACGGTCACCAGGCTGCCCATCGGCGAGCCCTCCACCGTCACGAAGTAGTTCTCTCCCCAGCTGAACAGGCTCATCCGGCTCGACGTGCGCAGCACGTTTCCCTGCGCGTAGGACGGGGTGCCGGTGGCCGCCGACAGCGCGTTCTGCACTGCGGGGAAGACCTGCTGTGGGTGGGCCTGCACTTCATAGATTCGGGTTCTCTTGTTCGCCATGAGTGGAAATTGTGGCACTGCGGGGGGTCAACCTGCCACATCCGCGCTGTTAGCCTGAGCGCATGCGTTACGAGTTCCGCGACTGGGTGAGCAGCGCCGAAAGCCCGGCTGCCTGCGGCCCAAGAAGCTTCTACACCGCCGCGTTCACCGGATTTCACGACTCGCCCCCACCAGACACCTTCTTCGCCGCCCAGGCGGAGCTGGACGCGGCCATCGGCATCCGATTTCGCACCGCGCACCCGACCGGGTCGACGCCGGGGAGCCTGGCCGCCGTCGGGCCCGTGGCCACCTTCGCCGAGTGGCTGGGTGAGGTCAACGTCGGCCGCCAGCACCTGAAGCTGCTGCAGATCTCCCAGCTGACCGTGCTGGCCGCGCACCGTCGTCGCGGCCTGATGCGCCGACTGATGCTCGACTCCCTGGCCACGGCGAAGTCGGCCGGGGTGCCGCTCGCCGGCCTCACTGCAGCGGAGGCGACGATCTATGGCCGGTTCGGCTTCGCGCCCGCCACCTTCCGCGAGACGGTGGAGATCAAGACCAAGGCAGGCCGCCCACCCCGATGCCCCGGGCACATTGACCACCTGGACCGCGAGCAGCTGCCGAATTTCACCGGCGACGTGTTCCGTCTCTTCCACGACCGCCAGGCGGGCAGCGTTCTCCGGCGACCACAGGCCGAGTCGCTCAACACCGGCCACCTCAGCTGGCCCAGCCTGGAACCAGACAAGCAGCTTGTCGCGGCCGGGCACTGGGACGAGCAGGGCACCCTCGACGGTTACGTCACCTACAAGCTCGAATCCGGTGCGGTGAAGATCGTGGACCTGATCGGGGTGAGCGAGGACGTCGAGAACGCGCTGCTCACCTTCCTGGCTTCCTTTGACCTGATCGAGCGCATCGAGTTCGCCCACGCCCGCCCCGACTCGATGGTGCGCTGGCTGCTCGACGACACCCGCCGCTACCGGGTGAAGTCCCGCGTCGATTTCCTGTGGCTTCGGGTGCTCGATCCGGCCCGTGCCCTGGCCGCGCGCCAATACAGCTGCGACGACGCGCTCACCCTCCGCGTCGTCGACCCCCTGGGCCACGCCGACGGCACCTGGCGGCTGACCGCGCAGGCCGGGGTGGGAGCGTGTGAGCCCACGGATGCGCGGGCAGATGTGGAGCTGGCTGTGGGCGCCCTCGGCGCCACGCTGCTCGGCGCGGTCTCGCCCACGGCGCTGCACCCGGCGGGGCAGGTGAGCGGCACGCCCGACGCGATCCGCCGCCTGGGGCGGCTGTTGAGCGTGGAGCGCCAGCCGCTTTGCCTGACCGGCTTCTGACCCCTGGAGAGGGGATGATTGGGTGGCTGAAGTGCCCCTCGGCTTCGCTTTCTCGTCAGCGGCGACGGCGGTACGGCCCGGGCAGGATGGGGTTGCCTGCCCGGCCCCAGGCGTACAGGCCGCCCGCCACCGACTCGGCCAGGATCCCGCGCTCCCGCAGGCTGCGGGCCACCAGCCCCGAGCGCAGCCCGTTGTCGCACATAACGACGATGGCGGCGTCGCGGTCGGCGAGGATGTCGTCGCCGTGGATGGCCTCGATGGGGTCTTCTTTGAGCGCTTTGGGGTTGACGGGGCGCGCCCCCGGCGCGTGCCCGGCCTCGTACTCGTTCTGGGTGCGGACGTCGATGAGCACCGCTCCCTTACTCAGCGCCATCAGCGTTTCGTCAATGGTGAGGCCGGAGGAGGAGCCCTTGCCGAGGAAGTCGAGAAGTCCCATGCGCCCATCTTCGCACAGCCCTCGACGGGTGGCGCACCCTGCGCGAAACCGGGCTTGGGCTGGGGCCGAGTTGCTGTGCCCTGCGTGAGTCTTTGAGGCTCCAGCCCGCACTTTCACCGGGCTGATTTCCCGCCCGACGGACGCCAGCCCGCACTTTCACCGGGCTGATTTCCCGCCCGACGGACGCCAGCCCAATCACCTAGTGGCCAACAAATGCTCCACCAACTCATCCATCGCCGCCACCACCTCCTGCTCGGTAAACCTGCCAAGCGCCGGCTGCAGCACGATCACGGTATCCTCCGCATAAGCCACACAAGATGCAACCTTGGAGATCTTCGTCGTCCCGCAGGTGAACCGACCCACATAATGCACATCATCCCACCGCTCCAGATAGTCATTAAACTGCCTCGGCAACACGAGACCCTTCATTTCAAGCCCCAGGACCCGCTCCGGATCACTGGAGCTATCAACATAAGCCACCC
>NZ_RQYZ01000027.1 GCF_003932855.1 Tessaracoccus sp. OH4464_COT-324 | reverse complement strand
GCCGGATCACGGAGAAAGTCGCCGGCGAACTCGCCGAATGGTCGAGCAGGCCGTTGGATCCGCTCTATCCGGTGATCTTCGTCGACGCGATTCGAAAGTGAAGGTCCGTGATGGGCAGGTTCGCAACACCCCGGTTCTATGTCGTGATGGGCGTCACGACGAATGGGGGACGCGACATTCTGGGTATCTGGGCCGGCGATGGCGTTGAAGGGGCGAGGTTCTGGCTTGGAGGTGTTCAGCGAGTTGAAGAACCGCGCGGTGTCGAGGAGGTACTGATCGCCGTCTGTGACGGGCTCAAAGGGGCTGCCGGAGGCGATCAACACCACCTAGGGGGCAGACGGTGGTGCAGCAGTGCATCGTGCACCTGATCCGCAACAGCTTCCGGTATGCCAGTCGGCAGCACCAAGCGCGCGATCGTGAAGTCTCTCAAGCCCGTGTACACGGCCCCGTCCGAGCAGGCAGCGAAGGACCGGTTCGCGGAGTTCGCCGCCGAGTGGGGTGATCGTTATCTGGCGATCGTGCAGCTCTGGCGCAGCTCCTGGGCGGGGTTCGTGCCGTTCCTGGAATGCGACGTCCGTGCTCCGCCGGGTGATCTGCACGACCAACGCGATCAGTGTCGATCAACGCCCGCTACCGGCGAGCGGTTCGAGCAGGGGGCACTTCCCGAACGAAACCGCAGCTGAAGCGCCTGTATCTCGTGACCAGGCTGCTTGCCCCCACCTCCGGTGGCTGAGCACGCTGGATGATCAGGTGCAAAGCCCGCGCTGAACGCGTTCGCGACCACCTTCACCGGACGGTTCGAGAACACCACCCACCGATGAAAACCGCCGGACCCCACACACCGCTCGCCGGACAGACCCCGAGAGTATCCGGTTAACAGTGTCAGTCGCAGTTTCTACTGGGTGGTGCTGGCTGCGGACATGTGGTTAGTGAAGGTGATGGCGAACGCGTTCAGGGAGAGCTTCTAGCGCATGTCCCAGCGGGCCTGGCCGTTACTCTTGGGGTCCAACGATCTCGCAGTCAGATGAAGCGCCAGGTTCGCACCGTGCGGCGCACGAACCTGGTGCAGGCGCGGAAGTTCTCCGAGCTGCTCGACGAAGCGATCAACCGGTACACGAACCGCTCGCTGACGACGACGGAGACCATCGCGGACTTGGTGAAACTCGCCAAACAGGTGTGCGATGACCAGAGACGCCATGAGGAACTAGGGCTCCGTGAGGATGAGATCGCCTTTCAGGGACTGAGATCGCGTACGCGGAGAGGCGATAGGCCTCTGCTTCCGGTCCCAGACACCTGCGACCGACCTAGAATAGGACACGCCGTTCGGGATCAGGTGGACCATGGGCGGGGCGTGTCTCGCTGATGGAAGGTACTCACGGAGTGACGGCGGCGCGTCAGGGCGTTCTGAGATGGTCGCTGGCCCTTGCTTTCAACGGCACCTGGCGTGTCCCGCATCCCGTCAAGACCGCACCGCCGTCAGGAGGAAGGACAACATTCATGACTCAGATGGTTCTCCTCGCCGGAGCGACAGGTTACTTGGGACGGTTCATCGCTGCCGAGCTGCATCGGCGGGGCCTGAAGGTGCGCGCAATCGTGCGGAGCCAACAGCGAGCTGCCAGCCTGGGCCCATGGGATTCACCCTCCATCGAGGACTGCGTTGACGACTGGGTCATCGGAGAGGTCTCGAACCCTTCTCTCGCGGCGGATGTTGTTCGAGGAGCGGACTGCGTCATTTCGGCCTTGGGAGTCACCAAGCAGAAAGCCGACCCCTGGGACATTGATCATCGGGCGAATCTCGCCATCCTCCGCTCAGCTGAAAAGCACGGCGCCAGGGCATTTTGCTATGTCAACGTCATGGGGGGAGACGCATGCCCGACGCAACTGACTAGGGCGAAGGCAGCCTTCGTCAAAGACTTGACAGCGTCCTCCATCCCCAGCCAGATCATCAACCCGCCCGGCTACTTCTCCGACATGACGCAGATCCTCAAGATGGCCCAGAGAGGGCGGGTCTTCATCGTGCGACCCGAGGCCCGAATCAACCCTATCCATGGGGCCGATCTTGCAGCATACTGCGTCGACCGTCTCATCTCCGGCGAAGCTGGATCATGGAACGTTGGGGGCCCAGAAGTGTTCACTTGGCAGGGCCTCGCCGAGCGCGCTTTTCAGGCACTTGGCCGTCCTGTGAAGACCGCTAGACTGGCACCTTGGCTCCTGGCTGCCGCACCTTCACTTCTCGGCGTCTTCAGCCCCAAGAAGGCCGACATGGTGCGCTTCGTATCGTGGAGTATGCAGAACGACTGTGTTGGCGAGTCAACAGGTACTCACAAGCTCATCGACTTCTTCACGCGGCACGCTTCAGACAAGATTTAGGTGTTGCGGCGCATGGGGTCGTTGACGGCGTGGAGACGACATGGGCAGACCTTCATCAGGCTGGGAGCAGCTGAAACTACCGTCTGAGCAAGGGACCTGCCCTTTGAGCCCCCACCGCAGCGCAGCCTCGATTTTCGAGGTGCGTTGTTGTTTGGCCCAGCGATGCCAGGACCGTTCGATCGCTTATGTCGCCGCTGAGATGGGCATCAGCTACGCGACGACGTCGAAAGTGGGTCAACCCGCTATCGAAGCCACAGCAGAGCCCGGTTCCGGGGCACCGGCCAACGGAGGAACCCCCGTGCCTAGCAGACCCCACCATCCCCAACGATGAAAGGGCGAAAACCCTGCCAAAAACTTGACGCGGGACAGTGGGACACCATTATCGACAAACACACCGGCGAACTCATCCGAGAACTCACTCTCGACACCACCCGCCGCTGCCAACCCCAAACAACGAAACCCCCCGAACCCTGAGGGTTCAAGGGGTTTCAATGTCACGAGGTATCACTTGGTGGAGCTAAGGGGATTCGAACCCCTGACCTTCTCATTGCGAACGAGACGCGCTACCAACTGCGCCATAGCCCCTGGACGACACAGGAATCTACCACGAGCCCGCCGCGCCGCCAAACTGGGGTCAGCACTCGATGACGTTGACCGCGAGTCCGCCCTCGGAGGTCTCCTTGTACTTGGCGAGCATGTCCTTGCCGGTCTCGCGCATGGTTTTGATGGCGGTGTCGAGTGGCACCTGGTGGCGGCCATCGCTCCACAAGGCCATCCGTGCGGCGTTGATGGCCTTGACGGCGGCGATGGCGTTGCGTTCGATGCAGGGAATCTGCACGAGGCCGGCCACCGGGTCGCAGGTCAGGCCAAGCGAGTGCTCCATCGCGATCTCCGCCGCGTTCTCCACCTGCCGGGGAGTGCCGCCCAGCGCCTCCGCGAGCCCCGCAGCCGCCATCGCGCACGCAGAACCCACCTCGCCCTGGCAACCCACCTCGGCGCCGGCGATCGAGGCGTTCGCTTTGATGATCGCCCCGATGGCGGCGGCCGTGAGCAGGAAGCGGCGCACACCGTCGCGGCTCGAACCCGGAACAAACCGCTCGTAGTACCTGAGCACCGCGGGGATCACGCCGGCCGCGCCGTTCGTGGGGGCCGTCACCACTCGCTGCCCGGCCGCGTTCTCCTCGTTGACCGCCAGAGCGTAGAGGTTCACCCAGTCGATGCCCGCCATCGGATCGTTGGGGGAGCGCCAGTCGGGGCCGTTTTCGAAGTCGCGGCTCATCAGCTGCTCCTTCAGCGCCCGCGCCCGACGTGGCACGTTCAGCCCGCCGGGCAGAATCCCTGTCGCGTGCACGCCCGCTTGAATGCACTCGTTCATGGTTCGGTGCACCAGGTCCAGATACTCGTCGAGGCCGTCCTCGCCTTCATTGGCGCGTGCCACGTCGGCAATCGACAGGCCCTCACGCTCGCAGATCCCGATCAACTCCGTGGCAGTGCGATACGGGAACGGCTCGGCGCGTTCACCCTCCGACGGCTGATCGATGCTCGCCACCCGCCCGTCGGGCAGCTGCTGGCTGACGAAACCGCCGCCCGTCGAATAGTAGGTGCCGCTGGCCAGCGCGGCCCCCTGCCCGTCGAAAGCCGTGAATACCAGCCCGTTGACATGAAACGGCAGCAATGTTCGCGGCTCGAACACGATGTCGCGATCGATGTCGAACGGCACTTGCCGCCCCCACACAGCGATATGCCCCGCCTCGGCGGTCAGCCGCAGGCAGTCCGCCACCACCTCGGCCGGCACCGTCTGCGGCTCGTAACCCTGGAAGCCGAGCAGCACGGCCCGATCTGTCATGTGGCCGCGCCCCGTCGCGCCCAAGCTGCCGCACAGCCGGGCATGTAGCCGCGCCACCGGCAGCCCATGCAGGCACGACGCGAACAGACAGGCCGCGCGCATCGGCCCGACCGTGTGCGACGACGACGGGCCGATGCCTATCTTGAACATGTCCGCCACCCGCGTGGCTGAGGACAACTGAACAGCGGTGCTCATCCGTACACACTAGCCGCTCCACCGTGCGCCGACGTGGGTCGAGTAGCCGCGTGCCCACCGCGGGGCGCGCCCCCCACTCCCGGCCTGAATCGACCGGTTGCCCCTTGAAGAGCGCAAATCGGTGGGCGGCACACGTTAGACTGCAAGACATGGTCCATGACGTGGTGATCCTTGGCGCGACGATCGCGGGGCTGACCGCGGCCAAGACCCTCGCGGGCGTGGGCTTCGACGTGGTGGTGCTGGACCCAAACCAGGGCCTGGCCAGCGCCGCGATCGGTCACGGGGTGGCGGCGGCCGGACACGCCGACACCCTCGCCCGGATGCGCTCCGCCTACGGCGACCCGATCGCCACCGAGCACGTCGTGCGTAACATCCGGGGCATCAGCTTCATCCGCTCGGTGCTCGCCACCGCGAACGAGCCACAGCTCGAACTCGGTTTCGTCGACAAAACCATGCAGCTCCGGCCCCAGCACCAGTCGCGGGACATCGCGCGCATCTTCGAAGAGGCCGGCGCGGAGGTCGACTTCCGGCGCGGCCTCTTCACCTCAACCTGCCTGGTGCTCGACCCGCACCAGTACGCGGATCACCTGCGCAGCCAGGCGGTGGCGGCGGGCGCCAAAGTGGCCCACGGTGTCACCGTCACACGAATCCTGCGCCGGGAGTCGACGATGTCCGTCGCCTTCCTCAATAACCTCGCTTGGGCACGCGAGCCCGGCACGCTGACGGGCGTGGCCTGCCTCGACACCCTGGGCATCACTCCTTGGGGCAGGCAAGTGCGCTCCGGCAAGGTGGAATGGGTGCCCACCGCCACTGCACGCCTGGCACAGCCGCTCGGCTGGGTGGAGCTTCGGCCCAAGGAACGCGAGGAGACCTGGCTGGTGCGCCCCGACGGGGACCGGCACCACATCGTCGGGCGCAAGACCGGCAGCTCAGGCATCGACGCCGCCCGCGCCCGCCTGGAAGAGGAGCTGACGCGCTCCGGCGCGGAGGTCATCTCCACCGGTAAGCTCGCCACCGACCCGGCCGACGAGGGCCGCCCCATCGTCGGCGCCTCCGCCATCCCAGGCGGCTACTACGCTCGCGGCATGGGCCGCGGCGAGCTGATGAACGGCACCGCGTCGGGGCTGTGGCTAGCGCAGACGCTCATCGGGCAGCGGCCCGAGGGACGCCCCCTGCCGCTGAACCGCCGCGTGCGCGCCAGCCTCAAGTCCTGGCTGACGAGCCGCAAGGACTGAACGCCCAGGCCGGTATCGGAAGCCCTCCAGCGCGGGGACGCTCCGGGCCCGGTGCGCCGCTGACCGGCAGGGCCGTCGCGACAGGTTTCGGATCTCCTAGATCCAGGTGCCGAACCACATCCGCATCAGCCACTGCGGCCGGGTGAGTAGCGCGTCGGAGTAGATGGGGTAGAAGAACGCGAAGTTCAAGATGATCAGCCCGACGATGGCTCCCACGATCACCGCGCGCCGCCTGCGGTGCGGGTGATCCGCGGGCCCCAGGAAACGCACCAACACCATCGCCAGCACCGTGACAGTGAACGGCACCAGCATGATCGCGTAGAAGAAGAACAGCGGCCGGTCCGCGTACCTGAACCACGGCAGCCACGTCGACGCGATGGCGAGCAGCGGCAGTGAGAACCGCCAGTCGCGTTTCGCGATCCACAGCCATAGCGCGACCACGCAGGCCACGGCCGCCGCCCACCACAGGATCGGCGTGCCCATTGCCGACACCACGCGCAGACACGTCGTACCGACGGCGGTGCAGCCCTGCTGGCCCGGCTCGATCCCGTTCTCGGCCGCGATGCCCGTGGAGCGCAGCATCAGCAGCCAGCCCGCGGGATGCGCCTCGTAGGTGTGGGTGGCGGTTTGCATCATGTGCTCACCGACGTGGAACTCGTAGATCTTCACGTGGTAGTTCCACAGTGACCCCAAGCTCTCACCGAACCACTGCACCACCCGGTCCTCGGGGTGGTGCGCCCCGTAGTCGCGGCCCCAGCCGCCGCTGGTGCGCAGCCACGGCAGCCACGAGGCGAGGTAGACGAACAGGCCGACCACCACCAGCTGGACGAAAGCGAACGGGGCATCAATCAGCAGCGACTTCCACGGCCGGTGGGCGCCGGCTAGGCGGCGCGCACCCAGATCCCAGACCACCGTGAGGATGCCGAAGACGGCGACGACGAAAATCGAGTTCCACTTCACCGCGCAGGACGCGCCGAACAGCAGGCCCGCGACGATGCGCCACGGCCGGAAGAGCAGCAGCGGGCCGAAAGCGCCGCCGAGGTCGGGCAGGTCCTTCGCGCGCAGATGATCGGCCAGCTTCCCGCGGAACCAGTCCCGGTCGGCGGCGAGCGCACTCAACCCAGCTACCGCGAACAGCGCCTGGAAGATGTCGAGCAGCGCAATGCGGCTCATAACGAACTCCAGGCCGTCGAACGTCAGCAGGATGCCCGCCAGGGCGCCCACCATCGTCGAGCGGGAAAGACGCCTCGCCAGGCGAATGGTGAACAAGATCAGCAGCGAGCCAGCGATCAGCGCGGCAAACCGCCAGCCCAGGGGGTTCATGCCGAAGAGGTATTCGCCGGCGGCGATCATCAGCTTGCCGAGCGGGGGATGGGCGACGAAGCTCGGCGTGTCCAACATTTGATCGATGTTGCCCGCGAGAATCTGGTCGTTGGCATTCTCCGCCCAGTTTCGCTCGTAACCGTGCAGCAGGATCGACCAGGCGTCCTTGGCGTAGTAGGTCTCGTCGAACGCCAGTCGGTGCGGCGACGACAGCCCGACGGCCCGCAGGAAGTAGGCGAAACAGGTGATCCCGAAGGTGATCAGCCACGACGCCCAGCCGTCGCGCTTCAAGCGGCCTTCTTCCAGGGCATCGATAGTCGTGGTCACGAGGGGCAGTCTAACCAACCTCCCGTGCTGGCCGGGATAGGCTGGCTCGGTGAGTAGTGGTCACTTGATTCTCGCGGCAACCCCCATCGGGTCCAGCCGCGACGCCAGCGCATCCCTGCGCGACCTGCTGACGACGGCGGACATCGTCGCCGCCGAGGACACCCGACGTGCGGTCACCCTGCTGCGTCGGCTCGACATCACCGCGGGCGGCCGACTGGTCAGCTACTTCGAGGGCAACGAGCTGGAACGCACCCCCGAGTTGGTGGCGGCCGCCCGGGCCGGGCACACCGTCGCGCTCATCACCGACGCGGGCATGCCGTGCGTCTCCGACCCCGGATACCGCCTGGTCACGGCCTTCCTCGCCGCGGGTCTCCGCGTCACCGCCCTGCCCGGGCCCAGCGCGGTGCTGACCGCGCTCGCCGTGTCCGGGCTGCCCGTGGACCGGTTCTGCTTCGAAGGTTTCCTGCCGCGCAAGTCCGGCGAGCGTGGCCGACGGCTGGCGGCCCTGGCGGGAGAGGAACGCACGATGGTGTTCTTCGAGGCCCCGCACCGCACCCACGAGTTCCTGCTCGACGCCGCCCGCGCGCTCGGGGCGGGGCGGCGGGTGGCCGTGTGCCGGGAGCTCACCAAGCCGCACGAGGAAGTGTTGCGCGCCACCCTCTCGGAAGCGGTGCAGTGGGCGGCCGACGGGGTGCGCGGCGAGGTGACGATCGTCGTCGAGGGGGCGCCGCCCAAGGAGACGTCCATCGACGACGCGCTCGGCCTGGTCAAGGCCCGGATCGCCGACGGGGCGAAGCTGTCCGAGGCGGTGGCCGAGGTGGCGGCCCTGACCGGCGCCCGGAAGAAGGAGTTGTACGCGGCGGCCGTTTCGTTCAAGGAAGGACGACCATGATGATCGAACAGCTGGGGCTGCCCAAGCTGCCCAGCCCGCTGCCTGGCGGGATCGTGGACAACCACACGCACACCCTGTCTACGCTGCGCTACTCGGGGCTGCCCGTCGACGAGTCGCTGCGGCTGGCCGCCGAGGTGGGGGTGACCCACATCGTCGACGTGGGCTACGACGTGGAGAGCTGCGAGCATGTCCTCGCCGTGCAGCGCGCGCACCCGCAGGTGGCGGCGGCGGTGGCGCTGCATCCCAACGACGCGGCGCGCATCGTCGAGCGGCACGGCAGGGCCGGGCTGGCGGAGACGCTCACCCGCATCGAGGAGTTGGTGCCCCAGGCGCGTGCGGTGGGGGAGACCGGCCTGGACTACTTCCGTACCCGCGACGCCGCCGGCCAAGCCGTGCAGGAGGAATCGTTCCGGCGGCACATCGGCTGGGCGAAACGCCACGACAAGACCCTGGTCATCCACGATCGGGACGCGCATGAGGACATCCTCCGGGTGCTCGACGACGAGGGGGCGCCCGAGCGGGTGGTGATGCACTGCTTCTCCGGCGACGCGGACTTCGCGGCCGCCTGCGTGGCGCGCGGCTTCTGGCTGTCCTTCCCCGGGGTGGTCACGTTCGGGTCCGCGGGCGAGTTGCGTGCCGCTGCGCTCAGCACACCGGCGGACCGCCTGCTGGTGGAGACCGACGCCCCGTACCTCACGCCGAAACCCGAGCGCGGCAAGCCGAACGCCCCCTACCTGGTGGCGCACACGGCCAGGTTCCTGGCCGAGCTGCTCGGCCGGGACCTCGCGGAGTTCTGCGAACGGGTCACCGCCAACACGTGGGCGGCCTACGGCGGCAGGTGGGGCGACGATGCCTGACGTCGGCCTCCTCGACCCCGCATCCATCCGTCGGCTGGCCGCCGAGCTGGGCCTGCGGCCCACCAAGCAGCGGGGTCAGAACTTCGTGCACGACGCCAACACGGTGCGCCGCATCGTCGCGCTGTCCGGGATCACTGCCGACGACCAGGTGCTGGAGATCGGCCCCGGCCTCGGCTCGTTGACGCTCGGGCTGCTGGAGGCGGGCGCCAGCGTCACCGCGGTGGAGATCGAGGACTCGCTTGCCCGCCGTCTCACCCAGACCGTGGCTGAGCGCCTCGGCCCCGACGCGGCGGCGCGGCTGGGCGTGGTGCACGCCGATGCGCTGGAGGTGAGCGAGCTGCCCGGCAGGCAACCGACGGCGGTGGCGGCGAACCTCCCCTACAACGTCTCGGTGCCGGTGCTGCTCAGGCTGCTTGAGCTGTTCCCGGGCTGGGATCGGGGGCTGGTCATGGTGCAGCTTGAGGTGGCCGACCGGCTCGTCGCCGAACCCGGCTCCAGGGTTTACGGCGTGCCGTCGGCGAAGATGGCCTGGTACGCGGAGGCGGTGCGCGTCGGGACCGTCGGCCCTGCGGTGTTCTGGCCGGTGCCGAACGTGGACTCCGGGCTGGTGCGCATCACCCGCCGTGAGCCGCCGCCCGGCGACCGTGCGCAGACCTTCGCCGTCGTCGACGCCGCCTTCGCGCAGCGCCGGAAGATGCTGCGTGCGGCCCTCGGCAAGCTGTTCGGCTCCTCCGCGGCGGCCAGCGAGGCGTTGGCGGCCGCCGGGGTGAGCCCGGAGGCGCGCGGCGAGACGCTCACCATCAACCAGTTCGCCGCCATCGCCCGGCATCTTCCAGTCGGTTGGGGCGGGCGGCGCGCGGACACCGGATAGGTTTGGGTCATGGCGACGGTGAGAGTTCGAGTGCCGGGGAAAGTGAACCTGGCGCTGTGCGTCGGAGAGACCGACGCGCAGGGGTACCACCGGCTGGGCACCATCTTCCAGGCGGTTTCGCTGTGCGACGAGATCGCCGTCGAGCCGCGACGCCCGGGCCAGTTCCGGCTCAGTTTCCAGGGGGAGGGAGCGCCCTTCCTGCCCGTCGACGACACCAACCTCGCGATGCGGGCCGCGAAGCTGGTGGCCAGCCACTTCGGTGTCGCCGACGCCGGGGCGAGCATCAGCATCCGCAAGCGGATCCCCGTGGCCGGCGGTATGGCGGGCGGTTCCGCCGACGCCGCGGGCACCCTGCTGGCCTGCTCAACCCTGTGGGGCGTCAACGCATCGCGCGATCAGCTGCGTGAGCTCGGCGCCCAGCTTGGTTCCGACGTGCCCTTCCTCCTGCTGGGCGGCACCGCCGTCGGCGAGGGGCGCGGGGAGATCCTGCGGGCGCTGCCGGCGCGCGGGAAATACCACTGGGTTTTCGCTCTGGCCCACAACGGGTTGTCCACGCCCGCAGTGTTCCGCGAGTTCGACAGGGTGAGCCCGCCGCAGCCCACCGACCTGCCCGCCGGGCTCGTTGACGCGCTCCTGGCAGGCGACGTGGCTCGCGTCGGCGGGCTGCTCACCAACCACTTGGAGGATGCAGCGATCAGGCTTCAGCCGAACTTGCAGCGCACCCTGCATCGGGGGCGCGCCGCCGGCGCGCTCGGGGCGATCGTTTCTGGTTCCGGCCCCACCGTCGCGTTCCTCGTCGCCGACGACGACCACGCCAAGCGGCTGGCTGACGAGCTTAGAGTGTTCTCCGGCGTGCGCTGCGTGCGCGTCGCGCAGGGCCCCGTCGCGGGTGCGCAGGTGGTCTAGGAACTGTTGCGGAGGCCTTACCGCGCTTGCTCGCGGGGCGCCGGGTCGGGCGGATATCTCAACCCCTCAGCATCGTGGCCTGTGCATCCGGTGCAGGAGGCGGACCCCTCGGCGCTTGTCTCATCGCCCGGCGGGTCCTCGCCCCGGCGGCACGTCCGCAACGGCCCTAGCGCTGCCGGGAGGTCACCAGGTCCGGGTCGGGCTGCAGATGGGCCATGCCGTTCCAGGCCAGGTTGATCAGGTGGCTGGCGACGACGTGTTTCTCGGGCTCGCGTCGCTCCAGCCAGCGGTGCCCGGTCTGCGCCACCAAGCCGACGAGGGCCTGCGCGTACAGCCCCGCGACCGCCGGGTCGTGGCCGAGCCGCTTGAACTGGGTGCCCAGGATGTGCTCCACCTGCGCCGCGATGTCCGACAGGATGGATGCGAACGAGCCCCCGGGCTCCATGTCCGACGAATCGCGAGACAGGATCCGGAATCCGTCCGGGCACTCGTCGATGTAGTCGAGCAGGGCCATCGCGCCCAGCTCCAGCAGCTCTCGGCTGCGCGCGCCCTCGGTGGTGAGCGCCGAGCGGATCGCGTCGTGCAGGCGGCGGGTCTCACGGTCCACCACGACCGCGTAAGCGCCCTCCTTGCCGCCGAAGTGCTCGTAAACCACCGGCTTCGACACGCCGGCCCGCGCCGCGATCTCCTCCACGGAGGTGCCTTGGAAACCCTTCGCGGCGAACAGCTCCCGGGAGACGGAGATGAGCTGTTCGCGGCGCTCCGCGGCGGTCATCCGCACTCGGGTGCGGCGGGCGCGTGTTCTGGCAGAGGTCATGACCCCATCTTCCCCCATCGGGCCACGAGCCGCATCCGCCGTTTCGGGCCATCACTCGCGACGAGCCAGCCAGCAGCCCGCCAGATGATCGTCGACGATGCCCACCGCCTGCATGAGCGCATACATGGTGGTGGGGCCGACGAATCTGAACCCCAGGCCCTTCAACCGCTTGGCCAGTTCCTCCGACTCGGGCGTGCGGGTGGGCAGCTCCGCGAGGGTGGCCGCCCGGGCGCGCGGCGGCGGCCGGTGCTCGTCCAGGATGCTCGCCAGCTGCCCGCCCGTTTCGTGCAGCTGGACGAGAGCCTGCGCGTTCGCCACCGCCGCGTTGACCTTCAACCGGTTGCGCACGATGCGGGCGTCGCCGAGGAGGCGGGCCACGTCGTCGGCACCGTAGCGTGCGACGATGCCCGGCGCGAAGCCGTCGAAGGCGGAGCGGAACGCCTCGCGCTTGCGCAGGATGGTCAGCCAGCTCAGGCCGGACTGGAACCCCTCCAGCACGATCCGCTCGAACAGCTCCCGCTCGTCGGGGCTCGCGGCCAGCGGCCGCCCCCACTCCGTGTCGTGATACCGCTCGTAGAGCTCGTCCCCGGTGCCGAAGCAGCGCACCTTCTCCTCGGTCATCGTCGAACCTCCTGATCGCTTCCCCTGCCAGCCCTATTTATCGGCGCCCGCGCAGCCCGGGGACCAACCGGGCGTTGGGCTGTGGACAACTTGGTCGCCCGGCCCCGGCGCACCGCGTTGGCTGCACGGGGCCCGCGAGGGCCCGACCGCCGGGAGGCGGCTTCCGGCAGCCCGGCTCGTCCGGCTCGGGGTCCTTTTCCCCAACAGCACAACCAAACCGGCCCCGCCGGCTACGGCGAACAACGGGCCGGGAGTGGCCCTCACCGCCAGAGTGCCATACACTTGGCAAAGTCCCGGTTTGCGGGACGGACCCCGGTTGGTCTTTCGGCAGGGCCCGCCTGACTTTGAATCAGGATTAGCGAAGTAGGTTCGACTCCTACCCGGGGTGCGCGTGCGTCGACGCGTGTGGGGGAAACGGCTGGTCAGCCGTACGGGCTAGTTCAAGCTTCAAGCGCGGTAGGGGCGGGCGCGAGTATTGTTGGACGCAATCGCTCGATAGGAGGCAATCCTTGACTGATCTCGCTCCAGCCGCCGCCGTCGTGGTCCTCGCAGCAGGGGGCGGCACCCGAATGAACTCCAAGAAAGCCAAGGTGCTCCACGAGGTGGCGGGCAAGTCCATGCTCAGCTTCGCCGTCTCCGCCGCAGCAGCACTCGCGCCCGAACACCTCGTCGTCGTGGTGGGACACCAGCGCGAGCAGGTGGAATCCGAGTTGGAGAAGATTGACCACACGATCACCAGCCGCGTACAGCACGAGCAGCGCGGAACCGGCCACGCCGTCCAATGCGGCCTCGAAGGCTTCGAGGATCTGGAGGGCGACGTCGTGGTCACCTACGCCGACGTGCCGATGCTCACCGGCTCCACCCTGCGGCAGCTGCTCGCGGTGCATCGGGCCAAAGCGAACGCGGTCACCGTGATGTCCGCCGTCGTCGCGGACCCGACGGGCTACGGCCGCATCCTGCGCGACGGCCCCCGGGTGCGCGGCATCGTCGAACACCGGGACGCCACCGAAGAGCAGCGCGGCATCAACGAAATCAACTCCGGAATCTACGTGTTCGACGCTGCGGTGCTGCGCGCCGGGCTGGCCAACCTGACTACCGACAACTCCCAAGGCGAGCTATACCTGACCGACGTGCTGGCCTACGCGAACACCGCCGGGCACCAGGTGGGGGCCTACGTAACCGACGACGTTTGGCAAACCGAGGGAGTCAACGACCGGGTGCAGCTGGCGCGCATCAACGCGGAGATGAACCGTCGCATCCTCGACGCCTGGATGCTGGCCGGGGTCACGATGATCGACCCGTCCTCCACCTGGGTGGACGTCGACGTGGACCTCGCGCCCGACGTCGTCCTCCACCCCGGAACCATCCTCCAGGGCGCGACGACCGTCGGCGAGGGCGCGGTGATCGGCCCCAGCACGACGCTGATGGACGTCGAGGTGGGCGCGGGCGCCGAGGTGGTGCGCTCACACGGTTCCTTCGCGGTGATCGGGGAGGGGGCCGCCGTCGGGCCGTTCGCCTACCTGAGGCCCGGCACCGAGCTGGGTGCGGGCGGAAAGATCGGCACCTTCGTCGAGACCAAGAACTCCGTGATCGGCGAGGGCGCGAAGGTGCCGCACCTGGCCTACGTCGGGGACGCTGTGATCGATGAGGGCGCAAACATCGGTGCGGGCACCATCTTCGCCAACTACTCGGGGGTGAGCAAGAGTACCTCGCACGTCGGCAAGAACGCCTTCATCGGCTCCAACTCGGTGATCGTCTCGCCGGTGGATGTTGGGCCGGGGGCCATCGTCGGTGCGGGCTCCGCGATCACCGAGGATGTGCCCGCCGGGGCGCTTGCAATAGCCCGCGGGCGGCAGCACAATTCCGAAGGCTGGGTGGCCGCGCGTCGCCCTGGTTCAAAGTGGGACACCGCGGCGGCGGCGCACGACGGTTCCATCCACCCCAAGGTCGCCGCGTCACGGGAGAAATGAGCAATGCCAGACGCATTCGCACAAAATGAAAAACACCTCATGCTGTTCTCGGGTCGCGCGTACCCGGAACTGGCTCAGGAAGTGGCGACGCTGATGGGGCAGGGGCTCGTTCCCACCCGGGCTGTCACCTACGCAAACTCCGAGATCTACGTCCGCTTCCAGGAATCCGTGCGCGGCTGCGATGCCTTCGTGATCCAGTCGCACACCGCGCCCGTCAATGAGTGGCTCATGGAGCAGCTCATCATGGTGGACGCGCTGAAGCGCGCCTCGGCGAAGCGGATCACGGTCGTGGCTCCGTTCTACCCCTACGCCCGGCAGGACAAGAAGCATCTGGGGCGCGAACCTATCTCGGCTCGCCTCGTCGCCGACCTGTTCAAGGCGGCGGGCGCTGACCGCATCATGTCGGTGGACCTGCACGCCTCCCAGATCCAGGGCTTCTTCGACGGACCGGTGGACCACCTGTGGGGCCTGCCGGTGCTTTCGAAGTACGTTCAGGAGAAGTACGACTGCGGTGAGATCGCGGTGGTCTCTCCCGACGCGGGGCGGGTTCGTCTCGCGGACATGTGGACCGACAAACTCGGGGCCCCGCTGGCGATCATCCACAAGCGCAGGGACCCGAACCAGGCCAACACCGTCGCGGTGCACGAGGTGGTGGGCGAGGTCGAGGGCAAGACCTGCATCCTCGTCGACGACATGATCGACACTGCGGGCACCATCACCCAGGCCGCCGCAGCGTTGAAGGAGCGCGGCGCTAAGCGTGTCATCTGTGCGGCGACGCACGCCGTGTTCTCTGGTCCGGCCGCCGAGCGCCTCAACGCGTCGGGCATGGAGGAGATCATCGTGACCAACACCTTGCCGCGCGTTGGGCAGGAGATCAACAACCTGACCGTGCTATCCATCGCCCCGCTGCTCGCACAGGCGATCCACGAGGTGTTCATGGACGGCTCCGTCACGTCGCTGTTCGACGGCCAGGCCTGATTTGGCCGTCGGCCGCCCACGGGCACGGGAACTTCTCCTCGTGTTCGTGGGCGGTTTTCTGGGCACCGGGCTCCGGGCCGCGGCCGGGCTGCTGGACGGCCCCTGGCTGGCGGGCGTGAACCTCGTCGGCGCCTTCGGGCTTGGCCTGCTCGTGGGGATGCGGCCCGCGCGGGAGGTTCGACTGCTGCTGGGTACCGGGCTGCTGGGCGCGTTCACCACCTACTCGGCACTCGCCCTAGCCCTCCCGACGACGGTGTCAGCGGGTGTGGAGGGCCTGGTCAGCGTGGTGTTGGGGCCGGCGTGTGCTGCGCTCGGGCTCTGGGCGGGGGGCCGACGATGGGCTGGGTGATGCTGGCCGGCGGCCTGGGAGCTGTGGCGCGCTCGATCGTCGACGCGCGACTCGGTGGGCGGGTGGTGCCGCTGGGCATCCTCACCGTGAACCTCCTGGGCAGCGTCCTGTTGGGCGTGGTGCTCGCTCTGGGCGAGGCCGGTGTGTGGGGCGATTTCGTGGTGCGGTTGGCGGGTGTGGGGTTCTGCGGCGGGTTCACCACGTTCTCTACCGCGGCTGTTGACGCGGTGCAGCTCGCGGCCCGGCGGCGCTGGTGGGTCGGCCTCGGCTACTGGGCAGGCGGGCTGGCGGCGTGTGTGCTGGCGGGGGTTGCCGGCGGATGGCTGGCGGAGTTCGTGATTGCGGTTTTCGACCGCTGCTCCTACTAGACTAAAGAAATTGTGAACTCGTATTGGGGGTTGCTGAAGACCAAGGGCGTGGCCAGGATCATGGCCTCGCAGATCACCGCGCGCTTCCCCAGCGGCATGATCGTGCTGGCTCTCCTGATCCACGTCGAGGGCATCTTCCACTCCTACGGCTCGGCCGGGCTCGTGCTGGCGGCGACCTCGATGGGTCAGGCCATCGCCGGCCCGGTGACGAGCCGGATGATGGGCAAGCTGGGGGCGCGCAACGTGCTCATCGCCACCACCTTGATTTGTGCGGCGTCGCTGCTGTGGATCGCGTTGGTGAACATGCCGCTGTGGGGGTTCATTCTCGTCGGCCTGGTGAGCGGCCTGTCCTTCCCGCCGGTGCAGCCGGCGGTGCGCTCGATCTACCCCAAGCTGGTGGACGCGCCGAGGTTGGCGAGGTTGTTCTCGCTGGACGCTTCGGCGCAGGAGATCATCTGGGTGATGGGCCCGCTGATCATCGCGCTGGTGTCGCTGCAGATCTCGTCCGTGGCGGGTCTGCTGCTCTGCGCGGGCCTGCTGGTGCTGGGCGGCGCGTGGTTCATCGCGGCCCCCGAGCTGGGTGAGGTGCGCTTCGGGGTCAGCGAGAGCCGGTTCGGCGCGGTGCTGCGGCGGGGGCCAGTGTTGCTGGCCACCGCCGTCGGTTTCCTGATGATCGGGGCGACGGCCGCCATCGAGGCGTCGATCGTGAAGCGGTTCGGCGAGGGCGGGCTGGAAGCGGGCGTGATCCTGGGCGGCATGTCGTTGGCGTCGCTGATCTCGGGTTTCGCGTTCGGCCACCGCGAGGCCAGACGCTGGACGCTCAGCATGTGGATGGTGACGCTCATGTTTGGTTCGCTGATGTCGACGATGGGCGAATCCTTCCCGTGGACCCTCGTCGCCATCATGTTCGCCGGGATCGGCATCGCGCCCGCGCTGGCGATCATCTTCTCGATGATTGCAGAGTCGGTGAAGTTCTCCGAGTCCGCGGAGGCCTACGGCTGGGCGAACACTGGCCAGCTCGTCGGCGCGGCGATCGGGTCGGCCATCGCGGGCTTCCTCATTGACGACATGGGCGCCAACGGCGGTTTCCTCACCGCGGCCGCGTTCGGGCTGTTGGCGGTGCTGGTGCCGATGGCGTTCTACCGGGTGCGGGATCGGAGGCGACGACGGCGCGCCTGACGCACACCGCCGTCGGCTTGGTGCTGGGGTGGGCGTCGGGGTAGAGTTGCCGGGATGCCTGGCGAGGGACTTCACGGTCCGTTATCGACGAGCTCCTGAGCCGGCGTGAGCATATCCGCTTATCGATGAAGGAGCCACCATGGCAGATTTCCAGATCAAGGCCACCAAGCGCACCGAGTTCGGCAAGGGCGCCGCCCGCCGCGCGCGCCGCGACAACCTGACCCCCGCCGTCGTCTACGGCCACGGCATGGACACCATGCACCTGCTGCTGCCCGCGAAGGAGCTCTACCTCGCGCTGCGCACCGCGAACGCGCTGTTTGAGCTTGAGGTGGAGGGCGAGGCCAAGCCGATGCTCGTGCTGCCCAAGCAGATCCAGCGCGACCCGATCCTGCCGGTCGTCGAGCACGTCGATTTCATGATCGTCAAGGCGGGCGAGAAGGTGTCGGTCGAGGTGCCGCTCGTGGTCGTCGGCAACCCGGAGCCGGGCCTGCTGGTCAACCAGGACATCAACACCATCACCCTCATGGCTCCCGCCACCGACATCCCCACCGAGGTTGAGGTCTCCGTCGAGGGCCTGGAGCTGGGTGCTACCGTCGTGGCGGCCGACGTCAAGCTGCCGAAGGGCGCCTCCATCGATCTCGACGGCGAAACCCTCGTGGTGAGCATCGTGGCCCCGGCCGCCCAGGACCTGCCTGAGGAGGCCGAGGGCGAGGAAGCCGCGGAGTGAGCGATCGCCTCGTGCTGGTCGTCGGGCTGGGCAATCCCGGCCCGAAGTACGAGGCCACCCGGCACAACGTCGGATTCTGGGCCGTAGCGGACCTCGCGGGGCGCTACGGCTCCTCCTTTTCCCTCAACAGCCGCATGAAGGCGCAGGTGGCGACCTTCGTGCGGCCGGAGGCGAAGTACGTGCTGGTCAGGCCCACCACCTACATGAACCTCTCCGGCGAGGCGGTGGGGGCGCTGGCCAGGTTCCACAAGGTGCTGCCGGCCGACGTGATCGTCGTGCACGACGAGTTGGATCTCGACCCCGGGCGGCTGCGCGTCAAGCTCGGTGGCGGGGACAATGGCCACAACGGCCTCAAATCTATTCGTGCGCACCTGGGCACCGGTGACTTCCACCGCGTCCGGGTGGGCATCGGCCGCCCACCGGGTCGGCAGCCGTCCGCCGACTGGGTGCTCGCCAACCTGCGGCCGAAGGAGCTGGAGGAGCTGCGCGTTGACGCGGCGGTCGCCGCCGATGCCGTCGAATACCTGGTGGCGAACGGGCTTACCGCTACCCAGAACCGCTACAACTCCTAACCCTTGTCTCTAGGGCTGTGCCGGGCGGTGGTGCATGGTGGAAAGGGCTCTCTGCATCTTGACCCGCATATCCAGCGCAGAGGCGGCTGCTGAGGGGGGCATCCCTTTCCCGTTTGAGGCGTCCCTGCCCCGACAGTACTTTCACACTACTTTAGGTGCCGCCTTCGTCGCCTATCGCGAGTGTCGCGACGGTGGTGAGCTTGAGCTGCGTCCTGGCTGGCCTGCTCGTCGGTTGCTGGGATGTGAGACTTCATGTGCAGGCCCCCAGCATCCTCGCTTGTTTCTCGACCTCATGGAATAGCATTTTGGTCCGTGCGCTCCAGGCCGGGTTGAGGGTCTTGCCTGCGGTGAGTCCTTGGATGGCACCCGCGCGGTAGAACGATAAGCTGACACGGGGGCGGGAGTGTTGCTCCAGGAGCAGGCATCGCGCGACGGGTTTGGCGCGCATCCGGTCTGGGTTTGAGAAACTGGTGAGGGGAGACGCTCGGCGGGATTCGGACGCGGGAGGGGTCTCCGGTGCGGGAGGGGATGGTATCGATGCCGAGGCGCTGCCGTCTCCCGCGCATTCGCTCTCCTTGGATGACCATGCTTGGTGCGGCGCTGACAGTTCAGTGCGTTAACTGGTACTCGGTTTGGCCGCAATCTTCGATTCCTTCCCCCCCCCTCCCGACGAACGGCAAGCGTTTCGGCAACTGCGGCGCGCAACTCAGCCATTCTGGAGGTGTTGGGGATGACTTTGACTCAGTTCGTGCCGGCGTCTCGCGTTGCGCACCCGACGGATTCTCCAGCCTCGCGCGCCGGTTGTCGTGCCGTGAACCGCGGGCACGTCCTGGCCACCGGGCGCGACGGCGAAGAGGTTTCCCAGGCGCCGCCAGCCAAGCTGGCATGTCTGCTGGTGCCGTCGCGGGGTCCGGTTCTGGCTTTCTGTTCACCGGGAGCACATCAGGACTTAGGCAGTGGTTCGCTCCCACCACCGGGGCGCTGCTGGTGACGGCCCCGCTGCCCATCGTCGGCGGCTCGGGCTCCCCGGCCCGCATCCTGGCGCTGGTCGAACGCTGAATTCGCGGGAGAGCAGGCCGTAGCCAGGGCGCGTAAGATGGCCCGGTGCGTTTCCACGGCCTGCTCAACACGCTCACCTCGGATCCCGCGCTTCGTCGCACCCTCGACGATGTGCATCTCCCCGGCGTTACCGCGCTCGACCTGAGCGCGGCTCCGGCGTACTTCCCTATCGTCGGGGCGGCCATCGCCGCGCAGGGCCGCACCGTGCTGGCCGTCACCTCCACCTACCGCGAGGCTGAGCAGCTGAGCGCGGAGCTGGGCACCTGGCTGGGCGAGGACGAGGTGGCCTACTACCCGGCCTGGGAGACGCTGCCTCACGAGCGGCTCTCGCCGCGCGCCGACACCGTCGGGCGGCGGCTGGCGGCGCTGCGTCGACTGGCCAGCGACCGCCCGCCCAAGGCCGTCGTCGCGCCCGTGCGCTCGCTGCTCCAGCCGCAGGTCAAGGGGCTGAGCGGGATGCGCCCGGTGACGGTCGGCGTCGGGGAGAGCTACGAGCTCAGCGAACTCACGTCCGCGCTGGTGGGGGCCGCCTACACCCGGGTGGATCTGGTGGAGCGCCGCGGCGAGTTCGCCGTGCGCGGTGGCCTGCTCGACGTGTTCCCGCCGACGGCGGAGCACCCGGTGCGGATCGATTTCTTCGGCGACGAGGTGGAGGAGATCCGCACCTTCCACGTTGCCGACCAGCGCTCCACCGGCGAAACCTGGCCGGCCGTCGTCGCGGCCCCCTGCCGCGAGCTGCTCCTCACCGACGAGGTGCGCGCCCGCGCGGCCCGGCTCGCCGACCAGCACCCGGAGCTGGGCGACATGCTGGGCAGGCTGGCCGAGGGGCAGGCCGTCGAGGGTATGGAGGCGCTGATCCCGGCGCTGGTTGACGGGCTCGAACTGCTCGTCGACGTGCTGCCGAAGGAGTCGGTCGTCCTCAGCGTTGCGCCGGAGTTGGTGCGCACGCGCGCGGCGGAGTTGGTGAACACGTCGCGGGAGTTCCTCGACGCCAGCTGGGCTGCTGCGGCGGGGGGCGGCACGTCGCCCATTGACCTGGGGGCCTCCGCCTATTGGGAGTTGGCCGACGTCCGCCAGCATGCGCTTGCCATCGGGCACCGCTGGTGGCAGCTGACGCCCTTCACTGCCGACGACGATTATTCGGCCGACGGAGCCCATCAGCGTCGGCTCAGCGCCGCCGCCACCGGGACCTTCCGGGGCAACTCCGACGCCGCCGTCGAGCACCTGCGCCAGCGCACGGGCGACGGCTGGGCGGTGTTGCTCGTCGTCGAGGGCAAGGGCCTGGCGCAGCGGTTGTTGGAAATGACCACGGAATCCGGTCTCGGCGCGACGATCATTGAGGCCGGGCAGGCGCCCCAGCCGGGGATGGTGAGCATTGCGGTGGGCGCCGTGCGCTCGGGGTGGGTGAACGACGCGGCCCGGGTGGAGCTGATCACCACCGCCGAACTCACGGGGCAGCAGGTTTCGGATCGGGCGGAGCGCAAGTTGCCCGCTCGGCGGAAGAACCGGATCGAGCCGCTGGAGCTGAAGAAAGGCGACCTCGTCGTGCACGAGACGCACGGGGTGGGGCGTTTCGTGGAGTCCGCGCAGCGCGTCGTGCACGGCGCGGCGCGCGACTACCTGGTGATCGAGTACGCGCCCAGCAAACGCGGCCAGCCGGGCGACCGGCTGTTCGTGCCGATGGACCAGCTGGACCAGCTGAGCCGCTATGTCGGCGCCGAGTCTCCGGCCCTCGACAAGATGGGCGGGGCCGACTGGAGCAAGCGCAAGGCGCGGGCGCGGGCTGCGGTGCGGGAGATTTCCGCTGAGCTGATCAAGCTGTACGCCGCCAGACAGGCGACGAAGGGCCACGCCTTCGCGCCCGACACCGACTGGCAGCGGGAGTTGGAGGACGCGTTTAGCCACGTTGAGACCCCGGACCAGCTTTCCGCGATCGAGGAGGTGAAGCGCGACATGGAGTCGCCCGTGCCGATGGATCGACTGATCTGTGGCGATGTCGGCTACGGCAAGACCGAGATCGCGGTGCGGGCCGCGTTCAAGGCGGTGCAGGACGGCAAGCAGGTGGCGGTGCTGGTGCCGACGACGTTGCTGGTGGGGCAGCACTATCAGACGTTTGCGTCGCGTTTCGCGGGTTTTCCGGTGCGGGTGGCGGAGCTGTCGCGGTTCCAGACCGACGCGCAGGCTCGCCGCGTGATCGAGGAAGTCGCCAGCGGCAAGGTCGATGTGATTATCGGCACGCATCGGCTGCTCGGCAAGGAGGTGGAGTTCAAGGATCTGGGGCTCGTCATCATCGACGAGGAGCAGCGCTTTGGCGTGGAGCACAAGGAGCGGCTGAAGTCGATGCGGTTGAACGTCGACGTGCTCACGATGTCGGCCACGCCGATCCCGCGCACCCTGGAAACCGCGATCACGGGCATCCGCGAGATGTCGGTGATCGCCACGCCGCCGGAGGAACGCCACCCGGTGCTCACCTTCGCGGGCCGCTACGACGATGGCCAGGTTCGCGCCGCTATCCGTCGCGAGCTGGCGCGTGAGGGCCAGGTGTTCTACGTGCACAACAGGGTCAGCACCATCGAGAAAACCGCCGCGCATCTGCGCGAACTGGTGCCCGAGGCGCGCATCATCACCGCGCACGGCCAGATGAGTGAGAAGCGGCTGGAGCAGGTGATCCAGGACTTCTGGGAACGGCGCGCCGACGTGCTGGTGGCCACCACCATCGTCGAGGCGGGGCTCAACATCCAAAGCGCCAACACGCTCATCATCGACCGAGCCGACAATCTGGGCCTGTCGCAGATGCACCAGCTGCGTGGGCGCGTCGGCCGGTCGCGGGAGCGCGGGTACGCCTACTTCCTGTACCCGGCTGACAAGACGCTCAGCGAGACGTCGCACGAGCGGCTGGCGACGATGGCCGCCAACACGGATCTGGGCGCGGGCATGGCGATCGCGATGCGCGACCTCGAACTGCGCGGCGCGGGCAACCTGCTGGGGGAGGATCAGTCGGGCCACATCGAGGGTGTCGGCTTCGACCTCTACCTGCGGATGGTGGGCGAGGCCGTGGCCGCATACAAGGGGGATGCGCCCCAAGAGGAGCCGACGATGCGCATCGACATCCCCGTGGACGCCAACATCCCCGAGAGCTACATCTCCTCGGAGCGGCTGCGGCTCCAGATGTACAAGCAGATCGCGCAGATTCGCTCCAGCGCGGACATCGACGTGGTGCGCGCCGAACTGATCGACCGCTACGGCGCGGTGCCGCAGCAGGTGGAGGCGCTGCTGGGTGTCGCCCATCTGCGCAACCTGGCGCGCGCGGCGGGCATTGAGGAGATTGTTCCGGCTGGCAAGTGGGTACGCTTCGCGCCGGTTGATCTGCCGGAGTCGCGCAAGCTGCGGTTGGCGCGGTTGTATCCGGGTTCGGCGGTGAAGCCGGGGCTGATCCAGGTGCCCAAGCCCGAGGGTGGCTACCTGGCGTGGGCGACGACCCTCGTCGGGCAGATTTTCGGCTGAGTCTGGGGCCACGGGCGGCTGCTGGTAGGGTGGCCGTCGTGAACAAGCCTGCATGGAAGATGATTGCTGCGGGCGCGGTCAGCGCGCTCGCGTTGGCGGCCTGCGCGCCCGGCCCATCCACCGCAGCCGTGGTGAACGGCAGCCCAATCACGGAGCGGCAGATCGACGAGATCATGGCGGCCTGCGCCGCTGCGGGTTATCCGCAGCAAGGCCAGGAAGTCGCGCGGCACTCGTTCGTGGTGGGCGCGCTCAGCGGCGAGATCGTCGCGACGGGCCTGCTGGATCAGGAGTTGGTGCCGGATGAGGAACTCGTCAAGAGGTTCGTCGTCGCCGAGGTTGGCCCGGCGGGCAACGACCCGGTGTGTGGCCCCTACATCGTGAAGAACATGCAGATGTCCGTTGCCATGCAGGAGATGAGCCAGGGCATGTCGCCCGAGCAGTTGAAGGACACCGTTCTTGGCATCTTCGACTCCATCGAGTTGAACCCGCGCTATGGCCGGATGAAGGATCTGGGCGACGAAGGGTTCGGTCTGGTCTCGGGCTCGATGTCCGCCGACGTGCAGGCGCCCGCCTTCGGCCGATGAGCGAGTTTGCTCGGCTGCGCGAGATCATGGTGCGTCTGCGGGCCGAGTGTCCCTGGGATGCCAAGCAGACGCATGCGTCGCTGCTCAACCACCTCATCGAGGAGGCCTGTGAGGTCGTGGACGCCGTCGAGGCGGGTTCCGATGAGGATCTTCAGGAGGAGCTGGGCGACGTCTTGCTGCAGGTCTACTTTCACGCGCAGATCGCCGCGGAGGAGGGGCGTTTCACGCTCGACGATGTGGCTAGGGGCGTCGCCGACAAGTTGGTTCGTCGGCATCCGCACATCTTTTCGGGCGGGCCAGCCCCCGACGGTTGGGAGAACTGGGAGCGGCGCAAGGCTGCGGAGAAGGGGCGCAGTTCCGCCCTGGATGGCATCGCGCAGTCGCTGAGCGTCGTGGCTCGTGCCCACAAGGTGGTGTCGCGCTCGCGCCTGCACGGCGTCGACGTGGGTCTGGACCGCACGCCAATCACGGAGGCGGAGGTGGGCGACGGGATCGTTGCCTTGGTGGCGCGGGCCCAGGCGAGCGGCATCGACGCCGACGCGGCCGCGCGGCAGGCGCTGCGTCGGTTGGAGGCCCGCATCGCCGAGGCCGAGCGGCCGAATTGAGCTGAGTCTCGCGGGTGGGGCGGCTTCGCGCTCTGCGTTAACTGGGCGGGCTGGCCCCGGGGGTCGGTTGGCCTAGTAGGCTGTTGCTTGTCCGTTATCCCCGTAGTTGTGAAGGGAAATTCATGGCATACATCGAGTTCATCCAGGCCCGCGAGATTCTTGACTCGCGTGGCAACCCCACCATCGAGGTCGAGGTTGAGCTCGACACCGGCGCGTTCGGCCGCGCGGCCGTTCCCTCCGGCGCCTCCACCGGCGCTTTCGAGGCCGTTGAGCTGCGCGACGGTGATAAGGGCCGCTACCTCGGCAAGGGCGTTCTCACTGCGGTGGCCAACATCCAGTCGATCGCCGATGAGGTCGAGGATTTCGACGCCAACGACCAGCGCGCGATTGACATGGCCATGATTGAGCTCGACGGCACCGAGAACAAGGCCAAGCTGGGCGCGAACGCTATCCTCGGCGTCTCCCTGGCGGTGGCCAAAGCGGCGGCCGACGAGGCCAACCTGCACCTGTACCAGTACATCGGTGGCCCCACTGCGAACCTGCTGCCGGTGCCGATGATGAACATCCTGAACGGCGGCTCGCACGCCGACTCCAACGTGGACATCCAGGAGTTCATGATCGCCCCGCTCGGCGCGGCTACCTTCGCCGAGGCGCTGCGCATGGGCGCCGAGGTTTATCACCAGTTGAAGAAGGTCCTCAAGGACCGTGGTCTGTCCACCGGGCTGGGTGATGAGGGCGGTTTCGCGCCCAACCTGGAGTCCAACCGCGCCGCCCTCGACCTGATCGTCGAGGCCATCAAGGCCGCCGGGTTCGAGCCCGGTAAGGACATCGCGCTGGCGCTGGACGTTGCGGCGTCGGAGTTCTACGCCGACGGCAAGTACAAGTTCGAGGGTGTGGAGAAGACCTCCGAGGAGATGGTGACCTACTACTCTGAACTGGTCGATGCCTACCCGCTGGTCTCGATCGAGGATCCGTTGAACGAGGAGGACTGGGATGGCTGGAAGGCCATCACCGACAAGCTGGGCGACAAGGTGCAGCTCGTCGGCGACGACCTGTTCGTCACCAACGTCTCCCGCCTGCAGCGGGGCATTGAGACCGCCACTGCGAACGCTCTGCTTGTCAAGGTGAACCAGATCGGTTCGCTGACCGAGACCATCGACGCCGTCAACCTGGCGCACCGCAACGGCTACGCCACGATGATGAGCCACCGTTCCGGCGAGACCGAGGACACCACCATCGCCGACCTCGCGGTGGCGCTCGGCTGCGGCCAGATCAAGTCCGGCGCGCCGGCTCGTACCGACCGCGTTGCGAAGTACAACCAGCTGCTGCGTATCGAGGCCAACCTGGGCGACGCGGCTGTTTACGCCGGTCGCAGCGCTTTCCCGCGTTTCAAGGGCTGAGCTAGCGCGCTGAGCGATTAGGATTGCCGGGTGGCAATTCGTAATCCTGCAGGCAGCGGTCCGGGTCGGGGGACACCCCGCACCCGGACCGCTGCGCGTTCGGGTGAGCGTGCGCACCGCGAGCGGCGCTCGACGCCCGTCGTCAACGAGGAGACGGCAGGGCTGGAGGCGTCGTCGCCGGTGCAACGGCCGCGCCCGGGCGGGATCACCTGGCGGTTGATTGTGCTGGTGGTGGCGCTGCTGGGCGTTGCCTTGGTGTTGGCGCAGAGTCTGCGGATCTACTTCATCCAGGCTGCGGAAGTTTCCCAGGTACGCGAGGAGATCGCGGCCAAGCAGGAGGAGATCGCGCGGCAGAAGGATGAGGTCAAGCGCTGGGAGGACCCGGAGTATGTGCGCGCGCAGGCCAGGGTGCGGTTGGGCTGGGTCATGCCCGGCGAGGTGGGATATCGGGTAATCGGCACCGATGGCAAACCGGTGACCGGGCGGAACGTGGCCCCAGAGGAGCAGGTGAAGCTGGGCCCCTGGTACGAGCGGATGTGGGATTCGATCGTCGAGGCCGACAAGCCTGCGCCCAAGCCTGAGCCAGTTAAGCTGCCCCGCCAGGTTGACGATAGGATCATCAGCTTGGAGACGGCCACGCCTTCTCCGGAGCCTGCTCCCAGCCCATCCTGACGATCCGAAAGGCCAGCGTGAGCGTTTCTGAAGAGGACCTCGCAATCATTGGCGCCCAGTTGGGGCGCTCTCCGCGAGGGGTGGTTGACGTCGCGTGGCGCTGCCCGTGCGGGAAACCTGCGGTGGTTAAGACGGCTCCTCGGCTGCCTAGCGGTACCCCGTTCCCGACGACGTACTACCTCACCTGCCCGCGTGCGGCTTCGGCGATCGGCACGCTGGAGGCGTCGGGGATGATGGCGGAGATGACGGATCGGCTGACCGAGGACGAGGAGCTGGCGGCCCGGTACCGGGCAGCGCACGAGTCCTACCTGGCGGATCGTGAGGAGTTGGGGCACGTGCCGGAGATCGCGGGAATCTCGGCGGGGGGCATGCCCCATCGGGTTAAGTGTCTGCACGTGCTTGTGGGTCATGCGCTGGCGAAGGGGCCGGGGGTCAACCCGCTGGGCGACGAGGCGCTGGCGGCTCTGGGGGAGTTCTGGTGCAAGCCTTGCGAGGCGGGCGAGTGAGCGTTGTCGCGGCAGTCGACTGTGGGACGAACTCCATCCGACTGCTGATCTTGCGTGCGGCGGGCGGCGTTGTCGAGGAGTTGGCCCGGGAGGTGCGTCTGGCGCGGCTGGGTCAGGGCGTGGATGCGACGGGCGAGTTTCACGAGGATGCCCTGCGGCGGGCGTTTGCGGTGTTCGACGAGTTCAGCCAGCTGATCGAGCGGCACGGGGCTGCTCGGGTTCGGGTGGTGGCCACTTCTGCGGCCCGGGATGTGCGCAACCGCGACGTGTTCGCGGCTGGCGTGTTGGCGCGGTTCGGCGTCGAGGCGGAGGTGATTTCCGGTGACGAGGAGGCGCGGCTGAGCGCGCTCGGGGTGTTGAGCGGGGTGGCGGCGAAGCGGCCGGCTCTGGTGATTGATATCGGCGGGGGCTCCACGGAGCTGGTTCTGGTTGACGACGTGGTGCGCCGCGCGGTGAGTCTCGACGTCGGTGCGGTGCGGGTGAGTGAGCGTTTCCTGTTTGACGATCCGCCGACGGCGGCTCAGGTGGCGGAGGCCCGCCGCTTTGTGGGCGGCCTGATTGACGCCTCGGGGATTGATTTCGCGTCGGTGGTGAGCGCGATCGGGGTGGCGGGCACGGTCACGTCGGTGGCGGCTCGGGTGTTGGGTCTGAGAGAGTATTCGCGTCAGGTGGTGCACGAGACGCGGATCGGCCGCGCGGACATCATCGAAGCCGCGACGCATTGGCTTGGCCGGACGCACGCGGACATCGCGACGGAGCCGTGCATGCATCCGTTGCGGGCAGGGGTGATCGGGGCCGGGGCGCTGATCCTGGACGAGCTGTCGGGCCGGATTCCGGGCGGGGAGGTGCTCGTCAGCGAGTGCGACATCCTCGATGGAGTGGCGCTCAGCCTCGTTGAGCGACGCTGAATAGAGCCCGTCGTCTTGGCCCTAGACTCTTTCCAGGCCCTCGTAGCCCAACGGTAGAGGCAAGCGGCTTAAACCCGCTCCAGTATGGGTTCGAATCCCGTCGAGGGCACCGTTTCGGGGCTTTGCGCTAGAACAGTTGTGAGTTACCGCCGGTATCGTCGGGCAGACTTCGCCTTGCGAATGCCTGTACACTGGTGGGTAGTCGAACCTTAATGAGGACAGCTTTATGGCAAATATGGTTTTTGGTCGTGGCGAGGGTTTCACGAAGCATCACCAGGGTGCGGCGCCTGCGGGTTACGCGGGGCCGGGCTACGGTTTCCAGCAACCCGGTTTCGGGCAGCCGGGTCAGCCTGGGCCGATGGGATACCAGCAGCCTGGATATCCGCTCGGTGCCGAGCGTCAGGCGGTGCCCACAGGCGACGTGATGACCTATGACGATGTGATCGCCAAAACGGGCATCTCGCTGGGCCTGGTGTTCCTCGTCGCTGCCGCGGTGTTCGCGTTCGTTCCGATCCGGCTCAGCCTGCCGTTGATGATCGTGGGCGCTCTCGCGTCTTTCGTCACCGTCCTGGTTGTGGCCTTCCGCCCGAAGGTCAGCCCGGTTTCGGTGGCCATCTACGCGCTCTTCGAGGGCCTGTTCATCGGTGGCGTCTCCAAGTACTTCGAGACGCTCTACCCGGGGATCGTGATGCAGGCCGTGTTGGCCACCTTCGTGACTGCGGCGGCCACGCTGGCTGTGATGAAGTTCGCCAACATCCGAGTTTCTGCGCGTTTCCGTCAGATGGTCACCATCGGCACCTTCGCGCTGGCGGGCGTGTTTCTGGTCAACCTGGTGTTCAGCCTGCTGGGGTGGAACCTCGGCATTGTGGGCGTGGGCGGCAACGCCGGCATGCTGGCCATCATCGTGTCGGTCATCGCCGTCGCTTTGGCGGTGTTCAACCTGGTTATGGACTTCGACTCGGTGCGCGTCGGCGTGGAGAACCGCGTTCCGGCCTCCGAGTCGTGGCGGGCGGCGCTGGGCATCACGGTCACCATGGTGTGGCTGTATGTCGAGATCCTGCGCATTCTGTCTTACTTCCGCGACTAGGGTCTTGCTGCGAGCGCCGTCGGCCCGCGGGCCGGCGGCGTTTTGCTATGCCCAGCCCCAGAACTTGCGCGCGTACTGGGCGAGCAGGGTACGCGAGGAGTTGGTCCAGTGCAGCTGCCGCCAGGCGCGCACGGGCACCCAGTCGGCCACCTCGGTGGAGCCGCCCACATCGTAGACGATCGGGTCTGTGGGGCTGATGCAGCGGCCACCGTAGATGAAGCGCAGCGCGTGGAAGTCCTCCAAGCGGCCGCTCAGTGCCCGGCCCACCCAGTGGTCGGATTCGAGGGCCAGGAGACGGTCGATGATGATTCGTTGCCCGGTCTCCTCGTGGATTTCGCGCAGCAGCGCCTCCGACGGTGACTCGCCGGGGTTGAGTCCGCCGCCGGGCAGGGTCCAGACACCGGCGGCGTAGGACTGCTCAGAGTTGACGGTACCAAGAACGCCGCGTTCGGAGAGGATGACGCCGTAGGCGGCGATGCGCTGCACCCGCACGATGGGTTCGCCGAGAGGATCGACGTGCACCCGGGAGCGCTGGGTGGGCCGGTTGTCGGCTGGCACCACGTCGCGCACAAGGACGGTGTAGACGATCTCTCTGTCCAGCAGCGACGCCGATAGGGGACGCAGCTGGTAGTAGCCGTGATCGAACAGGGTGATGGCTGGGTGCACGGCGTGTTCCACTCGGAAGTCCACCACTGGACTCCCCAAGGGGTTTTTCACACCGACGACACGCACCCCTCCACCCTACCCGGCTGAGCCCGGGCTCCTCGGCGGAAAGCCGCCGCCGGTTGGTTCCGATAGAATCGCTGGGTGGCTTAAGGAGGGCAGGCCGTGAAGTTTAGAAGTGACGCGCGCATCGACCAGTCGAAGGTTCGCTACGGGGGCGGCTCGTCGGGCGGCGGCCCGAGGATCGGCCGTGGGGCTGGGGTGTCGCTGGGCAGCGTGGCGCTTCTTGTGGTGGTTTTCCTAGGCGCCCGTTTCTTCAACATTGACCTGAGCGGCCTGGTGGGGGACACAGGCTTTTCGGGCGGGAGCACTGTGCAGGCGACGGCTCCCGAGTGCCGTACTGGCGCCGACGTCGAGCGTAACCCCGACTGCCGGTGGCCCGCCTATTCGACGGCGATCGACACCTTTTGGGGGCAGCAGGTGCGCGGCTATCGCAGCGCGACGACGCGGCTGTACAGCGGCCAGGTGCGAACGGGCTGTGGCGCGGCGAGCTCCCAGCTGGGCCCGTTTTACTGCCCGGCGGATGAGACGGTGTACATCGACACCGATTTCATGGGCAAGCTGCTGCGGCGTCTTGGGGCGCGTGGCGGCTACGCGGCCGAGGCTTACGTCATGGCGCATGAGTTCGGGCACCACCTGCAGCAGCTGGACGGGACCAACCGGAGGGCGCGGAGCATGTCGGGCAGCGGCCCGGCCTCCGGGGCGGTGCGCCAGGAGTTGCAGGCCGACTGTTATGCCGGCGTGTGGTTCCACCACGTGAATCAGGGCCGTGATGCGCTGATCGAGGACGTCACCGCCGACGACCTGAATCGCATCGTCGACGCGGCTCGCGCCGTCGGCGACGATCACATCCAGCAGCAGTCCGGCGGCGGGGTCAGCCCGGAGAGCTGGACCCACGGTTCCTCCGCTCAGCGGCAGCACTGGGTGCAGGTGGGTTTCGACAGCGGCAACCCGGCGTCGTGTGACACGTTCGCCACGAACGATCTTGGCCCCAACTGATTCGGCTCGCGGGCGGGGTGAGGGTTCGGCGACGTGCCTGCCGGGCGCGCCCACCAGGGGGCGCGGAGTGCGGGTCAGCGACAGGACTCCGAATGCGGTACTGAAGATATCACCAGAGTTTCTGGTGGCGTTTCCGTCGTTGCGACCCCTTGGGGTGCAATACTGCTTCTATGGTCCACGGATATTATGACGACGAGTACGACCCCTTGTCTCCTGCGCTGTATTGGTCTGCTGAGGAGGCTGAGGAGGAGGGGGTTCCGG
>NZ_RQYZ01000026.1 GCF_003932855.1 Tessaracoccus sp. OH4464_COT-324 | reverse complement strand
AATCCGGTTGTCCACAGGACCCAGACTGACCGCCCCGGTGAGCGGCGAAACCATCGAACCGAAAACCGGCTGCTCACCCGGCCCCAACAAAGCCCGAACCCTGCCCAGCTCATCTTCTCCGCATCGACGCATGCGTTCAGTATGCCGCGCGGGCCGGTCCCGTGCTTCAATCTCCTCATGGAATCGCACGAATATCTATCCGACGACCCGGCCGGCGCGGAGCTGATGCGGCTGGCCACGCGCGAGTTCACCGCAGAGGCTCTCGACGGCGCGGTGCGCGTCGCCGCAACCGCCGCGGGCGAGGTGGTCCGCATCGAGGTCGCCCCCGAGACGCACCTGGCCAAGGCTCGCATGGCCATCTGCGAGGCCGTGAACACCGTGCTGCCAGCAGCTCGGGAGGCGTTTCGGGCGGCGGCGGCCACCAACCCCGCGCTCGACCCAGAGTTGCGTGCGCTGCTGGCCGGCGAGCAGCGGGTGCCCGACGACGAGCTGCCCGAAGGCGGGGACTCGCGCGAGCTGCAACGCGAGTTCATCGAGGAGTTCGAGGGCGCGCAGGCCACGTTCGACAACGCGAGGGGCCGCCTCTCCCAGGTGTACGTACCCAGCCTGGAGCCCCAGCAGCTAGCGCGCCTCGTGCGGGCGGTCAACCGGGCCATCGCCTCGGCCAGCACCGGCCGCGACGCCCAGCAGCCGCTCAGCGAGTTCGCCGACCAGGCCTACGACAGCCTGGACCAGACGCTCACCCAGGTGGAGGGTCGGCTGGACGACCTGCTCGGTCAGCTAGACGATGTCCTGGCGAGCATCGATTCCGCGCTGCCCGACGAGCCGCGTTCGTAGGCGTGGCAGCCTACGGACACGGTGGTTGAGTTTGGCCTGAGATGTGGGTCGCGGAAGGCCCCTGCTGTGGAGCGGAGCTGTCTGGAAACCAGCTCCACGGCGGAGGGCCTTCCCACTGCCGGGCCGCCCATTCGCCGCCATTCTCTCTCACCCGGGGCGGCGGCCTCGATTAGGAGCCCGGACGTGTGCCGCGAGTTGTCGCCAATGGCTAGCCTTCAAGCGGTTCTTCACTCCGCTAGGGGAACTCCTCGCGGGCCGGCTGGCTTCATATCTAGTGTTTTCACACGCCCCGCTCCGCCAATAGGAAGACTGCCCTCTGCGCCAGAACGAACAACCGGGCGGGACACCCATTTATCTGTCCGCTTTACCTCGTGGCTCAGGAATCTGCTCAGGGGCCACGACCCACCGACAGGCGCGAACAATCGTGTCCCGGATCAGTGACCATTCCCTCTTATTTTTCGTAAAGGTCGAAGGTCTCACCTCTGCATGTGCAGCACGCAACACGGCATCTTTCTCCACATCCTCACTTGCCGGGACAGCCACCACCCCACCGCCAACAGCTCTCGGCACCCCAGCCAAAAAAGCAATTGTCCCAAATACCTTCACGTCGTACACGGTGTCGGCAGCCCGTCCATGCTCCGTCAACACCGAAAGCATGTGGACTGACATCCCTTCTCCAGAGTCACCTCGCCTGAGCGCTGCTGGGTGAATGATGCGCTCACGCGTCTGCGCATCGAATCCCACATGGCTGGGCACCCATGGAATTCTCCTCAGCAACTCTTCATCGTCGGAGACTCCCGGATCATCGAAGAACCAGCTTTCTTCACTCATTGCCCAAGTACTGTTGACGCCACCGGGGGTTGTGAATCTTCGCACGGATACCCATGCGCAGAACGATGTTCTTGGCGAGACCGACTATCTTCTTCCTGTCATCTTCCAGGCAGTGGATTTCGCCGGTCTCATCACGTGCCCACAGGTAGTTAGGGCCATCGGCAGATACTTCGACCTCAAGAGACATTGGCCCCGTCTTCCAGTACAGGCTGACGCTGCCGTCCTCGTCGCCGGGTGTAACCACGGGAATGGTTGCATCTCGTCCCAGCACAAGGACGAGGAATCTACGTACCTCACTCCGCACAGCGCTACCGACGTCCAAGGCGTCTAGAAGTTTTGCTGTCTCTGTGAGGGCGAAAGATTCGCCAGCCTGAGCGATGGGCGTCCATGTGGCGCCCTCGTTGGCACGAGCGGTTGAAATGCGCACGACGGAAGGCAGCTGCGGAGACCGCTCACTCCAGAGTGCTTCGGCGCGGCTGCGCGAACGATCAAGAAGTACAGTCATTCCTCGCCCCACCCTCGCCGGAGGTCTTCGCTCGTATGCCGTTTGAACAGAGCGATGAGTTCATCGTGTGCCTCTGCCAGCGCAGCAACAGCATCGGTACCGGTTTCAACTCCACGGCTCACCTGGAAAGCAAGAACTGGCGTGTCAACGCCACCGAACGATTCGACCATCACTAGGGACGAGCAGTCGTGCTTCTTCGGATCCGCGCAGGCGCGAAGCCGAACACCAACGTAGTCATCCGTTGGGTCGGGTACAGTCGCGTCGCTGCTCCAGCCAGTCAAAACCCCTACAGCAAGGGTTGAAACGGTCACTTCAGGGATCCTGTTGACGTAGAAGCACTCCACGAGGCTGGGCTCAATAGTAACCTCGTGTGTGCCTACGGATAGCACAAGCTTGTTATACAGGTCGGCCAACTCCCGGCTAAGCTCGTCGAAGCCTGGATACCGCTCCGCATTTACCGGATCGAAGGCCCACGTCACCTCCAATTCATCACCTTGAACCGCGACAGTTCGATCGCCGCTCAAGAATCGTGTGCGAGGAACAGGCCACGAAGGCATCTCCTCGGAACCTTCCTCGGGAGAATCTGACAGGGTGAGAAGCCCCGTTAGGGCGCCCAGCGGAGGCAATTCCTCAACTGCTACGGCCTCCTCGCGCATGTCCGACACGAATGGCGCAAGCATCCAATTCTGCAGGTTTGGCACGGACTTAAAACGGATACGCAGCGACACGGACGCCACTGGTGGACGCGGAAGCCGGTAGGTCGTCAGGTCACGAGTCATGTCCCCCACTGTATCCTTAGTCGAGGCTCACCAGCCTGTGCACTCGAAAGCGGAGACACCGCGGCGGCAGCGGCACACCTCCATTCCCTGACAACGCCTGCCTCCAGAGCAGCGAAAAGGTCAGTCAGTGGGCTAAATACTCTCGGCCGGGGTTGCGTCAGTCGAAGATGGGTCCGACGGTGCGGGTGCGCTTGAGTTCGAAGAAGCCGGGGTAGGCGGTCATCTTCACGAAGCCGTCGAACAGCTCGCCCGCCTCTTCCCCCTTGGGCGCGGGCGAGATGACAGGGCCGAACAGGCTCATGCCACCCACTCGGATCACCGGGGTGCCCACGTCCATCCCCACCGGATCCATGCCCTCGTGGTGCGACGCCCGGAGCGCCTCGTCGACGGCGTCGGTCTGGGCGAGGTCGAGGATGTCATGGTCGGCGTCGATGGCGGCGAGGGCTTCGAGCAACGCCTCCTCGGTTGGCATCCCGGCGACGTGTTTGCGGTTGCCGAACTCGGTGTAGAACTCCGCCAGTTTCGCCGACCCGTGCCTCTCACCGACGAGGAGCGCTGCCCGAGCGGGCAGCCATGCCCGCTCCATGGCGGCGCGGTAGTCGTCGGGCAGGTCCCGGCCCTCGTTCAGTACCGCGAGGCTCATCACGTGGAAGGTGGTGTGCACGTCGCGGACCTTCTCCACCTCAGTGATCCAGCGGGAGGTGATCCAGGCCCAGGGGCAGATGGGGTCGAACCAGAAGTCAACTTGTGTCATGCACACATTCCAGCACATGACAGCGCCCTTCTGAGCCTCAGAATCTCTCCCCCACCCGCCCCTTCGGCGCACCGAACTGATAGATTCGGGCCCACGACCCAGCTAAGAAACGGGTGTGATTCCCGTGCTGTCGCGCAACCGTGTCTGCCTTGGCAGAAGCCGGACCAAGGCTGGGACGAGCAACAAGCTCCTGCGCGGAACAGGTTTTGCGGTTCTCTCGTGATCGCCTGCGCGGGGATTACCAGAGAGGAATTTCGTGAGAATCCGCAGATTTGCTGCCGCCGCGCTAGCAGCCGCAATCGCGTTTTCGGGCTTCTCAACGCCCGCGCGCGCGATGTCCTTCGCCGACACTATGCCGGATGATGCGCTGCGCAAGTGCGTCACGGACAAGCTGAGCATCGACGCTGACACTGAGCCCACCACCGAGCAACTCGAAAGCGTCACAGCGCTAAGCTGCAACGACAAGGGCATTGTCTCGCTGCGGGGAGTCGAGAAGCTGCCCAACCTGGGCAAGCTGTTCGTCAACCGCAACCAGATCTCCGACGTGGCTCCGCTGGCGGGTGCGCCGAAGCTGTTCTCGCTGGGGCTGGAAGGCAACCAGATTTCGGACATCACGCCGCTCGGCGCGCTGAAGGAGCTGTCGTCGATCAGCCTGGCCAAGAACAGGCTGTCTGACATCTCGGTGCTCGGCACCCTGCCGAAGTGGAACCACATCGGCAGCAATGGCCACAGCCAGGAGGCCGTCGGTACTCCCGCCCAGGCGGGGGTGGCCACGCCCGTCCCCGTCGCGGTAGATGGCCGCGGCACGCAGCTGCCGGTGGAGGCGCAGGGCAACGTCACCGTGCGCAACGGCCTAGCAACCTACCCGGAGCCGGGCAGCTACGTTTGGGACTTCGGCAAGGGTATTGGTAGCTACTTCAATGGCACGATCACCGTTGAGGTCAGCGCCGCCAGCGCCGAGACGATTCCCGACGATGCCCTGCGCGCCTGCGTGAACAAGAGCTTGCAGATCACCGACTCCAGCACCCATCCGACACCGGAGCAGCTCGCCACTGTCACGTCGCTGAACTGCGTTGGCAAGGGCGTCGTCAGTTTGGCTGGTGTGGAGCACATGACCGGTCTGAAGACCGCCCGCCTGGCCCGCAACGAAATCGCCGACGTGACCCCACTCGGCGCGGCTCGCGCCACGCTGACCAGCCTGGACCTGTCGCAGAACCGCGTCACGTCGCTGGCCTCGCTGGGTCAGCTGCCCGAGCTGACCAGCTTGAACGTCTCGCAGACCCCCACCAGCGAGAAGCCAAAGCTGGCCGGCCTGGACGCCATGAGCCAGTTCCCGAAGATGAAGACGCTCACCGCGAACTACCTCGGGCTCGCGTCGCTGGCTCCCCTCGCCGGGCATCCGGCGTTGGAAAACCTGGAGGCGATGAGCAACAAGTTCACCGACGTGGCGCCCCTGGCGGGGCTGGGCACGTTGAAGAAGGTGAACCTGTCGTCAAACATGATCGGCGACCTGTCGCCGTTGAAGGACCGCAAGTACACCAAGCTTGAGGTGAAGAAGCAGACTCTGGCGGCCGACGAGGTGACGGCAGGGCAGCCAGTGGCGGCGCCGTCGGTCACGAAGATTGACGGCACCAAGGTGGTAGCCACCCCGCCTGCTGGGGTCACCGTTGAGGGCGACCAGGTGACCTACGTCGCCGACGGCACGTTCGTGTGGCAGTTCGACGTTCCTGGCGGCTTCACGGGGGTTAGCTTCGAGGGCACCATCTCGCAGCGCGTGCTGCCGGCTCCGCCGCCAGTCGTTGACGTGAATATGCCCGATCCCCACCTGCGGGCCTGCCTCAACACGAAGTATCTGACGCAGGCCGCCGACGCGCCGATCACGGCGCAGCAATTGGCGGGGCTCGGCCCGAAAGTTTCGTGTATTGGCTCTAAGCCAAAAGCCGGCCAGCCCGACACCCGGATCACCAACCTCACCGGCGCCGAGTTGCTGACCGGAGTCACGGAGCTGCAGCTGGCCAGCAACCAGATCGCTGATCTTGCCCCGCTGACCGGTCTGACCCAGCTGCAGGTGCTGGGCCTTCCGGGTAACAAGGTCTCCGAATTGCAGCCGCTTTCCGGCTTGACGAACCTGACCAAGCTGAACATCTCCTTCATGCCGATCACCTCCGTCAAGCCGCTTTCCGGCCTCACAAAGCTCGACGATTTGAGCGTCACCCAGAGAAACACCGAATATCCCGGGTTGGCTTCTTTGGAGGGCGTTGAGGGGATGACGAGCCTGACGCGCTTGGTGGCCAACAATTCGCAGATTTCAGATCTCACTCCCCTGGCCCGCCTGACCCAGCTGAAGGTTCTCTACGTCTCCTCCAACCAGGTGGCTGATATTGCTCCGTTGACCGATCTGGTCAATCTGGAGCGGCTGGGCCTCGACTACAACAAAATCAGCGACATCACCGCGCTCACCAAGCTCACAAAACTGGACACCTTGAGCCTGGCGAACAACCACATCGCGGACTTCTCACCGCTGAAGGCACCCCGGAAGTGGGGACACAACCAGCCCAACCTTTCCCGGCAGAGCGTGGTCGCCCCGGCGGTGCCCGCCAAGCTGGCGGTCACGCCACCGAAGATCATTGACCGGGATGGGTCGCTCATGAAGCTAACGCCGCCCAGCGGGCTGAGCGTCGTCGATGGGAAGGTCACCTACCCGAGTCCGGGCGACTACGTCTGGACTTGGGGCAGCGCGGCGCAGCTCAGCCGGGTTACGCAGCCGGTCACCGAACCCGTCCCGGCGGCGGCGAACATCCCGGATTCGGCGCTGCGGTCGTGCATCGCCACGGCCGTGGGGCTCGGCGCGAGCGCGGTGCCCACCGAGCCCCAGGTGGCGGCGCTCACAGAACTTCGTTGCGTTGGTTCGGTCATCGCCGACCTGACCGGTGTGGAGTTGCTGACGGGTGCCAAGAAGCTCGACCTGAGCGAGGCGGGGCTCACCGACGTCGCCAAGCTGGCGGTGCTTTCGGGTCTTGAGGAGTTGAAGCTCAACAACAACCGAATCGCTGACCTGTCTTCGCTGGCTCCGCTGTCCGCGACGATCACGGCTCAGGGCCAGCAGCTCAGCCTGCCCGACGTCGCGGGTGGTGTGCCGGTGGCTGTGCCGACGGTGAAGGACAAGGCGGGTGCCGTCGTTTCCGCGGAGCCGCCGACCGGGTTGAGCGCGGTGGAGGGCAAGGTCACCTTCAAGAAGAAGGGCAGCTATTCGTGGCCGTTCACCGCCATGGGTGGCGCGTTCTCGGGCGCGTTCGCTCAGGTGGTCACTGCGGATGCCCCGACGGACCCGAAGGAGTTTGCCTTCACCGACGACGATCTCCAGCGCTGCGTCGACGCCGGCAACGTTTTCGTCATCGTTGATCCGGTCACCGTGGACATCATGGGCGCCTGCGCCACGAAGTTTGGCACCGGCGCGGAGGCGCTGAAGTCTGCGGGTTTCACCGCCGACAGTGATTCCTTCATCAAGGTCATCAACGGTTACCGCGCCGACTACGCGGCGGATGGTTTCTGGTGGTCGTACTACCACCGCCACCGCGACGACGGCGCTTGGGGAGACTGGGAGTTCTCCCAGCTGGGCGTGGGCTCCTACCAGCCGAAGGCTGGCAGCATCGAGGCCTGGGTGATCACCCCGGCGGATCCGAGCGCTCCCCTGCAGCTGCCTCGCTGGGAGCCGAAGCCTCCCGCGTCGCCCAGCCCGACGCCCACGCCCACGGTAACCCCGACGGTGACCCCGGCGCCAACCCCGACGCCAACCCCGGCGCCCACGCCTACGGTAACCCCGACGCCCACGCCTAAGCCGAAGCCCTTCACCGCGGCCGACGTGACCAAGTGCACCGCTCAGGGCCACGTATTCATCGTCGTTGACCCGATCAATGCCGAGCAGTTGGGCGGCTGCGCCAGCGACTTCACCAGCGGCTTGACCGCGCTGCGCTCCGCTGGGCTTGAGGTCACGGAGCAGGCCGGTATGGTCACCGCGATCAACGGCTACCGCGCGGAGTGGGCCGTCGACAAAAAATGGTGGGGCTACCACCACTCGGAGTTCAACCCGGAGACCGGTCTGTGGAGTGACTGGGCGTTCTCGATGGAGGGTGCAGCCCAGTACAAGCCGAAGCCTGGCTCGATCGAGGGCTGGGTTGTGACGCCGGCCGACGGTTCCGCCAGCCCGCGCTTCGTGGCCAAGCCGCCGGTGCCCACTAAGGTGACCGACGAGGCCGCTCAATCCTGTGCCGCCGACGGGGGCATGTACGTCCTCGTCGAGGGGCTGGGCGAATCCGCGCTCGGCGCCTGCAACCCCTACGAGGTCGCGAACAACGTCGCCGCTCTGCGGGCGGCAGGCTTCGAGGTCGAACTCGGCGGAGTCGCGGTGCGCAGCGCGCGCGACGCCCAACAGCTCGACATGAAGGTGGTCCGGATCAACGGCCGGGCCGCTCCGGCGGGCAAGTCTTGGGATCCGTTTGCCCGCTCGTTCGACAAGGTGAAGAACGAGTTCGGAGCCTGGAACCCGACGAAGCCCTCCGCCAAGCCCGCCAGGGCCAGCGTGACCGGCTGGAGCCTGACCGGGGCCCCGAAGTGGCAGCCCGCCAAGCCTGGCAAACCGGATCAGCCTCAGCCTGGCAAACCGGACCAGCCGAAGCCCGGCAAACCGGACCAGCCGAAGCCCGGCAAGCCGACTCTGCCGAAGCCCGGCAAGCCGAGCAAGCCGAAGCTGCCGAAGACCGGCGTCTGAGTCAGTGGCCCCGGAGCGGATCGCTCCGGGGCCACTGTTTTGCCCACGACCGCGCGCTGACGCCCCAGCGTGATCAAGTCAGCGTCGTGTCTCCTCCAAGAAAAAATCAACCCCTGACCGGGCAACTGGCCTAGTCAGGGGTCTTCTTCTCTGGTGAGCCTAGCTGGACTTGAACCAGCGACCTCTGCCTTATCAGGGCAGCGCTCTAACCGACTGAGCTATAGGCTCTCACCGTCGAGAAACTCTACCGGAGGGTGCGGCGGGAACGCAACCTGGCCCGAACTGCCGTCGCGCGAAAAGGCGAACCCCCTTGCCAGCCTCTATTGGCGCGCCCCGCTGACGGCCCTACACGCCGTAGAGGGTGAGCACCGCCCGCACGCGACGATGCACCGTCGCGTCCACCTGCAACCCCAGCTTCAGGAAGATGCGCTGCACGTTCTTCTCCACCGCCCCCTCGGAGATCACCAAACACGCAGCAATCCCGGAATTGGAGTGCCCCTCAGCCATCAGCTCCAACACCTCCCGTTCCCGGGGCGTCAGCGCCGCCAGGGGATCGCTCCTGCTGGTCCGCCCGACGAGCTGCGCCACCACCTCCGGATCGAGCACCACCCCACCCTCAGCCACCCGCTGTACCGCAGAGAAGAACGACTCCAGGTCGCTCACCCGATCCTTGAGCAGATAGCCGATGCTGCCCTCTCCGCTGCTCAGCAGCTCCGCAGCGTAGCTGAGCACCACGTACTGGCTGAGCAGCAGGATCGGGGCCGTGGGCCAAGCGGCCCGGATCGCCCGCGCCGCCCGCAACCCCTCGTCGCGGTGCGAAGGCGGCATGCGGATATCGCTGATCGCCAGATCCGGCCGCAGCGACAGGGTGGCGTCAATGAGCCCCTGGCCATCCGCAACGCTGGCCACGACCTCGTGCCCCTCGTCGGCCAGGATCAAGGCCAGCCCCTGCCTCAGCAGCAGCGAATCATCCGCGACCACTATGCGCACGGGATCACCATCCTCAGAATCGTCGGCCCGCCCTCCGGGGAGTCGATGGCCAGTGTGCCATCGACGGCGTGCAGCCGCTCCGCCATCCCAACCAGACCGAAGCCCTTCGCCGGCTCCGCACCACCCACACCGTCGTCGCCCACCCAGATCTGCAGCTCACCATCCAGCACCCGGGCTTCGATTAGCGCGGAGGAGGCCTTCGAGTGCTTGTTGATGTTGGCGAGCGCCTCCGAGATGACGAAGTAGCCTGTGGTGGCCACATGCTCGGGCAGCTCCGGCACGTCAACCGCGACCGTGACCGGCACGATGGAGCGGGCCGCAGACTCCACGACGGCGGCCTCCAACCCGCGATCGGCCAGTATCGGGGGCGCGATACCACGCGACAGCTGCCGCAACTCCGCCAGCGTCTCCTGGGTCTGCACGATCGCGGCGTCGATGAGTGCTGCCCCCTGCTCGGGGTCGTCGAGGCGACGCTTCGCCCGCGCCAAGTCCATCTGCAGCCGCACCAGACGCTGCTGCGGGCCATCGTGCAGGTCACGCTCCAGGCGGCGCAGCGACCGGGCCTCCGCTTGCCGGGCCGCCGCCCGCGACTCGCTCAGGTGCTCGATACTCTCCTGGTTGCGCGCCCTGCTGCTGAGCACCAGGTCGGAGAACCCACACAGCAGCCGCACGCAGCCACGCAACACCGACGGCGCGGTCCACGCGAAACCAGAACCCACCACGAGCCCGAACACGGAGTCGAACAGCCAGTCATATCTGAAGCCGAACAGCTTCCCCAAGCCGTTGAAGACTTGGCTGCCCGCGAGGAACTCAATCAGTTCGATCACCGGGGTAGCCAAACCGGACATCGGCGTCACAATCCACACGATCGCCACCACCCAGGTGAGAGCCGACAGCGGAAAACCCACCACGATCCACAACAGGTCAAACCACGACTGCGCGTCGCGGATCGGGCGCGTGAGTTCCCGCCACCAGCTGGAGCTGCGCTCCACTGCATACGGGGCAGATGGCGCGGCGACCCCGATGCCCATCCCGTTCACCGAGCGCTGCAGCTGGGCGAAACCCCGCGCGATCAGCAGCGCAAAGCACAAGATCGGGATGCCGATCCAAACCACCATCGTGCCCAGGCCGAGTGCCGCCACCGTGACGACCAACACGAAAGCCACCAGGTGCAGCGGGAACTGCACCATCAGGTAGGCGATGTCGGGCCCCAGCGACCGGACCCGGTGCCGCCAGTCGCGTCGAGGGCCAGGCTCATGATTTCCGTTCATGCCTTCAGCCTTCCAGCGATCCTCGGCGACGACCATCCCGCCAGCTGGACAGTTTCGCTGTAGGGATAACCCTACGACCGCTCTGCCCCCGTATCCGGTGCGCGAGCCGTTCCGGGCTGCGGCCCGCAACGGCGAATCAACCTGCTGGGTCGAATCCGAAAAATAGTGGTCATCCGATGCGCGCCCTCCCCACCATGTCCTAGCGTTGGCACATGGAAGCTACCGACGTTAGATCAGGACCAAAACTCGGGCTGCTTTGGCAAGTGTTGATCGCCATCATCGCAGGCATCGCCTTGGGTTTCGTTTTTCCCGACTGGTTGACCCGCGTCTTCGTGACAATCAACATGCTGTTCAGCCAGTTCCTCGGATTTTTCATCCCGCTCATCATTCTGGGCCTCATCACCCCGGCAATCGCGGATCTCGGCCGCGGAGCCGGGAAATGGCTCGCGGTGACCGCGGCCATCGCCTACGGATCCACCATCGTTGCCGGGTTCCTCGGCTGGGGCGCATCGACGCTGGTGCTGCCCCGGGTGCTGCCCGATAGCGGGGTAAAGGAACTCACCAATCCCGACAAGGCTCTGCTGGAGCCCTACTTCCAGCTGCAAATCCCGCCTGTGCTGGGCGTGATGTCAGCCCTGGTGCTGGCGTTCATCCTCGGCGTGGCGATCACGATGATCAAGGGAGACCTGACCATCCGGGGCATGCACGAGTTCCGCGAGATCGTGAACATCGTCATCAGCAACATCATCGTGCCCTTCCTGCCTGTCTACATCTTCGGCATCTTCCTGAACATGACCCAGGGCGGCCAGGTGGCCTCGGTGATCGCCACCTTCCTGGGAGTCGTGGTGTTCGTCTTCGTTCTCACCTGGCTCATGCTGCTCATGCAGTACGGCATCGCGGGCGCGGTGACCGGCAAGAACCCATTCAGAATGCTCGGCACCATGCTGCCCGCCTACGTCACCGCGCTCGGCACCGCGTCGTCGGCTGCGACGATCCCAGTCACCCTGCGCCAGGCCATCGCGATGGGGGTGCGCAAGGAGGTGGCTTCCTTCACCGTTCCACTGTGCGCGACGATCCACCTGGCGGGTTCGATGATCAAGATCACCTCCTTCTCCCTGGCGGTGATGATGATCTACGACATGGAGATCGGTGTCGGACTCATCGCCGGTTTCATCTTCCTGCTCGGCGTGATGATGATCGCAGCTCCCGGCGTGCCCGGCGGCGCCATCGTCACCGCCACGGCCCTGCTGTCGTCGATGCTGGGCTTCACCGAGGCTCAGGTGGGACTAATGATCGCCACCTATATCGCCATTGACTCCTTCGGCACCGCCACCAACGTCACCGGCGACGGCGCCATCTCCGCGATCATCGACAAGCTCTCCCGTGGAGAGCACAACCTGCCCACGGAAGACAACACCACCGCCTGACGATCCGGAACAGAACAGGGCCGCGCCGTCACGCCCCACGGCGACGGCGCGGCCCGCAGCCGACGATAACGAGGATCAGTCTTCTGCGAACATGATCTCCAGCCCACCCATGATGACGGCGGACAGGTTGTAGAGAAACGCGAAGAGGGTCGCGACGGCGGTGAAGATCAGAGCGTCTATGGCCGCGATCAGCATCGTGAGGCCCACCACTCGCTCCCAGCTCAGGTACTGGTGGATGTCGAACTTCTGACCCCCCTGCGGGTCGGCGATGATGCTGTTCACCAGATCGTTGATCTGCGTCATCGTGTCGGAGCTGGCGAACACGGACCACAAGACGGCAACTCCCGCCACCAGCATCACGCCGAAAGCGATCGAGAACAACAACGACGTCTTCATCACCGACCACGGGTCGATCCGCTGCACCCTGAGCCTGGCCTTGCGGGTGCGCCGGACGCCCCGCGCACCCGGACCCGGCTTGTTCTGCTTCCGGTCGGCCTTCTTGCTGTCCGCCGAGACCGCGCCGGCTGCTGCCTTGTCGTTCACCGGCTTCACCGGCTCCGCGCTGTAAGGATACTTCGCGGCGGAGGGCTTGGTCGCAGCCGACGCGGGGGCCGAGGCACCCCCCCGGGCCGTGGACGGCGCCGATGACGCGGGGCTGCGGGTGATGGCGTCGAGCTTCCAATCGGGCGCCGATCCCCGACGGTCAAACGGCTGCGTGGTGATCCGGGTGGTATCCCCCGGACTCACGGCCGTGCTCGGCTTCGACTTGCCGGAGAAATCGAGGCCCGGGGACCCGTCGGCCCCCGGCCAACGCGGTGCGTCAGTCATCATTTGCCTCCTCGTTCACGCTCGTGTCCTCAACCGTAGCGCCTTCCGCTCCCTTTTCGGGAGTCGGAGGGGTCTCCGCGGCCTCGTTGTCGCTCTCCGGGTAGAGCGCGATCACGGTAACCGAATCCTCGCCACGCACCCCAACGAACTTCACACCCATCGTGTCGCGGCCCTTCACCGGTACCTCGTTCACCGCGGAGCGCGTGATCTGCCCGGACTGCTTGATGGCGATCACCTCGTCGTTCTCGTCGACGATGATGCCGCCCACCAGCGACCCGCGATCATCGACCAGTTTCATTGCCTTGATGCCCAGGCCGCCCCGGCCCTGCCTGCGGTATTCGCTCACCCGGGTGCGCTTCGCGAAACCGCCCTCCGTGACGGTGAACACGAACCGTGTGTCCTCCTCACCACCGACGGGCAGCACGGCCATGCTGAGCAGCTCGTCGTCCTCGCCGCCCATTTCCCTGAAGCGCATGCCCGTCACACCCGACGTGGCGCGCCCCATCGGCCGCAGTTGCTCGTCGGAGGCCTGGAACCGGATGGCCTGGCCCTTACGCGAGATGAGCAGCACGTCGTCGTCCGGCGAGCACACCTCGGCACCCACCAGCTCGTCGTCGTCGGAGCGGAAATTGATGGCGATGACGCCAGCCTGCCGGGGGGAGTCGTAGGCGGTCAACTCCGTCTTCTTCACCAGGCCCTTCTTCGTCGCGAGCAGCAGGTACGGGGCGTCATCGTAGGCCCTGATCGACAACACCTGCGCGATCTTCTCCTCCGGAAGGAAAGTCAACAGTCCGACGACGTGGCTGCCTTTCGCGTCACGGCTCGCCTCCGGCAGCTGCCACGCCTTGATGCGGTATACGCGGCCGAAGTTGGTGAAGAACAGCAGCCACTGGTGGTTCGTCGTGGTGAACAAATGCTGCACCTCATCGTCGGCGCGCAGGCTTGCCCCGCGCACCCCCTTGCCGCCGCGCTTCTGCGCCCGGTAGAGGTCGGCGCGGGTTCGTTTGACGTAGCCTCCGTAGGTGATGGTCACCACCACGTCCTCGTCGGGAATGAAATCCTCCTCGGAGAAGTCACCCTCGGCCGCGATGATCCGGGTGCGCCGCTCGTCGCCATACTTCTCGACGATCTCGCCCAGCTCCACCGAGATGATCTCCCGCTGCCTGGATTCCCTGGCCAGGATGTCCTTCAGGTCCGCGATCTTCACCTCCAGCGCCGCCAACCGGTCGATCGTCTCCTGTCGCTCCAGCGCCGCCAGCCTGCGCAGCTGCATGTCGAGGATCGCCGTGGCCTGCACCGCGTCGATGTCGAGCAGCTTCATCAGGCCGGTGCGGGCCTCGTCGGAGTTGGGGCTGCGGCGGATCAGCGCGATCACGTCGTCGAGTTTGTCCAGCGCCTTCACGAGGCCCCGGTAGATGTGGGCCCGCTTCTCGGCGTCCTCCAGCTGGAACTGCGTCCGGCGTCGAATCACCTCAAGCTGGTGTTTGATCCACAGCGAGATGAACTGGTCCAGCCGCAGGGTGCGCGGCACGTCGTCGACGATGGCCAGCATGTTGCAGCCGAACGTGTCCTGCAGCGCGGTGTGCTTGTACAGATTGTTCAGCACGACGCGCGGCTGGGCGTCGCGCTTCAACACGATCACGAGCCGCTGGCCGGTGCGCGCCGACGAGTCGTCGCGGATGTCGGAGATGCCGGTGAGCTTGCCGCCGTTAACCAGATCGGCGATGCGCTGGGCGAGCGCGTCGGGGTTGCACATGTAGGGCAGCTGCTTCACGACGAGCGTCTGCCGGCCCTTGTCGTCCTCCTCGAAGTCGACAACCGCGCGCATCACGACGGATCCCCGCCCCGTGCGGTACGCGTCCTCGATGCCCTGACGGCCGACGATAAGCGCGCCGCCGGGGAAGTCGGGGCCCTGGATGCGCTGCATCGCGGCCTCCAGCAGTTCCTCGCTCGTCGCGTCCGGGTGCTCAAGCGCCCACTGCACCGCGTCGCCCACCTCGCGCAGGTTGTGGGTGGGGATGTTGGTTGCCATGCCGACGGCGATGCCCGTCGAGCCGTTCACCAGCAGGTTCGGGAACCGCGCGGGCAGCACCGAGGGCTCCATCTCGCGGTTGTCGTAGTTGGGTTTGAAGTCGACGGTGTTCTGGTCGATCTCGCGCACCATCTCGACCGCCAGCGGTGCCATCTTGCACTCGGTGTAACGCATCGCGGCTGCTTTGTCGTTGCCCTGTGAGCCGAAGTTGCCCTGGCCTGCGACGAGCGGGTGGCGCATCGCCCACGGCTGCGCGAGGCGCACCAGCGCGTCGTAGATGGCGCCGTCGCCGTGCGGGTGGTAGAGGCCCATCACCTCGCCGACAACGCGGGAACATTTGTTCCAGCCGCGGTCGGGGCGGTAACCGCCGTCCCACATCGCATACAGCACGCGACGATGCACCGGTTTGAGGCCGTCGCGCACGTCGGGCAGTGCCCGCCCGACGATGACGCTCATGGCGTAGTCGAGGTACGACTTCTGGATCTCGTCTTCCAGGTCGGTGGGATCGATTCGCCCATGACCGGTGGCCTGGAGGGTGTCGTTGAGTGCCTCTTCGGGGGTTTCTTCGTCAGCCATTGCCAGTCCTTAAATGTCGAGGAAGCGCACGTCGCGGGCGTTGCGTTGGATGAAGGTGCGCCGCTGCTCCACGTCCTCCCCCATCAGGATGGAGAACATGCGGTCGGCTGCGGCGGCATCGTCCATCGTCACCTGGAGCAGGATGCGGTTGGCGGGGTCCATCGTCGTCTCCCACAGATCGTCGGCGTTCATCTCACCGAGGCCTTTGTAGCGCTGGATCGGGTTCACCTGGGGCAGCTTCTTGCCCTCTGCCAGGCCCTTGTCGCGCAGTGCGTCGCGCTCGGCGTCGGTGTAGGCGAGTTCATGGGGGGCGTTGGTCCAGCGCAGCCGGAACAGCGGCGGCTGCGCCAGGTAGACGTGCCCGGCTTCGATCAGCGGCCGCAGGAAGCGGAAGATCAGGGTGAGCAGCAGGGTGCGGATGTGGGCGCCGTCGACGTCGGCGTCGGCCATCAGCACCAGCTTGTGATAGCGCAGCCGGTCGATGTCGAAGTCGTCCTGCGCTCCGGTGCCGAGCGCGTTGATGATCGCCTCGACCTCCTTGTTGGCCAGGATCTTGTCCAGACGGGCCTTCTCCACGTTGAGGATCTTGCCGCGGATGGGCAGGATCGCCTGGGTTCGGGGGTCGCGTCCGCCGCGCGCGGAGCCGCCGGCGGAGTCGCCCTCGACGATGAACACCTCACACTCTTCCGGGTTAGTGGAGGAGCAGTCGACGAGTTTGCCGGGCAGGCCGCCGCCGCCGAGCAGGCCCTTGCGGTTTCGGGCCATGTCACGGGCCTTACGCGCCGCGATCCGGGCCTGAGCCGCAGCCTGGGCCTTGCGGATGATCTCCTTACCCTCCGCCGGGTTCATCTCGAACCAGTCGCCCAGTTTCTCGTTGAGCACGCGCTGCACGAAGCCACGGGCCTCGGTGTTGCCGAGCTTCGTCTTGGTCTGGCCCTCGAACTGCGGCTCGGACACCTTGATGGAGACGATGGCGGTGAGGCCCTCACGGATGTCGTCGCCGGAGACTCGGTCTTCCTTCTTCTTGACGAGCCCCCAGTTCTCGCCCCACTTGTTCACCGTGTTGGTGAGCGCCGCGCGGAAGCCTTCCTCGTGGGTGCCGCCCTCGTGGGTGGAGATGGTATTGGCGAAGGTGTACACGTTGGCGACGTAGGACGTGTTCCACTGCATCGCGACCTCCAGGCTCATGTCCTGGTCAGCCGAACTGGCCTCCATATCGATGATGCTCGGGTGGGCGGCATCCTTACCCTTCGACAGGTATTTGACGTAGTCCTTGAGGCCGTCGGCATAGTAGAACTCGTCGTGAGTGACGCCCTGCGCGTCCTCCCCCTCGGCGAGTTCCTGCACGTCGCTGCGGCGGTCGTCGATCTGGATGCGCAGGCCCTTGTTGAGGAAGGCCATCTCACGGAAGCGGTTGGCTAGGGTGTCGTAGCTGAACCGGGTGGTCTCGAAGATGTCGTCCGCCGGGTAGAAGGTGACGATGGTGCCGGTCTCCTCGCCATCCGCCAGCGGGCGCAGGGTCTCCAGCTCGGTGACGGGCACACCCAGGTCGAACTCCTGCCGGTAGTGGTGTCCGTCGCGTTTTACCTCGACGATGAACCGCTTGGACAGCGCGTTTACCACCGACGATCCGACGCCGTGCAGGCCGCCGGACACCTTGTAGCCGCCGTTGCCGAACTTGCCGCCCGCGTGCAGCACAGTGAGCACTAGCGTGACAGTGGGGATCTTCTCGACGGGGTGCTCCTTCACAGGGATGCCGCGACCGTTGTCGGCGACCCGGATTCCGCCGCCGTCGAGGATCTCGACGATGATCCGGTCGCACCATCCGGCGAGCGCCTCGTCCACAGCGTTGTCCACGATCTCGTAGACCAAGTGGTGCAGGCCGCGCTCCCCAGTCGAGCCGATGTACATGCCGGGGCGCTTTCGGACAGCTTCCAATCCCTCAAGCACCGAAATCTGGTCTGCGTCGTACTCCCCGGAAACGGAGTTGTCCACCTGGCCTAGGGGATCCTCGCCGGCGCTTTCCGCCTGGCTGCCCACCTCGTCGCGATCCACACGAACTCCTTACATGATGCTGCCGTCCATCACAGACGGCCTCCAGAAGTCTACCGCTTCAGTGCAAAATCCAGGTAGTCAGCGGCGCGTGGCACGCCTCTAGAACGATTTGCAGGCCGTTTACAGCGCTTGGACCCCAAGGCGCGCATCGGGGCACACAGGGGAGGGACAAATCGGCACAGGCGGGTTTTTCACCGCCCGCCGGAACGCCCGCCGACGCCCCGCAGCCGCCCCAGCAGGCGCAGCACCAAGCCTGCGATGCTGCCCACCAGCAGCGCCGCTGCCAGCGTGCCCTCCCGCACCCCGCGCACCTCACCGAACAGCCAAAGGGAGATGACTACGGCCAACGCCACCAGGAATACATCGAGCGCCACCCGCACGGGCCCGAAGGTGAAGCGAGTCACCTCGGTGATCGCCGCCGCCAGCCCCTCCCCCGGAAGATAAACCAGTTTCGGCAGAACCATCAGCGCGATTCCCACACCGAGGATCAACGTCCCGACAAGCAGCTGGGCCCACTCGGCCGCGTAGCCCGTGAGCTGGATGCGCCGAGTTAGAGGGACCCAGACGTCGATCGCTACCGAGAAGATGAGCGACGCGGGCAGTTGCAACCACGCTCGCGTCTGGAACTTGCGGCGGAGGATCACCATCTGCGCGGCAAGGAAGATCATATTGATGATGAGCATCCAGGTGCCGAACGTCCCCCACCCGGCGAGGGAGGCCACCCAGACCGGCGCCGACGTCGGTGGGGCCCCGAGATCCGAGAGCACGATGAGGGCGTTACCCAAGGCCATGACGGTGAGGCCGAGGACGGTCAGCGCAATTGCGTTGGTAAGTCGCATTCGGGCAGGATGCCACACCCGCCCCGATGCTGTGGAGGCCGGCCGGGTTTGATCACCCCGGCGGCGCCGGACGAACTCTGGCAGGCACAGCCCCGATACCCACAGGGTTATCCACAGGCCGGGCTGAGGCAAACCCGCTGGCCAATGACTATTTGGCCATCGAACACACCAGGTTTTCCACAGGAAGGCAGCCTGCGCACTATCCACAGAGGCCGGGGCCACCCCCACCGTCGAGAGGAGGGGTAAGCCCTTGTCAGCAGGAAGCTGCGGGAGGGTAAGGCGAAACGGCCACCACAGCCGCCCCGGTTTTCTCCACAGCCTCTCCACAGGCTCAGCGCACCGACTAAGTTTGGCCCATGCCAGTGTTTCGTAAGGAGGCTGCCGAGCCGGAGATCCGCGTGGAGGTCGCCGGTCTGCGCTGGCTGGCCGAGGCCGGCGGGGCGCCGGTCGCCCAGCTCGTCCGCGTTGGCCCGACGTGGTTGGAGACCCGGCGCCTGAGCCACGCCTCACCCACCCCCGACGACGCCGCCCGCTTCGGCCGCACTCTCGCCGCCACGCACGCGGCCGGCGCACCGTGGTGGGGAGCTCCGCCGCCTGGCACCACCGTCGGGCTGCTGGCCGGGCTGGATGCCCCGGTGGCGAGCCACCCCCGCTGGGCCTCGTTTGGCGAGTTCTTTGCCGAAGCGCGGCTGGAGCCCTATCTGCGGGCAGCCCGGGCGCTGGATTCCACAGGTCGGGCCGTCGTCGCACGCGCGATCGAGCGCATTGCCGCCGGCGGGATCGATGCCGCCCAGCCCGGACTGTGCCGCTCGTCGGGCGCGACGGTGGCACGCATCCACGGCGACTTGTGGGGCGGGAACGTGGTCTGGGCCGCGCAGAGCGACCGTGCCGTCGGAACCCTCATCGATCCCTCCGCCCACGGCGGGCACGCGGAAACCGACCTGGCCGAGCTGGGGGTGTTTCACACACCGCACCTCGACGCCATCCTGGCCGGCTACCAGGAGGTGAGCCCGCTGGCCGACGGCTGGCGCGAGCGGGTGCCCGCCCACCAACTGCACATGCTGCTGGTGCACGTCGTGCTGTTCGGCTCGTCCTACGCGAGTCAGGCCGTGGCGCTCGCCCGGTTGGTGGCCTGACTCGCGCAGGCCCTGCAGCCGAATACACCTAACGCGCGGCGGCGGGCGCCTCGGGCTCCGACGGGTCGGCGGCTGCGTCCGAATCCTCATGGTTCGCCTCGGCGACGGCTTGTTCCGCAGGTTCGGCCAGCCCAGTGGTCTCGTCCCGTTCTATGGGGTCGTCCTGCTCTGTGGGGTCTGTCTGCTCTGCGGCATCGGCCGTATCTGGGGTGGCCGCCTCGTCGGTCTCCGGCTCGGCGTCGTCGATTCGACGCACCGCGCCCCACGCGATCAGCGCGCAGCCCGCGACGATCATCGGCACAGAAAGCCACTGCCCCATGGTGAGCCCCAGGCCAAGGTAGCCTAGGTGCGAGTCCGGCTCCCGGAAGAACTCCCCGATGAACCGGAAGATCCCGTATCCGGCGAGGAAAAGGCCCGCTACCTGACCGCGGTAGCGCTTCCTGCGGGCGAAGAACCACAGGATGACGAATAGCAGCAGCCCTTCCATCAGCCCCTGGTAGAGCTGCGACGGGTGGCGCGGCACGTCGCCGCCGGTGGGGAAGATCATGGCCCAGGGCAGGTCGGCGGGCGCCTCCCGCCCCCAGAGTTCCCCGTTGATGAAGTTCCCGATCCGGCCGAAGAACAGTCCCAGCGGGGCGGCGGGCACCACGAAGTCGGCCACCTGCAGCATCGGGCGCTTGTGGCGCCAGGCGTAGTAGCAGAAGGCCAGCAGCACCCCGATCGCGCCGCCGTGGAAGCTCATGCCGCCCTCCCACACCTTGATGATGTCCAGCGGGCGGGACAGGTAGTACGACGGGTGGTACAGCAGGCAGTAGCCGAGCCTTCCGCCGAGCAGCACGCCCAGGATCACCGCCGTGAGCACGTCCTCCACCACCGTGGTGGTGTATGGCCCGGGCCGCGATATCGACCGGAAGGGCTCGTGGGCGAGCCGGCGTCGCATCAGGAAGTAGCCTGCGGCGAACGCGATCAGGTACATGATCGCGTACCACTGAATGGCGAGGGGGCCGATGCGGATGGCCACCGGGTCGATGTCCGGGAAGGGCAGGAGGAGTTCGGTCACGGCTATAGCCTTGCACATTCCTCCCCAACTGCCCGACCCTGCAGGGGCGGCGCTACTCGATTGCCGACGACGGCTCGATGCGACGGGTGAACGGCCACCACACCGCCGCTCCGACGTCGAGCACCAACCCCGGGATGAGCAGGGTCCGCACGATCAGGGTGTCGATGAGTACCCCGTAGGCGACGATGAACGCCAGCTGCACCATGAACATGAGGGGTATGACAGCGAGGGCGGCGAAGGTGGCGGCCAGTACCACCCCGGCGGAGGTGATCACCCCGCCGGTGACGGCCAGCGATTTCAGCACGGCCTGGCAGGTGCCGAGCGTCGGGGTTTCTTCGCGGGCGCGGGTCATCAGGAAGATGGTGTAGTCGATGCCGAGCGCAACGAGGAAGACAAACCCGTAGAGGGGCACCGCTGGGTCGGCACCGGGGAAACCGAGGATGTGGTTGAAGACGATGGCGGCAGTGCCCATGGCGGTGCCGAAGCTGAGGATGGTGGCGGCCATCAGCAGCACGGGAAGCAGGATGCTGCGCAGCAGCACCATCAGGATCAGCAGCACGACGCCCAGCACGAGCGGGATGATCGTCCACAGGTCGCGTTCTGCGGTGGCGTTGGAATCGATGGCGGTGGCGGTGGTCCCACCCACCAAGGTGTCGGCGTCGAGTTCACGCAGCTGCTGGCGCAGGCTGACGACGGTGGTCTCCGCCTCCGCGGAGTCGGCCGGGGAGGTGAGCGTGGCCTGGAGGTAGACCATGGAGTCGACCACCTTCGGGGGCAGGTTCTGTGGCGGGATGCCCGCGGGCTGCCCGCCCTCAGCGGTGAGTGTGACGGCGCCGACGCCGTCGAGCCCGGCGACGAGGTCCGCGGCCTGCTGCGCGAACTCTTCGTGCACGAAGATTGAGGTGGGCGAGCCGGTTCCGGCGTCGAAGTGGTCATTGAGGATCCGCTGGCCGCGTTTGGCGTCGGTCTGCCCGAGGATCAGATCCGACGATGCCACGCCCTCCGCGCGCAGGGTGGGCAGCCAGGCCGCACCCAGGAGCAGCAACAGCGCCGTGACCACCCAAATGGTTCGGGGCCGACGTTCGACGACCCCAGCGATCCGCCACCAGACGCCGCGCCGGGTTTCAGCAGCAGCCTGTTCGCCCTGATAGGCGGGGCGCGCCGGCCAGTAGGCGGCGCGGCCGAAGAGGTAGAGCAGCGCGGGCAGTAGGGTGAGCGACGCTCCCCAGGCGAAGGCGATGCCGGTGGCGGCGATGGGGCCGAGGGACTTGTTGGAGTTGAGGTCGGAGACCAGCAGGCACAGCAGCGCGACGGCGACGGTGGCGGCCGAGGCGCTGATGGCGTCGAGGGAGCCGGTCACGGCTTTGCGCATGGCGTCGAACACGCCCTTGGTGGTGGCCAGTTCTTCGCGATGGCGGGCGACGAGCAGCAGCGCGTAGTCGGTGGTTGCGCCGATGACGAGGATGGAGAGGATGCCTTGAGCCTGCCCGTTGAGTGCGATCCATTCCCAGCGGGCCATCCAGTAGATGGCGAGGATGGCGGCGCAGAGCGCGGCCATCGAGGTGAAGATCACCAGCAGGGGAAGCAGGATGGAGCGGTAGACGATGACGAGGATGACAAGCACCACGGCCAGCGTGACGACGAGAAGCAGACCGTCGATGCCGGAGAATGCCGCAGCCAGGTCGGCGCTGAAGCCAGCTGGGCCGGTGACGTGGAATGTGGTGTCGGGCGCCACCCCGTCGGGGCGTGGGGCGTCGGCGAGGGTGGCGCGCAGGTCCGCCACCACCTCGCGCGCGTCGAAATCCTGCGTGTCGATGAGCGCGATGTACTGCACGGCGGTGCGTTCGTCGTTGGGGATGGGGCCGATGGTGCGGGTGACGCCGCCGGTGTTGTCGATTTCGCTGCGTAGGTCGTCCAGGCCGGCAAGCTGGCTGGGTTCGAGGGCCTGGCCCAGCTCGGCTACGACCACCGCCGGGATCACCTCGTCGGTGTCGAACTTGGCCGCGAGGTCTGCGGCGCGGGTGGATTCGGCGCTGGCTGGGAGGAAGGTGGATTGGTCGTTGGACGTCACGTCGGAGAGCTTGCCGAACGTGGGCCCTCCGAAGCCGGAGATGGCCAGCCAGATGAGCAGGCAAATGGTGGCGACGGTGATGCGCAGAATCTTCACGGAAACCAACTTAGCAGTTATCTAGATAATCTAGCTACATGAAAGTCTAGTTATACTGTCCGTGACATGAACACCCCGGACAGATCCTCCCCCGCCTGGCAGCTGATGCAGGCGCTGCGCGCATACACCGAGACCGCCGAACGCGTCATCGACCAGCACGGAGCGCTGCGCGGCGTACGCCGAACAGACCTCAAGACCCTGTCGTTCGTCATCAGCCGTGCGAGCGAGGGCTGCCCGGCTACCCCCAAAGAGCTCGCCCGGCGCCTCGGACTGACGACGGCCGCCACCACCGCCGTCGTCGACCGTCTGGTGGAGCACGGCCACGCACGCCGCGAGCCGTCGACGCACGACCGGCGCTCCGTCGAGATTCATGCCACGGACAGCGCACTCGCCGAGGGGCGGGCAATCTTCCAGCCGATTTCCGCCGCCACGATGGCCAGCCTGCGCGACTTCAGCGACGAAGAACTCGCGACGACGCTGCGCGTGGTGCACGCCGCCACTGCCGCGCTAGAGAGCACCCAACTCGATTAGAGGCTGCCCCGGGTAAGGGCAGGGTAGCCTGTGGGGGGAAGCACGCCGGGAGGAGCTTTCCATGGGGTCAAAAGTAGTTCGTGTTCTTCAGCGCCCGGTGCAGCCGCGCGCGCTGGGGCTGCGTCGCTGGGCCAACACCTGGGGCCGAGGGCTAGCACTCGGCGTCGCCTTCCTCACCCAGATCGGCCTGCTGGGCGGGGTGGTGCTCTTCTTGGCGGATTGGTCGCCCGTGTTCGCAGCCGCGCAGGTGCTGCTCGGCGTCGTGGCGCTGCTCCACATCCTGAACACCCGCATGGAAACCACCTACAAGTTAGCTTGGGCGATGCCCGTGCTGCTGCTGCCGATCCTCGGCACCGTCTTCTACCTGACGTTCGGCACGCGACGCGGCACGCGCTGGCAGCGCGAGCGTATGCGCCAAGCCGACGACGCGGCCCGGGCGGCGATGCGGCTCGCGCCGAGCGTCGACCCCGAAAGCCTGTCGGCCCTGCCCTCGCTGACGGCCCGGTACCTGGAGAACACCACCGGATACCTGGTACACGAGAACACCGCCACCACCTACTATCCGCTTGGCGAGGCGGGATTCGAGGCCATGTTGGAGGCCATCGGCCGAGCGAAACGCTACGTGTTCGCGGAGTACTACATCGTCGATGAAGGGGAGATGATCGAGCGCCTGCTCCACGCGATGGCCGAGAAGGCGGCCGAGGGCCTGGACGTGCGGTTCCTCTACGACGACATGGGGTGCTTCTTCACCCTTCCGGACGGTTTCACACAACGCTGCAGAGAGGCCGGGATCAAGGTGCTGCCGGTGAACCCCATCGGGCTAGGGTTCACGCTGGCCTTCCAAAACCGCGACCACCGAAAGATTCTGGCGATCGACGGCGAGGTCGCCTTCACCGGCGGCATCAACATCGCCGACGAATACATCAACCTGAAGCAGCGCTACGGCCACTGGAAGGACACCGTGGTCCGCCTCGCCGGCCCGGGAGCCTGGCCGTTCACGGTGATGTTCCTGCACATGTGGCAGCTGGCCAGCGGCGAGACGGTCGACTACCCGGCCTTCGCTCCCCCGGCCGACGCGTGGGCGGACTGCTCGGGTGAGGGCCTCGTCGGGCCCTTTGACGATTCCCCCTTCGACGAGTTGTCGGCCGGGCTGGACATGTATCAGTTGATGCTTAGCAAGGCCCAGGAGAGCGTCGACATCTTCAGCCCCTACCTCATCTTCGGTGACGGGCTGCTCGAACAGCTGCAAGCCACGGCCCGCTCCGGGGTGCGGGTTCGGATTGTCACGCCGAAAGAAACCGACCAGAAGTATGTCCACATCGTGACCCGTTCCTACTACCCCGCACTGCTGGACGCCGGAGTGGAGATCTACGAATACACCCCCGGCTACATACACGCGAAGTCCATGATCGTTGACGGGGAGCAGGCCATCGTCGGCACCATCAACTTCGACTTCCGCAGCTTCTATCTACACCAGGAATGCGCGGTCTGGGTTTACCGGGCACCCGAGTTGCTCGCCGGGTTGCGGGCGGACGTCGAGGACACCGTCGCCCGCTCCGAGCGGATCGGCCCGGAGGCTCTCCGCATGGGCCCGGTGAGGACGGTGGTGCAGAGCGTGCTCAGGGCTTTCGCGCCGATGATGTGAAAATCGACGATCATCGGTGCGCGCCCCCACGCGCGGAGTAGAGTTTCTTCTCGCTGTCAGCGAAAGGAACTCGAATGCGTCTCCCAGCTCTGGGCAGGACCGCCGCCGTGGCGCTTGTTGCCTGTCTGTCCCTCACCGCCTGCGGGTCCGCCGCTTCCGGCGGGCAGGAGGCCGGCAGCACGTCAACGACGACGAACCTGGCGAATGCGCTGGACGATTACGCCGCCGCCGAAAACACCCGGCTGCGGGGCGAGGGCGCAGTCGCTGCGGAGTACGAGATCAAGGTCTCTGCCGTCGCGCCAGGCACCGCGCACTACGAGTACACCTTCAAGCAGGCGGTGGACCCCATCGAGACGGGTGCCGCTTTGGAGACCTCGGCCCCGGAACTCAAGCAGAGCATTGAGGAGACAGTCCTCCCGGCCATGCGGGCGCTGGGGATCGAGCAGCCGGCGGTCAAGCACACCTACTACAACCCCGACGGCGGGCTGATCTGGGAGTTGACCCACCCCGAATCCTGACTCGCCCGCGCCGACGAGCCGCCTGGCGGGCGCAGTGCCCGCCGGCGGCCCTAGCCTGGGCGTCGACTACTTCTTGAGGAACTCCTCCAGATCAGAGATCCGGATTCCGCGCATCCCCAGGTCGCGGAAGGACAGCGCGGACTGGCGGTTGCGCACCCAGATGACCACCAGCGTGTCGTCGGAAAGGTCGTCGCGCAGATCCTCGACGAGGATCCGCCCGGCCTCGCGCAACACCTGCTCCTGGATCTCGGGGTCGCTGCCGTCGAGCATGAGCGACCCGCCGACCGCGCCCTGCCCTCCCTTGAACTCGCTGGGCATGGTGTAGCCAACCTCGTGGAGTTGCACGACGTGGGGGATGGAGCTAAACGCCCGCTCGATCCGCTGATTGATGCCTTTCAGGTCGGTCTCCGGCACGTCGCCGCCGCCTCGCACCTGGGTCATAGCCCACAGCCCGCCCATCACGATGAGCCCGCCGATCGCCATCACCGGCGCCATGACAATCGCCGCCACCAGGACTATCGGCCTGATCGGCTTCGGCACTCGGTAATCGCTGCCCAGGTTCATCATTGCTTCTCTCCTTTCGCTTTATCCGACTATCTCAGGCTTCGCGGAGCGCCGCGACGATCGTCGCACCGAGCTGCCCCGCTGGCACCTGCCAGATGAGATTCTCATCGGAGTCCACCATGTAGAGCCGCTTACCCAACGCCCACGCCTTGCTGCTGGTGCGGGCACCGTCGTCGTCCAGGGCGTAAGTGAAAGCAAAGACCTGTGCCCGCGCGTCGAATAGGTCAACCAGCCGGGGCGGCAGGTTGGGCAACTGGTGTAGTTCGCTGGCGAAAGTTTCCGGCTTGGCCACCATCGACGGGGGTAGCCGGAGGCCCTCCAGGGTGACCAGGTCCTCGTCGCGCAGCTTGGCGGCCTTCGGCTCGTGCCGGAGCTCCTCCAGCGGCGGAAGCACCCGGCGCACCAGCTTCCACACCTTGCCGGCGGGGGCGATGGCCACCTCGATCATCGGGTCCAGGCCCTGGATGATCCGCTCGCCGTCCTCGTTCGCCCCGACGACCCCGCGCTCGGTGAGGCAGACCGCGTGTTCTCCCTCCACCATGATCGTGCCCCGGAACACCACCTTGCCGTAGGTGGAGATCAGCTGGCTGCCCACCGTGGATTCCTGCACGACGCGCAGCGCGCTCGCCCACATCTGGTCGAGTTCCCCGCGCCGCAGGATGCCTGCGGCTTCCCAGAAGGCCAGCAGATCCGGGTCGTCCTGGGGGACCGCGCCCGCCGTGATCTTCTCCAGGGCGTCCGCCCAGACCTGGGCGCCCACGATACCGACGTGGATGGCCGGGTCTTCACTTTGAATCATTGTTGTCATTGTTGTTCTCCTTAATCAGTTTCGCGCCCGTAGGGGACCGAGATCGATCCGTCGTAGGTGCCCCGCGTGAAGTCGCTGAACTCTTTCTCCATTTCCTGGTACTTCCTCAAGTTCTCCGGCGTGCCATTTCCGCTGGTGAGCTCGTTGATGTTCAGCTGGTAGAGTTCCTGGCCGTGGGTTCGGTAGAGGTCGACCCGCTTCCCCCAGCCCTCCGGGTCGGGGAAGACGATATTCACCGCGTGATTCTTCGAAACGGGGGCCCCGCCGAAATCCACGCGGGGGATCGGGTCAAATTGGTTCTGCAGCGTGTAGGTGGGCACATCCTTCGGGACACTGATCGTGTCCACCGGCGAGCCCATGGCAATCACGCCCCGGACGTTGAACTTGCTGTTGAAGCTCTCATCAGCCGCAATGTTCGAGGAGATGATCCCACCCTGCGAGTGGCCGAGCAGCAGCACGTCCGGCTTGTGCTTGGCCGGATCCATCCCACGGCTGCGCATGTCCTCGTCGATGGCCATCGAGATCGCGTGCCGGATGGACTCGGTGGCGGCGCTGTTCCCGTTAGCGACTCCCTGGGCGTTCGCCGTCCAGTCCGTGCCCGCCCGGTGCCCCGACCAGCCGGTCCACTCGTTGAAGCTCTCGGTGGTGCACGGCACATCGACGGTGTAGCGCACCTTCCCGTCGCGCCCGACTATGGCCTTCACCTCGACCTCCGCCCGGCCATCGGGGTCGGACTTGTCGCGACTCAGAACCTGCCAGAGCGAACCCGAAAGCATCTCCTGAGCACCATCGACGGCGTGGCTGAGGAACGTGTTGCGGCGCATTTCGTCGGGCCGCGCGTAGTAGGGGCGGCCGTCGTCGAGGAAGTGCAGGTCATCGTTGGCGACGAAGTTACTGATCGCGCTCCCGAGGCGACCGCCGAAGAGGAGCGCGCCCCCGCCCAGCTCGGACAGGTTGGGCAGCTTGCCCTCCTGGAACAACTCCCGCACCCAGTCGGGGTTGGAGCCCTGCTCGAACGCGCGCTTGAAGGCCTTGCCCGCCATCAGGAACCGGTTCGGGAGGCTTTCGACGAACTCCCTGATGTCGAAGTCCCAGCTGAGGCCGTCGGCGATCTTGCCCTTCACCCAGTCGAAGGCGCCGGCAAGGCCGTCCGCTGCCCCGGAGATGAGCCCGCGCAAGCCCGAGACGGCGTCCTCCGCCCCCTGCTTCAGGTTCACGACGGTGCGACCAAACTTCAGCTTGGCGGCGAGCGAAAAGTCGGTGAAGTTGAGCCGAACTACCAAGGCTTTGATGGACGACCAGAAATAAACCTGGGCGCTGGCCCGCCCGAGCCCGAGGCCTTGCCAGAAGCTGCCGTGGTAGTCCAGCGTGCCGTCGTCGCGGATGGTGAAGTTCCATTCCCTGGCCCGCTCAATCAGCTGCTTCTGGGCTTCCTGGATATCGCGGAAGGAATCCCCGCCGGAATTGAGGGCGTCGATCATCGGCGGCAGGTACTCCAAGCGCCTGCGCAGCTGCTCGGCAATTTTCTTGCGGGTCTCGCGGTTCCTTTCCGCCGCTTCCCCCTCCCAACCCGGGACGTCCAGGCCCTCCAGGGTTTCCGCCTGCACGTTGAGGCTATTGCGGGTGGTCGTCAGGCGCTGAGCCGCAGCCCAGAGCGCGCCCGGGTTTGTTCTAAGTCCATCTCCCCATTTCATAGTCCGAAACTCCTTACGAAATCTTGCACAAGCTGCAGCGCCCTTTCCTCACACAGCTTGTAGAACTGGCCGGTCTTCTCCAGCCGCTTCGCGTAATCCAGCCACTCGCTGGCTATCTGCCCTGCCTCGTCGCGCATCTCGCTGCTCGTCTGCGCGGCTGCTCCCTCCGTGTAGCTATTGGGGACGGCGCCACGCAGATCGTCCAAGTGCAGTTGCTTCAGGGCTTCGAAGGTCTCCGCATGCAGGACACGCGCCCTGCGTGCGCCTTCGACCATGGAGTCGTGATTCACCTTGAAATCCATGCTGCTCTCCTTTCCAGCAAGAATGCTAGGAAGCGACGGGGGCACCAGCAGCCGTTTCCTATCCAACTCGCCCGAAAATGAGGTCGCGGCACTAGACCGCGCCGCCCGTACCCGAGTACGGATACTTAGGGCCTGAGTACTCCCGCCCTGGGGTACTCAGCGCGGCGGTCCCGGCGGGGTGAGCCACCCGTCGGGAATGATCAGGGCATGCGCAAACCACTGGCAGCCCTCTCCGCGTTGCTGCTCGCCGCCTGCTCGGCGTCGGTGGGCGATGCCCGTTCCCCGTTCGACACCCGCTACGACCCCGGCTTCCGGCTGCGGCCGTTGAGCCCCGACGAGCCGCCTGCACCACCCGCGCCCCTCGCGCCGGGGGCGGGCATCGTCGAGCCCACCTACGGCACCTGGCTGTTTCGCGCCACCAGCGTCGACGACGGGTCGGGTGGGCGGATGCGGCACGAGTACTCGCGCCGCCAGGCGTTCAACGCCGACAACTCGCGCCTCCTCGCCCAGGACGCCACCGGGCACTGGCACCTCTACGACGACGCGGGCAGTCATCTCGGGGGGCTGGACCTGGCCGGGGACTGCGAGCCGCTGTGGCATCCGAGCGATCCCACGAAGCTGCTGCACACCGAGCGCGGCGGCGGCCTGCGGTGGCACTGGCTGGACGTGAGCTCGGGCCGGCGCCACGTCGCCTTCGACCTCACCGGACGGACCCCCTGGCCGGAGGCCACCGAGTTCTGGACCCGCAGTGAGGGCACCACCAGCGCAGACGGCCGCATCATCACGCTCCTCGCGACGCGCTACGAGCCCGGCGGCCAGCTGACCGCCCACGGCGTACTCACGCTCGACGTGACAAACGGCACCGTGCTCGGCACGCTGGATGCCGACGACTTCCCCACCCCCGGCGCGCTGCCCGACCACGTGAGCACCGCGCCGTCGGGCGAGTACGCCGTCGTGTCCTGGCTCGCCGGGGCGGGCGGCACCGTCGCGTACTCGCTGGACTTCGGCGAGTCCCGGCAGCTCGCCCCGGGCTCCGAACACTCCGACCTGGCGCTGGGCCCCGACGGCGCGGACCTGCTGGTGTACGCCGACTACGGGCGCGGGCAGCTGACGGCGACGGCGCTGGCTACCGGCACCGTCGTCGAGCTGCATCCGCTGTACCCCGCCGCCGGGGAGGCGTACGCGGTCCACATCAGCGGGCAGGCCTTCGACCGGCCCGGGTGGGCGGTGGTGTCCACCTACGCGGACTCCGCGGAATACGGGGCCGTGAGCCCCGCGCCGGTCGCGCGCGCCGAGTACCGCAAGGTGTGGCTGATGGAGCTGGTGCCCGGCGGGCGGCGCCTCAACCTGGCGCACACGCAGTCGGGGGCGGCGGCCGACGAGGTGTCGGCCTACTTCCTGGAGCCGCAGGCGAGCGCCTCGCGGGATCTGAGCCGGGTGATCTTCGCCAGCGACTTTGGCTCGGGGAGGGTGGAGAGCCACGTCGTGGGGCTGCCCAGCTGGGCGCTCGATAGCTGAGGCCGGCCGACGCCCCGTTCGGCGGCCCTACAGCCAGCCGCGCTGCTGCGCGCTGCGCGCGGCCTCCACCTTGTTGGCGGTGCCGGTCTTGCCGATGGCGCTGGAGAGCAGGTTGCGCACGGTGCCCGACGACAGGCCCACCCTCGTCGCGATCCGCAGCACCGACGCGCCCGTGAGCGCCAGCCGCAGCACCTCGCATTCCCGCTCCGACAACGGGTTGTATCCTTCGGTCAGCGACGCGGCCGCAAGCGCCGGGTCGATCACCTTCAGCCCGGCGTGCACCCGTCGCACCGCGTCGGCCAGCACCTCCGCCGGCGCATCCTTCACCACGAAACCCGACGCACCCGCCTCCAGCGCCGCCCGGAGGTAGCCGGGGCGGTTGAAGGTGGTGACGATGAGGGTGCGCACCTTGGGCAGCTGCGACCTCACCTGAGCGGCCGCCTCGATCCCGCTCAGGCGCGGCATCTGCACGTCGAGCAGGCACACGTCGGCGCCGGAGTCGCGCGCGGCGGCAACCACTTCGTCGCCGTTGGACACCTCGGCCACCACCTCAATGTCCGGCTCCAGGCTGAGCAGCGCGCTGAGCGCGCCGCGCACCATCGCCTGGTCGTCGGCCAGCAGTACCCGGATCACCACGTCACCTCCACGTGCGCGCCGCCGAGGTCGGAGCGCTCCAGCACCAGCCTGCCACCTGCGGCCGCCACGCGCTCCCGCATCCCCTTGAGCCCGCCGTGCTCGGTCTCGCCCAGGCCGCACCCATCGTCGGAGATGGCGAGGCGGCGAGGCTTGAAGACGAGGCGGCAGCGGGTGGCGGCGGCGTGCCGGAGGACGTTGGTGGTGGCTTCCTTCAGGATCCAGCCAGCCACCAGCGAAACCGGCGGGGTGAGGCTCTCCGGCTCGCCCTCGACGATCACCTCCACGCCTGCCGACTCCAGCGTGTCGCGGGCGTGATCGAGTTCCTCGACGACGGTGGCGGTGCGCGCGCTCGTCACGGTCTGCCGAACGTCGTCGAGCGCGGCGGAGGTGATCTCGCGGATTTGGGCCAGCTCGGCCCGGGACTGCTCTGGGGCCTTGTCGAGCAGACGCTCGGCGAGCTGCGCCTTGAGGTTCACGACGGTGAGCGAGTGGCCGAGGAGGTCGTGGACGTCGCGGGCCATGCGGTTGCGTTCCTCCAACACCAGGGCGTGTCGCTCGGCTTTCTCCCACCCGTCGGCGCGGATGACGACCTCAGTGATCAGTGTGAAGGTGACCAGGAGGTTCAGATTGTAGATCAGCAGCTCCACGGCGCCGTCGGAGTCGGGGGCCAGCCAGGAGGGCAGCCCGGCCAGCACCATGAGCGAGCAGCTCACGATCCAGCGCCACGGCCGCCAGAGGCCGAAGGTGGACACAGCCAAGAGGTAGGCCGTGAGCCACAGCGCGCCCGTGCCGAGGAGCGGGATCAGCGAGCAGGCGAGCGCGGCCAGCGCGACGCAGCGCGCGGCCAGCCATTTTCGCGCGGCCGGCGGGTACAGGTCGCCCGGCCTGGTCCAGCCCACCACGTACAGGGCGGCGAAGACAGCGATCTGCGTCCACCCGAGCGCCCGCCACGCCCAGGATACGTCGAGCAGGTAGATCTCCCGAACGGGATAGAACAGGTAGATGAGGGAGAACAACGCCAGCCCGGTCGATGCCCTCCCCCAGAAGCGGCTCTGCGATGTGCTCATCTCTGGCTCAGCGCCCGCCGGGCGCCGAGGTAGGCGGCGACGGCGAAGATCACCAGCCAGGCGCCGACGTTGAGCAGCATCCACCATAGTTCCTCCCGAATCACCGTGGTCCCGTCGATCGCGTAGCCCTCGCTGATCGGGTACCTGGCCAGGGCCACGTACCCCCACATCGGTGTGAAGCGCGAGATGTCCAGGAGGGATCCGCTCAGCGGGACGAACGCGTTGCCGAAGAAACCGAAGAAAGTGACGAGCGACGCGCTGACCCCCACCGCCGTCTCGGAGCGGAACCACATCACGGCCGCGAAGCCGTAGACCGCGAACAGCATGCTGCCGCCGAGCACGATGAGGTAGCAGTAGAGCCAGATTCGCCACGACGACGCCTCGGCTCCGCCGAGGTAGCCGCAGAGGAAGACCACCAAGGTGGTGGCGCTGGACACCAAGGTGGCGACCAGCACTTTGCTCACCACGGTTGTGGTGAGGCTCTGGCCGCTGAGGGCCAACTGGCGTCCCCAGCCCGCGAGACTTTCCTGGACCGAGCTGCCCGAGATGGCGGCGGCGCAGGTGGCCGCAGAGAAGCTGCCCATTGAGGCGGTGATGACCATCGCCATCGTCGAGACGTCCGGCGCATCCTGTCCGGCTATTCTGCCGAAAAGCAGCACCATTGCGCACGGCAGCACCACGACGAACATCCAGGTGTTTATGTCGCGGAATTGCCGCATCAAATCGATTCTTATTCCGGTGATCATCGGGATTCCTCCGTGATGTTGAGGAATGCGGATTCCAGGGTGGGTGCGCTCACCAGCAGGCCGGTTGCGCCGTCGTCGAGCAGGTAGCGCAGCAGGTCGTCGGAGGAGCTGGTGTGGATGGTCAGCCGGTTGCCGTTGGCTTCGACGCTGCGCACGCCGGGCAGGGTGCGCAGCCGGGCGAGCAGTTCGTCGTCGACGTGGGGGTGGTCGGCTTCGACCGTGCGCCCGGAGGCGAGGGAGCGCACCTCGGCGACCGGGCCGTCGGCGAGCAGTTTCCCGCGGCCGACGACGACGATGCGCTGCGCGAAATCCTGCGCCTCTTCCAGGTAGTGGGTGCAGAACAAGATGGTGCGGCCGCGGTCGGCTTCATGGCGCATCGTCTCCCAGAATTGCCGCCGCGCGCCGGCGTCCATGCCGGCCGTGGGTTCGTCGAGCACCAGCAGCTCGGGGTCGGCGAGCAGGGCGAGCGCAAACTTGATGCGCTGCTGCTCACCGCCGGAGCACTTGCCGACCTTGCGTTTCGCGATCTCTGTCAGGTTCGCGGAGCGCAGCACCTCGTCGATTCGGCTTGTGGCGCCGCGGATGGCGGCGATCCATTGGAGGGTTTCAAGGACGCTCAGCGTACGCAGCAGGCCGCCGGTTTGGGGCATGGCGCCGACGCGGCCAGCGCGCACTGCGGCGGCGGGTGGCCCCTCGAAGAGGGTGGCGGTGCCCGAGGTGGCCGGCACCAGGCCCAACAGCATGTCGATGGTGGTTGTCTTGCCTGCGCCGTTGGGGCCAAGCAGCGCGACGATTTCCCCGGCCGTGACGCTCAGGTCGAGCCCATCGACGGCCAGCACGTCGCCGTAGCGTTTCGTGAGGCCGTGCAGCTCAATTGTGTTCATGCTCCTATGCTGGCAGAGGCCCGAGCACGCCGTCAGTGCTTCTTGTCACGTACCCGTCGTGACATTTGTCACCCTCGTCTGGCCTTGTCAGTCGCCCACTTGGCGGCGACGACGGCGCACGATTGCGTCGTTGCGGCAGTTGGCCGCTATACTTGCCAAGCGCCACGGGGCATTAACTCAATTGGTAGAGTGCCACCTTTGCAAGGTGGAAGTTAGGGGTTCGAGTCCCCTATGCTCCACCCCGTGATGTCTCATGACATTGGGGACCCCCTTGAACCTTCAGAGTTCGGGGGGTTTCGTTGTTTAGAGTTGGTAGCGGCGGGCGGCGTCGAGGGTGAGTTTCCCGCGTCACACGCTTAACCCCCCGGTCAGTACACCTAGTACGGGCCTTGACCTGCAAGACGCGCGACCTCTCAACCGAGCTCGTCGCAACGAGCGAAACTGGCCAGCGTGGCAGCCGGGGAGGGACAGTCGATGCTCTCGGTCTGCGTGTTCCCGGCGACATGTCGGTGGCCCCGGATACCATGAGAGAGTGCTGGCGGGAGACCTCCTGGGTATCGCCGAGGTCGAGCGAGTTGCCGCCCTCGGCGGGCTTGACGCGCACACCCAGAGTGAGCTTGGTCAGTTCTTCACGCCTGCTGCTGCGGCCCGGCTCATAGCTTCGATGCCCCGCCTGCCTGAGGCTGGGACGCTGCGTGTGCTTGACCCTGGTGCGGGCTCGGGTGTGCTTGCCGCAGCACTCGTCAGCCGTGCGCTATCGGAGCGACCGGGTCTGTCGATTGAGATTGTGGCGGTTGAGCGCGACCCTGCTGTGTTGCCAAGTCTTCGGGCCACGCTTTCTGCGTGTGAGCAGGCCGGCGGTGGCCGGGTCCACGCTGAGGCTGTCGAAGCGGACTTCATTCTGGACTCGGTTGGCTTGGGGGCGTCACTCAGTCTGGATGGCCAGTTCGATCTCGTGATCGAGAACCCTCCGTACGGGAAGTTGGCGGTGTCTCGTGCTCTCGGGCAACGTAGCATCCTCGCCGACCCGCGGTCGCTTGAGTCACGCGACCGGGTCAACGCAGTGATCAAGCACCGGGAGCCTTGGCGCCCCCTTCGGGCCGTCAATGCCGTCCGAGGTGGTTGGCAGGTACACCGATGACATCGGAGACGCTCGGTTCATGACCATAGCGTTCCGGGCCAACGCCCGACTCCGAGCCGAAGCGCCAGCCGTGGTCTACGTCGATGGGACTTCACGCATTCATGCGGTAGTCGCTGAGGATAACCCGGAGTACCACCGAATGCTTGTGGAGTTCGGACGTTTGACCGGGCTCCCTATCGTCCTAAACACTTCATTCAACCTCGCTGGAGAGCCGATCGTTTGCACCCCCTTGGATGCCCTGCGGACATTCTGGTCTTCAGGGATGGATGTTCTCATGCTCGGCCGTCATATGCTCAGAAAGCCACGACTTCCGGCAGTGGAACTCTCAAACAAAGGAGGCGCCGCATGGCAAGGACAGTGAAGATCACCCCAGACCGTCCACTCGTGAAGCTAAGTAATCTAGAGCAGATCGACGCAGAAGCCCTTAGCGCGGATGGATATCACGATTACGTTTCCCTCTCAGGCTCCAGCCTTGACGGCCGTAAGCTCGAGGGCCTGAGGCTCTCCGATTCCAAACTGAGGAGACTGTAAGGAAAACGGTGTGTGAGGGTCTGGCCTGATCCGAGAGGAGATGGCCGTGTCTGACACGACTGACGTCATCGCTGATGACG
>NZ_RQYZ01000025.1 GCF_003932855.1 Tessaracoccus sp. OH4464_COT-324 | reverse complement strand
CGTCATCAGCGATGACGTCAGTCGTGTCAGACACGGCCATCTCCTCTCGGATCAGGCCAGACCCTCACACACCGTTTTCCTTACAGTCTCGCCGGCTCACCTGTCTGGGGAGTGGGTGAGGGGCGGTTCGGGTGCCGGTGTCGATGCGGGTGATCTCGGCTACTGATGGCTATAGGTACCTGCTGCGCACGGTCGCGGCCGGTGATGGTGACCGGTCGTTGTCGACTCCGTTGACCCGTTACTTACGTCGAGGCGGTCACCCCACCCGGACGATGGCTCGGTTCCGGCGTGACTGCTTTGGGGCATGGTGAACTCGCCGTGGGTACTCAGGTGTCGGAGGCGCAGCTTCAGCTTCTGGTGGGGATGGGGCGGGACCCGATCACTGGTGAGACGCGTTGGGGCGGGCGTATCCGGTGTATAGCTCGATGGCTGAGCGGGTTGCGGGCCGCGTCACGCAACTGGACCCGTCGCTCGCCCCTGGGGAACGGGGTCGGGTGGTTGCGCAGATCGAGGCTGAGGAGGCTGCGCGGGGGCGCGACGTGCGGTGGCGGGGTTTGATCTCACGTTCAATGTGCCGAAGTCGGCGTCGGTGTTGTGGGCGGTTGCGGACGTGGGGACGCAGGCGTTGATTGCGCAAGCTCATCATGAGGCGGTTGCGTCGGTGGTTACGGTCATGGAGCGCGAGATTGCAGCCACCCGCACGGGCGCAACCGCTGGCGATGGCGCGGTTACACAAGTCGACGTCACCGGGCTCATCGCCGCGACGTTTGATCACTTCGATTCCCGCGCTGGGGACCCTCACCTGCGTACGTATGTGGTGATCAGCAACAAGGTCCAAACGGTCCTGGATGGGAACTGGCGCAGCCTGGATGGACGTCCGATGCATGCCGCGGTTGTCGCGTTGTCGGAGCTGCACGAGGCCGTGTTCGCCGATCACATGACCCGCACCTTCGGCGTCAAATGGGAGCCGCGGGAGATGGGTCGGGACCGCACTCCGTCGTGGGCGATCACTGACGTCCCCGAGGAACTGGTGGCGGAGTTCTCGGCCCGCTCCCGGCACATCAACGAGGCGACGGACGCGCTGATTGCTGACTACGTGGCCCAGCATGGCAAGCGCCCTTCGCCGGCGACCATCATGAAGCTGCGCGCCCAGGCCACGCTCGCGACGCGTCCGGAGAAGCAGGTCCGCTCGTTGGCGGAACTGACCGAACAGTGACGCACCCGAGCCAGCACCCAGCTCGGTATAGATGCCACCATGTGGGCGCGGACCGTCACGGGTGGGGATCGGCAGATGCTGTTGCGGGCTGATGATGTGCCGTTGGATCTGAGCGGGCAGGTGGGGCGCTCGGTGGTCGAGGTGGTCGGTGAGAAGCGCTCGACGTGGCGGCGCTGGAACCTGATGGCCGAAGCCGCCCGACAAACGATGGGGTGGCGATTCGCCACCGTCGAGGACCGCGAAGCCATCACCGCGATGGTCGCCGATGCCGCCGAACAGGCGTCCCTGCGCCTGACCCCGCCCGAGCTGACCACCAGCTCGGTGGAGTTCCGCCGCCCGGACGGAACCAGTGTGTTTCATCCGAAGCACTCGACCATGTTCTCCCCCGACACCCCCCCTGGCCGCCGAAGACCGCCTCCTGCAACGGGCCCGCGCCACCACCGGCCCGAGTATCGACCCCACCACCGTCGAGACCATCACGAGCAAGCCCGACGCCGAGGGTCGGATGCTCGGTCCAGACCAGGCCGCAGCTTTGGCGTCGGTCGCCGTCTCTGGCCGGGTCGTGGATGTGTTGGTGGGGCCTGCGAGGGAAGACGACGGCCATGAGCGCCTTGCGCCGTGCGTGGGAAACCGAGCATGGTGCCGGGTCGATGGTAGGGCTGGCCCCGTCGGCGATGGCGGCGCAGGCGCTGGCCGACGATCCAGGGATCGCCACGGAGAACACGGCGAAGTGGTGGACCAACCACCAACACACCGGCGCCACATTCCAGCCCAGTCAGTTCATCATCATCGACGAAGCCCCCCTCGCCGGCACCCTCTCCTTGAACCGGATCACGCAGGCTGCCGAGGAGGCGGGGGCGAAGGTGCTGCTGGTCGGTGACGCGGCGGATGTGGAACTGCTTGACCAGCCCGCGCGGGGTCGCGCAGGCCTCGTAGGCAGCGACCAGCTCGTCGATTTCAGCGTCCGTGAGAAGAGTTTGAGCCATCCCACGTGAGCGGACAGACTGACCCCGGGAGTCCACAACCAAGGTTCCGATGGCCGCTTCGAGGTCCGGTAAACCCCTCGTGAACAGCGAGAACACACGGTTCGTGCGGCGGCGCCAAAGTTGTCAAACTCTCTACGTAGGTCCACCCTGTGATGTCTCATAACATTGGAAACCCCCTTGAACCCTCAGGGTTAGGGGGTTTCGTTGTTTAGGGTTGGTAGCGGCGGGCGGTATCGAAGGCGAGTGTCCCGCGTCAGACTTAGTGACAGAGCCGCTGTGTAGGTATTGAAGGAAAGCCAGACACGGGCAGATCACCTGTGCTTCCGGTGGACGAACAAGATCATGATCGACTTCGAGCACGGCCAGTCGGTATTCCGCCTCGCCCACCGCACTTTCCGGGAGTACTTCGAGGACCTCGACGCCCGGGAGCAGGGCGGGTAGCTGCGGGTGGGGGTCAGCTCGGGTCGGGGGTGAAGATGTCTTCGATCCGCAGTTGGAAGGCCGCGGCGATCTGGAAGGCTAGGGGCAGCGACGGGTCGAAGCGGCCCTTTTCGATGGAGATCACCGTCTGGCGGCTCACCCCCAGCAGGTCCGCGAGCTTCTGCTGGGACAGCCCGTGTTCCTGCCGCAGTTGTGCCAGCCGATTCTTCATGACCGCCCCCGAATGATCAGGTAGGAAAACCCGAAGCTGACCCCCAGCATCAGCAGCACCCCGGCGAGCGTGAGGGAGATCGTTTGCAGCCCCAGCCAGGTGGTGACGAAAGCGCCGACGCCGCACACCACCATCGTCGCGTGGAACGAAACCACCGCCGCCTTGTTGTACCACGTGTTCTCGACGGACTCCTCGGGTTTCGCCACCGCCCCCGGGAGGGTGGAGCGGTCGACGATCAGCGCGCCCACCCCGGCCGCCGCCGTCGGGGCGAGGAAGCAGCCCAGGATGATCCCACCCAGCCACTTCAGCGGGCCGTCCGGGTTGCCCAGCACAACCTGCAGCACCCCCACCACCAGCGCGATCAGCACCCCTGCTGGCACAGCGATCCACATCGTCGGGATCCCCTTGACCCGGGACCGCCCCCACCGATAGTTCTTCTCCTTCATCACAACTCCTTTCCTCAACATGATGTACAGGAAACTTTACAGTAAAGCCTGCTTTACAGTCAAGCTTCCTTTACAACTCCGCCGACGGCGCCCCGCCCGCCCGGCGGCCGCCCCGGGGTGAAACCGTCGCGAGCGGCCGCCCAGCCCCCTATAGAGTTTCCCCATGAATCGCTGGCGCAACCGCCTCAGCTTCGGGCTGGGCACGCTCGGGCGCGACATGTCGGCGGCCCTGGTCAGCCTGTACCTGATGTATTACCTCACCGACGTGGCGCGCGTCCCCGCGTCGGCCACGGCGGCCGTCACCGTCGTGCTGGTGGTGTTGCGGGTGTTCGATGCGTTGAACGATCCCATCATGGGGCTGATCATCGACAACACCCGCTCCCGGTGGGGCAAGTTCAAGCCGTGGATCGCGCTCGGCGGGGTGCTGTGGGCGGCGGCTACGCTGGCCATCTTCGTCGACACCGGCCTGACGGGGTGGGCATTCATCGTCTGGTTCACCGTGATCTACCTGCTGTGGTCCGTGGCCTACACCATCAACGACATCGCGTTCTGGTCGATGCTGCCCGCGCTGTCGCAGGAGCAGCGGGAGCGGGAGCGGATCGGGGCGGCGGCCCGCATCGTCGCGAACATCGGCCTGTTCACCGTGGTGGTCACGGTGCTGCCCGCAACAAAGGCCCTCGGGGAGCGCCTCGGCGACGAGCGGCTCGGGTGGCTGGCGTTCGCAGGCGTCCTCGTCGCGCTGAAACTGCTGTTTCAGTTGCTCACCTTGCTCTTCGCCGAGCAGCAAACCGAGCCCGAGCACCGCCCGACGTCGCTGAGGGAGGTGGTTTCGGTCATCGGCCGCAACGACCAGTTGCTGTGGGTCACCGCGGCCATGCTCTGCTTCATGGCCGGTTACATGACGGTCACCAGCCTGGGCATCTACTGGTTCAAATACGTGCACGGCAACGAGGACGACTACCCGCTGTTCGCCGCCATTCTCGCCGCCGCCCAGCTGACCGGGCTCGCCATCTTCCCCGCGCTGCGCCGCAGGCTGCCGCGGCGCGGCCTGCACACCCTGGCGACGGTGCTGTGCCTCGCGGGGCTCGGCCTGTTCTGGTTCGCGGCCTCGTCCATGGCGACGGTGGCGCTCGCCGGGGCGCTGCTGTTCACGGGGCAGGCTTTCATCCAGCTCCTGATGCTGATGTACATCACCGACTGCGTCGAGTACGGGCAGTGGAAGCTGGGCCGGCGCAACGAATCCATCACCCTCGCCGTCCAGCCATTTATCTACAAAGCCTCAAACGGCCTCGGCTCAGGGCTCACCGGCGCGGCCCTGCTGGCCTCCGGCATCAGCGGCGGGCAGAGCGTCGACGTGACCACCTTCCAGACGGTGATGTTCGCCGTCCCCATGGTGCTCACCGTCGCCTCGTGGCTGATCCTCCGCCGCGGCTACCGGCTCGACGAGCAGCGGTTCGCCGAGATCGTCGCCGACCTGGAGCGCCGCCCGCCCGGGCCCGAGAGAAGCCCCGCCGTCGGTCAGACGCCCAACGACCACCCGTCAAGCAACCCCCGCACGTAGGCGGCCTGCCCGACGTGCACCGTAGCGTCGTCGATGAGGCTCACCAGCCGAACACCCCGCGTCACGGGCGGCGTGTAGGAGCGGTCCACCACCTCGTCGAGCTCGTCGGGCCGCAGCGCCAGCGCGTACTCGGTGAGCGCACCCACGCACGCGGCGAGGTGCTCCCCCAGCTCGGCCACGCTGTCGACGCGCAGCGCGGCCACGTCCGCCGGGGTGTCGCCCAACCCAAAGTCGTGGGCAGCACGGGCGACGCCCAGGCGCGCCGACCACCGGCCCTCCTCCCACACCGTCGGCCGCGCGGTGAGCCGGGCCAGCTGCACGTCGAGCTGCCGGGCAGCGTGCCAGAGCAGCCACACGATGGAGTTGGCTTTGTCACCAGGCATGGCGTGAGCGGTCTCCACGCTCAGCCCGTCGAGCACCGCCCGTGCCAACCACACCGGGCGGCTGGCCGCGTCGGCCAGAAGTTCATTCGCTTGCATACCCACACTGTAAAACGAAACGAACCACCTTGCCGCGAGGCTCCACAGACCCGGTCGGCACAACGCAAAACCCGCTTGCCCACAACGGAACTGGTTAAACTTGGTGCATGTCCAAGCTACCTCGCCGAACGGTCCTGACCACCGCGCTGGCAACTGCTGCCCTTGCCTCCTGCGCGCCAAGCCCCAAGCCCGGCGAAACGACGCCCGACCCCCAAAGCCCACAGGCCACCGAGCCTACGTCCGCTCCCCAGGAAGGGCCTGGCCTGGCGCGCATCGGGGGACGAGAACCATTCTCCTGGGTGGACGGGGTGCCCGAGCGCCCAGAACGCAAGACCAAGGACACCGCCGTATGCGACATCGTCCCCTGGTACGGCAAACCGTTCGTGTCCGCCGACGGCAAGCACGCCATCCACCCGGCCCCTTTCGCACCCAACGCCAAAGAGCACCGCTCCTGGCATTGGGATTTGACAGCCGGCACCGCCGTCGAACTGCTGGGACATGCCCCGAAGTACGGGGGATACGAGCCTGACAACTGCGTCTTCCTGCCCGACAATTCGACGCTCACCGTCGCCACCGACTGCCTCGTGCACCAGACCCCGGCCGCCACGCGCCACTTCCGCACCGGCCACGAGCTTCTTGAGCCGCCCTGTTCCGGCGTGGTGAGCGTCAAGAGAATCGTTCCCAGCCCCGACGGCCGCTACGTCTGCACCGCGGGCCACGACGGCACCGTCGCCATCTTCGACCTCCAGGAAAACGCGCGACTCGCCCGCTACTCCCTGACCAATGAGAAGGGTGAGAAGGTCGTCGCGCAGCTTTCGGCCACCGACAAGCATTTCCTGATCGGCTCTACCAGCACACCGCTGTACGTGCTCTCCCCGCAGGGCGAACTGGTCCAGGAGGTCTCGCAACGCGTGACACGCTTCGCCTTCCCCGCCGGCCGGGTGCTGTTCGTCGACCCCAAGGAAAGCCCCTGGATGGAGCTGGACCAGGCCGACTGGTCGAAGCAGTCCCTGAAAGCGGACCTGCCCAACGGGTGGGACATCCAGCTCGACCCCACCGGAAAGTACGCGGTGGCCAGTCAAGCCCAGACGTCGAAAGACGTCGGCCCGTCCTCCAGCGTTACCATCACGGAGATCGCCACCGGAGAGCAGATCGAGATTCAGATCGCCGGGGAGCACTGGGGATTCGCGCTGGCCTCGCCTGACGCCCTCCTCGCCGCCACCCCCAGCGGGCTCCAAACCTACGACGTGGAGTCGGGGGCGCCGGTTGCCACCCTCGAAAACCCTCGGTAGGAGGGTTTCGGCGAGGAGCATTCGGTGTGCCGGCCCAGCGGGGCCGGCACACTATCAGCCGACTCCGGCTTTTTTCTTATACTGTTCCAGCTCATACAGCGTCATTCCATCAACGAACTGGGTACCCACCCTGCGGGCATCGTGCTCAAATGGCTGATAGAAGTACGCATCCCAGGGATCTGTCTGATACCCGTACCCTTCGTAGTTCCTGCGCAGACGCTCCACCTCGGCCATGTTGGAATCAAACTGCACGAACGGATCGGGGGCCTTGCCGTCCCGGATGTCCTGCCGCTGCTGCTCCGTCATGTTGTTGTATCTGTCAATCATGCTGAACTGGAGACCGTGGCGGGACTCGTGGGCCACCGTGTGCAGCACGCCCGGGTTGCTGACATAATCCGGGCTGATGTGGAGTGTTTGCGTATTCGGATCCCAGTGGCCACGCGCATTCGATTCGAAGACGATCGGCTTGGGCTCAAGACCGTTCCTCCTGGCCCAGTCGTCGGCCATCGCCTGCAACACCGCGCGCCGATCCTCGTCGCTGAGCTTCTCCCAAGCTTCCACGATCTCCTGGGGAACCTTCCCGTAGGCCTCGGCCGTATCACTATCCTCGACCAACGGCTCCGGAATATCGAGAGCCCCCTTGGCCGATTCAATAGCGGATTTGACGTGTGCCTCGATGGCGCGCAAATCTGCCTTGAGCTGCTCGATGCGCTTATGCACAAGATAGGCAGCGAACGGGCCGGCCACCACGGTGGCGGAGATCAGATGGGCCTCGGCCATCCCCCGCAGATAGCAAGAATCCATCTCGGCTTTACCGTTCAGGTAGACCTCGCCGACCGAGGCGAGACAATCGGCCATTTTCGCCGCCGCCGCCGAGATCCTCTCCAGGCCAGCAATGGACGAGTCCGAAGCGCGCATGGACGACGCGAAAGCGTCCGTCGCATCACCCTCGTTCTCCGCCACAACGGTCTGCACCGCGCTATTAACCTTCGCCTGCGCTTCTTTGGCAGCCCTGGAAACATCTCGCCACAGCGAAACCTGACGATTAAAATACCCCGAAGAAACCTCAAGCCGGGCGACATTCGTCGGTAGATAGTACACCGTTCACCTCACTGCCAGTAACGACCGGCCACATACTCGTGGCTGTCTTCCGTGTTCGAACAGTTGTCCGCGGTCGCGGACATCTTGGAGTTATCGCTCCCCAGCTTGATCGGAATACTGCCCAGCACTGGGTACCAGCCGGTGTGTGCTCTTTTGATCAAGCCCACCAGCCCCTGATCAGCAGGTGAGGCAGAGGTCTCTGCTCCCCCAAAATCGGGCGGCTCCATCACCTCGTCCGAGGCATCCTCGAAAATGTCGGACGCAGCCGTCATCATGTCCGCTCCTCGCCGCCAGGCGTCGGGTTGCCAGCGCGTCATCCCCAAACCCCCATCTTCGCCTCCTCGATGCTGTAGGAAAACTCTCTGAGTTGCTGAATCGTCAGCGGCTCCACCACGATGGCGGGCCGCGACCACACCTCGCGAAGCAGGGCATTGAGACACTCCCGCAAGTCCCGCTCCAGCTCGTGCTTGCTCCCCCAGCGCATCGCCTCCTCCAAGTCAAACGCCCCGGGGAGGCCGCCGTCGTGCGAAAGGCGCACCCCATTAACCTCAATGATCTCGGCGCCCTCCCGGCTCACCGCCGGGCCCTCACCCAGCGGGGCACGACCAGCCGCATAATCGTTGATGACCTTTTCCAGGCGGGCCCGCTCTGGGTCAGCCGCCGGGAGAGATGATTCCGGCGGGCGGACGCGATCAAAGCTGTCCCAAAGCGCTCCCTCAAAAGCCCGAAGAACCGATTCCCCCAATTCCTGCCGCGACTCCAGATCCTCCAGGGCCACCAGGATGCGCACTTCCGCTACCCCGCCGTGCTGAACCACGACCCGAACGCGCGGACCCTGGCTCAGATACTCGCCAAAGTCATCTGGCTCGTTATCCATCATCAACCTCCGAAGTCTCGATGAGTTTGAACCACAGGACGGTGCCGTCATCCGCCTCCAAGCGGTCCAGGCCAGGGCTGACCATCGCCTGTGTGACGACCCTCTTGCCCTGCTGAGCCGCGATATCGTACTCGTCCGCCACCCGAAGAACCCGCCAAGGCCGGCCCTCCGTACCTTCCCCGGAACGGAGAATGGTTTCCAGGGCCAGACCCGAGAGCGCCCGCTCGCTGGCGGCTCGCGCCTCGTCGCCCAGCCCTTGATGGCAAAGCGCCAGGTAGTTATGCGCTGAGGGGCTCAAAATCCAGCGCGGCATCGCGCGCAAGATGCGATCATAGGCGGCCAGAAACCGGCCCGTCCGGATCAGTGCATCCGCCTCGGCGATAGCTAGGTCGTCGGGTGCGGCGGCCAAAGCCGAGCGGAAAATCACCCGCCGGGCTGACACATCGCCCCGCCGCAGTCAGGCCTCAACAGCCGTAGCCAGGTTATCCATGGGGCAACTCTAACAGCCGAACAGGGACATCCAAAGAATGAAATCACCACCAAATGCCCTAGTCGCCCGCAGCAACTCCCCATCCGCCGCACGCGCTACCGACCGTCGGAGAGGAAAGCCAGGATCGCCCGCACCCGACGATTCTCCTCCCCCGGCTCCAACCCCAGCTTTGCGAAGATCGCCGAAACGTGTTTCGCTACCGCTGCCCCGGACAGGAACAGCTGCTGCGCAATCTGCGCATTCGACAGCCCCTGGGCCATCAACTCCAGCACCTCGAACTCCCGCGGGCTGAGATCCCCCAGGCCCGAGCGGCTGGTGCGCATCATGGACCGCGCCACCTCGGGGTCGATGACGACGCCCCCGCCCAACACCAGCCGCAGCGAACCAATGAAATCAGCCACCTCCGCCACCCGATCCTTCAGCAGGTAGCCCGCCCCACCCGACTCGGGCGGCATCTCCAGCCCGAACAGCCGCTGCGCGTAGACAGGGGACACATACTGGCTCAGCACCAGCACCGCCAGCTGCGGAAACTCGCCCCGCAACAGAATCGCCGCCTCCAGGCCGTCGTTGGCCATGTTTGGGGGCATCCGCACGTCGGTGATCACCGCGTCGGGCAACTCACCCCGCGCCGCGAGCTCCCGCACCGTCTGCACCAGCGCGTCCGCCCGAAGCTCCGCAGCCACCACCTGGTAGCCCTGCCGCTCCAGCAGCCCGACGAGGCCCTCCCTGAGCAGCGCCGAGTCGTCGGCCACCACAATCCTCATACCACTACCCCACTCTCTCCCGGCGCCAGCAGCAGCGGCACCTGCGCGGTCAATTGAGTCGGCCCGCCGCGCGGGCTCGAAATGCTCAGCCCTCCGCCGAAAGCGCTGAGCCGCTCATGCATTCCAGCCAGCCCACCGCCCGGTTTCAACACCGCGCCGCCCGGCCCCTCGTCGACCACGGAGATCCGCAGTTCCTGCGCCGCCGTCAGCAATACCACCACCTGGGCTCCCGGGGCATACTTCTGCGCATTAGCGATGGCCTCGCACGTGAAAAAATAGCCCGCGGCCAGCACGCCCTCGGGCAGCTCCGGCAGCTCGCTGGGGCACACGACGCGCACCGGGTTGGCCGCGTGCACCGCCACGTCCTGGATGGCCGCCACCAGCCCAAGCTCCGTCAACGCCTGCGGGTGGATGCCGCGCACTGTCTTGCGCAGCGACTCCAGCCCAAGCTTGAGCGCATCCGCGGCTTCCTTCAGCAGCGCCGCTAGCTCGGGGTCAGCCTCGACGGCCGGGGACAGCCTCGCCTCCCCAACCTTCATCGCCGCGGAAACGAAGTACTGCTGCACACCGTCGTGCAAATCCCGCTCGATGCGGCGACGCTCCACCTCGTAAGCGTCGACGATGGCTCGCCGCGACGCCACCAGCTCAGCAATCTGCGCGCGAACGTCTGGCGAATCGCTCGGCGCGCGCCGTCGTCGGAACACCATGTGGCCACAATAGACGCCAACAGCCAGCAGACGCCCGGAAAGAAGGTAGTGCCAGCACTACCCGCATCCGGTTGGCTGCTTCCTGGTGGGCCCCGCCCTCTTCGACTGGAATATCAGCATGAACAACGACACCAGCAGCAAAGCACTACTCAGCACCTCTAGGATCACGAAACATTTCGGCAGCGTCGTGGCTCTCGCCGGGGTGAGCGTGGACATCGCAGCCGGCGAGACGGTGGCCATCATGGGCCCCTCCGGCTCCGGAAAATCCACCCTCCTGCACTGCCTGTCGGGCGTCCTCGCCCCCGACAGCGGCGTCGTCGACTTCGACGGCACCCACATCTCCGCGCTGAAGGACGCCGACCGCTCGCACATCCGGCTACGTTCCTTCGGCTTCGTCTTCCAAGACGGCCAACTCATCCCCGAACTCCCCGCCCGCGAGAACGTCGCCCTGCCGCTGATGCTCACCGGCGCACGCCGTGGCAAGGCCCTGGCTGCCGCCGACGAGTGGCTTGACCGGCTCGGGATAGCTCAGCTCCGCTCCCGGCGCCCGGGCGACATGTCCGGCGGACAGGCGCAGCGCGTCGCCATCGCCCGCGCCCTAATCGGCGAGCCGAAGGTAGTGTTCGCCGACGAGCCGAGCGGCGCCCTCGATCAGGCCACCGGGCACGAGGTGATGCAGGTGCTCACCGCAACGATCCGCATGTCGGGCGCGAGCCTCGTGATGGTCACCCACGACCGCGAGGTCGCCAAATGGTGCTCTCGGCTGGTGGAGATCCGCGACGGCATCGTCCACGCGGACCGTGTGCTGGAGGGGGCCCACCGATGAGCGGCGCAACCGGGCTGACAACCCTCACCCTGCACCTGACTAAAGCACGCTTCACCAGCCGGCAGGGCGAGACCCTGCTCTACTTCGCTTCGATTCTCGCCTTCGCGATCTGCGGCACGCTGTCGCTCACCGTCGCCGCCGGCACCTGGATGTTCAACACGCGCCGCACCAGCCCCACCGGCAAGCTCGCCGAGATCCTGGCGCAGGACCCGCAATTCGATCTGGTGCTCACCTTCTACTTCGCGCTCGCCCTCATCGCCTGCGCGATGCTGATCCCGACGACGGTGGCGCTCGCCCGTTCCGCCGCCATCTTGGGGGCCCGCGGCCGCGAGCGCAGGCTAGCGACCCTTCGCCTCATCGGCCTCAGCTCAAGCGAGGTCACCCGGATGTCTCTCGTGGACACCGTGTTGCAGGCCCTGATCGGGCTGGGTCTGGGCGTCGTCGGCTACCTCGCCACTTTCAGCCTGTGGCAGAACCTGTCCTTCCAGGGCACGCCGCTCACCCCGTCGGAGATGCTGCTGCCCTGGTGGCTGGGCGCCGCGGTGGTGGTGGGCGTGCTGCTCATCGGCGTCGCCTCCAGCTGGTGGGGGCTGCGCCAGGTGCGCATCTCGCCGCTGGGCATCTCGCGTCGCGCCAACAAGCCCGCCGTGAAATGGTGGGTGCTGATCATCTTCTTCGTGTTGGCCATCTCGGCCAGCCTGCTGCTTAACGGCACCACCCTCAGCTCTGGCTTGGTCACCTGGGTGATCGTGGGCGGCGCGATGCTGCTGATGGCGCTGGCCGTGAACATCCTCGGCCCCTACCTGCTGCAGAGCCTCGCCCGGGTCACAGCCGCGCTGCCCTCCCCGACGATCATGTGGGCCAGCCGTCGGATCGTCGCCGACCCTCGCGCGACGTGGGCGCGGGTCAGCAGCATCGGCCTGCTGGCGTTCGTCGGCGGATTCCTCGCGCTGATGCCGATTTCGATGGAAGGTAACGGCGACCCGCTGATCGACGAGTTCGCCAGCGCCAGCCAGTGGGATCTGACGAAGGGCGCCATCGTCACGCTGGCGATCGGCCTGGTGCTCAGCGCGATCTCGATCCTCATCAGCCAGGCCTCGGCTGTGTTCGAGCGTGCCGAGCAGACCGTCGCCATGCAGCGCATGGGCGCCCCGCTTTCTTACCAGACGCGGGTGATGTGGACGGAGGTGCTGGCCCCGCTGCTGCTGTCCATGGTGCTCGGCTTCGCCGGGGGCGTCGCGATGGCAAGCCCGATGCTGACCCTGGCCAAGAAGCTCGGCGTCGAGACCCAGCTTGCCGCTGCCTACGTGGTGGCCGGAGTGCTCGCGGCAGGGCTGGTGCTCGGTGTCGCCGCTCTGATGGCCTGCGGTCCGCTGCAGCGCCAGGTGCTGGCCGCCCAGCGGCGTGCCAACGACTGAACTAGGCTCCCGCCGGGACGTGCTCGGCCGGGGTGGCTGACACCTGTTTCGGAACTGCCGTTGGAGCGTGAGCCCCGGGCCCGACGAACTGGGCCCGGGGCTCCCTTTTTTGTTTGATCCGGTGCGCCGCAGCGCGGCGCGACTTCCCCAACGGGCCCTACCCGATCACCCACCCCAACGCCCCGAGGATGAGCGGCAGCGCTGCCAGCGCCAGCATGCACGCCGAGAACACCTTGTGGTCGCGGATCAACGCCAGGAATTCGCGCACCATCGCCGCCGGCCAGTAATAGCGCGCAGTTCGGCACCCCACGGCGTAGCCGCTGATCCCGGCGCGCCGCATCATCGTCGCACCCCGGAAAGCGTGATAGTCGCTGGTGGCCACCGCCACCGGCCCGGTCACACCGTATTTGCGCAGCAGCTCGGCGGAGAACTCCAGGTTCTCCCGGGTGGTGGTGGAGCGGTCCTCCAGGACAACGAGGTCACTCTTCGCGCCCTGCTCCAGCGCGTAGTCGCTCATCGCTTTCGCCTCGGGGATTCGCTCGTCCGGGCCCTGCCCACCTGACAGCACCAGCAGCACGTCACGGTTGTCGTCCCAGCCGCTGCGCGCCAGTCGCAGGCCACGGTCGACGCGGCGCGCCAACAGCGGCGAAACCGTGAGCCCGTCGCGCAGCCCAGCCCCCAGCACGACGACGGCCCCCACCTGCCCGCCGAAGCGGGCGAAGTACCAGTTGTAGAACAGGGAGTAGCACAGGAAGCAGAAGAACCCGAAGCCGAGCGCAACGAATATCGGGCTTACCAGGAACAGGGCGACGCTGATCGGGCTGCCGTATATGCCGAACACGGCGAGGCAGATCAGGTAACCAAGGATCAGCGCACCAAGAAAGCCGATAATCATGGTCGCCCGCGTGAGTCCCTCTTTACGCAGCATCGTGCAGAAGTTGACGCACAGGAACACCCCGAGAATCACCGGAGAGAACAACAGCAACGCGAGCAGGGCAATGTTGCCGAAGGCCAGCACCGGCCCGGCGTAGGGGATCTCGGGAACCTGGTTCAGCCAAGCCAGCACCTGAGCCAGCAGAGCCAGCAGCGCGAAGGTGAACAGGAACCCCGGCCACACGGAGCGCGGCTCCACACGAAACCAGATCGCGAACGGCACCAAACAGAGCAAGAAAATCACCCACATGAAACCAGCATCCCATCTTTCACCCAGACAAATCCGCTGGGTAGGATGGACGGTCGGCCGGTTAGGAGAACTGATGCACCCAGCAGACTCACACGACGTGATCCGGGTCCGCGGGGCTCGCGAGAACAACCTGCGCGACATCGACGTGGATCTGCCCAAGCGCCGACTCACCGTGTTCACCGGGGTGTCCGGCTCGGGAAAGTCGTCGCTGGTGTTCGACACCATCGCCGCCGAGTCACAGCGGATGATCAACGAGACCTACCCCGCCTTCGTGCAGGGTTTCATGCCGGGCCTGGCCCGCCCCGACGTCGACCATCTGGAGGGCCTCACCACGGCCATCATCGTCGACCAGGAGCGGATGGGCGCCAACCAGCGCTCCACGGTGGGCACGGTAACCGACGCCAACACCCTGCTGCGCACCCTGTTCTCGAAGATCGCCGAGCCACACATCGGCTCGCCCAACGCCTACAGCTTCAACGTCCCGTCGGCCAGCGGCTCGGGCTCGATCAAGGTGGAGAAGGCGGGCGGCCGGGTGGTGCGCGAGGCCAGACAGTATCGCGTGCTGGGCGGCATGTGCCCCGGCTGCGACGGGCTGGGCGCGGTCTCCGACCTCGACCTGGCTGAGCTGTACGACGACACGAAGTCGCTGAGCGAGGGGCCGTTTCGGATTCCCGGGTTCAACGCGGATGGCTGGAACGTTCGGGTCTTCATCGAGTCCGGTTTCTTCGATGCCGACAAGCTCATCCGCGACTACTCGCCGCGCGAGCTGGAGAACCTACTGCACCGGGAGAACACCAAGGTGAAGGTGGGTGGCATGAGCCTCACCTACACAGGGCTCATCCCGGCCGTGCGGAAGTCGTTCCTGGGCAAGGATCCCGACGCGATGCAGCCCCACATCCGTGCCTTCGTGGAGCGGGCGGTCACGTTCCGGCCGTGCCCGGAGTGCGACGGCACCCGGCTCGCGCGCGAGGCCCGCTCCTCCCTGATCGCGGGCAAGCACATCGGCCAGGTTTGCGCGCTGCAGATCACCGACCTGCTGGCGTGGGTGCGCACCATCGACGATCCACGGGTGCGCCCCGTCGTCGACAACCTGGTTCGGCTGCTCGAATCCTTCGTCGATATCGGGTTGGGCTACCTCGCGTTGGACCGCCCGTCGGGCACTCTCTCGGGCGGGGAGGCGCAGCGCACCAAAATGATTCGGCATCTCGGGTCGTCGCTGACCGATGTCACTTACATCTTCGACGAGCCCACCGCCGGACTGCATCCTGCGGACGTCGAGCGGATGAACGAGCTGCTGCTCAAGCTACGCGACAAGGGCAACACGGTGCTGGTGGTGGAGCACAAGCCGGAGGTGATGGCGATCGCCGACCACATCGTCGACCTGGGCCCGCACGCGGGCACGCTGGGCGGGGAGGTGGTGTTCTCGGGCAGCGTGGCCGGGCTGCGCACCGCCGCGACGCTCACGGGGCAGCACTTCGCGCACCGGGCCGCGTTGAAGCGTGCGGTGCGCACACCGTCGGGGGCGATCGAGATTCGCGACGCGCGCCTCAACAACCTGCGCGGGGTGGATGTGGATCTGCCGCTGGGCTGCTTGACCGTGCTGACCGGCGTGGCCGGGTCGGGTAAGAGTTCGCTGGTGGAGTGCATCCCGCGCTCGCTCGACGTGGTGCGGGTTGACCAGTCGCCGATCCGCGGCTCGCGCCGCTCCAATCCGGCCACCTACACGTCGGTGCTGGATCCGATCCGCAAGGCTTTCGCGAAGGCGAACGGGGTGAAGCCCGCGCTGTTTTCCGCCAATTCGGCAGGCGCCTGCCCGACGTGCAACGGCCTGGGCGTGGTGATCACGGAGTTGGGCTACCTGCAAACGGTTTCGACGCACTGCCTGGACTGCGACGGCCGCCGGTTCCAGCCCGAGGTGTTGGAGCATCGTCTGGGCGACCGCAGCATCGCGGACGTGTACGAGATGAGCATCGACGAGGCGTTCGACTTCTTCTCGGCGAAGGAGTCGCGTGTTCCCGCGGCGGGGAGGATCCTCGCGGGGCTGCGCGACGTCGGGCTGGGTTATCTGACGCTCGGCCAGGGGCTGGATTCGCTGTCCGGCGGCGAGCGGCAGCGCCTGAAGCTTGCCGCGCAGCTCGCCGACGGGGCCTCGACGATCATCCTCGACGAGCCTACGACGGGCCTGCACCTAGCGGATGTCGACAATCTGCTGGCTCTGCTGGATCGGATCGTGGACGGCGGCCGCTCGGTGATCGTCGTGGAACACCACCTGGCGGTGATCGCGCACGCGGATTGGGTGGTCGACCTGGGCCCGGGCGCCGGGCACGACGGCGGCACGGTGGTGTTCCAGGGTCCGCCCAAGGAGTTGTGCGCCGCCGACACCGCCACCGGAAGGCACCTGGCGCGCTACGTCGCCTGAACTCTTCAGCTTCGGGTTGGGTCGCCCCGGGGGCCGTTGCCTAAGCACGGGTACTCAGGTCGCAGCTTCCGCGACGATCAGTTCAGGTCGGCGCTGACTAGGAACTTCGCTCTCGCCAGGCGCCCGCGAGGCGCGGCTTTGGGCCGCGAAAGATGCGGAAGCTACCGACGAGGGCCGCGCGGTACTCAGCCAAGATTGAGCTATTTTGCTCAGGAAATCTGACCCGGTTCGCCTTTACCCTTTTGCCGTAGGAAACCTTCCAGGAGAAAAATGATCGACAATTACGACCCCCATTTCTATCCATAGTCAGCAAACATCCGCTTTGCCTGTCTCGATAATCCACCGAATTTCCCTGTCCGGTAGCTAGTCACAGAAAGGAGTCGCTAACCCGCTTTCCCGGAATCTGAAACGTCGCACGTTTCATGCGATAAGTCCCTCAGGCCTTCGCATAGACTGAGATGTCCGGGGAAAGGGAACGAGTATTTACTTCGGAAACCCTACATTCCATCCCCCGGCCGCAGCCGGGTAGCGGCGACTGGCTCATCCCCGCTACCCGGCTGCGGTCCCCCAGGTCATGTGACATCTTTTGACCCCGGCCCAGGCCGTCGAGCACCCGAGTCCATGCACCCAGATCGGCCCCAGCCAGCGCCGACACCCGCCCGCGCCGCGAAAAACGCCCCGAAAGACACAAGCCGGGGCAGGCGTTGAGGCGGGCCGAGCCGAGGACGATCAGCTCCGAGGTACCACGCTAGGCGCATGAGCGAGACCCGCCCCTTCTCCACCCCGGCCCCGGCGCGCCACTACCCGGCCGCGTCGGCATGGCAGGCCGTCGACGGCTACTTCACTGAAGCATTGGTCCGTGAGGACGTCGCCCTGGCGTCCGCCCAACGCCGAGGTATCCCCTAACCAGGGCGCCTTCCCGGGCTTGGTCGCGCAGCTCGCAGGGGCCAGGAGAATCCTAGAGTTCGGCACCTGGCCTGCTATTCCACCGTCTGGCTTGCGCGGGCCGTCGGACCTGCCGGGGGAAGTCGTCACCCTGGATTTGGGGCCGCAGAATGCCGAGGTGTCCCGCGCCAACTTCGCGCTGGCCGCAGTCGCCGACCGGATCACCGTGATCGAGGGCCCCGCGGCGGCCGAGTCCGCTCAAAGGCTCATTGAGCAGCAAGCAGGACCGCTCGACATGGTCTTCATCGACGCCGACAAGCCCAGCAACCCCGCCTACCTTGGAGCGGCACTCCAGTTGACCTAACCGGGTACCGTGATCGACAACGTGGTCCGCAACGAGCGATCTGCCGACGGTTCCGTCCAAGGCGTGCGCGCCGTCGTTGACCCGATCGCCGCCGGTAGGGCACCCACCGCGGCAGCGCTCCAAACCCTCAGCCTCAAGGGGTGGGACGGTCTCATCATCGCCCGCAGAAGCTAGCGCAGGCGCGCGCCCTCGTCGCCGGGGCCGCCGATGGGAGCCGCCTCGCATGAGCCTCCCCGATTTCCGGTCTTTCAACAGGCCGCCCGGGGGCCACGACCTAAGCACCCGTACTCAGCCCACCACACCCCCGACGATCAACCCAAACCGCCGCCGACAACGCACTTTACTCTCACCAACCGCCAACAACGCGCGAGCGAAGCCCCCGAAAACACCCCCCACGACCCCACGATACTCAGCCAAGATTGAGCTATTTTGCTCAGGAAAACTGACCCACACCACCCCTAACCTATTTGTTGTAAGCACCTTTCCAGGAGAAAACATGACCAACGAATACGACCCAAACTTCCACACCTAGCAACACACCCCAAGAAACCCTTGTTCAATGATTAGTCACAGAAAGGAGAAACAAACCCGATTCCCGGACAAAACGCTACTCAAGTGATCAAATAACCGGCAAACCCCAGGTCATCATCAAGACCAACAACCCCGGGAAAAGGGAAACCGTGTCTTCCTGAATAACCCTACACCCCACCCCCCCCTGCCGCAGCCGGCCCCCACCCCAGGGTCGGCTGCGGCCACCCCAATCAATTACCTATCCGTAACACTGCAAAAGCGAAAGCGCAGCAAATGAGCATCAAACCCAGAATTGTCCTGTGCGGCCTACTTGCCTGCCTGACCATCAGCTGTTCACCGCTCGCGGACTCGATACCCGCGTCGAAGAGTTCTTTCCCAAAGCCCGAGCCCTCCGCCACGAATACTTCGCTCGGTACGGAAAAACGCTCCGGCGGCTCGCGAGAGACCAACGAAATCGACTTTGCCGCCATCGACAAGCGTTACCGGCCGCTTCTCGACGATCTGCGCTCCGAGCTGGATAAGGCGACCGAAAAACAGAAGTGGCGCATCAGTAAGGCCACGGCTACCCAGAAAACGAAGGACCTGCTGGTCTCTGCTGGTTTCTCATTCGCCATCACCCTGTCCCCGCCAGACCCGAAAGCGGCGCAGGCGGCTTTCGAGGCAGTCGCCAGCAAGCACGGCTTTGGGCGACCAGTTGCCCAACACGACCCGGCCAGCGGCGCGGCGCACTTCCATGCCGACCGCGGGGACGAACACCTGTGGCTCAAGGTCAAGGAAGGCGAGATCAAGCTCGGGCTGGACATCCTTTACCGCACCGAATGACCAGCCCATGCCCCAAACGCGAACGCCGCTCAGGACAGCGAGCCGTAGGTTGATTTCGCCTGCTGCAGAGCGCTGACGTACCCCGCCCGCTCGTAGGCGGTAGCTGAAGTTTCCTTCGGAACGGCCAACATCCCCCGCGCCACCTCCAGCGGGAGCTGCTGCGCGGTGAGCCACCGCTCCAGCCCCTCGACGAGGACCGCAGCATAGGCCGGGCCGCGCCGCACCAGCGCGGACGTCGTCATCACCACGTCCGCCCCGGCCAGGATGTACTTCACCACATCCTCGAACGTATCAACGCCGGTGGTGGCCGCCAGCGACGCCCGCACCTTGTCCCGCAGAATCGCGATCCAAGTGCGCGGCAGCTTCGCCTCGGCCGGCGACGACAACGTGACCTGCGCCTCCACGCTCAGCCGTTCGATGTCGACGTCGGGCTGCAGGAACCGGTTGAACAGCACCAGCCCGTCCGCGCCATGCTGATCCAGTTGCAGGCACATGTTGCCGATTGACGAAAAGTACGGGCTCAGCTTCACGGCAACCGGGATGCTGATGCTGCTCTTCACGGCATCCACGATCTCCAAATGCCGCCGCTCCACCTGTGTCCCAGAGGTGTGCAGGTCGCCGGGGACGAAGTAGATGTTGAGTTCGAGCGCGGCCGCGCCCGCCTCCTCCAGCTGGCGTGCCGTCGCCGTCCAGCTGCCCACCGACTGCCCGTTCAGCGACGCGATCACCGGCACGTCGACGGCGCCCGCAGCCTGCTCGATCAGTTTCAAGTAGGTGTGGCTCGGCTCGTCGTGCACGCGCGGCACCGAGGGAAAGAAGCTGGTGGCCTCTGCGAACGCGTCGTCGTAGAGTTCCTCCAGCTCCGCCACCCGCTCCGCCTCGCGACGCAGCTGCTCCTCGAACAGGGAGTACACGACGACCGCGCCGACACCGCCGTCGGCCAAAGCCTTTATGCCCTCCACCGACTGGCTGAGCGGGCCAGCGGACGCCACCACGGGATTCCGCAGCGACAAGCCTAGATACTCAGTGCTGAGGTTCATGACCTTCCCTTGCGTTGGCCGCGAAGCGCTCCGCCCCGCGGGATGCCAGTTCTTCGTATTCCTGCCAGCGACGATTCACCTGGGCCTGCGCGAGCCCCAACAGCCGCTCAGCCTCCTCCGGGTTCGCCACCCGCAACACCTTGTAGCGCAGCTCCTGGCGCTGGTACTCGTCGAGCGTGAGTCGCGGCCGCGGCGAATCCAGCAGGAACGGGTTCCTGCCCGCCTCGCGCAGCACCGGGTTGTAACGCATCAACGGCCAGTGCCCGGAGTTGACTGCGTTGTACTGCTGCTCCAGCCCCCGACGGATGTCGAAGCCGTGCGCGATGCAGTGGCTGTAGGCGATGATGAGGCTCGGCCCGTCGTATGCCTCCGCCTCCCGGAAAGCCTTCAGCGTCTGCTGCGGGTCGGCGCCCATCGCGACACGCGCCACGTACACGGTGCCGTAGGCGGTGGCCTGCAACGCAATGTCCTTCTTGTTGGTCAGCTTGCCGCCCGAGGCGAACTTCGCGACGGCGCCGAGCGGCGTCGACTTCGACGACTGGCCGCCGGTGTTCGAGTAGACCTCGGTGTCCAGCACCAGGATGTTGACGTTGCGCCCCGACGCCAGCACGTGGTCCACGCCCGCGGACCCGATGTCGTAGGCCCAGCCGTCGCCGCCGACGATCCACACCGAACGCCTGAGCAGGTGATCCGCCACGCTCATCAAGTCGGTCACCTTGGGGCCGGAGAGTTCGGCGAGCCGATCCATCAGCCGCTCCACCCGCTCCCGCTGCGCCACCAGGTCGGAGCCCATGCGCTGCTCGCTGTCGAGCAGCGCATCCACTAGGCCGTCGTCGCCGATCTCGCGACGCAGCTCGACGAGCCGGGCGCGAGCCAGGTCGGTGTGCACGTCCGCCGCGAGCCGCAGGCCGAGCCCGAACTCCGCGTTGTCCTCGAAGAGAGAATTAGACCAGGCCGGGCCGCGGCCCTCGGCATTCTTGCTCCACGGGGTCGTCGGCAGGTTGCCACCGTAGATCGACGAGCAGCCGGTGGCGTTCGCCACGGTGAGCCGATCACCAAACAACTGGGTGAGGAGCTTCAGGTAGGGCGTCTCGCCGCAGCCCGAGCACGCCCCCGAGAACTCGAACAGCGGCTCCAGGAACTGCGTACCGCGCACCGTACCGAAATCCACCCGTTCACGCCGGTTGTAGGGGATGGTCTCGAAGAACTTGACCGCTGCCTTCTCCTCCTCGCGCTCCAGCTTCGGCTCCAGGTTGATCGCCTTGCGGTGCGGTTGGCCGATCGGCTGCACCGGGCAGGCCTCCACGCACAGCCCGCAGCCCGTGCAGTCCTCCGCGTACACCTGCAGGGTGTAGCTGGTGTCGGGCAGGCCGGCGGCATTCAACGGCGCAGTCAGGAATCCCGCAGGCGCATCCGCCACGGCCCCCGTCGGGTAGGACTTGGCGCGCAGCACTGCGTGCGGGCAGACGAAGGCGCAGTTGCCGCACTGGATGCACGCCTCGGGATCCCACACCGCGATGATCTCCGAGATGTTGCGCTTCTCGTACTTGGTGGTACCCGACGGGTAGGTGCCGTCATCGGGCAGCGCCGAGACGGGCAGATCGTCGCCCTTACCGGTCAGCATCTGCGCGGTGACTTCCCGCACGAACTCGGGCGCATCGTCGGGCACCGGGGCCAACAGGCCATGCTCCGAGGAGCCCCCGCGAGGCACTTCGATCAGGTTGCTGACTGACTGGTCCACCGCGATGTGGTTCTTGCGCACCACCTCGGCCGACTTACGAGAATAAGTCTTGGTGATCGCCCGCTTGATCTCCTCGATGGCCTCGTCGCGCGGCAGCACGCCCGAGATCGCGAAGAAACAGGTCTGGAGGACCGTGTTCGTGCGCGAGCCCAGGCCCGCCGCGCGCGCCACGTGACCCGCGTCGATGGCGTAAACCTTCAGCCCCAACTCGTCGATCCGACGCTGCATCGGCTCCGGCAGCCGCTCCCACGTCTCCGCCCCGTAGGGGGAGTTCAGCAGCAGCGTGGCCCCCGGTTTCGCGAACTCCAGCACGTCCACCCGCTCCAGGATCGACCAGTGGTGGCAGCCGATGAATCCCGCCTGGTTCACCAGGTAGGGGGCCCGGATCGGATTCGGCCCGAACCGCAGGTGCGAGACGGTGCGCGAGCCCGACTTCTTGGAGTCGTAGACGAAGTAACCCTGAGCGAAGGTATTGTCGCGGTGGCCAAGGATCTTGATGGTGTTCTTGTTCGCGCCCACCGTGCCGTCCGAGCCCAGACCGTAGAACACCGCCGCGAGCGTCTCCGGGTCGGAAAGGTCGAAGCTCGGGTCGAAATCGAGCGAGAGGTGCGTCACATCGTCGGTGATCCCGACGGTGAATCGCGCCTTCGGCTCGGCGCTGGCCAACTCGTCGAACACGGCCTTCGCCATCGCCGGGGTGAATTCCTTGCTCGACAGCCCGTAGCGGCCGCCGATCACCGTGGGCAGCTGCTCGCGCTGCCCCGCCGCCACGGATTCGCTGAGCGCGGCCGCCACGTCGAGGAACAGCGGCTCGCCGGAAGCCCCGGGCTCCTTGGTGCGGTCCAGCACGGCCACACGTCGCACAGTCTCCGGCAGCGCCGCAAGCAGCTCGGCCGCCGGGAACGGCCGGTAGAGACGCACGAAGAGCACGCCAACGCGGCCGCCCTCACCGTTCAGGTGATCGACGACGGGGCGCACCGCCTCCACGCCGGAGCCCATGATCACCACGACGCGCTCGGCGTCGGGTGCGCCGTGATACTCGACGAGGCGATAGCTGCGCCCGGTGAGCTCGGCGAAGTCGTCCATCGCCTGCTGCACGATGCCCGGCACCCGCAGGTAGTAGGGGTTGGACGTCTCTCGGGATTGGAAGTAGGTGTCGGGGTTCTGCGCCGTGCCTCGGATGAACGGGTTCGCGGGGCTCAGCGCCCGCGCGCGGTGGGCGAGCACCAGCTCGCCCGGCACGAAGGAACGCAGCTGGTCGTCGCTGAGCTTGGTCAGGGTGTTGAGCTCGTGGGAGGTGCGGAACCCGTCGAAGAAATGCACGAACGGCACGCGGGACTCCAGCGTCGCGCGGTGCGCGATGGCGGCCATGTCGTGGCTTTCCTGCACGTTCGCTGAGTTGAGCAAGCTCACGCCGGTCTGCCGGATGCCCATCACGTCCTGGTGGTCGCCGAAGATCGACAGGCCTTGCGTGGCCAGTGAGCGGGCCGCCACGTGAAACACCGACGATGTCAGTTCGCCCGCGATGCGGTACAGGTTGGGGATCATCAGCAGCAGCCCCTGCGACGCCGTGAACGTCGTGGTCAACGCGCCGCCCTGCAGCGCGCCGTGCATCGCGCCGGCCGCGCCGCCCTCGGACTGCATCTCGATGACGGTGGGCACCTGGTCGAAGATGTTGCGCCTGCCGTGGGCCGACCACTCGTCGGCCAGCTCCGCCATCGTCGACGACGGGGTGATGGGGTAGATGGCGCACAGCTCGCTCAGCCGATAGGCGACGTCCACGGCCGCTTCGTTGCCATCGATGATTGCCTTGCTCATCGCCTGCCCTCCGGAATCATCTCGATGGCGTGCACCGGGCACTGCTCGTAGCAGGTGGCGCAGCCAGTGCATTTGCTGTAGTCAAATCGGTATCGGTTGCCGGGACCGAGCTTGATGACGGCGTCCTCGGGGCACGCGCCCAAGCAGCCATCGCACTCGAAGCAGTTGCCGCAGCTCAGACAACGGGCCGCCTCGAATCGGGCCTCCTGCTCGGTGAGGCCCTGCACGATTTCCGTGAAACTCTCCAGCCGCTCCTCCGCGTCGGCTTCCTGGTGCTTGCGGCGCTCGTGCCCGCCGAAGTACCAGACGTTCATGTCCTCCAACCGCACGAGCGGGTGCTTCTCCGTCAGTATCGGGGACTCCAGGTTGAGCCAGGCATCGATCCGGCGGGCGGCTTTCTTGCCGTGTCCGGTGCCAATGGTGACGGTGCGATCGGAGGGCACCGCGTCACCGCCAGCGAAGATGCCGGGCACGGAAGTCATCAGGGTGTTCGGGTCGACGTCCACCACATCGTCGTGGAAGGTCAGGCCGGGGATGTCTCGCAGGAAGTGGGTGTCCGCCTGCTGACCCACAGCGAGGATGACGGTGTCGGCTTCGAGCCGCTCGAAGCGGCCAGTTCCGCGGGCCTTGCCGTTTTCGTCGATTTCCATAATCTCGACGGTGAGGTCGTCTGCGTTCATCTGGGTGATGGTGCGCAGCCAGTTCATCTTCACGCCCTCGCGCTCGGCTTCGAGTCTCTCCTCCTCGTGTGCCGGCATGTGTTCCTGGGTGCGGCGGTAGATGATCACCGACTCCTCGGCGCCCAGGCGACGGGCCACCCGCGCGGCATCCATTGCGGTGTTACCGCCGCCGTAGACGGCGACGCGCCGGCCGATGAGCGGCCGCTCGCCGGAGGCCACGTCGCGTAGGAAGGACACCGCGTCCACCATCTTCGACGCATCCATGCTCGGGATGTTGACGCGTTTCGATATGTGCGCGCCCACCGCGACGAAGACGGCATCGAAGCCGCCCTGGCGCTGCGTCTCCAGCAGGTCCTTCACCGGGCTGTTCTGCCGGATAACGACCCCCAAGTCGAGCAGCCGCTGGATCTCGGCGTCGAGGATGTCCCGCGGCAGCCGGTACTCGGGGATGCCATAGCGCATCATGCCGCCCGGCTTGTCCCCGGCGTCGAAGATCTCTACCTCGTGACCGAGCCGGGTGAGGTGGTAGGCGGCGGACAGCCCCGACGGCCCGGCTCCGATGATCATGACGCGCCGGCCGGAGCGCCTCCTGGGTGGGGGGTAGCGCCAGTTGTGTTCCAACGCGAGGTCCCCCAGGTAGCGCTCGACGGAGCGGATCGATACCGCTGCGTCGAGGTCTCCCCGGTTGCAGGCGGTCTCGCATGGGTGGTAGCAGACCCGGCCATGAATCGCAGGGAATGGATTGTCCTCTACCAGCTGCAACCAGGCCTCGTGCGCCCGACCAGCCTTGATCAGCCGCAGCCACTCCTGGATGTTCTCGCCTGCGGGGCAGGCGTTGTTGCACGGGGGCAGCATGTCCAGATAGATGGGACGCCGCTCCCGTACCGGCCCGACGCGGCCCCGCTCCTTGGCGAGGTCTGGCACCACGGTCATGTCTTTGCGCTGCTGTTCCACTCCAACCTCCTACGACGCTGTGTCGTAAGCGTAGTTCCAGTCGGGGTCGATTAGCACCCATTTGGGCGACTTTTGGCCCAATAAATGTCCCGCGCACGGAAAAACTATTTACACAAAGTTTACCTAGTCAATTCTTTGCCGCGTCCGGGCATCGGATGCTTCGCCGAAGCCAGACCTCAGTCGAAAACGCAGGAAAACCCGCGGAGCCCGCAGACCGGCCGGTAAAATGGGCGGACCAGCTTGGAAAGTGGGCGAAACCATGAGAAGAGTCTTTATCCCGCTGCTTCCCCTACTCCTGCTCGGCTGCTGGCCCGGCGCCCAGCCGGAAGGCCCCAGTCCCTCGGCCGCCGGGCCCGGCGCTCCGAGCACCGCCTTGATCGACGAGTCGCACAGCGCCACCGACCCGCTCGCAGTCGTGATCGACACCTCGTCGACGATGACCTTGACCGACTTCGGACCGGGCCCGCGCATCGACGCGGCGCGCGACGCCGTGGTCCATATCGCCCGCAGCCACCCCAACACCCCCCTGACGGTGGTGGGAGCCTCCGCCCAGGTCAACGACTCCGAAGACCATGCGGAGCGCGGCTGCTCCGATGCTCAACCCATTTGGCCGCAGAACATCCCGGCGAGTGACGAGCTGCAATCCGCGCTTGCCGGGCTCCAGTTCGGCGGCTGGTCGACACTACGCCCCGCGCTGTACGAGGCGAGCGGCTCCAGCGACACCCCCCGGCAGCTGCTTCTGCTGGCTGACGGCCGCGACGACTGCGGCTCCCCCACCCTCTGCGAAGCCGCGAAGTCCATCGCCGAGCAGGGCAACAGAATCTCCGTCGTCGCTCTGCGCACCACGGAACCCGACCTCGAATGCGTCGCCACGGCTGCAGGCGGCTTCTTCACCACCGCGGACAACCGGGAGCAGCTCATCGCGCGGGCCCGCGCTGCCGTTGACCCGCCTCGGGCCGCCAGCCTGCTCTCCCCGAGCGGCTACCAGAACGTCGGCATCGGCATGGAGATCACGGGAATCCAAGACCGGCACCCCAGCTTCCCGCAGCTCGACGCATCCGCCGAACCAGCCCAGCTGGACGGGAAAACCCTCCAGGTGGTGCAGTGGCGCGACGCCAGCTGGTACTTCGACGGCCCCACCCTCAAAGCGATCTCCACGAAGGACCTGCCGACGATCGACGGCTACCGCGCGGGAAACCCGGTACTCGACGCGGAGCGATTCCTCGGCGCCCCGGTAGCCCGGCAGGACTCCACGCAGGGCGCAACGCTGCTCTATCCGGCGAACCTGAGCGGCCTGTCCTGGCGTCTCACGGTCGACGATGACCGGATCACCGACATCATGCTGTGCGACTGCGGCCTACCCGGCACCGACGGCCTGACTCTCTCCTTCCGCGGAATCGGCGGGCTGCGCTTCGGCCAGCGCGACCTGGAGGAGTTGGGCGCTATCCAACGCATCGACGATCCCTGCCGGACGTTCACCAGCTCCGAGCGCTACCAGCGGGCGGGCGTGAGCCTCGCTCTCGCCGACGAGGAGAACGGCGACCACCGGCTCACCGAGATCACCCTGCTCGCTGACGAGGGCGAAACCTCTGTCGCCCGCACCTACGCCGGGGCTGCCGCTGGCATGACCTTCCGCGAGATCCGCACCCGCCACCCCGAGATCCAATTCGAGGTGAAGGAGGGCAACGGGGGACGGTTCTCCGTCGCCTCGATCCGATCCGGCAGCCAGGAGATGGCGTTCCTGCGGGATTGGCGCGCCGACGACCCCGAGGGGGTGCCGTTCCACGACGACGACGTGATCCGCACCATCACGGTGCGGGAGCACTCCCCCTGGATGTTCGGCGACTGCTGAGGGGCAAGCTTCAGGGGCTGTAGCCGTCGAGCCCTATAGGCCGCGGCCCCAGGCGGTGAACTGCAGCAGGGTTTCGCCGGTGTCCAGGCGGAACTTGCTCACCTCGTCGTTGCCGATCTGGTATCCCCACTCGCCCTCGGGCGAGATGAGCAGCCCCTGCCACTCGCCGGGGGCCTCCCGGCTGCGCAGTTTCCCCGTTCGTGGATCCCACAGCAGAAAGGTATTTCCCCCGACGACGACCGCCAGTTCACCGCCGCCCGGTACCCAGGCCGCGCAGGAGAGTTGGTCGGGGAGTTCCAGCTGCGCCTCCTCGGTCAGGCTATCGGCCTGCAGCACCCGCAGCACTTTCGCGTCGACGATGCAGAGGGCGGCGCCGTCGGGGCTCCACCCGATTCCTCTCACTCCGTCCAGGAAACGGCTGGGGGCGTCCTCGTCGGTCAGGGAAACGAGCCAGGCTCGATCCTTGTGTGTCATGAGCAGCTGGCGCCCGTCGGGGCGCGGGATCAGGGCGGCAGAAGTGCTGCGCTCCGGGGCGGGCAGGGAGCGCAGCAGCCGACCGTCCCTGACGTCCCAGAAATGCAGCCGGCTGTCCGCTCCGCTGCTGAGCAGCTCATCACCGCCCGGCAGGTATGCGATGCGGTAGAGCCCGTGGTAGTCAGCCAGCCAAACCCCATACCCATGCCCGGGCAGCACCGCCTCAAACTCGAAGTCGAGGCTCAATTGGAGCAGGATCTGCTGCTTTGGCGCCCGCCGGGCGATCTGGGGCCGGCTCGGGTGCCACGCCAAGTGGCGTTCGATATCTTCCACCCCGTTCCTGGTGGGCGTGAAGCGCAGCAGCCGGCCGCTGATTGTGCACCAGATCCGCACCTCGCGATGGGTGAGCGCCGCCAACTCCTTGCCGTCCGGGGACAACACGCACGACTCGGCCACCAGCTGCGCCTCTGGCGTTCTCGGGTAGGGAAAGTTGTACACTTCTCACACCTCCGGGAGTTTGGTTACTTTCCTCGACCCGTTGCTCGCTCCACCAGTTCTCGGAAATCCTCTTCGTTCATCATGTCGATGTATCTTCTCCCCATACGGTGCGCGTCCCGCTCCAGCGGCTGGTAGACGTACGTGGCGTACTTCTCGTCCAGTTCTCTCTCCGACGCATACTGTTCCTTCGGAGGAGCAGCCTCTTGGTAGCCCCTCTCGAACCGGTTATACCGCATTCGCTCCACCTCGTGAACGGTGAGGCCGCGGGGCCTGAACTCGTCGTCTTCCCATCTTGTTTTCATCTTCTCGATTTCGCCTTCATCCTTGCGTCTATAGATATCCATCAAGACAGCCTGGAGCGCATGCCTGGATTCATGCGCCACGACATGGAAGATGCTCATAGTGGAAGGCCCCTCTAGCTTCAGGCTCGGATCGAAGTAGTTCTTGTTTATCTGGAGCGTGTACTGAGAGGTAACCCACCTGCCATTGCCTCCAGTATAATCGAAGTCGATATTCGGCATGAAGAGGCGGTTCTCCTCGAATACTTCCTCCACCATGAGGCGAGCCACGGCTTTGCGCTCCTCCGCGCTGAGGCCGTCCCAGATCCGCTGGATCTCCTCGGGAACTATCCCCCGCACGTCCCTCATGTCGTCCGGGGAAACCAGCGGCTCCGGCGCCATAACAGCTGCCAGGTTGTTCTGTATGATGTCCAGCGCCCTCCTCTGTTCCTCCTCCATTCTCCCCTTGACGTCCGCCAAGGTCCACAACACGAAGGCCGGCCCCCAGGTGACGGCGAGCGACGACCAGTCGGTAAGCTTATCTGCGCAGTCCTGGGCGATTTCGTCCATCCGTTTCCGCCCATTGGCGTGGGCCTCGGCCGCGGTTTCGTAGGCGACGGCCGTCCGCATAGCTGCGTCACTCAACGCGTCAAGGCCGTTGCTGGAGGAGTCACTACCATTCATGTACTCCCGGAGGGCATCCACGGCCAGCCCTTCATTGTCCAGCTCGATTCTGTACACACCCTCACGCGCAATGTGACTCGCTAAGCGCGCGGAATGAGCAACCAATTTCCAGATATCGATCTGCTTCGAGTAAAAGTCGCTCAGATCCTCAAACCTGACTATCTTCGTAAAGCGGTAGATTCGCTCCATTACTCATTCCTCCCAGTACCGTTTTGCGAGTTTTTCGTTGTTATCCTCGGCTTCCTCATAGTTCTTCCCGGTGGCTATCATCTTGTCGGCATCACTCCAGATCTTGAGTGGCGCGGCCTCCAAGGTGAGGAGCCACTCCTTATTGATCTCAAGCGCATACATCACCAGCACCTGCCAAGCCAGCGAACTCCCCTCAGGGCGTTCCATCGGCTTCACCACAGGATCCGTACGCCTCTGAAAGAACTCAGCTGCCTCGTTAAGCCGCTTCCCGGAGTCGAACCACGAGCCCTTATTCCACCTGGTCATCTAGGCACCCCACTTCATGAACGCTTCGAGAATCGATGCCTCGTCCCGAGGCTGCTCAGCCGGCCCCGAGGCATGCGCAACAAACTCCGTCACCAGCTCCATGAACACCCGCTCCTGGTATTCGATCGCCTTGTTCAGGCAATCCTGGACCACCTTCTCGACGTTTCGCCGACCGGCGGCTGGCCTAGCGTCGAACCGGAACCGCACCAGGGTGAGGTCGTCCAGGTAAGCGCTCACCCCCTCACCCTCAATTCGGTGCAGGCGGGCCTCGTCAACCTCCCGCGTCGTCGTCCCACGCCGCGCGCGGCCAGTCGAGCCGCCGACGGCGTCGGTGGGATACCACCCCGACCCCAAGCCTCCAGCTTGCGCCGTCAGCTCTGCCACCTCCTCCTCGCAGGCCTCCGTCATTCTTCCAAAAGCTTCCACGACGCTGTCACCGACCTCATCCCAGTCGGCCACCGTCTGGGCGTCAAGCCGAAGCTGAACGTCGATCACGCGATTGTTCTCCAGCGTCACCTGCACCCGACGATCCGAGCTCAGGCCCTGGGCACGCAACACCTTCTCCAGCCTCATCGCTTGGCCTCCCCCCACTCAATCAGCTGGAACCAGCTGCTGCCGCCGCCGGTGTCGAGGATCCGGTCCAGCCCCGGGCCCACGAGCTCCTGCTCGGCAACCTCGACGCCCCGGTGCAGGCACACGTCGTAGATGTCCGCCACCCTCAGCACCCGCCAGGGGCGCGAGCGGCTGCCGTCGCCCGAATCCAGGATCGTGCGCAGCCCGAGACGCGCGAGATAGCGTTCCACCTCGGCCGCCTCGCGCGAACCCAGCGCTTCGTGGCAACGCGCCATGCAGTGATGGGCCGACGGGTTCAGCGCCCAGCGCGGCATCCCCCGGACCATGCGCACGACGGCGTCGGAGTAGCGCCCCTGATCCTCCAGACGAAGCGCATCCAGCAGCGCCACGTCATCGGCGGGGGCGGAGAAAACACTATTCAGGATGTGGTGCCAAGACCTGGCGTCACCCTTGTCCTGCCATGTGACGATGTCCTCCAGCAAATTCATCATGCCCACAAGGCTATTGCCCGCCAGGCCAGCGCCGAATCACGTCTGGGCGCTCTGGGCTTCCCGAAGCGGCTGAGCCCGCCCCGAGCGGTCCAGCAGGCGGGAGGCCGCCGTCGCCGGCTCCCACACCGAAACCCCTGCTCAAAGCCTCATTGCCTTCGAAGGCGGCACCTCAGGCCGTCCACCGAATAAGTATCCTGCCTGGCGGGCCCTGAGTACCCGAGCTCAATTCGAAATTGAGGCCGGATGCTCACACCTTTTCCGCCGAATCCGGCGGGCCTTCCGGGCGTTGGGAAAGCCGCAGGAGCACCGGCCCCCGAGCACCCGACGAGCCACAGCCCGCCGAGCCGTCGGACTTCCCGGACGGACAGGTGCCGCAACCCTCGTCCGGGCACCCGCTCGACAGCTGTTCAGAGACGATCCGCCCCATGCGCTGCAGGTGCTCCAGCGCCGCATCGACGACGTCTCCGCTGAGCCCGGTGCGGGCAGCGATCTCCATGCGCGTACCCGCACCCTGGGCCATCGCGCCCGCCACCTGGCTGAGGGGCCCACTCACCAGAAGAGCCGCCCAATCTGGAAGATGAGCACGGCCATGCCCCAGGCGGTGGCCAACTGCACCGCCATGCCGAACATCGACCACTTGAAACCGATCTCCCGGATCTGGGTGGCCACGACCGCCATGCACGGCGTGTACGCCAACAGGAACACCAGGAACGCCCACACCGCAGGCAGTGGATGCCCACCGGAAGACTCCTCGAACGCCTGGGTGATTTTCTCGCCCAGGGGTGCGTCGTTGCCTGTCTCCTCCGGATCTTCGACGGCATAGGTCTGCGCCCACGACGAGATCACCGCCTCCTTCGCCACAAAGCCGGTGACCAGGGCGCCCGTCGTCTCCCACGTGCCGAACCCGGCCGGGGTGAAGACCGGGGCCACGGTCTTAGAAACGGCCGCATAAGCCGAGTCCTCCGGATCCAGGTCACCGAACGACCCCGTGCCGGTAACAGGGATGGATTGCAGCGCAAACACGACGGCGACGGTGACAACGATGATCCCCGAAGCGGTCTGCAGGAAACCCTTCAACCGGAGCCAGGTGACGCTCGCGGTGAGGCGAAGCGTCGGCACCTGATAGGGCGGCAGATCCATGATCAGCGGCTCGGAGCCGAGCGTGCGCCACAGGATGTTTTTCAGCAGCAGGCCCGTGAAAACGATCAGGGCGATCGAGATCAGGTACATGATGAACACCACGGTTCCCGCATTGTCCGGGAAGAAGATCGTCGCCATCAGCACGTAAACCGTCAGCCGGGCCGAGCATGACGTGAACGGCACCAGCAGGGCTGCCAGAATCCGGTGCTTGCGCTGGGCCAGTGTTCGGGTGGCGGAGATGCCCGGCACGTTGCAGCCGAAGCCCACGATCAACGGCAGGAAGGCCTTTCCGGGCAGGCCGATCCAGCGCATGATGCGATCCGCGACGACGGCCGCCCGGGCCATGTACCCGGAGTCCTCAAGGATCGCGAGAAGGATGAACATCAGCGTCATCAGCGGGATGAACGGCATCAAGGCACCCACACCCGCGATGATGCCGTCCACGAGCAGCGCGGTCAGGATTTCGGGCGAGCCGATGGCTTCCAGCCCAGCCTGCGCCCACTCGGTGATCGGTCCCGTGACCAGGCCCTCCAGCCCGTCCTGTAGCGGCGCCGCGACGGTGGTGGTGATCTGGAAGACCAGCCACATCGTCGCCAGGAACAACAGCGGCCCGAGGATGGGGTGCAGGGCGATCTTGTCGAACTGCTCGGAGCGGGTACGACGACCGGTCGAACCGTCCACCGTCGCGGCTTGGACTGCATCCTCGATCCACGCGAACCGCGCGTCGGCCAGGGCGAACTCGTCGGCCTCGGGGTCAACGGCGCGCGGCTCGGGCGCGGGGTCGCTCAACGCTCTCGCGACTGCCTTCTCCAACTGCTCCAGCCCCGTGCGCCTGCGTGGGTTCACCTCGACGACGGGCACGCCCAGCTTCTCCGTGAGCTTCTCCGCGTCGACGCTGATCCCGTGACGCTCGGCGATGTCGGTCATGGTGAGCGCCACCACGACCCGGTAGTTGTGCTCGCGCACCTGCGACACCAGGTACAGCGAACGGGAGAGGTGGGCCGCATCGACGGTGATCAGCACGAGCGCGGGCCGCTCATCCTCCGGCGTTTCGAGCAGCAGTGCTTTCGTGAGCGCCTCGTCGGGTGAGTTCGGGTCGAGCGAGTAGGCCCCCGGAAGGTCCAGCAGGTCGTAGGTTTGGCTTCCCTTCCAGGCTCCCCGCCCCACCTCGACGGTGGTGCCGGGCCAGTTGCCCATCGTCCGGCGGGCGCCGGTGAGGGCGTTGAAGAGCGTCGATTTCCCGACGTTTGGCGAGCCTGCGAGCGAGATGATCGTCGACCCCTTGGGGGCCACGGCACCCGTGTGGTCGCAGTGGCAGGAGACTACCGGTTTCGTGGCGCTGCTCATGCTGAGGTCACCTCAATGCTTTTCAGGGTTGCGGAATCGAGCGCGATCTGGGCGCCGGCGACGCAGACGACGCGGCCGCCGCCAGCGGTCTTCTGCCCGGCCTCCACCTTGGCTCCCGGACGGATACCGATCTCGGCCAGTCGACGCACCGTCGGCGCGCTGTAGTCATTCATCTTCACGCGCAGCACCGTTACCTGCTGCCCCGGAACACAGGCGGCCAGGTTGTCGGCCGCGTCCGCAGTTTTCGCACTCATGACGGGAATCCTACGCCCAACACTTAGGGAAGGCTTGCCTTACCCCAAAATTTATCAAGAAGAAAGTGACGATTAGGTATCGCACCTAGCCAGAGATCGCTCGGTCGCGGCGAGACCCCAAAACTCGCCCAGCGCGGGTAGATTGGCTGGCGTGACGATCCAGGTTCGCCCCATCCCAGCGGAGCAGATGCTCGACTTCATCCAGACCCGAGGCAGCGCCTCCTTCCTACAAACCCCCGCGTGGGCGTCGGTGAAATCCGACTGGCGCGGCGACACCGTCGGCTTCTTCGCCGACGAGCAGCTGACCGGCGTCGGGCTGATCCTCTACCGGCAGCTGCCCAAGCTGAAGCGCTACTTGGCCTACCTGCCGGAAGGCCCAGTGCTCGACTGGGACCTGCCCGACTTCTCCGCGCACCTCGACGCGCTCGTCGCCTACGCCCGGCAGCAGAAGGCGTTCGCCGTGCGCATCGGACCCGCCGTCGTACACCACAGGTGGACCGCCACAACCATCAAGGCCGCCATCGCCGACGATAGCGTGATCCGCCTCAGCCAGGTCCCCCCCGACGTGGTCGAAGCAGCAGGTGAGCGCATGGTGCGCGACCTGCGCTCTCGCGGCTGGGTGACCGACTCGTCGGGCGAAGGATTCGCCGCCGGGCAGCCCCGGTTCAACTTCCAGCTGCCGCTGCGCCACCCCGACGGCACCCAGAAAACCGACGACGAGCTGCTGGCCGGCATGAACCAGCTGTGGCGGCGCAACATCAAGAAGGCGCAGAAGATGGGGGTTGACGTGCGGCTGGGCACCCGCGATGACCTCGCGCGCTTCCACGAGATCTACCTGGAAACCGCCCAGCGCGACGGCTTCACTGGCCGTTCCCTCGGCTACTTCCAGCACATGTGGGACGTGCTCAACGCCGAGGACCCGGACAGAATGAAGGTCTACCTCGCCGAGCACGAGGGCGACCTGATCGCCGCCACCACCTTCGTCACGGTGGGTGAGCACGCCTGGTACTCCTACGGTGCCTCCACCAGCGCGAAGCGGGAGATGCGCGGCTCCAACGCGGTGCAGTGGCAGATGATCCGCGACGCCAACGCCGCCGGCTGCGCCGTCTACGACCTGCGCGGCATCGTCGAAGGTGTTGGCGCGGACCACCCCGAGATCGGCCTCATCCAATTCAAGGTAGGTACCGGCGGCGAGGCCGTCGCCTACCCCGGCGAGTGGGACTACCCGATCAACAAGGTGCTGTACAAGGCATTCGACATCTACATGAAGAGGCGCTGACATGCTGAAACTGACCGTGGAGGCGACGCGTTGGCACGCCCACCTGCGCCGGGTGGTGGACGAATGCCCGGGCATCGTGCCGGTGGCCAAGGGAAACGGGTACGGCTTCGGTAACGCGCTGCTGGCGCGCGAGGCGCTCCGGCTGGGGGCGGACACGTTGGCGGTTGGCACCGCGCATGAGGTGGCCCCGGTGAAGGCGTCCGGGTGGGAGCGCGACATCGTCGTGCTCAACCCTTGGCGGCCGCACGACGCTCTCGCCACGCGGCTGCTGGCCGACCCCCAGGTGATCACGACGGTTTCCCGGGTGCCCGACGTGGCGCGGGTAGCGGAGTTGCAGCCGGGGGCGAGGGTCGTCGTCGAGTTGGAGACCTCGATGCACCGGCATGGGATTGCCGCCGACGAGCTGCCCGGCCTCAGCCTGGAGGGGGTGGATGTTGTGGGGTGGGCCGTTCACCTGCCCGCGGAGGGGTCGCTGGCCGAGGCCCGGCATCTCGCGGCCGCCGTAACCGTCTCCGCCGCCCCCGGAAAGCCGGTGTGGTTTTCCCATCTGGGCTTCGACGACTACCGGACGCTGGCGGCGGAGCTGCCCGCGCCGCCCCGGATGCGTGTCGGGACCCGGCTGTGGCTGGGCGACAAGGGGGCCTACCGGGCCACCGGGACCGTGCTCGACGTACGGCGCCTGCCCAAGGGGACCGCCGTCGGATATCACGGCACGCGCACGCCCAAGGACGGCTGCGTCGTGGTGATCTCCGGCGGCACCGCCCACGGCGTGGCGCTGGCCGCACCCGCCACTGCGCACAGCGTGCGCCAGCGTCTGATCCCGCTGGCGGAGGGCTTGGCGGAGGCCCGCGGCCAAGTGCTGTCGCCGTTCACCGTGGCGGGGGCGAAACGCGTGTTTGCGGAGCCGCCGCACATGCACGCCTCCTTGGTGTTCGTTGACGGCCCCGGCTTCCCCGCACAGGTGGGCGACGAAGTGCCGGTCAATGTGCGGATGACCACCACCACTTTCGACGAGGTCGTTCTCTCCTGAGCGGGGCTGTCCTAGAAAGAAACGGTGTAAGTGGCTCCGTCGCCCGGCGGGGCAGGTGAGTATGTCGCTGTGGGTACGGGCACCTAGGGGTGGGTGTGGGGAGTGAGTATGTGGGCTCATTTTTCGTGTTGGTTGGGGTGGGGTGGTGGTGTGTGGCCGGGTGGGGTGGCATTCTTGGTGGTGGCTGCCGGCCTGGGCTTGCCTGGCGTTGGTGGGCGGGCGTTTGATCAGAGAGGATTCCGCTGTGCATGTTGACTATTTTGATGATGAGTATGATCCGTTGGCTCCGGTGTTTTACTCGGATGAGGGTGAGGCTGGTGATGATGGTTTAGGGGATGTGCCGGCCGCGGATGGTTTTGGTGCTGGCCGGGACGTGCTGGCCGAGCGGGAGACGGCGGCACGGGAAGCGGCAGAACTCGCGGCCGCGCGGGGTGGTTTCTTGGCGTTCTCTCGGGCTGCTGGTGAGGCGGTGGCGGTGGCGCAGGAGCGGGTTGAGCAGGCGCAGGCCAGCTTGGGTTGTTTGGTGGGGGATGATGGTGGTTTTGGTGCTGGGGGGTTGGTTCGGGTTTGGTTTGATCGGGGTCGGCGGTTGGAGCGGGTGCGGATCAGTCCGGTGTGGCATCGTCGGCTTCGTTCGGGGTGGGAG
>NZ_RQYZ01000024.1 GCF_003932855.1 Tessaracoccus sp. OH4464_COT-324 | reverse complement strand
CAGCTCAGCGGGCATGATGAGCCCGGTCAACTACGAGAACAACGCGGCCCCCTACCGGCAAGCCGCATAAGGAAGCCCTCCACGATCCGGGGGGGAACCGCACCCTTGACGCTTTCAACCCTGTTCGCTACCCTGGCCGCAAGCAAAGCAACGAAGGGGTTGTGAAATATGAAAAAGATGCTTACTTCCGCTTTGGCTGTGCTTCTGGTCTTGTTCTCTGCGCCGATGGCAGAAGCTGCTAGTCGTTCCGGGCGGATCAGGGGGAGGTAGTGGCGGCGCGCGGCGAGATGCAGCGACTGGATTCACCTCTTGTGATATCGATCCATGGGCGGGTGTACTACCGTTCGTCGGCTTCGTACGTCGGGTACGGCGTGTCCAATCTGAGCGGTGACTATCGGTGGAGGGTCTCTGCGCATACCCTCCTGTATTCGGGGAGCTACGGATACTGCGACAACTTTCTGTGAGATATGGAGAACATGTCTAGAATCTTGATCTTGACCTTGGCGCTGGTGGGCCTCGTCGCCGGGTGTGCTCAGCGCGACGCCCCCGCTGGGCCGGGGCCTGTCGGGACAGCAACCCAGCAGTGGGACTACCGAAGCTGGCAGCCGACGGTGGAGATCGTCACCGAGGAGACGACAGAGGAGGAGCGGCAGATCTACTATCGGGACCGGCTGGCCAAAAGAGCCCAAGAAGGAGGGCTGACCGAGATTCCCCGGGTGGACATGGTCCGCTGGACTGACTCGGAGTCCCACGGCGAAGCCATGGCAGAGTGCCTCACCGCGGCAGGGTTTCTAGCGGAGCCCGACGGCGTGGGCGTTCGTTACCCCGAGGGCGTCCCCGAGGCCCAGGCTACTGCCCTGAGCCTCGCGGACTACGTGTGTTTCGCCAAGTATCCGCTTGACCCACTCTACGCCGAGGAATGGTCGGAAGCGCAACTCGGGCTGCTCTACGACTACTGGGATCAGTACTTCATTCCGTGCATGGCGGCACACGGACTGGAGATCGATCGCAGTAAGCAGCCGACCCGTGAGGCCTACGTTTCCAGCTTCTTCACAAACCGGCTGGATTGGTGGCCCAGCGACGTGCTGCTGGCGCGCTCTGCCGAACAACGCAAGAAGTATGCCGACTGCCCGCCTTATCCACCTCCGGAAGTGTTTTATGGCCGTTAGCTGGCGAGCCGTCGGAGGGGTGGCGCTCGGGATCGGGGCAATGGCGGCGAGTTTCTGGGCGGGCAGGGCAACGCTCAGCACGCCGGACGAGGTAGCGCAACAGCCGGTTGACCAGGTCGGCGTCGAGGTGCGCTCCGGAGAGTTGGGCAGGGTGCTTACGCTGTCAACGAAGGTGACGCGCGCGACCCAACCGGTGGCTGCTAACCGCTTGGTGGGCACCCTGACCAGCATCGCTGATTCGAGGGAGTTCGCAGAAGGCGCGACGGTGTACACAGTCGGAGCCACCCCGGTGCGCGTCATTCAGGGTGCTGGCGCGCAGTGGCGTGCTATGTCGGCAGGCACGTCTGGCCCCGACGTGCTGGTGGTGCAGGAGGCGCTGGCCCGGCTCGGGGTGCTCGACAGCCCGAAGGACGTCTGGGATGCGACGACGGTGGCCCAGGTGAAGGCGTGGCAGCAAGCCCAAGGGCAGCCTGCCACCGGAGAATTCACGCTGGGTGAACTGATCGCGGTTCCTCAGCTGCCCGCTCAGCTACTTGTTGACCAGGAGAACGGCTGGCCGGGTGCCGAACTGGGCGGCGGAGAGGTGCTGCTTCGGCGTGCGGCCGGGGAGCCAACCTTCGTCATGGAACTGACCCGCAGCCAGGGTGCCCAAGTGGCGGCAGGGACCGCGGTCAAGGTGCGCCATGGGGCGCACTCCTGGGCCGGGGTGCTGGGTGAGGCCAGCGGCCGGGACGACGGCGTCGCCATGCCGGTCACCGCGCCCGACGGCGGCCCGCCGTGCGCTATGGAGTGCGCCACGTTGCCTCTGAACGAAAGTTCGTTGCTGACTGAGGTGGTGATCGCGCCGCCTGAACAGGGCCCGATAGTGCCGGTCTCGGCGTTGAGCTATCAGCCCGACGGCAGAATCACCGTCGAGGTCCTCGTGGATGGCGGTACCCAACGGCGCGAGGTGAACGTCCGGGCGGTCGCCGACGGGCAGGCCGTCGTCGATGGCGTCAGCCCGGGCGAACGAGTGCGCGCGGTGGTCTGATGCTCGCCGTCGAGGGGCTCCGTTTCGCCTACCGCAAGGGAGGCAGTGAACTCTTTGGGGGCCTGAATCACCAGTTCCGCGCTGGAGGCGTGACCGCGCTGACCGGGCCGTCGGGCCGAGGGAAGTCGACCCTGCTCTACCTGCTGGGACTGCTGCTCACGCCCGCCGCTGGGGTAGTGCGCCTCGGCGGCGACGACGTGTCGCGCCTGCCGGATCGACACCGCTCAAGAATCCGCGCCCGAGAGATCGGCTTCGTGTTCCAGGACTCCGAACTGGACCCCACGCGGCCTGTCATCGACTCGGTGCTGGAGCCCAGCGTGTATGCCGGTTCGAACCCCGCCGAGGCGCGGGATCGGGGCTACGAATTGCTGGAGCGGTTCGGTCTGGGGGAGCGCTCCGACCACCGGCCGGGCCAGATCTCGGGTGGGCAGGCGCAGCGCGTCGCGATCTGTCGGGCACTCATCAACAATCCCGCGATTCTGCTGGCGGACGAGCCGACCGGCAACCTGGACCCGGCAACGGGTGAGCGCGTTCTGGCGGCGTTGGCGGAAGTGGCCGAGAAGCACACGGTGATCATCGCCACCCACGACCCGGCGGTGGTGGCTGCCGCCGACGAGGTGGTACGACTGTGACGACCTGGGGCTTGCTGCGCGAGGCCTGGCGGAGCGCCAGAAGTGCTTCGGTGCCGAGCGCGCTGCTGGCCCTGGTGGTTGCGCTGATGACGGCCGCGGCCCTCGCCACGGTGGGCAGGCAGGCGCAGGTGGAGGCGCGGTTCCGGGCGGAGCTGGAATCGCCGGCCGCGCGGACGCTGACCGTTACCGCGCTGGGCGACGCGCTCATCACCCCGGCGGTGCTGGACGGCGTCCGTTCGTTGGATGTGACGGAGTTGGCCGTCGGCACGACGACGCCCGTGGACGCGGTCAACGGTGCGCTGGGCGGCGGAAACACTGTGGCCGTGGCCAATATCTTCGGTGATCACGAGCGCTCGGTCCGACTGGTGCGCGGCCGCTGGCCGCAGCCCGGGCGGGGCGAGGTGATCCTGCCCGCCGGTCAACTCGCGAGGCTCGGCCTCGCCGAGCCGTCTGGCTATCTTGCCGCGGCGGGGCAGCAGTGGCAGGTGGTGGGCGCCTTCGAGGCGATGCCGCCTTTCGAACACTTCAATCAACTGGCGCTCAGCGTGCCCGCCCCGTCGCGGGCGGAGCTGAGCGCGGGGGTGTCCGTGCATCGGATGCATGTGGTGGCGAGTTCCTCCGCGACGGCGGAGGCATCGCGCGCGGCGACGCTTGCTCTCATCGAGGCCAGCCCCGAGGACCTGCGGGTGGCCGCCCCGCTTGCCCTCACCAAGAGTCTGCGGCAGGCCAGCGCCGAGATAGCGGGTTTTGGCCGCAGCCTGTTGCTGTTGATACTGGGGGTGGGCGCGCTGATGGTGGCCGTCGTTGTGCTGAGCGACGTGCTGATCCGCCGTCGGGATCTGGGCAGGAGACGCACGCTCGGCATCACGCGGCTCGGGCTCGTCGGCCTGGTGGCTGCCCGCGTCGCCGTCGCGGCGGGGGCGGGCGCCGTCGCCGGGGTGGCTGCCGGCTGGGCGATCAGTCCGCAGGGGGCGCCGCTCGGCTTCACCGTCGGGGTCGCGTGGTTGAACTGTGCGACGGCGTGTCTGGCCTCGTTGCCGCCTGCTTGGTACGCTGCCACGCGCGATCCGGTGGCAGTGATGCGCACGGCCTGAGCCCACGATTTGGTCACGGCGCGACTTCGTGCCAAGATAGTCAAGTTGCTCAGCGGGGCAGCGGAATTAATCTGCCGCGGAACCGCTACCGAAGTCGGTCTGAACCTGCGTGTTTGGATGGCCAACCAGCGAGATGGGAGGCGGCTCCAAACCGGGATAAGGCGCGACACACCCGAGTACGGGGTGCGGTGCGACAAGGGGTTTTGCCCCACTGGAACTCCAGTTAAATAGGGACGAGTAGAAGGAACAACTGTGGCGGGACAAAAGATCCGCATCAGGCTGCGGGCGTATGACCATGAGGTCATCGACAGCTCGGCGCGCAAGATCGTCGACACTGTGACTCGCACCGGTGCAAAGGTGGCGGGCCCCGTGCCGCTGCCCACCGAAAAGAACGTGTTCTGTGTCATTCGTTCGCCCCATAAGTACAAGGACAGCCGCGAGCACTTTGAGATGCGCACTCACAAGCGCCTCATCGACATCCTCGACCCCACCCCCAAGACGGTCGACTCGCTGATGCGCCTTGATCTTCCAGCGGGCGTCGACATCGAGATCAAGCTTCCGTGAGGTGTCAAGCATGACTGAACGAATCGTTAAGGGCATCCTGGGCACCAAGCTCGGCATGACCCAGCTTTGGGACGAGAACAACCGCGTCGTCCCCGTAACCGTAATCCAGGCCGGTCCCTGCGTCGTGACGCAGGTGCGCACCCCCGAGACCGACGGCTACTCCGCCGTGCAGCTCGGCTACGGCGCCAAGAAGGCCAAGAGCGTCACCAAGCCCGAGGCGGGCCACTTCGCCAAGGCCGACGTTACCCCCCGCAAGCATCTCGTGGAGCTGCGCACCGCCAACGCCGCTGAGTTCACCCTCGGCCAGGAGTTGACCGCCGAAGTATTCGCTGACGGCGAGTTCGTTGACGTGACCGGCACCACCAAGGGCAAGGGCACCGCCGGCGTCATGAAGCGTCACGGCTTCGCCGGTCTGCGCGCCTCGCACGGTGTGCACCGCAAGCACCGCTCGCCCGGCTCTATCGGCGGTTGCTCCACTCCCGGTCGAGTTTTCAAGGGCCTGCGCATGGCCGGCCGGATGGGCAACGACAAGGTGACTGTCCAGAACCTCAAGATCCACGCCGTGGACGCTGAGCGCGGTCTGCTGATCGTGCGCGGCGCCATCCCCGGCAACAAGGGCTCGCTCGTCGTCGTGCGCAGCGCTGCTCGGAAGGGTGACGCAGCATGAGCAACATGACTGTCGATGTTCTCGACGCGCAGGGTAAGAAGGCCGGCAAGGCCGAGCTGCCCGAGGCGCTGTTCGGCGTCCAGGCCAACGTCCCGCTGATGCACCAGGTCGTGGTGGCCCAGCTCGCGGCGGCCCGTCAGGGGACGCACTCCACCAAGACCCGCGGTGAGGTCCGTGGCGGCGGCATTAAGCCGTGGCGCCAGAAGGGGACCGGCCGCGCCCGTCAGGGCTCGCGGCGCGCTCCGCAGTGGACCGGCGGCGGTGTCGTGCACGGCCCCAAGCCGCGCGACTACTCGCAGCGCACCCCGAAGAAGATGATCGCGGCCGCACTGCGTGGCGCGCTGTCCGATCGGGCTCGTGACGGCCAGGTGTTCGTCGTGAAGGAGATCGTGGCCGGAGAAAAGCCGTCCACCAAGCAGGCCATCAAGGCGCTGGAGCCGTTCGGTGACATCAAGCGTGTCCTCGTCGTGCTCGACCGCTTCGAGGACGTCGCATGGCTGAGCCTGCGCAACATCGCCGAGGTGCACGCCCTGGCCGTTGACCAGCTGAACGCCTACGACGTGCTCGTCAACGACAAGGTGGTGTTCACCGAGGCCGCGCTCGCCGCGTTCGTGGCTGGCCCCGCCAAGGGCAAATCCGTGAAGGCAGTCGCCACCGAGGCTGAAGCGCTCGCCGAGGCTGCGGTCGCAGAAGCGGTGGAGGGCCAGTACGTCGGCGACAACCCGCCCAAGGGCTACGACATCAAGGGCAACGCCGACTCGGGCAAGTACCACACGCCGGAATCCCCCTGGTACGGCCGCACCAAGGCTGAGGTCTGGTTCAACAGCACCGCCGCCGCCGAGGCCGCTGGGTTCGTTCCTGCCGTTGCCAACAACTCGGAGGAGGGCAAGTGAACGTCCTGAAGATCCGCGACCATCGCGACATCATCCTGCGCCCCGTCGTGAGCGAGAAGAGCTACAACCTGCTCGACGAGAACAAGTACACGTTCATCGTCGCTCCCGACGCCAATAAGACCGAGATCAAGATCGCCATCGAGAAGATCTTCAAGGTCAAGGTCACCAGCGTGAACACCGCCAACCGGCAGGGCAAGCGTCGTCGCACCCGCTTCGGCATCGGCAAGAAGCCCGACACCAAGCGCGCGATCGTGACCCTGGCCGAGGGCGACCGCATCGACATCTTCGGCCCGACTGAGTAAGCGGCTCGAGGAAGGAACTGAACTTTAATGGGTATCCGTAAGTACAAGCCGACTACGCCGGGCCGTCGTGGCGCCAGCGTCTCGGACTTCGCTGAGATCACTCGTTCGACGCCTGAGAAGTCGCTGCTCGTTCCCAAGACGAAGACCGGCGGCCGCAACAACTCCGGCCGGATCACCACCCGGCACATCGGTGGCGGCCACAAGCAGGCCTACCGGCTGATCGACTTCAAGCGTTACGACAAGGACGGTGTGCCGGCCAAGGTCGCTCACATTGAGTACGACCCCAACCGCACCGCCCGCATCGCCCTGCTGCACTACCTGGACGGCGAGAAGCGCTACATCATCGCGCCCAACGGTCTGGGCCAGGGCACGATGATCGTCTCGGGTGAAGGCTCCGACATCAAGCCGGGCAACAACCTTGAGCTGCGGCACATCCCCGTGGGCACCGTCGTGCACGCCGTGGAGCTCCGCCCGGGCGGCGGCGCCAAGATGGGCCGCTCCGCTGGTGCCGCCATCCAGCTGGTGGCTCGCGAGGGCAAGTACGCCACGCTGCGCATGCCGTCGGGCGAAATGCGCATGGTGGACGTGCGCTGCCGCGCGACGATCGGCGCGGTGGGCAACGCCGAGCAGTCCAACATCAACTGGGGCAAGGCTGGCCGCAACCGCTGGAAGGGCATCCGCCCGACGGTTCGCGGTGTCGTCATGAACCCGGTTGACCACCCGCACGGTGGTGGCGAGGGCCGCACCTCTGGTGGCCGCCACCCGGTTTCTCCGTGGGGCAAGCCTGAGGGCCGCACCCGCAGCAAGAAGAAGGCGAGCAACCGACTCATCGTCCGTCGCCGCAAGACCGGTAAGAAGCGCTAAAGGGAGCCTGAACAATGCCACGCAGTCTGAAGAAGGGCCCCTTCGTTGACGACCACCTGATGAAGAAGGTGGACGCTCAGAACGAAAAGGGCACGAAGAACGTAATCCGTACCTGGTCCCGGCGCTCCATGATCGTGCCGGACATGCTGGGTCACACCATTGCGGTCCACGACGGCCGCAAGCACGTCCCGGTGTTCATCACCGAGTCCATGATTGGTCACAAGCTAGGCGAGTTCGCTCCGACGCGTACCTTCAAGGGGCACGTGAAGGAAGACAAGAAGTCGCGCCGTCGCTAGGCGTCTCAAGAAGTAGGAACTGATATATGAGCAACGAAAACGGCATGAGCCGTCGTCGCGAGACCCTGCTCGGGGAGCGTCCTGGCGCGTTCGCCATCGCGAAGCACGTGAGGATGAGCCCGCGCAAGGTTCGTCGCGTAGTGGACCTGATTCGCGGCATGGACGTCAAGGACGCCCTCACCGCACTGAAGTTCGCGCCGCAGGCGGCCTCCGAGCCGGTATACAAGGTGGTGGCCTCGGCCGTCGCCAACGCCGGCCATAACGAGGAGCTGCGTGCCGAGGACCTGTACGTATCCGCGGCATTCGTCGACGAGGGCGTCACCCTTCGTCGGATCCGCCCCCGAGCCAAGGGATCCGCCAGCCGGATCCTGAAGCGCGGGAGCCACATCACCGTCGTCGTCGAACCCCGCGAGTCGAAGGAGGGTTAATCGTGGGACAAAAGATTAATCCGAACGGCTTCCGCCTCGGCATCACGACCGACCACACCACCCGCTGGTTCGCCGACAAGAACTACGCCGAGCTCGTCGGCGAGGACGTCAAGATCCGCGAGTACCTGCGCAAGACCCTGGAGCGGGCCGGCATCTCCTCGATCGAGATCGAGCGCCGCTCCGAGCGCGTCACCATCTTCCTGCACGCCGCCCGCCCGGGCATCGTCATCGGTCGCAACGGCGCCGAGGCGGAACGCGTGCGCGGCGAGCTGGAGAAGCTCACGGGCAAGCAGGTTCAGCTGAACATCCTCGAAGTGAAGAACGCCGAGACCGACGCGCAGCTCGTCGCGCAGGGTATTGCCGAGCAGCTCGGCGCTCGCGTGGCCTTCCGCCGCGCGATGCGCAAGGCCCAGCAGTCGGCCATGCGCGCGGGGGCCAAGGGCATTCGTATCAAGTGCTCTGGCCGTCTGGGCGGCGCTGAAATGTCGCGCTCCGAGGGTTACCGTGAGGGCCGCGTCCCGCTGCACACGCTGCGGGCCAACATCGATTATGGTTTCTTCGAGGCCCGCACCACTTTCGGCCGCATCGGTGTGAAGGTGTGGATCTACAAGGGCGACGTTACCGGCACTCGCGCCGAGCGTCAGGCCCAGAAAGCAGCACATAACCAGGCCCCCGGCGGGCGTCAGCGCCCGGGTCGTCGCCCGGGCCGTGGCGAAGGCCGCGGGGAACGTCCCGAGCGCGGCGGTCGTCGTCGCGCCGAGGCCGCAGCGAAGCCCGCTGAGGCTGTAGAGACCCAGAACGCAGGAGCCTGACATGCTGATTCCTCGTCGAGTTAAGTTCCGTAAGCAGCATCACCCCAAGCGCGACGGCGCCGCCAAGGGCGGCACCAAACTCGCGTTCGGTGACTACGGAATCCAGGCCCTTGAGTCCTCGTACCTGACCAACCGTCAGATCGAGTCCGCTCGTATCGCCATGACCCGCCACATCAAGCGTGGCGGTAAGGTCTGGATCAACGTCTACCCCGACCGCCCGCTCACCAAGAAGCCGGCCGAAACCCGCATGGGTTCCGGCAAGGGTTCGCCCGAGTGGTGGGTCGCCAACGTCAAGCCTGGGCGGGTGCTCTTCGAGCTCTCCGGTGTGGCTGAAGACGTTGCCCGCGAGGCCATGCGCCTCGCAATCCACAAGCTGCCCTTCAAGGCACGTTTCATTAAGCGCGAGGCAGGTGAGTGATGAGCAAGGCACTGAAAGCCGCAGATCTGCGTGGTCTCAGCCGCGAAGCTCTCAACGAGAAAGTCATCGAGCTGAAGGAGGAGCTGTTCGGGCTCCGCTTCCAGGCCGCCACCGGCCAGCTGGAATCCCATGGTCGTCTCCGCGAGGTGCGCAAGGACATCGCTCGTGTCTACACGGTCTTGCAGGAGCGCAACCTCGGTATCGTCCCTGAGCCGGATGAGGAGAAGTGATGAGCGAAGAGAACAAGGTGGAATCCACCAAGGAGCGCGGTCGCCGCAAGGTGCTCACCGGCATCGTCGTCAGTGACAAGATGGACAAGACCATCGTCGTCAAGGTCGAGGACCGTGTGAAGCACCCGCTGTACGGCAAGGTCATGACCAAGTCGTCCAAGGTGAAGGCACATGACGAGGAGAACAGCGCCGGAATCGGCGACCTTGTCCGTGTCATGGAGACTCGTCCGCTGTCGGCGCAGAAGCGCTGGCGCCTGGTCTCTATCGTGGAGCGCGCCAAGTAATCCAGTATCGAGGGTGGACCGGGTCAGCAGAGCCGGTCCACCCTCTTTTTTCGCTCATTTCGGCGGGAATTGCGGCGGTGGTGTGCAACTTTTCAATCCTCCGGGCCGTCTCACCAGACCTCTGTTTTGGCAGGCTTCGAGCGTGATCGCTCAACCATTTTGGTTGTAATAGGCCTTTGCGTTGCGGTCTCCAAGGGCGGGGGCTACGGTGTCTTTGGCTATTCACTCTCCAGGCCCTGTCAGGCATTTCAGGCAGGACGGCTTGGGGAGGACTCAACGCAGAGAAGGAGGCTTAAGTGAAGAAGCCCTTTGGGCGGTCCCTAACCAGGGTGCTGCCCGTTTCTATCTCGGCACTACTCGTGGCCGGGCTGGCTCCGCTGTCACCAGCTTGGGCAGAAGAAACCTACACTCCGCTGCCCCAGGGCAAGATGTCGATCACGTCGGTCAGTTCAGAGGAACTCTCTGGCGAAGGAGCCACCCAAGGTCGGGCAAATCTTGTTCTCGACGGCGATGTGAGCACCTACTGGCACTCCAAGTGGAAAGACGGTGCCGCAGAGTTCCCACACACGCTTACCGTGCGGCTGGATAAGGAATCGGACCAGCCCAAGCAGATTGGCCGAGTGCGCCTGCATCCGCGCCAGTCCTCGCGGGGCTCAGGCCGGGTACACGAGTACAAGATTTACACTTCCGCCACCCCAGACTGCTCCGGCGGTTTTGAGGTCGCGGCCAGCGGCGCGATTCCGGTGGTGCCGGATGGCGGTGACCCCGGCAACCCGGATCTCAGTGAGTCCGTGATCAAGCTTGACCAGCCCAAGGCGGCCACCTGCGTCAAAGTGGAGTACCTCTCCTCCTGGGGCGGAGACGGCAGCGAGGAGCAGGTGGGTTCCCTCGCGGAGTTCAACGCGGATCTCGTCGAAGGGGAGCTTGACCCACCAGCTCCCAGCGTCCCACCCACGGAATCGCCGGTGCCAAGCCCCGGTCCCGGCGTTGAGCCGCTCGTTATCACTGACGGCAAGCTGACTGTCAAGGCCCATCCAGAGTTCCCACAGGTGATCGGCTACGTGCTGGGTGGCGAGGAGATGCGGGGCAACGACGGAGCAGCGCTGGACGCGATCTCGATCAACGAAAAGCGCGAAGCAGTCGAAGTGGGCGAAGTTCAGAAGAGCGCGGACGCCCTGGTCTACCCGTTGACCGTCCCGGGGATTCCCGGGGTTTCCATGAACGCTAAGCTGAAGGTGGCCGACGGCGTGCTCACCTGGCAACTGACGGACATCGTTGACCCGGGCAATGTCGTTCGGCGTGTGGCGGTTCCCGGCCTCAACTTGGTTTCGGTGAGCGCCCAGGAGAGCGACCAAGCGGGTGTGGTTGGTGCCTTCTTGTCGGTCAATCGTAACGTGGCGGGTGACGTTCTGCTCGACGCGCGCAACGCTCGGGTTGAGCAGGAGAACCGACTGCACATGGCGGTGGCTACGAACGGCACGCTGGCTGCGGGCTTTGAGACTAACGCGATTGAGGACAACACCGCGTCGTCTGCGCACAAGCGCCGCTCCGCGCAGGGCCGAGACCGTTTTGTGGCGGTGAACGCGCCGGGCGGTACGGCTGGTTCGGTGGCCGTCGGCCCCGCCAGTTTCGTGATCCGTGGGCACTCTACGGTGGACGGGGAGGGCGGAATCGGAGCTGATCCGGATCCGTTCGTCAGGGTGAAGCTCACGGCAGACGCTAACGCAGACACCGTGGTTGACTGGCAAGACGGTGCCATCGCTGCCCGAGAGATAGCGGACGGCGTCCCGGGCAGCGACGAAGTGAAGAACCTGGTGGTTCGTCGCATCCCCTTCAACATTGTGTCCCAAGCTACCCACCCGTTCCTGCGCACACTGGATGACACCAAGCGTATTTCGCTCGCTACCGAGGGCCTACGCCAGTGGGTCATGCTGAAGGGTTATCAGGCCGAGGGCCACGATTCTGCGCAGGGAGACTATGCAGGCCACTACAACGAGCGCGCTGGCGGGCTCGCTGATCTGAAGACGCTCGTGAACGAAGGAGAAAAGTTCAACGCCACTTTCGGCGTGCACGTGAACACGACCGAGAGTTACTCCGAGGCGCGTGCCTTCAGCGAGGATCTGTTGATCATGCCTCCGAGCGCGGCCTGGGGCTGGATGAACCAGTCTTACTACATGAATGGACCCAAGGATTTGGGTACCGGAAACGTCCTGAAGCGATTCCGGCAGTTCCGCGACGAGGTGCCAGAGAACCTGTCTTTCCTATACATGGACGTCTACTACCCAGACGGTTGGGAAGCGCAGCGCCTAGTCAACGAACTGAACAAGCAGGGCTGGGACATGGCCACCGAGTGGGCGGACAAGTATCCCCGCAAATCCACCTGGAGTCACTGGGCGAACGAGGAACGTTACGGTGGGGAAACCAACAAAGGTGTGAACTCCGTCCTGCTGCGATTCATCGACAATGCGAAGAAGGACATCTGGAACCCGCATCCCATTCTCTCCAATTCCAACATTCACGAGTTCGAGGGCTGGACCGGGCACACGAACGCCAACGAGTTTTTCGAAAACATCTGGCAACGCAACCTGCCCACCAAGTTCCTGCAGCAGTCGGACATCATGCTGTGGGATACCAACCGGATCGTGTTCGCCAACGGTACCGTGGCGACGAGCCCATTGAGCAGCATCGGCGGCTCTGTGATTCCAGTGAACCGCGAGATCGACTATGACGGTGCTCGCGTCTACACCCAGGGTAAGTACCTCCTGCCCTGGACCGACGGCGGCGACCGGCTGTATCACTTCAACCCCGAGGGTGGGGAAACCACTTGGCGTCTCACCGATTCCTGGAAGGACCAGAGCGAACTGACCATGTTCGAACTCACCGACCAGGGCCGGGCGAACGAGAAGAAGATCCCAGTGAACAACGGCGAGGTGACCCTGAACGTCGAGGCCGGGAAGCCCTACGTGCTCTTCGCGTCGGGCGCCATCCCTGCGGCCAAGGCACCGGATTGGGGTCAGGGGCAGCCGGTCAAGGATCCCGGTTTCTTCTCTGGGAACCTGGACGCCTACAAGACCGAGGGCAACGTCAGCGTGAAGCTGGATGCTCGACGAAACCTGTACGCCGAACTGGGTTCGGGTAAGTCGGAGCTCTCGCAGGTTCTGCGCAACCCTGGTTCCGTGGTGGCTCGTGATGCGGGCGCGTTTGATCTTCCTGCGGGCACCTACTCGGCGTGGGCCTGGATCGAGGTGGAGCCGGGCAAGGCTCGCGACGTGAGCGTGAGTGTCTCTGGCCCGGGCGTGAAGCCGACCCAGTACCAGGAAGGTTCCGACCCAGTGGCGCCGAAGCCGAGCCCGGACCCCAAACCGAGCCCGGACCCCAAACCGAGCCCGGACCCCAAACCGAGCCCGGACCCCAAACCGAGCCCGGACCCCAAACCGGGTGATGATCCCACCGTGAAGCCCATGCCCAAACCGCAGCCTCCTGTCGTTCGTCCCGGGCTGCCGAAGACTGGTCTTCCGATGGCTGATGATGAGGGCAAGGACGGCTACGCCATCTCGTCAATCCGCTACTCAGCTCCGGTGAACTCCACCGCCTCGGACGAGAAGTTCCTTCAGGGATACCAGCGTGTCCGGGTGACCTTCTCTACCACGGGCGGCCCGGTGACGTTCAAAGTTGCGGCAGGGGAGGGCGATGCTGTTGTTAAAGTTGACGATCTGCGGGTGGTCAAGTTCACCCCAGCCGAAGACAAGAAACCGACAGCCGAGACTATCGTTTTCGAAGACTTCGAGAACGTCGACACCGGGTACTGGCCGTTCGTGACCGGCTCCACCCAGGGAGGCGACGCCCGCACTCAGCTGGCTGAACTGCATGCGCCATACTCGCAGAAGGGTTGGTGGGGAAAGAACGCTTCCGGCGCGGTCGTTGAGGGTGGCAAGATCATCGATAACGTGCTTGACGGCAACTGGTCCCTGCTCGCCCATGAAGAGAACCGCGGTATGATCTTGCGCTCCACTACCGGCTCGATGCCGTTCAAGCCAGGCCACAGATACCGCGTCAGCTATGACGCCCAGGTTGGTCTTGACGGCACGTACAGCTTCGTGCACGGCTTCGACCAATTCGTTGAGGGTCGACTCGCGGAGCGTACCGTCGAGCAAACTCCGCTGGAAAGCGTGCACGAAACCAAGCGCTTCTCGCACGAGTTCGATACCGGCGGCTGCCAGCTCGGTTGGTGGGTCGGCTTCCGCAAGGACGCAGGCGGCTACCAAGCCGATCTCACGATCGATAACGTTAGGGTCGAGGATCTCGGCGAATCTGCAAACGTGGCCCCCTGCGCCGCGCTGGAGATCTCTGGCCCGACGACGGTTATCTCCGAGCGTGAGTTCACCGTCACTGCGCGGCTCAGTTCCGCTGAAAGCGCAGAGCTGAGGGACTTGGACTTCGTTCTGGAGGCTCCAGAAGGTTGGGCAGTCACCAAGCGCAACGTTGAGGACGGAGTTGCCGAGTTCGGGGTTACCTCTTCGGCCGATCAGCCTAACGGCACTCTCACGGTCAAAGCACGTTACAACGTCGGAGGCAAATCCCAAGAGTTGTCGCAGAGCATGACCGTTGCCAGTTTCGCGGTGCCAGCCAACGAGCGATTCCTCTCGGACATGAGAGACCGCGTTGTTGGCACTCCGACGAACGGTTGGGGCCCAGTCGAATGGGATATGAGCAACGGCGAACGCGGATCTGGCGATGGCGAACCGATGCGCATCGCAGGTGAGTTCTACCCCAAGGGCATCGGCGTACACGCCCGCAGTAGCGTGACCTTCGATGTTCCGGCTGAGTGCAAGACGTTCAAAGCGTTGGCGGGCGTCCAGCATGGTCGAAATGGCTCCGTGACCTTCACCGTAAAGGGCGATGGGAACCGAGTCATCGTTCCGGCCACTGGACGTAACGGTGGCGACGCTCCACTGGACATCAGCGTCGATATCACCGGAAATAGCCAGTTGACACTTGAAGTGGGCGACGCCGGCAACGGTAACGGCTCCGATCACGCGAACTGGGCGATGGCCCGGCTTGCCTGCTCGTAGCAGGACGACGTAAGAGATTGGGGCGGTGCCGAGAGGGCCGCCCCAATCTCTTACCACTACGGATTTCGCGCTTCGGAAGTGCTGCGCTACCATAATCCACGGTGCTTTGGGTCTGTGCCCTGATCGGGGGGACCTCTCCCGGGCACCGCATAGGGTTCCCACTCTCTCGAGCAGGGGGCTGCCTCCTGGCAAAATCCAGGGGGGAAGTTTCTAGTTTCGCCAGGCCAGTTGCTGGAACCGGCGAGACGAAGGAGAAAAAATGATCCAACAGGAGTCGCGACTGAAGGTCGCCGACAACACTGGTGCCAAGGAGATCCTTTGCATCCGTGTCCTCGGCGGTTCCGGGCGTCGCTACGCATACCTGGGCGACACCATCGTCGCCACCGTCAAGGACGCGATCCCTGGCGGTACCGTCAAGAAGGGCGACGTGGTCAAGGCCGTCGTCGTTCGTCAGCGCAAGGAGCGCCGTCGTCCGGACGGTTCCTACATCAAGTTCGACGAGAACGCGGCCGTCATTCTTAAGAACGACGGCGAGCCTCGCGGTACCCGCATCTTCGGTCCCGTGGCTCGTGAACTTCGCGAGAAGAAGTTCATGCGCATCGTCTCCCTCGCCCCGGAGGTGATCTGACATGGCACTCCACGTCAAGAAGGGCGACCGGGTGAAGGTCATCGCGGGTCGCGACAAGGGCGTGATCGGGGAGATCATCGCCGTCAACCCGGAGAAGGAGACCGTGATCGTCGAGGGCGTGAACGTCGTTAAGCGTCATCGCCGCGAGCAGCAGAGCCCCTCCGGCCGCAAGATCGAAGGCGGCGTTGTCTCCGTCGAGGCACCGATCCACGCCTCGAACGTGCAGCTCGTCGTGAAGGTTGACGGCAAGGAGGTCGTGACGCGCATCGGCTACAAGCGAGTCGAGGTCATGAAGCGTCGTCCCGACGGCTCCGAGTACAAGGCCGAGCGTTCCGTCCGGATCGCGCGCAAGACCGGGGAGGAGATCTGATGAGCGAAATGCCCCGTCTGAAGGCTAAGTACCGCGAGAAGATCGTTCCTGCGATGCAGGAGGAGTTCAAGTACGCCAACGTCATGCAGATCCCCGGCCTCACGAAGATCGTCGTGAACATGGGCGTCGGCGAGGCTGCGCGCGACTCGAAAATCATCGACGGTGCCATCCGCGACCTGACCGTCATTACCGGCCAGAAGCCGGCCGTTACCAAGGCCCGCAAGTCCATCGCCCAGTTCAAGCTGCGTGAGGGCCAGCCCATCGGCTGCCACGTCACGCTGCGGGGGGATCGCATGTGGGAGTTTGCCGATCGTCTCCTGACGCTCGCCCTCCCGCGCATCCGCGACTTCCGTGGACTCAACGGCCGCCAGTTCGACGGTAAGGGCAACTACACCTTCGGCCTCAACGAGCAGGTCATGTTCCTTGAGATCGACCAGGACAAGATCGACCGCGTGCGTGGCATGGACATCACCTTTGTCACTTCCGCCACCAACGACGTCGAGGGCCGTGCGCTGCTCAAGCACCTTGGCTTCCCGTTCAAGGCGGTCGACGACCCGAAGAAGGCCAAGGCCAAGCGTGGCCCCGCCTTCTACGCCAAGAAAAAGAAGAAGTGAGGCTGAGGCATGGCTAAGACTGCGCTCAAGGTAAAGCAGGCCCGCAAGCCGAAGTTCGGTGTGCGCGCCTACACCCGCTGCCAGAAGTGCGGCCGTCCCAAGTCGGTTTACCGCAAGTTCGGACTGTGCCGCGTCTGCCTGCGCGAACTGGCCCACGCCGGCGAACTGCCGGGTGTGACCAAGTCGTCCTGGTGATCCAAGAGAACCTGTAGATCCATTGACGCGACAGGTCCCGGAAACGGGAAACCGGCGCGAGAAAGAGGTATAAGTCATGACAATGACTGACCCCATTGCAGACATGCTTACTCGTCTGCGCAACGCCAATCAGGCGTACTTGGACTCGGCCTCCATGCCGTCGTCCAAGATCAAGGTCGGGATCGCCGAGATCCTGAAGGCCGAGGGCTACATCGCCGGCTACGAGCTGATCGAGAACGAAGGTCAGGTCGGGAAAGTGCTGAAGGTCACCCTGAAGTACGGCGACTCCCGGGAGCGTTCCATCGCTGGCCTTCGTCGTATCAGCAAGCCGGGCCTGCGCGTTTACGCCAAGGCCTCCCAGCTTCCGCGAGTGCTTGGCGGTCTCGGCATCGCCATCATCTCGACGTCGCAGGGTCTGCTGACCGACAAGCAGGCAAAGGCTAAGTCCGTGGGCGGCGAAGTGCTCGCCTACGTCTGGTGATGAGGAGGATTGTGTAATGTCTCGAATTGGCAGGCTCCCCATCACCGTCCCGGCGAACGTGACCGTAACGATCGACGGCCAGAACGTCAGCGTCAAGGGCCCCAAGGGCGAACTCTCGCTCGCTGTCAAGGAACCCATCGCTGTCTCCCATAACGAAGCAGGCGAAATCACCGTCTCCCGCCCCAACGACGAGCGGCAGAACCGTGCGCTGCACGGCCTGACCCGGACCCTCATCGCCAACATGATCGTTGGTGTCACCGAGGGCTACGAGAAGAAGCTCGAAATCGTCGGCGTCGGTTACCGCGTGATTTCCAAGGGCCCGACCCAGGTCGAGTTCGCTCTTGGTTTCTCGCACCCGGTGATCGTCGATGCTCCGGAGGGCATCACCTTCAACGTCGAGACCCAGACCCGGCTCGCGGTTCAGGGTATCGACAAGCAGCTCGTCGGCGAGACCGCTGCCAACATCCGCAAGCTGCGTAAGCCGGAGCCCTACAAGGGCAAGGGCGTGCGCTACCAGGGTGAGCACGTGCGCCGCAAGGCCGGAAAGGCTGGTAAGTAATGGCTATCTCGTTGAAGACGAGCAAGACGCTGGCTCCGAAAGCCGCCTCCCGTGCGCGCCGCCAGCTCCGTGCCCGCAAGAAGATCAACGGCACCGCCGCGCGTCCGCGTCTCGTCGTCACCCGCTCGCCGCGTCACCTGTTCGTGCAGGTGATCGACGACGTGGTCGGCCACACCCTGGTGTCGGCCTCGACGATGGAAGCCGAGCTGCGCAACATGTCCGGCACCAAGACCGAGAAGGCCGCCAAGGTGGGTTCGCTGCTCGCGGCCCGCGCGAAGGCCGTCGGCATCACTGCGGTCGTGTTCGACCGCGCTGGTAACAAGTACACCGGCCGCCTGGCGGCCCTGGCCGATGCTGCCCGCGAGGGCGGCCTCGACTTCTGACCCGACGAAAGAGGAAACGATGAGTGAAACCCAACAGCGCGGTAGCCGCGCAGGTGGTGAGCGTCGTGGCCGTGACGATCGTCGTGGCCAGAGCAACGCTCGCGAAGAGAAGAGCCAGTACCTGGAGCGCGTGGTTGCGATCAACCGCGTCGCCAAGGTGGTGCAGGGCGGTCGACGCTTCAGCTTCACCGCACTGGTTGTCGTCGGCGACGGCGAAGGCACGGTTGGTGTGGGCTACGGCAAGGCCAAGGAAGTTCCTGCGGCCATCGCCAAGGGCGTGGAAGAGGCCAAGAAGCACTTCTTCCGCGTCCCGATGATCCAGCGCACCATCCCGCACCCGGTCCAGGGCGAGAAGGCGGCGGGCGTCGTCGTGCTGCGCCCGGCCACTCCCGGTACCGGTGTGATCGCTGGTGGCTCCGCCCGTGCGGTGCTTGAGTGCGCCGGTATCCACGACGTGCTGTCCAAGTCTCTCGGTTCCGCGAACGCGATCAACGTGGTGCATGCCACCGTTGCCGCGCTCAAGAAGCTGGAGCAGCCTGAGCAGGTGGCCCGCCGTCGCGGTCTGCCCGTGGAGGACGTGGCCCCGGCCGCGATGCTCCGCGCCAGCAAGGAGGAGGTGGCCAGCTAGATGGCACAGCTCAAGATCACCCAGGTCAAGTCTGTTGCAGGCGGCAAAGCCAACCAGAGGGACACGCTCCGTACGCTTGGTCTCAAGCGGATCGGGCAGTCCGTGGTGCGTGAGGATCGTCCCGAGGTGCTCGGCATGATCCGCACTGTCGCTCACCTCGTGACCGTGGAAGAGGTTAAGTGAAATGGCACTGAAGATTCATGACCTTCGTCCCGCACCGGGCGCCAAGAAGGCGAAGACCCGCGTTGGCCGCGGTGAGGGGTCGAAGGGTAAGACTGCGGGCCGCGGTACCAAGGGTACGGGCGCTCGTAAGAACGTGCCGGAGAGCTTTGAGGGCGGCCAGATGCCCATGCACATGCGCATCCCCAAGCTCAAGGGCTTCAAGAACCCGTTCCGGGTCGAGTACCAGGTCGTCAACGTCGGCCGTATCGCGGAACTCTTCCCCAAGGGCGGCGACGTGCACGTGGCAGATCTCGTCGAGGTCGGCGCCGTTCGTCGGGGCCAGCTCGTGAAGGTGCTCGGCGACGGCGAGGTCAGCGTCAAGCTGAACGTCACCGCGAACGCGTTCACCGGCTCCGCCAAGGCGAAGCTGGAGGCCGCAGGCGGCTCCGCCAACCTGGCCTGAGTCAATCGCTGTCAAACAGTGGCCGGATCCCCTCAGGGGTCCGGCCACTGCTCGTTGTTCGGGGTCGGAGAAAGCGCAGCCAACTTTGATCAATTGTCCCCAAAACGGCCCCCGGACTTGGGGCCAGCGCGGGAAGCTTGGTAGGCTTCCCGAGTTGTCACATAGCCTGTGGCTGTTTCGTCACGTCTGCATGGAAAGTGGGGCCGGATGATTTCCGCCTTCGCGAACGCGTTCCGCTCGCCTGATCTACGCAAGAAGATCCTATTCACGCTGGGCATCGTCGCCGTCTTCCGTTTCGGCTCGTCGCTGCCGGCGCCCAACGTGAACATGGCCCAGATTCGCGAGTGCGTTTCGCTCGCCAGCCAAGGCGACGCGGCCGGTCTGTATTCGCTGATCAACCTGTTCTCGGGTGGGGCGCTGCTCCAGTTGTCGGTGTTCGCGCTGGGCATCATGCCCTACATCACGGCCTCGATCATTCTGCAGCTGATGACCGTGGTGATCCCCAAGCTCGAAGCCCTCAAGAAGGAGGGCGCCTCCGGTCAGGCGAAGATCACCGAGTACACGCGTTACCTCACCCTGGTGCTGGCGGTGATGAACGCGACCGCCTTCGTCACGCTCGCCAACACCGACCGGCTGTTCCCGGGCTGCCCCAACATTCTCTACACCGACTCCATCTACGCGATGGTGACGATGGTGTTCATCATGACTGCCGGCACGGCGATCATCATGTGGATGGGCGAACTCATCACCGAGCGCGGCATCGGCAACGGCATGTCCATCATGATTTTCACCCAGATTGCGGCCTCGTTCCCGGACGGCATCTGGTCGGTCAAGGCCACCAACCCGGGCGCGCGTGGGTGGTTCTTCCTGGTCGCGATCATCGTCGTCGGCCTGGCCGTGATGGCCGCCATCCTGTTCATCGAGCAGGGCCAGCGCCGCATTCCCGTGCACTACGCCAAGCGGATGGTTGGCCGCCGCCTGGTCGGTGGCTCCACCACCTACATCCCCCTCAAGGTCAACCAGGCCGGCGTCATCCCGGTCATCTTCGCCAGCTCCATCCTGTACCTGCCGGTGATGATGGCCACATTCAGCCCGGACAGCGCGTTCGGACAGTGGGTGAACTACTACTTCGCGGGCGACGGGGCGCAGCACACCGTGGTCTACAACCTGGTGCAGTTCGCGCTGATCATTGCGTTCACCTACTTCTACGTCTCCATCACCTTCAACCCGCAGGAAGTCTCCGACAACATGAAGAAGTACGGCGGTTTCATCCCGGGCATCCGGGTGGGCAAACCGACGGAGAACTACCTGGCCTACGTGCTCAGCCGCCTGACCGCTCCCGGCTCGCTCTACCTGGCACTGATCGCTGCTCTGCCCACCATTGCCTTCATGCTGGTTGGCGCGAACCGGAACTTCCCGTTCGGCGGCACGTCGATCCTCATCATCGTGGGCGTTGGCCTTGACACCATCAAACGGATCGAGAGCCAGCTCCAGCAGCGCAACTACGAAGGGTTCCTCAAGTGAGGTTGCTGATCATGGGCGCGCCGGGTGCAGGCAAGGGCACCCAGGCCGCCGGACTCGCTGCCCGATACGGTATCCCCGCCATCTCGACGGGCGACATCTTCCGCGCCAACATCGCCAATCAGACGCCGCTGGGCGTCAAGGTGAAGGAGATCATCGACGCGGGCGAGTACGTGCCCGACGAGATCACCGAGGAGATCGTCGCCGACCGGCTCAGCCAGGACGACTGCGCGGGAGGGTTCCTGCTCGACGGCTTCCCGCGCACCCTGCACCAGGTGCATTTCCTGGACGAATACCTGGAGCGGCAGGATCGCGCGCTGGACGCGGTGGTCAGCCTGCACGTCGACCCCGAATCGCTGGTGGCTCGCTTGCTCGACCGCGCCCAGAAGGAGGGCCGTGCGGATGACAACGAGGAGACCATCCGTCGGCGGATGGAGGTGTATGCCGGGCAGACCGCCCCGCTGCTCATGCACTACGAAAACCTGGGGCTGCTCGAAGAGGTTGACGGCACCGGCACGGTCGAGGAAGTGCAGGGCCGGATGTTCGATCAGCTGGATCAGCGGGCTCAGCTCACATGATCGAGATCAAGACCGCCGAGCAGCTGGTGAAGATGCGCTCGGCGGGGCTCGTCGTCGCTGAGGGCCTCCAGGAGATGACCGCGGCCGTGCGCCCGGGCATCACCACCGCGGAGATCGACGCGATCGGCCGCGAGGTGCTCGCCCGGCGCGGGGCGACGTCGAATTTCCTCAACTACGGTGCCGAGTATGGCGTCGGCTTCCCCGGCGTCGCCTGCATCTCCGTCAACGACGAACTCGTGCACGGCATCCCGGGCGAGCGGGTGCTCAACGAGGGCGACCTGGTGAGCATAGACTTCGGGGCCATCGTCGACGGGTGGCACAGCGACGCGGCCCGCACCGTTTTCGCGGGCAAGCCGAGCGACGCCGATCGGCGGCTCAGTGAGGTGTGTCACGAGGCGCTGTGGGCCGGCATCAGGAAGATGCGCGCAGGCGCGAAGGTGTCCGACGTTTCGCGCGCCATTGAGCGCACGGTGCGCAAGCACGGGCGCTACGGCATCCTGCGGGAGTTCACCGGCCACGGCATCGGCAGCGAGATGCACATGTCGCCGGATGTGCCGAACTACGTCTCCTTCGGCCGCAGCGTTCCTCTGCAACCGGGCATGGTGCTGGCTATCGAACCCATGATCACGCTCGGTACGCACAAAACCCTGGAACTCGACGACGGGTGGACCGTGATCTCGCGCGACGGTTCCCGCGGCGCGCACTGGGAGAACTCCGTTGCGATCACGGAGAACGGCCTTTGGGTGCTCACCGAGTTCGATGGCGGCGAGTCCCAGCTGGGGGATCGTTTCGCGCCGTTGGGCGACTAGCGGTGACCCGGTGATCCCTTAGCCTTGGCCGTCGAGGAGGGTTGATGACTGACCAGATATCTTGGGCCGCGCCGGAGGGCGACCCGCGTGAGGGAGATGAGCCGCAGGATCCGGGAGCAACCCCGACGTTGGGCTCCCCGGAGGGCGCCGAAGCTCCTGACCCGGTGCAGCCCTCGGGGCCCGCGCCCGCTGGGCAGCTGGCTCCACAGGGAGCGGGCCAAGCCGCGCCGTCGGCGCCCGGTGCCCCCGGCTTCGTCGCGCCGCAGTTCCCGTCCGGGGCCCCCGGCGCGCTCGGCCAGGCCGTCTCGGGCGGCCACCACGCCCCCGGACAGTTCGCCGCGAGCCAGATTCCGGGCCAGGCCGGTTCGCCGGGCGCCTGGGCGGGCGGCCCGCAGGGGAGTGGGGCGCCCGGGCCGGGCTTCGTCGCGGCGCCGGGGGCTGCGCCCCGCGGGCACGTGCCTCAGGCTCCGCCGCCCGATTCCCAGTACCCGCCGACGCAGCCCCAGGATGCGCCCACCTGGTCGGTACCGCCTCAGCGGCCCGTCGCGTTGAAACCGTCCGGGCCGCCCAGCGGATGGCCCGTGTGGACACTCACCATCGGCCTTGTCGTGGCCCTGATCGGGGTGACCGCCTGGCTCGTCGTTAGCCGCCGGCCCGCCGCCGAGCCCGCACCGGAGCCGGTGGTCAGCACGGCGGTGGAGTCTCCCACTCCGCAGCCCCACCCGCAGTCGTCCTCTCCGACGCCGCCGGGCCCGTCGGAGAGCGGATCGCGCGTACCCGACCCGCAGCCGAACCCGCCCCAGCTGCCGGAGCCGACGTTCTCGCCCCTCATCCCGATGGTGGAGGACTACCCCGCGGTGGTGGTAAACAACCGGCTCTACGAGTTGATTCCGCCCCAGCTGACCGGCTGCCCCACACCCAAGCTGATCACCTCTGAGCAGGAGTGGCGCCAAGAGGTGCGGGCCCAGTGGGCGTGCGTGCACAACTCCTGGCTGCCCATCATCAAGCAGCAGGGCTGGCCGGAGGCGATGCCGGAGGTGCAGTTCTTCCCCGGTAAGGGATCGAAGAGCGACTGCGGCTACTTCGAGGCGCCCGCGTTCTACTGCGCGCGCGGCCAGGGCTCGGTGTTCTTCGGGGGAGAGCACCGTGACATGGCGAAGCAGTGGGAATACTCCATCAACGAGATGGTGAACCACGAGTACGGCCACCACCTGCAGTTCCTGTCGGGCATCCACGAAGGCGCCTTCGGCACGGGCGCGTTTGCCGAGGACGCTCCCAGGCGGAGCGAGCTGCAGGCGGTGTGCTGGTCCGGGATGATGACCGTGCACAACGACAGCCTAAACTTCGATGGCGCCACCTACGAATCCTGGCAGCAGCGGCTGCGCACCATGCTGGAGAGCCCACGGCACGGCAACCGCAACTCGCTCACCGACTGGGGTACCCGCGGTCTCTACGCCAAGACCCTGGGGGACTGCAACACCTGGGTGGTGACGAAGGAGCAGGTCAGCTAGCCGCGTCGTCGGCGAAAACCCCCAGCACCGGGTGCCAGCCGAGGATCTCGCGCTCGACGATGAGGCCAGCCACGCGGAACGGGTCCTGGTCGAGCTGGGCCGCCAAATCGTCGGCCGACTGGGCGCGGAAGACGAGCAGCGCCCGCCCCGGGGAGGTGCCCAGCAGCGGGCCGGAGGCCACGAGGTTTGGCTGCTGGCCGAGGAATGCCCGATGCTGGGGCCGCACCTCGTCGAGGCGCGCCTGATCCGTGGAGTAGGTGTAGTGGACCGCGAAGTAGCTCATGTGAGCAGGCTACCGGCCTCGGCCGGGACCGGGGCAGGTTTCGCGCCGACGCCCCAGCCGAAGCGCCCGGGCACGGCGAGTTGATTTGGGGGCCTTGTCGTGACTAAGTAGAATCTCTCGGGGCGAGCGAAGGCCGTCCCAGTGGAAGAATGAGAGTTTATGGCTAAGAAGGAAGGCGCCCTCGAAATGGAGGGCACCGTCGTCGAGGCTCTGCCCAACGCGATGTTCCGCGTGGAGCTCGGCAACGGTCACAAGGTGTTGGCGACGATCTCCGGGAAGATGCGTCAGCACTACATTCGCATCCTGCCCGCCGACCGCGTCGTCGTGGAGCTGTCGCCCTACGACTTGACCCGCGGTCGCATCGTGTACCGCCACAAGTGAGTTTGGCTGGAAACGTCCGACACCTGGTCGGACGTTTTTCATTTGCCCAGCGGCCCGCCTCCGTCAGCAGATTGGCCAAATGCTGCGTGGCAGCGTAGAGTGGGCCGTCGGTCCTTAGTGCCCGGATGCTGCCGCCTGCCGGTGGCCGCGCGAGGGAAGGGCCGTGATTATCCACCACAAGATTGGGCAGACATGCCCAGTCGCTGATTGAAAAGGTTGCTCGAATGAAGGTTCAGCCGAGCGTCAAGAAGATCTGCGACAAGTGCAAGGTGATTCGCCGGCACGGTCGTGTGATGGTGATCTGCGAGAACCCGCGCCACAAGCAGCGCCAGGGCTGATCGCAGAACGCCGCGGGAAAGGCCCCCAGCCCCACCGCCGACAATTGAAGCAACGTGATCGCAAAAGGTTGGTTCGCCAGCCCACACCCTCGGACGAAGGCCGAGGCCCCACGACAACAGGGGACGCGACACGCCACACACCTTCGCGTCCGGCGTGAGAACCGGATGAAATCCAGAAAGGTACCGCCTGATGGCACGCCTCGTTGGTGTCGACCTGCCGCGCGAAAAGCGCCTTGAGGTCGCCCTCACCTACATCTTCGGCATTGGCAAGACCCGCGCTGCCGAGACCCTCGCCGCTACCGGAGTCAGCGGCGACGTCCGTGTGCACCAGCTGACCGAAGAGCAGCTCATCGCACTGCGTGACCACATCGAAGCGAACTACGAGATCGAAGGTGACCTTCGTCGTAGCGTCGCCGCCGACATCCGCCGCAAGGTGGAGATCGGCAACTACCAGGGTCGTCGTCACCGCGCCGGTCTCCCGGTTCGCGGTCAGCGCACGCGTACCAACGCGCGTACCCGCAAGGGCAAGAAGAAGGCTGTGGCCGGCAAGAAGAAGGCCCGCTGACCCTCGCGGTGAGCCGAAGAAGAAGACTGTAGGAGAAACACACTTATGGCTACTGCAGGCCGCAAGGGCGCAACCACCAAGGTGCGCCGCAAGGAAAAGAAGAACGTGCTCGTGGGCCAGGCCCACATCAAGAGCACCTTCAACAACACCATCATCTCGATTTCCGACCCCTCCGGTGCCGTCATCGCATGGGCATCCGCGGGCACCGTCGGTTTCAAGGGTTCGCGCAAGTCGACCCCGTTCGCCGCGCAGATGGCTGCCGAGGCAGCCGGTCGTCGTGCCATGGAGCACGGCATGAAGCGCGTCGACGTGTTCGTCAAGGGTCCCGGTTCCGGCCGCGAGACCGCCATCCGTTCGCTGGGCGCCATCGGGCTTGAGGTCGGCACCATCTCCGACGTCACCCCGGTGCCGCATAACGGCTGCCGTCCGCCCAAGCGTCGTCGCGTCTAGTCAGTTCGAGATAGAAAGGACAGAAGAGAATCATGGCTCGTTACACCGGCCCTCTCACCAAGAAGTCTCGTCGTCTCGGGACTGACCTCGTCGGCAACGACAAGTCCTACGAGCGTCGCCCGTACCCCCCGGGTCAGCACGGTCGCGGCCGCACCAAGGACTCCGAGTACTCGCTGCAGCTCAAGGAGAAGCAGAAGGCTCGCTACGCCTACGGCGTGCTGGAGAAGCAGTTCCGTCGCTACTACGAGGAGGCCGCACGCGTCCCCGGCAAGACCGGTGACAACCTGCTGCGCATCCTGGAGTCGCGCCTGGACAACGTGGTTTACCGCGCCGGCTTCGCCTCCACCCGTCGCCAGGCGCGCCAGCTCGTCGTGCACGGCCACTTCCTGGTCAACGGAAAGCGCGTCAACATCCCGTCGTACCGGGTGTCCGCGAAGGACATCATCGACGTGGCGGAGAAGTCCATGAACCTGCACCCGCTGGTCGTGGCCCGCGAGACGCACCACGAGCGCACCGTGCCCGCATGGCTGGAGGCCCGCCCGAACCGCATGCGCATCCTGGTCCACCAGCTCCCGGTTCGTGAGCAGATCGTGGTGGATGTTCAGGAACAGATGATCGTCGAGCTCTACTCGAAGTAGTGATTCACCGGGGGCCGACGCCTCGGTCCCCGCTATCGCACCATCAGATAGCGGTTGGTGCGGAAAGGAATACCAATGCTCATCACTCAGCGTCCTACGCTCACCGAAGAGGTCGTATCCGAGTTCCGTTCCCGGTTCGTCATCGAGCCGCTGGAGCCGGGCTTTGGCTACACCCTCGGCAACTCGCTGCGCCGCACGCTGCTGTCGTCGATTCCGGGTGCCGCAGTCACCAGCATCAAGATCGAGGGCAACCAGCACGAGTTCTCCACCCTGGAGGGCGTGGTCGAGGACGTCACCGAGATCATCTTGAACCTCAAGGGTCTCGTACTCTCCTCCGAGGAGGACGAGCCCGTTGTCATGTACCTGCGCAAGGCGGGTGCCGGAGCCATCACCGCCGCCGACATCCAGCCGCCCGCAGGCGTCGAGGTGCACAACCCCGAGCTGCACATCGCTCAGCTGGCCGACAACGGCAAGCTGGAGATGGAGCTCGTGGTGGAGCGTGGCCGTGGCTACGTTTCGGCTGCCCAGAACAAGAACGCCGACGCCGAGATCGGTCGAATCCCCGTGGACTCGATCTACTCGCCGGTGCTCAAGGTCACCTACAAGGTTGAGGCCACTCGCGTGGCCCAGCGCACCGACTTCGATCGTCTGATCATCGACGTCGAGACCAAGCCGTCGATCCTCCCGCGGGACGCCGTCGCCTCTGCTGGCGGCACCCTCGTCGAGCTCTTCGGCCTGGCGCGTGAACTGAATGTGCACGCGGAGGGCATCGAGATCGGCCCGTCCCCGGTGGACGAGCAGATCGCAGAGTCGCTGAACCTCCCCGTCGAGGATCTCGACCTGTCCGTGCGCTCCTACAACTGCCTCAAGCGCGAGGGCATCCACACCGTGGGTGAGCTCGTCGCCCGCAGCGAGGAGGACCTTCTGGACATCCGCAACTTCGGTAGCAAGTCGATCGACGAGGTCAAGGAGACCTTGGCGGCTTACGGACTCACGCTGCGCGACTCCTCCCCGGGCTTCGACCCGCTGGAGGCGATCGAGCGCTACGACGAGGACAACGACACCGAGTTCGCGGAGACCGAGCAGTACTGACCCGCCCGAGCCGGAAGGCTCACCACACTTTCTGGAGAATGAGAAATGCCTAAGCCAACTAAGGGCCCGCGCCTGGGCGGCACCCCCGCGCATCAGGGGCTGATCCTGCGCAACCTGGCCACCCAGCTCTTTGAGCACGGCCGCATCACCACCACCGAGACCAAGGCTCGCCGCGTGCAGCCGGTGGCGGAGAGGCTGATCACCAAGGCCAAGAAGGGTGACCTGGCCAACCGCCGCGAGGTCCTCAAGGACATCACCGACCGCGACGTCGTGGCGAAGCTGTTCGAGGAGATCGCCCCGGTCATGGCCGAGCGTGAGGGTGGTTACACCCGCATCACCAAGATCGGCAACCGCAAGGGGGACAATGCTCCCATGGCCGTCATCGAGCTGGTGACCGAGAAGGTTGTCAAGAAGGACAAGGCCGAAGCCAAGGCGGAGCCGAAGGCGCAAGCCAAGGCCGAGCCCGTGAAGGAGGAAGCCGCCAAGGAGGCCGCCGTCGAGGCCGCCGAGGAGGAAGCCGCCGAAGAGGCCAAGTGACCCGTTGGGTCAATCGAAAGGAGCCCCCGCGAGTGGGGCTCCTTTTGCGTTGCCGGGAAAAGCACACATTTTTGCGAAACTCACGGTAGAGCCAAGCGCGTGTCGGCTCCCGCGGGCACTACAGTGAGGGCCAGGTCGAGGGAAGGAGAACCCGATGAAGCGCAGACTCCTGCTGGGGGCGGCCGCCGCCCTGCTGCTGGCCGCCTGCACCACCGCGACGCCGCCCGCCGCGCCCGGCGGATCCGGCCCGGCCGCCGGGCAGCCGGGCAAGAAGGACGTGCGGATCGGGGCGGTGACCATTGTCTCCCACCCGTCGTTGGACCTGATCTACGAGGGCATCAAGGACGGGCTCCGCCAGGCCGGCTACGTCGAGGGCCAGAACCTGTCGATCGAGCTCGCGAACCCGCAGGGCGACCAGGCGACCCTCACCAGCATCGCCAACACCTATGCCGCCAGCGATCACGACCTCTACATCGCCATCGCGACGCCGCCGGCCCAGGCGCTCGCGCAGGTGATCTCCGATCGCCCCATCGTGTTCGCTTCGGTGACCGACCCCGTCGCGGCCGGCCTCGTCTCGACGATGGCCGCCCCCGGCGGGAACGTCACCGGCACCTCCGACTCGATCCCGGCCGACCAGCAGCTGACGGTGCTGCGCGAGATCCTGCCGGAGGTGAGGAGGATCGGCATCGTGTACACGTCGTCCGAGGTGAACGCGGAGGTGCAGGCGAAGGCTTTCCAGGCCGCCGCCGAGGCTGCCGGGATCGAGGTGCAGGTGGCCACCGTCGTGAACTCCTCGGAGGTGGCGCAGGCGGCGGAATCGCTCGACGTCCAGGCCTACTGGGTGGGCAACGACAACGTGGTAGTGACGGCCATCGAGTCGCTGGTGCAGGTGGCGGAGGCGAAGAAGGCGCTGCTGTTCACCTCCGACGCGGACTCGGTGGCGCGTGGGGCCGCGGTCTCGTTCGCCACCGACTACCGGGCCCAGGGCGAGCAGACCGCAGAGCTGATCGTCAGGATCCTGGAGGGCGCCGACCCGGCGACCACGCCCGCCGAGATCCAGCGCCAGCTGGAGCTCACCGTCAACCCGGCGGCCGCGCAGCGCATGGGCGTGGAGCTGCCCAAGTCCGTCACCGGACGGGCCGACCGCACCGTCTGAGGCGTGGACGGGCCCTGGGAGCCCGGCTTGTCTCGGGTTAGGGTCTTGTCTTGCCTGGCCGTGGGACAAGGAGGAACAACGATGAAGTGGCCCAAGGGGATCGTCGCGGTGGCTGTGGCGGCGCTTGCGCTGACCGGCTGCGGCGAGGCCGCGCAGAGCGAGAAGGCGGTCAAGGTGGCCATCGTCAACTACGTGAGCCATCCCGCGCTCGACGCGGCGCAGGCGGGCTTCCTGGAAGAGCTCAAGGAGGCGGGCTACGTCGAGGGCAAGAACCTCGCCGTGGAGCTGCAGAACGCGAACGGGGATCAGGCGACGCTCACCAGCATCGCCAGCACCTTTGCCGCCAGTGACGCGGACCTGTTCTACGCGATCGCCACCCCGTCGGCGCAGTCGCTGGCGCAGGCCATCACCGACAGGCCCATCGTGTTCGCCGCCGTCACCGACCCGGTGTCGGCCGAGCTGGTGCAGGGCTGGGAGGTGCCCGGCGGCAACGTCACCGGAGTGTCCGACCTGAACCCGATGAAGGAGCAGCTCGAACTGGTGCGTGAGGTGCTGCCGGAGGCGAAACGACTGGGCATCGTGTACTCTTCCGGCGAGGTCAACTCGGCGGTGCAGGTGCGCGAGGCCGAGCAGGCGGCCGGGGAGCTGGGCCTCACGGTGCTCACCGCCACTGTCACCAACTCGAACGAGGTGGCCCAGGCCGCGCAATCGCTCGACGTGGACGCTTTCCTCATCCCCACCGACAACGTCGTGGTGTCGGCGGCGGAGTCGGTGATCCAGGTGGCGAGTTCGCGCAGGATCCCCGTGTTCGCCTCCGACGAGGCGACGATGGAGCGCGGCGCTGCCGCCGGCCTCAGCGTCAACTACACGCAGCAGGGCCGCGACGCCGCCAAGCTGGCGGTGCGGATCCTCGCGGGCGACAAGCCGGGCGACCTCGCCGTCGAGACGCAGAAGGAGTTCGACCTGTTCGTCAACGTGGGTGCGGCCCAGGAGCAGGGCGTCACGCTGCCGGAGGCGGTCGTCGCCCGCGCCGCCAAGAAGTTCTAGCGGGGCGCACGAGATGGTTGTTGCGCTGGAGATCGGCCTGCTGTACGCGGTGATGGCGATCGGTGTCTACCTCACCTACCGGGTGCTCGACTTTCCCGACCTGACCGTTGACGGCTCCTACACCACGGGCGCGGCCATGACGGCGGTGCTGATCGTCGCGGGCGTCGACCCGTGGGCGGCGGTGGCGGCGGCGGTCGTCGCGGGCATGCTCGCGGGCGTGGTCACGGGGGCGCTGCACGTGTGGGCGGGCATCAACCCGCTGCTCGCGGGCATCCTGACGCAGATCGCGCTGTATTCGATCAACCTGCGCATCATGGGTAAGGCGAACGTGCCGCTGTTGCGCGCCGAGACGCTGTTCACGCCGCTGCGGGACTGGGGTTGGCTGGGCACGTGGGCCGCCGTCGGGTTGTTCGCGCTCATGGTGGTGGCTGTCGGGGCCGTGGTGTATTGGTTCCTCGGCACCGAGTACGGCGTCGCGCTGCGCGCCACCGGGGACAACGAGGACATGGCCCGCGCGCAGGGCATCAGCACGGGCGGGGCGAAGATCGTCGGGCTGGCCCTGTCGAACGGGCTGGTGGCGCTCGCGGGGGCGCTGCTGGCGCAGTACAACGGCTACGCGGACATCCAGATGGGCATCGGCCTCATCGTTGCGGGCTTGGCGTCGGTGATCGTCGGGCAGGCCATCTTCGGCATGACCGCGGTGTGGCAGGCGGTCACCGCCGCCGCGCTGGGTTCCGTGATCTACCGCGTCATCATCCAGCTGGCGTTGTCGGCGGGCCTCAATCCCAACGACATGAAGCTGATCTCGGCGGTGCTCGTCGTGCTCGCGCTCACGATTCCGAAGCTGTCGCCGCTGAGGCGGATGCGTCGGGAACGCAAGCGGCGCCTGGCCCACGTGGAAGGGGGACTGTGATGCTGGAAATCCGCGACGTCACCAAGCGGTTCTTCCCGAAGACGGTCAACGAGCGCACCGCCCTCGACGGGATCTCCCTCAGCCTCGCGGAAGGCGACTTCGTGACGGTGATCGGCTCCAACGGTGCGGGCAAGTCGACGCTGCTGAACTGCATCGCGGGCCGTTACGGGCTCGACGGCGGGCAGATCCTGATCGACGGCCGCGACGTGTCGCGGGTGCCGGAGCATCGGCGGGCGCGCTGGGTGGCGCGCGTGTTTCAGGATCCGATGGCGGGCACGGCGCCGCACATGACGATCGAGGAGAACCTGGCGATCGCGTTCGATCGGGGCCGCAGGCGCGGCCTCCGGATGGCCGTCACCCACAAGAAGCGCGACGTCTACCGGGAGGCGCTGGCGAAGCTGGATTTGGGGCTGGAGAACCGGCTCGCGATGCGGGTGGGGATGCTTTCCGGCGGGCAGCGCCAGGCGCTGAGCCTGCTGATGGCCGCGCATCAGAGGCCGTCGATCCTGCTGCTCGACGAGCACACGGCCGCGCTCGACCCGTCGCGTGCGGAGCTGATCTCCCGGCTCACCGAGCAGCTGATCGCGGAGCACAACCTGACGGCGCTGATGGTGACCCACAACATGTCCCACGCGATCGAGTTGGGCAACCGGCTGATCATGATGCACGAGGGTGGCATCATCCTGGAGGTGGATGAGCAGGAGAAGCGCAAGGTGACGGCGGGTCAGCTGGCGGACGCGTTCACCAGGATCAAGGGCGCGCAGCTGTCCGATCGCACGTTGCTCGACGGGGCGTGATCCGCCTCTGGCAGGATGGATGCCATGAGGATCGCCCAGCTGGCCAATTTTGTTTCGCCCACCTCGGGCGGCATGCGGGTCGTGATTGAGGAGCTCGGCAGGGGCTATGCCGCCGCCGGGCACGAGCGGCTGTTCGTCTGCCCGGGACGCCGCGACCTCACCATCGAGGACGAGTATGGCATGACGGTCTACGTGCGGGCCCCGCGGGTGAGCGGCATGTACCGGATGATCGTGGAGCCGTGGCGGGTCATGGAGGTGCTGAAGCGGTTTCGGCCCACCAGCATCGAGGTTTCGGACAAGTGGACGCTGCCGGCGGTGACGGGCTGGGCGCGGCGCAGCGGCGTCGGGTCGGTGCTGTTCAGCCACGAGCGGTTGAGCGAGATGGCGACGATGTGGCTGCGGCGCGACGGCGGCGTCCGGCGCGCCGTCGCCGCGCTGAACCGGCGCCTGGCCAGGCGATTCGACACCATCGTCGTGACGAGCCGGTATGCGGCAGAGGAGTTTTCGCTGATCGGGGTGCGGCCGCAGCTGGTGCCGCTGGGCGTCGACCTGGACACGTTCCACCCCGACGCGGGCGCGCCGGAGGCGGACGGGGTGCTGAAGTTGTGCTACGTCGGGCGGGTGAGCCACGAGAAGTCGCCGGGCCTGGCGGTGGCGACGGCGGTGGAGCTGCACCGCCGGGGGCTGCCGGTGCGGATGGACGTGTATGGCACCGGGCCGGACGTCGACGAGGTGCGCGCCCTGGTGGGGGAGGCGCCGGTGCGGTTCCGGGGGTTCACGCGTGGCCGCGCCGACGTCGCGCGGGCCTTCGCGACGCACGACGTCAGCCTGTCGGTGTGCCCGTCGGAGACGTTCGGGCTGGCGGTGCTGGAGGCGCTGGCCAGCGGGACCCCCGTCGTGACGGCCGACCGGGGCGGGGCGCGCGAGCTGGTGGATGCGTCGTCGGGGGAGTGGGGGGCGCCGGATGCGGCGTCGTTGGCGGACGCGGTGGAGCGCCTGTGGGCGCGGCCGCAGGCGGAGGTGCGGGCCGCGGCCAGGCTGCGGGCGGAGCAGTACGGCTGGCCGGGCACGGTGGCGCAGATGCTGGCCTTGCACCGTCGGGTGGGAGGCGCGCAACGCGGTTGAGCGTTTCTCGTGCGCGCGGCGCGGCGGGCGTCCGCTGGGGGTAGGTTGCCGCCAGGAGGCCCATGATGAGCAAGTATCTGGTGGTTGTCATCCCGGGGATCGGCGGCTCGGAGCTCGTGGATGAGCGCGGCCGCAAGGTGTGGGCGATGTCGCCGGGCGAGCTGGGGCGGGCGTTGGTGGAGCCGGGGCGGCTGAGCCTGGACAACCGGTTGACCCCGGTGGGGTTGATCGGTGATCTTGCGGTGGGGCCGTGGTCGCTGATCCCGGGGTACGGCCGGCTGGTGCGTGAGCTGATGGGGGCGCTGCGGCTGGGGCCGGCGGGTCAGGCGGTGGCCCGGCCTGGGCGGTGGGACAACCCGCACGCGCACCTGCTGTGCTTCCCCTACGATTTTCGGCGCTCGATCTCGGCCAGCGCGGAGCTGCTGGCCGAGGAGCTGCGCTGGCGGCTGGGTGAGGGCCGGCGGGTGATCGTGGTGGCGCACTCGATGGGTGGGCTGGTGGCCGCCTGGTGGTGGGCGATGCTGGGCGGGTACGAGGTGACGGAGCGGATCTTCACGCTGGGCACCCCGTTTCTCGGGGCGGCGAAGGCGATCGACACGCTGCTGTACGGGCCGCGGATCGGGCTGGGGCGCAATGCGGCGGCGGCGGAGGTGCTGCGCGGCTGGGAATCGCCCTTCGAGCTGCTGCCGAAGAACAAGGCGGTGGAGGATGGGGAGGCGGACGTGCGGGTGCACGACCTGGCCGTCGGCTACGACGGGTTTCGGGGAGCGGCCGCGCGCGCCTACGAGCGCCATCGGGAGCTGCTCGACGAGGTGCAGCGCCTCACCGCCGACCCGGCCAAGCGACTGGTCTGGTCGGCCAACTACAGCCGGGGCCATTCCACGCCGTCCAGGGTGGTGCTGGCAGGCGGCGAGCTGCGGGTGGAGAAGAGCGACCCGCGCTGGCTGGCCGGGGAGCTCGCCGGGCTGGGGCAGGGCGACGGCACCGTGCCGATGTACAGCGCCATCCCGCCCTGGCTGCATGAGCAGCGGGGGCAGTGGGATCGGCGCAGCGCGAAGCACGTGGGCCTGTCCTATGTGGAGGAGGTGGTGACCAAAGTGCGGGATTACGCCCTGCCGGATTTCCCGGCGCAGACGCGCGGCGACGAGGCCCACCGGGCGGAGCCGTTCATCCTGCTGGATCACGACGACGTGGTGCCCGCGGGCGAGCCGGTGCGGCTCGGCATCGGGCTCGACGCCCCCGAGCGCGGGGAGGCCGCGCCGCGGGTGTCGTTGGGCGCTCGGCGGCTGGAGACGTGGCGGGCGGGCGACGGCTGGGTGGCGGAGGTGCCGGGGCTGCCCGCGGGGGTGCATACGCTGCGGGTGCAGTTTGATCATGTGCCGGGCCGGGATCGGCTGCGGTTGGACACGACGATTGGGGCGATCGATGCGTGAGCGGTTCGAGTGGGACAGCGCGGCCGAGCCGGAGCTGCTGGCCGGGCACATCCCCACCGGGGTGGTGCCTTGGCTGGTGCCGAGCCGCATCAGGCGGCTGCTGCCGCTTGCGGAGCTGGGCACGCGGGCGGAGCGCGCGCGGCAGCTGTTCGACGCGATGGTGGCGCGCGGCATCCGCTACACGCACGAGCCCACGGACAGCCGGCCCGGCAGGCAGTTCGTGCGGCCGGTGGAGGAGGTGTGGGCGGAGCCAGGGGCGGGCACGTGCCTGGATTTGTGTGTTGCCTATTGCAGTGCGGCGCTGGACGCGGGGCTGCGGCCGCTGCTGCTGGTGGTGCGCGACGGGGGTGCGCGGCACGCGATCGTGCTCGTGCCGCTGGATTGGGCCTGGCCCGCGCCGTCGTCGGGCGGGGAGGCGGTGTGGCGCGAGCCGTTCGAGTTGGAGGGTTTCGCGCTCGCGGAGGAGGCGCGCCGCTCGCCCGACGCGCCGGGGGCGCTGCTGGCGGTCGACGTCACCCGGGTGGCGCGCGACGGCGACTGGGCGGAGGCGCTCGCCGGGGGCGCGGGGTATCTCGCGGACTGGCGCTGGGAGGTGTGCCTGGATGTTGGGGCGCTGCGGCTGGGGTTGGAGCCGCCGCGTTCGGTGTACGAGCCGCCGACGGAGTCGGTGCTGCTGGAGCCGGGGTATTCGGAGGCGGTCGGCGACCGGTCTGCGCTGCGGCTGGTGGAGGCGCGCACGGGGGTGGTGCCGTTCGTGGAGCGGGCGGAGCTCGACGAGCTGCTGGCCTGGGCGGAGGATGCGCGCGGCGGGTTTGGGGTGCGGGCCGTGGAGGGCGTGGGTGGTTCCGGCAAGACCCGCCTGGCGGCGGAGTTGTGCGCCCGGCTGGCGGAGCGGGGCTGGTATGCGCGTTTCCTGAGCCGGGACGGCCTGCCGGGGGCCTGGGAGGGGGCTGCGGGTGTTCGGGGGGATGCGGGCCTGTTGCGGGAGCGGGAGCTGGACTGGCTGGGGCGGGTGGGCTGCGATCTGCTGCTCGTCGTGGATTACGCGGAGGAGCTTTCGGCGGAGCGGCTGCTGCCGGTGCTGCGCCGCCTGCGGGGGCGGGGCGCGGCGACGCGGGTGCTGCTCACGGCCCGCACGGTGGGGCAGTGGCTGGACGAGTTGTGGCGTGAGCTGGCGAAGGCGAGCGTGGTGGTGCGGGCGGGGGAGACGCTGCGGCTGCCGCCGCACCCGGAGCCGGGCGCGGGGCTGGTGGGGCGCGCGGCGGCCGCCTTCGCCGATCGGGCCGGGGTGCCGGTGCCGGAGGTGCCGCCGCTGCCCGAGCGGGTGCGCTGGACGGCGCTGGATCAGGTGCTGCACGGCTGGCTGTTGGTGGAGCGCGACGGGGCGGGGGAGCTGCCGGAGACGCAGGGCGGGCTGTACGACGCGGTGCTCGGCCACGAGCTGGCCCGCTGGCGGGCGGCGCTGGCGGCGTGCGACCTGGCGACGGCGGAGCACGAGCTGCGCCGGGCTGCGGCGGTGCTGAGCCTGGTGGGGCCGCGGGAGTCGGCCGAGGTGGCGGAGGTGTTGGCCCCGCTGGCGGGGTTGGGCGACGAGGCGAGGCGGGCGCGCCTGGGGGAGTTTTTCGCGCGGCAGCTGTGCCCGCCCGGCGGCGGCCCGGCCGTGCTGCGCCCCGACCCGGTGGCGGAGCGGCTCATCGTGCGCACGTTCGTCGACGGCGTGGGCGGCGCCGGGGATCCGGGCGAGCTGCTCGGGCGGGTACTGCCGGGTGATCTGGAGGCCGATCCGCGGATTTGGGCCGACGACTGCCCGGCCTGGCTGGGGCGGCGCGTGTCCCAGCTGGCGTGGCGGCAGGAGCACGTGTGCGAGGCCGCCACCCGCTGCGCTTCGCAGGGGGAGGGCCCGGCGGGGGTGTTGGCGGATGCGCTGCTGGCCCGGGGCCCGCACCTGTGGCGGGCGGCGCTGGCCGTGGCGGGGCGGCAGGGCGGCCCGCTGGTCGGCGCGCTGGGGCGGGCGACGAGCGCGGGCCGGCTGCCGGCGGACGAGCTGCACGACGACATCCCCGCGGGCCACACCTACCTGAGGCAGCTGGCGAGGCTGGCCGCGGAGGTGCTGCTGGCCCAGGCCGGCGACGACGAGGCGCGCCGGGCGATGGCGTTGAACAACCTGGGCGTCCGGTTGGGGGATTGTGGGGATCGGGTTGGTGCGTTGAAGGTGGCCGAGGAGGCGGTGGAGAGCTGGCGGGGTTTGGTGG
>NZ_RQYZ01000023.1 GCF_003932855.1 Tessaracoccus sp. OH4464_COT-324 | reverse complement strand
TTTTTCCTGACCGAAAACAAAGCCAGGCACAACCAAAAAACCAAAAACTGTTTAATAGCCGATGAAACTCTTCAACCCGGCCAGCAACACATCATGCTCCCCACCCACAGCCGCAACCACCTGATCAGACCGAGGCACGGGACGATACCGAGAAAACGCGTCCGCGGCGGCCGCGACCACCGCGTCGCGTACCTTGCCCACCTGGGTCCGTTCCAACCACACCTCATCAAACCAAGCCGAATCCAGCAAGCCCGCCTCACTGAGTTCCACCTCAACCCCAGCGAAACGTCCCACCACCCGCCCAGACTGGTCCCCACCAACCCGAGCACGGGCGCGGGCGTGGGTGTGGGCGCGTAGCCGGCGGTGCGCGTCCAACACCGCCAAATAGTCCGACAGTGGGATCCCCAACGGGCGATCAGCCAACACATCGGCCGGGTTCTCGGCCTTGTCAGGGAAAACCGGGGCCGGAGATAAACTCAACGCGTAACGACGAAACACCGACGTGAACAACTGTCCCAACGTCTGGCCCGGACGCAGCTTGTCAAACCACACCGGGCTGATCCGCACCTTCACCAACCGATGATCCACACCAAACCAAGCCCGCACCAAACCCCCACCACCCGACACGCCCCCAGCACCAAAACCACCATCCGCCCCAGCCGACACCACCGAAGACACCCGCCCAGACAACCCCACCGAAACCTCCCGCACCCGCGAAGCCACCTCCAGCCGACGAGCCAACCCCACACCCGGGCCAAGCCGTCGAAGCTCCTCCCGAACAGCCTTCAACTCGGCTCGTAAAGCAGCCTCCGCCCGCTGATCCCCATCCGACCACACAGGCGCCGCCGGCACACCAACCACACCATTATCATCATCCCCATCGGCCCCATCCGAATAAAACACCGGAGCCGTAGGATCCCACTCATCGTCAAAATACTCGTGCTGCATGAAGGACATTCTTCCACGGCACAGGGTCAACCGGAAGCCAACCGAGACACTTTCATTCTCCGGCTATCCGGCGGGACCCAACGGGCCCGGGTGCTCGGTTGAGCGCAGAATGGGCCCAGTGGTCGGCGCCTGGCAGGTCAGCGGCGGCCACTCAACTGGAGTTCGGGCTGTTCGGCGGCGTGTCGAGTGCGGTGCGCGTCGGCCACCTTCAGCGATCCGATCAGGCCCAGGAGCAGGCATCCCGCAGCCGCCCAGACCGCGAGCGCGGAGGCCGAGCTGAATCCGCTGGCCAGCGCGTCCACCAGCTGCGCGCCGCTCGGGCCCAGCTGGCCGGCGGCGGCCTGCGCGCTCAGCTCGGAGAGGTTTCCGCCGACGGAGGCCGTCGTCGCCTCGACCAGGGCCGCGCCCTGCCCGGCGGGCAGCCCCGGCACATCCGCCACACGCCGAGAGAGGAAGGCCCCGAGTCCGGCGGAGAGCGCTGAGCCCGCCACCGCGGTGCCCAGCGCGGAGCCGATCTGCCGCACGGTCGACTGGGTGGCCGAGGCCTGCCCGGACCGCTCGGGCGGCACATCCCCCAGCACCGTCGAGGTCAGCTGGGCGGACGCGAGCCCCAACCCGACGCCGTACACGGCCAGCACCACCGCAATCAGCACAGGCGACGTGGCAGGGCTCAGCAGGGTTGCGGTTAGTCCCACCCCCAGCACTTCCAGGGCCAGCCCCAGCACCACGACGCGTGGCGCTCCGAACCGCGCGGACAGGTGGCGGGCCATGCCGCCGGAGAGGAATGCGCCAGCGGCCATCCCGGCAAGCACCCAGCCCGCGCCCAGGGCGCTCAGCCCGAGGGCTCCCACCAGGTACAACGGCAGCACGAACACCAGCGCGAACTCCCCAACCGCGACGGCCATGGCCGTCAGGTTTCCCCAGGAGAAGGTGGCGATCCGAAACAGTGCCAGGTTCAGGATCACGGAGTGCCCGGCGCGCAGTCGGTGCGCCTGCCAGGCGAGGAACGCGCCGACGAACCCGGCCCCGGCCAGCAGCGCGGCCAGGGCTACCGACACCGGGAAATCAGCGGGCCAAATCTGCCCGAACAGGGCGAAGTCCTGCGTCGGCCGTAGCCAGCCGACGCTCGGGCCCTCGATGATGGCGAACACCAGCAGGCCGAAGCCCGCGACGCTCAGCAACAGGCCGAGCCAGTCGAAGCGGCCGTCGGATTCGCCGCGCGTCTCCCGAACCACGGCGAGCGCGGCCGCGACGACGCCGACCCCGACAGGCACGTTGACCCAGAAGATCCACTGCCAGGACACCATCGTCACCAGCCACCCGCCGAGCAGCGGGCCGATGGCCGCGGTGCCCGCCATGACGGCGCCCCACACGCCGAACGCTGCGGCCCGGTCTCGCCCACGGAAGGTGGCGTTCACCGTCGATAGGCTGCTGGGCAGTACCATTGCGCCGCCGACGCCCTGCACGGCTCGGCTGGCGATCAGGCTGGCGCCCGACGTGGCCAGGGCCGCGATCACCGACCCGATGACGAAGACCACGACGCCGCCGATGAAGAGGCGGCGACGTCCGGCGAGGTCGCCGAGCCGCCCGAAGCCCATGAGCAGCGCGGCGAACACAACCGCGTAGAGCGCATTGACCCACTGCGCCTCAGCCAGGTCGAGGTGGAGGTCGCCGATGATCGTCGGCAGCGCTACACCGACGATGGTGCCGTCGAGCACGATCATCGCGAGCCCGGCGGCCAGGGTGAATAGCGACCACCACTTGTGGTCTGTGGTCCTCGTCATCGGGGTTCGCTCAGCGCTCGGACTTCTTGAGCGCCTTGGCCAGCGTGTTGAACAGCAGGACGAACGCGACGGTGAGGGTGACGTGTCCGAGCCCGGAGATCCCGGCGATGGCGGCATGGTTGGCCACGGCGGAGCCGAGCACCTGGAGGACTCCCTTGATCAGCATCATGCCGGTGGAGATCGCCAGGCCGACGTTCCAGGTGATGAAGAATGCGCGGGCGGTCTTGGGGTTTGCGGCGCTGAGGGAGAAGACGCGTTCCAGGATCAGCGTGATCAGCAGGAAAACGGTGCCCAGGATCAGCGTGTGGGTGTGGACGACGCCGAGCTGGGTGAAGTTGTCGACGGTGTCGAAGCCGTTGTACTTGGTGAATTCGCGGTAGAAGACGCCGCCGAACAGCCCGAAGGCGGTCCAGAACGCGGCGGCCTGGAACAAGCGCTTTTCCATGGAAACTCCTTAGAGACGGTGTGTCGCTAACATTTAAGCATGTTGCGACACCATGTCGCAAACCTGTGGCATGATGGGCCCCATGCCAAGGATCAACGCAGCGAGCGTTAAGGAACACCGGGCGGCGATGACCCAGAAACTGGTGGACGCCGCCGAAGAACTGCTGCGCGACGGCGACGTCAGCGCGCTCACGGCTGGTGCGGTGACGGCCTCGGCAGGCATCGCCCGCAACTCGCTCTACCGCTACGTCGACTCCGTGGATGGACTGCGCGCCGCCGTCGTTGCCCGCCACCTACCCCAGTGGGTCGCGCAGGTGGAGGACGCCGTCGCGGCAGCCGACACCCCCGAAGCCAAGCTCTACGCCTACCTGGAGAGCAACATCTCAGCGGCAGCCGTCAGCGGACACGGCTGGCTGATGAAACTCGCCCGCGGCCTCAGCCGCGAAGCGCTCGCCCAGGTGGCCGGCGCCCACGAGTCCCTAGCCGGCATGCTCATCTCCCAATGCCGAGCCATCGACCCCGCGGGCATAACGCTCACCGCCGCATACGTGCAGGCCATCCTCGAAGCCAGCTTCGACCGGGTGGACGCCGGAGACGATCCGACGATGGTGCAGGCCCGCTGCGTCGAGGCCGTGGCGGCCATCGTCGCAGCTCGCAAAACCGCTCGGGATCAGAGCGGCACCCCGTAGTACTTGGTCTCCAAGTACTCATCGATCCCCTCGAACGACCCCTCCCGGCCGAGGCCGGAGTGCTTCACCCCGCCGAAGGGAGCCGCCGGATTCGAGACCAGCCCGGTGTTCACGCCAACCATCCCGCTCTCCAACCGACGGGCGACGTCCATCGCCGAGCGCTCCTCGCCGAAAACGTAGCCCACCAGGCCGTGGTCGGTGTCGTTCGCGCGGGCGATCACCTCGTCGACCTCGGCGAAAGTCTGCAACGCCACGACCGGCCCAAAAATCTCCTCGACGACGACCCTCGCCCCCGGCGGGACGTCGGACAGCACCGTCGGCGGCAGGAACGCGCCGGGCCCGTCGCCCGGGCGGCCGCCCAGGTCGAGGGTCGCGCCCCGGGCGAGGGCATCGTCGATCAGCCCGACGATGCCCGCCACCGCCTCCCGGGAGATGAGTGCCCCCAGCTGGGTCTCCTTCTCGACACCAGGCCCCACCCGCCACGCGGACAGCGCCGCAACCAGGCGGCTGCGGAACTCGTCGGCAAGCGAGGCGTGGACGTAGAAGCGGTTCGCCGCCGTGCATGCCTGCCCGTTGTTGCGCATCTTCGCCACCAGCGCCCCCGCGACGGCCTGCTCGACGTCGGCGTCGGGCAGCACGATGAAGGGAGCGTTGCCGCCCAGTTCCATCGAGGTGCGCAACACGTTGCCGGCGGACAGGCCCAGCAGCCTTCGGCCCACCTCGGTCGAACCGGTGAAGGTCAGTTTGCGCAGCCTGCGGTCGCTGAGCAGCGCGGCGGAAACGCCCGCCGAATCCGCCGTCGTGAACACGTTGACCACCCCGGCGGGCAGACCGGCCTCGCCCAGCACCTCGACGAGGCGCAGGCTCGTCAGCGGGGCGGCCAGCGCGGGCTTCAGCACGACGGTGCACCCGGCGGCCAGCGCTGGCGCGATCTTCCGCGCGGCCATCGCGAGCGGGAAGTTCCAGGGCGTCACCGCGTAGACCGGCCCGACGGGCACCCGCTCCGTGATGATGCGTGACGCGCCCTGCGGGCTGAGGCCGTATCGGCCGTGGATGCGCACCGCCTCCTCCGAGAACCAACGCAGGAACTCCGCCCCATAGGTCACCTCGCTGCGTGCCTCCGCGATCGGTTTGCCCATCTCAAGCGCCATCAGAAGCGCGAATCCATCGCGGTCGGCGACGATCAGGTCGAAAGCCCGGCGCAGTATCTCCGCGCGCGTCCTGGGCTCGGTAGCGGCCCACGACGGCTGCGCGGCGGCTGCCGCGTCGAGGGCGGAGAGCGCGGTGGCGGCATCGGCGTCGGGTACCCGGGCCAGGGGCTGGCCGGTCGCCGGGTCGGTCACCGTGAGCGTCGGCTCGCCCAGCCAACGGCCGCCGATGTGGTGCTGGGTGGGGCAGGCGGGCATGGGCATGGCTGTCCTTTCTCGGCGAGTCTTTTCCCTACTCAGACTATGGCGCGCCAGAGCGTCCGACGCATTGGGTGGCCCCTGCGCGTCTAGGATGACGATATGTCGGAGCGCACTTTCTTCCTGAAACCTCGCCCACCGCTGCGCGCCTTCCTGATCGCAGCAGTCGCAAGCCTGGGGGGCGCGGTTCTCGCGGTGGTTTCGCTAGAGAACTCCTGGACAGTCGTTGCGATACTGGCGATCGTCGTGCTGATGGCAGGCATCGCGCTCTTCGCCGCAGCAATCGTCTCAATGTCGAGGCTTGGAGTGACGATCCGGCTCGACGACGAGGGCTACCGGATCAGCGGTACCCGGCAGGTCCATCAGGGGAAGTGGGCGGATGTCACGAAGGTGACCCAGACGGTGGACGCCGCTCACATCACCATCTATCACGGTGACGTTCGACGCACCCACGTCATCTTCCCCGGCGGCCCGGCGCAGCGGAAGCTGCCCGAGGTGGTCGAGGAGATTCTGTCTCGCTTGGCTGGGGCGCGGGGCGCTGAACAGGATCTGGACTAGCGTTTCTTCTTGGGCTCCGGGTGGTAGCCGCAGGCGTCGCCCAATTCCTCGCCGCCCTCTTCCTCCGCAGGGTTGTCTGGCGTGGGCTGCCCGGCCCCTTGATGTGGCTTGGTCTGGCCCGGCTTGTCGGGGGCCTTGGAGGAGGCGGGCGCGCTGGGCGACGGCGCTGGTTTGTTGGCTGAGCCGGGCTTGGCGCTCGTCCCGGGCGCGGAGCCGGGTTCGGTGGTCGGATCCGCGGGGGGCTTCTGCTCCTCGGAAGAGTTGCCCTGCGCCGGCTGCTGACCAACGAACTCCTGCGCGAACCTACGCATGGCCTCGAAGTCTGGCTTGCCGGGATCGTACCCGTTGCGCCCCTTGATGAAGCTCAGTCGCTCCATCGGCTGCTGGCGTGCTTTCATGCCGAGGTCGATGAGTGGCTGCAGCGCCTCCCGCGGGATGTCGGTGCGCACCATGTCGGTGGAAGCGCCCAGAATCGCCTCGAAACGGGTGAGGATGGTGGTGGTATTGGCCTGCTCCACCATCGCCTTGATCAGGCAGGACTGGCGAAGCATCCGGTCATAGTCGTCACTGTCGGAGCGGCTGCGTCCGTACCACATGGCATGGTAGCCATCCAGGTGCTGGTTTGGCCCCTGCTTCAGGTACTGCCCGTCCTTGGCGGAGCCGATTGGGATGTTTCGGTTGATGTTGACCCGCACGCCGCCCATCGCGTCGATGAGCTCCCGAAGACCGTCGATGTTGAGCATCATGAAGTAGTGCGGCCGGATCCCGGTGATGCCCTCGACGCCTTGCTTCAGGCCCTCGGCGCCGCGGAAGGTCTGGCCCTCGAACAGCTTCGGGTAGTCGGTCTCGATGTGCTCCCAGATCATGTTGATCGACCAGTTTTCCGGGTCCCCCGGGCCGCGGAAGCCCCTCGGGAACTGCTTGGCCATCGCGCTGTCTCTGGGGAAGGGGGTGCCGGGCACGTTGCGCGGGATCTGGATAAGGCTGGTCCGGCCAGTCCTGGTGTCGATGCTGGCCAGCATGATCGTGTCGGTGCGCACTCCGAAGCCTTTCCGGCCGAAGTGCTTGATGCGGCCCGCGTCGGAGTCATTGCCGAGCAGGAGAATGTTCAGCCGCTCCAGGTTGCCGAACGGGTTCTCTGCCCCGACATCGATCGTTGGTTTGGTGTCGGAGACGATCTCGGATCCGGGCGCGAAGGTGCCCTGCAGCGTCGCGGAGAGCGCCTGCGCGTAATTGACACCGACGGCGAGCGGGGCGCTCACCCCGAGTGAAAGTACTGTGACGACGGCGGCGGCCGCGGCGCGCTTGCCTCTTCCCAACCCGCGAGGCCGGGTGGCGAGGTTGGTACCGACGATCAGGGCCACCCAAAGCACTCCCAGGCCGAGCAGCAGCACGGAGAGGGTATTCAGCACGCCCTTGCCGACCGCGATTCCGATGACCGTGGTGGCTGCTGCTGCCAGCCAGCTCTCACCCTCGTCGGGCCGTACTCGGGTGGCGACGAATGCCAGGGTTAGCGCGGACACGAGCACGCAGGCGAGCGCGAGGAGCATACCAATGGTGCGCAGCGAGCGCTGCCTGCTGCCGACCAGGCCAAGACCCGGCATGAACGCAGACAGGATAGTCAGGCCCAAGGATTTTCCGAATCGCCCGGGGCGGGGCTCCGGCTCTGAGAAGTCATCGAAGACGGGCATGCTGTCGTCAACTGGGTCGGGGGTGCGCCAGAGCACCTCTCGACGCGACTCCCGTGAGCCAGGATCGCTGTGCCGGGGTGAGGTGGGGGGATCGAAGAAGCCGTGGCTGCCCGGGGTGGCCGCGTCGGCGGGTTGGGGATCCCGAGTGGGTTCGTCGCGGTACAGGTCAGCGAAAATATCGCGTGAGCCGACAGCCCTCTTGGGCGGTTGTCGAGACTGATCCATCGGTTACCTCCGGCGAAAGTATAACTGCCGCAGAAAAGCGTTCTGCCGGGGAGCGTCGCGACCAGTGCGGTACTGATCCTCGTGGAGTGTAGGTGGGCGGCCCGGCCCTGGTTTTGGCGGCGGGGCCCGCAGCTTGGTGGGCCGGTTGTGCGTAATCGGCTTTCCTTCGGTAGAGTTGCCTTCCGTTGGAGGTGTCGCCTAGTACGGTCTATGGCGCCCGCCTGCTAAGCGGGTTGGGGGTTTAAAGCCCCCTCGCGGGTTCAAATCCCGCCACCTCCGCCGTCGGGAAGCCCGGCAGCCTGAGTTTCGGCTGCCGGGCTTCCTGCTTCCTCTGGGGCCCGGCGGACGAATGGCCTTGTCAGCGTGGGGTGAGTTGCCGGGTGGGTGAGAGGCCCGCTGAATGGGTTAGCCTTGGGCGCGATGTCGTACATGAACGCGGAGGCCGCCTACATTCGCGCCCGGGAGTCCTTCAAGAGCCCCACCCTGGCCCTGCTGCACGGCCGATTTGCCCACTTCGTGGTAGCTTCGCTGTCCCTACTATTCAGCGCGGATCGGCCGGTGGTGGCGGTGGCCGACGCGCACGTCGAGGTGGAGGCCTTCGTCGAGCAACTCCGGGCCGCGGGCCATGACGAGGACGGCCGGGAACTGCCGTCGGGCAGCGGGCGCGAGATCTGCCGCTACTGGGTGCGGGTGGGCTGGCTGGTGCAGCAGTTCAACGACGATGTGGAGGTCTACCGGCTGTCCGCGCAGGCGGTGAGCGCGCTGGAGATCGCCGGGCGCACCGGCGGGGGCCAGAGCCTGGTTTCCCGTTCCCGGGTGCGCACTCTGCTCGACTCGGTGAACCTGCTGACCCAGAACGCGCAGACAGATCCGGGCCAGCGCCTGGCGAGCCTGCGTCGACAGCGATCCGAGCTGGACGCGGAGATCGCTCGACTGGAGGCGGGCGTGTTCGAGCCGGCGGGCGACGACCAGCTGCTGGAAGAAGCACATAACGTCCTTCACCTGTCGCGGGAACTGCCCGCCGACTTCGTGCGGGTGGCGGAGTCGATCAAGGCGATGCAGCGCGACGTGGTGACCGAGCTGCGTCGCGACGTGCGGCCCGCAGGCGAGGTGCTGCGCGGCTACCTGCATCGCGGGCAGCATGTGATGGAGGCGACGCCGGAGGGGCGGGCCTTCTCGGGCGCGCTCAAGCTCATCGGCGACCCGGAGCGCATCAACCAGCTCACTGAGCAGCTGAACAACCTCGTCGTGCAGCCGTTCGCTAACCTGCTGCAGCCCGGCCAGCGCGACGAGCTGAGCACGATCGCGAAGCGTGTCGAGCAGGGCGTGCAGGAGGTGCTGGCCGCGCAGCGTCGCGCGTCGCACGTGATCACGTCGCAGGTGCGCACGCACGACCCCGTCCGGGACCGCGAGGTGGACGACTTGCTGCGGGAGGCGATGGCCGCGATGCAGGGCTGGGTGCGTGAGTCGAAGGGCAACGCGCCGGTGGAGCCGCTGCGGCGGTTCCCCACCGCGGGCCTGGGCCACCTCAGGCAGTCGCTGAGCGACCTCCAGCCGCCGGGTAGCCCGGAGCCGCTCAGGGAGGTCGACGGGGAGCCGGAGTTCCTGGACGCCGACACCCGGGCGTGGGGCGGGCCCCGCTATCGGGAGCTGGAGGAGTATCTGCTGGGCCTGGACACGGGCGAGTTCGACCTGGCCTCGGCGTTCGCCGAGGTGCCCGACGATGCTCGCCGCCCGGTGGACCTGCTCGGCCTGCTGGAGATCGCCCACCGTAATGGCATGACGGAGCAGGAGACGGTGTCCGTCGTGGAGGCCCGACGCCCGGACGGCTCTGTGCGTCGCTTCGCCTTCGGCGCGGTCACCGCGAAGGCTGTGAAGGAGGAAACCGATGAGTGAGGTTGTGCGCGAGGAGCCGCGCGTTTCGGGCGCTGAAAGCGACGAGGCAGCCACCTTGGCGGCGGCGGGGGCGGAGGTCTTCGTCGAGCCGGTGCCGATGGAGAACGACCTGGAGGGCTGCTTCCCCGGGGACCGCGGGGTGCTCGACTCCGCCGTGCGCCGGGTGCTGGTTCGGTTGCTGCAGCGCCGATTCCTGTCCGCGGAGCGCAACCGGGAGGATTGGGGCGTGCTGCTGGCGAATCAGCAGGTGATCGAGTCGCGGCTGCACGACCTCTTCGTCAACCTGGTGGTGGACCTGGAACGCGGAGTGGCATACAAGCAGCAGGTGCGCAGTGACGACTTCGATGTGCCGATCCTGCTGCGCGACGAGGCCTACTCGCGCACCGAGACGCTGATCCTGATCTACCTGCGCACGGTCCACCAGCGGGAGACGGTGGCCGGCGAGGCCTCCGTGCGCGTGGACGTCGAGGAGATTGAGGGCAACGCGCTCAGCTACTTCGGTGACGGTGATGCCGACATCGCCCGGAGGCAGCGGGAGGTGCGTGCGGCGCTGGCGCGGCTGCTCAAGGACGGCATCCTCGTCGAGGAATCCGAGGGGCGTTTCAGCATCAGCTCGCTGGTGGAGATCGTGCTGAGCGCGCAGCGGTTGCGCGAGTTGAACGACTGGCTGCGGGAGCGGGCCGCGGCGGGTGAGCCGATCGTCGCTGCCGCCGCCGAGGACACGGACGCGGAGGCCGGCTGGGCCGACGACGGTGAAGGGGCTGAGGACTGATGACGATGCTGGACACCTTGTTTGGGCTGATCCCGGCGGCATCGCTGGGCCAGCAGTGGCTGGCGGAGGAGCTTCAGCTGATCAACTGGGGCGGATACGACGGGGCGCATCGGATACGCTTCTCGCCCACGGCGACGCTGCTGTGTGGCGGCTCGGGCTCGGGCAAGTCGACGCTGATGGACGCCTACATCGCGCTGATGATGCCGCATACCACGCCCTTCAACGGGGCATCGAACGGGGCGGTCACGGGGCGGCCGCGCAGCGACGAGCAGCGCAACATCCTGTCCTACGGCCGGGGAAAGCTGGACGAGTCGCGCACCGACGCCGGCACGCAGGCGCGGGTGTTGCGCGGCGACGGCGTCGACACCTGGAGCGCGGTGGCGATGACCTGGGTGAACCACGACGGCACCCGGTTCACCGCGCTTCGGGCCTGGTACATCCCGGCGGGCGCCCGCACGATGGACGACGTGCCGCGCACGCGCGCCGTGGCCCACGACTCCTTCGAGCTGGTGCAGCTGGAGCGGGCGGCAGCCAAACGGTTCTCGGACACGGCGGTGAAGGCGCTCGCGCTGGAGCCGGTGGCGACGGATCGCGAGTTCTCGGCGCGCCTGCACTCGGTACTCGGGATCGGGGCCGCCGGCGCCGGGGCGAAGGCCATGAGCCTGCTCGCGCGAATCCAGGCCGGTCAGCAGATCACCACCGTCGACGAGCTGTACAAGCGGATGGTGCTGGAGGAGCCGGAAACCCTGGCCATCGCCGACGCGGTGGTGAGCCACTTCGACGAGCTGGAGAGCACCCGGCAGCGCATGCTGACCGCTGAGCGGCAGGTGCGGATGCTGCGCCCGATCCGCGGCTATCGGGAACGCATCGAGCGCTCGGCTGAGCAATTGCGGCTGCTGGATTCGCTGGGCAGCTTCTCGGACGCCGACTCGCTCGCGGTGCTGTGGCGCAACGAGCGCAGGCTGGAGTTGACGCGCGCCGTGGAGGCGGAGCTGAAGCGCAGGAAGCAGCGGCTCGACGACGAGGTTCGCGCCCAGCAGGCGTTGGCCGACACGGAGCGGGCGCAGTGCGATGCGCTGGCGGAGGTGCTGCGCAGCTCCGGCGGCGGGCGCTTGGAGACCGCCGAGCGCGAGCTGGAGCACGCGCAGCGGCGTCTCGACGAGGTGCGTGGGGCGAGGCAGCGGTTCGAGGAGGCCATCGTCGCCCTGGGCGTGACGGTGGATTCGTCGGCCGTGTTCGCTGAGCTGCGCGAGCGGGCGCAGGCGGCGTTGGCCGATGAGCACGGAAAGCTGTCCGCGCGGGACGCTTACGCCCAGGCGCGGGGCGTGCACGAGGCCTGGCGGGCCCGGCTGGCGGAGCTGGAAACGGATCAGCGGCAGACGAAACGGCGGCGCGGCAACCTGCCCGCAGCGCACTACGAGGCCCGTGACCAGCTGGCCGAGGCGGCGGGGCTTTCGTCCGCGGACTTGCCGTTTGTCGGCGAGCTCGTGGAGGTGTTGACGGAGTACGAGCCGTGGCGGGAGGCGTTCAACCTGGCGCTGGGCGGTTTCGCGACGACGCTGCTGATCGACCAGGGGGATCTGCGCGGGTTCCGGGCCGCGATCAACGACGTGCAGCTGAAGACGCGGCTGCGGTTCGAGGGCGTGCACACGGGGTTGCAGCGCCGTCACGGGCTGGATTCCCGTTTGCTGCCCGGGCGGCTGGAGTACGCGGATTCGCCGTTTACCGGCTGGCTACAGGATCACATGGTGAAGAAGTTCGACTTCGTGTGCGTCAATTCGGTTTCCGAGCTGCATCAGCATGCGCGGGCGTTGACGATCGGTGGGCAGATCTCGCAGGGCAGTCGGGGCGCGCACGGCGGGCATGGTTTCCGCAACGTTCTCGGTTTCTCGAACCATCGTCGGCTGGCGGAATTGGCGGAAGAGATCGCGACGACGAAGGCGCGTCTTGCGGCGGCTCAGGAGCAGCTGACGGCGGCGGTGCAGGCGCTGAACACGGCCGACGCTGCGCACGAGGCCTACAAGCGGGTGGTTGACACGACGTGGGCGAGTATCGATGTGGTTTCGCTGGAGCGGGAGCACGAGCGGTGGCAGCGGCTGTGCGTCGAGATCACGGGCGGTAACCCACAGATCGCTCAGCTGAAGGCTCAGCTGGAGGGCCACAGGGCGAAGGCCGCAGAGCATGCAAAGACTGCGGCGCGCGCCGAGGGCGAGCGGGACCGCATCGAGGGGCGGTGGGCCGAAATCGTGCAGGAGGTCGACGAAGCGCAGGCCGTCTTGGACGAGGCGCGGGGCTCGGGCCGGGAGCTGAGCGAGGAGCAAACCCAGTACCTGGCGGAGCGCTTCGACCCTGCCGCTGGTCAGGCGGGCGACGACCCGCGGGAGGCGCTGCGGCGTCTCGACGCGGCCCTGCTGGGTGCCGCCCAGCGGCTGGCGGAGGAGCAGCTTTCCGCGCAGGAGACGCTCGTCGAGCAGCGGGAGCACCTGCGGCGCACCCTCCAGAATTTCCTGGAGAACTGGCCGAACCCGTCGCTTAGGGCCGACCCCGACACGTCGGTGAAGGACTTCGAGCGGATCTTGCAGGATCTGGAGACCAGCGGCCTGCACGAGCTGGAGCAGGAGTGGAAGACGAGCCTGCTGAAGCTCTCCGGCAACGACCTGGCCAACCTGCACTCGGCCCTGGATCGGGCGCTGCGCGAGATCAGGGAGCGGATCGAACCCATCAACGTTATCATGCAGAATCTTCCGTTCTACGACGATGGCCACCGCCTGCAGATCACGCCGCGGGAGAGCCAGTCGGAGGTGCGCAGGCGTTTCCGCAAGGAGCTTCGGGACGTGCGGGCGCTGATCGAGGCGGCAGCCACCGACGAGGCGCGGCATCAGGCATACGAGCGCATGGCAAAGCTGATCGACCGGATTCGGCGCGGCGCGCCCGATTTCGCTGAGCTGATTGACGCGCGAAACCATGTGCGGGTCAGCGCGGAGAAGATCGACGCTCTCACCAAGGAGCACGTCTCGCTGTACGACCACATCGGGGAGAAATCGGGCGGCGAATCACAGGAGCTGATTGCGTTTATCGTCGGGGCCGCGCTCAGGTATCAACTGGGCGACGCAGCGGCCGAGCGCCCGCGCTATGCGCCGGTGTTCCTCGACGAGGCGTTGATCAAAGCGGACGCGCATTTCACGAAGCGTGCCATCGGTGCGTGGCGGGGCCTCGGCTTCCAGCTCATCATTGGCGCGCCCAACGACAAGTACAGCGCAATCGAGCCGCACGTCGACGTGGAGTACGACATCCTCAAAGACACGATGGGCCGCTCCTGGGCGAAGCCGAAGGTTGGGCTGCCGGAGAACTCCTGAACGGCGGATCGATTTTTTGAGTTTCTGCGCGTGTCATGTGCTGCCAACAAGGGGAGTTGATCCTTTTGCCTGTTAGTGTGGCTCGCCATGGGGAAGAAACCTGAACTACTTGATCCGGCGGTTGCGCGGTTGCTGGAGGATGCGCGATCGAGGCTGTTCGAGGCGCTGGCTGCCGCTCCGAGGGCGCGGCGGGCGAGGCTCGGCGGGCTCCAGGTGGAGGTTGATGGCTTCGGCGAGCTGCTGTCGCTGAGCGCGCCGGAGCCGACGGTGCCCGGCCCGCAGTGGACGGATACATTCCTGGCTGCCTACCGTGCCGCAGCCAGCGGAGAGGACAAAGACGATGGGGCGACCGTCGAAGAGTTCCTCTATCTTCCCGCGCCCCCGGACTCGTCTGCCGAGTTGTGGGAAGGCCTTTCCCCGGACGCCACGCCACAGGAGATGGATGCTCATGTTCGGGCCAAGTTCGCCCAACTTAAGCCGCCGACGGAGGGCCAGCTGGAGAGGATCGCCCAGCTTGAAGGTGTGGGCAGTGACGAGGAGCAGTTGGTGCGGGTGGTGCTTGATTCGCAGCGCCGCTTGGCCGAGCTGTGGGTAAGTGGCTGGTTGGAAGACCAGCCGACTGCGGAAATCAGCGCCGCACTGCAGCGGGCGCTGGCAGAGGCGAAAGCCGACTTGCAACAACAAACCAACGAAATCCTGGCTAGCTAAGAAGGAGGTATAGCTATGGGAGATGGTTCGGGTTTCAGCCCAACCCAGATCTGTGACGCGGCCAAGGAAGTTCTCAGTCAGGGCGCCGCTATCAAGGGCTTGCAGAAGCCTGTCGCGCCCAGCGTTAGCGCATTCTCGGCGGTGCTGTCGGGTTACGTGGGTGGTTTCCTTGGCGCGACCAGGTCGGTGGGCAGATTTATCGACGCGGCCGGCGAGGGCGTCGAGCGCATGGGGCAGTCGCTGATAGTGACGGCTGACTCCTACTACAAGCGCGAGGAGTGGGCGGCGGAAGGCTCGGGTGAATCTGCGAGTACTTTCGGGTCGACAACGTCCATTCTTGGGCCGGTGAAACCCCACGATTCGGCGAAAACTGGACGAGTCGGGACCCGCGGTTGGGATCTCGTCGCGCTAAAAGCCTCGAATCAAAACGAGTCTCCGCTGCCCAAGGCAGCTTGGTCGGAAGCGGGGGGCTCGTTCACCGTCGGATCCTGTAGCGCCGGGGACGACATGTCCTGGCTGGATGCGGAGTCTACCGGGGAGGGCTTGCTGCCCGCGGTTGTGAGCCTGGTACTTGATATCGCGGAGGTTTTGTGCACTCCGCTGTTCCGTAGCATCGAGAGGTTCCTGGGGATCCCTGGTTCCATCAGTCATTTCGAATCGACCACTACGTCGCTGGGCGAAAGCCTTGGCCAACATGCGGAGACGATCAAAGGCCTGCCCGGAAAGACTCCGGACTGGTTCGGGGAAGCTTTCGACAACTTCTCCGCCTATGTGGAAGCCGAGGCGTCCTGCATGCAGAAGGCGGATACCGCCGCAAGGGAGTTGGGTGCTCTCGCGGTGAAGCTTGGCTCTGCCGCCAGCGACTCCCGGAAAGCGGTCATCCAGAAGGGGGTTGAGGCGGTATACGAGTTGGGCAAGATCTTCATCAAGTGCTTGCCAGAGATCCTGAAGGACTACGAGAGCGGCCGCGTTAAGTTTGCTGTGGAAACAGTCGTGGCTGTGGGTAAGAAGATGGCCGAATTGCTGGAGGAGGAGCAGAAGCTCATCAGCAAAGGCACTGGCATCGTCAAGCAAGCCCAGGAACTCACGCAGCAGTTCTCGGGGGCCACTGCCGCGCTCGCCGGCGCAATTTCTCCGACCGAGAGCGACGGGAGCTTCGCCGATAGTCTCAAAGGCGTCCACGCGCACCCGGAAGACGAGCTTATCCTGAATCTCATGGAGAGCCTCGCCATGGGAACAGAACTGCCAGAGGGCTTCACGGAGGCCACCGACAAGCAGCTGGCAGAACTCGGGCTGACCCGGGACATGCTCAGGGACCAGAAAAGTGGGCTGAATTCGAACGTCTACATCAAGGACGGAAAGTACTACGTCATCTTCGAAGGAACGAACGATGGTTATACCCACGACTTCTTGAATGAGAACATCCCCGGCGCCATCGGAACGGGCCCGCAGACGTATCAGGTCATGGATATCGCTAGGAAGATCGAAGATTCCGGCAACGCGGGCGACGTCGTCTTTGGTGGGCATTCGCTCGGCGGCCGGCTGGCGGCGGTTGCGGCTTTCGAGACCGGGAGCCCGGCGGTCACCGCGAACGCAGCCGGGGTGAGCCTCGACACCAAGCACAGGGTTGCGGCGTACAACAACACGTCGGTAGAGGCGCTGAATGAGGCCGCGAACAATGGCCTGATCCGGGCCTACCGCACCAGCAACGACACCCTGACGTACGCACAGGAGTCCATGGGCCTCAGCACTGCCCCTGGCGTCAACTTCGACATCCCGGCTCACACGTCAGATGGCTCGTTCACGAGCATCGAGGGGCATGGCATCGGCTATCTGAACGAGGCGTACCGGAGGAACAAGCCGTAGGCTCCTTCGAGGGTGCTATCAGCCCGCCTGACGTGGGTGCCGCGCGCAGTGTGCGGTGCCCACGTCGTGTTCGTGAAGGGGAAACTGCGACGTCGGCTGTCGCAATCGATGCGTCTTGCGGCCCAGCCTTCGGCTGCTTGGTGCAGGGCGCGGACCTCGTCCTGCGGATCTGTGATTCTGTTCGTATCTCGGGGTGGAATGACCCCCTGCCGGGCTAGCATGACACCCGGACGAGCACCCAGCGGGTGTTCGGGAAGGCGTCGGCGGCGCTGAGCGAGTTGCGTCGAAGGCCGCCGACAAAAGCAGATGAGATCCTAGCCACGCGAAGGGATGCGTGATTCAGTGAGTTGCGTCGGTTTCAGCCCGGACGAGATCTACAGGGCTTCGTGGGCGGCGAACGGGGCGGGATCCCGCCTGAAAGGAACGAGCCAACCCACGCCTCCCAGTGGGTCTGCCTTCTCCAAGATTCTGCAGTCGTTGACCTCGGGGGCCTACACGTCCGCGTCCGCCAATGTGGGTGACTTCCTCGACGCCGTGGGTGCCGGCGTCACGGGGATGGGGGGTGGCTTGCTGGCGACAGCGGACGACTACAGGTGCGCGGAGGACAGGGCCGCCAGCGTGGAGAAGGTTTTTTCCGGTTACTGGGGCGGCCCGGCGGCGTCTACATTCAATTCTTTCTCCGGGGAAAACACCAGCAGAGTCGGTATGAATCTGGCCGCTTCTGGAGCCTCTAAAAGGGCTCCTCTCCTCTCGCAGGGGGCCTGGGCGAGCGCGACTGGCTCTTTCGGCGGCGGAGGCGCCGCGGCCGGCCCTCCCTCAGACCTTTCCGACTTGGCCAGAGAGTCCACCGCGATGAGCGTTCTCTCGGGTATCCCTGAGCCGGCGGGTGGCCCGGTGAAGTCGATGTTCGCCAGGTTGAGCCAGTTGGTGGAGAGGTTTCGAGGGGATCCGGGCAGCATCTCCGGTTTCGTTTCCAGCGCAGCGCGAGTGGCCAGCGCGATGAGAGGGGGAGCGGTCGAGATAGAGTCCTTGCCCGGGAAACTGCCAAACTGGTTCGGCGACGCGTTCGACGCCTTCTCGGCCAGCGCTCGTGCCGCAGGAGGCTGCCTGACTCGGGCGGCGGAAGCCGCTAAAGCTCTCGGCGACTCGGCGGGGAAGCTGGGCTCGATAGCGGCGAGCAAGCGCAGGGCAGCGCTTGAGGAGGAAATGAGAGCTGCGGGGGAGATCCTGGGCGCCTTCCAAGCCTATGCGGCGATGATCCTCATGGAAGTTCCCGGAGCGCTGGAGGCGTTCCTCGCCGTGGCGGCAGCGATAATCTCCGGGGCGATGAGTGTAGTCACCACGCACACGCAGGCCCTGCTGAGCGAGGCCGGCCCCATTGTGGACCAGGTGCGAGAGATCGGGAACCAGTTCTCGTCCGCCGCCGCGGCACTCGGCTCGGGGGGGTCCGCAGCAGGGGGAACAAGTTTCGCAGCGCTCACGACCGGAACGGTCGCCCAGAAAGGTGACGAAGACTTCCTCCGACTCATGCAACACCTCGCCGAAGAAAAGCAGGATAATAAGGAACTTCCTGCAGGTTTCAGCGTCGCCACGGACGCCCAGCTCAGAGAGCTTGGGCTGTCAAAACATATGCTAACGGATCCGGCTACCGGGCTGAGGACGAAAGTCTACGCTAACGGGGATCGCTACTATGTGATCTTCAAGGGGTCGGATGGAAAGCTGATACAAGATTTCGCTCTCGAAAACATTCCCGGTTCGAGGGTCGCAGGCCTTCAGACTGTGCAAGCCATCGGGATTGCCGGGGCGATCGAGCAATCCGGCAACGCCAGGAAGGTCGTCTTCGGCGGGCACTCCCTTGGCGGGCGCCTCGCGGCAGTCTCCGCCTTGTTGACCGACAGCCCAGCGGTCACTGCGAACGCCGCGGGCGTCAGCGAGGCGACGAAGAGGTACATCGCCGCTGCGAACGGCACCACGATTGCCGAGGTGGACCGCGCGGCCAACGGAGGGCTCATCCGCGCCTACCGAACCACCAATGACATCCTCACGCAAGTGCAAGCAGTAACCCTTGCCTCAGATGCTCCGGGTACCAAATTCAACCTTCCCGCGCTCTCCCCGGAAGACAAGGGGCTTCTTGGTCTCAGGGTCGATCACTTCGACAAGGAATCTTTGGATAAGGTGAAGCGTGCGGCAGAAAATGGGGTTAACGGTCACATGATCGATTACCTCAATAAAGCCTATAAAGAGCGCTACGGGACAAAATACGAGGACTGACGCTAAAACCGGTTTCCGGTAGCTGCCCTCTGCGCTGGACGCGCCGGCCAATGCGCGGCGGGCCTTTCGTCCGGCCCGGTGAGCCGCAACTGTGGGGTGCCTTCTTGCGTAGTCCCTAGCTTTCGAGGCGTTGAAAGAACTCATCCTCAGTGACGACCTCGATCTGCGTTCCCGCCTCCCTGAGTTGGGTTGCCTTGAGCATCTTTCGCGACTCGGTTGACCCTTCGAGCCGCGTGCCCGAGCTTGGGATGCCTACCACCAGCATGGTGGTCTTCCTCGTCAGTGACTTGCCCGGGGGACCACCCGTCGCGATGATCAACTCGTGGACCGCGGCACGTTGGCCGTGGAGCAGCGTGCCGGTGGCGACGACGATCTCGCCTTTGAGCGCCTCTTTGCCGCTGCCATAACGAGCGATGGGCCCCGCCGTCGCATGGTCTGTGACGGCGTTACCTCCGCGTCGCCCGTGAAGCGGGCGTCGCAGGACAAATCTCCTCAAGTTTTTCGTAGGAATGATCCCGCTGCATCCGCGCGAATATGCGCCCGCAGGCCTCAGCGTCCGCGGTGGCATTGTGATGCTCAAACGTCTCGCCTGGGAAATAGTAGTCATAGACGTGGCTGAGCTTCTTGCGCTCCAGCTCGGTGGCGAGAATGCTGCGGGCCAGCCGCAGAGTGCAGAATCTTCGGTTGTCGATCGGCCTGGTGTTGTACAGGTTTGCCAGATCGGACAGCACGTAGCCGTCGAATGCCATGTTGTGCGCCACAATCGGGTCTGCTCCAACAAAGTCGTGGACCCGCCCGGCGATCTGATCCCAAGCCGGGGCATCCTCCACGTCCCTCTCCGTCAAGCCGTGCACCCAGGTGTTTACCGGGTTGAAGTAATCGACCTCGGGATGTGGGCGGATGAGACTGTAGTAGGTGTCAACTACTGCGCCGTCGGAATCGAAGCGAACAAGGCCGACAGCGCAGGCGGAGCGGCGTTGCTCATTTGCCGTCTCGAAGTCGATTGCCACGAACGATCGCATGATACCCCTGTGCCTCATCCAGTCTCTCGGCCAGACTCTACCGGGGACGAACCACTGGTCGGGCCACCCGGGCCCAGCTCCGCCGAACCCAGCAGGGATGGTCGGGCCGACCCAATCAGGATTGGCGGACACGGCTCCACCGCGATTTGGCGATCCCAGGGAAGCCGGGTATAGTTTTCTAACGCACCAGCGCTCGTGGCTCAATGGATAGAGCATCTGACTACGGATCAGAAGGTTGGGGGTTCGAGTCCTCCCGAGCGCGCGGAAGGCCCCGGAAACGGGGCCTTGTGTTTTCTCTGCAAGACTAGCGTCCGTGACGAGAATCTGGGCCCACCGCGGCGCGAGCGGCACCGCGCCTGAGAACACCTTGCCCGCTTTCGGGCGAGCCATCCAGTTGGGGGCGGACGGCGTCGAGTTCGACGTGCAACGCACCGCCGACGGGCACCTCGTGGTGATTCACGACGAAACCATCGACCGCACTTCCACCGGGACGGGGCCCGTCGTCGGCCTCACCCTGGAACAGCTGAGGCGCCACTCCTTCCACAACAACATGCCCGGCTTCGAAGGCACCCAACTGCCTCTGCTCGCCGAGGTGCTGGAACTGTATCGGGGCACGCCGGCGACGGTGAACATCGAGTTCAAGACCTCCATCGAACGCTACCCGGGGATCGCGGAGCAGGCGAGGCTGCTCGTCGAGGAGCTGGGGATGGCAGAGCAGGTGCTGTACTCGTCGTTCGACCACTACACCCTGCTTGAGCTGATTGGGCGGGTGCCGCGTGAGGCCGTGGCGTTGCTGTTCGCCGACGGCATCGTCGAGCCGTGGCGGTACGCGACGCAGCTCGGCGCGGGCGCCCTGCATCCGGGGCTCCATCTGCTGCAGCAGCCGCACTACGTCGAGCGGGCCCACGAGTCCGGTCTCAAGGTCAACGTCTGGACCGTGAACGAGCCCGAGCACCTGGCCGCAGTGCGGGCGCTCGGCGTGGACGCGCTGATCACCAACTACCCCGAGCGCGCCACTAGGCTGAGGGCATGAACCCGTTCAAGCCCGAGCTTTGGGAGCCGGTAGCCGGCTTCGACTTCACCGACATCACCTACCACCGTGCCAAGAAAGTGCCGGCGGTGCGGATCGCGTTCGACCGCCCGGAAGTGCGCAACGCCTTCCGCCCACACACCGTCGACGAGCTGTACCGGGCGCTCGATCACGCACGGCAGTCGTCCGACGTGGGGTGCGTGCTCCTGACCGGCAACGGCCCCAGCCCCCGCGACGGCGGGTGGGCTTTCTGCTCGGGCGGCGACCAACGGATTCGGGGCAAGGCCGGGTACCAGTACGCCGACGGTGACACCGCTGCCGATGTCGACCCGGCGAAGCTCGGGCGCCTGCACATCCTGGAGGTGCAGCGGCTGATTCGGTTCATGCCGAAAGTGGTGATCGCGCTGGTGGGCGGCTGGGCGGCGGGTGGCGGACACTCGCTGCACGTCGTCGCGGACCTCACGCTGGCCAGCCGCGAGCACGCGCGTTTCAAGCAGACCGACGCCGACGTCGGCTCCTTCGACGCTGGCTTCGGCTCCGCATACCTGGCGCGCCAGGTGGGGCAGAAGTTCGCGCGCGAGATCTTCTTCCTGGGCGACGAGTACTCGGCCGAGGACGCCCACCGCATGGGGATGGTCAACAAGGTGGTGCCGCACGACCAGCTGGAGGTCGAGGGCCTGGAGTGGGCGCGCAAGGTCTGCGGCAAGTCTCCGACGGCGCAGCGGATGCTCAAGTTCGCCTTCAACGCCATCGACGACGGGCTGATCGGCCAGCAGGTGTTCGCGGGCGAGACGACGCGCCTGGCCTACATGACCGACGAGGCCATCGAAGGGCGCGATTCCTTCCTCGAAAAACGCGACCCGGACTGGTCACGATTCCCGTACTACTACTAATGCGCCCAGCCCGAAGGGACTTCCCCGGGCGAGACCTTGCGTGTCTCGGACGGGTTTGCATAGGGTTTGACTCGTACTCATCATGTCGGCGGCACTTTCGAGGGCCCAGGGAAACCCGGTCAGAATCCGGGACTGACGCGCAACGGTGGGCGGCCAGCATTGGCCGCGAGTCCGAACACCTGGCCGGCAGTCATTCGTGGACCTCGCGCAATGGTCCGGAAGGAGAGCATTGACCACCCCAGTGGCCCAGGTGTGTGACCTGACCGTGCGGTTCGGCGACGTGACCGCGCTCGATTCGTTGTGCCTCACCATCAACCCCGGCGAGCGCGTGGGGATCATCGGTGAGTCCGGGTCCGGGAAATCCATGACCGCCTCCGCGCTGCTCGGGCTCCTCCCCGTCACCGCCACCGTCACCGGCTCCGTCCAGCTCCAGGGCGTCGAGATCGTCGGGCTACCCGAAAAGCGGCTGCGCCGGCTGCGCGGCCAAGCCGTCGGTCTGGTGGCCCAAGACCCCAGGACCGCGCTGAACCCGCTGGTCACCGTCGGCGATCAGGTGGCCGAGCCGCTACGTGCCAAAGGAATATCTGCGCCCGAGGCGCGACGACAGGCGGTGGAACTGCTGGGCAAGGTGCAGCTCCCGGACCCGAAGAGCACCGCCCGACGCTACCCGGGCGCGCTTTCCGGCGGCCAACGCCAGCGCGTCGGGATCGCGCTGGCCCTGGCCGCGAACCCGGCCCTGCTCATCGCCGACGAGCCCACCTCCGCGCTCGACACCACCGTCCAGGCCGGGGTGTTGGAAGTCCTCGCCGGGCTCAGCGCAGCTACCGCCTTGATGTTCATCACCCACGACATAGCGGTGGCCGCGCTGCTGTGTAGCCGCCTCGTCGTGCTTCGCCGCGGCGTCAAAGTGGCCGACGGCCCAACCACAGCCATCGTCGACGACCCGCCGCACGAGTACGTCTGCGATCTCCTCCGAGCCAGTTCGGCGACCGCGCTGCCCGCGGCCTGCGCCTCCCTGCAACGCCTCACGAAAGGGCTGACATGACCGCACTGCTGTCGGCGAGCGACGTCAGCCGCACCTACCGCGTTCCCGGCCTGCTCGCGGCCCTGCGAAAAACGCCCGACGTGCGCGCCGTGGACGGCATCAGCCTGCGCCTGCGCGCCGGGCAGCGCCTCGGCATCGTCGGCGAATCCGGCTCCGGGAAATCCACCCTGATGAGGCTCCTTCTCGGGCTGGAGACCCCGGACACCGGGCAGGTTTCCTTCGACGGCCGCCCGGTTCAGGTGGGCGCGGACCTCACCTGGTTTAGGCGACAGGTGCAGTTCGTGCCGCAGGACCCGTCCAGCTCGCTCAACCCACACCTGCGCATCCGCGACTGCGTCCGGGAACCGCTGCACTGCCTCGGCATCGGAGGCGACCACACGTCGCGGGTGCTCGAATGCCTCGACGCGGTGGGGCTCGACCGGTCGCTCGCCGACCGGCGCCCGGGAGAACTCTCCGGCGGGCAGCGGCAGCGCGTCGCGATCGCCCGGGCCCTCGCGCCGTCGCCCGCCGTCATCGTCGCCGACGAGGCGGTGAGCGCCCTGGATGCGTTGGTTCGGCTCCAGGTGATGACCACCCTGCGGGACATTTGCGAGGCCGAGCAGGTGGGGCTCATCTTCATCTCCCACGACCTGGGGGCCGTGTGTTATCTCTGCGACTCGGTGCTGGTGATGAGCCAGGGGCGGGTCGTCGAGTCCGGCCCGATTCCCGCGCTCTTCGAGTCGCCGCAAGCAGCCGAGACGCGGGCACTGGTGGGCGCGGTCCCCGCCCAACCGGGGGCGTGACATGCTGAAACGACCCGGGAGAGGTAACCCCATTGCCCTGCTGAGGCGACTGCCGGCAGCCTTGCGTCTACTGGTCGTCACCCAGTTCGCGTTTAACGTCGGCTTCTACCTGGTGGTGCCGTTCCTCGCTGCCCACCTCGCTCAGGACCTGGCCTTGGCCGGCTGGGCTGTTGGGCTGATCTTGGGCCTGCGCACCTTCTGCCAGCAGGGGTTGTTCTTTTTGGGCGGGGCGCTGGCCGACCGCTTCGGCGTCAAGCAGATCATCCTCATCGGAGTGGCCGTGCGCATCGCGGGTTTCGTCGGTCTTGGTTTGGCGCGTGACCCTTGGTCTGTCACGCTGGGCGTGGCACTCATCGGTTTTGCGGCTGCCCTCTTCTCTCCGGCGGTGGAATCCGCCCTGACCGTGTGGGCTGGCGAACTGGAGGCCAAGGGAGGCCCGCGACGAACTGAAGTCATTGGGCTGGAGGTGATGGCCGCCAAAATGGGCACTATCGTCGGTCCTCTGCTGGGCGGGATTTTGCTCGTCGTGCCCTTCGAAGCGACCTGCTTCGTCGCCGCCGGGGTGTTTGGTGTGATCCTGCTGGCCCAGCTCCGCTGGCTGCCGGCTGAGGCCCGAGCCAGCGCCCCCAGCCGGGTGGGCTCCTCCCTGCGGGACGTGCTCGCCAACCGACACTTTCTGCTGTTTGCTCTCATCCACTGCACCTACCTGTTGAGTTACAACCAGCTCTACCTCGCCATCCCGGTGGAGCTGGAACGCATCGGCGCCCCCAGCGCCAATATCACCTGGTTGTTCGCGCTGGCGGCCATTGTCGTTCTCGTGCTGCAATTGCCCATCTCGCGCGCCGTCGCGCGCTGGCGGATCTCCCGGGTACTGGGCTGGGGCTACGCGCTGATCACCCTGGGGTTCCTTGGGGTCGCCGGCTTCGCGCCCTTCACACCCCTGCCCGGGGTGCTTTCCTACCTGCCCTCAGCGCTCTTCGTCGTCGGGCTTCATCTTGGCCAGATACTCGTGCTGCCTGCGGCGCGAGCCGCCGTGGCTGACCTCGCGGGTGGGCAACGGATGGGCACGTACTTGGGAATGCTCGCCTCCATCGGCGGGGCCGCAGTGCTCGTCGGCAGCACCGCCATCGGATTCATCCTGCCGCTGTCTGCTGAACCGTCGGGCCTGGCGCCCGTTCCCTGGCTTGCTCTGGCAGCGGTGTCTGCCGCCTCCACACTCGGCGTTGTCGCATTCTGTCGACGACGCTCCGAACCGACTCCAACGAAAGGAAAACGATGAAACGACGCAGACTCCTCGGCCTCCTGGCCGCAGGAACCGCCGTGCTCACCCTGGCCACAGGCTGTGTGGTGACGGGCGACCAGGACAGCAACTCATCCGCCTCGGCGAGCGGGGAGTCCTCCGCACCTGCGGCCGACAGCACCCGGCTGCGGGTGGCGCTCAACTTCGCGCCCGTCGCCGACCTGTCCCCGTACACCGACGACGCCTCCAGCCTCATGCGGCTCGGGGTCTCGGAGGCGCTCATCCACATCGATCCCCAGGGCTGGGTGCAGCCTGAGCTGGCCCGAAAGTTTGAGATGGTCGACGAGATGACGGCTAAGTTCACGCTCCGATCCGACACCAAATTCCACGACGGCACCCCGGTGAACGCCACCACCGTCGCGGCCAGCCTGAACGCTGCCCTCACCGCCAACCCAGCCCCCAGCACCGTCTCCGGGCGCGAACTGAGCATCACCGCCGAGGGCGAGGACGTCGTGCTGGTGAAATCCGCGAAACCGGATCCGATCCTCATCATGCGCTTCGCGAACCCCGACATGGTGATCCTCGCGCCCAAGGCTTACCAGGCGGACAAGAACAAACCCAACCCCATCGAGGCAGGTACCGGACCGTTCAAGCTGACCAAGCTCGACGGCACCACCCACGCCACCCTCGAAGCCAACGCTGACTACTGGCGGGGCGCGCCGAAATCCTCCGGGCTCGACGTCCAGTTCATCCCGAAGGCCGAAGCCCGGGTGAACGCGATGCGCGCCGGCGAACTGGACGTCTTCCAGAACGTACCGATCGCGCAGCTGCCCAACATGAACGGCTTCACCGTCGAATCGCGGCTGATTCCGCGCACGTCGGGCCTCTATCTGAACACCAAATCCGGGCCGTTTGCCGACGCCGGGCTGCGCGTCGCCGCCGCCAAGGCGATCGACGGCGATGTGATCGCGAAGACCATTTTCGCGTCGCACGCCGACCCTGCCCAGGGCATCTTCCGCGGCGACCTGGAGTGGAGCAAGAACCGCTCAGCGCCCACCTACGCAGAAGCGAAGGACCCCGCAGGCGCCAAGATCACCATCGCCACCTACTCCGACCGCCCGGAGCTGCCCGAGACCGTCACCGTCATCGCGGATCAGCTGCGCAAGGCCGGGTTCACCGTCGACACCCCCGTGGTGAAGGAATACTCGGTTATGGAGGGGGACATCATGGCCGGCAAGTTCGACATGGTGCTGCTGTCACGCATGTACATGTCCAAGGCCAACGATCCGCTGAGCATCATTCAGCTCGACTTCACCTGCGAGGGCGGATACAACCTCTCGTTCCTGTGCGACCCGGCGGTGGACAAGATCGTCGAAGATGTCTCCACCGAGTCCGACATGGCCGCGCGCCGGGCGGCCGCCGTGCAAGCGGAGGCGCTGATCCTCGGCGGCGGCGCCTACATCCCGGTGGTGCACGAGCACGTGCGCATCGCGCGCGTTAACGAACTCTCCGGCCTGGCGCAGGACCCGCTGGAATGGAAGATGATCACCGAGAATACTGTCAAGAAAAAGTGAACTGACCCGTGAACAGATCGAGTCTGCGTTCCGCCCTGCTGTTGGCTGGGGCATTCCTCACCGCCGCGCTCTTCGCGGGGGCGCTGCCGTGGTTCACCGGCAGCGACCCGGCGCGCACGGTGTTGCGCGCCCGGCAGCGGGAGCGGGACGCGGACCCGGCTGCGCTGGCAGCGATCCGGGAAAGCCTGGACCTGCCGGAGAATCCCGTCATCGGCACCTGGCATTGGCTCGTGAAGGCCTGCCAGGGAGACTTCGGGGTGTCGTGGGTCAGCGGAGGACCGGTGGGGGAGAAGGTCGGCTCGGCGCTGCTGGTTTCCCTCAACCTGTCCGGGATGGCGGCGGCCACCACGCTGGCCCTCGGCTTCCTCCTCGTGGCACCGATGATCGCCGGCGTTGGGCGCGGACGGCCGGGCACGTCGCGGGTGCTGCGGGCGGTATCCGCGACGCTCGCCGCGCTGCCCGAGTTCGTGCTGGCCGTTCTCCTGGCCTACGTGTTCGCCGTCCGGCTTCAGTGGTTTCCGGCCACGGGTTGGCGCAGCAGCCAGCACGCCGTGCTGCCGGTGGCGGCCATCGCCGTAGCCTCCGTTGGGGTGCTGCTCAGGGTGCTGATGACCGCAGTGGCGGCCGTCGCGGGGGAGGACTGGGTGCGCACTTGGCGCGCCAACGGCGCCCGCCCGATGCGGATCTCGGCGGAGGTGGCGCGACGTGCGCTCGCCGTCGTGCTACCGCAGGTGCTCCTGCTGCTGGCGGGCATCGTCGGGGCCTCCGTGGTGGTGGAGGACACGTTCGCGATCCCGGGCCTGGGCCGCACCGCACTGAACGCCGCCCTGGCGCAGGACGTGCCCGTCGTGCAGGCGGCGATGGCCGTGCTGGTGGTGCTGGGCGCGGCAGTGGGGGCCGTCGGCAACCTGCTCCACCACTGGCTGATGGCCCCGGCGTTGGGCGCAGGCCAGGGGGCGACGATGGTGCGCCACATCAGCACCGTGCGGCGGGGCTGGGGGTGGTGGCTCAGCGTCGCGCTGCTCGCGCTGCTTGTCGTCGGCGGCTGGCTGCGTGGCAACGCGGTCGATCCGCTGTCGCGGCACCAGGGTCCCTCCTGGGCGCACCCGCTCGGCACCGATCATGTGGGGCGCGACGTGTGGTCGCGGGTGGGGCAGGGCGCGTGGCTGACCATCGGGTCCGCCGTGGCGCTCACCGCCATCTGCCTGGCGATCGGTCTGCTCGTCGGTCTCGCGTCGCGCAGGGGCTCCGCCGGGATCGCCGACATCCTCAACGCGGTGCCGTCGGTGTTTCTCGGCGTGGTGCTGGCCGCGGTTCTCGGGCCGGGAATGTCGAGCGCCTGGCTGGCGATCTGCCTCGTCGGCTGGATTCCGCTGGCCGTGCACGCGCGCACCCTCGCGGCAGAGGCACGGGCGGCGGGCTTTCACCAGGCGGCGATCACCTCGGGGGCGTCGCGCTGGTGGATCACGCGCCGGCACATTCTGCCGAGCGTGTTCCGGCCGGTTTTCGGCCATGCGCTGGTGCGGCTGCCGCATCTGGCGTTGGCGTTGACCGGGCTCGGTTTCCTGGGTCTCGGCGCGGGCCACGATTCCCCGGAGTGGGGGAAGCTGTTGGTTGACTCCGTCAGCCACATGGAGCAGGCTCCGTGGGCAGTGTTCTTCCCGGCCGCCGGGCTGGTGCTGCTCGGCCTGGTCACCAACCTGGCCCGCGCCGAGTAGAGGAGGCTGCCGGGCTGGTTGGGGACTTGCTGCTTTGCTGGGAACAGTGAGGCTTGTGACGAAAAGTCCTGTGTTGCACGTATTGGCTGCTAGGATCAGTCACGAAAGGAGGGGACACGATGCGCAGATGCTCGCCCCCACTCGTGGAAGCTTGGGACAGCTCAGGCAGAGTAGGCGTCTCTTTTGACGGAAGCAGGGTTCTCTCTGTGATCCTGCGCGGTTCGAGCGACTCTGTCGAGGGCTCCGCTTCTCTGAGTTCATCCGTGGTGGAAGCTTTCTACCGATCCTTGGACTCGTATCAAGAATTATTCTTTGCGGAGACGGTCGCGAGTGATCTCCGAGAAGATTTAAAGAATCTCCTAGCCGAGCTAGAGGAAGGAGGATCTTTTTCGGCAGTAAATGCTGAGGTTAAGAAGTCGGTGGATGAGGCTGAAGAGCATGTCAAGGTTCAGCCGACTGAACCGCAGACTCTGACGTGCGGTATTGTTACTATCTACGCTGACTCGAACGTCCTTACTGCTATAGAGATAGAGGATGGGTTTTTTCGTCTAGGCAAGGGGGAACTTGAGCGTCTCATTGCGCGAGCATTGAATCTTTTTCTTGAAACTATCCCCGTCCTCCCGGATGAACTGAATAGAGTCCCTACCCGGGCGGAAGTTGGGGGCCTAATGGATGCTCTGCTTGTCGAGTTGAAGGAAGGGGGTAAAAGCTGAACTGCTATGGCGTCGGAGTGGGCGCCGGGAAAGCTTAGGTTTGAGCTGCCTCGGTTCTCATGCATAGGGCGGTCGAAGCTTGCTTGTCTCCTTTTCGAGACTTCAGATTAAGATTAAATAGTATAGTTAGAAAGTTTAGGTATTCCCTATGGTGAAATTCGTTCCCTCTTCGTGGGATGCTGGCGCTGAGAAATTGCAGATTATCAGCGGTCAATTGAGCGAGGTAGGTAGTAACTTTAAATGTGATGTACATGACAGTGGATCAGCGACGGATAGAATGGCAGCCGTGTCCGCAAAAGTAGTTCAAAGTAATGCATCTCAATGCCTCGCTTTGCATGCTGTCAAGCTAAGCAAGGAGTCTGAGAAGATGGGGCAGACTGCGAGTTCATACCGTTTGGCTGAAGATGCCTGTGAAAAGATCGCTCGACTTCTTAACTCTCTTCTTGGAGGATAGCTATGAGTATTATTCTGTCTATGGCTAATGTGACTCTCCCGAGCTCTGCAGAAAGTTTGGCGGGAAGCGCTTACTCTTTTTCGTCAGCCGCCAGCTACTTGGCTGAATCCGCCGACCGTGCAAATGAGACGGGGGTCTTTCTCGCTTCGCGGAATGAAGGCCCGGCTCTCGAATCGTTTCTATCCTACTTCAATGGAGGGGAAGGGTCGCCTAGAAGCTTGGCTATTTTCTCATCAGAACTTGCTGCGACTTCTTCGGCTATGAACGAAGCTAGCGGCATAGTAGCTGAGACTAGGAACGGGATGCTAAGGGTGGCGATGAGCGCTGAAGCCGCCCTGTATAAAATCATGGCTGCTCCCGCAGGATTCAGTCCATTGGTCAAGCAACTTCTCATAGCTAACCTGGTGAAAAAGGCTAGGCATGATATGCTAGTCATTGATTTCTTTGGAGGATTTAGGGTATCTGATGCTCTCTCCAAGGTGCATTTCGCATTTCCAGCTGATGCTGGTCTTGAAGGAGAAGAAGGCCCGGATGGGTACAAGTTCGGTCCTCCCAAGAAGCCAGAGATTCAGTGGGATGAGGACTTTGAGTGGGATTCTGAGGAGCCCACAGCTTCCGATCACCTTGAGTGGCACAAATGGGGGACAAAGGTTCTGGGTGCCCGCTTGCTTCGACCAGACTTGGCTCGCGCTTGCGAATTTTACGAACACTTTAGGGGGAACACTGGAGAAGATAAGATCTTTGACTATGAGGCGGGAGCCCGAGAGGATGAGGCTATAAAGAAGAATATCGAGTCTGAGATAGCTCGAACTGCACAAGCAGCTGATAAGATGGCCGCTCGGGGCGGTGGATCTTTTCAGATCACTGGCCCCAGTCATGAGGCTCCCAACTACCCCAAAACAGAGGGCTGGCAGAAAACGATTGGCGGCTACCAGCAGTGGAGTTCTGCTGATGTCGAGGTTAAAGATGGAATGGTCACCATGACTATTACTGTCCATGCGGAGGATCGTTATAATTTCAACCGTGGACAAAAGGACATCGCCTCCGATGCTCCCGATAGCGCTAACGGGCGGTTCCAGGAGATCGGCTGGGCAAAATCCTTCAATTCTCATGGCGAGGTTAAACGTGTAATCACCTGGCCTGTCGGGTCTCCTCCCCCTAGTTACGATTTTGCCCCAGAGCCAAGGTCTGGCTCGGGTAGATGACCCAAGGTGAATCAGTGCGTTAGCACTGGTCTTTGGGCCATTCTTGGCCCATGGATGGAATGATCGTCAGTTGTACTTGAGAGGAGTCTTAGTTTTATGATACCTTTCCCTAGTAAAAATGGTGGCGAGAAGCTTAAGACGGATCTGCTCCCCCTAATAAGTCGTATACCAGCCTTGGAAGATGCTGAGTCTGTCAAGTGGGCGAGCGGTTTGCTTGGAAACCCTGATTTTCCTGGACCAAGTAGCTACTGGATTGACGCGCTAGTTGAGCTGAAAGAGAGCTCTGCGCTGAGGGCGCGTTCTCTCGCCAATGAAGTTGTATTTCCTGAGGGCCTGCATCCTCTGGTGGCCGAATGCGTACCCCAAGCGACTTTCCTGTCTTCGAGTAGGCTCAATGACTTGTTTAGCGGCAAGCAGTGGTGGGCAAGCGCGTTCATAGCAAGCGATAGGCCTATTCTGGTCCTTAGCATGGTGGGTCATTAATGGCAGACTTTCTAGTTTATGAAAAAGGCTGGAACCGACGCGCGCTGCTGGCTGCGGCGTCGCTCGTCCTGGTGGGCTGCTCTCCCCTGTCTGGTGGGGGGTCCGGCTCGGGCGGAGACCCGACGATCGGCGGTCAGAATGGTGGCGAACTCCGCACGGATCTGGAGCCGATCACCAAACGAATCCCCGCATTGGCAGACGCCCGCTCGGCCAAGTGGAGATCGGGGACGCTGGGTGACTCGCGGGTTCCGGGCCCGTCGACGTACTGGCTACACGCCGTCGTCGAGCTGCCCCAGGCGCTGTACGACGAAGCGCGCGCGAAGTCGAGTGAGGACGCCGAACTGCCGTCGAGTTTCTCCGACTCGCTGGGCGATCTCATACCGAAGGGCAAGTACCTGTCGGGCGAGGCACTCAACAGTTTCTTCGCCCCGAGCGAGGAGATGAGGAAGCGTTTCGCGAAGGTGTCGGCCTACCTCGCCGCGGGGGAGCCGACGCTCGTCGTGGCGATCATCTCGGAATAGCTGAACCGGTCGTCGGCCATTGGTCGTTCCCCCGGAGGGGCGCTTGCTGGTTTCTCCCGTGGCGGGCCGGTAGCCTCGAAGACGTCTCTGGTAGGTAGGGGGTTCGAGTTGGTCCGCAATACTTTAGCCGCGTTGTTGGGAACCGCGGCCGTTGTTCTGGGCTTCCTGGGGCTGGCCGGTTATTGGGTGAACCACTTGGCTTTCGAGCCGGAGCCCGCCGAGCGGATCGCCGTCGCAGTCGCCCGCGATCCTGAGGTGCAGCGGGCGCTTTCGACTGAGGTTTTGGAACAAATCGGGGAGATCGCCCCCGCGGAGGGCCTCCCGCTGCCGGAGCTGCGGCGAAAGGTGGAGGAGGTGTTGTCCCAAGCGGTCGACCGGGCCCTCGCCAATCAAACCTTCGACGGGGCCTGGCGGGCGGTGCTGGCGGACACGCGCACGAGGGTCGTTGCCGACCTGGCCGCCTGGCACGGCGGCGATCCGCGACCAGAGGTCACGCTGAACCTGGGGCCGCTCGTTCGGGTGGCCGTCGAGCGGTTGAAGGCCGACGGCGACCCGGTTGTGGCCCGCGCCCTCGACCGGGTCGAACTGCCGGAGACCATCGCCGTCGCGGGCTCGCAGCTGTCGGAAAGCACGACGAGGTTGCTGGCTCCGGCAATCCGGGCGTCCGAGTTGGGCCAGGTGGCGCTCTTCGCCGCGTTTGGCCTGCTCACGCTGGCCTTGATCGTCGCGCCCCGGGGGCGGCGCGGCAGAGTGCTGCTGCTCGTCGGGCTGGCCGCGTCGGCGGGCGCACTCATCATCCGCGCGCTGACCTCGGCTGTGCCCACTCTTGCTCCAGCCGTCGGCCTCGGACTGACGGGGACGTTCGTGTCCGCGGCCGAGCGCGAACTCCAGGCCACCGTGGTGGACTTCCTGTGGTGGCCGCTGTGGGGCGGGGTGGCGGCCGCGGTGCTCGGCTTGATCTGGTGGGTTGCTGGTGCGCGCCAGCCCGAGCAAAGCCGTCGGCGGGCTCGGTGAGCTCGAAGGCTCCCTCGACGTCAACGGTTTCGCGGGTTGTATCGGCGCGTCCACAGCGTGCCAGAAACGGGCCCCAGACAGCTAGCTGCGCAGCCACAGCCGTCACCCCGGGGCGGGCTGTGCTCGCCACGACCGCCACAGGCGCGCGTAGGGGCCCGCTGCGGCGAGGAGATGTTCGTGGGAGCCGTCCTCCACGATGCGGCCGTCGTCCATCACGATGACCCGGGTGTCCGCAGAGACCATGCCGAGTTGGTGTGCGATCACCAGCACGGTGCTGTCGGGCATGAGGTCGAAGACCCCGGCCTCAAGGTTCCCCTTACCGAGCGAATCGAGTGCGGAGAAGGACTCATCGAAGATCACCACATCGGGGTTCGCGACGAGGGCCCTGGCGAGCGAGAGTTCCTGCTTCTGGGCGGTGGTGAGTTGCGTCGTGTCGCCTCCCACCAGGGCGTCCAGGTCGGTGGCCCAGTCGGCCCCCACCCGGGCCAGGGCGCGCAGCAACTCGGCGTCGGCGGCGGGGCGACGCAGGGCCACGTTGTCCCTGAGCGAGGCGGCGAACGCGTGGGTCTCCTGTGCTGTCAGCCGTTCCTGAACCTGGGCGTGGCGAGCGAACACCCTGACCGGCTGCGCCAGCTTCGCCAATCCGACGACGGCACCGTCAGCCCCTGGCTTGTAGTCCACGCTCGCCGTTCCCGTCAAGAGCAGCAGGTGATGCTCGCTGAACAAGCAACGTGGATGCCTCGCGCGATGACGATTTTCCGGTAGTTCTTGTGAAGGACCTCCGCCCATACCTCCAGCGCCGCTACACCCAGCCAACCAAAACGGACGCACTGCTAGAGAGGCTGGACTGGGTCCAGTTTCCGGAGATTGATCGAAAACCCGGCGTGCGCTGTGTCGTGCGGTTATGCTGTCGCCATCCGTCACTGTGTCTGTGAGGTTCCATGTATTTTCGACGACTCCCTGCCCTGGTCATTGCGTTCGCCCTGTTGCTGTCCGGGACGGTTCTGAGTCCCAGTCGGGCTGAGGCCGCGTTGCACAATCTCCGCATCGGCTTGGATCAGGACACCATCCGCGCCGACGAGCTGCTCACCGTCACCGGCACTTCTGACTTGTCCGGTGGCGAGATCTGCATCGTCGAGGAGAACAGCAACGCCACGAACTGCGACTCGCCGGCGTGGGGCTCCCCGAACCAGATCCTGACGGTGGGCACTTTCCTGGAGCAGCCGATCGAGGCTCCGCCGTTGAAGGTGGGGCGGTGGAAGATGATCGCCGTTGACCGGGGAAGGAAGTCGGACGAGTTCGTTTTCGAGGTCCTGGACTGCGGGGACAAGTGCAGCCCGGGCGCGGCGTTGCAGATGATGGCCGACTGGAAAGCATCCGCCGCCGCGTCGGCGCCCGGGCACGGCGGGCTTTGCGTAGGCGTGGGTGCGGCCACCATCGGGTACGACTACTGGTCGGCGATCAAGGATCTGAAGAAGGTCAAGGATCTAGGCGAGAAGTTGGCTTCCGTAGAGAATCAGATCGCGATGGGGTACGCGCTCAGCAGGGAAGAACTCAGTGCCCTGATGCAGACCAAGTCCAACCTCGAAGACATGATGAAGCCCATTCTCAACGCGGTCAGTGTGGGTTACACGCGTACCGGGCTGGGCGGGGTCTACCAGGCGATGCGCGACCAGACGGATTCCGCCTGGGGCGGATTCCTCACAGAAGAATCGGTGCTGGATTGGGTCAGCTTGGGCTGGTGGGCTGAGAAATCGGCTTGGACCAGTGCAAAATTGCTGGCCAACATCAACTGTCGGGCGGCGCTGATGTATTCCGACATCGTTGCCGATCCGCCGGATTCGAACTACGGCACGGTCGTTGAACCCGAGTTCTTCTTCCCGCGCGATCTGCCGTCGAACGGTAGTATGCATGAGTTGCTGCGCGTCACCGACGAGGCGCAGGCTTACGGCAAGGCGGCCAGGGTGTCGGTAGAGCGGCTTCAGGGCGCAGAGATTGACGGTGACGCGGCAGGCATTCGACGTCAGACTGAGGCGGCCGCGAAGTACCAGCGTCAGCTGGTGGCGGCCAACCTGCGTCAGGCCGAGTTGCTTGAGGCAGTTGCGGCGGAGGCGGATAAACACAGGGTTTGGCAGCACTCTCGCCGCGACTCGCTCGCAGACATCGACCAATGGCAGCGCCGTGCCAAGGAGGGTGTTATTACCGCACAGGAGCGGAACACGCTGAAAACCGAGTTCGGTCTCACTGATTCCGCCGTGGATGACTTGGGCCGCTGGCTCGCTGAGTGGTCGCCCGCCAAGCTGCCCACCATTGAGGAGCGCTGGGCGAATTACGGCAAGATGGTGGCAGATATCCGCGCTCACGGATTTAGCGCTGAAGACATTGCCGAGCTCAAAGCGATCGGCGCGACGGAAGCGGACATTGAGGATCTGCGGATTCAGATCAGCCAGGAGCGGACAGACCCCGGGGAGCTGGACCGTACGCAGCCCAAGAGGATGCGGGAACAGGCGAAGGAGTTGCGCAAGCAGGCGTGGCCGATGGAGCGGTTCGCCATCCACCTTGAGATGCGCGTCGCGGCCACCAAGACTCCGGTCACCCCAGTGGCGCCGACCGTGACGCAGATCACCCAGTGCGACCAGTACGGTTCGGTGCAGCTTCCCACGGTGCAGGGGCTTACCTACACCGCCACCCCGGCTGATGCTCGGGAGGGCAAGGTGGTGGTCGTGGCGACAGCGGAGCCCGGATACGTCATCGCCGACGGCGCGGTCTCCCGCTGGGAGTTCGACTTGGGCACCCACCGCCCCTGCCAGACCGACTCCGTCAACGCTCCCGATGTCACCGTAGATGTTCGGCGAGGGAAGACCACTGAGATCGACCTATCGACGATTGCTGCGGGCTCGGGGCCGCTCCGCTTCCGGATTCTCACTGGAGTGAGCAACGGCAGCACCTACTTGTCGGACACGAAGGTCGTCTACACGCCGGAGTCCAACTTCGTCGGTAAGGATTCGTTCACCTATCGGGCTACGCTTCGCTCGAAGCCGTCCGTCCACGACGAGGGCACCATCACTTTGAACGTCATCGACGTCAACGATCCGCCGGTGGTGACGGTGACCGTGCCCAAGCTGGAGATTGACGAGGGCCAGTCTGTTTCGTCGCCGTATTCGATCAGCGACCCCAACCGAGACTCGTTGTCCTACCTGTGGACCGCGAGCTCCGGACAAACCACCACCTATTCCTGGCCGGGGGCGCTGTTCCCGGACCAGGACGCCAACGGGTGGCTTGAAGTGCAGGTGACGGACTCCAGGGGCGCGGCGACGAAGGGCGAACGGGTGCCGGTGGTAGTGAACAACGTCGCGCCGACCATTCACGGCACCATGCCGACGCGCGCGTTGCCGGGGACCGAGCTGGAGATGACGCTCAGCGTCAGCGATCCCGGGGTCAACGACAACCCCACGCTCGCGTGGGACTTCGGTGACGGCACCACGGCGACCGGCCGGGACGTCAAGCACACCTGGCAGGCGGGCACGTACACTCTCACGGTCACGGCCACCGACAAGGACGGTGCCACGACGGTGAAGACCTCCACCGTTGTGGTTGGCCCGGTGGTGGTGGATGCGGGGCCGGGTTTGGAAGCCAAAGTCGGGTCGCCGGTTCAGTTCGATTTCAGCAAGTCGACGCCGATCGACCCCTGGCTGACCTATCGGGTCGATTTCGGCGACGGGGAGGAGGCCCGGGTCAATTCGCTAACCGAAACGCGGCACGTGTATCAGAAGCCGGGCGACTACGTCGTGACTTTGACTGCTACCGATCGGCGAGACGGCGGGAAACAGACGAGCGATTCCACTACCGTCAAGGTGCGCCTCCCGCTGCGCCTTGAGGCGCACGTGGTGCCCGGTACTGTACGCGGCAACAAGGCCGACGTGCAGGTGACGGCCTGGACCGGCTCCGACCTGAAGTTGCAGTCCGGCGTGTTGGCGGAGTTCAAGCTAGGCTCGGAGACTCGGCAGGCCACCACAGATGCGCAGGGCCGGGCTGTGGTGCAGTTCCCTGTGCCGACGGATTCAGGCAGCGGTGTACTCGGTGAGGTAACGGTCAGCGTTGCCGAGAACAAGCAGTGGCTGGGCGCCACGGCGAAGGCGACCATCACCAGGCAAACGCTTCCCGCGGGCGACATCGTCTTCCTGATTGACGAGTCCGGTTCGATGGACTCGATCCAGCGTGCGGTGGGCAACAACGTGAACTTCATGGCGAGTCAGATCGCCGCCAGCATGGACTACAGCTTCGCGTTGTGGGGGTTCGGCGGCTCTGCCCTGGGAGGCCTTCCGGTGCTGCACGTGCCCGCGACCACCGACCTGGGGGTGCTGAGATCGGGCATCGACTCGTTGACCACCGACGGCGGGCATGAGCCGGGCACGGACGCCATCGTCGAAAGCCTTACCCCACGTACGGGCTGGCGACCGGGCGCTGGTAAGTGCGTGGTGCTGGCGGGAGACGAGCAGATCCAGTCCTCGCAGCACGACGCGTTGGCCGCGGCCTCCGCTCTCAAGGACCAGGGCGCGACGCTGTTCACCATCACCACTCCGGGTGCTGTCGGTGAGGGGTATCGCAAGCTGGCCGTCGACTCCGGCGGTGCTGATTTCAACATCAAGGATTTCGTGAATGACCCGGCCCCGGTGTTGAGCGCCTTGCTGTCGAAGTGCGCCACTAAGGTGGCGGAGCGGCCCGATTTGAGCGTGAGCGTCGACGATGGGCTCACCGAGGTGGAGGCCGGCACGGAGCAGGTCTACACAGTGACCGCCCGCAACACCGGCGGGGCAGCCAGTATCGGCGCCAAGGTCAAGGTGACCTTGCCCGCAGACCTGACCGTGAAGGACGCAGGGGGAGCCACGGCTGTTGGGCAGACGCTCACCTGGGAGGTTGGCGATCTTGCGCCGAGCGCGTCGTGGTCCCGCCAGGTGCGCGCTGTTACGGCTGTTGATCACGCCGGCGGTGTGCTGGAGGTTCAAGCGGAGGTGTCCGACGACGGGTCGCAGGGCGCGGATCCCACCCCTGCCGATACCGTCGCCACCGACACAACCACGGTGAAGCCGAAACCGCCGACGCCGACTCCTACGCCGACGCCGACACCTACGCCGACGCCGACTCCCACGCCGACGCCGACTCCCACGCCGACGCCGACTCCCACGCCGACGCCGACTCCCAC
>NZ_RQYZ01000218.1 GCF_003932855.1 Tessaracoccus sp. OH4464_COT-324 | reverse complement strand
CAGGGATAAGGATTCTTCGACTGGGTTTGCCGAGTCTGAGGGCCTGACCCAAAACGGTGACCGCGATGAGACGCTGGACTTTGGTTTCGTGCGGCCGAGTGTGTCTGTTGGTGACTACGTGTGGCTGGATGTGAACGAGGACGGTAAGCAGGACGACACTGATCGCCCGATTGCCGGTGTGACGCTCACGTTGACTGGTCCGGATGGTC
>NZ_RQYZ01000217.1 GCF_003932855.1 Tessaracoccus sp. OH4464_COT-324 | reverse complement strand
GCCTCAACTCAACGCCCTTGATCCCCTTCTCACCGTCATCCTGAATCCCGTCACGATCCGCATCCAACCACACGAAATCACCAACCGAAACCCTCGGACGAACGAAACCGAAGTCCAAAGTCAGATCAGACTCACCATCCTTAGTCAGACCCTGAGACGTCTCACAAGAAGTCGAGGAATCCTTCGCACGATCACCACCGACATTCGGCTGAGTCGG
>NZ_RQYZ01000216.1 GCF_003932855.1 Tessaracoccus sp. OH4464_COT-324 | reverse complement strand
GTATCCATCCCCCGGGTATCCGGCTCCGGACTATCCGTCTCCCGGGTACCCACGGCCCGGGTACCCGGCCCCGGGTGGTGGTTGGCAACCCACACCACCCCCGAGCGGGCCCACACCCCAACCACCCGGCGGCTGGATCCCACCCGGTGGGCAGGAACCACCCGGTGGAAGCCTGACCCCCACGCCCAGAGGATGGGCCACCCCGTCTGGTGGCCCCGCAGGCGGCGGG
>NZ_RQYZ01000215.1 GCF_003932855.1 Tessaracoccus sp. OH4464_COT-324 | reverse complement strand
GTTGAGCTGGATGGGGGTTGGGGTGGTGGTGCTCCAGATGTAGGTGGGGGACGGCCCGGGTGTGACCCTGGGCTGGGTGGGGCGCAACCACACCACCGCGGTGAGGATGGCGAGTATCAAGGTGAGGGCGGCGATGATGGCCCACCACAGTGGTGGGGTTTTGGTGGTGGGCATTATGGGTTTCGTAGGTTGAGGGCGTGGTCGAGGTATTCGTTGGTCATCGCGATGA
>NZ_RQYZ01000214.1 GCF_003932855.1 Tessaracoccus sp. OH4464_COT-324 | reverse complement strand
CGCATTGGCGTGATAGCAAGGACTGGACTGTTATCCCGCCCCCGTATCGCTTTCCGCCGCTTTACGCCGGCCTGCCCCGCGACGACTATGCCTTCCCTGGGACCCTCGGCACCCTCACCTTCGACCCCAAATGGGCCACCATCAACGTCTGGCTCGGCTCCGTCCACTACAACGGCCCAGACAACATTGAGGCGCTCTGGCTATCAGTCACCCGCAGCAAGTACACCCTCGATGACA
>NZ_RQYZ01000213.1 GCF_003932855.1 Tessaracoccus sp. OH4464_COT-324 | reverse complement strand
GTTTCGGTTGGTGATTTCGTGTGGTTGGATGCGGATCGTGACGGGATTCAGGATGACGGTGAGAAGGGGATCAAGGGCGTTGAGTTGAGGCTGGTTGGTCCTGATGGTCAGCCGGTTAGGGATGTTGACGGTGATCCTGTTGGTCCGGTGAAGACTGGTGACGATGGTGGGTATCTGTTTGAGGATCTGCCGGTGTTGGGTGCGGGTGAGTCGTACAAGGTTTGTGTGACTGATCCTGCGGGGCTG
>NZ_RQYZ01000212.1 GCF_003932855.1 Tessaracoccus sp. OH4464_COT-324 | reverse complement strand
TGTGTTGCTGGCCGGGTTGAAGAGTTTCATCGGCTATTAAACAGTTTTTGGTTTTTTGGTTGTGCCTGGCTTTGTTTTCGGTCAGGAAAAATTTGAGGAAACAAGATAGAACGAGATAGAAAGGGTATGGGTTTCGGCCATGAGTGTTGGAGACCGCGCAGCGGGTGAGGGGTTGCGGGCGGCGGAGGCCGCGTTTTGGGGTATCAGCCAGGATAGTGATGATTTAGTTGATGATTCGGATATTACGG
>NZ_RQYZ01000211.1 GCF_003932855.1 Tessaracoccus sp. OH4464_COT-324 | reverse complement strand
TACCCTGATAAGCCTCCAACTGAATGAAAGCATCCTCCGCATAAGCAAGACAACTGAACTGCCCATTAATACTGTTATGACCGCAAGTCAATCGCCCCACATAATGCGCATCCGAGAAACGAGCCACATCTTGATTAAAGGTCTCATGTGGCTCCGCCCCGCGACTGATACTCAAGATCAGCTCCGGATCATGCCTATCCCCCGACCCATAATACGCAGTAGCAACGAAAATATAGATACGACTCTTCT
>NZ_RQYZ01000022.1 GCF_003932855.1 Tessaracoccus sp. OH4464_COT-324 | reverse complement strand
GCTCCCTCCGCCAACGAGTGGGGCCAACCCGCAGCCGCTCCCTCCGCCAACGAGTGGGGCCAACCCGCAGCCGCCGCCTCCGCCAACGAGTGGGGCCAACCCGCAGCGGCCCCCTCCGCCAACGAGTGGGGCCAGCAGCAGGCGGCTGAGCAGCCCTGGCAACAGGGCCAGCCGTCGCAGCCGCAGCCGCCGCAGCAGCAGCAGCAGTGGTCCCAGCAGCAGGGCATGCCTGCCCAGCCGGCGCAGCAGGGCGGACAGTGGCCGCAGCAGCAGTGGTCCCAGCAGCCGCAGCCGCAGCCGCAGCACCAGGGGGCCCCCGGCCCGTTCGACTTCAAGTTCTCCGCCCTGTCGCTGCCGAGTTCTGCGGGCATACTGTTCGTCCTCGGCCTCGTGGGCATCGTCCTCGTCGAGGTGATGAGCTTCAGCAAGGTGCTGAACGGGTTCAGCTACGCCGGGTTCTCCTTCGGTGGATTCGTCATTGAGCTGCTCGACATGCTCGGCAGCTTGCTCTTCTGGTTCGTCCTCTTGCGAGTGGCACTGGAGATCGGCGTCGGTGTCGCCAAGCTCCTCAAGGAGAAGAAGACCGAGTCGGAGTGATCTCCGCTCCGCAACACACGCTCCTGGGGGCCCGGCCGGGCCCCCAGCTGCTTTTCCGGGCACGGCCGGGATTCGGGTGATCGTCGCCGGTATGGGAGAATGGCTGGCTGGAGAGCCGGGAAGTCTGGTCGGCGGTTAGTTCGTAAGCGATGGAGAGGGCCCCCAACATGGCACCCAAGACACGCGAAGAGTTCATCCTGACGCGCGGCACCTACCGCGAGTACACCCGGGTGGAGAAGGCGCTGACCACCAGCTCCATGGCCGGTCTGCTACTCATCCTCGCGACGATCGCGGCGCTCATCGTCGCCAACTCGGGGGCTTCTGAAGCCTACTTCGCGCTGCGCGACGCTTACGTTGGCTACGACTTCGGCTGGCTGAATCTGAAGCTCTCCATCGGGCACTGGGCCGCCGACGGCCTCTTGGCGGTGTTCTTCTTTATGGTGGGCCTTGAACTGAAGCGACAGTTCCTCGTCGGCGACCTGCGCGACCCAGGCCGCGCGCTGGTGCCCGTCGCCGCGGCCTTCGGCGGCGTCGCGGTACCTGCGGTGATCTTCGTGCTGATCAACCTGGGCAATACCGACGGGTCGCTCTCCGGTTGGGCGATCCCCGCCGCGACCGACATCGCCTTCGCCGTGGCCGTGCTCGCCATCATCGGCACCCACCTGCCTGCCGCGCTGCGCACGTTCCTGCTGACCCTGGCCGTCGTCGACGACCTGATCGCGATCACCATCATCGCCGTGTTCTACAGCACGAACCTGCAGCTGCACTACCTCGCCTACGCCATCATCCCGCTGGCCGTCTACGGCATCCTCGCCTACCGCTTCGAGCACTGGTTCAAGAAGTCCTACACGGCGGCCTGGCTGCTCCTGCTGCCCATCGGCATCATCGTGTGGGCCCTGTTCTACAACTCCGGCATCCATGCGACGATCGCGGGCGTCGTACTTGCCTTCCTCGTACCGGTGCGCGCCAAGTCAGAGTTTGGGCCAAAGTACTCGCTATCCGAGACGTTTGAGCACCGCTTCAACCCGATCTCGGTGATCTTCGCGGTGCCCGCGTTCGCTTTCTTCTCCGCAGGCGTGAACGTTGGCGGGGCCAGTGGGCTGTTCGATGCGCTCACCTCGTCGGTGGCGCTCGGCATCGTCGTCGGCCTGGTGGCGGGCAAGATGATCGGCATCACCGGCACCACATGGCTGGTCACCCGGCTCAAACACGCCAACCTCGACCCAGACATCAAGTGGATCGACCTGCTCGGGGTATCCGCGATCGCCGGCATCGGCTTCACCGTGTCCCTGCTGATCAGCGAACTGAGCTTCCCCGGATCCCACATGCTGCACGACCCGGCGAAGGTCGGCGTGCTGGCCGCCTCCGTCGTCGCCACCATCGTGGGCAGCGCGCTGCTCGCGCCGCGCAACCGTCACTACCGCACCATCGAGCGCAAGGAACACATCGACGCCAACCTCGACGGCATCCCCGACGTGTTCTCCGACGACAAAGATCACCTGGCCGAGGAGAGGGCCTGACCCACCGGGCGGCCTCCTCCAGGGCCGCCCGCCGACTGACCGAAGAGGTTTCCGATGGGGCCAACCCGCCGCAGGGCACTCGCCGAACCCACAGAACTTGACCGCCGCCCGGGCGGCTACTCGGCCGGCGCCACGACTCGGCCATGACCGGCACCGAGCCGGAAACCCCATACCGGAATTACAGGCGGAGCCGGCGGAAGCTGGCGAACAACGTCCTGATGAGCGCGGCGATCGGCGTCTTGATGTACGCCGTGCTGGTCTTCCTCTCCCACCCGCGGCTGGATTCGCAAAGCGTGGCCACCCGGGAGCATCTCCAGCAGCTATTCCTCCACACCCACCCGTCCCTCGTCAGCTCCCTGGCGGACCCCGGAACAAACCTTGCCCTGCTGGGCGTGGCAGTAACCCTGTTCGTGGCAGCCGCGCTGGGAAACACCAAGGCCGAGGCTCTCGCCACCTTCGATAAGTTCCACATCAACTCCAGCCTGAGCAATGTCTACGCGCTCTGCTCGCTCTACACGTCGACGGCCTTCGCTTCCTGCATGTTCGAACTCGCCATCAACGGCCCCACAGGCGACAGGGCTAGCCCGGCCACCGCATTCCTCCTGCTGCTGATCATCTTCAGTTACTCCGTGATGCTACAAACCACCGGCATCATCGGCTCATCCACCGAGGCCCTCCTCCTTCTGCGAACCTACGAAAAGGCTGACCTGCACAGCAAAGCCACCGCCGCTCACGCGGCCGCCCGAGCAGGTGGGCGTCGGCCCCGGCTCAGCAGGCTACTCGGGCTGCTGGCGTTGGAGCTGGCGATCGGGCTACTCGCGCTGCTGGCCACCGCAGCCGCCAACCAGGCGCAGCTGTTCGATGAAGCCAGACTGGTGGCCGTCACCTGGGCGTTCACAGCCGTCACGATAGGGCTGGTTCTGGCTCAGTTCGGGCGGGCGACGCTCGACCGGGTGAACATACTGTTGCTCTCCTTCGCGCTCGTCATACTGACGTTCAGCCTGGTTCTGGTCTCCGCCACCAAGACCTCAGTTTGGCCGATCCAGGCCGCAATGGTGCTCCTCATGGCGGGAATCGCGGTCGGCTTCTGCCGAGTCACCGGAATCCACCATCTCCTATCCGCCCGCGCGTTCACTCAGCGAAAGGAGCAGCTAGCTTCCTCCATCGCCCGGCTCAAGGAAAACAGACGCTCGCTCTTGACGAGACGACGTAGTCAGGCGAAGCGGAGCAGGACTCCGACGGCCCGGCCCAGCCGACGGAGACAGACTCGCCGGCGCCACCGAGTCAACTCACAGCCCAGCGCCACCGAGTTCTAAGGCTAGAATCCGACCAACCACCCTGGAACTAGGAGAGCACGTGCCCGTATTCAAGCACACCAGCTCCTACCCCAAGCCCGTAGCCGAGGTGTTCACCTGGCATACCCGGCCTGGCGCGGTAACCCGACTGACCCCGCCTGGCTGGGCCACGGTGCTGAGCGAAGCAACCAACTCGATCGCCGTGGGGTCCCAGGTGCGGCTGCGGATATCCAGTCCCGTCGCCCAGCTGTTGCCCGGCAAACCAGGCTGGAACTGGCTGGCGCGCCACGTCGAACTGATACCCGGACGATTGTTCGTCGATGAGCAGCTGGCGGGCCCATTCAGCCGCTGGCGCCACGAACACCACTTCGCGGATGGGCCCGGCGATTCGACCGTAGTCACCGACATCGTCCACTGGGAAGCCCCCGCAGGGGTGCCACGTGGGCTCGTTGAAAAGAGGCTGCGTCGCCTGTTCGATTTCCGCTCCCGGCAACTCCGCGCAGATCTAGCACTGGCGCCTGCGCCCCCCAAGAAGGTGGTGGTCGCGGGGGCCTCGGGTCTTGTGGGCACACAGCTAGTGGCCCTGCTGCGCTCGCTGGGGCACCGCGTCGTCTGCCTGGTCCGGCGAGACGCCGCGCGCTCCGACGAAGCCCGCTGGTGCCCGACCACGGGACAGCTGCCCGAGGAGGCGCTCGTCGGGGCTGACGCGGTAGTCAACCTGGCCGGACACACGATAGGAGGCCGCTTCACAGCGAGGAACAAGCAGCTGATCTTGAACTCGCGCGTCAAAGCCACCGGACTGCTGGCCAAGGCCTGTGCCCGAGCCGGGGTGGGTGTCCTCGTCCAGGCCTCTGCAATCGGAATCTACGGGGCTCGCCGCCCGGGAGAGCCACTCAGCGAACGCTCAGAACGCGGCCCCGGTTTCCTAGCCGACGTGGTTGCTGCCTGGGAGCAAGCCGCGGAACCGGCGCGCGAGGCCGGGGTGCGCACCGTCTTCCTGAGGACCGGTATCGCACTCAGCGCAGGCGGCGGAGCCCTGCTTCCTCAACTCCCTCTATTCCTGGTGGGGCTGGGCGGGCGGATGGGTGCGCGCGACGCCTGGCTCAGCTGGATAACGTTGGATGATCTGACGCGCGCCTACGCCCACGCACTCATCACCGACGATGCAAGCGGCCCGCTGAACGCGGTGGCCCCAGCCCCAGCAACCCAGCAGGAGTTCGCCGAAGTCCTCGGGAGGGTCCTGCGCCGTCCCACCTGGCTGCCCACGCCGTCGCTGGGCCCGAAACTACTGCTCGGCCAGGAAGGTTACGACCAGTTGATCAACACTGATCAGCTGGTCACAGCCGACGCCCTGCTCTCCTCCGGTTTTTGCTTCGCCAGCCCCACCCTCACCGACGGTCTGCGCCACGTCCTGCTGGCGTGAGCCGGGTCGAGCAACACTCCTTTCCCAGCCTCAGCCCACGCCGCAACCTCGGAGACCATCCCGTCACTCCGCCCGGACGGGTAACCGATAACCCAGGTCAGGATCCTCTCAACCTCCGATGTGACAAAGTGGAGCTGAAGGCCGTCCAACCAGTGAGCCTACGACGCGGGTACAGCAAAGCACAGGAGAAGCAATGACTGCCACAGAGAACACCAGCCAAACCCCGGAGCTGGGCCAGACCATCATCGAAGACGCGGTGATAGCCAAGGTTGCCGGCATCGCCGCCCGCGAAACCCCCGGGGTGCACGCGCTGGGTGGCGGAGTGGCTCGCGCACTCGGCGCGATCCGTGAAGCGGTTACCGGGGCCGGCCAGGCGCAAGGCATCAGCGTCAAGGCGGACGATGGACAGGTCTCGGTCGACGTGGTGCTCGTCACCGAGTACCCCACCCCACTGCAAGAGGTGGCCGACGGCGTACGTCAGGCGATCATCAACGCCATCGAGACCATCGTCGGTATGACGGTCACCGAGGTGAACGTAACGGTCAACGACGTGCACCTGCCCTCCGACGACACGGCCACCGACGATGGGGCGCGAGCCCAGTGAGCCTCCCCAACGGAACGCCTACTTCTAGCATCCTCTAAGAGGGGAAGCGGGTTCGATTCTCCTTGCGGGGAGCCTCTGGCGGGAGTCGATTCGGCAGTGATGCGCAGAAATTTTCTGTTCATCCGTGACGAATCGGGCGCTCGGCCCGTCTAACCAGTGAACGCCGCCCACCGGCGGCATTACAAGAAAGGTTTAACCATGGGACTCTTGAGCTTCTTGCTGCTCGGATTGATCGCCGGTGCTATCGCCAAGGCGATTATGCCCGGTGAGCAGGGCGGCGGCTGGGTCGCCACCCTCATTCTCGGCGTGGTCGGCGCCCTGGTGGGCGGCTGGCTCGGCAGCAGGATCTTCGGCGAGGGCATCGACAAGTTCTTCTCGATCTGGAGCTGGCTGCTCGCCATCGGCGGCTCCCTGATCGTCCTCGCTATCTACGGCTTCGTCGTGGGACGCAAGAACAAGGCGTGACTTGTCACCCTCCAACACGGAAACCAGCTGTGGCCACTCGGCATCGAGTGGCCACAGCCCGTATGATGCCCTCCTCAACTCAGCAGACGACAGGATCATCGCAGGTCGGGCGGCCGACGGCGACACGTCCGCTTTCGCAGTTCTGGTCCGCAGGTACGGGCCGATGATGCGGGCCACCGCGCGACGAATCCTCGGCTCCAGCGACGAGCTGGATGACGTCGTGCAGGAGGCGTTCATCACCGCCTGGCAGAAACTGGACCAGCTTGAGGATCCGCGCAAGGTGAAAGCCTGGCTGATGCGGATCACTACACACCGGGCGATCGATCGCGTCCGGGCTCACCGGCGCACCGACGACGCGGAGCAGCTTGACGTGGCCGCCGCCGACCACCACTCGCCCTCCCAACTGACCCAGGCCAAGGCGACGGTGTCCGCGCTGCGCGCCGCGCTGGCCCAACTGCCCGAGGCGCAGCGCAGCTGCTGGGTTCTGCGCGAGGTCGAGCACATGAGTTATCGGGAGATCGCCGAGACACTGGAGCTTCCGGAGTCCACCGTTCGAGGGTTGTTGGCTCGCGCCCGGCGGAGCATCATGAAGCGGATGGAGGGTTGGCAATGATCGAGGAGCCGGAAGATCTCCAGACTTTCGAGTCCGACGACCTGGACGGCCACACCGTGGAAGACCTGGCGCAGTACCTGGACTCCGGACGGCAGCCGCGCAATGAAGCCATCGAGCGCTCCCCCGCATGCCAGCTGGCCCTGGAGTCACTGGAGCGCCTCCGTCGGCTGACGACGGAGATGGTGCAGGAGGACGAGGCTTGCGGGGAGGCCGACGAGTCCTGGGTGAATTGGATCATCAGCGGCATCGCGCTCGACGCGCGCGCGGGCCGTCGCATCCCCTACCGAACCCCCGAACCACACGAGCTCAGCATCACCGAAGGGGCCGTGCGCGGGCTGATCCGCCAGATCGAGGTGCGCCTGCCCGGCGTCGTCATCGGCCGATGCAAGCTGATGGGCGACGTGGAGAGCCTCGGCGCACCGGTCACCGTCGTCGTCGAGACCTGCCTGCCCTTCGGACGCCCCATCCCGGAGTTGGCCAGCCAGCTGCGCGGCCAAATCCTGGCCAGCCTGGCCGAGCACACCGATCTGAGCGTGTCGGCCGTGGATATTGTGGTTACCGACATCCAAACCGACCGACGCGAGGAGGTGGCCGGGTGACGGACCAGGCGAGCTTGGTTGCCGAGCTTGAGGCGACCGCCCGCGACGTTCCTGGGGTCCGCCAGCTGTATCTGGCGGGCTCCAAGTTCCGCGCGCTGCTGAAAGAAGGCGCGAAGGCCCTGGGCGTCGGCCCCGGCGCGGAACACGTCCGGGTCAGCGTCACGGAGGAAACCTGCGTTGTCGAGGTGGCCTGTGCGGTGGCGGCCGGCCACCGCGCGGGCGACGTCGCACGTCGGCTCTCCGCCGCGCTAAGCGACGCCTGCCGGGACCGGGGGCTGCCGGAGGCCAAGGTGGTCGTCACCATCTCGCACGTGGCCGCCTGAGCAGCCGCAGCTGTCCGGGTCACGTCGGAGAGCAGGGGCATCGTGCCCGGGACGTTTCCGCAAGGTCTACGGCTGGCGGCAGGCTAGTGCGTAGGCGGCCGGCTCCCGGGCTTTTCTGCTGCTAGGCTGCCCCTTCTCGGACATCACCACCGCGGTTTTCCCGAGACGTTTGACGTCGGCCCTGCCCAGGCAGATGTCTCGCCATAACCATTCGACGGCCTGCTCCCCAACATCTTGCGGAATCCCCAGTGTCACGGGCAGCGAGGAATCATCCGGCAACGCATTCCAATGACTCCTGGGGAAACCTACTTCGTGGCGCGAGCAACGCCCCGTCCAACACCCACGCTCAGTAGAGGAGCGCCTCTGTCGGGTCGGCGAGGATGGCGGCCACGTCGGCGAGGAACTTGGAGCCCTGCTCCCCGTCCACGTTGCGGTGATCAAAGCTGAGCGCCAGCGTGGTCACCCAACGCGGCTCGATCCGTTCCTCGGCGCCCGAGCCGACCACCCACGGGCGCCGCTGAATGGCCCCCATGCACAGGATCGCTGACTCGTCGCTGTTGATGACGGGCGTGCCCGCATCCACCCCGAACACGCCCACGTTCGTGATCGTGAAGGTGCCGCCTGCGTAATCCGCGGGCTGCAGCTTGCCCTCCTTCGCCACCTGCACCAGGCCCGTGATCGCCGCGCACAGCTCCACGAGGTTGAGCCGGTTCGCGGCCTTCACGTTGGGCACCATCAGCCCCCGCGGGGTGGCGGCCGCGATGCCCAGGTTGACGTCGCGGAAGTAGACGATCTCCTGGTTCTCCTCGTCCCACGCGGAGTTGAGCTCCGGGTTGCGGCCGAGCGCCAGGCAGATCGCCTTGGCGTAGATCAACAGCGGCGACACCCTGAGCCCCGCAAACTCGCGGCGCGACTTCAGCCGCTCGACCAGCTCCATCGTCGCCGTCACATCGACCGTAACCCACTCGGTGACGTGCACATGGGTGCTCGTCGAGCGGACCATGTTCTCCGCCGTCAGCTTGCGCACCCCCTTGATCGGCACCCGACGGGTGGCTCGGCCCGCGAAGGGGTCGAATCCGCCCGGCGCGGCTTCGGGGCCCGGCTCGTCCATCACGCGCCCCTGCCTGGGCCGCGACTGGAACGCGTGGGCCGCCTCGACGTCGCGCCGGGTGATCGTGCCGTCGGGTCCCGTGCCGACGACGTGAGCGAGATCCACGCCGAGGTCGCGGGCGTACTTGCGCACCGGCGGCTTGGCGCGAGGTTCATCCCCGGCGACCAGCACCAGCGTCGACTCCGTCGGCGGCTGGCCCGCGTCCGGCAGCGGGTCGCCGACTGGCTGCGCGGTGACGGGCATCGCCGGGTGCACATCTTCGATGCTGTGGCCGTGGTCCAGCTGCCCGTAGGCCGTGGCCATCGCGGGCGACGGCTCGGCCTTGATGTCCTTGCGGCGTCGCCGTCGCCGGCCTCGGCCTTCGCTGGCTCCGTAGCCGACGAGCGTAGGCAGCTCTTCCTCCGCGGCCTCGCCGTCGTCGATCTCGACGATGGGTGTGCCCACCGCCACCTCGTCGCCCTGGTTAACGAGCAACCTCGTCACCGTGCCCGCGTACGGCGACGGCAGCTCGACCAACGACTTGGCCGTCTCGATCTCGACAAGTACATCGTTGACCCGAACCACGTCGCCCACGGCGACGCGCCACTCGACGATCTCCGCCTCGGTGAGGCCCTCACCGACGTCGGGAAGCAGGAATTGCTTGAGCATTTGGTTCTCCTAGCTTTCGAGGCTGCGCTCGACGGCGTCGAGGATGCGGTCGACGCCGGGTAGGTAGTCGTGTTCGACGCGGGCCGACGGGTAGGCGATGTCGTAGCCCGCCACCCGGGCAACAGGAGCCTCCATCGTGTAGAACAGCTCCTCGTGCAGGCGGGCGGCGAGTTCCGCGCCCAGCCCGAGCGTGAGTGGTGCCTCATGCACGACGACGGCGCGTTTCGTGCGGGACACGGAGTTGCGCACGCTGATCCAGTCGATGGGGCTGAGGCTGCGCAGGTCGAGCACTTCGAGGTTGAGGCCCTCTTCGGCGGCGATCTCCGCCGTCTCCAGGCAGGTGGGCACGGTCGGGCCGTAGCAGATCAGCGTGGCGTCGGCGCCGTAGCGTCGGATGGCGGCGGCATGCAGGGGCGTGGGCCGGTTTTCCATGTCCACCTCACCCTTCACCTGGTAGCGGCGCTTGGGTTCCAGGAAGATGACCGGGTCGTTGGATTGCACGGCCTGCTGGATCATCCAGTAGGCGTCGTGCGGGTCCGAGGGGGTGACGACCTTCAGCCCGGGGGTGTGCACGAAGTAGCTCTCCACCGACTCCGAGTGGTGCTCGACGGCGCCGATTCCGCCGCCGGAGGGGATGCGCACCACCACCGGCATGGGCACGCGCCCGCCCGTTCGGACGTGGAAGCGCGACAGCTGGGAGACGATCTGCGAAAACGCGGGGTAGACGAAACCGTCGAACTGGATCTCGACGATGGGCCGGTAGCCGCGCATGGCCAGCCCGATGGCGGTGCCGACGATGCCGGATTCGGCCAGCGGGGAGTCGAAGACCCGGTTCTCGCCGAACTCGGCCTGTAGCCCCTCCGTTACACGGAACACCCCACCGAGCTTGCCGACGTCCTCGCCGGCGATGAGCGTCTTGGGGTCGGCCTGGAGAACGCGTCGCAGCCCCCGGTTCAGGGCTTTGGCCATGGTGAGCTTCATCAGGCCTCCTCGAAGCTGGCCGCGTATTCCGCCTGCTGCTGCGCTTGCGCGCTGAGCGCGACGGTGGGTTCGGCGTAGGTGGTGGCGAACAGTTCGGCTAGGGTCACGTCGGTGATCCGGCGGATGCTGGCGCGGGTGAGCTCCCCCAACTCGTCGGCTTCCGCCTCAAGCTCGGCGAGGAAGGAGTCGTCGAGCTGGTCCTCGGCGCGCAGGTACGTCATCAGCCGGTTGATCGGGTCGCGGCCGCGCCATCTCTCCTCCTCGTCGCGGTGCCGGTACTTGGTGGGGTCGTCGGCGGTGGTGTGCGCTCCCATGCGGTAGGTGTAGGCCTCGATGAAGGTGGGACCCTCGCCCGCTCGGGCGCGTTCCAGGGCCCACCTGCTCACGGCCTCGACGGCGAGGACGTCGTTGCCGTCGACCTGCACCCCCGGGAAGCCGAAGCCGCGGGCCCGCTGGTAGAGCGGGATGCGCGACTGCACGGTCGCGGGTTCCGAGATGGCCCACTGGTTGTTCTGGCAGAAGAAGACGACGGGCGCGTTGTAGCTGGCGGCGAAGACGTAGGCTTCGTTCACGTCGCCTTGGGCGGAGGCGCCGTCGCCGTGGAAGGCGACGACGGCCTCGTCCGTGCCGTCGCCGTTGCCGACGAGCCCGTCGAGTTGGATGCCCATGGCGTAGCCGACGGCGTGCAGGGTGTGGGCGCCGATCACGATGGAGTAGGGCATGAAGCGTTTGGGCTCGGAGAAGTGTCCGGGGTTGGAGCCGCGGAAGAGAGCGAGCGCGGGCTCCATGGGCAGGCCCAGGGTCAGCGCGACGGTGTGCTCACGGTAGGTGGGAAAGACGTGGTCTGCGGGGCCGATGGCGTGGGCGACACCAACCTGCGCTGCCTCCTGGCCGAGTTGCGGCGGCCAGAGTCCGAGTTCCCCGTGGCGTTGCAGCGCCGTCGCCTCCGCGTCGAAGCGTCTGCCGAGCCACATCTGTTTGAGTGACCTCCTGAGGTCGTCGAAGCCGCCCTGGTAGGCGTAGTCCGGGTGTTCCACCCGGGTGCCTTCCGGGGTAAGCAGTTGCACCATGGCGTCTCGCATCTGAGCCCTCCCTCAAGGTTACGCAACAGTAACTTACTAGAGCGTAAGAAGCGAGACGGGATCCCCGCAGTGTCGAAAGCTACAAAGCCTTCGCCCACTCGTTGGAAGACCGCCCGGAGCCACTTCCACCTCGACCGCACCATTTTACGAAAACCGCTTGACCGCAACCTGGATAAGTAGTTTGCTAGCTACTGTCCCAACCCCCGTGAGCCATCCCACAAGGAGCCAGGCAAGATGTCCAACTTTTTCCGCAGGCCCACCGCCGGCCTGATCACGGCAGCGTTAACGCTGTCCGGGTCCCTCGCAGCCTACGCCCCCGCATCCGCGCGCGCCGACGACTGCGTCACCGACCAAACCCTGCACCTCGTCGGCATCAACGACCTCCATGGCGAGATCGAGAAGGCCACCGCGCTCTTCACCCCGTTGGAGAAGCTGCGCCAGGGCAACGAGCACCGGGTGCTGTTCCTGTCCGCCGGCGACGACATCGGCGGCTCGTCGTTCGTCTCTGCCGCCAGCGAGGACATCCCCACCCTCGACGTGCTGAAAGCCATGGAGCTGGACGTGGCCTCGGCCGGCAACCACGAGTTCGACCGCGGCTGGAACGACCTCAAGGATCGCGTGATCCCCCACATCAGCGCCATGCCCAACGCGTACGACATGCTGGGCGCGAACGTCTTCGTCAAGGGCGGCACCGAGGTGGCGAAGCCGCTGAAGGAGTACAAGCTCTTCGACCTCGGCGGGGTCCGGGTGGCCGTCGTCGGCGCGGTCACCGACGACCTCCCGTCGCTCGTCTCCCCCGGCGGCATCAAAGACATCGTCGTCACCGACCCGGTGGAGGCCGTCAACCGCGTGGCCGCCAAGCTGAAGGATGGCGATGCCTCGAATGGCGAGGCCCACCTCGTCGTGGCGAGTATCCACGAGGGTGGCCCCGGCGGGATGGCCGACGGCGCAGCGGCCGCGGCCGCGAACCCGAAGTTCGCCAACATGTTCAACAACATGTCCAAGGACGTGGACGTCATCTTCAACGGGCACACCCACCAGGACTACACCTACGTCACGCCGAAGGGTCAGCCGATCGTGCAAACCCGGGCGAAGGCTTCCGGCCTGGCTCGCGTCGACGTCGAGGTCAGCGACACGTTCGACGTCTGCAAGATGACCAGCTCCCTCATGCGCCCAGCGAAGAAGGATGAGGTGGACCTGAGCCTGCCGCGCATCGCTGCGGTCGACAAGATCGTGGCCGACGCCAAGGCCAAGGCCAAGAAGATCGGCTCCGAGGTGATCGCCGACGCCAGCGTGGCCGTCTCCACCGCAGGAAACGGCGGCAACGGGGTGCGCGACCAGGAGTCGCCGCTCAGCAACATGGTCGCGGAGATGTTCTACGACACGCTGAGCGACGGCAACCCGGAGTTCATCGGCATCCAGAACCCCGGCGGCACCCGCGCCTCCTTCGACAAGGGCGACGTGACCTACGAGGAGGCCGCCAACATCCTCCCCTTCGCCAACTCGCTGTTCACCACCCAGATCACTGGTGCCCAGTTCCGCAAGGTGCTGGAACAGCAGTGGCAGCGGGACACCAAGGGCAACGTGCCGTCGCGCCCCTACCTGGCGCTGGGCCTGTCCAAGAACGTGTCCTACGACTACAACGAGGCCAATCCCGAGGGGAGCCGCATCGGGTACATCTGGATCAACGGCAAGCCCATTGACGACAAGAAGCTCTACACCGTTGGCTCCGGCTCGTTCCTGATCGAAGGTGGCGACAACTTCCACGAACTCGCCAAGGGCGTGAACCGCAAGGACAGCGGCCAGGTTGACCTGCACGCGTGGGTCAGCTGGCTGAAGGCCAAGAAGACGATCGCTCCGGACTACTCCAAGCGCGGCGTGTCAATGACCCTCGACCCCACGGAGTTGGCCCCCCAGCTTACTGTCACCCTCGGTGCTCCCGGCACCGTGTACAAGGGGACCCTCGACATGCTGCTCGACGCCTCCGGCGAGCGCGTCTCGCCCCAGCTGTTCAACAAGACGATCGAAGTCTACGTTGACGACGCCCTGGCTGGCGACGACGTGGCGAAGGCCAGCATCAAGGACGGCGTCGGCACCGTCGTCATCCAGATCTCGAAGCTTGCTAAGGGAGACCATACGCTGAAGTTCGTAGCGAAGGAATCGGGTACGGCAATCCGCCTGCCGGTCTTCTCGCCTGGACCGGACTGGTTCAACCAGGACAAGCCGGACAAGCCGACCAAGCCCGGCAAGCCGGACAAGCCGGCCAAGCCCGGCAAGCCGCGGTTGCCGAAGACCGGCTGCTGAACACAGACCTGCTTGACACCACGGAGCGGTGGGAGGGATCATCCCTCCCACCGCTCGCTTTTGCTCCTTTACTCCCCCGCGAGGGTGGCCACCAGGATGGCCTTGATGGTGTGCATCCGGTTCTCCGCCTGGTCGAAGACGATGCTTGCCGGGGACTCGAACACGTCGTCGGTGACCTCCAGGGCGCTCAACCCAAACTCCCGGTGCACGGCGCGCCCCACCGTCGTGTTCAGGTCGTGGAAGGCGGGCAGGCAGTGCATGAACTTCACCTCCGGGTTACCGGTCGCCGCCAGCACTTCGGCATTCACCTGGTAAGGCGCCAGAGCTTCGATACGACTCGCCCACATCTCGCTGGATTCCCCCAGTGAGACCCACACGTCTGTGTACAGGAAGTCGACGCCTGCCACTCCGGCCGCGACGTCGTCGGTGATCGCGATGCGCGCCCCGCTCCACTCCGCGATGTTGCGCGCCCCCGCGACCACCTCGCGCGAGTTCTGGTGCCCTTCAGGAGCCACCATCCGAACATCCATGCCCATGATCGCCGCCGAGGTCAGCAGTGAGTTGCCGACGTTGTTGCGCGCGTCGCCGAGGAAGGCGAAGGAGATCTCCTCGATGGGTTTTGCGCTGTGCTCGATCATGGTCAGCTGATCGGCGAGCATCTGCGTGGGGTGCCAGTCGTCGGTCAGCCCGTTGTAGACGGGCACCCCCGCGTGCCTAGCAAGCTCCTCCACGTCCTCCTGGGAGGAGCCGCGGAACTCGATGCCGTCGTACCAGCGGCCGAGCACCCGCGCGGTGTCCGCCGCCGACTCTTTGTGCCCAATCTGGGAGCTAGCAGGATCGAGATAGGTGGTCCGCCCGCCCTGCTCGACCATCGCCACCTCGAATGCACAGCGGGTGCGGGTGGAGGTCTTCTCGAACAGCAGCGCGACATTCTTGCCCGCCAGCCTCGGCCGCTCCGTGCCGGCGCGGCGCTCCTGCTTCAGGCGCGCGGCCAGCTCAAGCAGGTAACGCCACTCGCTCTGCGAAAAGTCGATTTCTTTCAGAAAACTGCGCCCGATGAGGTCCATGCTGGCAAGTGTTGCATGGCTTGGCGGGCCCGGCCTACGGTTTTCAATTCCGGTTTCGGTTTTCGAAGCGGCCAGCTCCGAGGATCAACCGTTGTGAATCAAGGTAAGATCCTGGCTATGCAGATCTTGGTGGTGGACGACGATCAGGCGGTGCGCGAGTCGCTGGCGCGATCCCTTTCCTACACGGGCAGCGAGGTCACGACTGCGGCTGATGGGATCGAAGCGCTGGCGCGGCTGGCGTCGTACACGCCGGACGCCATCATCATGGATGTGATGATGCCCCGGCTCGACGGCCTGGAAACCACCCGGATGCTGCGCGAGTCGGGCAACGAGGTGCCGATCCTGATCCTCACCGCGCGCGATGCCGTCGGTGACCGGGTGGATGGGCTGGATGCAGGCGCGGATGACTACATGGTCAAACCGTTCGCCCTCGACGAGTTGCTCGCCCGGCTGCGCGCCCTCACGCGGCGCGCCAAGCCGCAGACCGGCAGCGAGGGCGCTACTTTGCACTTCCAGGACCTGGTGCTGGATACGCAGCACCGCGAGGTGACGCGCGCGGGCCAGCACATCTCTCTGACACGCACAGAGTTCGCGCTACTCAACGTTTTCATGGAAAATCCCCGCAAGGTACTGGAGCGGAACACCCTGCTGAACGAAGTCTGGGGCTTCGAGTTCCCGACGACGGCGAACTCTCTTGAGGTGTACATCGGTTATCTGCGGCGCAAGACCGAGGTGGGCGGGTTGCCGAGGCTGATTCACACGGTGCGCGGCATCGGCTACGTGTTGCGTGAAACCGCCCCGTGATCGGGACTTACTGGGTCCGGTTCCGTCGCAGCTTCGGGCAGCTGCTCTCCGGCCAGTCGTTGCAGTGGCGGCTGGCGTCGTTGACTGCGTTCTCGGTGATCGCCGTGGTGGCGCTCATCGGCATCACCGGCTTCGTCATGACGCGTTGGTCGCTGTTCCAGCAGTTGGACAATGATCTGAGCCGTTCCGCGCAGCAGACGGCCCAGGTCCTGTCCACCGGTGTGGAGAACATTGATAACCTTTCGGCCGACGCCATCGGACCCCGCACCCTCGTCTCCGTGGTGAGCGCGCAGGGTCTGGTACGCATCCCGGCCAACCAGAGCGAGTCGCTGCCGGAGGACTCGCGGGAGATCGTCGTGGCTCGGCTCCAGTCAGAGAGAGCGGAGCGCACCGTCGTGGCATCGAACGGGGTGCAGTACCGTGCGGTGACGGTGCCGTTTTCCATCCCCCGCGACGGCACAGTCACCTATTACGCGGTCACTTACGCCTCACCGACGGATTCGGTGCAGTCCACGCTCGCCGCGCTGCGCAACGCCATGCTGATCTCGGGCCTGCTGGGCATCCTCGCGGCGACGGCTGTGGCGCTATGGAGCGCGCGGGCAGTGCTGGCGCCGGTCAAGCGGCTGTCCACCGCCGTGAAGAACGTCACCCAGACGGATCAGTTGAACCCGATCCGCATCTACGGCCGCGACGACTTGGGCGAGTTGACGCAGTCGTTCAACCGGATGCTGAAGTCGCTGCAGCAGTCCCGGGAGCAGCAGCGGCAGCTGATCGCCGACGCGGGCCACGAGTTGCGCACCCCGCTCACCTCGATGCGCACCAACGTTGAGCTGCTGGTGGCCGACGAGCACTCCGGGATGCTTCCCGAAGGCGCCCGCGGCCAGATCCTCAATGATGTGGCGGCTCAGCTGGGCGAGTTCACGGCGCTGGTGGGCGACCTCGTCGCCCTCACCCGCGATGACCACCTGCAGCGCCAGCATCACCCGCTGGCGCTGGACGATGTCGTGATGGCTTCGGTGGCCCGCGCGCAGCGTCGCGGCCCGGGCATCGCGTTTGACGTGGAGACCGACAACTCGGAGGTGATGGGGGACGCTTCGACGATGGAGCGCGCGATCACCAACTTGTTGGATAACGCCGTGAAGTTCTCGCCTGCGGGCGGCACGATCACGGTTCGGCTGCGCGACGGGGTGCTCACCGTCGCCGACCGGGGGCCGGGCATCGCCGAGGAGGATCTGCCGCATATTTTCGACCGCTTCTACCGCTCGGATCGGGCCCGCAACACGCCGGGCACGGGGCTGGGGCTCAGCATCGTGGCGCACACTATCGAGGCGCATCAGGGCTCGATCAGGGCATCGAATCATCCCGACGGTGGCGCGGTCTTCACAGTGCGGCTGCCGGTGGTTGAGGCGACCGAGGCTCACGCGGAGTAGCTTTTCCAGCTTTTTCCACTGTTGCCCACAGGGTTCCCCACAAATTTCCCACAGAGTTTTCCACAGCTGTGGGGAACTACAGTTGTGTAGTTCCCGCATCCGGCCCCTGATAACCTGCCCCGCCGGACGGCTACCAGCCCCTCAAGCCTTCTTGACAAGGCATTACGCACCGCAGAGGCCAGGCCCAGGCGCGAGGAAATCCCTCTTCACCGTATGGGGCGGGAAAGTTTTCCAGTGCTTTCCACCGCTGCCCACAGGGTTCCCCACAAATTTCCCACAGAGTTTTCCACAGCTGTGGGAAACCACAGCGGTGTAGTTTCTGGTTTCGGTGCCTGGCCGTCCGGCGACAGGTTCACCCCACCTGGTCCTGTGGCGGAGGCGCGTCGCAAAAGAAGTTGGCCGCCAGCCTGAGGTACCGGTCGGCGTCGTCTAGCAGCCGCGCATACTGCAGGAACGCATGTAGCACGCCCTCCGCCACCACCAGCGAATGCCCCGAACCGCGCAGCAACCCCGCGAGCGCGCGCGAGTCGTCAAGCAGCGGGTCCAGGTCGGTGGCCAGCACGTAGCATGGAGGGACGCTCAGTTCCCGACCCAGCAGGTCGTAGTACGGGTCCCCCACATCCTCGGCGGAGATGTAGCAGCCTTCGTACCAAGCCAGGTCGTCGGCCGTCATCCCATCCCACGGGCCGCCCAGCTCCCGGCGCGAAGGCGAATCCCGCAGCCCGTAGCCGCCGTAGAACAGCAGCAGGCACCGCACCCCCGCCGCGGCGCCCAGCTCATCACGCAGCCACAGGTACGTGGCGAGCGCGATATGCGCGCCCGCGGAGTCACCGGCGAGCGACACATCGTCGGCGACGATGCCCAGCCGCCGTGCGCTGGCCCGCACCCACTGCACCACCGCGGCGCATTCCTCGATCGGCTGCGGATGCCTCGCCTCGGGCGACAGCGTGTAGTCGATACTCACCACCACCGCGCCCGTCAGGCTGGCCAGGGAGCGCGTCAGCCTGTCGTGGGTGGCCGGGCTCCCGACGATGTAGCCACCCCCGTGGGCGTAGACGATCACGGGGCTCGGCCCCGCGCCCGGCCGGTAGAGACGCACCCGCACGTCGCCGCGTGGCGTCGGCACCAGCTCCTCGACGAACGGTATCGCCGGGCCACCCTTGTTCCAGAACTCCCGCTCCTGCTCGTAGCGCCACCGGACGGCCGCCATCGACCGGTCCGTGTTGTCCAGCGCCAGCTCCGCCTCCTTCGCCACCACGAGGGCGGTCTGGGCAGTCCACCGGCTGGGCACGTCGCTCATTTGAGCTTCTTGATCAGTTTTCCGGTGGTGTCGTAGACCAGCATCGTGGACGTGTAGTCATCGCCGACGTAGGCCCGGATCGACGTCTTGCCGGGCGTCGTTCCCCACAGCGCCCGATCGATGATGACGTGGGAAAACTCCAGCGAGGGATCCGGCTCCTGGCCGGACTCCGCGACGGCGCGCGAGTTAACGTCCGCGATGACCGTCGGATCCAGGTCGGTCAGCAGGAAGCGTTCGTTCAGCGACGGGTCCAGCTGGATCGTCGCGGGCCCCTGCCTGCTGAACCCCGTGTCCGCCTCGTAGGTGAAGGTGTCCCACTTGTTCGAGCCGGTCTCGGCGGGCATGTCAAACATGAGGTATTCGTCGTAAAGCACGATCCTGCCCACTTCCTCCGTGCCCGCGAACTCGGCCATGCCCGCGAGGATCTTGCCGTATTCCTCGGCGCTGATGTGCAGCAGACTCGCCGTCGGCTGCTCCTCGACGCGCTCCGCAGGATCCCCAGAGTCCTCCCCCTCGGCGGACGCCGCCGACTCCCGGCCCGTGCCGACGGTGGCGCCGCCGGAGGCGGCCAGGGTGGGCGCCTCGCTCGGCGCGACGTGGCCCATCGGCCCGGCGCTCGTCGAGGCCGCGCTCGTCACCCGGTCCGTTCCAGCGGTCGCCCATTGCCAGCCACCGCTGGCCAGCAGCCCCACGAGGAACGAAAGCGCCACGGCCACCGGCCGGGCCGCCCAGGAGCGACGCCGCGTCGGCTGCCGTCGCCGGCTCAGGTCCCACTCGGTGAAGGCGTAGGGGTTCGAGATGTCCGCCCCAGGCGGCAGGAAGACGCCGGGCCACGGCGGCACAGTGGACTCCTGCGCTGGCACCAGAGCCAACCGCTGATCCAGCGGAGCGAGCGGCGAGCCGCCCCGCGCAGCCATCACCTCGCTGCTCGACGGGTCAGGTTGCACCACCAGCCGAGAGCCCCCGATCCCCAGCTCGGTAAAGGACTCCGGGGGTGTCGCCGAACGCTGGGTCCGGCGATAGACATGACCGTTTGTCAGCGCGACGATGCTCACGAAGTCGATCAGTTCCGCGCCCCGCGCGTCGTGTTCCCCGGTGGGGTGGGCCCCCAACCAGCGCTGCACACCAGTGCGGCCGTCCGCTATCGCCTGGGCTTGGTTGCCCCGCCCGCTCGTCGCCCGAGCCCACAGCAGATCCAGCAGCAGCGCCAGCGCCGCGATGCTCGCCAGCAGCCACCAGGCGACAGGCGGCACGCTCCGCAGCACAAACTGTGCGAAGGCGCACACCGCCGCCGCGCCGATCAAGAAGGCGGAGACCGACCTCAACACCGCAACCCTTTCAATCGTCAACCAGCCAATAGTGGCACGCCGGGCATGCACTCGGTTCAGCCGAACCGCGCAGTGGGCCGCCGGGAGCGGCCCCGGCGGTGCGACGATAACCTCATGACCTTCTGGCAGCAGCTTTGGTTCGAACTAGGCATCACCCCCGCCCAGGCCGTGGCCGTGGTGGTCGCCTCGACCGTGCTCTACCTGACCTTCAGCACGGTCCTGCGGGTGTGGGGGCAACGTCTCTTCGCCAACCGCTCCGGCACGGGGCTCGCCGTCGTGCTCGTCCTCGGCGCGACGATGGGCCGCTCGATGCTCGGACCCCAGGTGACCCTCGGCGCCGGGCTCGTCTGCGTGACGACGCTCCTGCTCCTGGAATCCTTCTTCGGTGCCGGACGCCGCGCCGGCCTCATCGGGCACCGCAGCCCGGTGGTGGTGTACGCCAACGAACGTCTCGACGACCGGCTGCTTCGCCGCTACCACATCGACGAGCGCATCATCTGGGCTCGGCTCCGGCAGGCCGGCATCGCGCACCTGCGCGAGGTGCGCGCGCTCATCTTGGAGACCGACGGCTCGGTCACCATTCTGCGCACGGGCGCGTCGCTCGACCCTCGACTCTTCAGCCATGTTCGCGGCGCCGAGCGCATTCTCGCCGAATGACCTGTCAAGATGGGGTCATGAAACTGCTTCCTCCCGGCCCACTGGTCAGCCCCGAGTGGCTGGCCAGCCACCTGAGCGAGGTGACCGTGCTGGACGCCTCGCCCGCGGCCGCCCGCCTGGCGCGCACCATCGTCGGGGCGCCCCATTTCGATATCGACGGCCCGCTGTCCAAGCCGGACTCCCTGCCGCACACCATGCCCTCACCCGAGCAGTTCGAACGCGAAGTCCGGCAGCTGGGTGTGCGCGCCGACTCGCTGGTCGTCGTCTACGACGCTCTCGGCGTCTGGTCCAGCCCGCGGGCCTGGTGGATGTTCCTGGCGATGGGGCATGAGCGGGTGGCGGTGCTCGACGGCGGCCTCCCCGCCTGGGAGGCCGCGGGCTTGCCGACCATGCCGCCAGCCGACTCGGTGCCGGTGGGCGATTTCGTCGCCCACCCGAGCGGACTATTCCTCGACCAGACCGAGACTCTGCGCGCCCTCGACGATGTGGGCACCGTGGTGCTTGACGCCCGCCCGGCCGGCCGGTTCACGGGCGATGAGCCGGAGCCCCGCCCGGGACTGCGCGGCGGCCACATGCTGGGCTCGCATAACCTGCCGTTCGCCGAGCTGCAGCGCGACGGCCGGATGCTGCCGCCCGAGGAATTGCGCAAACGATTCGCCGGTTATGCCGCACACCGCCTCGTGTTCTCCTGCGGCTCGGGGGTGACCGCGTGCATTCTGGCGCTGGGCGCGACGCTCGCCGGTCGCGAGAATCTCTGGGTCTACGACGGCTCGTGGAGCGAGTGGGGGTTGCCCGACGGGCCGCCCGTCGCCGTCGGCGAAGCTACCTGACGCTCGCTCACCCCATCCTTGACATCGAGATTCTTTTATATAAAGCTTTATTCATGAGTGGTGGGGTCATCGAAGACGGGCACGGCGTGGTCCGACTCTTCCAAGCGCTCGCGCACCCGGTGCGAGCGTCGATCATCCACCGTCTCACCGACCGTCCGTGTTCCGTCTCCGAATTGACCAACTGGCTAGGGCTTTCGCAACCTCTGGTGTCGCATCACCTGGGCATCTTGCGCAGCGCCCACCTGGTGGAGGGCACGAAGGTTGGCAGGAATACCCACTACGCCTTGGTGGATGACCACGTAGCCCACATCTTCCTGGACGCCTACCGACACACGAAGGAGCACAACCATGACTGCGACCATTGACCACCGCACCCACGCGGATCACACCCACAAGCACGGCACCGGCTGCGGGCACCCTGCCCGGCAGCACGGCGATCACGTTGACTACATCCACGAGGGGCACGCGCACCGCGAGCACGAGGGCCACTACGACGAGTGCAGCACCTGCGGCTGCGTGAACTGCACCTGCACCACCTGCGCGGAGTGCAACTGCACCGATTGCCAGTGCGCCACCTGCGAGCACACTGCCTGAAACACCTCCCCGGGTGGGCCCATCCATCGGTGGGCCCACCCTTTTCGCGCCTAAGAACTTGCCAGCGGGCGAGGCTTGCAGCACATTTGGGGCATGGATCTAGTGCTCGTCGCCGCCCAGCAGGAAGCCGCGTACCTCCCCCCTGATGTCCGCCTAGAGTTGACCGGGATCGGCCTGGTCCCGGCCGCGGTCGCGGCCACCCGCGCCGTCGTCGCACACCGGCCGGCCCGGGTTGTCAACCTGGGGTCCGTCGGCTCCCTCGACCCCGGCCTCTCCGGCATCGTCCGGCCCAGTGCGGTGTTCAACCGCGACGTGAACGCGGCCGAGTTGCGCGCGGCTGGTATCGACAAACCCGACGACGTGATCCGCCTAGGCGGGGAGGGGCCGATTCTCGGCTCCGGCGACTCCTTCGTCGCCGGAGGTCCGCAGCGCGATGCGCTGCTGGGCCGCTGCCAGATCGTCGATATGGAAGGTTACGCGATCGCCTACGCTTGCCGGGCGCTGGGCGTGGAGCTGGTGATGATCAAGCACGTATCGGATTCCGCTGACCGGGAGGCCCTGGGCTGGCAGGCTCTTGTTGATCGTTCGGCAAGGGCACTTGCCGCAGCTTATGAGGAGATCCGCTGAAACTCACAGCAGCTTCTCATCTTGCGCTCATCGTCTGAGCATACGATTGCGGCATGAAGAAGACTTTGACGATTATCTCCGCTTGTTCGGTCCTCGCTCTGGTCGGCTGCTCAGCTGATGCTCAGCCAGCCACCTCCGCGTCCGGTTCCACGTCGGGTGCCACAGACGCCCCTAAGTCGAGCGCCCCGGAGGGCCAAACCACCGACCAGCCGGTGAGCGCTCCCCCTTCCATGTTCGACGACGACTCGGCTCTGCTGCGCGGGCTCGCGCTGTCCCACCTGCAGCAAAAGGGTATCTCGGATGCCGTGGTCATCGACCAGGACCTCTCCGACGACGACGGTCATTGGGAGTTCGAGATGCTCGCCGGCGACACCGTGCACCAGGTGCGGATCCCCGTCGGCTCACAGTCTGTGACTGACCTGGAGACCGAGTCCCCCGACGACGATGACCGTGCCGCCGCTGCGTCGAGGATCAATATTGACGACGCCATCCGCACGATCACGCAGAAGTACCCGGGCAAAGTCGGCGACGTGAACTTCGATGATGGGATGTGGAAGGTCGACGTGATCGTCGATGGCGGCGAAACCGAGTATGAGCTTGTCGTTGCCACCGGGGAGATCCGCGCCGACCGTTAGGACCTGCTTCGCAGGTGGCGCCAGCCGCGGTGCACCTGTTGGAGTGGAGGGGGATCCTCAGCGCTCCACCGGGCGCACCGGGCCCGCGCCATGCGGGTTGCCCGCTTCGTGGACGACGGGCAACCCGCAGAGTTATCCGTTGGTTGGCTCCCAGCCGAGTTGGGGAGCGACATGCCGGGCGAAGGACTCGATGATGTGCAGGTTGTAATCAGTTCCCACTTGATTGGGAATGGTGAGCATCAGCGTGTCCGCTGCCTGAACTGCGGCATCGGCCTTCAGCTGCTCGACGAGTTGGTCGGGCTCTGCGGCGTAGGTCCGACCGAACGTCGAGCGGAGCCCGTCGATCATGCCGATCTGGTCTGCGCTGTCTCCTCGCCCGAAGTAGCGACGGTCGAGGTCGTTCATGATCGGGAAGATGCTTCGGCTGACCGAGATTCGGGGTTGCCAGTCGTGCCCTGCTTCGCGCCATGCGTCGCGATAGCGCTGAATCTGCTCAGCCTGCAGCTCTCCGAGCGGCTGCCCAGTGGCTTCGGAGACGAGGGTGGAACTCATGAGGTTCAGGCCCCGCTGCGCCGCCCAGACAGCAGTATCGTGCGTCGTGGCTCCCCACCAGATACGACGGCGAAGCCCCGGCGATTGCGGCTGAATCGGCAGCCGGGTTCCGCCTGGGAACTGCTCCGGATCCGCGGCGGCCATGGCCTCGCCCTCGACTGCGGAAAGGAACAACTCAAGCTTGGTCCGGGCGATGTCGGCGCCACGGGGGTCGGTGCTGCCTAGGTAGCCGAATGCTTCCCAGCCTCGCTGGGCAGGTTCCGGCGATCCACGGCTGACGCCGAGCGCGACCCGACCTTCGGAGATGAGGTCCAGTGCGGCGGCCTCCTCCGCGAGATAGAGCGGGTTTTCGTAGCGGAGGTCGATGACCCCGGTGCCTACCTCGATGCGCTTGGTGCGTGCAGCGATGGCGCTGAGCAGCGGCATCGGCGCGGCGGCCTGCCGAGCGAAGTGATGGACTCGGAAGTAGGCACCGTTCACGCCAAGTTCGTCGGCGGCTACGGCCAGTTCCAGAGCGCTGTGCAAGGAAGCGCCGGCATCGAAGGCCGACCCTTCGGGCCCGTGATGGCCAAAGCTCAAGAAACCGAAGCGTTTCACAACAATCTCCTTTTAGTTGATTCCTCAACTATATCTCGATGCGCCCCTAAACCAAACCCCATTCCCGCCGCGACCCACTCAGACCGCCCGCCACCGCCCCACCACAGTGACTACGCACTCGTTAGCGCGTACCCTTTTCCTTGACCAGACGAACGAAGGACGGAACACATGGCCGGTGGCCTGGCAGCCCTACTCGACGACATCGCCGCAATCGCCAAGCTCGCGGCCGCCTCAATTGACGACATCGGCGCGGCCGCTGGCCGGGCAAGCGCAAAGGCCGCCGCCGTCGTCGTCGATGACGCCGCCGTCACCCCGAAGTACGTGCAGGGCTTCTCCCCGCAGCGAGAACTACCCGTCATCTGGCGGATCGCCAAGGGCTCGATGCTGAACAAGCTGATCATCATCGTCGCCGCCATGCTGCTCAGCCAATTCCTTCCCTGGCTGCTCACCCCGCTGCTCATGGCGGGTGGCCTGTACCTCGCATTCGAGGGCGCAGAGAAGATCATCGAATGGCTGACCGGCCACCACGAGGACGCCAAGCCGGCCGCCGACCAGGGCCCGGAGCACGAGAAGACCATGGTGACCGGCGCCATCCGCACTGATTTCATCCTTTCGGCCGAGATCATGGTGATCTCTCTGAAGGAGGTCGCCACCGAGCCCTTCGCGACGCGGCTCGCCGTATTGCTCGTCGTCGCCATCGCCATTACCGCGCTCGTCTACGGCGTCGTGGGAGTGATCGTGAAACTCGACGACATCGGCCTCAGCCTGGCCAAGCGGGACAACAAGGGCTCGCAGCGCCTGGGGCAGGTGCTGCTGAAAGCCATGCCCGTCATCCTGAAGACGCTCTCCGTCGTTGGCACCTTCGCGATGCTGTGGGTCGGCGGGCACATCCTCCTCGCCGGACTGCACGAGATGGGCTGGCTCACCGCACCCTACGACTTCGTGCACCACCTGGCCCACTCGGTGGAGGGCGTGGCCGGCGTTGGCGGCCTCCTGGCGTGGCTCGTCGACACCTTCTGCTCCATGATCGCCGGCCTGGTACTGGGCGGTGCCGTCGCGCTGATCCTCCTGCCTTTCCACAAGTCACACGACAACACGACACCCGCGGCGGATGGGTCGGAACACACCTCCCACTGATCGCTCATCCCGAGTGATCACTTTCCCGCAATCCAACCCCCAACTCGTTTTGGTCCGACCTAAACGGCACACTAGTCTGGTTCGTAGAGAACACCTCTACTACGCATAGTCGAGCACAGGAAGGTCGCAGTGACTGGCACCGAATCCGTTACCGAGGGATGGGAAGGGTTCGTAACCGGCCCTTGGACCACCTCCATTGACGTTCGTGACTTCATTCAGCGCAACTACACGCCCTACGAGGGCGACGCCTCGTTCCTTGCGGGACCCACCGAGAAAACGCTCCGCACCTGGGACACCCTTGAAAAGAACTATCTCTCCGTCGAACGCAAGAAGCGCATCTTCGACATCGACACCGACACCCCCGCCGATATCGACGCGTTCGCGCCGGGCTTTATCTCGGACGACGACGACGTCGTCGTAGGCCTCCAGACCGACACCCCGCTGAAGCGCGCCATGATGCCCAACGGCGGCTGGCGCATGGTGGAGACCGCCATCAAGGAAGGCGGCAAAGAGGTCAACCAGGACGTGAAGCAAATCTTCACGCACTACCGCAAGACCCACAACGAGGCTGTGTTCGACATCTACACCCCGCGAATCCGCGCGGCCCGCTCGTCGCACATCATCACCGGCCTGCCCGACGCCTACGGCCGAGGCCGCATCATCGGAGACTACCGTCGCGTGGCGCTCTACGGCGTGGACAAGCTGATCGAGTTCAAGGAGCGCGACAAGGACCTCGTCGCCGACGAGCCCTTCAGCGAGCACTGGGCCCGCTACCGCGAGGAGCACTCCGAGCAGATCAAGGCGCTCAAGAAGCTGAAGAAGATGGCCGCCGACTACGGCTACGACATCTCCGGGCCCGCCCGCACCGCGAAGGAAGCCGTGCAGTGGACCTACTTCGGCTACCTCGCCTCGGTGAAGAGCCAAGATGGCGCGGCCATGTCGATCGGCCGCCTGTCGTCGTTCTTCGATGTGTACTTCGAGCGCGACTTCGCTGCCGGCACACTCACCGAGGATGAGGCGCAGGAGATCATCGACGCACTCGTCATCAAGCTGCGCATCGTTCGTTTCCTGCGCACCATCGACTACGACCAGATCTTCTCCGGCGACCCCTACTGGGCCACTTGGTCCGACGCAGGCATCGGCGAAGACGGCCGCACGCTCGTCACCAAGACCTCGTTCCGCCTGCTGCAGACGCTGCGCAACCTGGGCCCCGCCCCCGAGCCGAACATCACCATCTTCTGGGATCCCGAGCTGCCCAAGGGCTACAAGGACTTCTGCTCCGCTATCTCCATCGAGACCTCCTCGATCCAGTACGAAGCCGATCGCGAGATCCGCCGCCACTGGGGCGACGATGCCGCAATCGCCTGCTGCGTATCGCCCATGAAGGTGGGCAAGCAGATGCAGTTCTTCGGCGCGCGCGTCAACTCCGCGAAGGCCCTGCTCTACGCCATCAACGGCGGCCGCGACGAGATGAGCGGCAAGCTGATCGCGCCCGGCTTCGAGCCGGTGCAGGGCGACGGCCCGCTCGACTTCGATGACATCTGGGCCCGCTACGAGGACATGCTCGACTGGGTGGTGGGCACCTACGTCGAGGCGTTGAACATCATCCACTACTGTCACGACCGCTACGCCTACGAGTCGATCGAGATGGCGCTGCATGACTCCGAGATCATCCGCACCATGGGCTGCGGCATCGCTGGCCTGTCCATCGTCGCCGACTCGCTGTCCGCCATCCGGTTCGCGAAGGTCTGGCCGGTGCGCGACGAGTCGGGCCTCGTCGTTGACTACAAGGTGGAGGGCGATTTCCCCCGCTTCGGCAACGACGACGACCGTGTCGACGAGATCGCAGCCACCGTCGTGCACACCGTGATGGAGAAGATCCGCGCGATCCCGCTGTACCGCGACGCGATCCCCACCCAGTCGGTGCTGACGATCACCTCGAACGTCGTCTACGGTAAGGCCACAGGTTCGTTCCCCTCCGGCCACCAGGCGGGAACGCCTTTCGCTCCCGGCGCCAACCCTGAAAATGGTGCGGACACGCACGGCATGGTGGCTTCCATGCTGAGCGTCGGCAAGCTCGACTATCAAGACGCTCTCGACGGCATCTCACTCACCAACACCATCACCCCTGCCGGCCTCGGGCGCACCAAAGACGAGCAGGTAGCCAACCTTGTCGGCATCCTCGATGCCGGTTTCATCCCACACGAAGAAGACTGAGGAGATAAGAATGCGCAAGACCTACGACGAGCGTCTCGCCTCAATGAAGGCGTCCCGCGAAGCTAATGGCACCGTTGACGGCCTGTACCACGCCAACATCAACGTCCTGAACAAGGAGACGCTGGAGGACGCGATGGAGAACCCGGACAACTACCCCAACCTAACCGTGCGCGTCTCCGGCTACGCGGTCAACTTCGTGAAGCTGACCCGCGAGCAGCAGCTCGACGTGCTCAGCCGCACGTTCCATCAGAGCGCCTGATCGCTTGATCGGCGATCACGGATTTCAAGCCCCGACGGCCCGGCTCTCCGGAGCTGGCACCGTCGGGCTTGAGCTGTTGGGGGATGCGGAGCACGGCGAGCGGCTTCGTCGCATGCGCGAGGGAGCGCTGGGCTCGGTGCATTCCTGGGAACTGGTGACGGCAGTGGACGGCCCGGGCACCCGGATGACGGTGTTCCTCGCTGGCTGCCCGCTGCGCTGCCTGTACTGCCACAACCCCGACACAATGGAGATGCGCCGCGGCCAGCCCGTCGAGACGGCGGAACTGATGAAACGGATCAAGCGTTATCGGGGCGTTTTCCGGGCCTCGCATGGTGGGGTGACGCTCTCCGGTGGCGAGGTGCTGATGCAGCCCGCGTTTGCCGCTCGAATCCTGCGCGAGTGCAAGGAGCTAGGCATCCACACCTGCATCGATACCTCGGGTTTCCTGGGCGTGAACTGCACCGACCTGATGCTCGACGACATCGACCTGGTGCTGCTCGACGTGAAGTCGGGCAATGAGCACACCTACCGCAAGGTCACTGGCCGCGCTCTGCAGCCGACCATCGACTTCGGCAACCGGCTGGCGGCTGCGTCGGTGGAGGTGTGGGTCAGGTTCGTGCTGGTTCCGGGGCTCACCGACGATCCGGCGAATGTCGAGAGCGTGGCCGACATCGTCGAGGCTTGGGACAACGTTTCGCGCGTCGAGGTGCTGCCCTTCCATCAGATGGGTTCCGACAAGTGGGCCGCGCTGGGGCTGAAATACGAGTTGAGCGACGTCACACCCCCTACCCTCGACGAGGTGGAGGCTGTACGCGACGTGTTTCGTGGGAGAGGCCTGACGACCTACTGACCCGGCCTGCGCGCCGCAGACGTCTGCCTTTGGTCTGCTGTTCCAGCCGGAGCAGCAGACGGTTTTTCATCCCATGTGGCGTCGGCACGATCTTTAAGTCAGCCGTACTCACTTTGCGCTGTTCTCCGGAAGCGAGTGAGGCTTCACGCGTTGGCCGATAGGCGCCTTGAGTCGGGGCAGGAGGCCGTGAAGGCGTGGCTGCCGCATGACCTCCTGGACGAGACACTGCGCGTTCCAGCGGAAGGCACCACCGTCGGGGAGACGCGCGAGCGTTTTCTGTTCACCCTCATCGACAACGCCGAATGTCGATGTCCGATCCGTGAGAGATTGGTTTAGGCATCCCGGCGCGCCGCCAAGGGCTTTACCGAAACCTCTTGTTGCGTTTTCATCGCCCCTTTAGCAGGTACGCCTCAGGCCACGCTGTCGCTCATTCTGGCCCGACCATTTATTGACGACACGATGCGTATCACCTAGCCAAGTCGCTGAGCGTGAGGATGCGCCCTCACCGCAGCCCCGCCCGGAAAGTTTTCATCTTTTTATCAAAAAGTGCACCGATGAGCCCCCCAGCGACCCTCTCAGTGAATAGGCTCAGTTGAAACGAGAGAGCCACTCTCGGACTTCGCACCACCGCCTATGAAAGGAGTCCACCTATGACACAGCGCCACTCTTGGGCACGGGCAATCCGCACCCTCTTCGCAGCCTGCATCGCCATGCTGCTCGCCATCGGCGCTACGGTGGCCAACGCCGACCCCTACCCTCCGGGATACCCCAAGCTCAAGGGGAGTGAGCGCGGAGAGTTCCTGGCCTCCGACAGTGGCCAGTCCCAAGTCGCCCAGCTGTTCGTGGTCGAGACTGCACCGAATGCTCCGAACATCCGCGCCTACTGCATCGAACTCGGTGTCCCCGTGACCTTCGGTTCCCACATGGAGGTGAAGCCGTGGGATCAGTTCCCGGGCAACAACAAGTTCAAGACTGACCCGCAGGTGCGGGCCAAGGTCGCGTGGATCGCTCACAACAGCTACCCCGAAAGCAGCCTGAACGACGTCATGGCCGCCGCCGGGATCACCGGCCTCACCGACAAGGAGGCCATCGCCGGCACCCAGGCATCAATCTGGCATCTCACCGACGGGTTCCAGTACAAGGGGCTGCACCGCTCCGGTAGCGTTGACACCTCCTCTGAGTCTGCGAAGCGCGTAGAAAAGCTGTTCAAGTACCTCACCGGAGAGGCCAACGTCGGCCTGCCAGAGAGCAAGGAACCCACCGTCGAGGTGAAGTCCCCGGCCAAGCCCGGCGTCGCTGGCACCCTCGTCGGCCCCTTCCAGGTCAAGTCCTCCAAGCTCACTGTCCAGCTGAAGGAACTCCCCTACCCCGTGGTGACCGGCAACGGCGCGGCCGTTGATCTCAAGGCCGTTCCCACCGGGGTGGATCTCTTCCTGAAGGTACCGCAGGACGCGAAGGCCGGATCTGCGACCATCGAGGCCACCGTCACTGGTAGCGTGCACAACGGCCAGCTGCTGGTCACCACAGCCAGCCGCAACCAGACGCTGATCCTCGTGGACAACCACCAGGTCACGGTCAAGGCCGAAGGCAAGATCGCGTGGGACGCCGCCCCGACGCCAACTCCTTCGCCCACCCCGACCCCGTCCAAGTCGCCGACTCCTTCCCCTTCGCCGACCCCCTCGAAGCCCAGCAAGCCGTCTCTGCCGAAGACCGGCTGCTGAGCAGATAGCTGTGGGGCCGTCCGGCGACAACCGGACGGCCCCACAGCTATCTCCCGTGCAGGTCTTAACGCCAGATCCGAGTGAACACCTCCTCCACCAGTGCGTCGAACAGCCCGAACTCCCATGCCACATCAAGCACCGTGTAGCGTGAGCGGTAGTACATGGCTCGCCTGAAGGTTCGGCGCACGTAGTCGAAGGTGAGGCCGATGTCTTCCGGGCGCGACGGGGCACCGGCCAGTTCCAGCATCCGCGCGAGTTCGGCCGTCGGGACCAGCTGCTTACGCAGCCTTTCCCGGACCTCCGGCCAGGTTTGCTGCACCGGTCGCAACCGAGCCGCCAGCCCCGGCCCCCTCAAGTATTTGGCGCGAGTCTCGCGAACTGCGTGCTCCGCAAGCGCCCCGTCGAACTTCGAGCGGATGTCGGCCTCAACTTCCGCCCACTCGGCGCGCTCATCGGCAACCGCAGCCACATCGACCTTGGACAGGTCAGCAGCCAAGAAAGCCTCATAGAAGGCGCACATCGCTAGCGAACCGATGGCCACCTTGAAGCCGTGCGAGGCAGGCGGATCGAGTTCCTCCCCCAGATGCTCCAGCTCCCACAGGTGGCTGAAGTAATGCTCCGCTCCCGACGCGGGCCGCGTGCCACCGAAATCCTGCATCGCCAGACCGGACAACACCAGTCCCTCGACGAGTCCGGAGAAGGCCTCGGGATTGCCTGCGGCCAGTTCTGCGGGATGGGCGAGCGCTGCCGAGACCCCGGATTGCACGGTGGCCCACACCCCCTCGTCGATGGGCTCCACGCCGGTGATGTCGGCCAGGATCCAGTCCGCTCCCCCTGGGATCTTCGCGGCCAGGTCACCGTAGCCGGACGCCGTCAGCGCTCCCGGGGCCCGGGCGATCACCTCCAGGTCCATCACGACGACTGCGGGCGCCTTACAGTTGTAGGTGACCTTGACGCCGTCGCGGCTCATCGGCGCCCCGGCACCCGTGTAGCCATCCATCGACGCGGCCGTCCCAACGACCGCGTATTCCCGATCCAGCGAGAATGATGCCACCTTGACCAGGTCGCTGATGGTGCCCGAGCCCAACGCAACGCCAACCGCATCGCCCAACTCGGCCTGGATGGTTTCGGCATTGTCGAGCGACGCGTACAGGCGTGGGCTCCCGGGGAAGATCAGCGGATCCACGACGATCAACCCGGCGGAACGCAGGCTCGCGGTCAGTTCTTCGCCTGCGGCGGCCCAGGTGTTGTCATCCGCCACCACCCGGTACGGGCCGCCGCCCAGCTCTGCGCGCACAAGGGCCCCGGCGTTGGCCAGGACCCCCCGCCCCACGGCAGCGCGACGGGTGTCCGTCGCGCGCCGCAGGGCGTCGTCGAGTACCGCGCTCACAGCCCCACCCGCAGTTGCACGCCCGCCGCAAGCGCTGGCGCTTCGTGCTTTCCCGATAGGTGGATGGAGCCATCCATTCGGGCAGTGTCGGCACCGTCGAAGACGAAGGTGACGTGCCCGAGGTTGTGCAGGTTCTGCGCGGCCACCCTACCTACGGCGGTGATGAGCCACTCCTGATCATCAATGATGACCCGCTGCCCGGGAGCGAGTTCGCCCACCAGCTCGGCTTGCTCGATCAGGAAACAGTAGGACCTGAGGGACTCGGGCGCGTCACCCGCGAATGTGATGGCCATGTTCTCCGCGAGGAACTCCTCCGCATCCGGGCCAACCTCGATGACTTTGCTGTCGTAGGACATTGTTTCTCCTTTTCATTAGACCGACGTGTAGAGTCCGATGCTTGCCAGCCAGGCGAGGGCGACGCGCGGCACACCGTTCAGGAACCGGGAGTACAGCACGGCCGGCACCCCCACCTCAATGGTCTCAGGCTCGGCTTCGCCCAGCCCCATGCCCACCGGGATGAAGTCGCACGCGTTCTGGGTATTGATAGCGAACAGGGCAGGCAGCGCCAGCTGCGGTGGGACGTGCCCCTTGCCGATCTCGACGCCGATGAGCGTTCCGATGATTTGGCCGATCACTGCGCCCGGTCCGAGCAGCGGAGACAGGAAGGGCAACGAACAGATGAAGCCCAACACCATGAGCCCCCAGCCGGTGCCGGCCAGCGGGGTGAGGAGTTGGGAGAACCAGTTGCCCAGCCCGGAGGCCTGAATGATGCCAATGAGCATCGCGACAAACCCCATGAAGGGCAGGATCGTCTGGATGAGTGTCTGTACCGCGTTGCGGCCCGCCTGGTAGAAGATAGCGATAACTCGACCGGCGCCGAGTCCTATGCGGGTGAGAAGGTCTTTCTTGTCCTCCTGCGCCATGCGCTCCGTCAGCTTCATCGGGCGTCCGTCGGCTGTGGTCGGGATGGTCTTCCCGGTCTCCTCGGCGGCGGACTCGGCGGCGGTCGTCGTGACGAGCACCTCTTCCCTGTCGCCCAGCTGCACTTGGTTCATCCCGACCGCCGAAACGTAGATGCCCTCGTGGATGTGCTCGGCCAGCGGCCCGGTCTTGCCCGTCGGCATCACGTTGACCGTCGGGATGTTTTTCTTCGGGTATAGGCCGCAGCGCAGTGACCCGCCACAGTCGATGACCACAAGGAAGTGCTCCTCGTCGGGCACCTTGGTCTTGAACCCGTTGACCGGGGTCGCACCGGACAGCTCCGCAATCCGATCAACCACCTCGGGGCGGTTACCGCCGCCCACGATGTAGACGATCTTGTTGCGCTTGTCATCCGGGGTGAGGGTGAGCGGGCCACCGAAGCCGCCGTCGCCGCGGGTAATCTTGATGGTACGGTACTCAGACATGGGAGCCAGCCCTCACTTCCTTGCTCAGCACCACGCCCTGCTGCTTAGAGACGTACGCAGTGGTCAGGTCCGTCACCCAGCCGCCCAGGAAGTTGAGAATGGCACCGACCAGCAGGTAGCGAACCGCCAGCTCGCTGGTGCTGAGGCCGAGCTGGGAGACCCCGGCCGCGATTCCCGCCCAGATGAACAGTTCGGCAGGGTTGATGTGTGGAAACATTCCGTTGTTGGTGTGCACCATTTGCGCCACCGATGCGTAGTAACCCGGCTTGTACCGTTCCGGCAGGAACCGGCCCAGGGTGAACGCCATGGGGTTGCAGAGGAAGAACGATGCGAAGAACGGCAGGATCAGGTAGCGACTCACGACGTTGCTTCCCGCCTTTGCAGCGAACCGGTTGATGCGCTCCTCACCGATGAGGGCGATCAACGAGTTCATCGCGATTAGCAGCACGAGCACGAGCGGAACAATTCCACTCATCCAGCTCACGAAAACATCAGCTCCCGCTCGGAAGAGCCCGATGAACCATTCGGCCGCGTGGCTGATCCATTCGATGACTGGCATTTCAACTCCTTTCTTCGTTGAACTGGTTGCTTTTGGGCGGCAACCGCCCAGGACCCGACGACTCGACGGGCCTATTCGGAGTTCTCTCCGGGGTGCTGGGGTCAGCTTTGACTGGGTTGGGACTTGCGTCGCCATTTGAGCCCGTTGAGGGCTCGCCCCAGGGGGGTTGGTGGCTCGGCTGCCGTGCCGCCGGAGGAGATGATGAGATAGTTATGCCGCGCATTCTCCACAGCTCGCGCCGCCGATTTACCGACCGCGCCCCACGCCAAATCGGGGTTGATCTCAGCCACCTTCTGGCCGTCGTAGATATTGAACGAACCGAAACGAGCCAGCACCGTCACCCCCCGCAGTATCCGACCCTCGCGGATGGTGCCGTCCGGCTCAATGCCGAACATGACCACCGCGCCTTGGACGATTCCTCCCTGGAACTTGCCGATGCTCACCAAACCTCGGCGACGCAGCGCGACGAACTCATCTGCGAAGGCTTTCGACTGCCGGAAGGACAGATAGGACTGGGTCACCCACGCGGCGCCCAAGGCAATGATGATGGTCCAAAACATTACTGATTCCTTTCGATCACAGCGTTGTTTTCGAGGGTGTAGTAGAAGTCTTCAAAGCTTTCGGACTGGCTGAGCCGGGTCAGCACGTCGGGCCGCTCCGCCAGGCGCAGCACGGCGTCGTAAACCTGCAGCAACGCCACCTCACTGCGGGAGGCGTCCTCCGGCACGCCGAGCAGAACGATCAGCTTCGGGCCGGGTTCGTCGAACGCGCGGGGGATGCAGGCCACCGCGAGCAGGGCCTCGTCACAACCCACGACGGTGGCGTGCGGAAACGCGAGTTCCGCGGTGAACTGCATCGTGGCCTGGCGTTCGCGCTCAAGGAGCCGCTGCCCGAAGCCGTCGTCAACTAATCCCTTGGCGTGCAGATGTCCCACCAGGTATTCGAGGGCGTCCAGATACCCGGTGCCCGGCGGCAGCGCAAAGAAGTTTCGCCGGTCCAGCACGGCCGCGATGATGGAGCGTGACGCATCGTCGAGGGGCACGTGCAGCGGGCTGCGGGCGAGTTGGCGTTTCAGGAGGTCAAGGTCGGCGGCCTGCGTAACAACGACGGTGGGCGCAGAAGTTTCCACCGCGGCCTGACCACAAAGCACCACCAGATCCACGCCGTCGAGCTTCTCTCGTCGCGCCTCGTCAGCGGGCAGGATGCTGATCTCTGAACCAGGCGGCAACAGTTTGGCCAGTTGCAGCCGCACCAGTTCGGCGGTCACCCGGCCTGTGCCGTAAACCACCACCAGCTCAAGGTGACGTCGTCGGTCTGGGCGGGGCGCGTCGAGGAAGAGTTGGAAATACGTGGCCAGCAGGTCTTTCTCTGCCAGGTTCACCGCCATGCCGGTCTGCTGTTCCAACAGATCTGCGGCCAGCGTGGCCATCTCGAACGCCACCGGGAACTCGTGTGCCATGCCGATGGCCACCGCATCATCGATCCAGATGCCGTAGCGCAGCCGGTTGACCAAGTAGTCGATGTGCCGCGTGAACTCGCCCGCGAACTGGCTTCCTGCCAGGTCAATGCCCATGCGTCTGCGGATCAGTTCGAACACCTCGACGGTGAAGGCCCGCGAGTCGCCGCCGAACCGCTTGGCTACCTCGCTGTTTGCCGGGGCTCGCATCCCGGCGATCGGCAGGGTCAGAAATACCGCCTCATGGTCAGAAAGCTGCACCGAGGTGTGTTCGCTCAACCGGGTCGCGACCGCGCGGGCGAACTCGTGCGCCTGGGTGTGCGCCAGCCCTTCGTAGCGCTCAGGCAGGTGGCTGATGCCATGACCGGTCCGGGTGCGGTCGACGGTGACACAGCTCCAGCGCGTCAGCTCGGCTGCCAGCGTGCGTTCCAGTCCAGCCTCCAGCGCAAGGCTGTTCACTATCTCCGTCACAGCGACCTGCCAGGGCTCGCCGGGATACGCCACCGGATAATGGTCGCGCAGTACGTGCGTGCGGATCGACACCTCGTCGCCAACCAGGGTGAGCCCGACGTTGGTGCGGCCGGCCACTTGCACCCCAACCTCAGCAGCCAACTGGCGGGCCGAGACTAAGTCTGCGTTGATCGTCGAGCGCCCGACGGCGAGTTCCGCAGCCAGTTCGTCGATGGTCACAGGGCTTGCCGACCGGAACAGCCTGCCAACGATGTATGAGCCGCGCAGCGCAGGATCGTTGAAGGACCGGTCTTGCGCCAGGGAGTTGCGCACCGCCTGGAAGCGCCGCGGGTCCGCCACCGCCAAGCGGAGCCGGCCGCCGTCGCTCATGATCAGCGCAGACGTGCCGAGTTCCTGCTGCAGCGAGTCCAGCTCTGCTTTGAGCGTGCGCCGTGAGACGCCGAGCAGCCCCGCCAGCTGGGCCGCTCGCACGAAGCGTGCGCCCTCAAGCGCTGCGATGATCCGCTCGGCCCGACTCATTTCACGCTACGTTCTAGTCAGCTTTGGCCGGAGCCGTCGGCGCCGAAGAAGGACTTCCAGGGCACGTTCACCGGCCGGTCCAGGCCCACAACCTCGTACAGGTGCCGGAGCAATGGGAACCGGCCGGGCTCCACCACCCCCCGCGCCGTCAGCCGCTCCAGGGCCCGACCGATCACTACGATGGCCGCCGCCCCCTCCAGGGTCACGCCGGGCATCCGGGAGCGCGCCTCGCTGAACGTCATCCCCGCTCCGACGAGTCGCCCGCATTTCACGTTGCGCCCACCCATTGAGGTCACGAAGCAGTCACCGATGCCGGGCAGGCCGAGCGCGGTTGCAGGATTGGCGCCCAGCAGCTTGAGCCACTGGGTCATCTCGATGGACGCCTGCCCGAAGAGCGCGGCACCGTAGTTGTAGTTCACATACCGATCGCCGGCAGCCTCGCCGAGCGCGTCGAGGGTGCCGGACATGAACCCCGCCCCGAATGCGTAGCAGTTCTTCGTCGCCGCGCACACCTCCACGCCGACGAAATCGGTATTGGTCCAGACGTGGTAATGCTCGGTGGCGAAGAGCCGCTGCCACATTTCGAGCACCTCCGGGTCCTCCCCGGTGAACACGACGGAGGTGTGTCGGCGTACGGCGACCTCGCCCGCGATGGACGGCCCGGCGATGGCGGAGATGCTCACCCGGCTGCGCAACTCGTCGGGCAGCTCGCTGAGCAGCACCCGCGGGAGGATCTGGAGGTTACCGTCATCGTCGGCTTCCATGCCCTTGGCCAGAGCGATCACGTGCATGCCCGGCTGGAGCAGTTCGGCGAATCGTTGTCCCGCCCAGCGCACGCCGAACGAGTTGACGCCGCTCATCACCAGGTCGACGCCGGCGAAGGCCTTCGCCGCCTGCTCCAGCTGGTAGGCGCTGGTGCCCTCCGGCAATTTGAGGCCGAGATTGGGGTGAACGCCGGTAGTTTGGATGGACTCAATGATCTCCCTGTCGAGATGGGTGCCGACCAAACGCACTTCGTGGCCGTTGTCCGTCAGCGGTGTCGCGAGCGCGCTTGCCATGATTCCTGCGCCGAGGACTGCTACCGTCGCCATGTGTGGTTCCCTTCGTTGGGTGCTTGTGTGTCGCGCTTGTCCAGTCGAGACTAACGCGCGGGGGTCGGGAAGGTTGAGCGCTAATCGTTCGCTTCTTTTCGCCCACGGGTGCGGTTTGCCGCACTATTTCCGTGGCGGCGGGCGGGGCAGCGGAGCGATCATGGGCTGACAGTGAAGGAGTTGCCATGCACACAATCGGCACGTGGTATGACGTTTACCTGTTTGACCTGGACGGCACCATCTACTTGGGCGACGAGTTGCTGCCGGGGGCGGCCCGTCTCCTCGCGGGGATCAGGGCGGAGGGGAAGGCCGTTCGTTTCTTGTCGAACAACCCGACGCGCGACGTCGCCATGTACTGCGAGAAGCTGACCGGGCTCGGGTTGGCCGTGGCGCCCGAGGAGGTGATGAACACCGTCGTGGTTACCAGGAATTGGCTGCTGGCTCACCACCCGGGCGCCAGGCTGTTCGTCGTCGGGGAGGAGCCGCTGAAGCGTGACCTGCTGGCGGCGGGGTTCGAGCTTTCCGAGGATCCGGCAGAGATCGACGTGGTGGTGGCCTCCTACGACCGCCAGTTCGACTACCGGAAGCTGCAAATCGCTTTCGACGCGATCTGGTTTCATCGCCGGGCGCTACTGATCCAAACGAACCCGGACCGGTTCTGCCCCTTCCCCGGGGGGAGGGGCGAGCCTGATTGTGCGGCTGTCACGGCCGCTATCGAGGCCTGCACCGGCATCAGGTGTTCTGCCAGCTTGGGGAAGCCGTCGCCGCTGATGTTGGAGGCAGCCATCTTGGGCCTCGACGTACCGGCGGAGCGGTGCATCATGGTGGGCGACAGGCTGCATACCGACATCAAGATGGCGGTGGATTGCGGGGCCGCCTCGGCTCTGGTGTTGACCGGCGAATCCACCCGCGACGATGTGCGCCGGTTGAGCGCCGACGAGCGCCCCACCTACGTGCTGGAGCGCATCGACCAGTTACTACCCACCGCGTGAGGGAGGCGGCCCTGGCCATCCAGGCCGAAACAACTTGTGGATTGGCTTCCGGTTGACCCTGTGTCGTGGAAGAATGTCCTTCATGCGGCACGAGTATTTTGACGATGAGTGGGATCCTACGGCTCCGGTGTTTTATTCGGATGGGGCTGATGAGGATGATGAGATTGATGGTGTGGTTGGTGTGCCGGCGGCGCCTGTGTGGTCGGATGGGGATCAGCGGGCGGAGGCTGCTTTACGAGCTGAGTTGGCGGCCGCG
>NZ_RQYZ01000210.1 GCF_003932855.1 Tessaracoccus sp. OH4464_COT-324 | reverse complement strand
CGCTTCATTTCGTCTTCACGCCACCCAAGCTCGTTAACGACATCGGCACCACCACGCGCCGCGACGGCCATCTTGATCGCTCAGCACGCCAACTCCGCATTTGGGTGCAGGCCAGTGGCGGCACCAAACAGGCGCCGTGAGCAGAGAACAATCACGGCGACCAGATACAGCTTCCCACCGGCTGTGGGGATCTCGGTCATGTCTCCCACCCACTTCACGTTTGGCCGCTCGGCGGTGAAGTTACGCTCG
>NZ_RQYZ01000209.1 GCF_003932855.1 Tessaracoccus sp. OH4464_COT-324 | reverse complement strand
CGAGCGTAACTTCACCGCCGAGCGGCCAAACGTGAAGTGGGTGGGAGACATGACCGAGATCCCCACAGCCGGTGGGAAGCTGTATCTGGTCACCGTGATTGATCTCTACGCACGGCGCCTGCTTGGTGCCGCCACTGGCCTGCACCCAAACGCGGAGCTGGCGTGCTGAGCGATCAAGATGGCCGTCGCGGCGCGTGGTGGTGCCGATGTCGTTAACGAGCTTGGGTGGCGTGAAGACGAAATGAAGCG
>NZ_RQYZ01000208.1 GCF_003932855.1 Tessaracoccus sp. OH4464_COT-324 | reverse complement strand
TGTGTTGCTGGCCGGGTTGAAGAGTTTCATCGGCTATTAAACAGTTTTTGGTTTTTTGGTTGTGCCTGGCTTTGTTTTCGGTCAGGAAAAAATTTGAGGAAACAAGATAGAACGAGATGGAAAGGGTATGGGTTTCGGTCATGAGTGTTGGAGATCGTGCAGCGGGTGAGGGGTTGCGGGCGGCGGAGGCCGCGTTTTGGGGTATCAGCCAGGATAGTGATGATTTAGTTGATGATTCGGATATTACGG
>NZ_RQYZ01000207.1 GCF_003932855.1 Tessaracoccus sp. OH4464_COT-324 | reverse complement strand
GACCATCCGGACCAGTCAACGTGAGCGTCACACCGGCAATCGGGCGATCAGTGTCGTCCTGCTTACCGTCCTCGTTCACATCCAGCCACACATAGTCACCAACAGACACACTCGGCCGCACGAAACCAAAGTCCAGCGTCTCATCGCGCTGACCGTCCTCGGTCAGACCCTCAGACTCGGCAAACCCAGTCGAAGAATCCTTATCCCTGGCACCAACACCCGGCTTCGTCGGAATGTAACCCTCCGGAGCAGTCACCG
>NZ_RQYZ01000206.1 GCF_003932855.1 Tessaracoccus sp. OH4464_COT-324 | reverse complement strand
CACTCGCGATCCGCTGCTCCGCCTTCTGCGCCGCAGGAGCAAGCTCACCAATCCTGTCAGCCCCCGCATGCAACTCGCCGAAAACTACCTTATAGTCCATTGCGTTTCCCTCCAGGAAGCAAAATAGCGCTTCCCGGGGGTGCCGAGCGGATTCAGGCCAATTTTCTCATTTTCGCGGGCTGCCGGCTGAATCTGCGTGATAGGTGGCCGGAGAACCAGGCCGTGGACAGGGTCACCCTGGAACGATCCACGAAATACACGCTGAGCCAGCCACG
>NZ_RQYZ01000205.1 GCF_003932855.1 Tessaracoccus sp. OH4464_COT-324 | reverse complement strand
TGTCGGTGGAGACTTCCAGCAACGGCTCGTCCACTTCGACGGTGTCTCCGACGGCCTTCAGCCAGCGCGAGATCGTGCCCTCGGTGACCGACTCACCCAAGGCGGGCAGCACGACATCGGTGCCCTGCGCGGCCTGCGGTGCGGGAGTGGGGGGCGGGGGCCGGTGCGGGTGCGGCAGGCTCCGGTGCCGCTGGCGGCTCGGGAGCGGGGGCTGCGGGGGCGTCCCCGGGCTGGCCGACGACGGCGAGTACCGCGCCGACCTCGGCCACATCATCTTCCTGGAAGCGGATTTCGAGCAGCACTCCGGCGGCAGGGCTGGGGATTTCGGTGTCCACCTTGTCGGTGGAGACTTCCAGCAACGGCTCGTCCACTTCGACGGTGTCTCCGACGGCCTTCAGCCAGCGCGAGATCGTGCCCTCGGTGACCGA
>NZ_RQYZ01000204.1 GCF_003932855.1 Tessaracoccus sp. OH4464_COT-324 | reverse complement strand
ACGACCCCTTGTCTCCTGCGCTGTATTGGTCTGCTGAGGAGGCTGAGGAGGAGGGGGTTCCGGATGTTCCGCCGCCTGATTGGGCGCCGGGGCAGGATCTTGATAGCGCCCCTGATGATGGGTTCAGCGTCCAGGGCGCTGACGGTGGTGTTGGTGCTGCTGGGTTGGTTCGGGTGTGGTTCGACGATGAGGGCTGCTTGGATCGGGTGCGGGTGAGCCCGGTTTGGTTCAAGAAGTTGAAGCGGGGCCAGACGTTGGATCAGGCTTTTATGCAGGCG
>NZ_RQYZ01000203.1 GCF_003932855.1 Tessaracoccus sp. OH4464_COT-324 | reverse complement strand
ACGACCCCTTGTCTCCTGCGCTGTATTGGTCTGCTGAGGAGGCTGAGGAGGAGGGGGTTCCGGATGTTCCGCCGCCTGATTGGGCGCCGGGACAGGATCGTGAGGGGGATCCCGAGGGTGAGCTTGGGGTGTTTGGCGCTGACGGTGGTGTTGGTGCTGCTGGGTTGGTTCGGGTGTGGTTCGACGGTGAGGGCTGCTTGGATCGGGTGCGGGTGAGCCCGGTTTGGTTCAAGAAGTTGAAGCGGGGCCAGACGTTGGATCAGGCTTTTATGCAGGCG
>NZ_RQYZ01000202.1 GCF_003932855.1 Tessaracoccus sp. OH4464_COT-324 | reverse complement strand
ACGCGCTTGTTCATCTAGGGGCTCCCTGATTATCTGAACTCGGGGGGCAGCTCGGGCAGCGGGTAGGAAGAGCGGAGCTGGGGAATGTCGGCTGCTTTAACGCCGAACATGGAATCGTCCGTGGGCCAGCCGTATTGGAGCAGGTTGGTGGCGTTCTTCGCCGCAACCAGATCGGCGGCCAGGTTCGTGCAAGTCTCTTCCAGCGTGGCCCCGAGAGACGTGATCTCCTTCACGGTCCGCTGCACCGCATCGCCCAGCTTCCAGGTAGCGGCGAAGGTCTC
>NZ_RQYZ01000201.1 GCF_003932855.1 Tessaracoccus sp. OH4464_COT-324 | reverse complement strand
CGAGGTTTCGGTGGGTGACTATGTGTGGTTCGATGTGAACAAGGATGGTCTGCAGGATGCTACGGATCGCCCGATTGTCGGTGCGGTGTTGAAGATCACGGGTCCGGATGGTCAGCCGGTCAAGGACGTCAACGGTGATCTCGTTGGCGATGTCACGACTGATGCGAGCGGTAAGTACTTGTTCGAGAAGTTGCCGGTGATCGGTGACGATGAGAAGTACACCGTTACCGTGGTGAGCGTTCCCGGCGATTACATTCCGACCAAGCCTGAGGTTGGGGATGA
>NZ_RQYZ01000021.1 GCF_003932855.1 Tessaracoccus sp. OH4464_COT-324 | reverse complement strand
TGTCGGTGGAGACTTCCAGCAACGGCTCGTCCACTTCGACGGTGTCTCCGACGGCCTTCAGCCAGCGCGAGATCGTGCCCTCGGTGACCGATTCGCCCAACGCCGGAAGGGTTACTTCGGTTGACATGATTCTTGATGCTCCTTTGCTTACCGCTTGGTGAACCCAGCCTATCCCTGTTCAGGCGCGCATGTGCAATGCTCTGCCCGCAGAGCCGAGGATCGCCTCCGCGAGCGACTCGCTCACCGTCGGATGCGGGTGCACCACCCCTGCAACATCGGCCGGTTCTGCCCTCCAGCCTACGTGCATTGCGGCCGGCGTGATGAGTTCTGCGACATTCTCACCCACCACGTGCACGCCCACCACCACCCCGGCAGCATCCGTCACCACCTTCACCAGGCCCGTCTCCCGTTCCCCGCCCGGCCGGGCGATCAGCGACTTGGCGTTGCCCGCCAAATGGTAGACGGTCTCACGGGCACCGGGGCCGGCCTGATCCAGCCGGGCGCCGACCGTCGCCACCTGCGGGCTCGAATAGACAACAGCCGGAATCTGGGCGTCCGGCACCAGCCTAGGCCGCGTCGGGAGCTTGCCCAGCCGCCAGGCGAGGAGCTCAGCGATGAACTGGCCGTGCGCGTAGCCGCGGTGCGCGAGCTGGGGGCCCGACACCACGTCGCCACCCGCGTAGACGCCGGGAACGCTGGAGCACAGCTCGGCATCCACCTGGACGTAGCCGCGATCCAGTCGGACCCCCGCCTCGGCCAGCCCCAGAGCATCGGTTGCGGGCTCCCGGCCCACGGCCACCAGCAAGACCTCGGCACTCAGTCGCTCGTCTCCTACCTCGACCTCGACCTTGCCGGGCGCCTCCCAGACCGCGCCGAGCCGCTGCCCGGTTCGAACCCGCACGCCACGCGCCGTCAACCCACGGGTGAGCACTCTGCGGAGGTCGACGTCGGTGCCAGGCAGCAGCGAGCCGGCGGCCTCCAGCAGTGTCACCTCGACTCCGAGGTCCGCCCACATCGAGGCGAACTCGACGCCGATCACGCCGCCACCGACGATGATTGCGCTGTGGGGGAGGCGCTCAAGCTGGAGAGCATGCTCGCTGGTGAGGATGCGCTGTCCATCAACGGCCAACCCCAGGGTGATAGGGCGGGCGCCGGTGGCGACGAGCACCGCTCCGGCCTCGAAGAGCCTACCGTTCACCTCCACGGCGCCGGCAGCCACCAGCCGCCCGCGACCGGAGACCAGCCGAGCCCCGCTTGTCTTCAGGAGTTGGCTGAGCCCGGTGCGCAGCTGGGCGACGATGCGCCCGGCGTGCGCCGAGATGGCCGAGGCGTCGGGAGCCTGAGCGGCAGCGGTAATTCCGAAGGCAGCCGCGGAGGCCACCACCCGGTTCACGTGCGCCGAATGCAACCAGGCCTTCGTCGGAATGCAGCCGCGGTTGAGGCAGGTTCCGCCGAGTTCACCAGGCTCCACTAGCATCACGTCGAGCCCCAACTGGGTGGCCCGTAGAGTTGCGGAGTAGCCGGCGGAACCCGCACCGAGCACGATCAGGTCAGTCATGGCTCACAGTGAATCATGCTCTGGTCGACGGTGCGCAATAATTGCCGCGTGGGTTGGTTTGGTAGACGCAAGAAACGGGTCGAGGAACGCAAGGCGCAAGACGCGCTCCAGGTAGCCTCCTACGATCACCTGGCAGGGTTCGTCAAAACGCGGCGCGGTGTCGAGGCCTGGGTGGAGAAACCGACGAACTTCAACAGGGCCTCCCTCCTGCTGGTGGCTTTCGACGGGGAGTCGACGCGTCGGGCGATCCCCAGCGAAGAATACGGCTACGCCTTCGCCGAGGAATACGACTTGCCCTGCTATGACGCGGGAGTGGTCCCGTACCCCCAGCGCATGCGCGAGTACGGCAAAGAGGCGCGGAGCAACGGACGATGAGCCGGTTCTCCTGGGGAACTGACGCCCATCATGCCTGGCTGGAAGACTACCGAAACCAGTTGCTCGACTTTTATCAGTCGGCCGTCGTGGACCCCGCAGGCGGCTATTTCTGGTTGGACACTGCGGGCCGGCCGAAACCGGCCGAACCCAAAGGACTCTGGATAGCGGCCCGCATGGTGCACTGTTTCTCGCTGGCTGCGCTGCTGGGACGGCCAGGTGCGCAGGAGGTTGCCGAACACGGGGTGGCCCACCTTCTGTCGGACGGTCGGGATCAACGCCACGGCGGCTGGTTCGCGGCCGTCGGGGCGGATGCTGACAGTCGCAAGGAGCTCTACGGGCTGGCGCACGTGATCCTTGCCGGTTCGAGCGCCCGGCAGGCGGGGATCGACGGCGGGGAGGATCTGCTCGACGAGGCCCTGGAACTGGTGGAGCGCCACTTCTGGCTCCCGGGCGATGCCGCGGGTATCGACTGCTTTGACGAGGCCTTCGCCGTCGCCGATCCGTATCGGGGACTGAATGCGAACATGCACCTGACAGAGGCCTTCCTCGCTGCCCACGAGGCCACCGGGCAACGTCTGTTGCTTGACCGGGCGCTCCAGCTAGCGCAGCGCTTCGCCCGAGACCAGCTGCTCGGGGAACCCGGGCATCGGCTCGTGGAACACTTCGACGAGGACTGGCGTCCTCAGCCGGAGTACAACCGTGACGATCCTGCGCACCCGTTCCGGCCCTACGGATCAACCCCGGGACATTGGCTCGAATGGGCCAAGCTGTGCTGCCAGATTCGGGGGCTGCGGCCGGAAGTGGACTGGCTGGTGCCCGCAGCCCGGCAGCTGTTCGACGGCGCCCTCGCCGACGCGTGGGCCGACAACGGGGGTTTCTACTACACCGTGGACTTCGCAGGGCGTCCGGTGATCTCTGCTCGCTTCTTCTGGCCCGTGACCGAGGCCATCGGGGCTGCCCACATGCTGAGCCTGGCCACCGGGGAGCAGCGGTACACCGAGTGGTACGAGCGCTTCTGGCTGTTTGCCTGGAAACATCTGATGGACCACGAGCAGGGATCGTGGCACTCGGAGCTGGACGACGAGTTGCGCCCCACCGTGCGCACCTGGGACGGCAAACCGGACCTGTACCACGTGCTGCAGGCGACTCTGTACGCGCAACTGCCCCTCGACGTCGGGCTGGCTGCTCAACTGGCTCGCTGAGCGAGCCCGCGCTTCAGCCGGAGCTAGCCGGCGGCCTGCTGCGCCAGCGCAACCAGCGTGCGCACCGCCACCCCGGTGCCGCCGGCAACCGTGTAGCCGTGTGCTTCCTTGGTGTCCGCAGTGCCCGCGATATCCAGGTGCGCCCACGCCACGCCGTCGGGCACGAACTTCTGCAGGAAGGCGCCGGCGACGAGCGCCCCACCCCAGCGGCTCTTACCCCCGGAGCGGAAGTCGGCGATCGTGGATTTCAATTCGTCCCGAATCTCGTCGGTGATCGGGAGGTGCCAGAACGCCTCACCAGCCGCCTCGGCGGCGTCCAACACCCGGTCGGCGGCCTCGTCGTCGCTGGCCATGAGGCCGGAGATGCGGGTGCCCAGAGCCACCATGCAGGCGCCGGTGAGGGTGGCGACGTCGACGATCATGTCCGGGCGGTCCTGGCCGGCTCGGGCGATGGCGTCGGCCATGACGAGGCGGCCCTCGGCGTCGGTGTTGTAGTTCTCGACCGTCTGCCCGTCGTACATGGTGAGCACATCGCCGGGCCGGTAGGAGGTGCCGGAGGGCATGTTCTCGGCCATCGACGCGTAGGCGGTGACCGCAACCTTGAGGCCCAGCTCGGCGATCGCGCGGATCGCGGAGATCACGACGGCGGCGCCGGACATGTCGTACTCCATCCCCAGCATCGAGTCCGGGGGTTTGATGTCCAGGCCGCCGGAGTCGAAGGTGATGCCCTTGCCCACCAGCGCCAGGTGGAACTTCGCGCCGCGCGGCGCGTAGGCCATCCGCACCAGCCGCGGCGCGTGGGCGGATCCGCCGCCCACGGCGAGGATGCCGCCGTAGCCGCCCTTGTCCAAGGCCCGCTCGTCGAGGACCTCGACGCTGATGCGTTCCTCCTTCAGGTAGGCCTTGGCCTCTTCGGCGAAGCTCGCGGGGAAGAGCAGGTTGGGCGGGGTGTTGGACCAGTCCCGGGCGCGGTAAACGGCCCGCACGGTGGCCCTGGTGACACACATGGCGTCTTTCAGATCGGACTTGCCGACGAAGCTCAGCTTCGCGACCGGCTCTGGCTTGGACTCGCCGGTGACCTTCCTCACCCGGTAGGCGCCGAGCGCGGCCCCCTCGACGGCGGCCTGCAGCAGCTCCGGGTCCGCCAGCTCCAGCGAGACCGCGACGTGGAGGCTCCCCACGCCGGGCAGGGCGGCGATCGTGCGCAGCGCCGTGCCGACGGCGCGCCGCAGGACGGCGGGGGACACGTCGGGCTCGCCGAGGCCCACCACGGCCACGCGAGTTCCCTTCGCGGGGGGCAGGATGACGACCTTCTCCGCCTCGGCGCTGGCGTCCATGGCCAGCGCCAGGTCGCCCAGGGCCGTGGAGTAGGTGTCCAAGTAGGCCTGATCGAGTTCCTGCGTACCGCCAACCAGGGAGGTCACGTCCCCGACGGTGGTCAGGCCGACGATGACCATGTCTGCGTCGCGGGGAACGGCCTTCGAGAGATCCAAAGTTAGGTTGTGCATTGTTTCACCCTATCCAGACTGAGGTAGCTTGTCGCCTATGCGACAGCGAATTGTGCTTTGGGCCTTCATCATTGCGGCGCTCGGCCTGGTGACCTGGGCGGGGATGAGCTACGCCGACCCGGCTCCGCAGTGCCGGGGCGTCGCGATGGCTCCGGGGGACACCTGCCATTACTCGTCGCTGACCGAGGTGGAGACCAGTCGGGTCCAGACCTACGACGAGCGGGTCACCACCGCGCGCACTCAGCTGCCGTTCGTGATGGGTGTGGGGGCGCTCGCCGCCGGTTTTGGTGTCTGGCTGCTGGTCAGGTCAGGGAAGCAGGGACATGGGGCCGAGGACCACGCGGCTGTCCTCGACTAGCTGAACCGTGGAGGCCCCGAGGTCGGCAATGTCTCCATAGAACTCGCCCAGCCAGGCCTCGGCTTCCGCTTGGCTGGGGAACACAGGGTTGAGCCCCGCCTCGTCGAGGGCATCGGTGATGTCGGGTTCTGTCTGCCAACGGTACATCAGAAATCGTCTCCCCTTCGGATCCGTGGTGCTGGGCGTCGGAAGCGGCGGATCATCATGGCACGGTTGATCATCGCCATGAGCAGTCCTCGCCTGGAGGCCTTTGGCAGGCGATCGGCCAGCAACCGCTTGAAGGACCGCCACATCAGCCAGATGTTGATGATGGACATCAGGAAGATCGTGTAGAGCGCGAGGCTCACGTAGAGGGTTGCCGTCGGGTTGCCGACCGTCACGAAAGTCGCCGCCAAGACCAGGATGAACACTGGGAAGAGGAACTCGGTTATGGTCCAGCGCGCGTCAACGAAGTCGCGCATCAGCACCTGCTCCGGACTGCGTTCAACTCTCTCCCAGGCCTCGACGCGCGCCTTGTACTTACGCTCTCGTTGCTGTTTGCGCAGTTCCTTGGGCGTCAGGTTCGGGTGCAGTCGTGCCATGCGGGCGGCCTCCGCCTCTCGGCGGGTTGGGGTCGGGCCCTTCTTCGCTCCGCGCTGTTTCGCGGACGCGGTCTGCTGGGGCGCGTCGGCCAACTCGGGCTCCTCGCTCGTGCGGCCGACGATCTTCGTGTCGGCGCGCTCAGACTTCTCAGTGCGCTCATAGGGGCGGAAGAGTCCCACAGCTTTCCTCACAAGCTCGGCAACGGTTCAGGCGTTCCGCAGTCTACCGGGTTTGAGAGGTGTGAACCGTCTTGGTTCCTCCACCATGTACCTTTGTTAGTGCACACCCGCACCGGAAGGATTGACTGTGGCAGGCATTTTTGAACGCGTCATGATGGTTTTTCGCTCGAAGGCGAACAAGGCCCTAGACAAGTATGAGGACCCCCGTGAAACCCTCGACTACTCGTACCAGAAGCAGTTGGAGTTGCTGCAGAACGTGCGCAGGGGGGTGGCCGACGTCGCCACCAGCCGCAAGCGTGTGGAACTGCAGGCCAACAAACTGAACCAGGAAATCGACCGTCTCACCAGCGCCGCCCAGCGCGCTATCCAGTCCAATCGCGAGGACCTTGCCCGCGAGGCGCTCAGCCGAAAGGCCGGGATGCAGCAGCAGTTGGCGGATCTCCAGGCCCAGCATGCGCAGTTGCAGGGCGAGGAGGAGAAACTGGTCCGCGCCAGCACGCGCCTGCAGGCCAAGGTTGATGCCTTCCGCACCCGCAAGGAGACCATCAAAGCCACCTACTCAGCAGCCGAGGCGCAGACTCGGATCAACGAGGCTTTCACCGGCATCTCCGAGGAGATGAACAACATCGGTCTGGCGATCCAGCGGGCCGAGGACAAGACGCTGCAGCTCCAGTCTCGCGCCGACGCCGTCGACGAGCTGATCGCTTCGGGGGCGCTGGAGGACTCCAGCGGACTCAACGACGTGACCCGGGAGCTTGACAATCTGGCTATCGAAGCCGGCATTGAGAACGAGTTGCAGGCCATGAAAGCGCAGCTCACCGGCGGCCCGACAAGCCAGCCGGCGGCGATCACCGCGCCCACCCATCCCCTGCCGGAGGCCCAGGTGGTGCAGCCGCAGCAGCAGGCCCAGCCTGCTCAGCCACAGCCTGCCCCCAACCCCTACCAGGAGCAGTGATGATTGTCCGAGTCCTTGGCGAAGGCCAGTGGGTGCTGGAGCTTGAACACCTTGAAGCGTTGAATGCCATCGACGTGGAGCTCGAAGCCGCGGTGGAAGCTGGCGACGAGGAAAGAATGCGCGCCGCCTTGGTGAAGCTCTATGACGGGATTCGCGAGTTGGGCACCGAGGTGCCCGACGAAGTGATCGTCGAATCCGACATGGTACTTCCCGACCCGAGTTCCTCCTTGGAGGAGGTCAAGGTCATCCTGGAAGCGAACTCCGAGCAGTTCGGTCTCATCCCAGACGCGCCTGCGGCGACCGAAGAGGGTTGAGAGTATTGATCACGTCCGGGGCGATCGGTTCGGTCTCCCCGGGCCTCGTGTCTGCGACGCTTGCCTCCGCCTTCCGCCAGGCGGGGGCGAGCGTCGCCGTCGTGGACCTGGCCCCATCGCACCCTACGCCCCGCGACCTGGGCCAGCTCGCGGAGGTTCTTGGCCGCGGTGAGGCGATCATTGATCTACGCGGGTGTACTTTCCAGCCGAGCGCGGCGCGGGCGGCGCGTCGAGTGTTGGAACGCTCCGACTGGACTGCGATCGTTGCGGACGGCGAGAGCGAGCTTGAACTGACCGGGCTCAAGGGCGCGGCTGTGCGCAACTCGCGGACCCTGGGTGAGGGTTTGGCGGGAGGGCTCGCTGCCGATGCTGCTGCGGTGAACTGGTTGGCCGAGAACGGCCTCGCTGATGGCCCCGGTGCGGGTGCCGTGAATGGCCTGGGCGCGCTGCTCATCGCGGCGGGGGTGCGGTTGGCGGAGAGCCTGCCGTATGAGATCGCCGCGTCCGGTTTTCGACGTGGTGCCGGCGAAGCGGACCTGGTGGTGGTGGGCACCAACGAACTGGATTTCCACCTGCGGGGCGGACCACTCGTCGCGCGGGTGGTCGAAGTTGCGACGGAGTTTCTGGTTCCGGTGATCGTTGTCGCCGAGCGGTGCTTCATTTCCGCCCGGGAGCTTCGGTTGGCGGGCATCGAGGCTGCCTATCCGGTGTTCCACTCCTCAGGCGGGGTGGCGGACGTCGCAGACTTGGCTGAACTCGCGCGTCGAGTCGCTCGCTCCTGGCGCTTTTGAGCTGCGTTGAGTCCACTTGGGCATTTTACGTAGACTTGGCGGCGACCGTTCTATCAGAAGTATGGAGTTAGTGTGACCGAGACCCAGTCGACGGCCCTGCCGGGTGTGACCCTTACCGACGCCGCTGTTACCAAGGTGCGCGCGTTGCTCGACGCGGAGGGGCGCGATGATCTGTCCCTGCGCATCGCCGTTCAGCCGGGTGGCTGCTCGGGGCTGCGCTACCAGCTCTATTTCGATGACCGTGACCTTGATGATGATGTCGTGACCGACTACGACGGCGTCCGAGTGGTGACCGACAAACTCAGCGCGCCCTACCTGACCGGGGCCTCCATCGACTTCGTCGACACCATCTCCCAGCAAGGCTTCTCCATCGACAACCCCAACGCTCAGGGTTCCTGCGCCTGCGGGGACTCTTTCCACTGACCTGTCCTTCCCACCCTTCGCGTAGAAATAGCACCCCTTGCTTGGCGAGTTTCACCCGGGGGTGCTGTTTTACGTTAAGGTGACTTGTGCAGTGCTGTGCGTGCGTGGGTTTCATGCACAAGGAGAGTTGGAAGGCAACGAGTGGTGAGAAGTAATCCTCAGCCAAAGAGCCGCCGAGGGACACTCGCTCTGGCAAGCGCGTTGTCGCTTGTTGGATTGACGGGCTGTTCTGGGCAATGGGCGCGGTTCGGCCTCCCGGAGCCGGCATCGGAGCAGGCTCCCTACATTGGCGACCTCTGGTTCGGTTTCTGGGTCGCCGCGTTGGTCGTGGGCGTGATCGTCTGGGCGCTGATCCTGTGGGCAGTGTTCCGTTACCGTCGCAGGGAAGGGGACAAGGAGGCCCCCCGCCAGACCAAGTACCACCTGCCCCTGGAACTGTTGTACACGCTTGTACCGTTCCTGATCATCGGAGTTCTTTTCCTGTACACCATGCGGGCCTCGGAGGCGGTGCTCGACATGGAAGCTGAGCCCGACCTCGTCGTGGACGTCATCGGGCAGAAGTGGTCCTGGACGTTCAACTACCACGGCGAGGAGATTCCGGGGATCGGCGTGGACGCACACAACCGGGGCACTCTCGAAAAGATCCCTGACCTGTACTTGCCGGTCAACAAAACCGTCAAATTCAACCTGGACTCGGCCGACGTCATCCACTCGTTCTGGGTTCCCGCATTCTACTTCAAACTCGACGTCATCCCGGGGCATCCGAACTCCTTCCAAGTGACGCCGAACAAGGTTGGTGTCTACGACGGCAAGTGCGCCGAACTTTGCGGGGAGTTCCACTCCGCGATGCTGTTCAAGGTGCACGTCGTCGAGGAAGCCGAGTTCCACAAGCACGTCAAGGAACTGGCGGCTGACGGCCAGACCGGGCACATCGCGATGCCGCAGACCACGAAGCATGTTCTGCCCGACACCACCAAGAAGGAGGGCTGATCAATGAGTGCAGTCACTGCTGACGCGGCACAGCACAAGTTGGGCCTGAATTTCATGAAGTACCTGACCACCACCGACCACAAGGTGCTGGGCAACATGTACTTCTTCTCCTCGATGGTCTTCTTCATCTTCGGAGGAGTGCTTGCTCTCGGCATCCGAGCCGAGCTAGCCAGCCCCGGCATGATGTTCATGAACCACGAGACGTTTAACCAGTTCTTCACCATGCACGGCACCATCATGCTGCTGATGTTCGCAACTCCGATGTTCGCGGGCTTCGCCAATGCGATGCTGCCGCTGCAACTCGGTGCACCGGATGTCGCCTTCCCGAGGATGAACGCCTTCGCGTTCTGGCTTTACATCCTGGGATCGCTGATGGCCTGTGGCGGCTTCCTCAGCCCCGGTGGGGCGGCTAGCTTCGGTTGGTTCGCTTACCCCCCGCTGTCCACGACGCTGCACTCGCCCGGGTTTGGGTCAAATCTGTGGGTGATGGGTCTCTACCTGCTCGGCCTATCGTCGATCCTGGGTGCCGTGAACTTCATCACCACCATCATCTGCATGCGCGCCCCGGGCATGACCATGTTCCGGATGCCGATCTTCAGTTGGAACATCCTGGTCACCTCGATGATGGTGATCATCGTCTTCCCGGTGCTGGGTGCGGCTCTGCTCGTGCTGGGATCCGATCGGGTCCTGGGCTCGCACATATTCGACGCCGCCTCCGGCGGTGCGATGCTCTACCAGCACCTCTTCTGGTTCTTCGGCCACCCCGAGGTCTACGTCATCGCGCTGCCGTTCTTCGGCATCATCACCGAGGTGCTCTCCACCTTCAGCCGCAAGCCGGTGTTCGGCTACTACGGCCTGGTGTTCGCGACGCTGTCGATCGGGGCGCTCTCGGTCTCGGTGTGGGCACACCACATGTTCGTCACCGGCGCGGTTGACCTCGCGTTCTTCTCGTTCATGACCTTCATGATCGCCATCCCGACGGGCGTGAAGTTCTTCAACTGGATCGGAACCATCTGGCGGGGATCGCTGACATTCAACACGTCGATGACCTTCGCTATCGGCTTCCTGGTCACCTTCCTGTTCGGTGGCCTGACCGGCATCATCCTGGCCTCGCCTCCGCTGGACTTCCAGGTTTCTGACACCTACTTCGTCGTGGCGCACTTCCACTACGTGCTGTTCGGTACTGTGGTTTTCGCCACCTTCGCCGGCTTCTATTACTGGTGGCCGAAATTCACCGGGAAGCTGCTGGACGAGCGTTGGGGCAAAGTGCACTTCTGGCTGATCTTCATTGGCTTCCACATCACGTTCCTCGTTCAGCACTGGTTGGGCGTCGCCGGCCTTCCTCGCCGATACGCGGACTATGGCTCGTGGGAAGGATTCACGCTGCTGAACCAGATTTCCACGTTCGGCGCGTTCATGCTGGGCGTATCCATGCTGCCCTTCTTCTGGAATGTGTGGATCACCCGCAAGGCGCCCAAGGTCGAGGTCAACGACCCCTGGGGCTGGGGACGCTCGCTCGAGTGGGCCACCTCCTGCCCGCCCCCGCGACACAACTTCGCCTCGCTGCCGCGCGTGCGCTCGCTCAACCCGGCGCTTGACGCAGCGCATCCGGAGCTGGCAGAGGACGAGCATGACGTCGATCCCGGCGAACTGCTCGACGGCGACGACAGCAACGAAATCGAGGAGGGCAAGTAATGAAAACCGAAGCCTTGGTGTTCTGGTTCATCGGAGCCTTCTTCCTCGTGGTCACCCCCGTCTACTGGTTCATGTCCGGGGAGGTGATCGGGACTGTCGCGTTGGCCTTCACCTTTGTTCTGGGTGTGATGATCGCCAGTTTCCTGCAGTACGAAGCTAAGCACTTCGACGCGCGCCCGGAAGACCGCTTGGATGCGACCATCGAGGAGGCCGCCGGCCCCTACGGGTTCTTTCCGCCGAAGTCGATCTGGCCTTTCTGGTGCGCTCTGGTCATCTCGGTGATTCTGCTCGGCCCCTCGTTCGAGCAGTGGTGGATCTCCATGATCGGTTTTGGGCTGGGAATCTGGGCCGTGTCCGGCTGGATCCTCGAGTTCTACCGAGGGGATTACCGGCACTGAGCCTGAGACGATATAGCTGGGGCGCCCTGCCATGTGCGGGGCGCCCCAGCTGTGGTTTTCGAGGGATGATTTTCGTCTGCTCTTCTCGTGTCGAAGCAGGGAGTGGGGCGCGCGGCGTCCACGCGGGCCAAGAGGTTCGATGTCCAGGCTGGGCTCAGCGGAGCGTGGGCCGCACTACCAGCTCTGCGCCAACGGTCGGCCCTCGTCGAAGCCCGACCCGGATTGGATGCCGACGACGGCGCGTTCGGCGAATTCGGCCAGGTTTCGCGCCCCGGCGTAGGTGCATGAGGAGCGCACGCCCGAGGTGATCCAATCCAGCAGATCCTCGACGCTCGGTCGCGCCGGGTCCAGGTACATCCGGGAGCTGGAGATGCCCTCCTCAAACAGCGCCGCGCGGGCACGACTGAATGCAGACTGATCCCTGGTGCGGTTGCGCACTGCACGGGCCGAAGCCATGCCGAATGATTCCTTGTACGACCTGCCGCTCGGATCGCTCAACAGGTCACCCGTGGATTCGAAGGTGCCCGCAAACCACGAGCCGATCATCACGGAGCCCGCTCCGGCGGCGAGCGCTAGGGCGACGTCGCGGGGGTGCCGCACGCCTCCGTCGGCCCACACCGACTTGCCCACGTCCCGGGCGGCGGCGGCGCAGTCGAATACCGCCGAGAACTGTGGCCTGCCCACGCCGGTCTGCATCCGGGTTGTGCACATGGCTCCGGGGCCAACTCCAACCTTCAGAATGTCGGCGCCGGCCGCCGCCAGGTCACGTACGCCGTCGGGAGTTACGACGTTGCCGGCAACGATGGGAATCTGCCGTCCCGTTTCGAGGGCGTACTTGTCGCGAGCGTCTCGAGCGATATTCAAGGCCAGCACCATGCGATCCTGGTGGCCATGCGCGGTATCCAGCACTAGGACATCCGCGCCCGCGCGTAGCGCGGCGGAAGTCTTGGCTCGGATGTCGCCGTTGATGCCGACAGCGACGCCTGCCCGCAGCTTCCCGGAATCATCAAGGGCGGGGGAGTAGAGAGTGGAACGCAGGGCTCCCTTGGCGGTCATCACCCCCACCAGTAGCCCGTCGTTGACCGCGATGGCCAGTGGCTGCCGAGACGCGGTGAGCAGATCGAAGACCTCCTCCGGTGGGCTATCAGGTGAGACGAGAGTCAGATCGGTGAGCATCACATCCTTGGCTTGCGCGAACCTGTCCATGCCCTCCGCGTCCGATGGGCGGACGATTCCCGCCAACCGGCCGTCTTCGACCACCACGGCCACAGAATGTGCGCGCTTGGGAATGAGCCCCAGCGTCTCCCCCAGGGTGGTATCCGGGGTGACCGTAACCGGAGTGTCAAAGATCGGGTGCGCTGCCTTGACCTTGGCGATGGAGGCCGCCACCACTTCTATCGGGATGTCTTGGGGGAACACCGCCAATCCGCCGCGCCTGGCCATGGTCTCGGCCATCCGTCGGCCGGAAACTGCGGTCATGTTCGCAGCCACCAACGGCGTCGGCGTGGCCAACCCGTCCGTGGAGGTCAGGTCCACGTCCAGTCTGGAGCCCACGTCGGAGCGGACTGGGACCATGAAGACGTCGGAATACGTCAGATCGTAGGTTGGGGGAGTTAAGAATCGCACTCGTCCAGTATGGCAGTCGCGAACAAAAAATAGGGGCGGACCCGCGCTAGCGGATCCGCCCCCAAACCAGTCCAAGCGGCGGTCAGTGCAACTCTCGCCGTGGCGCGGGCGCGTCGAGTGCTGGCTCGTCGTGGCCATGAGCATCAGCGATTTCTTCGCCCGTGGGCTTCGGGATGTCATGTCCCAAATACCACTTGGAAAGCGCAGCCCGCCACTTCGAAACCTTCACCGGGCCGGCTACGCCATCCGGGGAGGTCCCGTCGTTGGCCTCGACGACTGGGTACTGCGCATGCTGAGTGAGGGCGAAGGCCTCCTCGTCGGACAACGGCACGTGATCCTCGTAGTAGCGCCCCTCTGGAGTACGTACGATCTCCCCCGACTCGGAGCCGTGCAAAACGCGCTCACGGTCGGCACGCTGCAGGGACAGACACAGCCTGCGAGTCAGGATGAAGGCCGTGACGGGGCCAGCGAAGAGCAGGATCTGCAGAGCGATCGTGATCTGATTCAGGTTGAGGCCGAACCGGATGGCCAGGATGTCGTTGGCGCCACCGAGCCACAGCACCGCGTATGCCGTCATTCCTGCCACGCCCAAAGCGGTGCGGGTTGGCGCGTTGCGCGGGCGGTCCAGGATGTGGTGCTCGCGCTTGTCGCCGGTGATCCACCGCTCGACGAATGGCCACAGAGCCAGCAGCGTGAACAGAATCGTCAAACCGCCGACGCCGGGAATGAACACGTTCCAGCTCCAAGTGGTGGAGCCGATGTGCCACTCCCACGGCGGCATGATGCGCACGAAGCCCTCGGCGAAGCCCATGTACCAGTCCGGCTGCGAACCGGCGGTGACCTTGGCGGGATCGTAGGGACCGTAGAGCCACACCGGGTTGATCTGGAACAGACCACCGAACAGCACCATCATGCCAAAGACGATGAAGAAGAAACCGCCCGCCTTTGCGGCGTAGACGGGGAACATCGGGTAGCCCACCACGTTGTTGTTGGTGCGACCGGGGCCGGGGTACTGGGTGTGCTTGTGGTACACGAGCAGTGCCATGTGCGCGGCGATCAGCCCAAGAAGCAGACCGGGGATGAGCAGGATGTGCGCCATGTAGAGGCGGCTGATGATCATGTCGCCGGGGAATTCGCCGTTGAACAGGAAGAATTCGATCCAGGTGCCGAGGATCGGGATGGAACGAATCAGCCCGTCTGCGAAACGAAGGCCGGTCCCCGAGAGCAGGTCATCGGGCAACGAGTAGCCCGAGAAACCGGCGAGCAGGGAGAGCCCCAGCAGGCCGACGCCGATCAGCCAGTTGACCTCGCGCGGCTTGCGGAACGCGCCGGTGAAGAACACACGCAGCGCGTGCACCGTCGCGGATGCAACGAAAAGCAGAGCTGACCAGTGATGAATCTGGCGAAGCAGCAAGCCGCCGCGCACGTCGAAGCTGATGTGCAGCGTCGACGCGAAGGCCTCGGAGATCGGCACGCCCTTGAGCAGCTGGTACGAACCGTCGTACGTGACCTCTGCCATGGACGGCTTGAACCAGATGGTCAGGAAGATGCCGGTCAGCAGGCAGATGATGAAAGTGTAGAGCGCGATCTCGCCCAGCAAGAAGCTCCAGTGGTCGGGGAACACCTTGCGCAGCCCGAATCGTGCGATCTTGCCCAGCCCCATCCGCTCGTCAGCCCAGCTGGCGATGCCAGCAGCCGGATGCTTGGACTCGTGGTCTGCCGATTTGGTCTCAAGAACGTCGGCGCTGGCGCCGACGGTGGTTGGCTTGGCCATCACGCGTCACCATCCTTGTAATCGTTTCGGGAATCACGCTCGAAATAGCTGGGCCCGACGGGCACGGTGAAGTCGCCGCGTGCGACGAGGTACCCATCAGCGTTGACCGTGATCGGCAGCTGGGGCAGTGACCGTGCCGCAGGGCCGAAGACGACGACACCGGAGTTTCCGAGGTCGAAGGTGGACTGGTGGCAGGGACACAGCAGGTGGTGGGTCTGCCGCTCCCAAAGCGAGATGGGGCAGCCCACGTGGGTACAGATCTTGGAGTAGGCGAGGATGCCGGACACATGCCAGTCCTTGCGTGATTCAGGGATCTTGATGTCATTCGGATCCATGCGCACGATGACGATGGCGGCCTTGGCTTTCGCCTGATGACCCTCCACACCGTGCAGAGCGTCCTCGTGGTGATGCTTGCCGTCGTCGTCGACCCAGCCGTGCAAATTCGAGGGCTCGGCGTTCACGAGCTGGCCGATCTCAAGGTCCGATGCCTTGATGGGGCGCCAGGTCTCATCGTTGACGAGCAGGACTTCCTTCTCCGGAGCCGCGGCGAAGAGCGTCTTCTCGATGGTTTCCTTGCGGGTGGCCGCGGTGGGCCAGGGTCCCATGTCAGCCAGGGTGACTACGGCTGGCAGCGCAGCCATGCCGACTGCACCACCCAGGGCCCCCAGGATCAGCGGCCGGCGTTTGATGTTGGAGTCGGCGACCCCGGCCTGCCACTTCTCGATGGCGACGGCGCGGGTCTCCTCGTCGGAGGATGCGGAGTGGCGCTCCTCGATCATCTCGTGGTCGTTCATCAGGACACGCGCCCACTGTACGACCGCGAGGCCGATCAGCAGCACGGCAAGACCGGCGGTGAGGCCTAGCAGGAAGTTCTGGGCGCTCGCCAGAACGAAACTGGTCGACGCGAACTCGATGTTGATCTGGTGGTGCTTAGGCACTGCAAAGTAGACAACCAGGTTGGTTATCGCCAGCACTGGGACGAGACCCAGCATGAGCAGGATGGCGCGATAGGCCCGGTTGCCGGCCTTCTCATCCACATCGGTGAACCGTTCGATGTGTTCCTCCACGCCCGGATCCGCGACAACGTGGTCTGCGGTCGGGTCCTTGACGGGCAAGTTGTTGCTCATCGTGCGCGAACTCCCTTCTTGGCGATCCAGCCGGCGATGACGGCGAGGAGACCCAGGCCGACGATGAAGATCCACATGCCTTCGGTAACGGGGCCGTGGTCGCCGATGCCGAAGCCGCCATAGCGCGGCTGGGCATGCGCGGCTTTCACATACCCGATGATCTGCCGGACGTCGTCGTCAGCCAGCACTTCTTTGCTGAACATCGGCATCTGCTGTGGTCCTGACCGCACGGCTTCCCAGATGTGGGCGGGGTCGGTGTTGGCCAGGCTGGGTGCCTTCTTGCCCTCAGGCATTGCGCCACCGCCGCCGATGATGCCGTGACAGGCCGAGCAGTTGGCACGGAACAGGGATCCGCCGTGGGCGATCTCTTCGGTGGTCAGCCCCTCGGGAGAGTACTGCGACTTCTCCGGCACTGCCGGCCCGGGCCCGAACGTCGCCACGTAGGCGGCCACTGCGTCGATCTGCTCCTGGGTGTAGACCACGGGGCCAGTGGGGATCTGCGCTTCTCCGCGGTTGGCGGGCATGCGACCAGTGCCCATCTGGAAGTCGACGGCCGCGCCACCGACGCCGATCAGGGACACGCCAACTTTCTGCCCCTCACCGTTGAGGCCGTGGCAGGAGGAGCAGGTCGTGTCGTAGATTTCCTTGCCCATGACGAGTTGTTGCGTCAGATCGGAGTCTGCGGAGCTCGGCTGGGGGGTCGTCACCGAATAGGCGACGCCCACCAGGAAGAGGGCCAGGACGAGTAGCCAGGGGCGAGCGAACGCCTTGCGCTTACGCTTGGTGTCGGTGTTCAAAGTTGCTCCTGAGGTTTAACGGAGGAAGTAGAGGACGCCGAACAGCACAATCCAGATGACGTCGACGAAGTGCCAGTAGTAACTGACAACGTGCGCTCCGACGGTCTGCTCATGGGTATGCGTACGGGTCATGAAGGAACGGGCAAGCACGAAGAAGAAGGCGACGATGCCACCCAGGACGTGCAAGCCGTGGAAGCCTGTTGCCAGGAAGAACGCGGACCAGTACTGGTTGGTGCTGATCGTGAAGCCCTCGGAGAAGAGCGTGAAGTACTCCCAAACCTGGCCGGCGATGAAGATCGAGCCCAGGACCGCGGTGATGATGAAACCCTGTCGCATGCCCATCTTCATGGGGTTGATCCAGGAGCCGTTGACGCGTCCGGCGCTGGCTGCGTTGGCGGCGAACTGGCAGGTGAAGGAGCTAAACACCAAGATGGCGGTGTTGATGGAGGAGAACGTTACGTCGAGGTGAGCGGACTCGGTGGCCCACATCGCTGGGGTGCCGTTCATCGCGGCGATCTCGTTGGTGGTGTTGCGCAGCATGAAGTATGCGGCGAACAACGTCGCAAAGAACATGAGCTCGCTTGAGAGCCACACCCAGACTCCGATGGATACGGTGTCCGGGCGGCCCTTAGGCGCGTTCAGTCGGGTTATGGGGACTTCGTGCAGCGCTCCTGTGGGCTTCAGCCCCGCTGGCGCCGTTGTTTCTGCTTTCGTGACCACGGCCTCATTATTGCGGCAAATCGGTCTCCCGTCACGTTTTAAGGTCACCCCAGTCAAAATGTTTCTGCTTGGGGGTGGGACAATGCGCGCTATGCCGATCCTCGCAGCCGCTCTGCTGCCGTCCCACGCGAAGCCCGACGACCTCATCGAGCCGCTCGTGGGCTGGACATACTTCACCGCCTGGACGTTTCCCTGGTGGATCGTCCTTTCGCTCAGCCTGATGACCGGCGCTTACCTGTACGGCGTACACCTTCTCAAGCGGCGCGGCGACAAGTGGTCGAGATGGCGCACGGCGGGATTCCTGAGTGGGCAGGGGCTGATCGCCGTCGCGTCGTTCAGCTTCTTGGGCGTCTACGATTCCGTGCTGTTTTGGGCGCACATGATCCAGCACATGATCTTCAACATGGTCGCGCCGGTGTTCCTGGCCGCCAGCGCGCCCGTGACGCTCGCGCTCAGAGTGCTGCCGGGCAAGCCACGTAAGTGGCTGCTCGCTTTCGTGCACAGCTGGTTCGCCAAGGTGCTGCTCTTCCCGCCGCTGACCTTGGGCATCATGATGGCTAGCCCTTTCCTGCTCTACCTGACTGGCTGGTACGAACTCACCCTGGTGAACGACTTCCACCATGATCTGCTGCACATCTACCTGGTGGTGATTGGCTGTCTGTTCTTCATGCCGCTGCTTGGACCGGATCCCCAGCCATACCGGATCCCGTACCCGATCCGCGTCGTGATGTTTATCCTCACGATGCCTTTTCACGCTTTCCTGGGCGTGATGATCCTGGGCAGCAAGAGACTGATCGCGGAGGAGTGGTACCTGGCCTTCGAGCGTGACTGGGGGGTCAGCCCGCTTATGGATCAGACTTGGGCCGGGGCGCTCATGTGGGCAACCGGCGATCTGACGATGATTTACGCGATGGCCGTCATCTTCGTGCGCTGGATCCAGGAGTCTCAGCGGGAGGCCCGTCGCGCAGACCGCCAGGCCCTGAGGGAGGAGCGGGCTCGTGCGGCGCAACTCGCCGGAGAGGGGCTAGACTCACCCGAGAAGACCGAACTACCCCGCGAGGACGATAGACATGACTGACAATCCGGTGAAGGTGCTGGTTTACTCCGACAATCGTCTTGTCCGTGAGCAGGTGCGTGTCACCCTGGGCAAGAAGGTGGCCGCTGATCTGCCCGAGGTCGAGGTTCTTGAGGTGGCAACGCCAGCAGCCCTGCTCCGTGCGCTGGATTCCGGCAGCGAGTATTCGCTGGTTGTGCTCGACGGGGAGGCGCAGCCGAGCGGAGGTTTTGGGCTGGCCCACCAGCTCAAGGAGGAGTACCACGACTGCCCGCCAGTGATGCTGCTCATCGTGCGCGAGGTCGACACCTGGCTCGCGACCTGGTCCCGGGCGGACGCGATCACCCCATACCCGCTGGATCCCTTCGAGATGCCGCGGCAGGCGGCGGACCTGCTGCGCGCTCGGGTTGGTTAGGGCCTGATTTTTCGAAGCTTGATCCGTGCCGTCCCGCCCGGTCATCCCGCTTGGGCGACGAAGGGCGCCAGCGCACCCAACCACAGCCAGGGGCCGTAGGGGATGACCCGCCGGCCCCGGCATGCCGCGAGCACTGCTGCGACCGCGCCGAGTGCTGTGCCAGCGCAGAGGGCGAGCAGCACGCCTCCGGCACCGTGAGGCGAAGCCAGGAGACCGACGGCGCCCGCCAGTCGTACGTCGCCATATCCCAAGGAACCGCTGAACCGCCAAACCAGCCAGAAGCCGCCGTAGGCCGCAACTCCGCCTAGGATCCCCAGGGCTACGAGGTTAGGTTGGGCGGCAACCGCGAGGGCGAGGGCTGCCCAGAGCGGGTACATCAACTGATTCGGCAGATATGTGGTGGCCAGGTCGGTCACGGCCAACGGGGCGGAGATCGCCCACACGAGCAGCAGCCAGCGGGTATCCGGGTTGATGGTGGAAAGCCAAGCAGGCAGCGCCGAGAGACCCGCCGCGGGGAACACCCACCAGCCTCCCAACCGGGAGAAATTGGGTTGAGGTTCCCCGGAAAGCGTTCGGACCGTCAGGCGGGGGACCAGAAAAGCCTGCACGACGGCCGCAACCAGCACGGCGACCAGCCAACTTGACCACATGCGCACGAGGCTAGCCCGGCTGGCGCTTGCGCGAGACCGCAGCGGGCGCACTGTGGAGAACTGTTGGCGCCGCCCAACCGAACGGCGCCAACAGAAGGGTCGATCAGTGGGTCAGCGTTGGGCCTTCGAGAAGCCGGCAGCCTCAGCCGCCTCTTCGGTGGCGAACCAGACCTCGGCGATCGTGCGATCGTAGGCGTTGCTTCCCGGGAGATGGTACTTCATCGAGCGTTCGTTGCCCTTGATGGTGTATTCGGCCGGTGGCTCGTCGCCCACGTAGGAATCCGGGCCGTACTTGCTGCTGGGCTCCGGCGTGTCTTGTGCCGGTTCAGCATCCTCGACTACCTCCGCTTCGGCGGCTTCGGCGGCTACCTTGGCCGCGGTGGCAAAGGTGTCGTTGTTGTTGACGTAGGCGCGTGAGGGCTCGTGGGCGGTCCATCCGTCGTCCTTCGGAGCCAGGAAGTGGCGAACCGCCGCTACCGCGCCAGCGAGCAGGCCCGCGAAGGCAAGCAGTTTCAGCAGGGTCTTCGCGCGCGATTTGCGATGAACTACCGGGCTCGGGTGTTCAGCGGCTTCGTGCAGTGCGGCTGAAAGCCGCGGCAGTAGATCACCGGCTACCTTGTCCCGAGCGGATTCTACGGTGGGTTGGACGCGATCGAGTGCGTCGCGCAGGTGCGGCTCGATGGCGTCGAACTTGCGGGCTGCGAAGTCGGCTGAGCGAACTTTTGCCTGGTGCAGTTTGGGGACGGCCTGTTCCTGGAGCTTGGTCAGCAGTTCCTGTGTTTGCTGAACGCCTTCCTCCAACACTACCTGGGCCTTCGCCACACCTTCCTTGAGCGCCTTCTGTCCGTACTCGGCGGCGGCGGAGGCTTGCTCCACGGCGGCCTTCCGGAACTTCTGGGACTTCCTCACAGGTACCTCCAATTGATTTGGCTCGTGATCGAGCGGCTCGTGATCGAGCACCTTCAACGGTAGCGGGCCTCGCCAACTACTGCGTGATCCATTGCCAAATGCCTCGGATCTGCAACACTTGGCATCAACAAATGGAAAGGAAACAGCGTGAGCACCGCTACTTTGCACACCAACAGGGGAGACATCGTCATTCAGCTCCTCGAAGACCACGCCCCCAACACCGTGGCCAACTTCGTCGGCCTGGCGGGTGGTACCAAGGAGTACGAGGACCCCGGCACGGGTGAAACCAAGACAGGCAAGTTCTACGACGGACTCACCTTCCATCGGGTCATCGACGGTTTCATGATCCAAGGTGGTTGCCCCAGGGGGGACGGCCGGGGCGGCCCCGGGTACCGATTCGCCGACGAGTTCCATCCGGAGCTGCGCTTTGACAAGCCTTACCTGCTGGCCATGGCCAACGCGGGACCGGGCACCAACGGCTCCCAGTTCTTCATCACGGTTGCGCCGACGCCGCACCTGAACATGCGACACACAATCTTCGGCGTAGTGGCGGACGAGGCCTCCCAGCAGGTGGTGGATGCAATCGCCAAGACGCCCACTGATCGGGCCGACCGGCCGCTCGACCCCGTGGTGATTCAGTCTGTGAGCCTGGCCTGAGGCCAAGCGCCGACCGGCCCCGCTTCCGGCGGGGCCGGTTCAGTTTCGACTGGCGGGCTTGCGTGGGCATGGTGGACGCAGTAGCCGCGCAAACTGGCGTTCGGTGATGGTGGCCGCCACCGGCCAAGCCCATTCACCGTTGATCTCGATCAACCGCACGCCGGGTTGCTCAAGCCACCGCGCAACCATCTCCGCCTCCTCCAAAGTCGCGGCGAGTTTCCCTTCTGCTGGCGGCAAGACGGCTCCGGCTGCGGACTGGGTGGCGCTCGCAACCTGGCGTACCCGGCTCGTGGGCGCGCTCGACGCCCCCGCCAGCCGGCCGTGGCGAATCACGTGGATGTCCCAACCGCGTTCGCTGGGCTGGGCCGCCACGATCTCCGGACAGGCCGCCACAGCCCGGACCCGGTGCAGCCGCTCGGCCGTGGCGAGCAGGGCGGTGACTCGGCGGCTCACGGAACTCGCCTCCTCGTAGCGCAGCTGCGCGACCAGTCGTCGGAGCCGGGAGGCCGCGTGCTCGACGAGCGGCCGGACGTCGCCGAGCCAGAGCTGCTCCACCGAGCGCACCAAATCCGAGTAGCGGGCGCCAGCCTCCCCCAGCAGGCAGGGCGCGGCGCAGCGCCCGAGATCGCCCCACGGGCACGATTTGCTCGGCGCCAGCGTGCTCAGCCTGCGGGTGCATCTGCGCAGCGGGAAGGCGTCGTGAATCGCGTCCATGGCGTCCTGGGCTGCTCGCCGGCTGGCGAACGGGCCGAAGTGTGGCGTGCCGCCGCTTATCTCACTGACCACGGCGAGCCGAGGAAACATCTCGGGTGTTAGCCTCAGCCATTTCAGTTTTTCCTGCCGACGAGATCGGCGATTGTAGTGTGGCTGGAGCCTGTCGATCATCCGCAGTTCCCGCACCTGGGCTTCCAGCAGGGTGTGACACTCGACGTGACCCACGCCGGTCGCCACCCGAACCATCTCGTGCATCCGTCTGCGTTTCTCGCCCGCCGAGAAGTAGGACCGCACCCGAGAACGCAGGCGGGCGGACCTGCCAACGTAGAGCACCTCCGTCTCCGCATCTCCTCGGCGTTCGAACCAGTAAACGCCCGGGGCTTCCGGCAAGGACTCCGCCCAGACGCGCTTTGCGCGCCGATCGGGGGAGACTCGCCGCAGGAACTCGACGAGTTCCTCGACGGTTCGCACGTTCCGGTTCCCGATTCGTTCAAGAAGGCCGTGCAGCACGTCGGCGGTCGCCAGCGCGTCGGAGAGCGCTCGGTGGGTGGGTACCGTGGCGGCCCCGAAATGGGCGGCCAGGGTGCCAAGTTTGTGGTTTCTCACCTCGTCGCGGGCCAGGCAGTTGCGGGCCAGTGCCAGGGTGTCGATGACGGTTGGGCTCGGCCAGGTGAAGTGATTGGTGGCGAACGCGCGCCGTAGGAAGCCCACGTCGAATCGTGCGTTATGCGCCACGAGGACGGATCGCCCCAGAAACTCCAGAAAGGAGGGCAGGATCTCGGACACCGTCGGCTGGTCCGCAACCAGTTCATTCGTGATACCCGTCAGAACCTGAATCATGGCCGGGATGGGGCTCTGCGGGCGGATGAGAGTCTGGAAGGTGCCAACGACCTCGCCCTCGCGCAGCTTTACGGCTCCGATTTCCGTGATCTCAGCCTCGGCCCCGGGGCCTGTCGTTTCCAGGTCCACCACGACGAAGGTGGCTTCGTGCAGGGGGGTGCCCAGATCGTCGAAGGAGGGCTGAGAAAGGGGGCTGGCCATGAGTCAAGGGTAGCGCGCAGCTACGACATTATTGCTCTGACAAGGGATTATGATCTTTCCCGTCGAAACGCTTTGGGTTTAGCCTGAATGGCGTCTAAGATTCTCTCAGAATCACTATCAAGCCCTCTTGGAGATGCTCGTGAAGATCGCTCGATTTGCCCTCGCCAGCGTATTGGTCGGTGCCCTGCTGTCTGTGGACTCGGTCGCCTTCTCTGATCCCGACGCGGTGGCAAAGGCCAAGGAACAGCTCGACGCCATCAGTGCCCAGGTCTCCGAGATCGAGCAGGAGGGCATCGAGGCCAGCGCCAAGGCCGAGGAAGCCAAGACCCGCATGGAGCGGGCCACCGAAGACCTGGAGGCTCAGGAGAAGCGGGTCATTGATCTGGCTGACCAGATCGGTGGCAGCGCCGTGCTGCAGATGCAGCAGGGGCAGGTCGACTTCACCCTGCAACTCCTTACCCGCAATGACGCCGAGGGCTTCCTCTCTACCCTCGCCACCGTCCAGTCGGAGAACGAGCGATCTAGCTCCTCCCTCCAGGCGCTGCAGAACGATCAGGCCCGCCTTGAGGTGTTGCGCGTGGAAGCCGCGCAGGCCAAGCGCGAGATGGATGAGAACCTCGCCACCCAGCAGGCCAAACTGACCGAGTACCAGCAGAAGGAAACCGAGGCTCAGCGGATCTACAACCGCCTGAGCAAGGAAGAGCGAGACCGGCTGGACACGCTTCGTAGAGAAGCCGAGGAGCGTCGGGCCCGCGAATCTGCGGAGCGTGAAGAGGCTGCTCGACGTGCGGCCGCCGCATCCGCCTCTCGCGATTCCGAGCGTCCCGCAGCCCCGGCGGCCAGCCAGCAGGCGGCGCCCGAGGAAGCGTCGGATGCCCCGGAGTCAGCGCCCGCCTCGGCCCCTGCCGCGTCCAGCGGCCGCGTGCAGACCGTGATCAATGCTGCTGTCGCTCAGGTTGGCAAGCGCTATGTCTACGCCACTTCTGGCCCCAACACCTTCGACTGCTCGGGCCTGACTTCGTATGCCTACCGCCAAATTGGCATCAGCCTGCCGCGTTCGTCGCGAGCGCAGTACTCCGGAGCCGGTCGCAGGGTCCCCGTGAGCGAGATTCAGCCCGGCGACCTCGTGTTTTACTATGGCGGCCCGAGCCACGTCGGCCTGTACATCGGTAACGGCAAGATCGTGCACGCGGCCAACCCGCGCACCGGCATCAACATCACCGGCCTGCACTCTATGCCGTTGAAGGGCGTCGTTCGGGTTCTGTAGTTAGGGGCCTTGCGCTCACTCCGGCTCTTCCCTCTAGACTCCAGTGGGAAGAAGGAGTGACTTGATCAGCTACCAGATTTTTAAGCATCTCATTTTTCGCCCACTGGTGTTGTGGGGGTTCCGTGCGCGCATTGAAGGCGCCGAGAACATCCCAGCCAGCGGTGGAGCGGTGCTCGCCATGAACCACATAGCCGCGATGGATTCTGTCGTGGTGCCGGCCATGATGCCTCGGGAGATGTTCTACCCAGCGAAAGCTGAGTTGTTCCGTGCTAAGGGTCCGGCGAGTTGGATCGTCGGGGGGTTCCTCCGGCTCATCGGCACGGTGCCGATGGAACGCGGGGGTGGGCGAGCGAGCAGCCAGGCGCTGGCAGCGATCTCCGTTGTGTTGGCCAAGGGGAACCTCATCGGCATCTATCCCGAAGGGACCAGGTCAGCTGATGGGCGGCTCTACAAGGGGCACACCGGGGTGGCTCGACTGGCCGTGCAGAACTCGGTCCCGGTGATCCCGATCGGACTGTTCGACACCCGCAAGGTCAAGGGATTGTTCGGTATCCCTTGGGTGCGCCGCCCTCGGATCGTTGTCGGCAAACCGCTGCACTTCTCCGACCGGCAGCCCGCTAAGCAGCCGGCAGACTTCAGAATCATCACCGACGAGGTGATGGCCGCTATCCAGGAACTAACGGGGCAAGAATACGTTGACGTCTATGGCACGCGGGCCAAGCACGGAGACCTGAAGGGCCAGGATTTGTCTGCGTACGTTCGCCCACGCCCTGGGACGCCCAAGTCGACCCCTCCGGCTGAGCAAGGAGCCGAGTGAGCGAAACAGTCGATCCCCCTCAACGGCGGCACCGGTCATGGCTCTACTGGTCAGGTTTGCTGCGTAGCGATCCCGACGACATCCTGAGCAGGGTTTACCAGGTAGCGGTGGTCGTGCGCGGGCTCCTTGGTCTGCACGCGGTCTTCGTCAACACGGTGCTGGTATTGCCCATCGCCACTCGTCCCTGGATCATCTGGGTGGCCTGCGTCGTGATCATCGTCTGGACCTTGTTCGTGTCCGAACGGCTGATCAACCCCGAAAAACGGACGCTGAAGTACGCAGCCATTGACGCTGCTGTCACCGCCATGCTCGTTCTGGCCACCCCGTTGGCCGTTCCTGCGGGCGGAGCCGAGCTGACGCTCGCGGGCTACTGGGCGGCAGCGGCGCCACTGTATGCCGCGATCTTCTCGTCCCCGATGGCAGGCGTGGTGAGTTCCCTCGTGGTTTCGGTCGGGCTGTTCATCGTCCCGTCGCACGTCTCATGGCAGCGGGCGGGGATGTCGTTCATCATCATCCTCGTCGCGGCCAGCATGGGGATTCTCGTGCGACAGTTCCGGAACACCCTGGCTGAGCAGGAACAGCAGCGGATGAAAGCAGCCGCGCTCGCCGAGCGCGAGCGACTCTCGCGAATTGTCCACGACGGGGCTTTGCAGGTGCTAGCGCTGGTCGAGCGGGAGGGGCCGGCGCTCGGGCACGTTGGGGTGCGGTTGGCCGCGCTCGCCCGAGAGTCAGAGTCGCAGTTGCGCGCGCTGCTGCAGGACCGCGAAGTGAAGATCGAGACCGACTCCTCGCACGTTGATCTGGCCGGGGCACTGGATAAGTTCGCCTCCGCCAGAGTGACGGTCTCGACGATGGCAGGTGAGGTTCTGGTGCCCAAGAGCACGGTGGCAGAGATTGAGGCTACACTGAAAGAGATCTTCAAGAACGTGGAGCGGCACGCGGGAGCTGAGGCCCAGGTCTGGGTTTTGCTGGATCAGGAAGTGGACGATGAGGCCATCATCTGGGTGCGCGACAACGGAGTGGGGATGGATGCCCGCGCCGCACGGCAGGCGGCCGAAGAAGGAAGGTTCGGCATTCGCGACTCCATTATCGGTAGAATCTCCGCCATTGGTGGGTCGGCGATTCTCAAGTCCGCGCCGGGAGCGGGCACAGAGTGGGAGTTGCGAATTCCGATTGATATGGAGTGAATTGTGTCGGAACTCGAACGCAAACGGGTGATGTTGGTTGATGACCATCCCATGTGGATTGATGCCCTCAGCGAGGACCTCACCGAGGTCGGGTTTGAGATCGTCGCTGTGGCGAAGAACGGCACGGAGTGTCTGCAACGTGCCCGAGCGGTGCGTCCGGAGGTTTTGGTGATGGACTTGCAGATCCCAGAGCCCGATGGAGCTACCTGCATCCAGACCTTGATCAGTGAGTTTCCGGATCTTCAGGTCCTGGTGATGTCGGCTTCGGGCGAGCGGGACGACGTGTTGCGGGCGATGAAGGTGGGCGCGAAGGGTTACCTGGTGAAATCAGCCTCCAAGGCCGAGCTGATTGAGGGAGTCAAACGCACGGCCGCCGGCGACGCCGTGTTCACCCCAGGGCTTGCCGGCCTGGTGCTGGGCGAATTTCGACGGATGGTTAACGTGGCTCGCGCCCAGGACAGCGACGGCCCAATCCTCACCAGCCGCGAGATCGACGTGCTGCGCTGGGTGGCCAAGGGCCTTGCGTACCGGGAGATCGCCGACGTGTTGATCGTTTCGCACCGCACCGTCCAGAACCATGTGCAAAACGTGTTGCGCAAGCTCCAACTGCATAACCGGGTGGAGCTCACTAATTACGCGATCGAGCAGGGACTGCACAATCCAGACGAGTAGTTTTCACTCCTGTGACGGAGCGCTGCCTGAGCGGGTAGCGTCGGGTAACCTCTTGCGCATGTCGATGTCACGGGAAGAACTACGCGCGCTGCCCCAGGTTCAGCAGCCGACCTATCCGGATCCCGCTGAGGTGGATCGCGTTGTTGACGAATTGGAGGCCCGCCCGCCGTTGGTCTTCGCCGGCGAATGCGATGAGCTTCGGGAGCAGCTTGCTGCGGTGGCCGAAGGACGGGCGTTCCTGCTGCAGGGCGGGGACTGCGCGGAGAGCTTCGACGCGGTGACGGCGGACAACATCAAACGCAAGCTGATGGTGCAGCTGTCGATGGCCGTGGTGATGACCTACGCCGCCCAAGTGCCCGTGGTCAAGGTAGGCCGGATTGCGGGGCAGTACGCCAAACCACGCTCGAAGGACGCCGAAACTCGCGAGGGGGTCAGCCTGCCCAGCTACCGGGGAGATGCGGTGAATGGCTTCGACTTCACCGCCGAGGCGCGGGCACACGACCCACGCAGGCTCACCCGGATGTACGACTTGTCGGCAGCGACGCTGAACCTGGTTAGGGCGTTCACCAAGGGTGGGTTGGCTGATCTGCGTGGCGTGCACATGTGGAATGCGGCCTTCGTCAGAGACTCTCGGGTGGAGACCGAGTATGAGGAACTTGCAGACGAGATCGAGCGTGCGCTCGCGTTCATCGTCGCCTGTGGTGTGCGGGACGAGACGTTGAGTACGGTGGACTTCTACGCGAGCCACGAGGCGTTGCTGCTCGAATACGAGCGCGCGCTGACCCGGATCGATTCCCGCACAAAACTGCCCTATCTGGTCTCCGGGCACTTCCTGTGGATAGGGGAGCGAACCCGTCAGCTGGAGGGCGCCCACGTCGCACTGCTCAGGCGCGTGCGGAACCCGCTGGGGATTAAGCTTGGCCCATCCTCAACGTCAGCGGATGCCATCGCCCTAGCTGACGCGCTGGATCCCGAGCGCGAGCCAGGCCGGATCACGTTCATCACCCGGATGGGTGCGGGTAAGGTCCGCGATGTGCTTCCTGAGTTGATCCGGGGTGTCGAAGCGACCGGGCGCAAGGTGGCCTGGGTGTGCGACCCGATGCACGGCAACACGTTCGAGGCCGCGAACGGGTTCAAGACGCGCTCGTTCGCCGACGTGGCCGAGGAGGTCAACGGATTCTTCGACGTACATGAACAGCTGGGGACCTGGCCGGGCGGACTGCACGTCGAGCTGACGGGCGATGATGTGACCGAGTGCGTCGGCGGTGCTTTCTCCCTGACGGAGGAGGATCTCGCCTCCCGCTACCAGACGGTGTGCGATCCCAGGCTGAATCGGAACCAGTCGCTGGAACTGGCGTTCACCGTCGCCAAGCGGTTGCGCCAGCTGCGTTCGACCCGGCACAACCCAGTGCAGGACTTCGCTGTGAAGGAGTTCTGACCCGTCAAGCGATGTAGAGGATCACCTCGGTGCCTTCGGGCACCGAGGTACCCGCTCCGGGCGAAGTGCCTGCGGCTATGCCGAGGCTGAGCGGAAAGCCGGACGCCTTCTCAACCCGCCATTTCAACCCGGCGTCGCGCAGCGCCTTCTCCGCCTCCTGCCGAGGCAAGTACTCCACCTCCGGCACGGTGACCATGACGGGGCCCAACGAACGAACGAGCTGAATCTCGTCTCCGCGGTGCCCGGTTCCCTCGCTGGGGCTTTGGGCCAGCACCTTATCCTTCGCCACGTCGGTGCTGTGCTCCTCGCCAACGCTGACCTTGAATCCGGCGCCCTCCAACTCCTTGACGGCTTTGGCTACATCGCGTCCTCGGTAGTCCTTGATGCTGATGGGTTCTCGCCCCTTGGAGACCACCACGGCGACGGCGGTGTCCCGCTTCAATGGGACTTCCGGATCGTGTTCCGCTTTCAGCACGGTGCCTGCGGCAATCTCCTCGTGCCACTCCTCGGTGACCTCGCCGAGCGCGAGGTTCCGCTCGGCGAGGGCTTCCTTGGCTGCGTCCAGGGTCAGCCCTTCGACGGTGGGCATGGCGAAGCGCTCCGGGCCGAGGGAGACCACGACCTGTACGTTTGAGTTGCGCAGCACGCGCTCGCCCGCGGTGGGGTCGGTTCGGATCACCTGCCCGGCGGGGACGTCCTCAGAGTGCTCAGACAGCATCTCCAATTCCACTTGGGCTGTCGTGGCAGCTTGGCGGATCGAGGCCTCGGACTGGTTGACGAGCGCCGGCACGGTGGTGTATCTCCCGGCCATCCACCACCAGGATCCGACGCTCGCCCCGGCGGTGAGCAGGATGACCAGCAACAACGCCAGTATCCCGCGCCGCCGTCGATGGGTTGGGTGGGTGGATAGGTGAAAGACTGGCGTGTGCTGGCTTCGCGGCTGGTTTCCGACTTTCTTGATGGGCAGCGCAGGGGACGGCCTGCCGCTCTGTGGCGAGCGGGCAGGCGACGCCTCTCCGGGGAGAGGCACGTGGCTCGACGTCGGCGGGGTCTCCGACCCGTTAGGCTGCGGCGAGTCGTCAGCCTTGGCGGCAGCAGGAAGCCACCCGGGCCGGTCCGGCCCGGGTAGGGGACGGGGCCGTTTGGCTAGCCGGGGCAGCGGTTGAGTGATCGCGCTGCTGGACGGGGCCGGGGCGAATTGTGTCGCCAGCGTGGGATTGTCTGCATATCCGCTGGACTGTAGCTGGCTGAGTGCGCGGCGCACCCCGTTCAGCAGCGTCTCCCCATCGGCGATGCGCTGCTCCGGGTCGCGTGCAGTGGCGGCCTGCACGAGCGCGTCCAGATAGTCCGGGATCTGCCAGTTGGTGCGTTTGTGCAGCTCTGCCAAGCGAACGCTTGGAGGCTGGATGTCCACATTCACGTGGCGGTAGGCAATCTGGTAGTTGTTCTCTCCGGTGTGTGGTTTGGAACCGGTGAGGAGTTCGAACAGCAGGATGCCTGCGGAGTAGACATCGCTGCGAGAGTCGGGGCGGGAGTGTGTGACGAGTTCTGGTGGCAGGTAGGAGGCGGTGCCGACGAGTACCCCAGTGGCAGTCATCTGTGGGGAGCCGACCCTGCGTGCGAGACCGAAGTCTACGACTTTCAGCTGGCCTCGGTGAGAGATGAGCACGTTCTCCGGCTTGATGTCGCGGTGTACGACGCCGGCGTCGTGGGCAGCGGCCAGCGCGGATGCGATGCCCTCCATGTAGGTGAGTGCCTGCTCGGGCGGAAGGGGAGCCTCTCGGCTGATCACTCGGCGCAGGGTCTCGCCGTCCACGTACTCCATGACGATGTACGGCTGGCCGTGGGCCACACCTTGGTCGAAGATGCTGACGATGTTCTGGTGAGACAGGACGGCAGCGGAGCGCGCCTCGCGGTCAAACTTCGCGATGAACTCGTCGTCCTCAGTGAGGTCGGAGCGCATGACCTTCAACGCGACGGTGCGCGACAGCCTGAGATCGCGGGCGCGATAAACCGCAGCCATGCCACCTCGCGCCACCTTCGCGAGGACTTCGTAGCGCGAATCAAGCACTTGGCCGACCAGCGGGTCGAGAGTGCCGTTCATGCATACTCCATCACGGTCGGGGCGGCGTACTTCGGATCGATTGTAGGGGGAGCAGTCAAGAATCGTCTGATGTCCCTACGGCGAGTCGCACTGTCAGGCCGCGGATGGCGGAGCAGGATGAACCCGGCTGTGTGGTGCCCACCGCGATGAGCGACGGGCACCACACAAGGTCAGTCGGTCACCCGTTCGATCGCCAAATCCTCCATGCGCTGGTTGATGCGCATGGAGTAGAAGGAACGCACCACAAAGGCGGCCGAGACCAAGAAGAACACCACGGCCAGCACGGGGGCAAGCCAGCCTACGCCGAGCAGGGGCAGCGCGACTGCCAACTCGACTGCAAGCAGGCCGAAAAGTGTGGTGAACTTGATCACCGGGTTCAACGCGACAGAGGAGGTGTCCTTGAACGGGTCACCCACGGTGTCGCCCACCACTGTGGCATCGTGCAGATCGGTTCCCTTGGCATCCAGATCCACTTCAACGAGCTTCTTAGCGTTGTCCCATGCGCCACCTGCGTTCGCCATGAACACAGCCTGGTACAGGCCGAACACAGCCATCGCTATCAGGTAGCCGATGAAGAAGAAGGGCTCAAGGAAAGCGAAGGCCAAGGTGGCGAAGAAGAGGCCCAGGAAGATGTTGAACATGCCCCGCTGCGCGTACTGGGTGCAGATCTCGACCACCCGGGCCGAGTCCTCCCGCGAGGCAGAATCGGTGTCGGCGAGTTTGATGTTTTCCTTGATGAACTCGACTGCCCGGTGAGCACCGGTGGTTACCGCCTGAATGGAAGCTCCGGTGAACCAATAGATCATCGCGCCACCCATGACTATGCCCAGCAGGAAGGGGGCGTGCAGCAGGGAGAGCTTGTCAAGATTATTGGTGAGCCCGTTGGTCAGCCCGATCATGATCGAGAAGATCATCGTGGTGGCACCCACGACGGCGGTTCCGATCAAAACCGGCTTTGCGGTGGCCTTGAAGGTGTTTCCAGCGCCGTCGTTGGCTTCCAGGAAGTACTTGGCTTTCTCGAAATCGATGTCGTGGCCGAACTCCTCGGCGAGTTCCTCGGCCGCGCCGGGCAGCCGCTCGACGGTGGATAGCTCGAACACAGATTGCGCATTGTCGGTGACTGGCCCGTACGAGTCAACCGCGATAGTCACCGGGCCCATGCCAAGGAAGCCGAAGGCGACGAGCCCGAAGGCAAAGACTGCGGGGGCCAGCATGATGTCACCCAAGCCCAGCGTCGAGATGCCGTAGGCGACTCCCATCAGGCCTGCCACGGCTAGTCCGATCCAATACCCGGAGAAGTTGCCGGCCACCAGACCGGAGAGAATGTTCAGGCTGGAGCCCCCCTGATGGGAGGACACAACGACCTCGCGGGTGTGCTTGGCGCTGGTGGAGGTGAACACTTTCACCAGCTCTGGGATCAACGCACCGGCTACGGTCCCGCAGGACACAATCAGCGACAGTTTCCACCACAGGCCGTTGTCCATGTGAGAGATCAGCAGGATAGAGCTGAGGAAGGTTGCGGCGATACAGATCGCGGAGGTCAACCACACGAGGTTGGTTAGCGGGCGCTCGAAGTCCATCTCATCGGCCTCGCGATACCGGGCTCGGGTGAGTGCAGCGTTCAGGTAGTAGGAGATGCCGGAGGCCACCACCATGATGGAGCGGATAAAGAACAGCCAGACCAACAGCTGCACTTGAATGACTGGGTTCTGGACTCCGACGAGGATGAAGGTGATCAGCGCAACGCCGGTCACGCCGTAGGTCTCGAAGCCGTCGGCGGAGGGGCCGACGGAGTCGCCGGCGTTGTCTCCGGTGCAGTCGGCGATGGTGCCGGGGTTGCGAGCGTCGTCTTCCTTGATCTTGAAGACGATCTTCATCAGGTCGGAGCCGATATCGGCAATCTTGGTGAAGATACCTCCGGCGATTCTGAGCGCTGCTGCGCCCAACGACTCGCCGATCGCAAAACCGACGAAACAGGCGCCGGCCACATCGCCGGGGAGGAACACCAGGATCAGGAGCATCATCGCGAGTTCCACGGAGATCAGCACCATCCCGATGCTCATGCCGGAGCGCAGCGGAATGTCGTGGCAGGGGTACGGCTTTCCACCCAGAGCAGCATGCGCCGTCCGTGCGTTGGCGAGTGTGTTGACCCGGATGCCGTACCAGGCCACGCCGTAGCTGCCGGCCATGCCGATCAGGGAGAACAGGATGACGATGAGGGTCTTTCCGAAGCCGAAGTCGACCAAGAACAGGTAGTAGGCGACGATGATGGCCGCGATGAAGGCCCACAACAGCAGCAGGAACCTGCCCTGCTGCTTCAGGTAGGCCTTGCAGGTTGAGTAGATGAGTTCGGCGACATCTCGCATCGCTTGGTGAGCAGGCATCCTGGTCAACTGCATGTAGGTCATCACGCCGAAGCCAAGCCCGAGGGCGCAGACGATCAGCCCCAAGCCGAGGATCACGTCACCCGACATACCCAAGAACTGCTGGCTGCCAAGATCTGGTAGCTGAAGCATCGCTTCACCGCCCAGGTGGACTTCCTTGTCGCCGGTACCACCGCCGCAGCCCACTAGGCCGAGCGCAGCGGTACTCAGCAGCGCGGCCACGCCACGCTTTCTGAGATTCGCGTTCATATTGAGACTACTTCTCCTTTGAAATAGGTCAACGGCAAGCGCCGTCGCGACTCATACTACGCCGCGTCGTGCGAAGGCTCGCAGGGGGTAGGGAAGCGCGCCGATCCGCGCAAAGTGACTGAGTGAAACCCTGCTAAAGGCCGGCCCGCGCCCTGACCGTGGTGTATTAGACTACCCGCAAGTTTGTGGTTGCTGCGTCGAGGACGCGGCGCCGTGGTTGCGCAGGGCGCGCGGCCCGGGCAACTTGTGAGGCGGATGCATGACAAAGACGTTGCAGGGAATCGGCGTTTCAGCGGGGCTGGCCTGGGGGCCTGCTGCCAGGGTACGCCCGGTGGCGGGTTTCGAGGAGTTTGAGAGCCCGTGCATTGATGTGGCTGCGGAGGCGGAACGGGTCCGGGCAGCGCTGGAGGAGGTGGCCGGAAGCCTGCGGGCAAAGGCTGCCGCGTTCAGCGGTCAAGCCGCAGAGATCCTTGAGATGACCGCCCAACTGGCCACCGACCGGGGGCTGATCAAAGCGATCAACGCGCAACTGAAGTCTGGAATCGGGCCGACCTGTGCAGTGCACCAGGCCATCGAGGGTTACGTGGAGAAGCTGCGCTCCCTTGGCGGCTACATGGCTGAACGGGCGACCGACCTCTACGATGTGCGGAATCGGGCGATCAGCAAGCTGCGTGGTCTGCCCGAGCCGGGTGTTCCGGAGCTCGACGCCCCGGCGGTTGTCGTGGCTGACGATCTGGCTCCCGCGGATGTCGCCACGCTGCCCAGCGAGGTGTTGGCTCTGGTGCTGTCCGCCAGCGGGCCGACAAGCCACACCGCGATCATCGCCGCCAACCTCGGCATTCCGACGGTAGTCAGAGCGCGCGAGGCCGCGGAGATCGAATCGGGACAGCTGCTCGCCGTTGACGGCGCGACCGGGAAGGTTATCGTCAACCCGAACCCCGAGGAACGGCCCGGATTTGAGGAACGCGCGCGCCGACGTTCGGCCTTGTTGAGCGAGGTGCGTGGCCCGGGCCAGACCTCTTGCGGCCGCCCGGTTGCGTTGCTGGCCAACATCGGCACCGTGGCGGATGCCAAACGGGCGGCCGAATCCGACGTCGAGGGGGTCGGGCTGTTCCGCACCGAGTTCCTATTCCTGGACCGGGCCGAGCCGCCGTCGGTTGCCGAGCAGGCCGAGAGCTACGCCGCCGTGCTGCGTGCGTTCGGCAGCCGGCGAGTGGTGATCCGCACCCTCGACGCGGGGGCCGACAAACCGCTCGCCTTCGCGAACCTGGGGAAGGAAGAGAACCCCGCGCTCGGTGTCCGCGGTCTCCGACTGAGCCAGCGCCGCCCGCAGCTGTTGGAGGATCAGCTTGCCGCACTGGCCCAGGCCTACCGCGAGGTCGGCGGGAACCTGCACGTCATGGCGCCCATGGTCGCGACCGCTGCGGAAGCCAGCTGGTTCGCCGAGCGTGTGCGCGCCCACCACCTGGAACACGTCGGCATCATGATCGAGACTCCGGCATCTGCCGTGACCGCAGGCCGAACGCTGGCCGGGCTGGACTTCGCCTCAATCGGCACCAACGATCTCACGCAGTACACCATGGCGGCTGATCGGTTGAACGGCGAACTGGACGAACTGCTCTCGGGCTGGCAGCCGGCCGCACTTGAGATGATCCGGCTGGCCTGCGCCGGCGGGCGGGAGGCCGGGGCGCACGTGGGGGTCTGCGGCGAATCGGCCGGGGATCCGTTGCTGGCGCTGGTCCTCGTCGGTTTGGGAGTGTCGTCGCTGTCGATGAGCTTGGCGAAGGTGAACGCCGTCCGCTTCGCGCTCCGGCATCACTCCTTGGCGGAATGTGAGGGGTTCGCCCAGCTGGCCGTTGCCGCATCCTCCGCCACCGAGGCACGGGCCGTCGTCGAAGGAAACACTCATTCTGAATTGCGCGATTTGCTCTAGAACTATTGCGCTTCGTTCGCCGCCGTTATAGTCGGCTCGGTTGGAAATAGGCATCCTGGGGTGTTTCGCCGAAGCAGCATCCTCGGGAAAGCCGCTATCGAAAGGCGAGCGAATGAGCTTAAGACTCGGGGCCGTCGTGGTCTCCGTCGCTCTGGGGATCAGTGCAGCCACGGTGCAGCATGCGGGGGCCGAACCAGCGGAGCCGCAACTCGTGAACGTTGCTCTGGAGAGCCGCGGGGCCACTGTCTCGGCATCTGGAAATGAGCGGCCGCAATGGCCGGCAGAGAACGCCATTGACGGCGACCTCAGTAGCCGTTGGTCCTCAAACACCAGCGACGACGCCTGGATCGCCGTTGAACTGGCCGAGGCCGCGCACCTCCACCACGTTACCTTCCAGTGGGAGACGGCGTGTCCCGCACGGTACAAGCTTCAAGTCAGCAAGAACGGGACCGAATACGTGGACGCTTCGGACGTCCGCACCCCGCAGTGCCCTGGGAGCAACGTCGCGGGACCGGAGCAGGTGAACCTCAACGAGGCGACTGCGGGGGAGGACTGGAAGTTCGTCCGGATGCAGGGCGTGGAACGCACCCCGTTCGGGGGAGTGAAGTATGGCATGTCGATGTACGAATTCGAGGTCTGGGTAGAAAGCGACGAAGCCCCGCCGCCGCCCGCGCCGGAGCTCGGCCTAGTCCCGCTGCCGGCGAGTGTGACAGCTAGGCAGGGCGATCCGTTTGTTCTGCGCTCGACAACTAGGCTCGTCGCGACCGGAGCTGCCAAGCGCGTCGCGGAACTGTTTGCGCAGGAACTGAACGCGGCCACGGGATGGCAACTGCCCGTCGTCGAGGATCCGGAACAGGAAACAATCCACTTCGTGTTGGATGGCGAGTTCGACCCGGGAATCGACACCCCGGCGATCGCTGACGCCTACGAATTGGACGTTGACAAGGCGAAGGTGACTATCACGGCCCGCGCCGAAGAGGGACTGTTCTACGGGGTGCAGACCCTTAAGCAGCTGTTGCCGCCCGCCGTGCACGCCCAGCAGCCGGTGACCGCGCGCTGGGAGGTGACCCCTGTAGGTATCAAGGACGCGCCGAGGTTTGCGCACCGTAGTGTGCAGGCCGACGTGGCCCGCTCCTTCCTTACGGTGGCGGAGCTGAAACAGCAGATCGACACCATGTCTGTCTTCAAGCAGAACCGGCTTCACCTGCACCTGGCGGACGACCAGGGGTGGCGGATCGAGATCACGAACGAGGGCAAGGCCGCCGACGACCCCGTCGACTACAGCAAGTTGACCGAAGTCAGTGGTCAATCGGCGATGCTGGTGCACTCGGAGAACTACCAGCGAGAGTTCGGGCGGCACGGCTTCTACACGCAGGACGACTACCGGGAGATCGTGCGCTACGCGCAGGAGCGCTACATCACGGTGATCCCGGAGATCGATGTTCCGGGGCACACCAACGCGCTGCTTCACGCGGTTCCCGAGTTGAACTCCGAGCACTCGCTGCCGCGGCCCACCAAGTACGGCACAGTTGCAGAGCAGAACGACGGCGGTGTCGGCCGCTCGGCGCTCGACGTGACCAACGAGCAGACCTGGGTTTCGCTCAGGCATATCTTCACCCAGCTGCGGGACCTGACTCCCGGGCCGTACATCCACATCGGCGGCGACGAGACGCACTCGATGAACCACCAGCACTTCAAGCAGTTCGTCGCCCGGGCCACCCGAATGGTGCACGATCTGGGCAAGAAGACCATGGGCTGGAACGAGTACGCCGAGGCCGACTTGTTGCCCGGGGACATCGTGCACTATTGGGTGGGGGACACCCGATTCACTAAGGAAGCCGTCGAGAAGAAGGGCGCCAAGGTGGTCATCTCCACCGCCCGAAACTCCTATCTGGACCAGAAGTATGGTCCGGAGAAGCCGGGCGGCCCGAACACCCCCATCGGCCTGACCTGGGCAGGACAGGGCGACGTCGATGCCTACTACAACTGGGATCCGGCCCGGGTGATCCCCGGCGTGGGCGATGACAAGATTGTCGGTGTCGAGGCCCCGACATGGTCCGAGTCGATTCGCGGCGGGTACCAGAACGAGTTCTTGGTGTTCCCCCGCGCGATCTCGCATGCCGAGGTGGGGTGGACCAAGCAGTCCCAGCGCAAAACCCCCTCGTTCCTGAAGCGTATGGCCGACGTCGGTGCCCGTCTCCAATTCCTGGGCACCAACTTCTACGACGGACCCAAGGTGGCCTGGGAACGGTCTCTCGCAGGCCTGCCCGGCGCGGCGGGAATAACTGAGGCGCGGGTGGAGGTGGGCCTGCTCGCGGCGCCCCGCACGACCCTGAGCGATGACGGTACCCAGGTGCAGCCAGTGGGTTCGACGGATGCGATCACCGCCATCATCGATTTCGGCGACGGATCGGCCGAGGTGCCCGCAGTGTTCGCGACGGAGTACCCCCGTACGCCCGTGCGCGCGACGAGCTTGTACAGCGTCGGCGCCGACCACACCTACCCACGCCCCGGCTCGTACACCGCGACCGTGCGTCTCTCCGACGGGTCACGCGCCCAGGCGGAGATCGTCGTGGTCGCCGGCCAGGGGCGGCAGGCCGCAGGATTCGTCTACGATGCGTGCGCGGTGCCGAAGTCCACGGTGAAGGCCATCCGCCCGGCGGAGGGCACCAACGGGACCCGCGACGATGCCCGCGTTGTCGTCAGCGTCCAGGGAATGCAGCCGGAACAATTCCTGAACGTCACGTGGGACGGCACCGACGTCGGGAACCTGCTGTCGGGCAAGAACGGCACGGTTGAGTTGTCGCATTACGTCAGCTACGGGACGGAGGAAGGCGAGCACCTGCTGCGCATCACCAGCCCGGACGGCAAGTTCGTCGAGCATGTCGTGGACGTGCGTTCCGGAGTCGCCCGCCCGGTGGGCGAACCAGTTGCTGGTGTGCGGGCCACCGCTTCCAGTGAGGCGCTGAACGAGACGGCGCCCAATGGTAGGGCCTCCGCCGCCGTCGACGGGAATCCGGAGACCTTCTGGCACTCTCAGTGGTCGCAACCGGTCGCCCAGTTCCCCCACTGGCTTGCTTTTGACCTGGGAGCCGAGACGGACTTGTCTTCGGTTCACTGGCTGCCGAGGCAGGCGAACACGAACGGCAGAATCAAGCTGATCGATATCGAGGTGAGCTCCGACGGAAGCACCTGGACGAAGGCCAAGGCCGGGGTCACGCTGAACGATGGGGCGGCGGGAACCCTGATTGAGTTCCCGCAGCGCGCTCGCCATGTTCGACTGATGCTCAGGGAACCCCAGGCGAGCGGAAGCCCGTTTGCGACGGCCGCAGAAGTTGTCTTCCGCAAGGCCCCGGAGAACCCGGACGCCCCGCCAGAGAAGCTGATTGCCAAGGAGTGGAAGCCGGGAGCCAACTGCCCGGCTCAGGGTGAGCCGAAGCCGGGTGAGCCCAAGCCGGGTGAGCCCAAGCCGAGCGAGCCGAAGCCGAGCGAGCCCAAGCCGAGCGAGCCCAAGCCGAGCG
>NZ_RQYZ01000003.1 GCF_003932855.1 Tessaracoccus sp. OH4464_COT-324 | reverse complement strand
CAACCACACACCAACACGAAAAACGAGTACCCACACCTAGGTACCCCACACCCACAACCTAAGCACCCATACTCACCCAACCCACCAGCGCACGCCGGTTCAGCCCCAGCGGGCTGCGGTGCGTCGCACGCTCAGCCCGGTGAGGAGCGCCTGGGCGCCGTAGCAGGCGCCGACGCCTTCTCCCGCGCGCAGCCGGAGGTCGAGCAGGGGTTCCAGGCCCAGCTCCGCCAGCACCTGGGCGTGCGCGCGTTCCCGACTGACGTGGGAGGCGACGAGCCAGCCCTGCGCGCCCGGCGTGACCCGCACCGCAGCCAGCGCGGCCACCGACGTCGCGAGCCCGTCGAGCACCACCACCTTGCCGGAGTTGGCGGCACCCAGGGTGACGCCCAGCAGCACCGCGAACTCCGGGCCGCCGAGCGCAGCCACGATGCCGATGGGATCGAGGTTTCGATCGGCGACGCGCGCGAGCGCTCTGGCCACCACCGACTGCTTGCGCTCCACCATCGCGGCGTCCGAGCTGGCGCCCAACCCGACGGCGTCGGCGACGCTCATTCCCGTCAGCGCCGCGGCCAGGGTCGAGGCGAGCGTCGTGTTGCCGATGCCGATCTCGCCGAGGCAGACCAGCCCGTGGGCGGTGGCGCCCAGCTTCACGCCCGCCTCGACGAGCGCCTCGGCCGCCGAGCGTGGGAGCGCGTCGGTTTCGACGATGTCGCCCCGGGGGCCGTGCTGCCGCACGTGGATCGCCCCGGGGATCGGGCCGTCGGCGACACCCGCGTCTACGGTGATGGAGCTGAGCCCGCAGGCGGTGGCGGTGGCGGCGCCGAGAGCGGTGCCCTCGACGCTGGCGCGCATCACGTCGGCGGTGACGCTCACGTCGAAGGCGGAGATGCCGTGCTTGGTCACCGGGTGGTCCGCGCCGACGACGATGAGGGTTCCGGTGTCCACGTCGGGTCCGGCGGCGGCCACGACCCTGTCCAACGTCTGGTCGAGCAGCCCGAGGGAGCCGGGCGGGGTGAGCAGGCGGTCGGCGTCGTCGTGTGCCCCGACGACCCGGCGCTGCTCCGGTGCCGCCACGCGCAGCGCGTTCACGGGCGCGGCGGGCGAGTCCGAGTCGGGCCAGCGCTCGTCGAGGATCACGTCGTCGAGGGGTAGCCGCTTGGACCAGCCGCGACGCTCCAGGCCGGGCGCGGGCGGGCGCTCGTCGGGCCAGCCCAGGCACAGCCAGCCCAGGGTTTCCACGCCCTCGGGCAGCCTGAGCAGGCGGGCCAGCTCGTCGGGCTGGAACAGCGTCACCCAGCCCATGCCCAGGCCGTGTGCTCGGGCGGTGAGCCACATGTTTTGGATGGCGGCCGCGCAGCTCCACAGATCCGCGTCGGTGTAGGTGTTGCGGCCCAGCACCCCGGAGGCGGGTGTGCGGCGGTCGCAGGCCACGATCAGCCCGACGGGGGCCTCTCGGATGCCTTCGAGTTGCAGGTCGAGCAGACGCTTGCGGCGGTCGGGGGTGAGCAGCTGGGCCTGCCGGAGCCGCTCCCGGTCGGCCATCACGGCTGCCGCTTCCCGGGTGCTGGCCTCGTGCACGACGATGAACCGCCAGGGCTGTGAGTGGCCCACGCTGGGCCCGTGGTGTCCGGCCTCGATGATGTCGCGGATCAGTTCGGCGGGCACGGGGTCGGGGCGGTAGCGGCGGATGTCGCGGCGGGCGTCGATGATGTTGCGCAGGTGGGTCTTGGCGTCGTCGCCGAAGGCCCAGCCATCGGGGCGCAGGCCGCGGTCGACCGACGACGTTGCGTCGCCGATCAGCGGGGTGGGGCGGTTGAAGGGGGTAGCTGGCACGTCGGCAGGCTACTCGGTTGGTTTGGGGCGCCGACGGGCGGGGTGGCCGCGCTGCCCGAGTGGCATTGAGTCGGGTCGGCTCAACCTAGTTGCGCGTGAACCTTCGCTGTGGTTAACTTGAGTCAACCCCGCTCAAGGGGACTGACCCTTAAGTCTTCAACTCTGGAGGAAACCTCAATGGCTCGTGCAGTAGGCATCGACCTCGGAACCACCAACTCGTGCGTCGCCGTCCTCGAAGGCGGCGAGCCCGTCGTCATCCCCAACGCGGAGGGTGCGCGCACCACACCGAGTGTGGTCGCGTTCTCCAACTCTGGTGAGGTCCTCGTCGGCGAGGTCGCCAAGCGCCAGGCGGTCACCAACGTCGACCGCACCGTCCGCTCCGTCAAGCGCCACATGGGCACCGATTGGAAGGTCTCCATCGACGGCAAGGACTACCGCCCGCAGCAGATCTCGGCCTTCGTGCTGCAGAAGCTGAAGCGCGACGCCGAGGCCTACCTGGGCGAGACCGTCACCAACGCGGTCATCACCGTGCCCGCCTACTTCTCCGACGCTGAGCGCCAGGCCACCAAGGAGGCCGGTGAGATCGCGGGCCTCAAGGTGGACCGCATTATTAACGAGCCCACGGCCGCGGCCCTCGCCTACGGCCTCGACAAGGGCGACGTCGAGCAGACCGTTCTCGTGTTCGACCTGGGCGGCGGCACCTTCGACGTCTCGCTGCTCGACATCGCCGACGGCGTGTTCGAGGTGAAGGCCACCAACGGCGACAACCGCCTGGGCGGCGACGACTGGGATCACACCGTCATGGAGTGGCTGGCCACGCAATTCAAGAACAAGCACGGCGTCGACCTGCTGGCCGACAAGATGGCCCGCCAGCGCCTCCAGGAGGCCGCCGAGCGCGCGAAGATCGAACTCAGCTCCGCCTCCGAGACCTCCATCAACCTGCCCTACATCACCGCCTCGGCCTCCGGCCCGCTGCACCTCGACGAGAAGCTGACCCGCGCCGAGTTCCAGCGCCTCACCCAGGACCTCCTGGACCGCTGCCGCGCACCGTTCAACGCGGTCATCAAGGACGCCGGCATCTCGGTGGACAAGATCGACCAGGTGCTGCTCGTCGGCGGCTCCACCCGCATGCCCGCCGTCGCTGACCTGGTGAAGGAACTCACCGGCGGCAAGGAGCCCAATAAGGGCGTCAACCCCGACGAGGTCGTCGCCCTGGGCGCGTCCCTCCAGGCCGGCGTGCTGAAGGGTGAGGTCAAGGATGTGCTGCTGCTCGACGTCACCCCGCTCAGCCTCGGCATCGAGACCAAGGGCGGCGTGATGACCAAGATCATCGAGCGCAACACCACCATCCCGACCAAGCGTTCCGAGGTGTTCACCACCGCCGAGGACAACCAGCCCGCCGTGATGATCCAGGTGTACCAGGGTGAGCGCGAGTTCGCCCGCGACAACAAGTCGCTCGGCAACTTCGAACTGACCGGCATCCTGCCCGCGCCGCGCTCTGTGCCGCAGATCGAGGTCACCTTCGACATCGACGCCAACGGCATCGTGCACGTCTCCGCCAAGGACCTGGCCACCAACAAGGAACAGTCCATGACCGTCACCGGCGGCTCGGCCCTCAACAAGGACGAGATCAACCGCATGGTGAAGGACGCAGAGCAGTTCGCCGAAGAAGACAAGAAGCGCCGCGAGGCCGTCGAGATGCGCAACGAGGGCGACGCGCTCGTCTTCCGCACCGAGAAGCTCCTGAAGGAGAACGAGGACAAGATCGACGAGTCCACCAAGGCTCCCGTCGTCGAGGCCGTCGACAAGCTGAAGGAAGCCCTGAAGGGTGAGGACGACGACGCGGTGAAGTCTGCCATCGACGACCTCAACCAGAAGGCCGCCGCGATGGGCCAGGCGATGTACGCGGCCGCCCAGGCCGCCGCGCAGCAGGCCTCCTCCGCCGAGCCTAGCGGCGCGGACGACGCGGAAGCCTCCAGCGACGCCGATTCGGATATCGTCGACGCGGAGATCGTTGAAGAGGATCCGAAGGAAGACAAGTGAGCGAATTCGTTCCCGACGAAGCCGTGGGCGAGGTCCTGGACCCCGCCCCGGCTTCGGCCGATGTGAGCCAGGAAGAGGCACCCGCCCCCGCGGCGGAGGCCACCGTCGACTACGAGGCCCTTGCGGCAGAGCGCACGGCTGATCTGCAGCGGCTGCAGGCCGAGTACATGAACTACAAGAAGCGGGTGGACCGCGACCGCGGGTTGGCAAAGCAGGCCGGCGTCGAGTCGGTGCTGAGCGACCTGCTGCCGGTGCTGGACGCCATCACCCTCGCCAAGGAGCACGACGATCTTGCGCACGGCGCGCAGCTGATCGTCGCCGAGTTGGAGAAGGTGGCCACCAAGCATGGGCTCGTCGGGTTTGGTGAGGTCGGGGAGCCCTTCGACCCGGCCAAGCACGACGCGCTGATGCAGGCCCCGATGACGGAACCCGTTGAGGTGGTCACTGTCAGCCAGGTCATTCAGCTTGGCTACGAGCTGGCGGGGCGAGTGATCCGCCCGGCCCGCGTCGCCGTCGCAAATCCCTAAGCGCAGGAAAGGAAGTCAATGAGCACGAAGGACTGGCTCGACAAGGACTATTACAAGGTCCTGGGCGTGTCCAAGAACGCCTCGGCGGATGAGATCCGCAAGGCGTTTCGCAAGATCGCCGCAGCCAACCACCCGGATCGCAATCCTGGTGACAAGAAGGCCGAGGCGAAGTTCAAGGAGGCCTCCGAGGCCAACTCCGTGCTCAGCGACCCCAAGAAGCGCAAGGAATACGATCAGCAGCGCAGCCTGCTGGGCGGCGGCTTCCGGGTGCCGCGCTCCGGGCCTTCCGGCGGGCAGGGCTTCGATGACCTGTTCCGCAACGCGTCGGGCTCCGGCCTGGGTGACCTGTTTGGCAACCTGTTCGGGGGAGGCGGCACGAGTCGCAAGACATCGAGCCGCGGACCCCGGCGGGGCGCCGACGTGGAGGCCAAGGCGAAGCTGAGCTTCGAACAGGCGGTGGAGGGCACGACGGTGTCGCTGCGGTCGGTTTCCGACACGCCGTGCACCTCGTGCCGCGGAACCGGCGCCCAGTCGGGGACACTGCCGCGGGTCTGCCCGAAGTGTGAGGGGGCGGGCATGACGGCCAGCAGCTCGGGTGGCGTCTTCACGTTGAGTGAGCCCTGCACGGACTGCAGCGGGCGCGGGTTGATCGTTGACGACCCGTGCGCGAGCTGCAACGGCTCGGGCCGGGGACAGTCCGCCAGCACCATGCAGGTGCGGATTCCTGCCGGGGTGCAGGACGGGCAGCGGGTGCGTATCAAGGGCAAGGGCGCTGCCGGGGAGAACGGCGGGGCGTCCGGCGACCTGTACGTCGAGGTGTCCGTCGCCCCGCACCGCATCTTCGGCCGCGACGGCCACAACCTCACGCTGGACGTCCCCGTGACCATCGGGGAGGCCTCGCTGGGAGCAGAGATCACGGTGCCCACGCTGTCGGGCAGCCCGGTGAAGCTCAAGGTGCCGCCGGGCACACCGAATGGCCGGGTGCTGCGGGTGCGCGGCAAGGGCGTGCCCCGAGCGTCGGGCACCCCGGGTGATCTGTTGGTGACGGTCAAGGTTGCGGTACCGGAGGAACTGTCCGAGGAAGCCAAGGAGGCGTTGAAGGCATTCACGGCTGCTTCGCATCAGGCCAATCCGCGCGCGGATCTGTTTGGGTGAGCGGCATGGATAACCTGCCCCAGCCGTTCGATCCGCTGGCAGCGGTCTTCCCCGTGTCCGTGGCTGCGGAGTTGGCCGGGATGCACCCGCAGACGCTTCGGGGCTACGACCGGCTTGGCCTGGTGGTTCCGCAGCGGACGCGCGGCCGGGGGCGACGTTATTCGCTGCGCGACATCGCGAAGCTGCGGCACATCCAGCAGCTGTCGCAGGGTGAGGGCATCAACCTTGAAGGGGTGCGGCGCATCCTGGCGCTGGAGGATGAGGTGGAGCAGCTGAAGGATCAGCTCGGCCGCATCACGGAGACGCTGCGCCGCGTCCAAGCCCAGGGAATCACCAGGGTGTTCACCGCCGACGGGCGCGGCAGCGTGCACACCGGACGCTACCGAGAGGTCCGCGAAATCGGCTGGCGCTAGACGCGCCACCACGTCGAGCCCGACCCCGCCCTTAGCTTGAGGAGGCACCACTGAGATGAACTATCAGTCAATGCCCGCCGGGTATCCGACCCCGCAGGGGTATGGGCCGCCCAAGAAACCCTCGACGACGGTGAAAGCGTTGCTGTTGGTTTCCGTCGTCCTGGCGGTTGTCCTCGTCGGGATGCTTGTCCAGATTCTCAGGGGCGGTCAGCCTGCGAGCTCGGAGCAGCCCACGCCTCCCAGCGAGTCGAAGGCTTCGGGCGGGGGTGCGTCGCCGTCGGAGCGCGAATCGAAGGCTCCGAGCGGGGGTGCGTCGCCGTCGGAGCGCAAGTCGAAGGTTCCGGGCGGGGGCGCGTCGTCGTCGGGGAGCGAAAGCCCCCGGAGGCAGGTTTCGGCGGACCGGCTGATGAACGTCAACGGGCTCACCGAGTTCGAGCTGGCACCCGGTTGGGTATTGGACAAACGTGAGGACGGCGAGGTCTACCTCTCCCACCCAGTCACAAAGGCCACGGTGAAGATGTTCATGGCGGAGAGCAAGAATCCCGACGCGCACCCGGCATCGATCTGCGGGCAGTTCAACCGGGAGGAGATAGCCGCCCATGGCGATCTCATCACGAAGGAGATCGTGGCGATGCCGGGATTCAACTTTAAGGGTGACCTCGATGTGACATGCGGTTACACCCGTCAGGTTGGGCCCGACGATGCCGCGCAGGGTGCCAAGAGCATCGACGGGGTGGTCAGCGTATTCCGGCCGGAGAGCAAGCCGCTGTTCCTGGTGCAGGTGGCGGAGTTTCCGGTGGGCGGGCCGGACAGCGCGGCCGAGGAAAGCAAGGCAGGCAAGGAGGCCAAGGCGATGTTCCTTGAGGGAGCCACCTACCTGGACAAGAACAGCTAGACGATGCGCCGGGCCACAACCACCGGCACAAATCCCGGGCTCGGTCGCCATGCCGTGCACACGCTAAACCGCCGCACTGTTCTCCGCGACGAGCGATAGGAAACACATGACACAGCGGCTGGCCGTCGTCGGCGAGGTGGTGGGCGCACAGTGCATGTCGCCGCACTATGTGCGCATCACTTTTCGGCTACCGCCCACCGTGGGTGGGGCCGGGCCGACGTTCGACCAGCGCATTCGGGTCGGCATCCCCAGCCCCGGGCAACCCCCGTGGCTGCCCACCAGCGCTGACTGGTACGACGAATGGCTGGCCACCCGGCCCGAAATCCGCGGCCACATGCGCACCTACTCGGTACGGGCGCTCGACCGGAGACCCACAGAAACGCTGCTGACCATCGACGTCGTCCTACACGGCAAACCGGGTACGGCACCCGGTGCGGACTGGGCGCTTTCCGCCAGGCCGGGCAACCAGGCGTCGCTGATTCTGCCCGCTCGGGGCGTGGCTGGCGTCGACATCGAGTTCGACCCCGGCGACGCCGAGACCATCGTCCTAGCCGGAGACGAGACCGCCGCCCCCGCGATAGCTCGCATCCTGGAAGACCTGCCCGGCGGCGCGCGAGGCCACGCCTTCATCGAGGTGCCGGAGGTGGCGGACCAGCTGCCGATCTCCGCCCCACCCGGCTGCACGGTGCGGTGGCTGGCCAGGGAGGGTCGACCCCGGGGGGAGCGGCTCGTCGCAGCCGTGATCCGGAACGCCACCGGCGGGCGGATGCACGCCGAACTCGCTGACCTACCCGACTACGACGAGCAGGAACTCGTCTGGGAAACCCCAACCTTCTCCGCGCTCGGCGAATCCCTCGGCGAGCCCGCCAGAGGCGGCGAGTTCTATTGGATGGCCGGGGAATGCCGCATCGTCGCCGGCCTCAGGCGGCGTCTCGTCGGCGACTACGGAGTGCCTCGCAGCCGGATCGCTTTCATGGGGTACTGGAAGGCCTGACATTCGCCCACGCTGGTGCCTATATTCGAGGAAGCGTGATTGTGGTGGTCCAGCGACCTTCCTCGACGGTGGTTTCTAATGTGCCTTGAAGCAGGTGAAGCCGCTCCTCCATGCCCACCAGCCCAAGCCCTTTACCGGTGCGGCGTCCCGGGGCGACGGGGTTGGCGAAGGTGCCAACGACCAAGTTGCTGGTTTCAACCAGGCTGAGGAGGCAACGGCTACCCGGCGGCGCATGCTTGATCATGTTGTTAGCGGCTTCGACGACGGTTTTGGCCAAGGCCGTTGATCGCGCGGCCGACACGGTGGTGAGGTTCAGATTCACCTCTGGCACCAGCCCGGCAGTGCGAAGGCGCTCGGCCTGCTCCTCGACCTGCTCGCGGAGCGTATCCGCGTCGGCCAATGGCCCGACGGTTGACGGAGCAGGCAGATCTTCACGCAGGGTCGAGAGCAGCTGGCGCAGGTCGGTTGCTGAAGCTGAGGCGTCGCGCCCCATCCCCTCAATCGTCTGCCGAGCGCCGCGCGGAATGTCCGGCTCGTCGGCCAACATCCAGGCCTGCATGGCGATGTGGGCCAGGCTCTGAGCTACCGTGTCATGAAGGTCTCGGGCCAATTCCAGGCGCAGATCCAGCATCTCGCGCTTCGCCTGAATGCGCTGCAGGGCCAGCCGTTCCGCGGCGTTGCGCCACAGCACGCCGCCTATTGCTGCAAGACCAACGAATACAGCAAGGACTGCGGAGGTGCTTGCCGTGGGCGGGAATCCCTCTACATGAACGGCTAATAGCAGATACATCGCGCCGGACAGCGCGCTGCAGAAAAGAAACCCGTAGCGAACACGACGTCCGACGATCGAGAGGACCGCAACCAGCGTGATCAGCGGGATCAAAGACGCTTCATCCGGAGGCACAACTAGTTTGGCGATCAAAGCGCACAGTAGGACGGCTGTACTAGCGCGAGGAAATGCTCCGCATAGAGCCCCTCCCAGGAAAAGAGTTGCGTCGAGCACCCAGGCATACCAGGATGTCGGTACGTTGGCTTGGCCAACGAGCCCCAGAGCGAGCATCGCAGCCGCGAGCCCCGGCTCGATTCCGGGGGACTCCAATCTTGGTAGAGTAAATCGCACGGAACAAGTCCTAACGACACGCGATGCGCAAAATACGGCACATTATCCAGTTCTTTGGAGCGCGACGGTTATGCCGAATCGTCGATATAGCGGCCCAAGCGGAGGGGGCAACGGCCGCAAGGAGGGGGAAGTTGTCGATGGCGAAGCTGATCATGGAAAGTTCCTCCACTGTTGGTTGTTGGTTTTCTGCAGGCCCAATCGTGGAGGGCAGCCGGGTGGGAGTCAACACCCGGGGGCCAGGAAGAGCCATTGGATGACTTGGTGGGTCAACTTTTGGAGACCAGGATGTCTCCGATGGTTGACCAGGGCTGGAGCTGGGCAACGTGCGTGTGTTTTGATGGGCGGTGTTCCTGCGGGAAGCCGGACTGGGAGCGGGGTTGGCGCTGGTGGAAGCAGCGCCAACCCCGCAAGACATCCAGGATAACCGAAGTGGCCGATGGGTTGTGCCATCTCGTCGCAGGGAGGCTCGGGGCAGTCGTCGAACGGAGTAGCGGTGAGCGGGTGGCATTCCCTTCCACGTAGAGCGTTGGCTGCGTCGCGCATCGAGGTCGCAGTGGTGACGGTCGCGGTGCTCTGCGTTGGCTACACCGTGAACCGGCTGTGGGCTCCACCACTTCCCGGCGGATTGCTGTGGCTGCTTCTGACGCTAGTGGTGGGGTGGGCGATCGTCGACATCGTGTGGTTGATTCCCCGCAGCCATGCGGCCTATCGCTTTCGGGCCAATGATCGGGCGGTGGAGGTCAGGCGCGGTGTGGTCGTCGAGAGTGAGCTTCTGATCCCCTTGGCTCAAGTGCTGTTCGTCGATGTGCGGCGGCCTCCGATCGCGCGACTGCTCGGCCTGGCCTCCGTGCGAATTGGGACCGTGGGATCCGCCCACGACATAGGCCCGCTGGATCCCGAAGACGCAGAGCTGTTGGCCGAGTCGATCGGACGCAGATGATGCAACGTCCGGGACCACGCCTGATTGCTGTACGGGCAGTCGACGCGCTTAAGGTTTACGTTCCCTTCATGGTACTCCAGGGCGGGTTCGCGGAGCGGCTGCCGGACTATGCCCAGTTGCCATGGCTGGTGTTTGTGTGGATGTATTCCTTGAGCCGTATTCCCGTGATTTTCTTGGACTGGATGACGATTGGGTTCGCCTTGAACGAGCAGGGCATAACCCACCGGGCAGGCTGGCCTTCTCGCACCCTCACCAGAGTGCGGTGGAGCGAGGTCAGCGCGCTCAGCGTCGAGCAGGACACTATCCATCGGCTACTGCGCAGGTATCGTGTGACGATCTCGTTGGGCGCCCAGTCTCTCCCAGCGATCGTGCTGGAAGCCGTCGCTGATGCTGATGTCCGACAATGGCGTTCTTGGTTCGAGCATGGTCGTACGACAGTCAACCAAGAGCATGAAAGGTGCTCAGAGCCTGAACAGCCGACGCCGGAACGGGTCAGCCGGGTGGGTCTGCTCGACTTGGCCATGATCTCCGTCACGTATGGACAGCCTGTACTGGTGGTACCTTTCGCGGTCAGCAGCTACTACGAGCTGGCCGATTGGGTTCACCTGCCAGGGGAGGGGGCCACCCTGGCGTGGCTTGCCCAGTCCCCGGGATGGACGCTGCTGGGAGCGCTTCTTTTAGCAGCGATCTACGGGTGGGTGCGAGCGTGGCTGCGTTACGGTGGGCACCGAGTAGACCGGGTTGGCGATTCCTACGAGATCGGTCATCGCGCCGTCGACCGATCAACCCGTCATGTGCGCGCAGCCGAGGTCATCGGGCTGCGAGTCGACCAGAATCCTCTCATGCGCCTGCTCAGGATGGGCGCACTCCATCTGGTGTTACCCGGTGCCCAGGGCACTGAGCAGAGAGTGACGATTCTTCCGGTCGCGCCTATGTCCGTCGTGGAGCGGCACGTGCAGGTGTTCCTACCTGGGGAAATCCCCACTGTGCGACAAGTCCGCCATGGGCTCTCGGCTTCGATTGGGCTGCCGCTCGCTCTCGCAGTGGCCATGCTGCTTCTCGCTGGCCTACCCTGGCCTGCCGGACTCACGGGGATTGGTGCGCTGTGGCTGGTCAACCGCACAGCTGCCGGCATCAGCGCAGGGCAGGGCGGCCGGGTGACGTTCATGCGCGGGCTGTGGGCCCGTCGCAGCTACCTGCTCAATGCGGGGGCGCTGCGGTCGCTATCCGCCTGGCGTTTCAGGGGTAGATCATGGTTGGTTGCGGCCACTTTGCTTGATCGCTCCGCGGTGACGCTCCTGGCTCCAGGGGTCTCCACGGACGATCGCGCCGGGCTCCGGGAGCACGTTCAGCTCGGATGGCCCGTCATCTGTCGACGAGCGACCACTCGTAGGCCAAAGCCGCCAGCGCGGCCCTGTTCGGGCGGCGAAGCTTGGTCAGTAGGCGGGAAACGTAGGTCTTGACCGAGTTGTGGGACAGGAACATTTCCTCAGCGATTTCGGTGTTGGTCAACCCCGAACCGATCAACCCCAGCAACTGCTTTTCTTTGAGAGTCAAACCGGGAGGCGGCTCAGAGCGCTGCGTGGTGGAGACCCGCAGCAGGTTCGCTACCAGCTTGGGCGATACCAGGGCATCGCCGCTGTAGGCGCTTCTTATTCCATGCAGCACCAAGCCTGGGTTGTCGGTTTTCAGGAGGAAACCCGACGCGCCTACCTGGATGGCTCGCATGAGCGTGCGATCGTCGCCGAGCGCTGTGAAGCACACGACCTTGCAGTTCAGCGGAGGAACCGTGAGTTGGGCAGTCACGTCGATGCCGTCGAGCTTGGGCATGTGAATGTCAACGATTGCGACATCCGGTCGCAGCTCCCGGGCCAGTGAGATGGCCTCCTCGCCGTCGGAAGCGATGCCCACCAACTCAATGTCGGTGGCGCGAGAAAGGTAGCTCTCAACGGCACGCTGAGCAAAGGGATCGTCCTCAGCCAGCATGACGCGGATCGGGGATGCCATGTTTCGATTCTAGCGTTTGCTGGAACCTTCCTCCGGACGTCTCCAAAAGTAGACAGTCATGTCCCCCTCCGGAGACAGATCACGCGCAGCACTGGCAGCGAGAACCACACAGGAGGTGGAATGGAGACGTGCCCGGGAAAGCCCCGGACAGAAAGAAAGGAATGAGAAATGCTCTCCATCTTCGCCCAAGTCCTCCGAGTCATCGCGCGTTACGGTGCCAATGCTGTCAAGTGGGTCTACGCCAACCGCGTTCGGGTCATGGGTTGGATCCGTGATGGCCTTGCGGTTGACGCCATCGTGTCGCGGATCAAGCAGGCTCTTGGAATCAAGTGAGCTGAGGGTCGAGGGCTCGGCGTGGGAACAGTGGAAGTGCTCCCACACCGAGCCCTCTGGGCCAAACGATCACTTCACTGATTCCGCCCAAACTTGACGGCCCTGTACCTGAATTTCCAGCCGAAGGAAGAGACAACCATGATCGAGATAGAAGGCGTCACCAGACGATTCGGCGGGCACGTCGCGCTGGATGATGTGACGTTCACAGTACCCGACGGGGCTGTCACCGGATTCGTAGGACCGAACGGGGCCGGGAAGTCCACAGCGTTGCACGTAATCACCGGCCTGGATGGCGACGCCACCGGCACCGTCCGCATTGACGGCGTGGTTCAGCGACAGGGAGAGCCGCGCTCCGGAGTTGGCGCCCTGCTCGACGCGTCCTGGGCCCATCCCCGCCGTAGTGCAAGAGACCATCTGCGGGCCCTCAGCCTGGTGCAAGGAGTGCCCGAGGGTCGCGTAGCCGAGGTGCTTGAGCTCACCGGGTTGGGGGGCGTCGCTAGACGCCGAGTAGGTCAGTTCAGCCTCGGAATGCGGCAGCGGCTAGGCATCGCGGGCGCCCTGCTCGCTGAACCCAAAAACGTGATCCTGGACGAGCCGGTGAACGGCCTCGACCCTGACGGTATCGCGTGGGTGCGACAACTGGCGCGCTCCCTGGCAGCAGGAGGCGCAGCCGTGCTGATGTCGAGTCACCTGCTGGCGGAACTCGCCCAGACAGCTGACCGCATCGTCGTGATCGGCCAAGGCCGCATCCTCGGTTCCGGCCCGATCGGCGATTTTGTCCAGACCAACACAGACATGACTCGGGTGACCAGCCTGGACGACGAGTTGCTCGCCGAAGCTCTCCAGCGCGCGGGATGGCAGGTTGAACGTCAACCCGTCGGTCTCCGGGTGGCTGCGCCGGCTGCGGCAGTGGGCCGAGCTGCGTTGGGGGCAGGCGTCTGCCTCACCAACCTACAGCCCGAGGCCGTGAGCCTCGAAGACCGATTCCGGGAATTGACAGCAGATCAAATCGAGTATCGAGCCGAAGGACTGGTGACGGCATGAGTTTCGTGAATGATATTCGGGCCGAACTGGTCCGGGCACGGTCATACCGACTGACGTGGGCAATTTGGCCACTGATCGCATTCACCGCCGCCGGGTTCAATGCGTTCGCGGTATCCGCGGTGCATTCCGCGCTGGCTACGGGCGAATCGGCGGCAGACCAGATTTCCTCGGTTGCTTTCCTGCCAGGCATGTCGAGTGGCCTAACTGGGCTGTTCGTAGCGATTCTTGCTACCACGCTGGTCACGGCCGACGAAGGTAGCGGAACCACTCGCAGCCTCCGCATGGTTATGAGCGACCGGCGCATCGTGGCTGCCAGGGCCGCAGTTGTCGGGCTGGTTGCCCTGGCGGCGACGGCCATCACCACGCTCGTCGCTGTTCTTGGGGCAGCGACATTGCCCACCACTGTTGCGCTGGCTTCACTCGGCTCGGCACAATTCTGGGGCAACGTCGTCAGCACCGTTTTCGTGCACCTAACGTGGGGCCTCCTGGCGCTTGCTTTCGCCTCGTGGTGGCCCAGAGCTGCCGTGAGCATGGGCGGTGTTCTTGCCGTGATGCTGGGTGCTCCGAGCGTCGAGATGGCGCTGCACGCCGCGCAGTGGGAAACCGGGGCATTCGCCTGGCTCCCAGAGCCGCTGATCAGGGCGGCAACGGCCACGGGAGCGGGAGCCGCCACGGTAATGACGGCTCCAGCCGCGGTGGCGGTCCTGGCATTGTGGTGTGTTGCATTGGCCGCACTTGCGAGTGCAGGCACCAACCGGCTGCGCCGCGTGCCCGGTGCCTGATCCTCAGGGGCGGCCTCGGCAGTCACCGAGGCCGCCCCTCCACGACACCATCAAAAACAGGAAGGTACTCCCATGTCGTTGTTCGAACGCTTTGATACCGTCTACGTGCTGATCGCCGTCGCCCTCATCGCCGTCGGCGTCGCCCACTACTGGCTCGCGCGGCTGCATCCCTGGTTGGGTGCCCTCGTGCCCGCGATCTACCTGGGGTTCTGCGGCTGGGTGTTCGCCAGCGGCAACTTCCGGGGCATGACCGATCTCTTTCTGCTTCTTCTGGGCCTCTTCGCTCTGATCGCCTACTGGCTGAAGGCGCGCGAGGTTGCAGCGAGCGCTCGGGAGTGAAATGCACACCACGCCACCCGCAACGTCTCTGCCAGAGACAGTTCTGACGCTTTGGCGGATCAACGCGCTGGGCGTCGGCGCCGTCCTCTTAGCCCTCGTGGCGTGCACAGGTTGGCTCTGGTGGCCAGAGGCAATCCCGACATCGGTTACAGCAGTGATCGTGATGGCGATCGTCGCGAATCTCGCTCTGGAGGTCGGGGTTCTGCTGAGGCTGCGCCACCGAGCGTACCGCTACGAAGCCGCAGGCGACTTCCTTCAGCTTCGCACCGGCCACTTCTTGTCGAGGCGCCTACTCGTTCCCGCGGATCAAATCCTGTACGTGGATGTGCAGCAGGGCCCCTTGGCTAGGAGACTAGGTCTGTGTCGGGTCAACGTTGGCACGCTCGGATCGATCCATCCCCTCGGGCCGCTAGAAGAGCAACGCGCGCATGAAATCGCTGAGAAATACGGGGTTAGGCAGCAGCACTATGAAACGCAATGATCCCCGCATGCTTGCAGTGCGTTCAGCTCAAGTAATGCTCACTTACCTTCCATTTATGGTCGCTCAAGGGACTATCGCTAGTATGCTTCCTTCTTGGGCTACGCTGCCTTGGGCGATTTTGATCATCTATTACACAATCACCCGCTTTACATATATTAGCGTGGACTGGTTGACCACCAGATGGTTTGCCGATCACAATGGGCTGGCCGTGCAAACAGGCTGGCCAGCGCGCTCGCGAGTCACCGTCACCTGGAGTGAGATCGGAACGCTGGACGTCAGGCAGGGTTGGGCTGCCCGCCTCCTTGGAGTGCGAACGATTATCGCTTCGGTGGGCGCCGACGGCTGCTCGAAACTTACGCTAGAAGCTGTCTCAGCCGTCGATGCGGAACGCTTGGTGAAGTTCCATGGTCAATTCGACAATTGTGCAGCGGGGGCGGGTGAGCCACCCGAAGCAACGATTGTCCATCGTTCTCGGTCCATAGATTTCTTGGCAATCGGTTTCACGCATGGGCAATTCCTCCTCGTGGTGCCTTTTCTCATCGGGTCGGGAGCTGACCTGATGGAGCTCGCCGGCCTAGAGCTGGTAACTATCGCAGGCTGGCTTGCAGGGCTGGGGGTCGCGCCCGCAATCTTTCTTGTTACTGCCCTCGCACTAGGGTACGGAACGTTTCGCTCTGCCCTCGCCTATCACGGCCACACCGTGAGGCAGCATTCGTGGGGGTACTCGACATCAGGTGGGCTATTTCAGCGTGCCAGCTGTGAGGCCCGGCTTGAGCATGTTGTTGGTGTGCGCGTTGATCGCAATCCGTTGATGCTGCTCACTGGAACCTGCTCAGTTCACCTCGTCCTGGACACGGGGCGTGGGGACAGCAGATCGCTACCGTTGCTGCCCCTAATCTCATGGCGAGATCTCGACCACCACCTTGAACGACTCCTGCCCCAGTCAAAGCCAAGCCAGACAACCCGACGGACATTTGCGGAACCCGTGCTTGTCATCTTGAGTTCAATCGGACTTGCCCTCGCGATCCTGCCGGTTTTTGGGCTTTGGATTGCCGGCCTGCTCGTGACATTGGGTCTGTTGGTGGCCAACGCGCTGTGCGTGAAGCTGGCGCACGGTGCCTCGACGGTGTGGATTGAAACCGGTTTGCTCTCGCGTAGGCTTCGGATCGTCGAAGGTAAGGCGGTGCGAGAACTGTCTTATGTCCTCTGGCCCGGTTTCCGGCTCGGGTCTCGGGGATGGCTGGGGCTGAAGGTGCTCGACCGTCGCATCCGGGTGCATTGGATCCCGCGCGTTCCCTGTGATCTAGCTAGGTCCCTGTGGCTCCATCGAGCAGCCGGGGCCAAGGGATAACTGAAACTATTCAGGAGCGAAGGACGAGCGTAGGAAACGACGTCTGGCACCGTGCCAGTGGCAGTGTCCCCGCCCACTCTGGGGGCCGCTAGAGTCGGGTCATGCTCACCCTCGCCCGCTCAGGAGATCCGTTCGCGGGGGCCCCTGTGCCCGCGCCCTGCTACCGCATCCCGGCACTCGCCGTCGCGGAGGAGCGCATCGTCGCTGCCTACGATGTGCGCACCTCGCCGCTGGACCTGCCCGGCCCCAACGGCATCGCCCTCACCACCTCCGACGACGGCTCGGCCTGGCGGGAACCCCGCTGGCTGCGTGCGCCCAAGGGGGCTTGGGGTTGCGGTGACGCCAGCCTGATCAGCGTGGGCGAGGATCTGCTGTGCTGGTATGTGGGCTCCGCAGGCACCTCCTTCTGGGAGGATCAAGCGCCCGGCGGCGACTGGGGCCTGTGGCTCGCCAGCTCCACCGACGGTGGCGACTCCTGGACGCACCGCGAACTGTCGCATGAACTCTGGCCGGGTGACGCGGGCTGCCTGTTCGCGTCGTCGGGCAACGGGCTGCGCCTGAGCACGGGGCGTCTGCTGCAGCCGATGGTGCTCAGGCGCTCAGGCACCCAGGATCGCTCGGTGGCCATGGCCATCTCCGACGACGATGGCCAGGTGTGGCGGCTAGGGTGTCCTGTGCCCGGCTGCGACGAGACGAAGGTAGCGGAGTTGCCCGACGGCACTGTGGTGCTGCACGCCCGGGCCACCCCGGCGCGGCTCGTGGCGTTCTCCGCCGACGGGGGCGAGAGCTTCACCGTGCCCAACCCGGACCTGCCCGACCCCGGGTGCAACGGCGGACTCACCACCCTGTCCGATGGAAGGCTGGCGTGCACACTCGTACATCCCGACGGGGAGCCGGCCCCTGCAGGTGCGGCGGCTCTGCCCGATCCGACGGGCGGGCGTGGCGCGCGCTCGGGCCCCGACTGGGCCGCGCGGCGCAACCTCGTGCTGCGCGTCGGTAGCCCAGGCCGGTGGGGCGCAGCGCAGGTCCTCGACGCAGGCCTGGCGGCGTATTCCGTGTGCGTGGCGCTGCCCGATGGGCGGGTGGCTGTCGCGTGGGAATACGGGGCCTACGAGGGGATTCGCTTCGCCGTGGTGCAGTCCTAGGACTTACGCTGCGGGTCCTGCACGAAGGGCGCCACCAGCTCGGGCAACAGCATGCCCGGCCATCCCTTGACCTGCTGCTTCCAATCTTCGGGTAGGTCGGCGTCGCCGTAGCGCGCGCCGAGGAGGCTGGCCGCGATCGTGGCGACGGTGTCCGTGTCGAAACCCATCTGGATGATGGCGTTGACGGTGTCCAGCGGGGCGTCGCCGCGTCGGATGGCGGCCCAGGCCTGCGCGAACGCGTGCTCCACCCAGCCATTGCGGCGCGCGAACACACTGGCGTCAGTGGACTCCGCCTCACGGATCAGCGCCTCCACTCGCTCTCGCAGAGCATCCTCGACGAGGTGCAGGCCCGCGCGGATGTTCAGTTCACCCGCCAGCGCCCGGCGCACGGCCACCGCCCAAAGCGCGCTGAGCGCCGACGACATCGGGTCGCCGTGCGTGAGCGAAGCCAGCCGGTAAGCCACCCGGTACGTGTCCGCGTCGTCCAGGCCGGCCAGCCCCACGGGGTAGCTGCGCATCAGCGCACCGTTGCCCGCGGAGCCGTTCGGAAACTGCTGGAAGTGGTCGAGCGCGGCTGCCGCGAGCGCGTCGGGTGTGCGCGTCTCGACGCCGGCCAGCAGCTTGCGGGTCTGGATCCCAATGTCGGTAGGGTTGGAATCGAACCAAGCGGACCAGCCGTCAACGACGTACTGTTCGCCTTCGGAGGTGCGCAGATCCAGCCCGGCGGAAATCGCGACGATGATGGGCACCGACATCGCGGTGTCATCGGTCCAATAGTAGGCCTTGCGGTTGCCGAAACCCCCGTCAATCATTTGCGGGGTGGTCTGGAAGGGGCGCATACCCTCATACGCTCCGCCGAGGGCATCAGCAACGGCGGCGTAAGTGATTGCGGCGGCGATGCTCATGCGCACATGCTAGCGCGGCACCTACTCACCGGTCGGTTTGGCCGGGAGGGACCGGGTAGGGGATTTCGTCGCGCTTGAGGTCCTCCGTGGTGATCATCCTGGGCGGCTGTCGGTACGACGGGTTGCGGCTCGGCTCGGCCTGACCAGTGGGTTCGGGCGCCGACGTTGGCCCGGCCGTATCGGGCGCGACGGGCGTGGTGCTGGGCGGCGCCATTGTGTCGCTGGTCCCGGGGGACGGATCGGATCTGGCAGGGGTGATGGGAGCTGGGGCAGGCGGTGACGGCTGCTTGCCCTCACAGCCGGTGAGGAGGAGCAGAGCCGCTACCGCAATCCCTAGTCTGCGCATACCTCAATGCTATCCGGGCCAGGAAAGGCCGGGCCCGTTTCGTGACGGGCTGCTGACACGAAACGGGCCCTTGGCAGCAGCTAGGCATCCACCTCGTCGCGGGAATCGGTGCCCCACAGGGTGTGGAAACTTCCGTCGGCGTCGACGCGGCGGTAGGTGTGTGCGCCGAAGTAGTCACGCTGGCCCTGGACGAGCGCCGCCGGGAGCCGCTCGGAGCGTACCGCGTCGTAGTAGGCGAGCGACGACGAGAACACCGGGGCGGGCACGCCGTGCAGCGCGGCTGCTGCGACGACGCGCCGCCACGCGGGGAGCGCGCTCGCCACCCGCTCGCGGAAGAAACCGTCGGCGATCAGCAGCGGCAGGTTTGGGTCGGCACGGTAGGCGCGGGTGATCTCGCTGAGGAAGCGCGCGCGGATGATGCAGCCGTCGCGCCAGATGCTGGCGATGGCGGCCAGATCGAGCTGCCAACCGTACTCGGCGGCTGCGGCCTGCATCTCGTTCAGGCCCTGTGAATAGGCCACCAGCTTGGAAGCGTAGAGCGCTTGGCGGACATCCTCGGCGAAGGCCGCGCGGTCCTTGACCTCCCATGGAGCGGCTTCGGCGGCGAAGTCCCGAGCAGCCGTGCGCTGAGCGGGAGACGAGGACAGGGCACGTGCGAACGTTGCTTCCGCGATACCGGTGACCGGTACACCGAGGTCAAGCGCGGTTTGTGTGGTCCAGGAGCCGGTGCCCTTCTGCCCGGCCGCGTCTGCGATTACGTCGACGAAGGGTCGGCCCGTCTTCGCGTCGACGTGGCGCAGGACCTCCGCAGAGACCTCCATCAGATAGGAATCCAGCTCGCCTTTATCCCATTCAGCAAAGATCTCCGCGATCTCTGCAGGCGTCAGGCCGAGAGCACGTCTCAGCAGGTCGTAGGCTTCGCCGATGACCTGCATGTCGGCGTATTCGATGCCGTTGTGCACCATCTTCACGAAGTGGCCCGCGCCGTCGGCGCCGATGTAGGTGCAGCACGGTTCGTCGTCGACGTGCGCGGCAATCCGCTCGAACATCGGGCCGAGCCTCTCGTAGGAGCGCGGTGACCCGCCGGGCATGATGGATGGTCCGTTCAGGGCGCCCTCCTCTCCGCCCGAGACGCCGCAGCCGACGAAGTGCAGTCCCCGCTTCCGCAGTTCGGCCTCGCGTCGCCGGGTGTCGGAGAAGAACGAGTTTCCGCAGTCGACGATGATGTCACCCTCATCCATCCGGCTTGCCAGATCTTCGATGACGGCGTCGGTGGCTGCCCCAGCCTTCACCATGATGATGGCGACGCGTGGCCGGGCAAGCGACGAAATGAACTCGTCCATGTCGTTGGCCGGGAGGAACTCCCCTTCCTGGCCGTGCGCGCGGTACACCTGCTCAGTCTTCGCGACGGAGCGGTTATGGATAGCCACTTTGTAGCCGTTGCGAGCAAGGTTGCGGGCTAGATTCGAACCCATGACGCCCATGCCGGTGACACCGATATCGGCAACTTCTTGTGCTGGAGTTGGGAAAGCCATGCTCCGATCCTAGGCGGTGCGCCCAGGCCTTGGGTGCCGAATCTCACCCGGTGTGGGCGAGATTCGGCTGGTCACGCCCTGCTAGAGGACCGATTCGAGCTTGGACTGGGCTTCCTGGATGGCTTCGGCGCTGGCCTTCAGGTCGCGTAGTTCCTGGGCGGCCAGCGGGGGTTCGAGTTGGCGGCCGCCGCCGGCGCTGGAAACCAGCGTCGGAACCGACATGCACACCCCGGACATGCCGTACCAGTCGTCGAGTTCGCGCGAGATGGGCAGGATGGCGTGCTCGTCGCGGAGGATGGCCTGCAGGATTCGAGTGCCGGCCAGCCCGATCGCGTAGTTCGTTGCCCCTTTGCCTTCGATCACTTCGTAGGCTGCCCCGACGACTCGTTTGGCAATGGCGTTTCGTCGTTCCAGGCCGAGCTTGCCCGTGGACTGCTCCCAGTCCAGCAGCGGGACACCGCCGAGCGACGCGGAGCGCCACAGCGGGGTTTCGGAGTCGCCGTGTTCGCCGCAGACGTAGGCGTGCACGTTGCCGACGGCGACGTTGCATTCTTCGGAGATGAGCTGGCGCAGCCGTGCAGAGTCGAGGACCGTTCCGGAGCCGATCACGCGCTCAGGTGGGAGGCCGCTGATCTTGAGTGCTGCGTGGGTGGTCACATCAACTGGGTTAGTGACCATCAGGAACACCGCGTCCGGTGAGCGCTCCACGAGCGGTGGGATGACAATCTGCATCAGCTTCACCGTGGATTCCGCCAAGTCGAGGCGGGTCTGGCCGGGTTTCTGTTTGGCACCTGCGGTGATGACCACCACGTCGGAGTTCTCGGTGTGGGCGACGTCAGATGAGCCTTGGATCACGGCCTCCGGGAAGAACTGGGAGCCGTGCGCGAGGTCGAGAGCCTCCGCTTTCACTTTGGCTTCGTTGATGTCTTGCAGGACGATGTGCCGGGCTACCCCCTGCATCAGCGCCGCGTAGGCGAGGGAGGAGCCAACTGCTCCGGCACCTACGATGGAAACCTTGGCACCTTCACGTTTCACAACATTCACGTTGCCCATTGTTTCATCTGGCCAGCCGCTCGGTCAGCCAGGGGGCTTGTAGCCCCAATTTTTCTTGCTGGGACAGCAGTTTTGGTTCAGTTGGCATAAAGTGAGCCGCCGAAGGGCTAGCCTTGCGGGCGGGCACGTCGAACTGACGGGCCAGGTTTCTTCTAGCCAGGAGTGAGGGATTGATGAGGAAGCGGATTTTGGCGGGCCTAGCGGCCGCGGCTGTGGCGCTCACGGCTGGGCTCGGCGTGGCCCGAGCCGATGACGGATCGGTATCGGTTGAGGTCAAGAAGCCCGCAGAAGGGGCCGTTGCTGAGGCCGGCAAACCTGTCGAGCTGGGCGGCGTTGCCAGCGCAGGCGGCGGGGGCCAGGACTGGAACGTGGTCATGGTGCTCGACGCATCGGGTTCGACGCTGGACGTGGTGAACCAAAAATCCATCTTCGAGTGGGAGCAGGTTGGCGCGAAGGCGCTGATGAAGTCGTTGCAGGCTTCGACGAGTGAAATCAATCAGGGCGTGGTCTACTTCGGCAGCGGCAAGGCCGGCTTCGGTATGACCAAGGACTCCGCTCAGGTGGACCAGTGGCTGTCCCTCGGCTATCGCAGCCCTGAGCTGTCCGGTGTCACCGGCAGCACCGCGTGCGAGTACGGTGTGCAGGCTGCCCGGGAGCTGCTGAAGAACACGACGGGCAACAAGCGGGTCTACTTCCTCACCGACGGCAGGTGCAACGGCTCGACCTCGACGCTGGCGAAAGAGGTGCAGCAGGCGGCCGCGGAGAACATCGAGGTGTTTTCCATCCACACCACCGCTGCCTCGTCCCAGTGCAAGAACGACCAGCTGAAGGGCAAGAGCTGCATCTACGCTGAAGACCCCTCGACGCTGGCCGGTGTGCTGCCGGGCGGATCCGCGACGTTGGAGACGCTGCAGGTGCTGGTGGAGGACGACAAGGGCAAGGAAGTGACCAAGGTGTCTTTTGACGCCGAGGTGAGCGGCAAACTGGTCTACAACTGGACCACTCAGCTTCCGGCGCTCCCCGCAGGCAAGTACAAGGTGACCGCTAGCGCCACCGCGAAGGGCGTCAATCAGCCTGCGGTGCACTCGATCACGTTCACCGTTTCCCACACCCCTGTGCCGCAGCCGTCGGCGAGCCCGAAGCCGTCAATGAGCCCGAAGCCATCGCCGTCAATGAGCCCGAAGCCGTCGGTTACGCCCTCGGCCACCCCGTCGGTGACCGCGCAGCCGGGGCCGCAGCGGCCAAAGCTGCCGAAGACCGGTTGCTGAGCCGAGGATCTTGAGCGGCTAGGCGGCATACCGCCTAGCCGTCGGGAGTCCGGGCAAGCCCGGAGCGAATCAGCGAGAACAACACAACTAGTGGGGTGGGACGCTCTAGAGCGTCCCACCCCACTGTTTTGAGTCGGCTCAGCGCGGGTCAATGAGCTTCATGGCGACGTGCCACAGCTCGTCGTTGATCTCCTGCGGCACCTTCAGCCCGAGCGAACGCAGCCAGCGACGCATGCGGGGCAGCTCGTCCTTCCATTCCTGCTCGTGGTAGGAGATGACATTGTGCAGCACCTGGGGATCGATGTCGAGGCCCTCGGTATCGAGATCGCCGTCCTTCGGCAGCAAGCCGGCCGGGGTGTCCACAGCGTCCACACGGCCCTCGATGCGGTCGACCATCCACTTCAGCACGCGCGAGTTCTCGCCGAAACCGGGCCACAGGAAATTGCCCTCGGCATCGCGCAGGAACCAGTTGACGTAGAAGATCTGCGGCAGCTTATCCGGGGTGGTCTTCTCCCCCATGTCCAGCCAGTGCCGGAAGTAGTCGCCCACGTGGTAGCCGATGAAGGGCAGCATAGCCATCGGGTCTCGGCGCAGCACACCCACCGCGCCCTTGGCGGCAGCCGTCGTCTCGGATGAGCAGGTGGCGCCCATGAACACGCCGTGCTGCCAGCTGCGTGCCTGCGAGACTAGCGGGATGGTGTTCTCGCGGCGGCCGCCGAAGACGATGGCGTCCAGCGGGACGCCGCGCGGATCGTCGTACTCGGGGGCGATCGTCGGGATCTGGCGGATCGGGGTGCAGAACCGGCTGTTCGGGTGCGCGGCCTTCTCACCCACGCGACCGCCGACCGGGCCACCCTCGGGCGTCCAGGAGCGTCCCTTCCAGTCGGTCAGGTGCGCGGGCGCTTCCTTAGTCATGCCCTCCCACCAGACGTCCCCGTCGTCGGTCAGCGCGACGTTGGTGAAGATGGAATTACCGCCCTCAACAGCTGCCATCGCGTTCGGGTTGGTGCCTACGCCGGTGCCCGGCGCCACACCGAACATGCCGTCCTCCGGGTTGATGGCCCACAGGCGCCCGTCCTCGCCGACACGGATCCACACGATGTCGTCGCCGATCGTCTCGGCCTTCCAGCCTGGGATCGTCGGGTTGATCATCGCGAGGTTGGTCTTGCCGCAGGCCGACGGGAACGCAGCGGCGATGTGGTAGGCCTTGCCCTCGGGGGAGGTGAGTTTCAGCAGCAGCATGTGCTCGGCCATCCAGCCCTCCTGGCGGCCCATCGCGGAAGCGATCCGCAGCGCGTAGCACTTCTTGCCCAGCAGGGAGTTGCCGCCGTAGCCGGAGCCGTAGCTCCAGATCGTGCGCTCCTCGGGGAAGTGCACAATGTACTTCACGTCGGAGCACGGCCACGGCACGTCCTGCACACCATCTGGCAGCGGCATGCCGACGGAGTGCAGCGCCGGCACGAAGTCGGCCCCCTTGGCTTCCATCGCCTTCATCGGCTCCTCGCCCATGCGGGTCATGATCTTCATCGACAGCACCACGTAGGCGGAGTCGGTGATCTCGATGCCAAACTTCGGATCTGCTGCTTCCACATGCCCCATGCAGAACGGGATGACGTACATCGTTCGACCGACCATGCAGCCGTCGTACAGCTTGGTCATGATCTGTTTCATCTGCTTCGGGTCCATCCAGTTGTTGGTGGGCCCGGCGTCGTTCTCATCGAGGGAGCAGATAAAGGTTTGATCCTCGACGCGCGCCACGTCGTCGGGATCCGTTCTGGTGTAGATCGAGTTGGGTTTCTTCTCCTCATTCAGTCGAACCACGGTGCCCGATTCCACGAGGAGGTCCACGAGTCGCTGGTATTCCTCGTCCGAGCCATCACAGAAGTGGATGGCCTTGGGTTTGGTGAGCGTGGCCACTTCTTTGACCCAGGCCAGGACCCTGGGGTGGTTGGGGACTCGGCCGGTGGTTGGGACGTCGGGTAGCTCAAGTTCTGGGGATAGTTGCGCGTTCATTCCACTCCTTTGGGGCGCGAACCGGTTTTCGTACTCGCCACCTTAGCCATTCGGCAGGTTCAAAGTGAAATCTTTGACTGATCGAAACTTGACATCAGCACCTTGTGCAGTGAAACGCCAGAGAAGCTTCCTCGCTGCGCCACAGGCCCTAGCGGTCCTCGTCCGCGATGAGGGTGCGCCACCGCGCAGGCAGCTTGCCGCTGCGGCGCAGCTCCACACGGTAGCAGTGGCGGGCGGCGATGTTGCGTCGCACCTCCTGCGACACTCGCTCGACGAACAGCTCCCGGTACAGGGGGTCCGTCAGGGTCGACGCCGCGAACGACACACCGGAGAACAGCGAAAGTACCAGGCAAACCCGAAACATTGCCGCGTCCATCGGCAGTTCAACCCCCAGCCAGACCATGGGCTTGGCCGGTTGGCTGCTCCAGGAGGAGATCAGTGCCTCATCGAGGGTGATCCAGCCGAATGTGACGAAAACGGCAAACGTGACAGACACGAAAATCGCCACCTGCACTGTCTGCACCGCGAAGGCCCCAGCTCGGAGGTTCAATCTCTCGGGCCAGGTCAGCCTCGGCCGGGAGTGCGGCACTTCGTCGAACGGGGTGCCCGCCAGCAGTCCCTCGCAGCGGCCGGCCAGATCGGTGTCGTCGAGCATGTCGCTTGTCGCGGGCAACAGGATCAGCAGGATCAATAAGAGGAGAAACAGCCCCAGCAGCCACATCTGTGTTTTGCTCATAGCGGCTGCCACCTGCCACAGCTCGCCGGTGAAGAACACCAGCAGCACCGTCAGCATGAGCAGCGGGAGAATCCGGGCCACAGAAGGGGCGGTGGTGGCCAACTCCCGCAGGCTTCGACGCGCCGCCCAGGAGATGACGTAGTCAAACTCTAGCCACGCCAGGGCTGCGGCCATCAGCAGCAACTGCACCCGTTCGTCGAAGGGAATGTGCAACCCGAACCGGGCATCGGTGAGTGCTGCCGCGAGCGAGAGCCCGAACAGCCACGTGAACAGCACGCCGCCCGCCCAGCCCAAGCGGGCACCGAAGCTCAGTCGACGCTGCCACCGCCCGTAGAGCAGCCCCGCCGGAACGGCCGCGAGAGCAAGCAACCCCGCCACGACGAGCGCCGCCAGAACGTGCGGATACGAGACCAGTTCCCGCCATGGGATGACCTCGCTCGCCGACACCGCCGCGTCAGCCACCAGCAGAGCGAACGCCAGCAGCGTGAACGCGATGAGCACCGACGCAGTGCGCGGAAGCAGTCCCCGCAGCCGCCGCCTGGCGGGCACGACGAACGGTAGCCCCTGCGCTCGCAGCCAAGCCTCCTGCTGCGCGAGGCCGGCACTGTTCGACGAGCTCACGCGCACCAGGATACTGCCCTGTCCGGGCGGCGCAGCTCACAGCGCGTCGCGGGCCTCCACGAAAGCCTGGATCGCCCGATCCAGATCTGCTCGGGTGAGGCGGGCATTCAGCTGGGTTCGGATGCGGGCTCTGCCCTTCGGCACCACCGGGTAGGAGAACGCCCGAACGTAAACGCCCCGGGCGAGCACCTCGTCGGCCATCCGCGCCGCGCGCACCGCGTCGCCGATCATGACGGGCACGATCGGGTGGTCGGATTTGGGGATCTCGAAGCCGTTGGCCACCATCTGCTCGCGGAAGTAGCGGGTGTTTTCCCGTAGCTGCTTAAGCAGTTCGCCCGAGGAACGCACCAGCTCCAGCACTCGCATGGTGGCGCCGGTGATCGCCGGAGCCAGGGAGTTGGAGAACAGGTAGGGCCGCGACTTCTGGCGCAGCATCTCCACGATCTCCGCCCGTGCGCAGGTGTAGCCGCCCGACGCCCCGCCGAGGGCCTTGCCCAGGGTGCCGGTGATGATGTCCACCCGGTCTGCGACGCCGAAGTGTTCCGGCGTGCCCGCGCCCGTCGGGCCGATGAAGCCCACGGCGTGGGAATCGTCGACGAACACCAGGGCGTCGTAGCGTTCGGCGAGGTCGCAGATCTCCGGCAGGGGAGCGAGGTAGCCGTCCATGGAGAACACGCCGTCGGTGGCGATCACCCGGTAGCGCGCGCCCCGAGCGGCTTTCAGTTGCTCCTCCAGATCTGCCATGTCGCGGTTGCGGTAGCGGTAGCGTGCCGCCTTGCTCAGCCGCACCCCGTCGATGATCGACGCGTGGTTCAGCTCGTCGGAGATGATCGCGTCCTCAGCGCCAAACAGGGGCTCGAACAGGCCACCGTTGGCGTCGAAACATGATGAGTACAGGATCGTGTCCCAGCCTGCCTCGCCCGGGTGCAGGAAGTCGGTGAGCGCCGCCTCCAACTCCTTATGCTGCACCTGCGTGCCGCAGATGAACCGCACCGACGACATCCCGAACCCCCAGCGGTCCAGGGCCTCCTTCGCCGCCGCGATCAGTTCGGGGGAGTCCGCGAGCCCTAGGTAGTTGTTTGCGCACAGGTTGAGCACGCCGTCGCGGCCATCCTCGACCGAGATGCTGGCGGACTGCGGGCTGGTCAGCGCCGCCTCATCCTTGTAGAGCCCCTGCTCTCTGAGCGCGACGAGTTCGCTCGCCAGCGCTTCCTTCATGCCTGAATACATGTTCAGTCCTCCCAATTCATGATCACCTTGCCGGAGTGCCCGTCGGCGGCCACGGCGAACGCCTCGGCAAAACTGGTGTAGTGGTAGCGATGCGTGATCACGCCGGAGATGTCGAGCCCGGCCGCAATCAGGGCCGTGCCCTGATACCAGGTCTCGAAGATGCGCCGTCCGGTGACGCCCTGCAGCGTGAGCATGTTGAAGATGACCTTGCTGAGGTCCAGGGAAACATTGCCGACGGGGGTGCCGAGCAGCGCGATCCGCCCGCCGTGCACCATGTGGTCGATCATCGACGCGAGCGCGGCGGGCGAGCCGGACATCTCCAGGCCCACGTCGAAGCCCTCCTTGACGCCGAGCTGCTCGTACACGTCGGTAAGGCGCTCGCAGCCCACGTTCACCGTCTGGTGGATGCCCAGCGAGCGCGCGAGTCTGAGCCGCTCGTCGGACAGGTCGGTCAGCACCACGTTGCGTGCGCCCTGGAACTGAGCCACCAGCGCGGCCATGATCCCGATGGGGCCCGCGCCGGTGACGAGCACGTCCTCCGCGAGGCATGGGAACTGCAGCGCGGTGTGCACCGCGTTGCCGTAGGGGTCGAAGATGGCGGCCACGTCCGGGTTGGTGCCCTCCGGGTGCACCCAGACGTTACCCGCGGGCATCGCGAAGTACTCGCACATGGCGCCGTCAACGTGGTAGCCGATGCCGCGGGTGTTCGCGCACACCTCGCGGCGCCCGGCCAAGCAGGCCCGGCAGCGGCCGCAGACGTAGTGGCCCTCCCCGGAGACGAACTGGCCCACGCTGAGCCCCTGTACTGCGCTGCCCAACTCGACGATGGTGCCGGCAAACTCGTGGCCGATCACCCTGGGCGTGGCCACCGTGCGGGCCGCCCAGCCGTCCCACTTCTGGATGTGCACGTCCGTGCCGCAGATGCCGGTGTGGGTGACGCGCACGAGCACGTCATTGGGTCCGACGGCGGGCATGGGCAGGTCGATCAGCTCCAGCCCCGGCGCTGGGGCGGTCTTGACGATTGCTTTCATGTTTCCTCCGCTGGAAATCGTATTGGTCGATCCGGTCAGCGGTGGGCGGGCCCGGCATTATTCGTGCTGCTTCGGCTTCGGGCGGTGCGGACGCGAACTGGGGCAGGGCCCATTCCCGTGGAGGGCTGGGTCACGGTAACCGTCGCTGCACCCTTGTTCCCTATTCTGTGTCTATGCGTCCCGATGTCGTCGATATCCCCGCCAGTACGCCCATGAGCCGTCTGGGAAAACAGACGCTCGTGGTCTTCGAGGACCGGTGCGTGCTGCTGCAACGCGAGGGCCACGAGTTCCGTGTTTTCTCTACTGGGGAGACCAAATCGAAGTTGCTGCCCCCGGTTTCCGAGGAGCGTCGCGTCGGGGACGTGGTCGGGTTAGAGGAGCTACGGCAACCGCTGCGCGTCGTCTCCCTGCCCGAGGGGGAGGTCGTTGGTGTCGCCCTCGGTTTCTTCCAGAACCTGAAGCGTAACCGGGCCCTGACGATGTTCTTCGGCACCTTCTCCGTCTCGCTCATGATCGTCATGGCATCACTCGCCATCCAGGGCGGCGGCGAGTGGGTGATGCTGTTGGTCGGCGCCTCCCTCGTCTGGTTCCTCGGCACGATGGTCTACGACTTGAGTTACCTGAAGACCTTCATGTTCCGGGTCGATGGCCGGGATTGGGCGCTGAACGACCTCGCCCCCCTCAATGACTGCCGCGACATCGCGTCGCGGCAAGTGGAGGACGTGAAGGAAGAGTACGGTCGGCTGCTCACCGACCTGCCATACCGCGTCGCTAACCCCGCCCTGTTCGACGCGGCCTGCCCCACCACCGAGGTCCTCACCCTGGCCCTCTTCGAATGGGACTCGACGTGGGCGCGCCTCGACGACGAGGAGCGCGGCGCCCTCGCCTCCCGCGTCGTGGCCGCCTTCCACGCGGCCCGTCATCATGCGGAGCGGGTCGGGATGAATCATCTGCCGCCCGACACCCGCGACGACGCCCGCCGCGCCCTCGGCGCGCTCCGCATCGCGACCGCATCGACCGGCTCCCCGGCAGAACGGGCGGCCGCCCTGGAACAGGCCGTCGAGCTGCTCGACGACCTCGCCCTGTACTACCTGCCCAGCGGGACCGAGACCCGGGAGGCCCTGGGCGGCCGCCAGCTGAAGCAACTGCCCGGACGGAGGCCGATGTGAACCCTGCCCCCTGGTCACTCGTCGACCCCGACGCCCAGATTTGTGACATCGCCCCATGCGGTCTCGTCGTCTTCGACGAGAAACGTCACCACCTCGTCGCGGTGAAGCGGAAACGGAACTGCGGATTCATCGTGGAGGAGGTCAGCAGTGTCAAGCTGGGGGAGCTTGGGAAGCTTAACGGAAGCGAGAAGATCGGTGATCTTGTGAAGCGGTGGGGAGTTTTCCACGATCCCCGGTTCTTGCTCGTGCCGGGGTTCGTCACCCCGCAGTTGTCCTACGCGCTGTGGGGAGCGCTTGTCCTCGTGTGCGCGGTGCTCACCGTCGTCCTCACTCTCGCGTTGGAAAGCTGGTGGATCGCGCCCATCGGGGTTTTCGTCACCCTGTTTGTGCCGCTGTCTGTCAGCGTTATCCGGACATCGCCCCGGATCGTCGGTCAGCAGCGGCTCGGGGTGGACCCATCCAACGTCCACGCCTATGCCCTGGCGGTGGCGCGGGGTGAGCTGTGGCGTGGGGCGCTGCCCGCCGCGTCGGTGGTCGATCCGACAGTCCAGGTGCAGCGGATCCGTGAGGAGTATGGGCGGCTGTGCTCAGACCTGCTCTTCCGCTTGGAGAGCCCGGCTCTGTTCGACCCGGCGGTGCCGACGACGGCGGCCTTCGAGGCGGCCCTCGTCGATTTCGAGAACACCCCGACGGCGGAGGTCGCGGCCCGTGTCGAGGTCCGTTTCGAGGTGGCGCGCCAGCACGCTGTGCGAGCGGGGCTGCGTCATGTCGAGCCGCAGCTGCGCGACGAGGTAGCGCGAGCCGGGAAGATCGCTCGCCTCGCGCTCAACGCCGGGTCGCAGGGCGAGCGGGAGGCTGCCCTGGCGCAGCTGCAGCGGATGCTGGACTCCCTCGCGCTCTACTACCTCCCCAGCCGGACGGACGTCGCCGCCATCGAGCGCTGAGAGCCCCTACCCCAGCTGGCGTGAGGTCGGCGAGGAAGGCGGTCAGGGCCTCAGCGCGCGAGGCCCGGATCGTCGGGCAGCATCGAAAGGGCCCGCAGGCGGTGCGCCGCCGTCGTGGTGATCTTTCGCCCGCGATGCTGGGGAGTTTGGCGGCGGGCCCACCCGGATGCGTCGGAAATGGTGAACGGGACGCGAGGACTCCCGCCACTCTGACTACCGGACCTGGCTTAACGTGGGCATCGCCATGAACCCGAGGCGCGCTCGCAGCTCGTCGGCGCTGCTACGGCCTGGACTGGTTGCTGCTGAAGTATTCGATGAGCGCGGGGTCAAGCTCGGGAACGGTGCGTGGGGTGGAGCCGTCGCGTAGCGATTCGGTGGCTTTGATGCCTGCTGCGACGGCGTACCAGGCTCCGAGCGGGGAGGTGTCGGTGGGCGCGTCCTCAACGACGAAGCGGAGGAATTCGTCGACGATGAGTTTGTCGGCGTCCGTGTGGCCCGCGCCGTGGAGGATCGGAAACTGCTCGTCACCGTCGGGATTGTAGGTGGTGCGTCTGTTCCAGATTCGGATGACTCCGCCCTCGTCGTCGCCGAAGTTTTCCAGGCGGCCCTCGGAGCCGATGACGGTGTAGTTGCGCCAGTAGTCGGGTGTGAAATGGCACTGCTGGTAGGAAGCGAGCACCCCGGAACTCATGCGCATCAGCATCATCGAGAGGTCTTCGACGTCGATCACCGGGTTGAGGCCGCGCTGGCTGAGCGGCGGCCAGTTATCCAGCGAGAACCAGTCGCGCATCAACTGGTCCTGGCGGTCGACACGTTCCTGGATCTGGCCGTAGATCTGGTTCTCGCCCATGCCCACCACTTCGGTGGTGTGTGCGTCGGCCAGCCAATGCATGACATCAATGTCGTGGGCGGCTTTCTGGAGGAGCAGGCCGTTGCTGTGTTCGCGGGAGGCGTGCCAGTCTTTGAAATAGAAGTCTCCGCCGGAGCCGACGAAGTGGCGGCACCAGATCGCTTTGGGCTCGCCGATTCTCCCGGCAGCGATGAGGCTGCGCATGCTGCGCACGAAGTTCATGTGCCGCATGTTGTGGCCGACGTAGAGCTTGGTTCCCGTGCGGTGGGCGGTGTTCAGGATTCGGGTGGCGTCTGCAAGGTGGATTGCGATGGGTTTTTCGAGGTAAACGGCGACGCCGGCTTCCAGCAGTTCGCAGGCGATCTCGGCGTGTGTGTCGTCGGGGGAGGTGACGAAGGCGACATCGATGCCGGCGCGGATCAGGTCGGTGGTGGTGCTGGTGATGGTCAGCTGCTCCGGGTCCTTGCGCAGCTGGTCGCGTACGCGCTGCCTGGCGAGCCTGTGCGGTTCGCAGGCGGCGACGATCTCAGCTGGGATTGAACTGGACTCGGTTTCCAAGGCGAGGCGGGCCCGGGCGCCGACCCCGACCACGCCCACTCGTAGCGGTTTCCCCGAGCCGGTTGGGCGGGCGAGCGTGGTGTGGACCCCGGCCCGAATGGCTTGGCGTACCAGTTCCAGTCCGGTCAGCCTCGGTGGGCGGTGCGGGCTGGCCCCAGAGGGCAGGGAAGACTCGCCGAACAGGTGTACGTCGGCTTCGAGCAGCGCGAGGTGCACGGCCCCGATGGTGGCTGCGGTGGCACCCAGCAGGCTGGTCTCCAGGGTGAGTGGTGGGGCGGCTGGTGTGCGGGTCCTGGCGAGGGCTTCGTTGATTGCGTCGATGGCAGGGGAGGCGTTCTCGCTCGGCACGCTCGCGATCACCCTCCCGGGGTCGACGACGACGCAGAGCGGGCCGATCGTCGCGGCCGCCATGCGGCCCCATGCGGTGAGGTCTTGCTCGCTCGGGTCGTAGCGCAGGCTGCTGAACACGTCGGTGATCTCGCCAGCGCTCCAGGAATGCCCCCTATGGATGGCGCCGTTCAGGATCAGGCCGGTATGGAATCCGCGGAAGAAATTGATATAGAGAATGTCTTCCGTCGGGGAGGCATTCTGCAGGGCGACCCGGGTTGCGAACTCTCCATATGCGGCGCTGTTTATGTCGTTTTCAGTCCGAACTGGGCAGTCGAACGACTGGGCGAGGCGGGCGCTGAGAGGAAAGCCGTTCCACTGCGGCGCCAGGTCGCTGCGCAGAACGCGTCCATCGGAGTCGACGATGCCCGTGGTGGAGACGCCCATCGCCAGCAGTCGGCCGTGCTCGACGGTGCAGCGGCCCAGCAGCGCGCGCAACTCGTCGGTCAGCTGGGAGAAGCGGCCCTCGCTGCCGAGCCCGGTGAGCGGTACGACGCGACTGGCGACAATCCGCCCGTCGAACCGGCAGGCGGTGATCGATGCTGAGGCATGCAGCACATCCACCGCGACAACCAGCCCTGGGGAGGGGCAAAAGCCGTAGTGGGTAGCAGGTCGACCGCCGCTGACGATTGAGGTGGTGGGCTCGACGAGCCCCAGTTCGGCCAGTTCGGCCAGCGCGGCAGCCGCAGTAGGGCGGGAGACGTCGCACAACCGGGCGAGTTCGGCTCTGGAGGCCTCTCCCTGACAGCGGAGTACGGTGACGACCTCTTGGGCGTGCTGCCCGCGCACGGTCTGCTGCTTTGTCTTCTTGGAGCGTTTCATCCTGATTCCACGTTTCCCACCTTAAGCAGCGCGCTTATGCAAGCGCCTTTCAAAAGGGTGGCGTTACGTAGGCAAAATAACACTATGACCACCGATTTTGTCAAATGTGAATGATTCGTCGGCTAGCGGTATTCTTCTTGGTATCACGTAAACGGTTGGGGCCATGGCGGCGTCCTTTCCTTGGGGGTGAATGTGGTGCTGAGAACGGATCTTGTTGCGGGGGCCTCGGTGTCCGGCGCGTTGGCTCCGGAGGGCATGGGCGGCGAAAGGCCGAAACGCGGATGGGCGAGGTTCGGGCATATGGCCATCGCCGTGGTGCTGCGGGTGTGTGGCCAGAACGGGCTTTGCGTCTTTGCTTTCCGTGATTCCGCAGTGGAGGGAGAATGGAGACTGCCCAGCGGGCTGCTGGAACAGGGGGAGACGCTGGAGATGGCCGTGCGGCGCAACCTGTCGTACCGGATGGATGTCGATTCGTTGGCCCACCTGGAGCAGTTGCAGACCTCCGGGATGCTGGACGTGGGCGTCGGGGAACGGATCTTCGCCACCTCCTACCTGGGCGTGGCGCCCTGGGCGGCCAGGGAGGAGCAGCTGCGCTCTGGAGGGGCCTGGCTCTCCGTGAATCATCTTCCCAAGATGGCGGGTGACCACGCCGAACTGGTGCAGAGCGCTGCGGACACCCTGCGGGCGAAGATTTCCCGTACCGAGCTGGGTCACGCGCTCGCGCCGAGCGAGTTCACTATTGCGCAGTTGCGTGACGCCTATGCAGCCGTGCTGGGCTACGAGGTTTCATCGACAAATTTGCAGCGGGTGCTGCAGCGGCGAGGCCAGCTAGAGACGACGGGCGCCATCGCGCGGCCCGGAGCCGAGGGGGGCCGTCCCGCGCGGCTCTACCGCTTCGTCTCTCAAGCGGCGATGGCGGGCGAGCTTTCGGGCGCACTGCTCAGCGCCTCCTGAGCGAAGCCCCGAGCTAGGGCCCCTGGGTCGGGTGTCAACTGGTGCCGCGAGACCGGTTCTGATCGAGGAGCGCCCCGCAGCTGGGGTGCGCTCGTAACGGGTTTCGTGGCATCTTTCTGTTCGCGCTGGATCTGCAGCGGCGCCCGGGGGCGGCTGGAGCGTGGGTTGGCGACATCGGGAATAAAACGCGCCGCAACAGGGTTGAGTTAGGTAGACTCAACTTTGTAGAACGTCAGAAGGAGTGCGATGAACACCGACAAGCTCACCACCAAGAGCCGTGACGCGGTGACCGCTGCCGTGAGGCAGGCGCTCACCAACGGCAACCCCAACACCGAGCCCCTGCACCTGTTGCACGGCCTCCTGCTCACCCCGGACAACACCGTCGGGGCGCTCATGGCCGAGTGCGGAGCCGACCCACAGGGCGTGAACGACGACGTCGCCGCCGCCATCAAACGGCTGCCCAGCGCGAGCGGCAGCTCCGTCGCGCAGCCGACGATGTCCGTTTCTCTCGCGCGAGTGCTGGCCTCAGCCGAGACCCTCGCGCAGGAGTTGGGGGACCAGTTCGTCGCCACCGAACACCTCCTCATCGCACTGGCCCGTGTCGACTCCGATGCGAAGAAGATCCTGGCGGCACGTGGCCTCTCCTCCCAAGGGCTCACCACCAAGTTCGACGAGTTGCGCGGCGGCAAGCGCGTCACCAGCGCAGAGTCGGAGGGCAGCGGGGAGTCCGTGCTGGAGAAATACTCCGTGGACCTCACCGAGCAGGCCCGGGAGGGCAAACTCGACCCGGTGATCGGCCGCGACCAGGAGATCCGCCGCGTGGTGCAGGTGCTGGCCCGGCGCACCAAGAACAACCCCGTCCTGATCGGCGAGCCCGGCGTCGGCAAGACTGCCGTCGTCGAGGGACTCGCCCAGCGCCTGGTGGCCGGCGACGTCCCCGACTCCCTCAAGGGTCGCAGGCTCGTCTCACTGGATCTGTCGTCAATGCTGGCCGGGGCCAAATATCGTGGCGAGTTCGAGGAGCGGCTGAAGGCCGTGCTCAACGAGATCCGCGACTCCGAGGGGCAGGTGGTCACCTTCATCGACGAACTCCACACCGTGATCGGCGCGGGCGCGGGCGGCGACTCGTCGATGGACGCCGGTAACATGCTCAAGCCGATGCTCGCGCGCGGCGAACTGCGCATGATTGGCGCCACCACGCTGGACGAATACCGCGAGCACATCGAGAAGGACCCGGCGTTCGAGCGGCGCTTCCAGCAGGTATACGTGGGCGAGCCGAGTGTGGAGGACACCGTCGCGATCCTGCGCGGCCTGCGCGAACGCTACGAGGCGCACCACAAGGTGCGCATCACCGATGGGGCGCTCGTCGCGGCCGCCCAGCTTTCCAACCGCTACATCACCTCCCGGCAGCTGCCCGACAAGGCCATCGATCTGATCGATGAGGCCGCCTCCCGGCTGCGCATGGAGATCGACTCCTCGCCGGAGGAGATCGACATGCTCCGCCGTGACGTGGATCGTATGACCATGCAGCGTTTGGCTCTGGCCAAGGAGGACGACGACGCATCCCGCGAGCGGCTGGCCGCGCTCGACGAGGAACTCGCCAACGTGCAGGAAGAGCTGCGGGAGCTGGAGAGCCGCTGGGCGGCGGAGAAGTCGGGGCTGAACCGGGTAGGCGATATCAAGGAAACGATTGACCAGCTGAGAGTCGCCGCTGACAAGGCGCAGCGCGAAGGGGACCTCGCGCGGGCGTCGCAGATCCTCTACGGCGAGATTCCCGCCGCTGAAAAGGAGCTGGCCGAGGCGGAACTCGGGGAACGCACGTCCTCGATGGTCTCCGAGGAGGTGTCCGACGAGGACATCGCCGAGGTGGTGGCCGCCTGGACCGGTATCCCGGTGGGCAAGCTGCTGCAGGGCGAGAGCGAGAAACTGCTGCAGATGGAGGAGCGCATCGGTGCTCGCCTTATCGGGCAGCGCGACGCGGTGCAGGCCGTCGCCGATGCCGTGCGCCGCTCGCGCGCCGGCATCTCCGACCCCAACCGCCCCACGGGCTCCTTCCTCTTCCTCGGGCCCACGGGCGTGGGCAAGACGGAGCTAGCCAAGTCGCTGGCAGAGTTCCTCTTCGACGACGAGACGGCGCTGGTGCGCATCGACATGAGCGAATATTCCGAGAAGCACTCGGTGGCCCGGCTCGTCGGCGCCCCGCCCGGCTACGTGGGCTACGAGGAAGGCGGCCAGCTGACGGAGGCGGTGCGTCGTCGGCCCTACTCGGTGGTGCTGTTGGACGAGGTGGAGAAGGCCCACCCGGACCTGTTCAACATCCTGTTGCAGGTGCTCGACGACGGGCGCCTCACCGACGGCCAGGGCCGGACGGTGGACTTCCGCAACACCATCCTCATCCTCACCTCCAACCTGGGCTCGCACGTGCTCGTCGACCTAATGAAGAGCGAGGAAGCGAAACGCAACGAGGTGATGGCCATCGTCCGGCAGGCGTTTAGGCCGGAGTTCCTGAACCGCCTCGACGACATCGTGCTGTTCCAGGCGCTCACCGCAGACGAGTTGACGCGTATCGTCGACATCCAGTTGGCGCGACTCAACAAGCGGCTGGCGCCGCGGCGAATCGTCGTGGAACTGACCGAGGACGCCAAGCGTTGGCTGGGCGAGAACGGGTTCGACCCGGTGTACGGTGCCCGACCGCTGCGTCGCCTCTTCCAAACCACGTTGGAAGATCAGCTGGCCCGGGGCCTGCTCTCCGGGGAGATCCGCGACGGCGAACAGCTCAAGGTTGGTGTGAACGAGTCGGGGAAACTGACCGTGGGGCTTCGCTAGGCTGGGTCCATGGCGAAGAATCCTGACTCCTGGCGTGAGGCGGCCCTCTACGGGGCCGCCTCCGTGCTCACTCTGGTAGAGCCGCGGAAGCTGCGCGGCTGGCAGCGTTGGGCTTACTGGGGCGTGCTGTCGGCGTTGAGCGGTGCGGCGGTGTGGGAAGCCACCCGCGTCGAGCGTGAGCGCATCGTCGGATCCGGCTCGGAGCCGGGCGACGCCGTGCTCACAGCGGGCGCGGTTGGGGCCACGCTAGCTCTGCGCAAGCCGGCTCTGGCCGTCGACGCGTGGCTGGCCGACGGGCTGGCCGCAGCGGGCTGCCGGTGGCCGCGGGCGGCTCTGGCGGTTGGCGTGGGGGCGCTGGGTGCCGTGTCGATGGTGTTGAGCCACAAGCTGGCGGGGCTCGACGCGTCAACGGGAGACGAGGGTATCGTCGAGGCGCGAGACCTGGAGCCCCGGGTGCGGCAGGTGGTGACCGAAATGCTCGCGAAGATCGACGGCTGGGGCGCGGAGGAACTGCGCGCCCAGCTTTCCGGCGCGCAGCAGTTCGGGAAAATTAGCGACGGCTTTGTCACCTTTCAGGTGGCCGACGACGGGCCGCGCACCCTAGCGCCGGACTACACCTTCCCGGTGCATGGCCTGAGCCCCGACGAGTCGGTGCGGGTAGAGCTCTGGGTGGAGGACGGGCTGATCGGCGGCCTGCAGATTATCGTGGACGATCCGGACGAGAACCCGATCATGCCCGATGACCTGCGCTATGTGGTTGGCTGAGCGGCTCCGCGAACAAATAACTATTTCTTCGATAGGCGGCGGCAGCCGTCGGAAAGGTTCGGCTAGTGGGCGTGGAGACTGTGCACTACCGGGAGCGCGACACGGTACTGAGAGAGCTCGGGCGATTGCTGGGCGACGGGGTGATCTCGTTCAGGGAGTACAGCGACTTGTGCCGCCGGGCAAACGCGGCCCGTTTGCAGCCGGAGCTGGCTGCGGTGCGCACAGCGATAGCGGAGCGCTCCGCAACCGATTCAGGCGCGGAGCAGCCGTCGGCGAGCGTTGAACTCGACGGTCCCGCGCCGGGACAGCAGGCCGCTGACTCCGGCCAGGGTGTCAAAAACGTCGCGCCCGAGGTGATCCAGCCCGTGGAGCCCGCAGTGAAGCCGCAGGCTATTCAACCGGCACCGACGTCGCGAACTGCTGTGCCGGCCATGGCCGAGCGCGGGGGAGGAACGTCGAAGCCAGCTCCTGCGGAACACCAGTTGAACCAGCGACTGGCTGGCTTCCCGCCACCGCCAGTCCCCCCAACCCCGAACCCCAGGGGAGTGGCGCAGCAATTCGCCAACGATAGAAAGCGGCGGGATAACTTCAACATCATCGGGGCCCTGGCGATCGTCTGGTTGCTCCTGTTCGTCCCCGCACTGTTCGACAGCAGCAAGAGCGGCGCTTTCCTCAGCATCCTGCTGTTCATCGCCGCTGCTGGGATCGGCGGGTTGGCGCTTAGGTCCGCCAAGGCGAAAAAGAAGAGCTTCCTTGCGCGGGACGGCGACAAAGCTGAGCTGTACGAGAACATCGACAGGCTGATCGCCGAGGGCAAGGAAAGCATCGCTCACAGCCGCTACCGTGCCTCATTCGGGGTGTCTTCCGAAGAAGCCGACCGCTACATCGAGAACGTCAAGCGGGAGATGGCCACGAAGGCAGCTGCGGAGAACCAACCCGCCTATGCCTCGCGGCCGGCACCCGTCGTCAATCAGGCGGCAGGGTTTGAGGAGGGCCTGCCCCCCATCCTGAGCGAGGAGCTGCGGAGACTGGCCCGCGGCGGACGCAAACTGGAGGCCATCCGTCGATACCGTGATGTGACCGGCTGCTCCCTCGTCGAAGCCAAGCATTTCGTCGAAAGCCTGTAGGGCCTGGTTCGCAGGTCGTACCGGGTTGCGGCGCCCGGATCGGGTCGTTCTTTCTCTGACGGTGGTGCCCTTGCTCCGGCAACACGCACGCAATAAGGCCTGACTGGCGCCGAGCCTGGACGCCCACAGGAATCTGGTGACGGGGGCTCCCTACCTGAGGTGGGGTCCACGTCGGTCGCGCCCGGACACCATCCGTGTGGCCGGGTGCGCTGGGATACGTTCCCCCCTCACTAGATCCAATCTGCGACCCGGGTCTCAGAGGTTCGCGGCAATGCGTTAGGTTAGCCTTGCCTAAATCAGGGAAGGAGAGGCGCATGACAGCGGCGGAAGAAACCCCCACCCTCAAAATCCACACCAGCTCAGCCAGCCCGCTCAAGAACTCGGTACTGCACACCCGGACGCTGATGATCGTCGCTGCGTGTGCGGTTGCCGGGGCGCTGATCAACGTTCCGCTCAACTACGTCAGCGTCGCGGCGGCCGTATCCCCCGGCGGCATCCTGGCGATGTGCGGCTTCATGGGGCTGTGGATCATCCCCTACCTGCTGCCGGGTGCCCTCACCCGCAAACCCGGAGCAATTCTCATCGCAGCACTCATCCTCGGGATCATCGGCACCTTCTCCACGCCAGCGGGCGTAGCCAGCATCATCGGCAACCTCCTCGGCGGAGCCCTGCTGGAGATCCCGCTGGCGCTGCTGCTGTACAAACACTGGAACTGGCTCGGCTACGGGCTGGCCGCCACCGTATTCGGCCTCTTCAACAGCCTGATGTATCCGAAGATGCTCTCGATAGAGGTGAGCACCGGACAGCTCGTGCTCTTCGCGGCGACCGCACTCGTCTCCTGCTACGCCGCAGTTGCCGTCACACTGCTCATCGTCCGCGCGCTGCGAAAGGCGGGCGTCGGCGTCACCGCCAGCTGAGCCATGCTGCGCACCACAGAACCGAGCGCTAAAGCCGAAGCGCCAACCAGCAGCCGAGTCGCCGAATGTGTCCAGGTCGGGGTGCGGCACGAGGGCCGGGAAGCCTGGCAGCCCCAATCCACCACCCTGAGCCTCGCCCCCGGCCGGCTCGTCGCCCTCATCGGACCCTCCGGGTGCGGAAAATCGTCGCTGACCCTCACCCTCAACGGCCTCGTCCCGCACTCCGTGCCCTCCGCCTACCGGGGAAGCGTGCTGGTTAAAGGGAAGGAGGTGGCCGACCAGGCCATCCACCAGCTGGCGACCACTGTGGCGATGGTGCTCCAAGACCCCGACGCGCAGATCATCACCACCAGTGTGCTCGACGAGGTCGCCTGGGGGCTCAGCAACCTCTGCCTGCCACCCGAGGAGATCCGCTCGCGCGCCCAAAAAGCCCTCACCCAGGTTGGCCTCCTCGGCGAAGCCACCCGCAACCCGTGGGAACTATCCGGCGGGCAGCGGCAGCGCCTCGTGCTGGCGTCCGCGCTGGCAATGCGCCCCGAACTGCTCGTCCTCGACGAGCCCACCGCCAACATCGACCCCGCCACCGGGGAGCAGCTGTATCGCATCCTGGCCGACGAGGCGCGCCGCGGCACCGCCGTCGTCGTGGTGGAACACAACCTCGACCCGATAATCGGCCACGTTGACGAGGTGATCGCTCTCGACGCCACCGGAGCCACGCTGACGCAGGGTCCGCCCGGCGACGTGCTGCACCGCCACCGCGACGCCCTCCTCGCCGCAGGAATCCAGCTGCCCACCTGCGTCCGGCTCGCCGACCGGATTCCTGAATTGCGCGGCGCCCTGACCCTGCAGGAAGGGGCCGCAGCCCTGGCCGGGCACCCCGAGGCGCGAGCCGTCCTCGCCGCGCACATCGCCGAACTCAGGCGTCCCACAGCCCACGCTCCGGGGCTCAGCGTCGCAGGTCTCCGCCTCCAGCTGGGCAGCGGGCCGGAGGCGACGAACGTCCTGGACGGGGTGGACTTCCACGCCCCCGCAGGTGCCCTGACCGCCGTCGTCGGCGTCAACGGCACCGGCAAATCAACCCTGCTGCGCAGCCTCTCCGGGCTCCACCCCGGCTCCCGCGCCGACACCTGCACCACCGCCACCGGCTCAATCCGGCTCACCGCCCCCGATCCGCGCGTCGGGCACGTATTCCAAAACCCGCAGCACCAGTTCCTGCACTCCACCCTGCGTGAGGAGCTCGCGCACTCCGGCCGGGTCAACTGCGCCCCCGCGCAGCAAGTTCAGGCCGAGGTAGCCGCTCTACTGAAGGAGCTGGGCCTGACCGGGATGCAGGAGCTGAGCCCCTTCCTGCTCTCCGGCGGGCAGCAGCGTCGCCTATCCGTCGCGACGGCGCTCAGCGAGGGGCGCGAGGTGCTGTGCCTCGACGAGCCCACGTTTGGGCAGGACGCCGAATCGACGAGGGTGCTCATGGAGCTGCTGGCGCGCACGGCCGCGCGGGGCACCACCATCATCATGGCAACCCACGATCTCGGCCTCGTACTGGAGCACGCGGCCCACGTGGTGGTGCTGCACGAGGGGCGCGTTCGGGCGGAGGGCCCGCCCTGCGAGGTGCTGCTCGACCCCGTCATCGCCGAGTGTGGCCTGACGCCCCCGCCCGTGCTGCGCCTCGCCGCGGCCGCCGTCGAGGGGATGCCCGACGAACCGCCCGCCACCGGCGCAACGAGCGCGCCCGACGAGCCGCAGAGCCAACCTGACCTGCCCGAGGCGCAACCCTCGCCCGTCGGCCCCCTGACGCTGTTCCTCAGCCTGCTGCCCGCGATGGTTCTGGTCGCCCTCACCGGGCGCCACGAGTTCTCTCTCACCTGCCTCATCCTCGCTTCAGTGTTCCTGCTGGCTCGGGGACGGGGTGGTCTCGCGCACCGCGCCGTGCTCGTCGCGGGCCTGTGGGCGGTGGCGGCGCTGCTCACCTGGTCGGCCATGGTGGCCTACCGGTTCGACCTCCACGGAGCGTCGCCGCCCGTGCGGATCGGCCCGTTCAGCGTCGACGAGGGGCAGTGGCTGGCCGGGATCAAAACGGGGCTGCGGATCTCCGCCCTGCTCGCGCTCGTCGTCGCCTCCGGCGCGCTCACGTCGCCGCAGGAGCTGTTGCGTTCCCTGACCCGCACGTTCCGGCTACCCGTGCGGATCGCGCATGCGGGCATGGCGGCGGTGGCCTTCCTGGAGCGGTTCCGTACCGAGCATCGCATCATCCGCCAGGCGCGACGAATGCGGGGATCGCGCGCCCCCGGCGTGCTGCGGCCTGTCGTGATCTGGGCGGGCTCCGTGACCCCGCTGCTGGTCAGCGCCATCCGCCACGCGGAGCGCGTCTCGATGGCGATGGATGCCCGGGCTTTTGGTGCGCACCGTCGCCGCACCGAACTCACCGAGGTGCGCTGGCGTCTCGCCGACTCGGCTCTCCTGCTGCTCCTCTGGGCCCTGACCCTCGCGCTGGCCCTCGTTCTGCACCACTTCGACCTGTTGGGAAGGATCGCTCTTGACTACACACACCACGGCTGAGACCACAGCCATACCGGAGGGGGCGCCGCGAACCATCTGGGATCTGATGAGGAGCGCGCAGCGCTCAATGATCCTCGGATTCTGCCTGGCTGCCGTCGGCGCCCTCTGCAAGGTGGTCCCGTACATCGCGCTCATCGAGATCGCCCGACGCCTCGTCGCGCAGGAACTCGCCCCCGGCCCGCTGTGGACGTGGGTGCTGGTCGCGGTCGCCGCGATGGTGGCGCACGCCCTCCTCTACGGCACCGCCCTCGGCAAGAACCACTTCGCCGAGGCCAGGCTGCGCGCCGAACTGCGCGGGCGTCTCGTCGACAAGCTCGCCCGCGTGAACCTGGGCTGGTTCACCGCCCGCAGCTCCGGGCAGATCCGCAAGGCAGTGGCCAAGGACACCGCCGAGATCCATGTGCTGGTGGCGCACCTCGCCGGCGACGTCGCCAACTCCATCGTCAGCATCCTGGCCTCGCTGGCCTACCTGTTCTGGCTCGACTGGCGCTTCGCGGCCATCATGCTGGGCGGCCTGATCCTGGTGGTGCTGTTGGTCCTCCTGCTCAGCGTCACCGGACTCTCCGACAGTATCCAGGCCTACACCCAGTCCCAGCGGGAGCTGGCCAGCAGCGTCGTGGAACTGGTGGACGGCATCAAGGAGGTCAAGAACTTCGGGATGACCAACCAGGTCTTCGGGCGGTTCGATCGGGCGCAGAAGAAGCACGCGTCCGTGTCGGTCGCGTGGCTGGAGAAGCAGGGCCTGGGCATGGCGCTCCTGGCCGCGGCCATGCAGCCCGTCGTGATCTTCGCCACCACAGTCGGGGTGGGGCTGCTGTTCACCCTCCAGGGCTGGCTGTCCCCGGTGACCGTCGTAGCGTTCGCACTGGTGTGCGTCGGGCTGCCGGAGGGGCTGCTCGCCATCGTCGGGATCTCCCAGGTCCTGTACACGGCGCAGGAGGCGGCCGCCAGCACACTGGCCATCCTGCAGGCCGCGGAGCTTCCCGAACCGGACACGTCCGCGACACCCGACCCCCAGGCCCCAGCCGTGGAGTTCCGCAACGTGTCATTCGCTTATGACAAGGGGGTGGATGTCATCAAGGAGCTGTCGCTCAGCTGCCCCGCGGGCACCGTGACGGCCCTCGTCGGCCCATCCGGTGGAGGAAAATCGACGGTGGCGAAGCTCGCCGCCCGCTTCTGGGACGTCAACGAGGGCGCGGTGCTGGTGGGCGGCCGCGACGTGCGGCAGACCACCTCCGCCGACCTCATGTCATCGCTCTCCCTTGTGTTCCAGGACGTCCAGCTCAGCCGCGACACGGTGCGCGCCAACATCGCACTCGGCAGGGCGGGGGCCACGGACGACGAGATCGTGCAGGCCGCCCGCGCCGCGTGCATCCACGAGCGCATCATGCAGCTGCCCGACGGCTACGACACCATCGTCGGGGAAGGCGCGCACCTGTCCGGGGGCGAAGCGCAGCGGCTCACCATCGCCCGCGCCTTCCTCGCGGCCGCACCCATCCTCATCCTCGACGAGGCGACCGCCCAGGCCGATGCCCACTCCGAGCGGCTGATCCAGCAGGCGATCAGCAACCTGGCCGAGGGCCGCACCGTCATCGTCATAGCCCACCGGCTCGGCACCATCCAAGGCGCCGACCAGATCGCGGTCATCGAGGAAGGCCGCCTGGCCGAATGCGGTCCCCACGACGAACTGCTCGCCCTGGGCGGGCGCTACGCGCGCATGTGGCGCAACCAGAGCCGGCCGATCGTCGAACAGGAGAACCAGCCATGCTGACAAGGATGCTTCGCTACCTGGATAAGCCGCAGGCGTTCTTCTGGCTGGTGGGCGGCTACGGTGTGGCCGCCGTGCTGCAAGGCCTGGCATTCATCGTCATAGTTCCGTTCCTGCGGGCCTTCCTCGGCGACTCACCCGCCTCGGCGCTGCCGTGGCTGTGGACGCTGCTCGGGCTCGCCGCGGGCGCCTTCCTGGCGCAGTTCCTGACCCTCGCGAACTCCCACCGGATCTCGGTGATGGACGTGTGCGGGGACCTGATCCACAAGATCGGCAAACGGGTGTCCAACCTGCCGCTGGGCTGGTTCCGCGCCTCCACACCGGGGGAGGTGGCGGCCCTCACTTCTTCGCAGGCCGACGTGTTGTCGCACCTCGGCTCGATCGTGCTGCCGAACCTGATGTCCGCGGCGCTCGTGCCGCTCACCGTGCTAGTTGGCCTGATCTTCGTGGACTGGCGGCTGGCGCTCGTGCTGGGCAGCGCCGTGCCCGTCACCTGGTGGTTGTGGCGCTGGGGGCGTCGGGTGCTGAAGACGGAGCAGGAGCGAGAACCTGCCCTCGCCTCCGCCAGCGCGGGCAGGCTCATCGAGTACGCGCAGTTGCAGCCCGTGCTGCGCGCCCGCGGGCTGCGCGGCCTGGACTGGGAGCCGCTGAACCGGACCCTCGTCGAGGAGAACGACGGCGTGACGGGCCTGCTCAAAGCCCAGGGACCGCCGCTGGGGGCCGCGACGGCAGCGGCCGAGACGCTGTTCGCAGCCCTGCTGTCTCTCGGGCTGTGGTTCATCCTGGAAGGTTCCCTCGACGTCGCCGTCTTCCTGGCGATCATGCTGCTGAGCACCCGGTTCACCACGCCGCTGGCGCAGGCTCTGCTCTACCAGGGGGAACTCCAGAAGGCAGACATCGCGCTCCAGGCGATGGGGAAGGTGCTCGACGAGCCGGAGATGGCCGCGGGCAGCGTCGAGCGGGAGCTGGACGGGCTGGACATCGTGTTCGAGGACGTGAGCTTCGGCTACGAGGCCGGCCTGCCGGTCCTGGAAGGGTTCTCGCTCACCGCGCCGCAAGGGCAGATCACGGCGCTCGTCGGCCCGTCGGGGTGTGGAAAGTCCACCTGCACCAGGCTGATCGCCCGGTTCTGGGACGTGGACCGTGGCCGGGTGACCGTCGGCGGCGTCGATGTGCGGGAACTCCCCACCGAGCAGCTGATGTCGCTCGTGTCGATGGTGTTCCAGGACGTGTACCTGTTTGACACCACGATCCTGGAGAACGTGCGCCTCGCCCGCCCGGAGGCCACCGACGAGGAGGTCGCCGTCGCGGTCAGTCGCGCCCGGCTGGATTCGGTGATCGAACGCCTCCCGGATGGGCTGGAGACCCGCGTGGGCGAGGGCGGCCTGCGGCTGTCCGGTGGGGAGCGGCAGCGGGTGTCCATCGCGCGCGCCTTCCTCAAGGACTCTCCCATTCTGCTGCTCGACGAGATCACCTCCGCGCTGGACGCGGAGAACGAGGCGGTGCTGAGCGAAACCCTCGCGGAACTCGCCGAAGGCCGCACCGTCGTCGTGATCGCCCACCGGCTGACGACGATCATGGGCGCCGACACCGTGGCGGTCCTCTCGGGCCGGGAACGCGGCGAGGCGACGCGCATCGTCGAGCTGGGCGCCCCGGCCGAGCTGGCGCGGGCGGGTGGCATGTTCGCTGGCCTGGTGGCCGACTCGCAGGCGGTTGGCCGCTGGCGGCTCGGCTGACCCGGCCGGTCCGCGCATCCACACCGGCGGGCGGTCCGGAGACCGCTCGGCCGGTGCGGGCGGGGCACGCCGCGTCGAGTTCGGCGGGGGACGCTCGACAGCTTGGCTAAGCTGTTCCTTGGCCGGGCTGGTTTCCGTCCTGCGGTTGAGAACTGGTTCCCCCGGTTCTCGTTTGTTGTTCGTGCGGCGACGGCCGCGCCGTCGGAAAGGCTTGACCGGTGGGCGAAGAAACGGTGCACTATCGGGACCGCGACGCAGTGTTGAGCGAGCTGGGGCGGCTGCTGGGCGACGACAAGATATCGTTCAGCGAGTACAGCGAGTTGTCCCGTCGGGCCAACGCCGCTCGGTTGCGCCCCGAGCTGGACGCGGTGCGGGCGACGATCTCGGGCATCGAGCCGGTTTCCGGGCCGCCATCGGTCGAGCCGGAGCCGTCGGATGCGCCGGGGCCGTCGTTCAGGATGGAGCCATCGTTTGGGACGGGACTGTCGGTTGAACCGGGGCCGCGTCTCGGCGTGGAGCCGCCGGTTGCGCCTGAGCCACCGCCTGATGTGGAGCCGTCGGCCGAGCCGCAGGCCGAGCTGGGCCCGGAAGCAGCGCCTTTCGACGAGCCCCCTGAGGAAGGCTTCAGCGTTCTCCAGTGGGAGGAACCCGAGGCCCCCGCGACGTCGCTATTCGAGGCGCCCGAGGAGCCACCCCAGCCGCCGCGAATCCGGCGCCGCTTTCCGCTGCCGGGCGAAGAGTTGCCTCCTGCGGAGGCTGAGCGTTCCAGGAAATATCGGAAACGAACAGCAAAGGTTCTCATTCCGTTCTTCGTCTTTGTATGGTCCCTCTCTCTTCTTGCCTCCACGATGGCGCAGGGCAAGCTGGCGGATCGCGTTATTTCCATTCTTGCCTTGGTCCTCATCTCGATAGGTTTTGTGGCTTACCTGGCGAATCGGTTCCAGCGATGGATAGTAGGCCGTGCCGGTAACGAGGGCGGAAAGCCGCTTTTCGAAACGATGGTGAAAAGGGTTTCCCAAGGCAGGGACGATAAAGCGGTTTTCCTGTATCGGGCTTCCTACGGGGTTTCCCGGCGAGAGGCCAACCGCTACGTCGCGAACCTGAGGCGATACCTGGCCGACATGGAAGCCGACGGCTAGGGCGGAAGCAGCAGCGGGGCAGCCCCGACGGCGGCGAGCGGCTACTCTTCCCCACATGAAAGTGCAGCTATCGACCGTCGTCGCGCCCTACGGCCCGGCAGGCTGTATTGAGCTAACCGAGGAGCAGGCCGCAGCCCTCAGCCCCGCGAAGCAGCCCCCCGTCGTCGTCACGGTGGGGGAGAGGAGCGCGCGGCTGCGAGTCTCGCGAATGAGCGGCGCGCCGTGCGTTTTCCTCAGCAAAGCCAGCCGGGCCGCGCTGGGAGTCGAGATCGGCGACGAGGTGACGGCCACCGTCGCGCTCGACGAGGAGAAGCGGATCGTCGTGCCCCCGGAGCCGATTCAGCTGCGGCTCGATGCCGACCCGAAACTGCGAGCGGCCTGGGAGAAACTCTCCTACAGCCACCAGCGGGAGTGGGCGATGGCAGTCGAGGGAGCCAAACGGGAGGAGACGAAGCAGCGCCGGGTGGCGCAGATGGCCAAGAATCTGCTGGGCGAAGACTGAGCAAAACCGAACCAAACCGCCAACGGATCATCGTGGGTTTCCGCTGGGCGAGATCATCACCCGACTGGCTCCGCAATCGGAAACCGGGACCACCGCATCCCGTCGGTGGCGGTCTGCCTCGCGTTGTTCGTGCTGGCGGTCTCCATGTCGGCGCCCGGATGTCGGGCGTCGGCCTCCCGTTTCCCGGACTGATTGGCCCTCAGGCGACGTCGGGCGGTGAACGCCAGGCGGGGGCGGCCCCGGGCGGTGACCGCGAGCACGTCGGGCGGCATGTGGGTTGGGCTGGCGGGTAGCATTAGTCCCGTGTCCAGCACCAGAACCGGAGTAAGCGGGCCGCTGCGGGACGAATCGGGGGTAGCCAAGTATCGTCATGAGGCGATCGCTGCCGTGCTGCGTGCTACCCCCGGCGTCGGGCTGACGGTCCTCGCCACGCGCCGCAAACGCGAGCCGTTTGCGGGGCAGTGGGCGCTGCTCAGCTCAGCAACGGAAGTCGAGGAGTCGCTCGACCAAGCCGTGCTGCGCCACCTGGGAACGCAGTTCGACGTGAATACGATCGGCCACCTGGAGCAGCTGGAAACTCGCAGCGCACCCGGCCGCGACCCGTTTGACCGAACCATCGCCACCGGCTACCTGGCCCTGATGGCCTGGGACGTCGATCCGCAGCTGCCGCCCGACGTGCACTGGCTACTGGTGGCCGAAGCATCCGAGATGGCTTTCGATCACGCTGAGGTGACGGCGTCCGCCGTGGAGCGGCTCCGTACAAAGCTGTCCTACACCAACATCGGTTTCGCGCTCGCCGCAGAGCAGTTCACCATTGCGCAACTGCGGGAGGCCTACGTCGCGGTGCTTGGCTACGACGTCGCCCCCACCAACCTGCAGCGCATTCTGCAGCGGCGCGGCCAGCTGGTCGCCACCGGGGAGACCGTCCCGCCCGGGGCGGAGGGCGGCCGACCGGCGAAGCTCAGGCGATTCACCTCCCGCGAGCTGATGGTGACCGACCCCTTCGTCGTGCTGAAGCCGTAGCGAAGCGGGCCACAGCCGTCGGAGGTGACTGGCAGAATCAGTTCATGCCTGGTTTGCATCATGTTCGCACTGAGTTCGTGGGCTCGTCGCTGCCCGAAGACATCGCCGACCGTGACCCCTGGTGGCTCTTCGACGAGTGGCTGAGCTGGGCGGTGGCGGCCGAGTTGCCCGAGCCGACAGCGATGACCCTCGCCACGGTCGGTCCCGACGGTAGGCCGTCGGCCCGCGTGGTGCTGCTGAAGGAGTACTCCCCGGCGGGGTTGCGGTTCTTCACCGGGCGCGGCTCCCGCAAGGCTCGGGAAGCGCTCGGCCAGGGCTGGGGCAGCGCCAGCTTCTTCTGGCCGGAGCCGATGCGGCAGGTTCGCGCCGTCGGGACGGTCACCGAACTCAGCCGCGCGGATTCCGCGGAGTACTTCCGCACCCGCCCGCGCGCCAGTCAGCTGGCGGCCTGGGTGTCGCCCCAGTCGCAGCCGCTGGCCTCCAGGGCGCAGCTGGAGCGGGAGCTGGCTGAGGCGCAGGAACGGTTCGCCGGCGCTGAGGTGCCCCTGCCCGAGCACTGGGGCGGGTTCGTGCTGGACGTTGCGGAGTTCGAGTTCTGGCAGGGGATGCCCGGCCGCGCCCACGACCGCGTGCACTTCGTCCGCACACCCGAAGGCTGGACGGGTACGCGGCTGTATCCGTAGCGGGGGGGCGGATCATTGGGGTGGTGGCCGTGGGCCGCGTATCCTGCGCCATCGTCGACGGGGAGACAATCCGCCAAGAGGTTTTCACCTGGACCTGCGCATCGTCCCCCGAAACCCTGGAGAAGGGTTCGTGCTTGCCGGCAACTTCCACAAGCCCGATCGCACGGTTCCGCCCGAGCAAGCGGGCCAGGCTCGTCGGGCCCCGCTGATTCCCCCGTCGGCGGGGCCCCGGGCAACGAAGGACACGCATGGCACGAATACTTGTCGCTGAGGACGACCTCAGGCAGGCGCACCTGCTCCAGGCCTACCTGCAGGCCGAAGGGCATCGCGTCGTGGTTGCCGCCGACGGCGCTGCGGCGCGGGAATACGTCAGGGAGTGCCGCCCCGACCTGCTCCTGCTCGACGTCATGATGCCAACCCTGGACGGCTGGCAGGTGCTGCAGGAGCTGGAGACGCTGGGCAGGGTGCCGGTCATCGTGCTCAGCGCGCGAGGAGCCGAGGCCGACCAACTGCTCGGCTTCAGCCTGGGCGCGGACGACTACGTCACCAAGCCCTACAGCCCCCGCCAGGTGATAGCGAGAGTGCGGGCGGTGCTGCGCCGCACCGGGGCGCAGAGCGTCGACCAGGTGCTGCGGGTGGGGCCGATCCTCGTGGACCTGGACCGCTACGAAGTCAGCGTCGACGGCGTCCCCGTCACCCTGACGAGCCGGGAGATGTCGCTGCTGGTCACGCTGGCCAGGAACCCCGGCCGGGTGTTCACCCGCGCGTACCTGCTGGAGGAGGTCGCAGGATTCGACAGCATGGCGCTGGAACGCACCATCGACATGCACGTGCTGAACCTGCGTCGCAAGATTGAGCCTGACCCGTCGCACCCGACCTATTTGGTCACGGTCAAGGGGCGAGGCTACAAACTGGTTGAACCCTGAGGCTCTTGTGGCCTCCTTCATCCACAGCGGGTGCGCCCGGGCGGTCATCCTTAGCCTGCACTTGAGGCGGAGCAGCCGGACGACGGCCCCGCCCCCGTTCCCACCGCGCCGCCTGAATAGCGCAGTGGCGGCTCTGGGCCGGGCGCAATCCGTGTGAGATCGGCCACGCAAGACGAGCACCTCTGCGGGAGCCGCCCCGGGGTATCCCCAACAAACCGGCCGCGCCAAGCCGACGCCGAGCACACCCGCCGGGCCCAACCCCCGGGGCCGATTGGTGTGGGCCGCGTCAGATGACGGTGCGTAGCGCGATGAAGCCGAGTGCTCCCAAACCAGCAGCCACGGGCAGGGTGATCACCCACGCTAGGAAGATGGGGCGCATCAGTCGCCAGTTCGCGGCCTTGTTGACAAGGCCAACGCCCAGCACCGCCCCGATCAGGATGTGCGTCGAACTTACGGGCAGCCCGAGAACCGACGCCAGCATCACGACGGCGGCTGCCGAAAGTTCTGCGGCAAAACCGGAGGCCGGGTGAATCTTCGTCAGGCCCTCGCCCACCGTGCGGATCACCGCTCGCCCGATGAACCACAGACCACACACCAGTGCGACGCCGAACGCGAACAGTACAGGCGCCGGCACAGCCGTCTTGTCGTTGATCTGGCCGGTACGCAACACGTCGAGGATGGCGGCGAAGGGGCCGACGGCGTTCGCGATGTCATTAGAGCCGTGGCTGAACGCGAAAGCAGCGGCAGTGAACACCTGCATCCACGAGAAAAGCGTGAAGGTGGCTTTGGACAGCTGCTTGCCGCGCAGCGAGTTCGCGAACATCGATAGCGCGAGCCAAACCACCGAACCAATCATCGTGAGTACCAAGCCCATCGACACCGGGCTGAATGCGAGATCCAGGTTGCCCAAGCCCTTGACCAGCAGCATCGCGCCAATCACGACCGCGCCCACCGCGCCCACCAGCGGCACCCCGATGGTTAGCGCACGATGCGACTTCACCTCGTCAACCTGCTTGTCGATCTTCTTCAACGCGCGGTAGTAGTCGGACTCCAACTCCGAGGGGTCAATGTCGGAGATCTTCGCCAGCTCGGAGTCACGCACAAGCTTGTTGGTGTACGCCACCTGCTGCAGCTCGGTGAGGCGGCTGAACTCGGTGCGTTGCTTGTCGCGCTCGCGGATGCGCTCCGCGTTCAGCTCACGCAGCCGGGCCTCCGCCTTCTCGTTGTACATCAAGATGTGGCGCTGGATGGCGCCGAAGAGGAAGAAAGCCACCGTGCCGCCCAACACGGGAGAGAGCACCCACGAGATCGCGATGTCGCGGATCCCCGACCATTGGACCATCTCCAACGTGCCCTGGCTGGTGACGTAGCCCAGCGTCAGCGAGGCGCCAACGATAGCGCCGATGATCGAGTGCGTCGTGGATACCGGCAACCCGAACTTGGTGGCGATCAGCAGCCACACGGCCGCGCCGAACAGCGACGACATCATGATGATCACGAAATCGATGGGCAGCACGCTCACACCGTCGAGGTCGACGATGCCGCTGCGCACAGTGTCGGTCACGGCGCTGCCGGCCAGCACAGCGCCGCTGACCTCGAAGATGGCGGCCACCAGGAGGGCCTGCTTCATCGTCAAGGTCTTCGCACCCACCGATGTGCCGAACGAGTTCGCCACATCGTTGCCGCCGATGTTGAAGGCCATGAACAGGCCTAGCGCGATCGAGGTCATCAGGATCACGGTGAGGCTGAAATCATTGACGTAGCCGATGGACCACAAGGAGAAGGCGACGAAAGCAACAGCCATCATCCCCCCGAACGACAGGTGCCAGTTGCGATCCGCACCCAGGAAACGTTTCTTCTCGACGCCGTCAGCGTCGGCAACAGTGGAGTCGGTGTTTGGCATATCCACAATCGGAAGGGTAACCGAACATGAGCTAGGAATAACACTCGGATGGGGAAGAAGCGCTAACGTCGGTAAGCGTGCGCATCCTCGTCACCTCTTTCGAGCCCTTCGGCGGCGACCCCGAGAACGCGTCGTCGCTGGCCGCCGCTGAACTGCTGGGCAATTGGAATGGCCAGCACGAACTGGCGTGGGAGGTGTTGCCGGTGGTGTTTGACGACGCCCACCTCCGCGCCGCCGTCGCGCGGCACAGGCCGGACCTCGTGGTGGCGCTCGGCGAAGCGGGCGGGCGGCGCGCGCTCACCCCCGAACGGCGCGCCGCCAACGAGATGCACGCCCGAATCCCCGACAACGCGGGCGCCCAGCCCGTCGGGGAGATCCTGCCCGGCCAGGCAGACGCCGTGGCAGACGTAGACGTCGACGCTTTGGTGGCTCGGATGCGCGCGACGGGTTGGGCCGCCCAGGCCAGCGACGACGCGGGCCGCTTCGTGTGCAACTTCGTCGCCTACCACGCCTACCGGTTGCCCATACCCGCCGTCTTCGTGCACGTTCCCGCGGTGCGCAGCCGAGGGGAGGCCACAGTCGGGCAGGAAACCGACGACCCGGCCAAGCCCGCGGACTCGTCGCCACCCGCAGGGCGGGAGCCGCAGACCCCGGCGGAGATCGCCGAGGCGTTGGCGGCGGGGCTGCGCGGGCTGGGCTGAGAGCCCGCCCAGGGCGTGCCCACCCCAGCAGGGCTCCCGGCACCCGACCTACTCGGCGCCGACGCGCATCCAGCCGTCGCCGTGCGCCCGCCAGCCTAGGGTGAGCGCCCGCGCCCCCATGTAGCCCAGCGAGAACGCCAGCCACAGCGCCGTAAGCCCGGTGCGCCCGGCGGGGAGCCACAGTACCGCCAGCGCCAGAGGCGCGTACAGCGCGAGTGTCACCAGGCCAGCTTTCGCCAGATACACCCCGTCGCCCGCGCCGATCAGCACACCGTCGAGCAGGAACACGTATCCGGCCAGCGGCAGCGCCACTGCAACAACCAGGAACACCCAGGTGACCAGGTGGTACACCTCTGCATCCGGCGAGAACAGCTCGCCCAACCAGCCGCGCGCTGCCACCACCGCCAGCCCGAGCACCAGGCCCACCCCACACGCCCAGCGCGTCATGCTCGTGGTGAACTCCCGAGCCTCCCGCCGATTGCCGGCGCCCAACGCGATCCCGATGATGGTCTGGCCGGCGATCGCGATGGCGTCCAACGCGTTCGCCAGGAAGTTCCACGACTGCATCACGACGTGGTGTGCCGCCAGCGCCGCCGCGCCCTGCGCGGCGGCCACGTAGGTGGTCAGCAGCAGCGCCACTCTGAGCGACAGGGTGCGCAGCATCAGCGGTAGCCCCACGCGCAGGCTGAGCCACATGTCCGCGGCCGAGGGCGCCACCCGCGCCCCGACGCGCCGCGCCCGCACCCCCACCAGATAGGCGGCGGTCACCCCCATGCCGGTCTCCGCGATCGCCGTGCCCAGCCCGGCACCGGCGATGCCCAGCCCGAGGCCGAACACCAGCAGCAGGTTCAGCAGGAAGTTCGCTACCGCAGCCAACACGGTCAACACCAGCGGGGTGCGTGCATCCTCGAAGCCCCGGAACGTGCCGGTGGCGGCGAACACCGCCAGCGTCGCAGGCACCCCGGGCAGCACCCAGCGCACGTACTGTGCAGCCTGCTCCGCGACGTCCCCTTCTGCGCCCAGTGCGGCAACCAGCCAGTCGACGCTCGCGTAGCCCGCAGCAACTAGCGCCAGCCCCAGGCCGACGGCCAACCACATCGCTTGAAGACCCAGTTCGGTGGCGCGGCGCGTGTCGCCCGCGCCGAACTGGCGCGACACCGTCGCCGTGGACCCGTAGGCCAGGAAGATCATCAGCCCGACGGCTGTGCCCACCAGAACGCTCCCCACCCCGAGGCCGGCCAGCGGCTGAGTGCCCAGCCGCCCAACGATCCAGGTATCCGCCAGCGTCATCAGCGGGTGGGCCACGAGCGTGGCGAAAGCCGGCACCGCAAGGGCGAGCACACGTCGGGTTTGAGCCATGCGCGAGAGTCTACGTGGCCGCGGCTTGTAGGCTCGCGTCGTGACCTATCTCCGGCCCGATCCCAGCATCCCCGGCGCGTTCCGGGTGATGTTCGGTACCACACAGCAGTCGTGGGTGGACCCGTCGCGCCCAGACTTCTTGGTGTTCGAGTACGTGCAGGAGATCGCGAACATCCTGGACAACAGCGTGCTGCACGCGCCCTCCGAGCAACGGCTGCGCGTCGTGCACATCGGCGGAGGTGGGCTCAGCATCCCGCGCTGGATCGAGTGGCGGCGCCCGCAGACGGCGCAGGTGGTGTGCGAGCCCAACACCGAACTCACCGACGAGGTGCGCCGCAAGGCGCCGCTGCCCAACCGTAGCGGCATCAAGGTGCGCGACGTGGATGGCCGCGCCGGGCTCGCGGCCATGCGCGACGACTGGGCTGACGTCATCATCGTTGATGCCTTTGATGGTTCCCAGGTGCCCGCCGAACTCGTCAGCGTTGAGGCCTTCGACGAGTACCGGCGCGTGCTGCGCGGAGACGCGCTCGTGATCGTGAACATCACCGATCAGGTGCCGTTTAGTTGGGCCAAACGCGTCGCGGCCGCGATGGGCCGGTGGCCCGTCCGGCTCGTCGGGGCCGAACCGGCCGTACACAAGGGCAGACGCTTCGGCAACGTGCTGCTCGTCGGGGCCGACGTGCGCCCCGACGAGCACGGGATCGCGCGCGCTTCGGCGGGCCTCAACGGCGGCTACCGCTGGCTGGTCGGCAGGGAAGGGCTCGGCTGGTCGGGCGGGGCGGAGCCGTTCACTGACGCCACCGCCGTGGACTCTCCGAAGCCGGCCACCAGCAGGCTCTGGTTCTGAGCCCCGTCCGGGTATGCCGAATGGGGCGGCTATGCGCGACAATGGGCGCATGACCAAACGTGCCAAGCAGCCCATGTCGCCCATAACGATGGTGCTGCTGCTGGCGCTGTGCGCGCTCCTTTGCACAGCAGGCTGGTTGGGCTGGGTCTACGTGGGCAGTAACCTCCTCGGCCAATCCCGCCAGGCTAGCGCCTTGGACGAGGCCCGGCAGGCGGTCTCCACGGTCGCCGACGAGGAATCGCGCCCGGCGGCGGGTGAAGCCGCCTGGGTGCTGGAGATCAGCGGCACCTCCTTCGCTGTCCTGGGCGGCACCGACGCCCACGCCCTCAGCCGGGGTGTGGGCTGGTATCCGGCGACGGGGTTGCCAGGTGAGGCGGGCAACGTCGTGCTGGCGGGCCACCGCTACGCCGACGGGAAACCCTTCGCGGGCCTTCTGACGCTGAGGGTCGGCGACGAGGTGGTGTTGGAGACCAAGGTGGCGCGCTACACCTACGCCGTGCGGGTGCCCGCCAGTGAACTCACCGTGGCCGCCACCGACGGCTGGGTGCTCGACGCCGTGCCCGGCCACGATTTCGATCCCCACGAGCAGTTGCTCACCCTGACCACGCAACAGGATCTGGTGCCCACCGCTGACCGGGCGGTGGCCTTCGCCGCGCTCATCAAGGAGGAGAAGAAGTGAAGAAAGAGCTGATCGGGCACATCAACCGGCTCGCCGTGGTGCGTGGCCATGTCGTGCTCGCCTCCGGCAAGGAAGCCGACTACTACGTGGACATGCGCCGCGTCACCCTCGATGGCGTCGCCGCCCCCCTAGTGGGGCGCGTGATGCGCGAGTTGACCGCCGACCTCGACTTCGAAGCGGTGGGCGGCCTCACGCTCGGCGCGGACCCCGTCGCGACCGCGATGCTGCACGCCGCCGCGCACGCCGGGCAGCGGCTTGACGCCTTCGTGGTGCGCAAGGGAGTCAAAGCCCACGGCCTGCAGCGCCGCATTGAGGGCACCGATGTCGCGGGTCGGCGCGTGCTCGTAGTGGAGGACACCTCGACGACGGGCGGCTCGGCGCTCACCGCGGTTGAGGCGGTGCGGGAGGCCGGCGGCGAGGTGGTGGCCGTGGCGGTCGTCGTCGACCGTGACACCGGGGCCGCCGAGCGGGTGGCGGAAGCCGGCCTCGAATACCGGTACGCGATCGGGTTGACCGACCTCGACCTGTGAGCTGTCTTTGCTTCCCGCGCCACTCGACGGTTAACGTGGCCGTTCAGCTATCGAAAGGAAGCCATGAGCGACACCCCCCGCCGCTTCTGCATCATTGACGCCCTCGCGAACACGGCGCGCGGCGGCCTGATTGGCCTCGCCGAACTGGTGCCAGGCGTCTCCGGCGGCACCATCGCGCTCATCACGGGCGTTTACGAGCGGGTGCTGGCCGCCGGTGATCAGATCATCAGTGCGGCCAAGCGGCTCGTGGTCGGCCCCGAACGGTTCAAGGGCTGCCTGGCGCACCTGAAGCGCGTCGAGTGGTGGCTGGTCCTGCCGCTGCTGCTGGGCATGGCGGTGGCGGTGCTGTCGATGGCAGGTGCGATGGCGGGCTTCGTGGAGGGCAGCCCCACGCTGGCGCGGGGCCTGTTTCTGGGCATGGTGGCGGCCTCCGTGGCGGTTCCTCTCCTGCTGATCAATCGCAGCGAACTGCACCGCAAGCATTGGCCGATCTACGCGGGGTTGTTCGCGGGGGCGGCGCTGGCCGCCTGGCTGCTGACGTCGTCGGGCGCGGGCCAGGTGGTGGCGAACCCCAGCTATCTCGTGGTGTTCGCTGCCGCCGCCGTCGCGGTGTGCGCGCTGGTGCTGCCGGGGGTGTCCGGTTCGTTCTTCCTCCTCGTGGTGGGCCTGTACGCTCCGACGCTGCACGCGGTGCACGAGCGCAACCTCGGATACATCGCGGTGTTCGCGCTGGGCGCGCTGACCGGCATCGTGTTGTTCATCCGTGCCCTCAACTGGCTGCTGAAGAACCACCACACGGGCGTCATGTTCGCGATGTCGGGGCTGCTGCTGGGCTCGCTGCGCGCGCTGTGGCCCTGGCAGGTTGAGGGCGCGCTGGCCGCACCCGGCGCTGATGTGGCGCCCGTCGTTGGGCTGGCGGGGCTGGGCGCGCTGATCGTCGGCGGGCTCGTGCTGGCCGACCGGCTGCTCAGCCGGACCGCAGAGCGAGCAGCGGAGGAGGCCACCGCGTGACCGAGCCCTCTGGCCCGACGGCGGCCACCGTCGGGGTGGGCCCGCACCCGGAGCCGTGGCCCGACGATCCGCGCCTCGACCCCGAGCTGCTCGGCGGGGGCGATCGCCGCAACGTGCTCGACGAGTACCGCTATTGGCGGCTGTCGGCGATCGTCGCCGACCTCGACGAGCGCCGCGCGCCCCTGCACGTCGCCATCCAGAATTGGGAGCACGACTTCAACATCGGTTCGATTGTGCGTACGGCGAACGCCTTCAACGTCGCGGCTGTGCACATCGTCGGCAAGCGACGGTGGAATCGGCGCGGTGCGATGGTCACAGACCGCTACCTGCACGTGCTGCACCACGTCGACGAGTCCGCGCTGTTCACCTTCTTGGCCGATGAGGGAATCACCCCGGTCGGGGTGGACAACCTGCCCGGGGCCGTCGCGTTGGAACGCGCCGAGCTGCCGGAGCGGACCTGCCTGATCTTCGGCGCGGAGGGCCCGGGGCTGACACCGGAGATGGTGGCGGGGTGCGAACGGCTCGTCGCGATCACCCAGTACGGTTCGACGCGCAGTATGAACGCCGGGGCTGCCGCCGCCATCGCGATGTATCACTGGTCGCTGCAGCACCGCTGGGGCGCGGCCTAGAGTGGTGCCTATGGAACGCTTTGTGGTCAGCCTCACCCCGGTGCCGACGGCGGCTCGGGTCGCCCGGCAGCGGCGCGCCTTGAAGTGGCGGATCGTGTCCACGGCGATGTCGCTGGGCATCCTGGCGGCCATCTACTCTTTCCGGCCGCCTGAGATGAGGCTGGTCTGGCACATCCTGTTCATCGGTGCTTGGCTAGGGAGTTCGTTGTTTTGGCTGGCGGCCAACATCGTGCGCCTGCATCTGGCGAAGCGGGATCTGGCCCGCATCGAGCCGCGGCCGTGTCTCACGATCGAGCCGGAGGGCATGGCCTTCCACTGGCCTACTGTGGCGCGGCTGCGTTGGTCGGAGATCACGGCGGTTCGGGTGGCCAGCGGTGGGGCGGCAGGCCCGAAGCTGGCCGTCGATGCGCGCAATTCGACGGTGGATGTGCCGCTCAGCTTCCTTGACGCGAGCCCGGCCGTTTTGGACGGAATGATCCGCGCACTGTCGCTAGGTGAGCATTCGATTGAGGCCCGCAAACTTGAGTTGAGCGTTTGATGCCCCACGTGTCCGGCGGTGAGGCGCCGCGATAGGCTGGTGTTACCTAAAAAGGCACGTTCTAGGAAAAGAGACACCCATGCCCATTGCAACTCCTGAGGTTTACGCCGAGATGCTCGATCGGGCCAAGGCGAACAAGTTCGCCTACCCGGCCATCAACATCACCTCGTCGCAGACCGTGACCGCCGCCATCCAGGGCTTTGCTGAGGCAGGCTCCGACGGCATCATCCAGGTTTCCACCGGTGGCGCCGAGTACGCCTCCGGTTCGACCATCAAGAACATGGTCACCGGCGCTGTGGCTCTGGCTCGCTACGCCGAAGAGGTCGCCAAGAATTACCCCGTCAACATCGCGCTGCACACCGATCACTGCCAGAAGGAGAAGCTGGACACCTACGTCAAGCCCCTCATTGCGCTGTCGCAGGAGCAGGTCGACCGCGGCGGTCTGCCCATCTTCCAGTCGCACATGTGGGACGGTTCGGCCGTGCCGGTGGCGGAGAATCTCGCGATCGCTGAGGAGCTGCTGAAGCTCACCACCGCCGCCAAGATCATCCTGGAGATCGAGGTCGGCGTCGTCGGCGGCGAAGAGGACGGCGTCGCCAACGAGATCAACGAGAAGCTGTACACCACCGTCGAGGATGGCATGGCCACCGTCGAGAAGCTCGGCCTGGGTGAGAAAGGCCGCTACATCACCGCGCTCACCTTCGGCAACGTGCACGGCGTGTACAAGCCGGGCGCCGTGAAGCTGCGCCCCGAGGTGCTGAAGGAGATCCAGGAGGCTGTCGGCGCGAAGTACGGCAAGGAGAACCCGTTCGATCTCGTGTTCCATGGCGGTTCCGGCTCCACCGCACAGGAGATCTCTGACGCGGTCGACTACGGCGTCATCAAGATGAATGTCGACACCGACACCCAGTACGCCTTCACCCGCCCAGTGGTGGAGCACATGTTCCGCAACTACGACGGCGTTCTGAAGATCGACGGCGAGGTCGGTAACAAGAAGCTCTACGATCCGCGCTCGTGGGGCAAGGCCGCAGAGGCCGGCATGGCTGCCCGTGTCGTCGAAGCCTGCCAGGCGCTGCGTTCGGCTGGCACCACGCTCGGCAAGTGATGCCGATTCAGGTTCTGCCGCGAAGGCAGCGCCGGGCTGTGGCGCTTTCGTGACGGGATCTGGCGCTGCACGACAGAAAAGTGGGGTGGGTCTTGGAGACCCACCCCACTTCTTGTTCTCTGTGTACTTTTACTTGCTGTGATTCCTGGGGTGTTGGGTGGGGCGACGTGTCCCCGCCCAACACCCCGGGGGGCGAGCCTCAGCGGCCGGTCTTGGGCAGCCCCGGCCGCTTGCCCGGCGCGGGCGCCGTCGGCTTCGTGTCGGCGGGCGGCGTCGGGGTGACCACAGGGGGCGTGTCGGCGGGCGGCGTCGGGGTGACCACCGGGGGTGTGTCACCCGTCGGGGCGCCGACGAGCCGCACCTGTACGGTGCGTTTCGTCACGTTGCCTGCGGAGTCCGTGGCGGTGAGCACCACGGGCGTGGGGGTAACCGACAAGACGGAGGGCAACTCGAAGCGCACCTCGACCTGGCCGTCCTCCGGGTCCTTCGCGGAGTAGGCGGCGCCGATCAGGGCACGCGCGTCCGCATCCGGGAGCAGGTCAAGCGAGTCGGGGCCCTCGATCACCGGCGGCTCGTCCACCCGAAGCAGTAGGGACTCGACGGTGGTGCGGCCCCCCAAATCCTGGCTGATGGCGACCAGAGTGTGCATGCCAGAGGAGAGGCCAGGCACATCGGAGAGGCGCACGTCGAGCGTGAGCTGCTGTTGCGCATCGCCCGCCCCGGCGGCACCAGCGGGGGCCGGTTCGCCGTCGCGGAAGGTGGTCAGCCACGCCTTGGGATGGGTGCGCACCGCCACCATCTCCGACGCAACCGGCTTGCCGTCGACGAGGACCTGGAGACTCTGCAGGTAGTCGTCCGACGCGGTGACGGTCACCGAGTCCTTGGCGGACAGCACCGGCTTGGGAGCACCGAAGCGCACCTCGGGAGACTTGTCGTCCAGAATCAGTGGCACGCCTTGCTCGAAACCGTTGGCCATGCCGTCGAACAGGCTGATCCGCAGGGAGTGTCCGTCGCGTGCGCCGCGCACCTCGGCCTCGAAGGGCCGCTTGTTCAGGTCGGGGGCCTGATCCCACAGGTTCTCGAACTCCTGCACAACGCTACCGTTCACCGCCAGCTGGTAGCCGAACTCGTTGTCCCATACCGTGCCGTTGAGGGAGACTGTCTGCTCGGCCTGGCTGAGGAAGATCGCACCGTTGGCGGCGATCGGTGGGTTCACGGTGAGGTCGATGCCGGGCATCCTGCGGTCGTAAAGGAAACGCCACGCCGATTTCAGGAACGGCGTGTCGGACTCGTCGAGCACCTCGAAGGGCACCTTCGTGATTCCGTTGACCAGTTCGATATCAACGGAGAACCGCCCGGTTTCGTCGAGGGCAACGGGTTTCCCATCGATGACCAGTTTGGTGGGTAGCCGCCGCATGACACCTTTGAGAGTGAGGCGGGCAGCCGCATCGGAGCCGGTGGCCTCGTCATCAAGCGTCGTCAGGTTCTTGAAGGATGAATCGACGAGGTTCAGGTGGTTTCCGTAGAACGAGGTCGGAGCGTTCAACTTCGGGTCGTCGAAGATGATGCCGTAGCCAGGTTTGGGGGCTTCCCGGCCCGCAATCACCCAGGCCAGGGCCCGGCCGTTGGCCCGATCGTGTTCGCTCACCCAATGGTCGAAGCCGAAGACCTGGGCGATGTTGCTGATGAATGACGGGGCGTAGGACATCGTGAAGGTGCCGTCGGGGGCTACCGGGTGGGGCCTGCGGAACTGGTCGAGCACCACGAGCCGGTCTGCGGGGGAGTGCTCGTCGGAGATCTTCCCCTCGACGTTGAACTGGCCGTTCTCGTCGAGGATCACCTCGCCCTTGTCATTCAGGTTGATCTTGGTGATCTGGATAGTGGGCGGGGTGATGTCGTAGCCGAGCCAGTGGTTGGCGGTGGCGACGGTGGTGCCGCTAGCTTCCCGGGCGGTGATGCTGATCTCGTTTCGACCTTCGGAAAGAGGTAGCCTGGCGATGGCGAAACCGTCCTCGGGGGTCACACTGGTTTCGTTGACCTGGACAGCGGCGACGTTCGGGCGCACCTTCATGCGCAGCACCAGTTGGCCGTCCTCAATGGTGGGCCTATCGCGTTCCTCGGTGAGGGTGCCCACCCAGCGATCCAGGTTGGTTTCCAGGAGGTTCAGGTCTCGGGTTGCGTAAAACTCGTGCGCAACAATGTGGTTTCCGGCGCGGTCTCCCACCGTGAGAGCGAGGTAGGAGTTTTCCTTCGCCAAATCCGCCGGCACGTCCACCCGGTAGGTGGAATCGGCGCCGGGTACCACCTGTAGCCGCCGCCTTGTGCGCGCATCCGTGGCCTTCAGACCAGGGAGGTTGATGCCCGACAGCGCGTCGGAGGCGTGGAAGGTGTAGCTGATGCCACCGTCGGGTTTGGGAGTCACGCTCGCGGTGGCGACGGTGGGCGCGACGGTGTCTACGCCCAACTCCAGCTCGGTGACCTGCCAATCGAACTCGTCGGACAGGCGCGCCCGGATGCGGTAGCGGTACTCGCCTAGCGGGGCATCGTCGATGGTGTGGAACTGGTCGTCGGCCGGGTCATACAGACCCCCGTCCCACTTGCGGTCGGCTGCGACGTGGCTGGCGTCAGCGCCGAGGGACAGCAGCGAGTTGCGGCTGTGGCGCAGCAGATTGCGGTCAATGCCGAGAGCGCGCACGACGTCGTCCCCGTGGACGATCTCGTAGCGGACCTCCCCGGCGGAGCGCAGCAGTTGCAGCTGCGGCAGGATCGTATCGGAGCTGCCATCGCCGTTGGGGGAGAACCATTGGGTGGGCGTCACCCCGCCCTCGCCAGCGGCGCCGAGCAGCTGGGTGCGCGACCTGGGCCGCGGGCCGATCACCCGGTCCAGGTAGGATTCCTGGCCGCTTTCCGGGGCAGGATCGATGATGGGTTCGGCGTTCCAATCACCCGCGAAGCCGAGGTACGGCAGGGAGAGGCTAGGCTGCGCCGGGTCCGTCGATTCGAACACGACCCAACCCTGCACCCAATGGTTCTTCGAGGCGTCGGCGTCCAGGGTGAAGGTGGCGGTGGCTGTGCCACCGGCGGGCACGACGAGCGGCCCCTGCGGGGCACGCAACTCGTCGTCGGCGCTGCAACTGGTCTCGTTCGGTGAGCCCGCCTGCTGAGACTCGGCGAGGACGCACGTCGCCCCGGGGTTGAAGCGCAGTTCTTCGTCGCCGAGGTTACTCAGGGTGACGTCGAAGTTGGTGGTGCCGGTCACCTGTCGCAGCGCGACGTGTGGCGCGCCGTCGACTGTGGCAAATACCTTCGTCGTGAGCGCCTCTTCGGTGTGGATCAGACCGGCGCCGATCTGTCGGGGCGCGAAGGGCGCGTCGTCGTGGTGCAGAATCTGCGCGGTGTTGGCGAAGCCAACCCGCAGCAACTCCCGGCGCTCGCTGGCGGACATCTCCGGGAAACGCCTGCGGTATTCCTGCAGGCCTAGGGCGAAGGCGCCCGCGACGTGGGGAGCTGCCATCGAGGTGCCGGATTTGGTGCCGTAGCGGTTGCTGTTGAGCGTGGAATAGACATCGCCGCCGATGCCGGCGAGCTGTGGCTTGAAGTCCAGCGAGGGGGTGCTGCCCCACGAGGTAAACAGTGACGGCTCCAGCGCGCCCTCAGGGTTTGGCACGGAGATGAGGTGGTCGGTGAGTTGGATTCTGGCGGAGCCGCCGTGGGCTTCAATCTTCTGCTGCAGGCGCTGGCCGTCGCTGTGCAGCAGGAAGACGCCCACCAGGTTGGTGTCGGGGATTCCGCCCATAAGGTCGAATACGTCGCCACGTTCAGCGGTGTTGAATACGAACACGCCGCGCGCACCCTTCGCGGCAGCGTTTCGGAACATGGTGCCGAAGCTGGTTCGGCCGCGGGCGATCAGCACGTAGTTATCACGCGCGGTATCTGGGATGTCGTCGGCGAGCCCGTACCCGCCGGAGACGAGGGTGTGCTCCGCCTGATCCGGTTGGCCGGTCTGTACCTGGTAGCCGAAGCGCAGCTTCTCGCCGCCGGCTGTGGCGATCGCCATCGGGTTTGGCACGTGCGAGTTGTTGATGGAAGCGATGGCGAGCGCGTCGGAGGTGCTCGCGGGGGTGTGCAGGGTGCCGTCGTCGAGTAGCTCGCTTTGGTCTTTGGTCTCTGCGTCGGTTGCCAGGTTGATACCTTCGTTTCCGGCCGCGACGACCACCTCAACCCCGGCGGCCAGGGCGTTGGCTATGGCCCGGCCCTCCCCGATGGTGGCCTCGGCAGTGCCGTTGGGGATGCCGAGGGAGAGGTTGATAACGTCGGCACCCAGCTCGACTGAATCTTCGATCGCGGCGATGATGTCGTCTTCTTGCGCTCCGGAGCGGTGCGGGTCGTTGGAGAACACCTTCATGCTGAGTAGCTGGGCGTTGGGGGCGATGCCCAGGATCCGTCCGCTGCCCGGCTCGTTGGCGGCCTTCCCACCGTTAGCACCGACGATGCCCGCGACGTGCATGCCGTGCTGGTCGGTGGTGCGGTCGAAGAACTCGGCGTTGCCGTCGGCGTAATTCCAGCCGTAGGGAATCTTGTCGGTGTATTTGTCGCTTTGCGGCTCCATTTTCTTGTCCGCACCATCGTCGAGGCGCATGTCTTGGTGGGTGGGGTCGACGCCAGAGTCGATCACGGAGACCAGCGTCCCGGAACCGTCAACTCCTAGGTTCTGACGGGCTGTGACGCTGCCGCTTGCTTCGCCCGCGGTGGCCATCACGGGCTGGAAAACCTTCAGCGGCTTGACGCTGGCCACGTCCGGGTCCAGGGCCAGCGGCACCAGCAGGTTCTCGGGAATCTCGGCCGAGAATGCGTTGACCAGGGTGCCGAACTTGCGGCGCACATTGAAGCCGGGTTGCTCTGACCAGCGGTCGAGTACGCGATCCACGGCGGCGATCCCTTCGGCCTCCATGCCCTTGCCGCTGGGCTGCTTGCGCAACATGACCAGCACTCGGCGGGTGTTCGTGGCGGTTGGGATGTCGATGTCGGCGGGCGCTGCCCCGGGGGGTTCGGTGTGTGGATCAGCGTGTGCCGGTGTTGTTAGCCCGCTTGAGAGGACGATGGCCGCCCCCACCAGCGAAGCGAGGACCTGTCTCACTTGTTTCATGGTGTCCTTAATCCTTGGCCCGAATGGGGAGTTGTGGTGCGCTACCCGGGGCGCACACCAGGGGACAGCCTAATGACAAGGTGCTACGGCGTGAAAATAGTCGACGCATCAGCCGCGGGTGAACAAGCGAACGGTAGCGGGGTACACAGATGGAGAAAGCGCGTGGGAGGACACTTTGAAGTGTCCTCCCACGCGGTCGTTCGCGGTCGGTGCTTAGCGAGCCCGCACGCGTCAGCTGCCGGTCTTCGGCAAACCGGGTCGCGGCTTACCGGGCTTGCTCGGCTTACCGGGCTTTCCGGGGTGGCCGGGCTTTCCAGGGTGGCCGGGCTTGACGATCTTCAGCTTCGCCGTGATCGTCACCGTGCGCACCGCCTTGTTGCCTGCGGAGTCGGTGGCGGACAGCTCAACCTGAACCGCTTTCCCGGGCACCAGCTTGCTCAGGTCGAAGGTGAGCGGAAGCTTGCCGTCCTCCGGGTCGGTGGCCGAGTAGGCAGCCAGCATCTGCTCCTGCGTGTTGCCGTCCAGATCGACCGAAAGCGAGTCAGGGCCGGTGATGGTGGGCGCCTTGTCCAGCTTGAAGGTCTTCGAAGCGACGGCGTGCCGCTCGGCCTTGTCACGGGCCACGGCGCTGATGGAGTGGGCGCCGCTGGCGAGTTTCAGGTCGCTGATGCGCACCTTAACCGTGAGTTCCTTCTGTGCTTCGCCACCGGCTACCGGCATCGGCTGCGGCTCGCCGTTGAGGAACTTGGCGAGCGCCGCCTTCGGGTGGGTGCGCACCTCGACAACCTCCGTCTTGACCGGCTCGTCGTCGATGAGGATCTCCAGGCTTTGCAGGTTCTCATCGTTCGCGGTGACCGTCAGCTCGGCGTCCTCGCGCAGCAGCTGCTGCGCCCCATCGATTTTGAGTTGCGGCGCCTCTACGTCGTGCACTACCGGCACGGTCTGCTCGAAGCCGTTTTGCAGGGCGTCCATCAGCGACAGGCGCATGAACTGGCCATCCTTGAGGTCCTTCACCTTGGACTCGAAGGAGCGGCGGTTGATGTCGGCTCCCGGATCCCAGACGCTCAGGAACTCCTCAATGGTGTTGCCGTTCACTTGGAGCTTGTAGCCGAACTCGTTGTCCCACACTTCGCCGGTGAGAGAAACGTCGGTTCTAGCGTCGCGGGCATACAGGGCGCCGTCGCTGGCGATTGCTGGATCAGTCTTGAGGCTGTAGCCAGGCATATTCATGTCGAACAGGAATCGCCACGTGCTGGACGCCACGAGCTTGCCATCCACGTCGGTGACTTCGAAACCTACCTTGTTGATTCCGTTAGTGAGAGCGAGCGGAATCTCGAAGCGTCCCTCGGCGTTGATGCTCACAGGCTTGCCCTTGACGGTGAAGGAGCCAGGCTTTCGGGTGAACTTGCCTTTCAAGGTGAGTGTCGCGGCCTGCTCGCCTGCCGTAGCATCCGGCTTGACCACCTCCAGGTTCTGGAAGGATGGGCCCACCTGGTAGATGAATCCGCCGAAGCCGGTGCTTCCCTCATTCAGGTTCGGATCATCGAAGTGGATGACCAACCCGACGCCGCTCGGGTCGCGGTCAGCGATGAGCCAGATCTTCGTGGCGACGTTGACGGCCACGTTCTCTGGGTTGGAGTGGTCGTAGGCGTTGACCCTGACCAGTCGGGCGGTATCCCGAGGCTTGTAGTTGACTCGGAACGAGCCGTCTGGTCCCACCGGCACCCGATTGCCACCCGAATCCACCACGAGCAGCTTGTCTGCAGGGGACAAGTTGTCGGTGACGCGGCCCTCGACGGTGAGTGTTCCGTCGGAGCCGACCCGGATTTCGCCACGCTCGTTGAGGTCGACGTTGGTGATCTCGACAACCGGGGGCGTCACATCGTAGCCGAGCCAGTGGTCAACGTGGCCCAGGCTGGTGCCGTCTTCAGCGAAAGCTTCGTAGCGCAACTCGTTGCGGCCCTCGGTGAGCGGCACCCGCGCGGTGGCGACACCGTTTTCGATGGTGGCGTCCACGCTGCCGATACGCACGCGGGCCACCCGCGGCTTGACGCGGGCGGACAGGGTGGCCACACCGTCGGTGATCGCGGGCGAGTGCGCCGTCGGGGTTTCGGTGCCGACCCAGCGGTCGAGCTGGTTGGCGTCAACGACGTGCAGGTCCTTGTCCTGATAGAAGTCGGTGAAGACGCTGAAGTTACCAGCGTTGTCGCCGACGATGAGGCGCAGGAAGGAGTCCGTCTTAGCCAGGTCGGCATCGACGGTGACGCTGTAGGTGGGCGCGGCGTCCTTGTTCAACTTGAGTTGCTTGCCGCTCAGCGAGTCCCGGGGCAGGATCAACAGCGGGTTGACGCCGGCGCGATCGTCGTCCACGGTGAAGGTGTAGGTGCGGGTTCCGTCGTCGTTCTTCACGACAGGCTGCATGGTGATCGTCGGATCGACGGTGTCGACGCCCAGGCTGAGGTCAGTGATCTGCCAATCGTAGGAGTCGCCGAGGCGCGCCTTGATGCGGAACTTGTATTCGCCTAGGTCGGCGTCGGCGATAGGCTCGAAAGTGTCGTTGTCCGGGTTGTATACCCGGCCGTCCCAGCTGTGGCTTGCGGCGCGGTGCGGCGCGTTCTCCCGCAGCATGAGCAGACCTGCGAAGGTGAGACGACGTAGGTCGCGCTCCTTGCCGAGCTGTTGCACCACTTGGTCACCCTTGACGATCTCGTACTGCACCTCACGGGGGGAGCGCAGCAGCATCAGCTGCGGGAAGATGCGGTCCATGGTGTTATCCCCGTTGGGGGAGAACCAGGGAGATTCGGGGTAGACGCCGGAGTCGAAGACGGTATGCAGGCGGGTGATGTTCGCGGGCTCGTAGATGATGTCCTTCGCGATGCGCTCCTTACCGGTCTCCTCGGGGTAGTCGATGATGGGCTCGGCGTTCCAGTCGCCTGCGAAGCCGAGGTAGGGCAGGGAGAGCGACGGCTGCGCGGCCTGGTCTGTCGAGGTGAACTTCACCCAGCCCTGCACCCAGTGGTCTTTGCCGCTTTCCGGGGTGAGGGTGAAGGTGACGGTCGAGGTGCCGCCCGCCGGCACGGTAACGCTTTCCGCAGACGCCTTGATGGATTCCTTGCTGTTGCAGCTGGTGTCGTTACCCCATCGGGCCTGTGACTCTGACAGCACACAGGTGCTGCTGGTGGTGAAGGTGTGGGCTCGGGAATCCTTGTTGGTGAGGGTGACGGTGAAAGTGCGGGCCTCACGCACCTCGCGTAGCGCGACGTGCGGCTCGCCGTCGACGGTGGCGAAGACCTTGGATTTCAACGCGTCCTCGGTTTGGATGAGTCCGGCACCGATCTGGCGCGGCGCGTGGGGCACGCCCCGGCTTTCCAGGATGAGGGCGGTGTTGGCCAGCGCGACGCGTAGCTGGGCGTTGCGCTCACCGCTGCTGAGGCTGGGGAAGTCCTTCTTGTACTTTTGCAGGCCCAGGGCGAATGCGCCAGCGACGTGCGGCGAGGCCATGGAGGTTCCGCTCATCGAGGCGTACTGGTTGGCGTTGACCGTGGAGTAGACGCTGCCGCCGATTCCTGAAAGCTGCGGCTTGAAGTCGAGTTCGGGGGAGGAACCCCACGAGGTGAATGCTGAGGGCTCCAGCGGGTCCTCGCCCAGAGTGACGGTGGTGTTCTTGTTGGTGAACCGTACCTGAATGGAACCGCCGTTGGCGTTGATCTTTTCCTTCAGCTGGACGCCTGCCTTGTGGTAGATGAAGATGCCGACGATTTTGGACCATTCGATGCCCGCCATAGTGTCGAACATTTCTCCGCCGTGGGCGCTGTTGTAGACGATCACCCCCTTGGCGCCTTTGTCCTCGGCGGCGCGGAACATGTCGCGGAAGTCTGCTTCGCCACGGCCCACCAGAACGTAGGCGTCACGCGCATTGTCGCCGATTTCGCCTGGGCGGCCGAGTCCGCCGTCGACGAGCTTGTGTTCCTGGTCGTCGAGGGTGCCGCGCTGCCGCTGGTAGCCAAAGTGGATCACCTCGGTGCCCGCAGTGGCGATCGCCAGGGGGGCGAGGGTGTGCGAGTTGTTGATGGACGCCACAGCCAGGGCCTCGCCGATGCTGGCGGGGGTGTAGAGCGTGCCGTCGTCAATCATCGGGCTGAAGTCGCCGGTTTCGCCGAGCGGGGAGAAGTTGAGCCCGGAGTTGCCCGCGGCGACGACTACCTGCACGCCAGCGCGCTGCGCATTGGCGATGGCGCGGCCGACACCGACGGCGTTCTGGGTGGTGCCGTTGGCGGATCCGATGGAGATGTTGATGACGTCCGAGCCCAGCTCCACGGAGTCCTCAATGGCGGCGATCAGGTTGTCCTCTTGCGCGCCGGGTCGGTTGGGGTCGTTGGAGAATACCTTCATCGCGAGCAGCTGGGCGTTGGGCGCGATGCCATCGATTCGGCCGTCGGTGGCGAAGTCGGCATCGGGTGCTGCGTTGGCGCCGATAATGCCGGCCACATGCATTCCGTGCATGCTCTTCGTGGTGTCGATGATGGTGCCGTTGTCGTCGGCGTAGTTCCAGCCGTAGGGCACCTTGTCGGTGAACTGGTCGGAGCGCGGTGCCATCTTTTTCGGCACGCCTTGGTCGAGGCGCATGTCTTGGTGCGACGTGTCGAGGCCGGAGTCGATGACGGATACCAACATTCCTGCCCCGTCGACGCCGAGGTTCTGGCGTGCGGTCACGCTCTTTGTTGCTTCTCCGGCGGAGGCCATGGCGTGGTCGAAGACGGTGAGCGAGGTCACGCTCTCGACGTCTGGGTCGAGTGCGAGCTCGGTGGCGAGTCCGGAAGGCAGCGTGGCGGAGAAACCGTTGACGAGTGAGCCGAACTTGCGCTGCAGTTGGAAGCCCTCCTTGTCGGCCCAGCGTCCTAGGACACGCTCCACGGCGGCTAGGCCGGATGCTTCGTCGCCTTTGCCGGTTGGCTGCTGCTTTAGCATCACCAGGACGCTCTGTTCGGTGTTGAGGTCGGCTGCCGGAGCAGGCGGGGCGTCGGGTGTCGGCGTTTCGTCGGCGTGGGCGGGCAGTAGCAAACCGCCCGAGAACGCCAACGTCAGGCCCGCCAACGACGCGACGAGTCGAGTCGCACGCATCAGGTACCTTTCCCTAGGTTAAGTGAGACAATATGCGCAGTTTAAATTGCGTATATCGCCCTACCTTAACGCTTCGGGGGGCTTTTCGTCTTGTCAGGCCCGCCCCGGCCGCTCACAGGCAGCCGCCCGTCGGTTACCCAGTGATGGGGAAACACACGTCGGTCACCCAGTTGGCGGGGTTGGGATCCTGTGCCGGGCTGACCCGGTAGATGTTGAACATGGGCCCGGTCTCCAGCTGGTGAGCGCCCAGGTATGCGCCGATGGCCAGGGTCACCTCCGGCATTCCGTCGTAGCTGCCGTGCAGTGTGCCGACGACGGCGCGGCAGGCGGGCATCTCGCGACAGGTGAGCGGCCCCGCGGATGGGAAGGGCTCGGGAACCTGCACCCACACCTCGACGTCGACATCGGTTTCACGGTGCTCGGAGTCCCAAAAGGTGGCGCCGCCCAGCGAGGCGTGGCCGGGCATCTCCAGGTCGGCTGCGGAGAGGCACTCGGAAAGCTCTTGCCAGAGCTGGCCTTCGTCTTGGTAGCTGGGCAGGACGCGCCGCAAGGAGGCGACAGTCATCGTGGGGAATTCTTGGATGCGGATGTCAGTTGTCATGGTGGACCTTTCCAGGTGGGAGTCGATTCTGTCCAGGGCCTTGCTGATGCCCGCCAGGCGTTCGTGTTCGCGCTCGATCCGTTGGCGGTGCTGGGCCAGGATTCGGCGCAGCTCGGCCGGGTCGTCGGCGTGGCGCATCGCCTGGGCAATCTCAGCGACGGGCAGTCCCGCGTCGCGCAGCAGGACGACCCAGTGCGCGGTAACGAGTTGGCCCGCTTCGTAGTAGCGGTGGCCTGTGAAGGGGTCGACTGCGGCTGGGATGAGGATCCCGTTTGACTGGTAGTGGCGCAGCATCCGCACGCTGATCGAACTCAGTTTCGAGAACAGTCCGATGCGCAGTAGGTGGGCATTTGCTTGGTCCATGTCGCTAGTCCACATGCTGACACCGTGTCAGGTGCAAGCGTGGAGCGGGGCTGGCCTCACCGATTTCGGAGGGTTTCGTAGGCGCCGGCGTTGGCGACGTCGGTGAACCCCAGCCCTCGCATGATCTCGACGGCTTGTTCGGAGCGGTTGCCCGAGCGGCAGTAGACGAGGTACTTGCGGCCCTTATCGAGCTTGCCGAGTTCGTCTATGAACCCTTCCTGCTGAATGTCCAAGTTGAGGGCACCCTCTACGTGTCCCTGCCGGTACTCCTCGGGGGTGCGTACGTCGATGTAGGTGACGTTCTCGGCTGCTTGCTGGGGTGCCTGCTGGGTTGGGGAGGGCGCGCCGACTGTGGCGTCGGCTGTGCAGCCGGTGAGCGCGAGGAGCGCGGCCAAAGCGAGTGCTTGCCAGGGGTGTTGCATGAGTCAGATGTTACTTGGGTCCGTTGGCGGCCTAGCGCCCGGCGCGGCTCGCAGGTCACGGTAAAATCACAATCACGGTGAGGGTGTTGCGCCGGCGGCCGCTTATGCTAGCGTTAACAATGAGCGATCGAGGTTGATTGCCGTGTTACGAAGGAGTGCACGTGGCGAAGCTACTAGAACTCAAGAACGTCTCCAAGACGTTCCCAGGCGTGAAGGCGTTGCAAAACGTCAACATAGATCTTTTCGGAGGAGAAGTCCTCGGCCTATGCGGCGAGAACGGCGCGGGCAAATCCACTCTGATGAAGGTGCTCACCGGTATCTACACCCCGGACCCCGGGGCTGAGATCTGGCTGGAGGGCAAGCACGTCAAGGTGAACAACGTGAATCACGCCCGTGAGCTGGGCCTGTCGATCATTCACCAGGAGCTGAACCTGGTCAACGATCTGACTGTGGCGCAGAATCTCTACCTGGGGCGGCCGGGCAGCCACTCGGGCGGCGTGATCAACGACCGCAAGCTCAATCAGATGGCCGGTGAGTTGTTTGATCGGCTCGGCATGAACCTCAACCCCAAGGCGCTCGTCGGTAACCTCTCGGTGGCCCGCCAGCAGATGGTGGAGATCGCGCGTGCGCTGTCGTACAACTCCCGGATCCTCGTGATGGACGAGCCGACGGCCGCGCTCACCGTCGCGGAGACCGAGGCGCTGTTTGAGATGATCCGCGATTTCGTTAAGCCCGACACCGGCCTCATCTACATCTCCCACCGTATGCCGGAGATCGAGGAGATCACCGATCGGGTCTCCGTGCTGCGCGACGGCCAGTACATCGGCACCGTCAACACCAAGGAAGTCGAGATGCGCCAGATCGTCTCGATGATGGTGGGCCGCGAGGTGTCCGCCGACGCCCGCCCCCGCACCAAGCCCACGAGCGACGAGGTGGCCATCCGCGTCGAGGGGCTCAGCACCAAGAAGCTGCTGCACGATGTGAGCTTCGAAGTGCGAAAGGGTGAAATCCTGGGATTCGCTGGCCTCATGGGTGCGGGCCGTACGGAAGTAGCCCGCTGCATCTTCGGAGCCGACCCCCGCACCAAGGGTGACATCTGGATCCACGGCGAGAAGGTCAACATCCGCACCGCTGCCGACGCCGTGCGCAAGGGCATCGGCTACCTTTCCGAGGACCGCAAGCAGTTCGGCCTGCTGTTGCAGCAGGACATCAAGCAGAACGCGGTGATGGCCGCCATGCGTGACTTCAACATTGGCGGCTTCATCCTCGACGGAAAGATCCGCACCGTCGGGCAGGAGTACGCCAAGAAACTGCGAGTCAAAACCCCTTCGGTCAATCAGCTCCTCGGCAAGCTGTCCGGCGGCAACCAGCAGAAGGTGGTCATTGCTAAGTGGCTGATCCGCAACTGCGACATTCTGATCTTCGACGAGCCGACGCGCGGCATTGACGTCGGCGCCAAAGAAGAGATCTACGAGCTGCTGGAGCAGCTCTGCGGCGAGGGCAAGGCGATCATCATGATCTCCTCCGAGCTGCCGGAGGTGCTGCGGATGAGTCACCGCATCGCCGTCATGGCCCACGGCCACATCACCGGAGTCCTCGACAACGAGGAAGCCACCCAGGAGAACATCATGGAACTTGCCACCGTTGGCAAGGCGCAACTGATTGGAGAAGCAGCGTGAGCACCACTGCCGCCGCGCGCACGACCGAGTACAAAAAAGTGGACATGGTCCAGTTCCTGAAGTCATCGCTTCAGCAAGTGTTCGTTTTCGCTGCGCTGATCGTCATCTACATCTTCTTCATGCTCGCGGCTCCGGGATTCAGCGACCCGACCATCCTGCCCGACATCCTGTTGCGCTCGGCCCCGATCGGCATCATGGCGCTGGGCGCTACCTTTGTGATCGCCACGGGCGGCATTGACCTCTCCGTGGGCACCGGCCTCTCCCTGGCCGCGGTGATGACCGCGTTCCTCCTGGGCGGCGATTTCCTGAACCTACCGCTTGGCCTCGGCCTGCTGCTGGCCGTGCTGTTTGGCGGCCTGGTGGGCGCGCTCAACGGCTTCAACATCTCCGTGCTCGGGCTGCCGCCGTTCATCGCGACGCTGGGCATGATGATGGTCGCCCGCGGCCTGGCGCTGGTCATCTCCGACACCAAGCCGATGCAGATCCAGAACCCCGACTTCAAGGTCCTGTCGACGTCGAAACTCATCCCCGGCATCCCCAACGCGGCCCTCATCTTCCTGATTCTCACGGTCATCGCGGCGGTTCTGCTCAACAAAACCCTCCTCGGCCGCTATGCGCTCGCCATCGGCTCCAACGAGGAAGCCACCCGGCTGTCCGGCGTCAACGTCAAGGCCTGGAAGATCGGCATCTACGCCACCGCAGGCCTGTTCATGGCGATGGGCGCCATCGTCTACGCGGCCCGCACCGCCGTCGTGCAGCCCGCTGAGGGCCTGGGCCTGGAACTCGACGTGATCGCAGCCGTGGTTATCGGCGGCACCTCGCTCGCGGGTGGCCGTGCCAACATCGTCGGCACCTTCGTCGGTGCCCTCCTTATGAAGACCCTCCTCACGGGCCTGCAGATGATGCAGGTGAACCAGTCTTGGCAGTTCGTGGTCATCGGCGTCATCGTCCTGGCTGCGGTCTTCGCCGACAACGTACGCCGCAAGCGTGCAGCAGCCGTCTAGTCCGGCAACCACAACTGAATAACCCCCAAGGGCGCAACGCCCTCAAACCGGAGGGCACCGAAGCCCTCGATAACGAAAGGAAAGACATGCGTCTCGCCACCAAGTTGCTGGCCGTGCCGGCGATCCTGGCCCTCGGACTGACGGCCTGCTCCACCTCCACCCCGGCGGGCCCCAAGAGCGACACCAGCTCCGCAGCCTCCGCCGACAGCAGCGCCTCCAAGAGCTCCGAGAGCTCCGAAGCCGCCGGCGGCGTGTCCTGCGGCACGCCCAGCGACATCAAGAAGGGCGACGGATCAAAGACCGTCTACCTGGTGTCGAAGGGCTTCCAGCACCGCTTCTGGCAGGCCGTTAAGGAGGGCGCCGAGGCCGCGGGCAAGGACCTGGGCTACAAGGTCGAGTTCGTTGGCCCCCCGAGCGAGAAGGACGTCGCCATCCAGATCGATCAGCTGGAGACCGCCGTCAAGACCGGCCCCGCCGCCATCGGCTTCGCCGCGCTCGATACCAAGGCCGCCTCGGACACGCTGAAGCAGATCTCGGAGAAGAAGATCCCGCTCATCGCCTTCGACTCCGGCGTGGACTCCGACGACCCCCTCACCACCGTCTCGACCGACAACAAGGCCGCTGCCGCTGAAGCCGCGAAGCACATGGTTGAACTGGTTGGCGGCAAGGGCACCGTCGGTCTCGTCTGCCATGACGTCACCAGCCAGACCGGCAAGCAGCGCTGTGAGGGCTTCCAGGAGTACGTGAAGCAGAACGCCCCCGACATCAAGCTGCTCCCGCACCTGGTGGCGGGCAGCGTTGAGGAGGCCACTGGTGCGGCCAAGTCGTTGATCCAGTCCAACTCCGACATCGTCGGCATCTACGGCACCAACGAGGCTTCCGCCACCGGTGCCGTGCAGGCCGCCACCGAGGTCAACAAGGAAGGCCTGAAGGTCGTCGGCTTCGACTCCGGAGCCATCCAGATCAAGGCCATCAAGGAAGGCAAGCAGGCCGGCGCCGTCACCCAGTCGCCCATCAAGATCGGCTGCGAGACCGTGATCGCTGCGGTCAAGGCCATCAACGGCGACAGCCTGCCTAAGAACATCGACTCCGGGTTCGCTTGGTACGACAAGTCCAACATCGAATCCCCTGAGATCAAGGCCAACCTGTACGAGTGAGCCTGGGCCCACTCGCATATCTCAAGAGGGCGCCCGTCTCCACAAGGGGCGGGCGCCCTCGCCCATTCACCGCTGGCCGTGCGGCCGACGAAAACATCAACCCTAGAAGGAACAACGACGTGTCTAACTACCCGAAGATCGGCATTCGCCCCATCATCGACGGTCGTCGCCGTGGCGTGCGCGAAAGCCTCGAAGACCAGACGATGAACATGGCCAAGCGAGTGGCCGCGCTGTACGAGGCGGAGCTACGTTACCCCGACGGCAGCCCTGTCCAGTGCGTGATCGCTGACACCACAATCGGCGGTGTTGCCGAAGCACAGGCGACCGCGAAGAAGTTCCGTGCCAACAACGTCGGCCTCACGCTCTCGGTGACCCCCTGCTGGTGCTACGGCACCGAAACCGTCGACATGGACCGCACCATGCCGCACGCGATTTGGGGCTTCAACGGCTCCGAGCGTCCCGGCGCGGTCTACCTCGCTGCCGCGCTCGCCGGACATGCGCAGCTGGGCATCCCCGCGTTCGGCATCTACGGCCGCGATGTGCAGGACGCCGACGACGAGACCATCCCCGACGATGTACGCGGCCGCCTGCTCGACTACGCCGTCTGCGGCCTCGCGGTTGCGCAGATGCGCGGCCAGTCCTACCTGTCGATGGGTGCGGTCTCGATGGGCATTGCCGGCTCCGTCGTGAAGGACGAGTTCTGGGGCAAGTACCTCGGCATGCGCAACGAGTACATCGACATGACCGAGTTCACCCGCCGCATCGCGCACAAGATCTACGACGAGGAGGAGTACGAGGTCGCCTACAAGTGGATTCGGGAGAACTTCACCCAGGGTGACGACTTCAACCCCGAGCACAACCAGCATCCTGAGCTGCACGAGGAGTGGTGGCAGTTCGTCACGAAGATGACGCTGATCGGCCGTGACCTCATGGTCGGCAACCCGAAGCTCGCCGAGGCGGGCTGGGGTGAGGAGGCGCTGGGCCACGGCGCCCTCGCGGGCGGCTTCCAGGGCCAGCGGCAGTGGACCGACGGCCTGCCCAACGGTGACGTGATGGAGACTGTGCTCAACACGCAGTTCGACTGGAACGGCAAGCGCGCCCCCTACATTCTCGCCACCGAGAACGATGCCCTCAACGGCGCGTCGATGCTGTTCAACTACCTGCTCACCAACCGGGCGCAGATCTTCTCCGACGTGCGCACCTACTGGAGCCCGGAATCGGTGGAGCGCGTTACCGGCCATAAGCTGGAGGGCAAGCTCGCGGGCGGTTTCCTCGACCTGCGCAACTCCGGATCCACCACCCTCGACGGCACCTTCGCGGCCAAGCAGGACGGCGAGCACGTCATCAAGCCGTGGTGGGAACTCACCGACGAGGACTGCCAGGCCGCGCTGGACGCGACGACGTTCCACCCCGCCACCTACGAGTACTTCCCGGGCGGCGGTTTCTCGACGCACTTCCGCTCGCAGGGCGAGGTGCCTGTGACGATGTGCCGTATCAACCTGGTCGACGGCCTCGGTCCGGTCATCCAGATCGCGGAGGGCTGGAGCGTCGAGCTGCCCGACGAGGTGGCCACCATCATCGAGAACCGCACCGATCGCGCGTGGCCGACCACCTGGTTCGTGCCGAACCTGACCGGTGAGGGAGCGTTCACGAGCGTGTACGACGTGATGAACGCCTGGGGCGCCAACCACGGCGCGATCACCTATGGCCACATCGGTGCCCGCCTCATCACGCTGGCGTCGATGCTGCGCATCCCCGTCAACATGCACAATGTGCCCACAGAGCAGATCTTCCGCCCGAAGAACTGGCTCGGTTTCGGCACCGCCGACCTGGAGGGCGCAGACTACCGCGCCTGCGCCCAGTTCGGCCCGCTCTACCAGTAAATTGGCTGCTCGGGTGGGGTCCTTCGGGGCCCCACCCGCCCCAATACAAGCGAAGTCAGGAAGGTAAGCATGACTCGAACTGCCCTTGCCGTGGATCTCGGCTCATCGTCGGGGCGGATCATTGCCGGTACCCTCGTCGGCGACCACGTGGAGCAGGTGGAGGTGTATCGGTTCCAGCACGAGGCGCGCCCCAGCGGGCGCTACCTGATCTGGGACACCGACGTGATGTGGCGCGAGGTGAAAACCGGCCTGGCTAAGGCGGTGGCGCAGTTCCCGGACGCCGCCAGCGTGGCCGTCGACACCTGGGGCGTGGACTGGGCGGCGCTCGACGAGTCGGGGCAGCTGCTGGTCGAGCCGCGCGCGTACCGCGACGAGCGCACCACCCGCACCCTGGAAGCCTTCCGCGAGCGGTTGAGCGACGAGGCGGCGTGGGCCGCCACGGGGATCGCTCCCGCCACGATCAACACCGCGAACCAGATGTTCGCCTTCATGCAGGAGGAGCCGGAGGTGGCCGCACGGACGGCCCGCATCCTCTTCCTGCCCGACTACTTCACCTACCTGCTCACCGGCGTGTACGGCTGGTCGCGCTCGATCGCTTCCACCGGCGGGCTCACCCGCCCGGGCGGGGCCGAGTGGGCGGAGGAGGTGTTCGACGCGCTCGACATCCCACGCAGCTGGGTGGGCGAGCTGACGGTTGAGCACACCGTCGCGGGGCCGTGCACCGTGCCCGGCCTGGAGCAGCTGACGGTGGTGCGCGCAGGCGCCCACGACTCCGCGGCCGCCGTGCACGCGCTGCAGCGCGCGGCCGACGAGGACGCTTACTTCCTGAGCTCCGGGTCGTGGTCGGTGTTGGGCGTGCTGCGCGACGAGCCGCTGCTTAGCGACGAGGCCCGCAGGCTGGGCATCACCAACGAGGCCCGCGCCGACGTCGGGGTGCGCCCCCTGTTCAACATCACCGGCCTGTGGATTCTGCAGGAGTGCCAGCGGCAGTGGGCGGCCGAAGGCGCGGAGAGCGACATCGTCGAACTGGTGGCGGCCGCGGAGCGCGCGCCCAGCCTGGGCCGGGTCATCGACGTGGACGATCCCGAGTTCGCGGCGCCGGGGCACATGATGCAGCGCATCGAGGGCGCGCTGGGGGTGCAGGGGCTGACCCCAGGCGAGATCGTGCGGCTGATCTGCGAGTCCCTCGCGGCCCGCTACGCGCGCGGCCTGGCCGACCTCGCCCGCCTGACCGGCACGGAGCCCAAGCAGCTGAGTGTCGTGAGCGGCGGCTCGCGCAACGCGCTGCTGTGCCAGCTGACGGCGGACGCGACCGGGGTGCCGGTGCTCGCCGGGCCCGCGGAAGCGTCGGTGCTGGGCTCGCTGCTGGCGCAGTTTGAGACGATGGGGGTTCTGGAAGCGATCAGCCGAAACGCGGTGATCGCCCGGACAGCCAAGACACGGAGGTTTGAAGCTCGTCATGGGTAGGACGCGTAGCCAGGCTCCGGGAGCCAAGGACAGAGTGAAGCTGCATGATGTGGCGGAAATCGCGGGGGTGTCGGCTCAGACCGTGTCGCGTGTGGTGCGCAACACGGCCGGGGTGGCGGAGGACACGCGCAAGCGCGTGCTGGCCGCCGTCGAGGAGCTTGGCTATCGACCGAACCTGGCCGCCCGCTCGCTGTCGGCGGGCCGGATCGGCGCGGTGCACGTCGTCGTCGCCGCGACGCTCTTTCACGGCACGACCAGGACTTTCGTTGCCATTTGCGAGGCGCTGGCCAAGCGGGGCCTCGCCACGTCGACGTCGGTGGCGCGCGAGCACACCGACCCGGAGACCATCGTCCCGGTGACGGCCGACGGCGTGATCGTGCTGGGCGGCGCCAGCGAGGACGTCTCCTGGCTGACAGCCATCGCGGAGCGGGTACCGGTGGTGTATGTGGGACGTACGGACGGCCTGCCGGAGCGGGTGTCGAGCGTCGCCATTGATCAACTGGCCAGCGCGCAGCTGGCGGTGCGGCGGCTCGCCGAGCGGGGGGCGAAGCGGCTGGCACACATCGCGGGCCCGCAGGACTGGTCCGACGCGCGACTGCGCCTGGAGGGGTTCGTGGCCAGCGCGGCGGAGCTAGGCTTGGACTACGAGGTGTTCCACGCGGACTCGTGGGAGGCGGTGGCGGCGTCGCGGCTCGGCCCGCAGCTGCCGGATTACGTCGACGGCGTGTTCGCGGGCAACGACCACCTGGCCCTCGGCTACCTGAGCCACTGTCAGCGCGTCGGGCGTCGGGTGCCCGACGATGTGGCGGTCATCGGCGTCGACAACACGTCGGCCGCCGACGCCTACCAGCCGCCGCTCACCACGGTGCGGCAGCCGTTCCTACAGGTGGGGGAGCGGGCCGTCGAGTGCATCGACGCGCTGCTGGACGGCGGGGAACCCCAGCAGCTCCTGCTGGAGCCGGAGCTGATTATTCGAGAAAGCGCCTAAGGAAAGGAACAACCAATGATCTTCGGACCCATGATCCATCCGCCGCTGCTGCGCGCCATCGCCGGCGCCGGGCACGGGGCCAAGATTCTGATCGCGGATTCGAATTACCCGCATGAGACTCTCGCCAATCCCCGCTCGACGGTGATCTTCCTGAACCTCGCGCCCGGGCTCATCAACGCCACGGATGTGCTTGAGGTGGTGAAGCACACGGTGCCCATCGAGAAGGCCGCCATCATGGTGCCCGCCGACGACGCGCTGCCGCAGCACCGGCCGGACAAGATCGAGATTCACGACGAGTACCGGGCCGCGCTGCCGGACACCGAGTTCGAGGAGATCAAGCGCTGGGACTACTACAAGGCCGCCAGCGCCGACGACGTGGCCGTCGTGATCGCGACCGGCGAGGCCCGCATCTACGCGAACCTGCTGCTCACGATCGGCGTGCGCGCCCCCGGACAGCAGGCGGCCCCGGGCGGGAGCTCTGGGACGTGGAGCGCGTCGCCGCTGTTTCGCAGGGCGCCGCTCGGCCCCGGGCGAGAGTGACACGGATGGACGGGGAGAAGCTGGAGAGTTTCGTGCGGGCGGCGTTCGCGTCGGCCGGGGTGCCGGGCGCGGTGCTGCACGTGGTGGATTGTGCTGGGACGCGGGTCACCGTCGAGCACGGCGATCTGACGGCGCACGACCCGGTGACGCTGGGCTCGACGAGTAAGTCGCTGGCGGCCACGCTCCTCATGCTGCTGGTCGAGGAGGGCCGCGTGGCGCTCGACGATTCCGTGCGTCGCCACCTGCCGGATGTCAACCTGCCCCCGGAGACCACCTTGCTGGATCTGGCCCGGCACGTCAGCGGGCTCACCTCCGACGCCCGCCCGGCCCGGCTGTCGCGGACCCGCAGCGGCTCGTTCCGCTACGCCAATCAGAACTACAACCTGCTGGGCGCCGCGCTGGCCGAGGCCGCCGGCCGGGATTATGCGACGCTGTTCACCGAGCGGGTTTTGCGACCGCTTCGCATGACACGGAGCTGGTGCCCTCCGCGCCGGCCGGTGGCGCCCGGCTACTCGTCGCTGTTCGGCCTGCGGCTCAGGCGCAAACCCTTCGACGCGGGCCCGAGGTCCTGGGTTCAGGGCGCCTCGGGCGCGGTCGTCGCCACCGCGCAGGACGCGGGGCGCTACCTGACCATGCTGCTGCGCGGCGGGCTGGCGGGCGACCGGCGCCTGCTGGCCGCCGACTCGGTGGAGCGGATGCTGAACGATGTGGTGCCCGCCGACGGCAGCCCCGCCGTCGCTGGGCCGCTCGGCGACCGCGGGGAGTACGGCCTGGGCTGGGTTCGCAAGCGCTGCCGGGGGCAGCGGGTGCACCTGCACGTCGGGAAGGTGCCCGGCGGCACGAGCGTCTTCGTTTTGTTGCCCGAGGCCGGGCTGGGCTTCGTCTTGCTCGCCAACATCTGTGACTTCTTCGTCGCGACTCCGCTGATGGAGGAGTGCGCGGAGGGGGTGATCCGGCTGCTGCTGGGCGACGAGTCCGCGCCCCCGGCCAGCCGCTCTGGGGCTCGCCTGCGGCAGGCGGCCGTCAACGGCGGGTGCGCGGCTTTCCTGGCGCTGTCCGGGTTGGGCTGGGTCGGGCTCGTGCCGGGTGGTGTCGCGGTGGCGGTGGCCTATCACGCGTTGCTGCCGATTTGTCTGCTCGTCGGGCTGCGGCGCGCGGCGGGCGCCCCGTGGCCGTGGCTCCTGCGCTTCGCGCCCGACGTGGCGGGCGCGCTCGTCGTGGGCTGCGCCAGCATGCTGGCCGCGGGAGCGGTGCGGCTCGTCGCGGGCTAGGACCTATCTCCCAAACTCTGCCGGTGCGGTAGTTCCGCCGGTGCGGCGGGCCGAGGCCCAGCAAGGCTGCGGCTTGCCGCTGCCGGGCGCGACCGTCAGCGCTCGGGCAGGTGGTCGGTGCCGTAGATTTCGCGCCAGTCGTCGAGGAAGACATCGACAGCGCTCGTGATCGTCGGCGTCCCGAGGGCTTGGCGCAGCAGCTTCGGCGTGACGGTGATTGCGTGGGCGCCCGACTCCATCGCGTGGGTGACCTGGCGAACGTTCTTGAAGCTGGCGGCCAGCACCTTCGTCGTCGAATCGGTGCGGCGGATGAACTGCGCGAGCGAGTTGATCACGCTGACGGTGTCGATGTCGATCGACTGCATCCGGTTGTAGTAGGGGGCGATGTAGTCGACTCCGGAAGCGATGGCCAGGAAGCCCTGTGCTTTCGAGTAGAGGGCGGTGCCCGTGACCTTGACGCCTTCCTCTTTGAGGATGCGCATCGCGGCCAGGCCCGCTTCGGTGAGCGGAATCTTGGGGTAGACGTGCTCGTCGATGTTGTCGAGCAGGCGGTGGGCGTCGTCGAGGATGCCCTGCAGGTCTGGGCGGATCACCTGCACGTGCAGGGTGCGGTCTGTGCCGATGATTTCCCGGATGCGGCGGAAGTGCGCGTAGAAGTCGAGCTTGCCTTCCTTCTTGAGGATTGACGGGTTGGTGGTGACGCCCGCGAGCGGGTAGATCGGCATGAGCCGCTCAATGTCTTGCAGGTTCGCGGTGTCGAACATGATTTCCACGGTGGTGCTCCCTCGCATTGTGTTCGTGCCCATCCTAGAACCGCTCGCGCGCCGGCTGGGCGCAGGGCGGGCTGGTGGGACTGACGCGAGGATGAGAGTTGTCCTTGCTACGCGTCTGTCGGTGATAAGCGGGATGGGGCAACGGTGTTTACGTCCTTGGGCCCCACACTCTACTCATCACTCTACTTATCACATCACTATAGAGTGTAGAGTGAAGTGTGGCAGAAGAGCCGCGGGGAACAGCTGGAGAACGGAGGAGCTGTGCGAGAGAGTGAGCTTGACGAAATGCTGTCTGGCTTGCGGCAGGCGGGGGTGGACGGCCAGCGTATCGAGGTTAAAGCGAGCGTGGAACGGCTGCCGAAAAGCATCGCGGAGTCTCTATCGGCGTTCTCGAACACCAACGGCGGCACTGTGCTGCTGGGGCTGGAGGACGGGACCTTCACTCCGGCGGAAGGCTTCAAAGCTCGCGAGGTGGCAGATGCGCTGGCCCGCTGCTGTGCCGACGACCTGCACCCACCCGTCCGCGCCGATATCGAGGTGGCCACTTTGGCGGAGGGGGCCAAGATTGTCATTGCGGAAGTTCCCGTGCTGGAACCGAGGGACAAGCCGTGCTACCTGAAGGCTCGGGGTAAGTACGCAGGATCGTTCATCCGCACGCATGACGGGGACCGGAAACTGTCGGCGTATGAGATTGACCGGATGGTGGAGAACCAGGGCCAGCCAAAGTGGGATCTTGAGCCGGTACCCGAGGCAGGTTTGGGGGACCTGGACGCCACGCTCGTGGCAGAGGTTCTCGGACGGGAGCGCAGCCTGCATCCGCGGCTGTTCGCGAAGCTGACCGACGAGGAAGCCCTGCGTCGGCTCCGGGTCCTCGTCTTGGACGACAAGGGGGTGCTCCGCCCCACGATCGCCGGTTTGATGTGCCTGGGAGAGTACCCGCAGCAGTTCTTCCCAAGGCTGACGCTCACCTATGCCGTGTACCCTGGGTCCACCAAGGCCTCCGCCCAATCAGGGATGCGGTTCGTCGACTCGGGGACCCTGGCAGGCCCGATCCCGGTGCTGGTGGCCGACGGGTTGGCGGCGGTGGTCAGGAACATGCGTACGGCTGGGGTGATGAAGGGGGCCTACAGGGTTGACTTGCCGGACTACCCGCCGGTCGCGGTTCGGGAGGCGCTCACCAACGCGTTGATGCACAGGGACTATTCCCCGCTGGCGCGGGGTACCCAGGTGCAGTTGAACATGTACGCGGATCGGTTGGAGGTCTTGAACCCTGGCGGTCTGTTTGGCACGGTGACCATCGCTAGTTTGGGGAGGGAGGGGTTGTCTAGTGCGCGCAACGAGCATCTGTCCAGGCTGCTGGAGGTCACACCTTTCCCCGACGGTGGCTACGTCGCCGAGAACCGGGGTTCTGGTTATCAGGAGATCTTGAACCAGCTGGAGCGGGAGCTGTTGCCCGCGCCCGTGCCGGAGGATTCACCCACCCGGTTCGCGCTGACGTTCGAACGTCGACGGCTGCAACCGGCGGAGCTTGGGATGGCGGGCCAGTCGTCGGCCGAGCGAATGCTGGAGCACCTCAGGCGCCACCACAGCGCGACGAGCCGGGACCTCGCGGCGGTGACAGGACTGACCTTGAGCGGAGCAAGGAGGGCGATCTCGTCGTTGCTTGAGCAGGGCAGAATCGAGCGCACCGAGCCTGCTACCAGCCGTAGGCAGCGGTACCGGTTGGCCAAGGAATGAGCGCTTGCCTCCCGCGTCTTACTCCACACTCTACTCCACACTCTACTCATCACATCACTGTAGAGTGATGAGTAGAGTGTGGAGTAGAGTGATGGGCCCTGGGGCGGCGAGGTGCGCGCAGCCAAGCGCTCAACGCAACTGATTGATTTTCGCTTAGGTTTCGATTTGCTTTCGAAAACCTTCCGAATGGAGCTTCGTCGGCCTATGATGGGGGTACCAACGAAGGGAGCCAAAGTGAGTGAGATTCCTGCGACGCAGCACGCAATCCAGTTCGTCGGCGCTGACGAAATCATCGTGAACCCGGCCAAGCCCGTAGACCCGGTGGGCCCCACCCAGATGTTGCTCAAGGTGGAGGCCTGCGGCATCTGCTTCTCTGACACCAAGCTGCTGCACGCATTCGACAAGCACCCGCGCAAGACGGAGGTGACGCGAGGCCTCGACGCGGAGGCGCTCGCCGGCATCCCGTCGTACCACCCCGGCGCCCAGCCGGTCACGCCCGGCCACGAGCCGGTGGCGCGCGTCGTCGTCGCAGGGGACGAGGTGAAGCACTTCAAGGTGGGCGACCGCGTGCTGGTCCAGGCCGACTGGAAGCACATCCGCACCGCAAACTCCAACGCCGCCTTCGGCTACAACTTCGACGGCGCACTCCAGGAGTACGTCGTCGTTGACGAGCGCTGCGTGGTGGCGCCCGACGGCGAGCAGTTCCTGATCCACGTCGCCGAGGGCCCGTCCGCGGCGGCCATCGGCCTGATCGAGCCCTGGGCCACCGTCGAGGGCTCCTACGCCTGGAAGGAGCGCGCACACGTCGCCGACGGCGGCCGCCTGCTCGTCGTCGGCGAGGGTTCCGTGGACGCGCTCGTCGCCGAGCACGCGCCGACGGAGATCGTGCGCGCGGCCAGCGCCGCGGAGGCCGACGGGGTGTTCGACGACATCGTCTACTTCGGCTCCGACGCCGCCACCATCGAGGCCCTCCTCGACAAGCTCACGCTGCGCGGCGTGCTCTGCCTCGTGCTGGCAGGCGGCCGCATCGAGCGCAAGGTGAGCGTCGACGTCGGCCGCATCCACTACGACTTCATCCGCATCTGCGGCACCACCGGCTCCGACGCGCAAGACGGCTACTCGTGGATTCCCGCCACGGGCGAGGTGCGCGACGGCAACGACATCGCCATCATCGGCGCGGCCGGCCCGATGGGCACGATGCACACCATCCGAAACGCCGTCCTGGAGCGCGAGGGCCTGAAGATCACGGCCACCGACCTCAGCACCGACCGCCTCAACCACCTGCGCACCCTGGTCGACCCCCGCGCGGCGGAGCGCGGCGTCGAGGTGCGCTACGTCAACACCGCCGACGAGCAGCTCACCCCCGGCTTCACGTACATCGCGTGCATGGTGCCGGTGCCGGCGATCGTCGCCGGGCTCGTCGAGCTGGCGGGCGAGGGGGCGATCGTGAACGCGTTCGCGGGCATCCCCGTCGGCAACCCGCACGAGCTGGATCTGAACCACGTCATCGCGAATCGGGTGTTCATGTTCGGCACCTCCGGCTCCGATGTCTCGGACATGCGCACGGTGCTGAAGAAGATCGAAGACGGCATCATCGACACCCACATCTCCCTCGACGCTATCACCGGCATGGCAGGCTTCCCCGACGCCATCCAGGCGGTCATGGACCGCACGTCGGGCGGCAAGATCATGGTGTTCCCGTCGCTGACCGACCTGCCGTACCTGCGGCTTGGCGAGCTGGCCGAGCGGCTGCCGCACGTCGCCGCCGAGCTGGCCGACGGCGTGTGGACCAACCGGGCCGAGGCGGCGCTGCTCGGGGGCACCGCGCAGTAAGGCGGGGTGCGCACCGAAAGCGGAATCCGGCGTGACACAATGCCATCGAAAGTGAATCGAAAGCGTACCGAAAGGTCTGTTGGCCGCAGGAAGGAGGGCACGATGAGCGCAGAGCACCAGGAACGGGCCTCCGCGATCCTCACCGTGCTCTCCGACGAGGGCTCGGCCTCGGTGGCCAACCTCGCCCAGGACCTCGGCGTGAGCGAGGTCACCATCCGCGGCGACCTGCGCAAGCTGGAGCAGCAGGGCATGCTGGTTCGCACCCGCGGCGGCGCGCTGCCGCTCACCCACAAGACGATCATGCAGCGCGAGCGCGTGAACGTCGAGGAAAAGCAGCGCATCGCCGCCGCGGCCGCCGCGATGATCGCCGACGACGACACCGTCATGATCGAGGCGGGCACGACGGCAGCCCTCATTGTGCGCTACCTCACCGAACGCTCCGGCGTCCAGGTGGTCACCAACTCGGCGCTGGTGTTCGCCAACGCCCGGATGAACCCGGGCCTCAACATCATCCTCGCGGGCGGGCTCTTCCGCCGCGAATCGGAGTCGTTCGTCGGCCCGATCGCGGAGCGCACCGTGCGCGAGTTCAACACGCGAATCGCGTTCCTCGGCACCGACGGTTTCTCGCCGGAGCGGGGGCTCACCACCCGCTTCGTCGAAGGGGCGTCGGTGGCGACGAGCATGCGCGAACGCGCCGACGAAACCTGGCTCGTGGCGGACTCATCGAAGTTCGGCTCGGCCGGTTTCGTCAGTTTCCTGTCGCTGAGGGACATCAGCGGCATCATCACCGACTCTGGGTTGAACGCGGAGGCCGCGGAAGCCCTCAAGGAACACACTCAGGTTCGCATCGTCTAGGAAGGACTGCCAATGGCAACCGTCGTCGTCATGCCGGCGCTGGGCAACAGCGTCGAAAGCTGCCTCATCACGACCTGGCTCGTGAAAGAGGGAGACGAGATCAAGGAAAACGACACCCTGTGTGACGTCGAGACCGACAAGGCGGCGATGGAGGTGCCGTCCACCGTCGCCGGCACCGTGCTGAAGCTGCTCTGGGCGGAGGGCGACGACGTGCCGGTCAAGGACCCCTTGCTCGTCGTCGGCGCGCCCGGCGAGGACCCGATGCCCGCGCTCAAGGAAGCGGGCTGGGGCGGCGACGCGGCCGAGGCCCCGGCGGCTGAGGAGGCCGTCGTCGAGGAGAAGGCCCCGGCGGCACCCGTCGCCCGGGCCGCCGCGAACGGGGCGTCCAGCCCCCGCGCCCGCGCTCTCGCCGGCGCCGAGCACGTGGACATCGACACCATCACCGAGGGCTCGGGCCCGCACGGGCGCGTGATCGAGCGCGACGTGGTGGCGGCCGTGCGTTCGGGCGCGGCCACCGCAGCGGCCGCGCGTGCCGGCGGGGTCGGCTCCGACGTGGCGGGCACCGGGTTGGGCGGGCGGATCTCCACCGCCGACCTGGCGGGGGCCGCTCCCGTCGCGGGTGCCGCCGAGGCCGCCGCGCCCGCGGTAGCGCAGGCCGCACAGGCCGCACAGCCCGCGGCAGAGGAGGCCACCAAGACCCCGCTCAAGGGCATCCGCAAGGTGATCGCCGATCGCATGATGGCGTCGCTCGCCGGTTCCGCGCAGCTCACCTACACCACCACCGCGAACGCCGCGGGCCTGCTGAAGATGCGCAAGAAGCTGAAGGAATCCGATCCGGCGCTGGGGCTCAACAAGATCACCATCGGCGACCTCGTCGGCTTCGCCGCGGTGAAGGCGGCCCTCAAACACCCGGTGCACAACTCCTACCTCGAAGACGGCGTGCTCACCACGTTCTCCACGGTGCACATGGGCTTCGCGTGCGACACCCCGCGCGGCCTGCTGGTGCCGGTGGTGCGGGACGCGTCGAAGCTGTCGCTGCGGGAGTTCTCCGAGCGCAGCAAGGAACTCGCCGGCCAGGCCATCGAAGGAAACATCAGCCCCGACGACCTCAACGGCGCCACGTTCACCGTGTCAAACCTGGGCGGCTTCGGCATCGAGAGCTTCACCCCAATCCTAAACGCCCCGCAGACCGCGATCCTGGGCGTGGACGCGATCTTCCCGCGCGCCACGATCAAGGCCGACGGCTCGGTGGGCGTGGAGCAGCGCATCGGCTTCTCCCTGACCGCCGACCACCGCGTGATCGACGGCGCCGACGCGGCCCGCTACCTGCAGGATCTGGTCCGCTTCGTCGAGAACATCAAGTTCACGGTCCTGGGCTGAGAGGAAAACCATGACTGACTTTGACGTGATCGTGCTGGGCGGTGGCCCCGGCGGCTACATCGCCGCCGAGCGGCTGGGCCACGCGGGCAAGAAGACGCTGCTCGTCGAGGCGGAGTCGCTGGGCGGCACCTGCCTGAACGTCGGCTGCATCCCGACGAAGACGCTCCTCGCCGCGGCGAAGAACTACATCCACGCCCGCCACGGCGAGCAGTTCGGCATCTCAGGCGACGTCAGCCTCGACTGGTCGAAGCTGCAGAAGTGGAAGTCGAAGGTGGTCTCCACCCTCGTCGGCGGCGTCGGGCAGGCAGAGAAGAAGGCGGGCGTCACCGTCGTCAAGGGCTACGGCCACTTCGACGGCCCCGGCCGGGTCACCGTCGACGGCAAGCGCTACACCGCCGACCACGTGATTCTCGCCACCGGCTCCGTGCCGGTCATGCCGCCCATCCCCGGCACCGAGAACAACCCGAAGCTCGTCGACTCCACCGGGCTGCTCGCGATCCCCGAGCAGCCGAAGCGGCTCGTCGTGATCGGCGGCGGCGTGATCGGCATCGAGTTCGCGAGCCTGTTCTCGACGCTCGGCTCCCAGGTGACCGTGATCGAGATGCTGCCCGAAATCATCCCCAACATGGATCCCGAGCTGGCCCCGATGCTGCGCAAGGCGCTGGGCGGCGTCGATTTCAAGATGCGCTGCAAGGTGACCAGCCTCGACGGCGGCACCGTACACTACGAAACCCCCGACGGCAAGGCCGAATCCGTGGAGGCGGACTGCGTGCTCATGGCGGTGGGCCGCAAGGCCGCGCTCACCGGCTGGGGCGCGGAGGCCTCCGGCTTGGAGATGACGCGCTCCGGCATCGTCGTCGATGACCGGATGCGCACCAACCTGCCCAACGTGTGGGCCGTCGGCGACGTGACCGGCCGCTCCCTGCTCGCGCACTCCGCCTACCGCATGGGCGAGGTGGCGGTGGCCAACATCCTTGACCCGCAGGCGCACCGCAGGGGCGAGATCATGCGCTGGCACGCGGTGCCGTGGGCCGTGTACTCCATCCCGGAGGCGGCCGGCGTCGGCCTCACCGAGGCGGCGGCCAAGCAGGCCGGGCGCGACGTGGTGACGGCCACGGTGCCGGGCTACATGTCCGGGCGGCTGGTGGCGGAGGAAGGCCTCGGCCTGCCGTCGGCGGCGAAGATCGTCGTAGACAAGCACACGAAGCAGGTGCTCGGCGTGCACGTGCTGGCGCCCTACGCGTCGGAAATGATCTGGGGCGCCACCTCCGTCATCGAAACCGAGCTGGACGTGACCGACCTGCGTCAGGTCGTCATCCCGCACCCCACCGTCAGTGAACTCATCCGAGAGGCAGCTTGGGCAGTGCAGGCCTGAGCAGGAAAGTAAGGAACAATGACCAAGAAGCTCATCGTCGACCCGGCTAACGTTCGCAAGCCTTCGACCATCCAGTCGCCGGAAATCCCGGTGAACCAGTACCAGCCCAACTTCAAGAAGGAACTCGAAAAGTACGGCCGCCAGGGGCTGATCGACATCCTGCACGACATGGTTGCCGTCCGGCAGTTCGAGTCCATGCTGGACTCGATCAAGAAGACCGGCGCGTGGCAGGGCGTCGAATACAATCACCGCGGCCCCGCGCACCTCTCCATCGGGCAGGAGTCTGCGGTGGTGGGTCAGGCGTCGCAGCTCGGCCCTGACGACTTCATCTTCGGCTCGCACCGCAGCCACGGCGAGATCCTCGCGAAGTGCTTCTCCGCCGCCCGCAAGTATGAGGAGGCGGAGCTGCAGGCCGTCATGAAGGGCTTCCTCGACGGCGAGACCCTCTCCTTCGCGGAGAAGGTGGGCTACGACAACCTCACCGAGCTGGCCGAGAACTTCATCTTCTACGGCACCGTCGCGGAGACCTTCGCCCGCAAGGCCGGCTTCAACCGCGGCCTCGGCGGCTCCATGCACGCCTTCTTCACCCCGTTCGGCTCCATGCCCAACAACGCCATCGTCGGCGGCTCCGCCACCGTCGCCACCGGCTCGGCGCTGTTCAAGCTCATCAACCGCAAGCCCGGCATCGTCATCGCCAACATCGGCGACGCCTCGATGGGCTGCGGCCCGGTGTGGGAGGCCATGATGATGGCCGCCATGGACCAGTACCGCACCCTGTGGGACAACGGTGTGAACGGCAATCCGCCGGTGTGGTTCAACTTCTTCAACAACTTCTACGGCATGGGCGGCCAGACCTCCGGCGAGACGATGGGCTACGACATCCTCGCGCGCGTCGGCATGGGCGTGAACCCGGAGGCGATGCACGCCGAGCGCGTCGACGGACTCAACCCGCTGGCCGTCGCCGACGCCGTCGAGCGCAAGCGTAAGCTCCTCGAATCCGGCCGCGGCCCGGTGCTCACCGACACCATCACCTACCGCTTCTCCGGGCATTCGCCCTCCGACGCCTCCAGCTACCGCACCAAGGAGGAGACGGAGCTGTGGGAGCGCCACGACGGCCTCACCAACTACGCCAAGTATCTGGTGGAGAACAAGGTGCTCACCCAGGGCGAGGTCGACGAGATCGAGGCCCGCATCGTCGAGCGGCTCGCGAAGGTGGTGGCCATCGCCACCAAGGATGAGGACGAGTCGCCGCGCGTCCACATGGACTTCATCGAGACCGTGATGTTCTCGAACGGAAACGTAGCTAGCTTCGACCCGGAGCGTGAGGCCGAGCTGCTGGAGCCGCTGGCGGACAACGCCCGCGTGAAGGCACTCGCGAAGAAGGAACGCTTCCACCTCGACGCGAACGGCAAGCCGGTGTCCAAGGTGAAGGCCTACGCCTACCGCGACGGCCTGTTCGAGGCCGTGGCGCACCGCTTCGCCCAGGATCCGACGATGGCCGCCTGGGGCGAGGAGAACCGCGACTGGGGCGGAGCGTTCGCCGTCTACCGTGGCCTCACCGAGCTGCTGCCGTGGCACCGCCTGTTCAACTCGCCCATCTCCGAGGCCGCCATCATCGGCGCGGGCGTGGGCTACGCGCTCTCGGGCGGGCGCGCCGTCGTCGAGCTGATGTACACCGACTTCCTGGGCCGCTCCGGCGACGAGGTGTTCAACCAGGCCTCCAAGTGGCAGGCGATGAGCGCCGGGCTGTTGAAGATGCCGCTGGTGATGCGCATGTCCGTGGGCTCCAAGTACGGCGCGCAGCACTCGCAGGACTGGGCGGCCATCGTCGCGCACATCCCCGGCCTCAAGGTGTACTACCCGGCGAGCCCCTACGACGCCAAGGGCATGATGAACCTGGCGCTGCGCGGCACCGACCCGGTGGTGTTCTTCGAGTCGCAGAAGCTCTACGACATGCCGGAGCGGTTCGTCGCCGACGGCGTGCCCACCGACTACTACGAGATCGAGGAGGGCCAGCCGGTGGTGCGCCGCGAGGGCAGCGACCTCACCATCGCCGCCATCGGCCCGACGGTGTACACCGCCCTCGAAACCGCCGACAAGCTCGCCGAGTACGGGCTGAGCGTCGAGGTGATCGACCTGCGCTTCATCAACCCGCTCGACCTGGCCCTCGTCATCGAGTCGGTGAAGAAGACCGGGCGCCTGGTGCTCACCTCCGACGCCGTGGACCGCGGCTCCTTCCTGCACGACATCGCCTCGCGCATCCAGGCGGTCGCGTTCGATTCCCTCGACGCGCCGGTGGTGGTCGTCGGCTCCCGCAACGCCATCACCCCGGCGGCGGAGCTGGAGAAGGAATACTTCCCGCAGCCGGAGTGGATCATCGACGCCATCCACGAGCGCATCCTGCCGCTGGAGGGGCACGTGCCCACCACCAACCAGACCGACGGCGAACTGCTGCGGCGCAACCGGTTGGGCATCTGATGACCGGGCTCAACGACGCGACGCGCTCGACGGAGGAGCGCGTCGCGGCCCTGGCGGAACTGGTGGCAGGCGGCATCGACCTGCCCCCGTTCACGACGGAGTCGAACAACCACATCCACACCATCTACAGCTTCAGCCCCTACACCCCGACGATGGCCTGCCTCCGCGGGCGGCAGGCGGGGCTCACGGTGGTGGGCAGCGTGGATCACGACTCCATCGGGGCCGCAGCCGAGATGCGGGCCGCGGGTGAGCTGCTCGGGCTGGGCGTGGTGACGGGCTTCGAATGCCGCGCGAAGCTGCACTCCAAGGCCGAGGTCGCGGCCGGCACCGCCCGCTTCGACGGCGTGAAGCTCAACAACCCAGACTCGGAGGGGGTGGCGTACCTGACCGTGCAGGGCATTCCCGCGCGCAGCCGCGCCGCCGTCGAGGAGTTCCTGGCGCCCATCCGGGCGGCGCGCGTGGAGCGCACCCGCAAGATGGCGGCCGCAGCGAACGAGATCCTCGCCTCCGTGGGCGCGCCCACCGTCGATTGCGATCGCGACGTGCTGGGCATCTCCCAGCTGGCGCACGGCGGGACGGTCACGGAGCGGCACCTGTTGTTCGCGATGGCGGGCGCGCTGATCGAGGGCTTCGGCCGGGGCGAGAGCCTCGTTATGGGGCTGGAGCGGATGGGGCTGCGCCTCGCCGACAAGGTGCGCGCCACGCTCGCCGATGCGGATAACCGGTATCTCGCCTACGACCTGCTGGGCGTGCTGAAGGCGGAGTACCTGGACCGGTTCTACATCCAGCCGGAGCGGATGTGCGACGGCGGCGAGCTGCCCGACGCGGCGGACGTCGTCGCGTTCGCGAAGAGCGTGGGCGCGATCCCGTGCTACGCCTACCTGGGCGACGTGACCGCGTCGCCCACTGGCGACAAGAAGGCGGAGAAGTTCGAGGATGAGTACCTCGACGAGCTGGTCGTCTTCCTGGCTGAGCTCGGCTTCCCGGCGATCACCTACATGCCGCCGCGTAACACCGCCGAGCAGCTGAAGCGGCTGGCCGGGCTGTGCGCGCAGCACGGACTGGTGGAGGTGTCGGGCGTGGACATCAACCAGCCCCGGCAGCAGTTCAACTGCCCGGAGCTGGGCGAGGAACGCTTCGCGCACCTCAACACGTCGACGTGGGCGTTGGTGGCGCACGAGGTGCTGGCGCAGGAGCCCCGCCTGGGCCTGTTGAGCGCGGACAATCCGCTGGCGGATCGGCCGCTGCTGGAGCGCGTGACGCGCTACGGCGCGCTCGGGCGACGCATCGTCGCGGGCGAGCCGGTGGGTGAACTCGTTGAGGAATTGGAGACGAAATGAACATGTTGTTGCCGCAGCTGCGCGGCGCGTTGATCGAACGATTCGGGCTGCCCGTGATCGTGGAGCCCAGCGAGGACGAGCCGACGGCGACGTTCACCGTCGAGGATGGGCTGCCGGAAGGCCTGACGCTGCCCGCGATCATCAAGGTGGCGGGCGACGGCGAGGAGCAGGTTGTGCGGGCGGATGTGCTCGCGGGCGCACTGCACGCCATCGATCCGCGGCTGAAGGAGGCCGGCTGGGCGGTTCGGCGCTCGGGCGTCGTGGCCGGGCGGGTGGCGCTGGTCACCGGCGGTGCGCAGGGCTTCGGCGAGGAGATCGTCCGGGCGCTGCACGCGTCGGGGGCGTGGGTGTTCATCGCCGACCTGAACCTGGACGGGGCCGAGAAGTTGGCCGCCGAGCTGGGTCAGCGCGCCACCCCGGTGAAGGTGAACGTGGCCGACGAGGAGTCGGTGGAGCAGATGGCCCGCACCGTCGTCGAGACGACGGGTGGCCTCGACCTGGTGGTCTCCAACGCGGGCATCGCTAGGGCCGGGTCGGTGCTGGAGCAGTCGCTCGCCGAGTTCGAGCTGTCCACGGACGTGAACTATGTGGCGTTCTTCCTGGTCACGAAGCATTTGGGCCGGATTCTGCGCGAGCAGCACCGCTTCGCGCCGGAGTGGTCGACGGACATCATCCAGATCAACTCGAAGTCGGGCCTGGAGGGATCGAACCGCAACGGCGCCTACGCCGGATCCAAGTTCGGCGGCATCGGGCTGGTGCAGAGCTTCGCGCTGGAGCTGGTGGACTACCGGATCAAGGTCAACGCGATCTGCCCGGGCAACTTCCTCGACGGGCCGCTGTGGTCGGACCCGGTGAAGGGCCTGTTCGTGCAGTACTGGCGCTCCGGGAAGGTGCCGGGCGCGCAGAGCGTCGAGGATGTGCGCCGACACTACGAGTCGAAGGTGCCGATGCGCCGCGGCACGTTCGGCGCCGACGTGATGAAGGCGGTGTACTACCTGGTGGAGCAGGAGTACGAGACCGGTCAGGCCGTGCCCGTGACGGGCGGTCAGGTGATGCTCAGCAGCTGAGCGTGCTTGCACTTGCTGGGGGCGGCCCGATTGTGGGTCGCCCCCAGTTTTGTTTCCCGCTCAGCCGCGCCACGTCGGGTGGTCGGGGCGTTGGTGACGCGTCCGTGGACGCGCGACATCTCGTTCCGATTCTGCTTGGGCGGTTGAGGCCGGTCACGGGCGTTTGACGCGAGTTTTACGTGATCTCCACGGGGAGCACGCTAGGCCATGGTAGAACGAAGTGCAGTCAGCTAACCTTATCTATGGACGTTTCGTCTCACGCTTTCTGGAGGTGGCACCATGGCCCCCATCACGCCTTCGACCGCAACCCGGTCGGGGTTGTCGCGCGCCGGTCTTTACCGGGCCGCCAACGCTGGCGACCTCACCCGAATAGCGCGCGGAATCTACCTGCCCACGGATGCACCGGCCTCTGACTGGAACCTGATCGAGGCCGCCACGCGTCGACCCGACGCGACGATCTGCCTCACTTCGGCGCTCGCCCACCATGACTTGATTGACGTGATCCCCGACACGCTTGACGTCGCGATCCCCCGGGGCTCGCGTTCCCCCGCCACTGAGCAAGCGATCACCTGGCACCAGTTCGATGCGGCCACGTTCGGCGTCGGACGCGACGAGATCTCGATCGAGGGCAGCGACCTGTCGATCGGGATCTACTCTCCCGAACGCTGCATCGCCGACGCCTTCCGCCTGCGCGGCCACCTTGGCTACGAGATCGCACGCGATGCGCTCAAGGAGTGGCTGCGTCGTGGCGGGAAGCCCAACCACCTGATGCAGATGGCTCTACAACTCCCCCGCGCGAAAGCGCCGGTCCTCCGAGCCCTGGAGGCATTGTCATGACGCGGGGGGAGGAGGTGTTCAAGTCCTTGCAAGTTAAGGCGCGGTCGACGGCAAGCCGGACTGGCGGCCCGGCCCCCACCCAGGAGTATCTGGTTCGGCATCTGCTCGAATCGTTTCTGGGCCGTCTCAGCGGTACCGAGCACGGCCAAGACTTTGTGCTCAAGGGTGGCATTCTGCTCGCGGCCTACGGTGTTCGGCGGCCAACCAAGGACGTTGACGCGAATGCGATCAGCACCGATGTCACACCAGAGCATCTCCGAAAGATTGTGGCGCAACTCGCTGCAGTGCCAACCGATGATGGGGTTACGTTCGACGTCGGGAGCGTCGGCGTCCAGGAGATTCGAGAGTCCGTTGATTATCCCGGCTTCCGGGTGCGCGTGAAGGCAGCGATCGGTCCTTGGAGGGGCACCGCTGCTTGGGATGTCTCCACCGGCGACCCGATCGTTCCGGCCCCGCGACGGGTCACTATCGAACGGGTACTGGGTGAGCCCTTGCAATTCTTGGGGTACGCGGCAGAGACCACGATCGCCGAGAAGGCCGTCGCCATCCTGGAACGCGGCATCACCAGCACCCGGTGGCGCGACTACGTCGACATCGTGCAGCTCTGCCGCCAAGGCTTTGACCCAAGCGAGCTGCGACGATCTGCCGAAGCCGTCGCCCGGTACCGCGGTGTGACTCTGGAACCAGTCGGGCCCCACCTGGAAGGCTATGGCTCCATTGGCCAGGCGAAGTGGGCTGCGTGGCGCCGCAAGGAACATCTCGAAGACCTCTGCGAAGTCCAACTCGACGACCAGGTCGCGCTGGTTGCGGAGTTCGTCGACCCAATCTTCCGCTCCGAGCCCCAGCATGATCTTGCCCGCCCGCGGGGTCTCTTCCGTAAGACAGGCGAGTAGCGCGCACTCAACGCCTACTTCACGAAGGCGTGAGGAAAACTCCGAACCCAAAATCCACCTCCGAGTCGAACGCCCGTCCATAGGCACTCTGGTTACCTTGTGATACCGAGAGCTTGAGTAAACGCAGCGAACGATACTGCCCGGAGGGTTCCGAGACGCTAGCTTGTGAGTGATTCGGCCAGACGGGTTCAGACAGCCGATCTTCGCTGTTGTCGAAGAAGAATAAGTGCGACACGGGGGCACACCTTATCTATAGTGTGTCGACGCTCGGGATGACACACAACTTGTGAGGCGACCGCTGCCTCCGTCTTCGACGCAAGTGTCTGGATGCCGCTGACTCGACGCAGAAATCGTACCCACGCCTAGTTTCTGCTGATGCGCGATAACGCGATAAGCGGTATCTCAGCCTCTTTCAATGTCAGACTAGGCAACCACGATTTCTTACATATGAAGGGCAGGAGGGAAAACATCAGCCAGTTTGGCGATAAAGGCCTTCGACTCGACCGAGGCCAGTGACCGTACATTCTCGCGGAACGCAACCCGGGAACGGCCCGATCTGCGGTCTCGGTGCTCTGTTGAGAGATCGCTTCCTGGGGACCTGAGCCCCCGGCTGGTGCGTAGGCAGGCCACCGGCTCACGCTTGAGCGCATCGCGTCCCCCGACGGCAGCGCCGTCGGACCGGGCGACCTTTCTGGAAAGCCTGCCTCGGGCTTAGCCACGCAGTCGGGAATTGGCGACCATCTTCGAGTTCTCCCCATCGCTCACACCCTCCAGATCAAGGTGGTGCAACGGCTGCTTGAACCCACGCTATTACCGCCCAAGAGAAAGAATTCGCACCGGAACGGCACGAAACCTCAGATGCGTCACCTCCGGCAGGCGTGCGGATCGGGCGGGCAGATCGTTGGATTGATCGAGCGGCCAGAGCACGGGCGAACAGATGGGCGCGTGGTGGGTGCTGAAGTTCGCCCTCGGGTTGTGTCTCCGGGCCGTCGGGTCGCGGGTGTTCTGTCCGTCAGTAGAGGGTGACCGAGTTGATGGGAGACGACGATGTCCTGTGCTTGTCAGGAAAAGGTGATCGAGACGGAGGTCCGCTGCTGCTCGTGCAATGAGACGATCAAGCGGGGCACTCCTGTTGATCAGCACGGCTGTCACTGGGGCAGCTGCTCCTGACGGCGGCTGCCCCGCTTGGGCTGGCGGTCGTCGGTTCGGCCGGCGGAGCTGACGGCGGGCAGGGGCGGGCGGAGAGTCGTCCCTCATCAATCGTTTTCAAGACAAGGAGTTGGATCATGGTGTTCGCAGCCCCGCCTGCGGCTTTTGGGGCCGGAGCTGGGGTTTGGCGAGCAGTGGTCAATCCGATTGTTCATTCTCGGTTGGGCGGTCCCGGGCGCCGGCTGGTTTCGCTAGCGTCAGTTGTGCCGCGACGGCGCGGCGGGAGGCGGGTTCGTTGAACACCAAGGCGGAGAAGGCGTATTACGACCCCGAGGGGCCGGTTTTCATTTCCTATCGGCGCAGCGACGGTCACCGCTACGCGATGCTGCTGGACACGTATCTGCGTTCGGCGGGGCTCGCGCCGTGGCGGGACATCGTCGATCTGCCGCCGGGGGAGACGGCGGTGCGGGTGCGCGACGCGTTCGCCGCGGGCATCTCGGCGGCGATCCTCATCGTCACGCCGGAACTGGGCAACAGCGAATTTGTGCCCCGCCACGAGCTGCCCGCGCTTCGGGAACTGGAGCGCCAGGACAACGGTTTCAAACTGCTTATCCTGAACACCATTGCTGGCGAGGACGGCTTGGGCATCGACGTGCACGCGCCCGGCAGGTTGTTGGCGCCCAACGGCGAGGACCACGGCGAGCCCAAGCTGAGCGACCTCAAACAGTACGCGCTGATCCCGGGCAACCACGAGTTGCGTCAACTGATTGCGGACCTGCTGCGCGAGCGCGTGAAGAACAGTGAGGCGGTTCGGCAGCAGAAGAAGATGGTGATTCAGACGCAGACTCGTCCCGCGCCGGACGCGAGCAGCCGGTGGTCGGGCCCCACAGCCCAGGAGGGGGCCTACGACCTCATGGTGCGGCTGCGGCAGAGCAAGGCCACCGGGGTGCCGGAGGAGGTGGGCTACCGCTCGCTGCAGCAAACCTTGCCGCTGCTGGTGGACGCGCTGTACGCGCAGGGGGTGCAGCAGGTTGAGCTGGTCGGCGGTGGGCATTTCAGCCTGCTGTGGGCGTTGGGGGCCGCGTTGCCCATCACCCGGTTTAAAAAGTTGACGGTTCGGGATTTGAACGGCGAGGTTTGGGGCGAGCAGGCCGGGGCGTCGGCGGCGGACGGTTGGCACGTCGAGCAGGCCTCCGCCTGCGTCGCTGAGGCGCCGGCGGAGGTGCGGAAGCCCGTGGTGGTGTGGCTGCGCCACGGCGATGAGGGCAGCGGAGCCCCGGTCGAGCGGTTGCGTGCTGAGTTGGGGGCGGAGCTGGTGAAGCTGTCGACGAAGCGCGGAGAGGAGCAGGGCACCATCCCGGCGTCGGCGGGCGCGGCCTTGGCTAAGGAGTTCGGCGAGAAGCTGCGTACGCTCGGCGCGTTTGGTGAGCGGGAGCTGCACATCGTCTACAGTGGCCCGGTGGCGTTGACGGCGCTGGTGGGCAGCCGCACCAACACCCTGAACTGCGTGCTCTACGAGCTGGGCCGGGAGGTGGGGGCCTCGGGGAAGCGGTACCACCCGGTGATCCGCTGCCAGCCGGGCGAGCCGGGCGGCCCCATCACGGAGGTGTTCTGCCAGCCGGAGAACGCCGACGATCGCGCGGCCCCGCCCGCGAAACTCACCAACCTCACCCTGCACGCCCTGCGGATCTACCGCGACGACCAGGTGGTGCTGGAGTGGCCTCGGCCGGGGGAGGGTGCGGCGCTGCGCGTCGCGGAGGAGCGGCGCAGCGACGAGCCGCTCACCTTCGGCGGCGTGGCCGTCCCGGTGACGGAGATCGTCGAGGGCGGCGTCTGCGGGGAGCCGCCCTACGTCGCCGGCGAGGGGTACATCGTGCCGCGGATCACGGCGGCCCACTCGTCGCGGCGGGACTTCTACTTCCCGTATGGGGAGGTGCGCGACGACGCCGGGCAGATCCTGGGGGCGCGCGGCCTGGCGCGTTTCGCAGCCGACCCCGACAACCTGCTGCGTTTTTTCGCTACGACCTGCGGCAAAGAAGCAAGGAAGGACGGTTCAGAGCAATGAGGATACGCAACCTGGCCAGCCTGGAGGGAGGCAGACATGCTTAGCCTGGATCACGGCGATTTCGTCAACCCCTACAACTTCGTGCCGCTGCCCGCTGAGGTTAACCGGCTCAAACCCTGGGGGCATGTTGGGGAGCCGACGACCGAGGACGGCGAGCCGCTCTACTGCGGCAAGCTGGAGGTGGAGTGGGAGCTGCAAACCCCGTTGAAGCTGCCGTCGGGGGACACGAAGGCCGAGTGGTGGGACGAGGGCTCGCGCACGGTACGCGTGCCGGGCTCCAGCATCAAGGGCGCGGTGCGTAGCCTGCACGAGACGATGTTCAACGGCTGCCTGCGCATCTTCGACGGGGACCACGTCCCCGGCTACCGGTTGCCCGCCCAGTCGTGGACCGAGGCGGAGGACGAGTTTTGGCGGCTGTCGCTCGTGCTCGAAGCGAGGGACGGCTTGCCCACGCGGATGCTGCTGGGCGAGGACTCCACGTTCGTCGAGGCGCGGGCGCTACTGCGGCTGCCGGGCTACAGCCAGCGCGAGCTGCCCACCACGGGTGACGTGGTGGAGCTGAACCTGAACGACGCCGAGGAGAAGAGTTTCGGCAACGACAGCAAAGGAAACCCGATCCGTCGTTTCGAACTGGCCCAGGCCTTCGGGAGACGCGTTTTCAGCCGGCGCCAGGTGGAGGAGAAGCTGCGCGGCGAGTCGCCGTCGGCCGAAGACTTCATCGACCGCTGCATCTTCCTGATCACCGACGTCGGGGCCCGGTTCAAGAAGGGCACCTTCTGGGCGGCGGCCCGGCTGAGCGACGAGGAGTGGCGCTTCGACCCGGACAGCGACGGTGACAGGCGCGCGCTCGACAACTTCCGGCACGCCTGCGCGGGCAGCGACGACCGGCGCAAGCTCAGCAACCCGTCCTCGCCGTCGGCGGTGCGCGCGGGCGTCGACAACTCCCAGTGGCAGGGCAAGGCGAAGCCGAAGGTGATGGAGCGCCGGGGCATGAAGCTGGGGTATCGGGTGCAGCAAAGCGGCTTCCTGTTCCCGGGCGACGTGGTGTGGGCGAAGGTGCGGGAGGGCCGGCTTGAGGAGCTGCGCCTGGCGCAGATTTGGCGGCGGGCGAGCAAGGGGCCGGCGCGCGAGCGGGTGCCGCAGGCGGTGTGGCCGTGCGAGTGCGACGACGGCGCGGGCCTGTGCCTCAGCTGCGCCACGTTCGGCAGCATCGACGCCTCGGGCGAGGACGCCGGTCGCGGCGAGAACCGGGGCTACCGGGGCCACGTCGCGTTCTCCGCCGCGGTGGCGGTGGGCCCGCCGACGCGGCAGGTGGAGGAGTTCGCCCCGCTCGGCAACCCGAAGCCGGGCGCGGGGGGCTTCTACCTGCGGGGCAGGCCGATGGGCGGGCTGACCCGGGACCCTGGGGATGTGGCCGCGCACTGGGACAGCGCGGCGCACTGGGGGCTGGGTAAGCCTGCCGCGCAGCTCAGGGGACGCAAGTTTTATTGGCACGCCGACCCCGTTAAGCAGGCGAAGGAGTGGAAGAAGCTGGGCGCGAAGGCGGCCAAGCCGCGCTACGAGAAGGCGCCCGGCCAGCCGCTCGCGACGGAGGAAACGCTGCTCGTCTGGCCGGAAGGCAACGGCCAGCGCACGCGGCTTCTGGGCACCATCACCTTCGACCGGCTCCCACGCTACGCCGTGCAGGCGCTGATGGCGGCGGTGGATCCCAACCTGCTGAAGTGGGTGCAGGGCAGGATTTACGAGCAGGGTTCCGCGCTGGTGGGGGCCCGGCTCGCCACCCACCTGGGCGGCGGCAAGCCGCTCGGGCTGGGCACCGTCGTGCCCCGGATCACGTCCGCCACCGTCACTGAGGTGGCCGACCGCTACGGCTCGGCCCCGCGGCCGGCGACGGAGCCCGGCGAGCTCACCCAGAAGGACATCGTCGCGCTGCGGGAACGGATCGGCAGCATCGGGCATTGGCGGTCGTTGTTCAAGCTGCTCGCCATTGGCGCGCTGGGCGACGACGAGCCGCTGGTCAGCTACCCACCGGGCGCGGACTGGCGGCAGTTCGGCACGAAGGAGTTCGCGGAGAGCTTCTCTTTCTTCAAGGAAAACGACGGCGAGAGGCTCACCAAGACGGAACGCAGGTGGACCCCGCTGCCCGAAGCGGACAAGCCCCAGCGAATCCGGTGGAAGAAGCAGCGGAAGGGGCAGGAGCAGCAGAAGCGGCAGGAGCAGTCGAGGAAGGGGAGGAACCGATGACGTACTACGCGGGGATCGGCGCCGTGCACATTCAGTCGTGGCTGGCGCGGACGGCGAACAAGCTTTTCCTGGTGCGCGGCGGCTCGGCGCTGCTTAGCGAGCAGACCAGCGCCGAACGGATAACGGAGGTGCTCAGCGCCCACCCGGCCGTGCGGCTGGCGGGGGCGGCCGGGGACATCGACGGTGTGGTCGCCCTGGAGTGCGCCCAGCGTGCCCCGCTGGAGGCCGCCTGCCGGGCGGTGCTGGCGCACCTGGAGCGCGCCGTCGTCGGCCTGGAATGGGAGGCGTGGCTCGCGGAGGGCGACGACTATTCGCACGCCTACATCCGAAACGGGGGCGGGCGGTGGCTGGCGTCGCGGCCCGCGCTGCCGGAGCTGGGCCTGGTGCAGACGTGCGCCTTCTGCGGCCTGGAGCCTGCGGTGGAGAGCATCACCCACGGCGACGAGCCCCCGGCCCGGGCGGGCCTGTCGTGCGCGCAGCGGCATAGGGCCTACCAGGAGCAGCAGCGGAGGAACGTGCAGCAGCGGGACGGGCGGCGGCGCAGGGACTGGGCCGAGATCCCGGGCGAGTGGCCGAAGGAGTTCGACCAGCTGGCCCGCACCACCACGGAGGGCGTGTACGCCGTCGGGCGCAGGGACTCGCGCGGCCACCTGGCCACCGTCGCGGCCGACGGCAACGGCATCGGCGAGCTGTTCCGCGTCATCTCCGAAAGCGGCGACGCCCGGCTGCGCGAGGTCGCGGTGCGGCTGCTGGATGAGCAGACCAAGGAAGCCGTCGTCGCGGCGGCCCGGGCGTGCGAGCCCCCGGGCGGGCAGCCGGAGACGAAGATCGTCGCCCCGCACTACGTGGGCGGCGACGACGTGCTGCTGTCGGTGCCCGCGCCGCTGGCCTGGCGGTTTGCGGCGGAGCTGGGCAAACATTTCGAGGGGCTGCGGGAGAGGCTGAGCGACGACAGCTCGGGCGCGGACGAGAAGGTGCGGGCCGCCGTGAGCCGGCTGGGGCTGGGCATTGGGATCGCGTTTGCGCGCGAGTCGCACCCGATCGGCCGCACCACCCAGGCCGCGCACCGGGCGCTGGCGGCGGCGAAACGCTGCACGCGCGGCGGGGAGTCGGCCATCGGCTGGGTGGATCTCACCGCGGCCGAGGACGAGTGCTACACCATCACCGTGGCCGACGCCCAGGCTGAGCTGGACGGCGAACCCTGCGCCGTGTTCCGGCTGGGCGCGTCCGCGCGGGGCACGCTGGGCACCATTCTGCGCAGCGGACTGACGGAGGCCGACGAGAAGGTGCGGCAGTGGACGAAACGCACCGGCAACACGCTCGGCGAGCAGCCGCCGAAGCCGCGGGAGCTGGCGGCGCTGCTGTCGCGGGCTAGGTGGTGGCCGGATGTGCCGGTGGACGGGGACGACGATCGACGTCGGGGCGAGGAGTGAATGATGGAGTTGAGATTTGAGATCGAGTTCCACGGCCCCTTCCGGGTGGGCGGGGGCGCACCGACGTCGGGCATGGACGCGCCGGTGAACCTGGACAACCCGCTGCCCGCCACGGGCTTGAAGGGCCTGATGCGCGCCCAGGCGGCCGAGGTGCTGGGGCTGCCGCCGGCGGTGGTCGAGGAAGTGTTTGGCTCGCGGGCGGTGCGCTGCCCGTGGGCGTGGTCCGACGGTGTGCTCACCGACGCCGGCGACGGCCAGTCCCGCTGGGAGCTGGGGCCTTCGGTGAAGGTGAGCGTCGACGAGCGGGGTCGCGCCCGGCGGGGCTTCCTGCGGTTCGCGGAGGTGCTGTGGTCGCGTAGGGCGGGGTTCATCGTCGAGCGGATGGGCCGGATCGCCGAGGACCGGCTGCGGGTGCATCGCGCGGTGCTGTACGCGTCGGCGGCGAGCATCACGGCGCTGGGCGAGTCGCGGCTGCGCGGCTTCGGCTGGGTGCGGGTTTCGGGTGAGCGGCCCGAGGGGTTTGCGGAAGCGATGGAGGAGGCGCGGAAGTGATGTGGCTGCGATACGAGTTGAGGCCGCGCAGCATGGTGTCGGCGGGTCGGGGCGGCGAGGTGTCGTTCGACAAGGCCGTGCACGACGTGCTGCCGGGCAGTGTGCCGCGCGGGGCGTTGGCCAGCGCGTGGTGGGTGGAGGGCCAGGGCGATCAGGCGGCCTTCGATCGGCTGTTCGTGCGGCGGCTGCGCGTGCATGCCGCGCTGCCGTTCCGCGGGGGCGAATGCGCGCAGCTGAGGCCCATGACCTGGAGCGCCGAGAAGTACCCGCCCGTGGGCGAGGAGGCGCGTTTTGAGCCGGAGCCGGCGGGAGTTGGCCGGGTGGGTGGGCGCGGCTGGCACGTGCCCGAGGGCTGGCTGGCCGCCACCACCCGCACCGCGCTGGAGCGGGGCGTCGCGAAGGAGGGGCAGCTGTTCACGCGTCGCGCCGCCCGCAAGGACGTGGTGTTCCGGGGCCTGCTTCAGGTGTCCGACGATGTGAGCACGCAGGAGCTGGACTGGCTGCTGCGGCGGCGCAGGGTGTCGGTGGGCGGTCAGCTGTCGGTGCTGGGTCGGTGCGAGTGGTGGGCTGAGCGGGTGGAGGACCCGTTCCCGCTGCCCAGCAGCGGCGAGCGCATCGAGTTGGTGGCGTTGCAGCCCATCATCCTGCTCGACGAGGTGGGCGCCAACAGCCTCGACCTGGAGTCGGCGATCAAGGCGGTGGCCGGGCGCGTCGGCGGTGAGGTGCACGTGGAGCGGGTGGCGACGCGCCCCGTCGTGGTGGGCGGCTGGCACGGGCGCGCGGGCATACCGAAGCCGAAGGAGTGGGCGCTGGACGCGGGCAGCGCGGCGGTGTTCACCGCGGACGAGCAGACGCTGGCGGCGCTGGCCGACGGGTTGGGTGTGCGCCGGGCGGAGGGTTTCGGCGCGGTGCTGCTGCACGTCGCCGACGAGCCCATCACCTGGCCGGCCCCGCTGGCCCCGGAGCGCGCCGCCGACGCGCCTCCGGCCCCCGCGGCCGCGTCGCGCCCGGTGGTTGAGCAGCGGACGGTGCGGGACGAGGTGACGGACATCCTGGGGCGGGTGCCGGCGGAGAAGAGGGAGGCGGTGCGCAGCAATCTGCGGGACCTGGCGCGCCACCTGCAGGGCGCGCTGCGCGGGCCCGCCGCGGCGCGGAAGAGCAGCAGGCTCCGGCAGGAGCGGGAGAAGCCGTGGGCCAAACAACTGCCGGAGGACGTGTGGCAAGACATCCTCGGGCTGTTCAAGCGTAAGGATTTCAAGGACGTGATCGTGGCGTTGGAGGGCAGCAAATGACCGAGAATAAGTACACGTTGATCGCGGTCGAGCTGGAGTTCTTGTCCCGCTGGGCGATGGGGGGCATGTCCACAGACGTTTTCGACATCGATTTGCCCGTGGTGCGCAACCCGCTGACGGGCGAGCCCTGGCTGCCGGGCGCGTCGGTGGCGGGATCGCTGCGCGCCCATTTGGGCGGGCGGGCCGAGACGTGGCTGGGCCGCAGCCCGGAGGGTTTCGAGGAAACCGGTCGGGGTAACGAGCTGGAGCGCAGCCGCCTGGCGGTGCTGGGCTGCGTGCTGGGCGAGTGCCCGGGGGAGCCGATCTCGAACGCGGGCGCCACCGCCGTGGACAGCCGACGGGGCGCCGCGAAGGGCGGCTCGCTGCGCACCTACGAGTGGGCCGCGCCGAGGCGGGTGATCGTCGCGTTCGAGCAGGAGGGCGAGCAGGATGAGGCGCTGCTCGACGCCCTGGCCTGCTGGCATCCGAGCCTGGGGCGAGGCCGGGGTACCGGGCTGGGGCAGACGCGGGTGCTGCGGGTGGCCGCGCTGAGCGTGGATTTGGGCGACGTGGCCGGGCTCGATTTCTGGTTGGGCGACCGGCGCGCCTGGTACGCGAACCCGACGGCGGTCGCGGGCTGCGCGTGGAGCGAGCGGCGGGGCGTCGAGGCTGGCGGCGGCTGGCGGCGGGTACCGCTAGTGGTGCGCGAACCGCTGCGGGTGGGCACGGGTAAGCGCGTCGAATCGGGGAAGCCGCTGCCCGCGCTGCGCCGCCGCGCGGACGAGTTTCTGGTCCCGGGAAGCTCCTGGAAGGGTGTTTTCCGGCATCGCGTGGAATACATCCTGGGTGCGCTCGGCTGCACCGGGGAGCGGGCGCAGGGCATCATCGATGTGCTCTTTGGTAGTCAGCAGCTCGGCCGCGGAATGCTGTGGTTTGGGGAGTCTGCGCTTCGGGTGCGGGCGCCGAAGAAACGCACCCACATCGCGATCGACCGGTTTACTGGCGGCGTGCGCCACGGGGCCACGTATTCGACGGAGTCGGCGCCGCCAGGCACCGAGCTGGATTTCTGCTGGCGCTGGGAGGATGGCGAGGCCCCGGCGGCGGTGGCGAACCTCGTCGGGCACGTGCTGCGCGACCTGCACGACGGCCTCGCCTCCGTCGGCGGCATGGGCTCGCGCGGCTACGGCTGGGTGGAGGTGCGCGAGCCGGGTCTGTTTGACGGGCTGCGCGCCGTGGACGTGGCCGAGCTGGCGGCGGCGCTGGACAACTATCACCCGACGATGGAAGGGGACGACAATGAGTGAGGTGAAGGCGCTGACGGAGCTCACCTGGGACGGTATTCGCGCGCTGGAGATGACGCAGTGGCTGTGGCTCAGCATGGCGGAGGGCGGCCTGCGGCGGGGCGACGAGCTGCCCGCCGAGGAGCCCACCCAGCTGTCGCACATCTGGGCGTGGAGCGACACTGCACTGCTGCGGATCCGTGCCGACGACGCCCTCCCCGGGCGCTACGTGGGCGCGATGGTGGCGCGGCCCGCGGAGAACGACCTGGCGGAGGTGCAGCTTTGGGCCACAGACAGCGGAAAGATTTCCGCAGAGGCCGGGCGATCCTTCCGCGCAGGCGGGCCGGAGCCCCGGCTGTGGGAGTACCGCGTGTGGGTGGGTGAAACCGAGCGGATGCCGCTCACCTTCTACTGCGGAGAGCCCGGAAAAGCAGAGACGGGCGCCACCCCCGGCCGGTAGAGTGGTGCGCGGTGGGGCCCAGCATCCTCGACGGCTGCTCGCCCCACCAACTATCCGGTACTTGGGGAAACCTGAGTCGGGGTTCGGCCAGAATGCCATCGAGTGTGTATGCAGTCTGACAAGGGGATACGCACGTTTCAGGAGGTGCACCACCATGCCGACGAGGCAACACGCAGGCCGTGTGTGCAACCGGCCTGCAAAGAACCTTGTCAGGCGACCAATTTTTAGGGTACTGTCAACGATGACCCCGCACGACAAAGTGCATTGAAACAGAAGCTCCGCCAGTTGGGGCGCGGAGACGCCCAGAAGTCAACGATGACCCCGCACGACAAAGTGCATTGAAACTGAATGGGACCTCATCCTTACCAAGGATGCGCTCTAGTCAACGATGACCCCGCACGACAAAGTGCATTGAAACCGGTTGCCCGCAAGCCATGCGCGGTAATTACTCCCGTCAACGATGACCCCGCACGACAAAGTGCATTGAAACGTTTCCGGAGCGGTACCAATCGACCTCGATCCCAGGTCAACGATGACCCCGCACGACAAAGTGCATTGAAACCCGTTCAGGCGATTGATCCGGATCTTCTCGCATTCGAGTCAACGATGACCCCGCACGACAAAGTGCATTGAAACCAGCGCCCTGCTCGCCGACCGCTCGCCTGGGCGAGTCAACGATGACCCCGCACGACAAAGTGCATTGAAACCTCAAACCAGGCGATGAAGCTCACTGGAACCCTAAGGTCAACGATGACCCCGCACGACAAAGTGCATTGAAACCAAAAAAATTGGCATTGACTTAAAGCACGCTGTTGAGGTCAACGATGACCCCGCACGACAAAGTGCATTGAAACGGCGCAGCCCTCAGGGAGGAGTGCCTGGACCGCCTGTCAACGATGACCCCGCACGACAAAGTGCATTGAAACGCGATGATGGTCAGCGACATGGTGGACATCAGTCGTCAACGATGACCCCGCACGACAAAGTGCATTGAAACGCACAGTCCGACCACCACTCCAGCGAGGACCGCGGTCAACGATGACCCCGCACGACAAAGTGCATTGAAACCACCCCCAACCGTCAGGGGTGCTCGGGCGGCTGGTGTCAACGATGACCCCGCACGACAAAGTGCATTGAAACAGGTAGGGCAGGGCCTTTTGAATGCGTTCGCATCCGTCAACGATGACCCCGCACGACAAAGTGCATTGAAACTAATCGCAGATCAGCAAAGAAAATAGTATTTAAGTCAGCGATGACCCCGCACGACAAAGTGCATTGAAACCTTCCAGGGCCACTTGGTGACCGTGGACCCGCGTCAACGATGACCCCGCACGACAAAGTGCATTGAAACGTCGGACGAGGATCTGGATGAAGCTCTCGCTGGTGTCAACGATGACCCCGCACGACAAAGTGCATTGAAACATCGCGGCGGTTCCGAGCGGCTGCCCCTTTGGGTCAACGATGACCCCGCACGACAAAGTGCATTGAAACCTAGCACCTCTGCTCGCGTCATCGGCTCGCTCATGTCAACGATGACCCCGCACGACAAAGTGCATTGAAACACGGTTGATCCCGCGGTAGAGGAAAGTAACCTCCCGTCAACGATGACCCCGCACGACAAAGTGCATTGAAACCAGCCCGGGAACCCAGGTAACCTTGTCCAGGTTCCAAGTCAACGATGACCCCGCACGACAAAGTGCATTGAAACGGTGAACTCCCCGCGAGTCGCTTTTCTGTTTGAAAGTCAACGATGACCCTGCACGACAAAGTGCATTGAAACGCCTTCCAAGTCAACGGAGATGTGCTTGTGCTCTCGTCAACGATGACCCCGCACGACAAAGTGCATTGAAACAAAACTATCGACGAGCTTGGTAATTCGTCCCAGTCAACGATGACCCCGCACGACAAAGTGCATTGAAACACGCCGTCATTGTCGCGGAGCCGAAGACGTTGCCGGTCAACGATGACCCCGCACGACAAAGTGCATTGAAACGGTAGTCGTTCACGACTTCGCCGTCAACGCGCATGTGTCAACGATGACCCCGCACGACAAAGTGCATTGAAACCCCGCTGCCCGGGCGGCCTCGATTATGGCGAGCAGTCAACGATGACCCCGCACGACAAAGTGCATTGAAACTCAGGAGTGCCGTCGAAACCCTCGATCCCCTCATGTCAACGATGACCCCGCACGACAAAGTGCATTGAAACCACCTCTGTGCCCGAGTAGCCCATGCGTGAGCATGCGTGTCAACGATGACCCCGCACGACAAAGTGCATTGAAACAGCTGGACGGTGCGCGATCCGTCCTTGTTCTCGAAGTCAACGACGACCCCGCACGACAAAGTGCGTTGAGCGACTGGCCCGGGGCTGTGTTTGCCCGCCTAGTGGATTCCGCTGAGTGGCGGTCTGCTCGTGGTGTCGTCCAAGGGCGACTGGTTGGGTTGGTGATGTTGTGAGTTTGGCGCTCGCGACGGTGTGGGTCTCTTTCCGGGACGCCAAGTGTGGTGGGTGGTGGCTACGGACGTCGGATGTGGGCGTGTCCCGAGGCCCCGTCTTGGCAGCAGGTTATGTGGCCGGTTTGCACGATTTCGCGAATCGCGCGCGTAAAGCTGTTTTCGGCATTAGTCTGATGATTGATCGTCGTGCTGCTTTGGAGGGAGGCGGCAGTCTTGTTCAAGATAGACGAATTGTGCGCGATTTGGCGTCGCTTGGAGGCTGAGGACGCCGCTGATGGCATGTTGTCCTACGGCACCCGCAGGTTTGCGCAGAACGCGTCGGAAGAGCTGGAAACGCTCGCGCAGCAGCTGGCGGATCATTCGTGGCGGCCCGCGATGCTCACGCCTTTTGTGCTGCCGGATAAGAAGCGGCGCCAGCTGCATATTCCCGGGGTTGCGGATCGGATTGTTGCCCGCGCAATCCTGCAGCGAGTCACCCCGGTGATCGATCCGGTATTGGGTGCGGCCAGCTACGCCTACCGCCCGGGGCTCGGGGTGCCCGACGCGGTGCAGGCCGTCGTGCTCATGCGCGATTCCGGCTACGGTTGGGCGCTGCGCGCAGACGTGTCCGACTGCTTTCCCAACATCGACAAGGAAATAGCGCTGGCGGAGTTCAAGCTGTTTGTGCGCGACGAGTATGTGATCGAGTTGGTGGACGCGCTGCTGCACCGCCGCACCGCCGTCTCGGGCGGGGCGCACGAGATTCCCGGCCTGCCGCAAGGCTGCCCCCTGTCCCCGCTGCTGTGCAACCTGGTGCTGCGCCACCTGGACGAGGAATTGCAGCGTAGGGGTTTCCCCGTGGTGCGCTACGCCGACGATTTCGTCGTCGGTGCCACGAGCGAGCGGGAGGCGGGGAGAGCGAGACGGTTGGCCGAGGCCAAGCTGAAGGAGATTGGGATGCAATTGGGGGAGAAGAAAACGCTGGTCCGCTCCTACGAGGAGGGTTTCACTTTCCTGGGCGAGGATTTCGGCACCCGCTACCCGCCGGTGATTCCCGAGCATCGGGTGCGGGAGCCGAAAGACAAGGTTGTTTACGCCGCCGTGCAGGGCGGCCGGGTGCGCGTCAAATCCGGCAGGCTGACCGTGCAGGACAAGAAGGACGAGGTGAAGATCGATGTGCCCACCGGGCAGGTGGGCAGAATCGTCCTATTCGGCTCCGTGGGGCTGAGCGTGGGCGCGCGCTCCTGGGCGATGGGCACCGACGTCGATGTGGTTTTCGCCTCGCGCTCCGGGAACTACCTCGGCAGCCTGCACAGCGCCTCGCAGCCCTTTCGGCCCGCCCGGCTCGACGCGCAACTCGCCCTGCGCGACACCCCCAAAGGCCTCGAACTGGCCCGCGCATTCATCCGCGCAAAGATCAACAACCAGCGCACCGTCCTGCTGCGCTTCAACCGCTCGGAGGCGAGCGACGATGTGGCCGCCGCCATCGACACCATCCAGGCGCTGCGCCCGATGCTCGCCGACGCCACCAGCCCCAGCGAAATCATGGGCATAGAAGGCGCGGCCGCCGCGCAATACTTCAAGGCGCTGGGCCTGCTGGCACCCGACGAGCTGCGGTTCACGGGCCGCTCCCGCCGGCCACCGCGCGACGTGTTCAACGCGGCCCTTTCCTACCTGTACACCATCCTGCTCGGCGAATGCGTCACCGCCCTGCACGCCTCAGGGCTCGACCCCGGCATCGGCCTCCTGCACTCCCGCCAGGGCAGCCGCCCCAGCCTCGCGCTCGACCTGCTGGAGGAGTTCCGGCCGCTCATCGTCGACCAGGCGGTGATGCAGGCGGCCCGCCAAGGCCGGTTCGGCCCGCAGCATGCGCGCAAGGAAAACACCGACGGCGTGCTGCTCACCAAAGCGGGCAAGGAGGCGCTTCTCACCGCCTACGAGCAGCGGTTGAACCGATTCGTGAAAGGCGCGCTGCCGGATTATGCGGGCAGCTATCGTCGGCACATCTACCGGCAGGCAATGCGGCTGATGGTGAGCATCATGAATCCCGACGTCGAATGGACGGGCCTGTCATGGCGTTGATTCTGGCGGCCTACGACGTGCGGGAAGACGATCGCCGCACCCGCCTTGCGGCGATGATGCAGGTGCACGGCGACAGAATCCAGAAGTCCGTTTTCCTGCTCAGCGTGGACGACGACGAATTGGCGGAGCTGCAACGCCGGGCCCTGCAAGTCATCGACACCGACACCGATTCGCTGTGGTTAGCCCGCCAATGCGCCAACTGCTGGGAGGCCGCCATCCGCCTTGGCCAAAGCGACCTGCGGCCGGCGGCGCTGTTCTGGGCCGCGCTGTGAGCCTTCAACTTTCGGCGGCTTCGGACCGCGTCGTGTTTTCCGCTTCTGCGGCCGGGCTAGCCTCTGCCGCGCCCTGGCCATTTTTAGCGGCTGTTGGCTGCGGCTTGCTTTGCACCAGCTGCGGTCGGTAACCGAGCGCCCCGAGCACCTCAATGTTGCGCCTCAGCGCCTCACGGGTCCTGCGTTTCACCTCTTCGTGCTTGAGCTGATTGTCGGGATTTCCACTTAGATCTTTCCAGAGAATCAGCAGCGGGTTGGTCAGGGTGCGCACATCCTTCTCGCTGCCCAGCGCCCAGTTTTTGGCTCTCCTGAATTTGCACCAGCTGTCGTGCTCCTTGGGGGCGAGGAAATCTAGTTTGCCATCCGTTATCTCCGTGCCGGGTCCCTCGGATACCCAGCGACAATCGGGGCCGGAGAACAGGCTGAGCGTGTTCCAGAGGGAACGGAGGGTGTTCTCCCGGTCCTCCTCGTTGGTCTCGGCCCAGGTTTTCACGAAATCTGTGCTCAGATAGGAATCATTGATGATGCGTGCGGCGCGCAGCCACGAGTCCTGGACGATTCCCACCAGCGGGCTGGGGGTGTAGGCGGAGGAGTCGATGTCGGCGGCGTTGCGCACCTCCTGAGGGTTACCACCGCCGAGAGTCGGGCCGTAAAAGTACAGCCTGCCCATCACCGGTATTTCGGCGATTCCGCGCATCCCCGCCCTCGGGACGAACATCTGGACCTCAGAATCCGCCAAGCACTGTGTGCGGCGCTCCAGATCCGAAAGGTCGTATTCGTCCGGATCCCCGGTGAGGAGAATAGCCGTTCGCCCCGGAGAGTTGCGCCAGAGCGTCAACTGGTCGCGGCTGGGAACGTCGTCGACGAACACGGGCGGCTTGATCTTTGAAACCTTTTCTAGCAGCGAGCGCCGCTTGCGCACTTCCTCTTTTTCTTGCCCTGTGTTGAGTTCTTGGTCTTTGTCGGGTCCTTGCCCCGTGTTGGGCTCGTCCTCCTTGCCGCCCGTGAGGTAGCCCGTCATCTTCCTGGCGATCTCGTGCTGGAAGTGCCACTCGTGGCGGAAGGCGTCGGCGAGATCGGAATTTCCTACGACGATGGTGCGCTCCGGACGGCCGACCTCCAGGATCCGCTGGGCGAGGGCCTGGGCGGTGAGCTGTGTGAGGCCGACAGTGGCCTTGAACGCGCGAGGCCGCAGCGAATCACCTCCCTCGGTCGAGATCTGGGGTTGCGAGTCGCCGTCCTGGGCCGACTCCATTTCCTCCTTGGCTTGGTCCCAGTCCTTCACCTGCTCGGCCGTGTAGAAACGCGCGTGCCGGTAGCGGTCTATGCGCACGATGATGCGCGGCGGCGGGCCGACGTGCCCTGAGTCGTGGGGAAACTTTCCCAGCTGCTGCTCCAGTATCTCGGCGCGCAGCATGTTGGTGTAGTCGTTGTCGTCGAGCAGATAGGCCGCTCTCAGAGCTACTTTCTTTGAGAACGGCCAGCGGCGGATGGTGCGCCTCAGCCGTTTCAGATCGCGGGGGTTGTTGGTGATGTCCCCGGGCAGAACCCGAATCCCGCAGCGGCTCACCTGACCGAGCAGTGGATGCTCCAGATCTCGCTCCAGCAGCACGATGAGAGTCCTCGGATAGTTTGCCGCCATCTGCTGAATGCACGGTAGCGAGTTCTCATTCAGTCCGGCGAGGAGCACCACCTTGTTCGCGAACACCGCCCGCGTGTTGGTCCACTGCCGTTGAGTCACCTCAAGCAGCACTCGCACCGCCAAGAAAGTCAACACGGCCAGTGCCATCAGCCGGGCAAACTGGATGGTGGGCACCGTGGTGGCGCAGCCCTCGTAATGCTCCCCAAAGAGCAATCGGACCGCGTAGTAGGCGTGGGAGAAGTACGGAATCTCTGCCGAGTAGCAATCCGGACGGTTGAATGTCTCTCGATAGCCGAGAACCGCCAACATTGTGGTGAGCAGGGCCGCGATGCCCAAGGTGGCGTAGTCAGCCCAGTTTACTAGAGCCCTGAGGCCGAAATACGTCCAGAGAAGCGAACCCAGCAGCACGAGAGACAGGCTCGCGAAGAAGGCAACTCTCATCCAGGCAGCTAGCTCCTCAAAGTTTAACACTACGAGGAGAAAACCCCCGAACAAAGTGAGGGCCCAGAGCAGAAAAAACCCGCTTCCCAGTACACGAAGTCGGAAAGAGCGCTGATTCCGCCACTTAGCCAGCCATCTTCTGATGGGTCGAGGTCTCCAGTGAGGGTGCATGATGTCCTCGCTTCGGATAGTGGTGATACGACGAGCCAACGAAAGTTTATCGCATGTTCCCTGCTTCAGGGTCTGAATTAGAATATCATTGTGCCAATCGGTAGAAAGCGACGAAGATGTCTCAGGATAGCGCCCCACAGCGGATCATCAGCAAGCGTACTGACTTGGAAACGGCCCGCGCCGTCGCGGAGGCGCGCTTAGCGGAGCCAGATACCCGCATCCTCGCGGTTTTCGAGGACGAGACCCTCGTCCCTGTCTACCATGACAACGACAACATCGAGGCGGTTTCCTGGACGTCCGAGTTGGCTCGCCGGCTCATCGTTGATTTCCCTGTCCACCAGCGCGGGAAGATGGCCCCGCCGCCCACCATCGTCGGCTGCGGGAAGCTGGCTTCGGCCATCGCAACCGCCTTCGACCGGCACTGCGCCGGACCCTGTGGCCCGTTCGATGTGTGGTGGGTCAGTGATACCGAGGAGTGGGCTCAGGAAGCGCGGCACGCCACCGGCAGCTGCACGGAGATCGTCTGGCGGCAAGCCACCATGCATCCCGCCGACGTCGCGCGCGCCGTGCGGAGCCTGCACGACGAATGGGAGGAACCGAGCAGTGAGCGCGGGGAAGTGGGTAGCGGCCTGATCGTGGTGACGCACGACGACGAGGAGGTGGGCGCCACTATCGGTGCCCGCTTGAGGCAACAGATGCCCCAAGCCCGAATCGTCGTCGTCGTTGATCAGCTGGATGACTGGGCCCGGACCGTCGATCCTCCCAAGCCGTCCTTTGGGAAGAAGACAAAGCCTTGGTTGCGCCGCGACGGCGGAGTAGAAGCGGAGGAGCCAGAGATCTACTTCTGGTCGAGTTCGCTCTCTCGGTGGGAGACTATTTCCAGGCAGGAATGGGAGGAGGACACGCTTACCAAGCTGTGGCTCGCGGAACTGAAGTGGGCTTACTCGGCCCGCTTTGAGCGAACAAGGCCAGGTTGGGCGAGGTATTCCAGCCTAGGAGACGACGGCGCGCCGAGGGCGCTGGACAGCGTTCTACCCGAGATGCGGGAGAAGGAAGGACGAGAAAGAGCAGACGGCCTATTGGGGGCGGTAAAAAACTTCGCCGATGCAGCGCAAGGCATCCTTGCCGCGGGGCGGTTTACGCTGAATCCGGACAACGACTGCGACAGCTGGATAGCCACGCCCGACGAGCTGCGGGCGATGGCGGAGAGAATCCTCAAAACAACCATCCCCGACCCTGCAGAAAGGAGCAAAGCGGACTGGCTCACCGCCATCGAAGTCGCCAGCCGCCTGCCCGCGATTATGCGGCTCGCGGGCAAAAACGTCGGCCGGGAAAAAGACTACCAGCCCATCCTGACCAGCCAACAAGTGGCCGAGCTCGCGCCACAGGTGCACGAGGCATATCGGAAGATCAACCGAAGAATGAGAAACCCCACGCGCTCGCCAAACCCCGCCAAGAGGTGGGAAGAACTGCCGCGCTTCCTACAGCGGGTGAATCGCGAGGCGCTGGCGGGCAGCGCGATTAATCATGCGATGCTGGGCCTCAGCTGGTCCAAAGACGGGGAGCAAGCGCGAGTACGGAACGAGCGCCTCGACCGCCTCGCCCAGCTGGAGCACCGCAGGTGGGCGATGGCGCAAGCAGCCAACGGTCGAGATAAACACGTGTACTTGAAGCCGTGGAGGCAGCTGGGGGCCGCGAAGAACAACGACCGGGCAATTTCGCTGGCAGTGATCGCCGCGTTGGGGAAAGTCGGTATAGTGCTGCGCGACAACAGCACCGAACCTCGTGGCTGTTCCTTCCTACTACGAAAGAAATACAGGTAGTTCCCGCTTGTGGCGAGCTGGATCGGCGGCAAGAACCCTCGCCATTCGGCAGTTCCCGTGCGGTGCAGGATGCGGCTGCCGGGCCGCCAACCCAGCGGAGCCGGAGCGTCCCAGCCCCAGCAGCGCCTCAGTGAAAGCGGGCTCTAATGCCCGCGCCCTGAGCGGGTACGGCGCGCGCTGAATTGGATTCGTACCGCCCCCATCCCGGCGGACTTGTTCGAACCCACCCCCGAGAACGGGGCGAGCGCAAGCAGCGGCGCCACTTGCCGCGCCACGTCGGGGCAGTCACACGCGTAGCCGACGGTGCCCACTAGCGCCGGAACCCGCGAGTGGGTGCCCGGTAGGCTGACCGTGCGCAGGTTCAGCTCCGTCACCCGCACCGCGGCCGCCACCTTGGCCGGGGCGTAGTCGAGGGGCACGTCGCTGTACTCCTCCCACGCCACCCGGGGCGCGCGCAGCAGCGTCGTGGCCTGCGGTAGCAGGTTTGGTGCGCCCTGGGTGCGGAACGTCGTCGGCGACTGAAACTCCACCCGCCACTCGCGCACCGGCGGTTGGCGGGCCAGCTCCGCCCAGCTGGCCGCCGTCTCCAGGCTGGGGGTGCCGACGGCGGCCTCCTCCCCGCCCAGCCGCACCACCGGCTCTTGCCAGCAGCGCTCCACCAGCAGATCGGCGGCGTCCCGGGTCAGCGCCGAAATCCACACCCCGAACTCGCCGAGATGCTCGCCCAGCGGCGACACCGTGTACGGTTTGGTGCCCGCCCAATGCCCCACCCGGCGGCCGTCGTCGGTGTCCTCGGACGCATCGAACCAGCGCGTGATCGCGGCCTGCAAATGCCGCTCCTTGACCGGCGGCAGAATATCCAGCGGCACCCAAAACAAACCAGGCATGACGCACATTCTGCCCGGGATGCCACCGGCCGGGAGACACATCTTGCGCTGGGCGGGTGAGGTGGAAGGATGGGCGGCATGACTGAGCCCGACATCCGCGAGCGCGTGCTGGCGCTGCGCGACGAGATCAACCGGCACCGCGTCGCCTACCACGACGCCGACCAGCCCACCGTCTCAGACGCCGAATACGACCAGCTGCTGCGCGAGCTCGCAGCCCTGGAGCAGGCCCACCCGGAGCTGATCACGCACGATTCGCCCACGCAGACGGTGGGCGGGGGCGTGAGCCGCGGGTTCGCGTCGCTGCGCCACGCGGAGCGGATGATGAGCCTCGACAACGTCTTCAGCGACGACGAGCTGGCCGAATGGCTCGGGAAAACTCGCGCCGCCGTCGGGCACGCCCGGTGGCTGTGCGAGCTGAAGATCGACGGCCTGGCGATCAGCCTGCGCTACGAGCACGGAATGCTCGCCTCGGCGGCCACGCGCGGCGACGGCGTCACGGGGGAGGACGTCACCGAGAATGTGCGCCGCATCCCCGGCATCCCGGAGCTGCTCGACGGCGGCCCCCACCCCGAAGTGGTGGAGGTGCGCGGCGAAATATATTTGCCCAAAACCGCATTCGAGGAGCTGAATAGCTTCCTCGAAGGGCTGCGCGAGGAAATCGAGGCCGGGATGGTCGCCCGCGGGCAGAGCCGGGAGAAGGCGGCCGCGTCGGCGCAGCGCCGCTTCCCGCCGCTCGCCAACCCCCGGAATGCGGCCGCGGGTTCACTGCGCCAGCTGATCTCCGACAAAACCGATCTCGAACTCCGCGCCAGCCTGGAGCGGCTGCGCAGGCTGGAACTGATCGTGCATGGCATCGGCGCGTGGCAGCCGGACGTGGCGAGCCAATCCGAGGTCTATGAGCTGCTGCGCAGCTGGGGCCTGCCCGTGAGCGGCCACATCGCCACCTTCACCAGCACCGACGATGTGCTCGCCTACGTGCACCGCCACGGCGAGGCGCGCCACGAACTGGAGCACGAGATCGACGGCGTGGTGGTGAAGGTGGATGAGCTCGCGGCCCGCGCGAGCCTCGGCGCCACGTCGCGCGCCCCGCGCTGGGCGATCGCCTACAAATACCCGCCGGAGCAGGTGCACACCAAGCTGCTCGACATCAAGGTGGGGGTGGGCCGCACCGGCCGCGCCACCCCCTACGCGGTGATGGCGCCGGTGCCCGTCGCGGGCTCCGTGGTGCGGCAGGCCACCCTGCACAACCAGGACGTGGTGCGCGCGAAAGGTGTGCTCATCGGCGACACGGTGGTGCTGCGCAAGGCCGGCGACGTGATCCCCGAGATCCTCGGGCCGATCGTGCAGCTGCGCGACGGCAGCGAGCGCGAGTTCGTGATGCCCGCGCACTGCCCCGAATGCGGCACTGCGCTGCGGCCGATGAAGGAGGGCGACGTCGACCTGCGCTGCCCCAACGCCCGCTCCTGCCCCGCGCAGGTGCGCGGCCGCGTCGAACACATCGGTTCTCGGGGCGCGCTGGATGTGGAGGCGCTGGGCGAGATCACCGCAGCCGCGCTCACCACCCCGACGGTGCCCGACGTGGCGCCGCTCACCACGGAGGCGCGGCTGTTCGAACTGACCCTCGACGAGCTGCTGCCCGTCGAGGTGTTCGTCACCGACACCGAGACCGGCGAACCCCGCCTCGACAAGGACGGCAACCCGGTGCGGCGCGCCCCGTTCCGGCGGGTGGAGAAGAAGGAGATCGTGCCCAGCGCGCAGGCCGTCAAACTGCTCGACGAGCTGGAGAGGGCGAAGACGAAGGAGCTGTGGCGGCAGCTGGTGGCGCTCAACGTGCGCCACGTCGGGCCGGTGGCGGCGCGGGCGCTCGCCGACTGGTTTGGTTCGCTGGCCGCGATCGAGGAGGCCACCGTCGAACAGCTGAGCGAGGTGGAGGGCGTGGGCGAGGTGATCGCGCGCTCGGTGAAGGATTGGCTGGCCGTCGACTGGCATCAGGAAATCATCCGACGATGGCGCGCCTCCGGCGTGCGCTTCGCCACCCCCGGCCATCCGGGCCCGGGGGCGACCCTCGCGGAGGGCGGCGGGGTGCTGGCGGGCTACACCGTCGTCGCGACGGGCAGCCTCACCGGATACACCCGCGACGGCGCCAACGAGGCCATCATCGCTGCGGGCGGGAAGGCGGCGTCGTCGGTGTCGAAAAAGACCGACTTCGTGGCGGCCGGGCCGGGTGCGGGCTCGAAGCTGGCGAAGGCGGAGCAGCTGGGCATCCCGGTGCTGGACGCCGAACAGTTCCGCATCCTGGTGACCGACGGGCCGGGCGCGCTGGGCCTGGGCGGCTAGGGCTTAGGCGCGCGGCACCTCGCCCGCGGCGACCCGCTCGTAGATGCTGAGCATCTCCTTCGCCTGCGACGCGATCGACCACTGGCTGGCCAGCTCGATGGAGCGGCTGCGCGCGGCGGCGCGCCACTCGGGGTTGTCCAGCTTCCTCATCACGCGCAGCAGCGCGGCCGCGTAGGAGGCGGGGGTGGGGCGGGCGAGTTCGCCGTTGACGCCGGGGTCGAGTACCAGTTGTAGCTCGTGGTCTGCGGCGACGATGGGGCAGCCAGCGAGCGCGGCCTCGTGCAGCACCAGGGCCTGGGTGTCGGTGAGGCTGGGGAACGCGAACACGTCGGCCATCGCGTAGTAGGCGCCCAGCTTGTCGCGCGGCTGCTCGCCCTCCAGGCGGCACCAGCCGGCGGCGCGGGCGGCGGCGAGGCGGCGCGCGATCTTCGGGTAGCGCTGCCAGTCGCCGACGATGACGAGCCGCGCGTCGGGGCGCTGAGCCACCACCAGTTCGAACGCGTCGATGAGCAGCGGCAGCCCCTTCTCCGGCGCGACCCGCCCCACCTGTAGCACCAGCGGGCCGGGCTCACGCTGGAACGGCGGCGGGCCGGGCGGCAGGGGGTCGACCCCATTAGGTATGCAGAGCACGTTGGCGTCGCGGGTGAGTTGGAGGCAGCGGTTCACGGTTTTGGGGCTGGGCGTGGTGACCACTACCGCTGACTCCAGCATGAGCGCGCACAGCCCCAGCAGGGAGGCGACGTTGTTGCCGCGGTCCTCGTAGCGGATCTCGGCGGCGCGCAACTCGTCGGAGTCGATGATTTTGCCCCGGCTGACGGCCGCGAACGACTTCAGCACCGCGGTGAGCAGCGGCAGCACGCTGGCGTAGTGGTCGGCGTAGGCGTCGAAGTCGGTGTGCCAGGTGAGCACCATCGGGATCTTCAGCCGACGGGCCGCCCACAGCCCCAGCGCGCCCACCGTGCCGAAGCCGTGCACGTGTAGCACGTCGGGTTTCAGCTCGGCGAGCTTCTTCAGGGTGCGCTCGAAGTGGCGCCCGCTGGCGACGCGGGTGGGCATGCGCGGCACCCGCACGCTGGGCAGGCGCAACTCGACGCGGCCTGGGCGCCCCAGGTGCGGGTTCACGCCCTTGGCGCGCGGCGCGACGACTACCACCTCGTGACCGGCATCGAGCAGGTTGCCCTCCAGCTGCTGGACGGCCACCATGAGGCCGTTGCTGCCGGGGCCGTAGTTGTCAACGAACTGGGCAACCTTGATTCTGCGCGTCACGAGGTCACTCTACCCAAGCTGGGGGTTAAGGCGGCGCCGCGTCGCGGTTGGTGGGCTCAGTAGGGCACGCCAAGCAGGGTGAGCGCACGCTTCAGCGACGGGCGGGCCCGGGGGAAGTGCGGGACGATCGCGAACAGGACCGACGGGTCGCTGTATGGCCGCTTCAGCCAGCGGTGCAGTGACTCGATCGCCAGGTCAATGCCCCACTCGTTCTTCATGGCGAAGATGTCGAGGATGGTGCGCTCGGCGGAGTAGATGCCGATGTTGACGTCGCCTGGCAAGCGTATCGTCGAGCGGCCCACCTCGTAGGAGCCTGGGCGGAACCGGTGCCACTGGATGTCGCCGCTGTACATCATGGGCGGCATGGTGCCTAGCGGCACGGCGATGTGGCTGTGCGACGGCGCTTCGTCGAGTAGCCCGTGAAAAGCCAACGCGGAACTCAAGCACAGCGTGGCGGCGGGCTTCTTGGTAGCCGCGCTGATCCAGCCGGCCATGCGGTCGTCCGTCAGGCCGGCACGCAGGAAGACGCCCGGCGCGACGCGCACGTACTCGCCACGCTCCAGAAGATTGTTCAGAGCGCGCTTCGTCATTTTCAGACCTGGTAAGGCACTGTAGGTCAGCCTGTCAGGCAGGGCAGGTTTTTTCATCGTTGATCACCTCGGGAGAACGGTATCAGTCTGCGGAGCCAAGCGTAGCGTTGTGGCAATTTCGAGTCGGATCTTGTTCCAGAAAGGTCGGATTTCATCCTCAACGGCGCTCTGGCCGTGCTAGGGAGGGGAGCCGAGGAGTGCGGTGTGGGATTGGCTCACCCGACAGGCGTCCGCCCCGCGCGCGGGACCCACCCGTTTGCGCAGCGTGGGCCCAATCCCGGCAGCTTGGGCGGGGAGGTCAGGAACCGTCCGACGAATCCCTGCACGCCGGTGGCGACGCACCATCCGGGCGCGTGCCGTGCGCGGTGTGCCACGCCGGCCCCGGCTGCCCCGAAGGGAAAGCCAGTGTTTGATACCGGTTTGAACACACTTTGATGTGTGGGGCCGAGTCTGACCTGCTTATCCTGCTGTTCGGGCGTCGCATTGAAGGCTCGGCGCCCCCGTCGAGTGTGGCGTTGCTTGTTTCTGGAAGAACCCGGGGCTGCCGTGACCGAGAAGCCTTTTCAACGCGCTTTGGGTTGCGACGTCGATTCTGATCCCTTTTCGAAACGAGTTGCAGAAGGGGAAGGCCTTGTGCGCTGTGGCTGTGCACAAGGCTTGCGCAGCGAATGCGCAGCTCACGGGGGCTACCCGTCACACACCAAACAAGTCTCGCCCCAGGCTCCGCTCACAGGTGGATCACCCGGCTGCACTGGGCGGTCACGGCATCGTCGTGGGTAATGACGAGCAGGGGCTTGCCTGCCGACGCCGCCCACACGTCGCGCATCAGGGCGTCGGCGGTGTCGTGGTCGAGGTGTTCGGTGGGCTCGTCGAGGATGATGAGGTCGCGTTCGCCCACCAGCACGCGCGCCAGGGCGAGCCTGCGCCGCTCCCCGCCGGAGAGCGTCGAACCCGCCTCCCCGATCGAGCGATCCAACGGCAGCTCCAGGCCAGCACGGGTGAGCGCGGCGCGGATCTCCTCGTCGGTCGCGTCCTTGTTCCCGAGGCGCACGTTCTCCCGCACCGTCGTCGCGAAGATGTGGGCATCCTGGGCCAGGTAGCCGACGCGGCCCGCGCGGCGCACCGTCCCGGCCAGTGGCGGGATCAGCCCCATCAAGGTGGCGGCGACCGTCGTCTTGCCCACCCCGGAGCGCCCCACCAGCGCCACCCGCTCCCCGGGAGCGATGGTGAAGCTGAGCCCGGTCAGCACCGGCAGGCACCCCGGCCAGCCGACGCTCACGTCCTCGAAAGCCACCTCGACACCCTCCCCGGGCTCGACATCGCCCGTGCCCACCGGGTCGGCGTCCAGCACCTCGACTACCCGCTCGACGGCGGCGCGGGCCCGCGTGAACGTCTGCGCCGCCTTCGTGAAGTCCTGGAACACCTCGTGCAGAGCAAGCGGGGTGAGCACCAGCACCGCCACCAGCCGTGGCTCCAGGCTGCCCGCGCCCACTGCGTCCGCGCCGATCAGCAGTGCTGCCAGCACCGCCACCCCGGCTGCGAGAATCTGCGCGGCGCTCGCCAGACCCCGCACCCACGCGCCCCGCTCCTCCTGCGCGCGCAGGCGGGCGTCGATGGCTAGCAGCCGCTCCACGCTCGCGGCCTCCGCGTTGTTGGCGAGCAGGTCCGCGCCGACGTGGGCCAGCTCGCGTGCACCGGAGGCGAGTTCGCCGCGCGTCGCGACGGCGGCCCGGTCCACGGCGGCGCTCATGCGCCCCGCCGCCAGGGGAACCACCACGCCCGCGAACACGGCGGTGCCGAGCAGCGCCAGCGCGTTGACCAGGTTGAACGCCCCAAGAATGACCGTGGTGGCGACGATCACCAGCGACGCCGACAGCGCGGGCAACGCCACCCGCACCACCACGTCCTGCACCGCCGCCACGTCGTTCACGATCCGGTTGAGCAGGTCGCCGTGCCGGGAGCCGATCAGCGTGGTGCGCGCCAGCCGGGAGTACACGCGGCTGCGCAGCACCCCGACGATCTCCAACGCCACCTTGTGCCCGACGAGCCGTTCAGCGTAGCGGAACACGCCCCGCCCGATGCCGAAGGCCCGCACCCCGACGGCCGCCGCCTGAAGATACAGCACAGGCGGGTATTCGGCGGCGCGCGAGATCAGCCAGGCCGCCACCGCCATCAGTGCCACCGACGATGCGCTCGCCAACGCGGCCAGCACCACCGACAGCGCAAACCGTGCCCGCCCACCGGGCACCGCCCTGAGCAGATCCAGCATCAGCCTTCGCATGATCCTCCCCACTGCACCACCCGGTCGGCGGCCTCCAGCACGGCCCGACGATGGGTCACGATGAGCGCGCCCGCCCCGCTTTGTCTGACGGCGGAGATGACGGTGGCCTCGCGGTCGGAGTCGAGGCCTGCGGTGGGCTCGTCGAGGATGAGCAGCCGCGCCCCATGCCGGATTCGCACGAGCGCCCGGGCGAGCGCCACCCGGCGGGCCTCGCCGGCGGAGAGACCCTCGCCGCCATCGGCCACCGGCTTTTCGAGCGCGAAGTCCGCCCCGGCGAGGTCGAGCGCCCAGGCGATCTCCTCGTCGGCGGCCTCCGGCGCGCCGAGACGCACATTGTCGGCCACCGTGCCGTGCACCAGGCCCGGATTCTGGGCGACGTAGGCCACCTGCGAGCGCCACGACCTGAGGTCGGTGTTGACCAGATCCTGACCGCCGACGGTGACCCGGCCCTCGTCGGGGGTGAGGAAGCCGAGCGCGAGCGCCAGGGCGGTGGACTTGCCCCCGCCGGAGGCCCCGGCGAGCGCGACGATCTCGCCGGGCACGACGTCGAGCGAGAAGCCGGCCAGGACGGGGGAGCCGGAACCCGGGTAGGTGTAGGCGACGCGCTCCAGGGCGAGCGCACCGTCGGGGGCCGGGCGGGCGCCGTGATGGCTCGGGGCGGCGTCGATCAGGTCGAAGGCGGCGTCGGCGGCGGCCACGCCGTCGGCGGAGTCGTGGAAGTGGGTGCCCACCATCCGCACCGGCAGGTACGCCTCGGGGGCCAGGACCAGCACGAACAGCGCGGTGAAGAAGTCCACCTCGCCGAACAGCAACCTGAAGCCGATGGTGACCGCGATCACCGCCACCGACAGCGACGCCAGCAGCTCCAGCGCGAAGGCCGAGAGGAACGCGACGGTGAGCACCTTCATCGTCGCGCCCCGGTAGCGCCGCTCGTTGAGGTCCACGCTGCGCTGCTGCGCCTTGGCGCGGGCGAAGGCCTGCAGCGTGGGCAGCCCGCCGATGAGGTCGGCGAAGTGGTTGGCAAGCCGGTCGGCCTGCGCGAAGGCGTGTTTAGTGCGTCTCTCGGTGGTCCAGCCGATCAGCGCCATGAACAGCGGGATCAGCGGCAGGGTGATGCCCAGGATGAGAGCCGACGTGGTGTCGGCGGCCAGCACCACAGCACCCACGATGAATGGCACGGTCGCGGCCAGCCCCAGCTGGGGCAGGTACTTTGCGAAGTAGCCGTCCAGGTCGTCGAGGCCGCGGGTGACGAGTCTGATGAGCGACGCGGAGCTGGTCGCTCCGACGGGGGTGCGGGCGTGCGCGGTGAGGATGTCGCGGCGCAGCTGCGACTTCACGGCCGCCGCTGAACGGTGCGACAGCCACGAGTTCAGCCAGCTGAGCCCGGCGCGTGCGGCGAAGACCAGGGCGATGAGGCTCGCCAGGCGCGGCCAGCCGTCGGGGAGGCCGCGCTGCGCGAATGCCGACGTGACGCCGTCGGCGAGCAGCCAAGCTTGCGCCACCAGAAGCAGCGCAGTAATGATCCCGACAAGCACTGACGCTATGAGGTAGCGCTTGGTTGCTCGTGCTCGTCGAAACAATCTGGGGTGGATCGGTCCTGCCATCGTCCCCAAGTTTGGCACGAGCCTCGGAATGATGTTCTCAACTTTGTGTCGAAATCCGGATGGAACTGAACCCTTCTCTTGCGAGACTTGAGTGTCTGTTGAGCGAAGACGGTGCTTAAGGAGAGCGATGCGTTACAGGATTCTGGCTTCTGTGGCGGTGGTTGCGCTGCTGGGCAGCGGCTGCGCGGCCGCGTCTCTTCCGGCGCAGGACGAAGCCGAGGGCCTGTTGCGTAGGGAGTTCGCGAAGTCGTTGGGGTTCAGCCGGTTCACCGTCTCCGACCAGGGGATCGAGGTGGCGTTACAGGGGCCCGATTCGATCAACACGATCTATCCTGCGCGCTCTGAAGCTGCGCCGAGCGCAGAGGACGAGTTTTGGACGACTCCGCAGTCCTTTCGGCTGAAGGAATCTGTGGCTGCGGCCTACGAGCAGCTCGACGAGTGCGGGGGATACGGGAAGGTGAATGTCTTCCCCCTGGGCGGCGGTTCTTTCGGCACAGAGACGCGGTGCGGCTCGGGCGAACAGGGGGAGAGTTCCTATTCCCTCAATGGCAAAGCGCTCACCGATATCGAGAACCCGATGAGCGCTGAGGGAGTCAGCACCCTGTGGCAGGACATTCTGGAGGCCGGGGCGGCCGACAGCTTCCGGGGGGCGGAGATCGTGGCCCACTCGTTCGCCACGGTGTCCTTTGAAGGCGAGGCGGGGCAGAGCGTCGTGTGGTACCGGGACCCGAATGGCGGCAGGTCGTTCACCCAGATAGGCCGGCTGGGGTATTCCGCTAAGTCGTCCTCGATTGATGTGAGTGACTATTCCCCTTCGGTGGTGTCCCGGGCCTATCAGGAGGCTGCCGGCAGGACCGACGTCGAGCCGCGGATGATCACCATCGGCGAACCATCCGGCGGCGACGGTGGGCTGAGCGTGACGTTGCGCGACGAGTCCGGCAAGGTGCTGGCCAGCGTCCCGGTGGCCGACGACGCCGTGAATCGGTGATGGGTAGCCGCCGCCGCAGGGGCATTGCCGACCGGGATACGCGGAGGGCCGCCCCGGACGGGACGGCCCTCTCCTCGACGGGGCGGGTGGGTCAGCTGGGCAGCGGAACGTCGTCGGGAATCGACTTCGTGCTGAGCCGCTTGTGAAACACCCAGTAGCTCCACGCCTGGTAGGCGAGGATGGCCGGGATGAAGATGGCCGCGGCGACGGTCATCAGGGTGAGTGTCGTGTTGGAGGATGCCGCAGTCCACATGTTCAGCCGGTCGGCGACGGGCACGCCGGGGTCCTGGGCGAAGCCGATGTTGCCGTACATTTTCAGGAACACACCGGTGAACAGGGTGATGATTGCCACCCCTCCCAAGGCGAAGGCCCAGCCATCTCGCCCGCGCCCGACGAGCAGCGCGGAGGCGGCCAGGGCGAGGATGGCGAGCACCGCTAGCATCCAGGTGAGGACGCCGAAGCTGGCGAACTCGCTATCGGCCGGCCAGAACACATTCTGGCAGATGACGAACAAGGCGACGACGGCGACGGCGGCCCAGCCGGTCTTCTGCCCGAAGGCTTTGGCCCGATCGTGGATCACGCCCCTGGTCTTCAACGTCAGGAAGGTGGAGCCATGGTAGAAGCAAAGGATCACCAGCATCACGCCTCCGAGCAGCGCAAAGGGGCTGAACAGACCGGAGAAGGCGCCGCTCCAGTGCAGGCCGTCGTTGGGTAGCCCGATGACGAAGTTGGCGAAACCGATGCCGAAGATGAGCGCGGGCAGGAACGAGCCGATAGCTGCACACCAGTCGAGCGCGTTGCGGTAACTCGACGAGGGGTGCTTCGAGCGGTACTCGAACGCGATGCCGCGCAGGATCAGGCCCACCAGCACCAGCAGCATCGGTAGGTAGAGCCCGGCGAACATTGACGCATACCAGCCGGGGAATGCGGCAAACATGGCGCCGCCCGCAGTGATCAGCCAGACCTCGTTGCCGTCCCAGAGTGGGCCGATGGTGTTGACCACCACCCGCTTCTCCTTGTCGGTCTTACCCAGCAGTTTGATGAGCATGGCGACGCCGTAGTCGAAGCCTTCGAGGAAGAAGTAGCCGATCCACAGCACGGCGACGAGGGTGAACCAGATGTTGGGGTACACGGAGTTAAGTGAAGATTCAAGCAGGAACATCTTGGTGCCTCTCAGTATGCGAAGGTCATCGGCTGGTCGGGATCATCCTGAACTTCGACCGGGTGAGCCTCGGGTAGGCCGGCTTTGGTGTACTTCAGGAACAGCCAGAGTTCCAGGACCGCGAGGCAGCCGTAAAGCACCGTGTAGACGATCATCGAGAAGAGCACGCTGCCGGCGCTGACGTTGGGGGAGACCGCTGCGGCCGTCGGAAGCACGCCCGCCACCAGCCATGGCTGGCGACCCATCTCGGTGAAGATCCAGCCCAGGGAGTTACCCGCGAGCGGCAGCAGCGGCAGCGCCCAGGCGACGAACAGCGGCCACCAGCCGGCCTTGGGGTTTCGCCCGCGACGCAGCTGGAGGAGCATCAGCAGCGAGATACCGATGCCTGCGAGGCCGACGCCGATCATGAGGCGGAACGTCCAGTAGGAAAGCGCCACCATGGGCACGGGGTCAACGTCGAGGAAGGAGAGCTGGATCTCTGGGCTGATGGTGCCGTCCTTGACCGCCTGCGCCACCTGCTCTTGTAGCTTCAACCGGGTGCCGTCGTTGCGCTTGAAACCTTCTTCGTGGAACTGCTTCTCCAGGTTGGTGATTCCCTGCACCTCCTCGTGTCCAGCCAGGAGGCTGAGTAGCCCGGGAACGCGCAGGATGTGGGTGCCGCTTCGGCCATCAATGTCGCCGATGGTCAGTACCGAGAAGGAGGCGTTGCGTTCAGTCTCGAATAGTCCCTCTGCGGTGGCCATCTTCATTGGCTGCGCCTCGGTCATGGCCTTCGACTGGAGGTCTCCGGAGAGCATGACACCGGCGGAAGCAACGAGCAGCACCCAGGCGCCGAATTTGGCTGCCCAGCGCCACGTCGCGATGTGGGAATCGTCGGCGGTGCCCGCAGCCACCTTGGAGTTGAGTTTGGCGAGATGCCAGAAGGAGATGCCCGCGACGAGGCCGCCAGCCACCATGTAGGCGGCGGTGATGGTGTGGGGGAATGTCGCGAGGAACACGGGGTTGGTGAACAACTCGAAGAAGCCGCTGATTCCGTCGAGTTCGGCCCGGCCGGTCTGCGTGTTGAACACCGAGCCCACCGGGTGCTGCATCCACGAGTTGGCGGCGAGGATGAACACGGCGGAGAGGTTGGTGCCGATGGCAGCCAGATAGATGGCAGCGAGGTGCACCTTCTTCGGCAGCTTGTCCCAGCCGAAGATCCAAAGACCGATGAAAGTGGACTCCAGGAAGAACGCCAACAGCGCCTCCAACGCGAGTGGCGCGCCGAAGATGTCACCGACGAAGCGCGAGTACTCCGACCAGTTCATGCCGAACTGAAACTCCTGCACCAGCCCAGTCACCACACCCAGAGCAAAATTGATCAGAAAAAGCTTTCCAAAAAACTTGGTTAGTTGCAGGAAGCGGTCTTGGCCGGTCTTGTACCAAATGGTCTGCAAGACCGCCACCAGCATTGACAGTGCGATGGTGATCGGGACGAAGAGGAAGTGGTATACGGTGGTGATCCCGAACTGCCACCGCGACAAGGTCACTGAATCCATGCCGTGGATGGTACTACTCGTAGTCGTAACAAGCTAATGTTTTGATGAATCTGTCGAAAACGCCTGAAAGGCCTTGTCCGATAGGGAATAGCCTAAAAACGCCCGGCTGTGAGTAGGCCTTTTGTCTCCTCGGCCTCGACTTAGTTATCAAATTGTGACCGTTTTGGCCTCTATCATGGTACGCATGGCACCGCGGGGAGAACTGGAACAGCGCGTGATGGAACTGCTCTGGGCGGCCCAGCAACCACGCACCGTAGCGGAACTGCACGCCGAGTTGCTCGCCCAGCGTAGCCTCGCCTACACAACGGTGATGACCGTGCTGGATAGGCTGGCCAAGAAAGGCATGGCCAGCCGCCGACTCGTTAACCGTGCCTGGCGCTACGAGCCCGCAGAGCCGCAGCACATCGTCGTGGCGCGCGAAATGCACCAGCACCTGGTGGGGCTCGCGCCCGAGATGCGCGACAAGGTCCTGGCGCGGTTCCAGCAACTCCTGGACGGGTAAGGGCCTATCTCCGTCCCAGCAGCCGCTCCTTCTGGGCCGCTGCCTGCTGAAGAGACCGCCGCCAACGCTCGCGCAGCTGTGAAACGTCCGGGTTGTTACCCGTCAGTACCGCCACCTGTCGCTGAACCTCCAGCGACTCCTCCAGCGCGGACGGGTCCGGGTTGGCCAGCGAATCCAGCAGCGCGGTGCGCGACATCGTCGCCGCCAAGGCCGCCCGCTGCTGACTCACCTGATAGGACGGCTCTGGCCACTGGGGATCCAGCTCAGCAACCGTCCGCGTCAGGATCTCCGTGATCGCCGCCCGCGCGTACCACTTCTTATCCGCAGGCACCACGTACCACGGGGCGTGCGGGGTGTGCGTGAGCCGCACCACATCTGCGTAGGCCGCCTGAAAATCCGGCCACTTCCTCCGGGTAAGGACGTCGCTGGGGGAGTACTTCCACCGCTTGTCCGGCCGATCCAGCCGCGCCATCAACCGGAGGCCCTGCTCCTCGTAACCCACCATGAGCGCAAACTTCACGACGGTGGTGCCGGCCGCCACCAACTCCTCCTCGAAGGCGTTGATCTCGGCGTAGCGCGCACACCACACCTCCTCCGGCACGAGCCCCTCCACCCGCACCACAAGCACATCCTCGTAGTGCGACCGGTCGAAAACACCAATCTTTCCGGGGGAAGGCAGCGCCCGGCGGATCCGCCACAGGTAGTGCTGCGCGCGCTCCTCCTCGGTAGGCACCCCGAAGCTGTGCAACTGCACCCCCTGCGGGTCGACCATGCCCAGGACGTGCTTGGCGACGCCGCCCTTGCCCGACGTATCCAGCCCCTGCAGCACGCACAGCACCGCGCGCCGCCCACCGGCGCGGCCTTCCGCATACAGCCGCTCCTGCAACTCCGCGAGCAACCGCCCGCGCTCACGCATCAGTGACTCGCCCTCGGTCCTGGAGCCGGTGAAGCCGGGCGTGGCCGACGTGTCGAAGGCAGCCAGGTCGATCCCGCCTGCGCCGAGCAGGTCACGCGGATCCTGGCTCCACATCGCTAATTCGCCCACAGGCCGACGATCGAGCCTCGCGCCAGGACGTGCTCCCGGGCGGCGAAGGCTGCCATCGTCGCGGTGGCCGACGAGTCCAGATCGAGGACCGTGTCGAGCGCGTGCACGGTGAAGAAATAGCGGTGTGGGCCGTGCCCAGCAGGCGGGGCGCACCCCAGGTAGCCGAGGCCGCCGCCATCGTGGCGCAGCGTCACGGCCCCCGACGGCAGGTTGCGCGCGGCGTCGCGGGACAGGCTGCGGGTGTCCGGCGGCAGGTTCAGCACCGACCAGTGCCACCAGCCGGCCGGGGTGGGCGCGTCCGGATCGAACATGTGCACATATATCGACTTAGTGCCATGCGGCACCTCGCTCCAGGCCAGCTGGGGGGAGATGTCACGCCCACCGGCACCCACAAACTCGGCCGTGCAGTCCAGCGGCAGGCGGCCACCGTCGACGAAATCTTGGCTTGTGATCGACAGCGGCAGCCCACCATCAATGCCGTGATAAGGATCTCTCATGCACATACTTCACCAAATCGAGGCGCCGCTCGCTGGGATTGTGCAAGATTCGCCGACGATGGCCCACCCCGCCGAGACGTGCGGGAAGGGACGCTGAGGGCGCGCCCCGCCAGATCCGACTCGCCCCGCCCCGGCGATTTCCCTCAACGGAGCCTAGGTGAGGCGCTCCTTCGGCGAGGAGTCGTGCGTGCGCGCCGGATCCGTCTCCGCGACCGCGCCCAGCACGTCGTTCACCGCCGCCCACACGTCGTCGCCAATCGGCTTCTCACTCGCGACGACGTTCTCCCGCACCTGCTCGGGGCGCGAGGCCCCGATGATGGCCGCCGCCACGTTGGGGTTGTGCAGCACCCACGCCACCGCGAGCTGCGCCATCGTCAGCCCCGCCTCGGCTGCGATCGGACGCAGCGCCTGCACCCGCTCCAGCGCAGGCGCGTTGTCCAGGAAACGCGAGATCATCGTCGCGCCACCCTTGTCGTCCGTGGCGCGCGAACCAGCGGGCACAGGTTGCCCCGGCAGGTACTTGCCCGTGAGCACGCCTTGAGCCACCGGCGACCAGACGATCTGCGAGAGACCAAGCTCCTCGCAGGCGGGCACCACCTCGGCCTCGATCACCCGCCAGAGAGCGGAATACTGGGGCTGGTTCGTCACCAGCTGGAAACCCAGCTCGCGGGCCAGCCGGTGCCCGGCGCGAATCTGCTCAGCAGTCCACTCGGACACGCCGATATAGAGCGCCTTGCCCTGCCGGACGACGTCGGCAAACGCCTGCATCGTCTCCTCCAGCGGAGTGGCGTAGTCGTAGCGGTGCGCCTGGTAGATGTCGACGTAGTCAGTTTGCAGGCGCCGCAGGGAGCCGTGGATCGACTCCATGATGTGCTTGCGCGACAGTCCGGTGTCGTTGGCGCCCTTCGGGCCGGTGGGCCAGTACACCTTGGTGAAGATCTCCAGCGACTCGCGTCGCTCTCCCTTCAGGGCCTCTCCCAGCACGGACTCGGCGATGGTGTTGGCATAGACGTCGGCCGTGTCGAAGCTGGTGATCCCCACTTCCAGGGCGGCCCGCACGCACGCCGTCGCCACCTCGCCTTCCACCTGCGATCCATGGGTGAGCCAGTTGCCATACGTGATTTCGGAGATTTTGAGGCCGGAGTTTCCGGCGAAACGATACTTCATGCCGCCACTCTATGCGCCGACCTGGGGCGGGAGCCGACCCTAGCGGCCAGCGCGACGCAGCCGGTGCGGGAAATGAGCGCCAAATATGGGAAGATCGTCAGATGCAATTCACCGACCGTGACTGGCTTCTGAGCATCTACAGCGTGCTCGACACCCGCGTTGCGAAGCACTTCGCCCTCGACCCGGACGAACTCCTGCGGGTCTCCGGCGCCGACCGGATCGGTGACCTCAACCCGCGCAACGTCGGGCACTCCGACATCCTGGGGGAGCTCACAGCGGATAACTTGGACATCCACTGCCCGATGGGGCTGGCGCTCGGCCAGCAGCTCGTCTCGGCACTGGAGCGGCGGCAGTGGCTGTGGCTGGCGGTGGTCGACGAACGGCGCGTGTCCGCGTTGCAGGAACTACTCGGCCCCGAGCTGCTGCACATCGTCGGGCCGGCCACCGATCAGATACCCGAGGCGATGCATCCCAAGTTGGAGAACGCGCAGCGGGTGGTCCCCGTGGCCATCAACCCCTGCCAATGGGTGCAGAAATGGGCGACGGAGGGCGACGAGCACCAGCGCTCCTATCTGCACGACGCGCTGGAAGGGACCGACACCCTGACAGTTTCGCGGCATGTTTACGCGGCGTTGCAGGAACTGCGCGTGGATGTCATCGACCGGGCGCCGGTCCTGCGTTTCATCCGCAGCCCGAAGGTGATCGCCTACATTGTCGTTCTGCTCTATTCGGCGTTGCGCGCACTTCCGGTTTCTTTCGTGCCTGAATTCCACGGCCGGCTGTGGATTCTCTGGGCGATCGATCTGGGGACGGCGATCCCGTATACCTGGGGCATCGTGGCCGCAGTGGCAGCTCGTAGCTGGAAGACCCGGGCGCTGGGCGCGGTGGTCGCGGTGATCACGTTCGTGCTGCCCTATGTCTACTTCTGGGCGAATGGGAAACACTACCCGCCCTACGTCGTGGCAATCGTCGTGGGCATGATCGTCGGTGCTATCGCACTTGAGATAGGCCGCATTCTGCGGGACAAGCTGGTCGCCCGACGGGTTGCAGGCTGAGTCCGGGGAGTATTTCTTTCAACTAGCTGGCGCCGAATTGTTTGCGTAGTTCTTTGGCTAGTTCGAGCATGGGTTACTTCGTCCGGACGTTCAGGTTCTCGTCTAAAATTTGATTGGATAGACGCGGATGATTTAGGCCGAAGCAGCCAGCGTATGGGCGGCTGTCTCCGTGGCTTTGAGCTAAGCCGCCCTGGGTTTCGGGATCGGCATTCCTTTCTGGAATGGGAAGGCTGGCGTTATGTTGGAAGGGGGCGCCTAAATAGGGGTTAGCGCGTGTGCGTCGGGGCCGGACCTGTCGTTGGCGGCTGCGTGCCAGGCGATGGTCCGGCAGAGATACCTGAGTGGATGGGTGTGCGGGACGAGACCGATGACGCGTGTGAGTTTCCTCTGGATGGTGGAGGCATCGGCAATGAGGGTCGAGATGCCACGGAGGCGGAAGGAGTATGGTTGGGAGTTCCGTGATAGAGCTGTCCGGACCATCGAAGAGGTTGGGACGCCGAACGCGCGGGTCGCGCGTGGTCTTGGTGTGGTTGAGGACATTCTGGGTACTTTGGGTGCACCGGGCAAGGTGCCGAGGGGGAGGGTCGTCGGGTTTGTCCAAGGACGACTACGACGAGTTCAAGCGGCTGCGTGCTGGGGTTGCTGAACTGCGGATGGAGCGTGATGTCCTCAAGCGATCCGTGGCCCTGTTGGTCAGGAGACGACGAAGTGGACGTACATGTTTCATCGTTGATCAGAGGGCCGGCTGTCGGTTCACACACCGTGGCTTGTGTGCTGCTCGGGGTGTTCCTGGCGGGTTCTGCACGCGCTACCGGCTCGTCGGCGACTTGCGGTCTGCACGGCTCGCTGCGTCTGCTCGCTGATCTGCGTGATGACGGCTGGGAGGTGAGCGAGGAGGCGGCTGCGGACTCGATGCGCCGGGCAGCGGCTGGTTGCTCGCTGGGGCAAGTGTGGTACCGGACTCGCCAGGCAGGACAGGGCCAGGCCTGTGTTACTCGACCTGCTCCGCCGCAACTTCACTGCGGGTGGAACGCGAGGTGGGTGGGCGGCATGGCTGAGTTTTCGGCTGCGGTAGGCAGGCTCTACCTGGTAGTCGCGATCGATCTCCACAGTCGCTGTCTCCTTGGCGTAGTAAACGGCTTCCGCTCTGACTTCTGGGACGCGATCTGGCGCGAGCCCGAGATCGAGCGGGTTTTCTTCCGCACCGGCTTGACTTACAGAGCGAACTCGCACACCAAGCTGTGTCGTCATATGGGCATCGGGCAACTGATGGGACGGGTTGGACCGTGCTTCGACAACGCCGTTGCAGAAGAGTTCTTCGGCACTTTGGGGTGAGGGTCCTCTCACGCCATGACTTCGACAATATCTGCCAGGTCCGGGCCGTCGTTCTGAGCTGGTGTTACTAGTTCTACAAGCGTAACCGTCTGTGTAGCACAAACAAGATGACGAGCCTTGTCAGTTACGAGAACACCAGGGCACTCGATCGGGAAGCCGCACAGGAAACTCCTCCACGACTCGGGGCCACAGCGACCATTATCCGGGGGGGGGGGCCGTCGACGCGGAGTTGGCGCGAGGCATCGTTGAGGATCGTTTCTTGCACTCACCGAAGGCTTCTCGAAGAACCAGTATCCTGACTCTAAGAGGCATACTGTTTGGTCGAAACTGCTCAGCTGATTCGAGACATCGGGTGCTTCGCGTCCGCTGCCCCGAAATCAATGCGTGTTACCGGGTTTCGGCGACGCGGGTGCGGAACTGCTTAACGGTTATACGACGGCGGGTCGCGATCGCGGCATAGGAGCAGCCGAGCGCGATGCTCCCTGCCAACAGTGAACTACTGGCAGGGAAGACCAGACCAGAACCGTGAGACAGCCAGGTCCGCACCAGCAGCAACCCGTTGTGCAGCGGCGAGAATCCGGCGGCTTCGGACACCCAGCCAGGCACCGTCGAAGTTAGCCCCAGCCCGACAGTGGCCACCAGCAGCAACACAGAGATTCCCCGGCCGATGTTGCCCAGCCAGGCTGTCAAGGCGTGGTTGATCAAGGCGAACGACACCCCGATCGTAGCCAGCAGCCCTGATGTAACCAGCATTCTGGTCCAAGGCAGACCCAGCGCAAACCCGGAGGCGGTCCCGATGAGGATCCCCTGACCGGCTCCCAGGGCGGCCAATAGTCCTACGGTGCGCAGCCACAGCTTTGCCGACGAGCGGGAGTTAGTGACTAGGTCGGAAGGTACGGGGGCCGCGAGGGAATAGGCCAGCAGAGCCCCCAGCCATAGTGCCGCGACGGCGAGCAGAGCGGCAATGGGGGCCACAGCGGGGTCACTCAGGTCGGTGCTGCGCTCCACCGGAGATGCTACCGTCTGGGATAGGGCGTCGATATCTTCTGAGGAGTAATGGGGCAGTTTTTCCTTGGCAGCAGCCAACTCGTCATGCAGCGTGCCGACGCCGTTGCTCAAGGTGGTTGCCCCGTCGCTCAACCGGATGAGGCCCTGGCGGAGGGTAGTCATGCCCTGCGCTGTTTGGCCTACACCGGCCACATAATGGTCGGTTCCGGAAGCTAGCTCCTCGGTGCCATCCGCCAACTGCTCAGCTCCGCCGGCCAACTTTCCGGCTCCCTGCGACAGCTGACCGGCCCCTGTAGCGAATTGCTCCACCCCGTCCGCCAAGGCCTCAGCGCCTGTGGCCAGGGCATCTGCGCCTTTCTCCAACCGGCTGGAGGCGTCGGCCAACTTCTGGGTATCTTCTGGCATCCCGGCAACCTGCTCGCCGAGAGTACGGGTGCCTTCGAGGAGCGTGGTGGCCCCCTCCCCGAGCGCGGGGCCGCTCTCCTTGAGCGGGGCGGCCCTCGTTACTAGCTCATCAGCCCCGTCACGGAGTTTCCCAACCCCGTTGACGAGTTTGCTCACTTTCGTATCAATGATGGTAGGCAGCTGTTGCAGCACATCGAGTGGTTCCATCCCGTCAGGCAGTTTCCTGGCGAATAGGTCCCGGATCTGGATGGCTGGTTTGGCGATCCTCAGTACCAACTGGGAGAAGGCCCGCGCCGACTCCAGCGGAGTCTTCCCGGTGCGCTCGTCCGTGGTGTTGAGATTCTTCCGCACCACCTTGGCCCCATGCTGAATGCCTTTGCTCATGCCATCAATGACGCCCCGGGTGTAGACCTTGCTCAGTTGCTCGCACTGTTCAGGGCTGGTGACGGGACACCGCCACTCGGAGACGATGCGTTTCGCCAGTTCTTCGATCTCTGGGGACGTGGGAACTGTGCCCTCGGCCAGAGCGTCAATGGTGCTCACTGTTTTGGTAAAATAAGCGTCCAATTTCTGGGTTGCGGCCTCAACCTCTTCGTATGTGATGCTGCCGGGGTCACGATCCGGGAAGTAGACCTGCAACGCGGCACGAGCCTCCTTAAGCACGGGAACCAGCTCGCTCAAGGAGTGCTGGAGCCTGGCCAGGGTTGCGGGGTCCAGACCGCCCTGTAGCCCGTCGTCAAGGGATGCTAGACCGTCACGGATCTTCCCCACTCCGTTGACGACCGCGCCCGCACCTGCCGTGTACTCGGGGATCGCGCCCAGCACCTGTTGGGAGCCATTCACCAGGCCGTTCACCCCCTCGACTAGTTTTGGGGCCTCGGCGTTGAGCTTTTGGACGCCCTGATCGAACTGCTTCATCCCGGTGGCCAGATCAGAGGTTCCACCGGCAAGTTTTTGGGATCCCCCTGCCAGGGTGTCTGCCCCCTTGGAGAGATCGGAGGCCCCGCCTGCCAAGGTGGTCGAACCATTTGCCAGTTTCCCGGCCCCGTCTGCCAGGGTGGCGGCCCCCTCCGCGAGCTCACCGCCCTTGTCAGCCAGCGTGGTTAGGCCGGCATCCAACTTCCCGGCTCCATCGGTGGCTTGGCTAGCCCCGTCAGCAAGGTCCTTGCCGCCTTCATCGAGCTGAGAAACTCCGTCCACCACTTGGGCGAACTGCTCCCCGATTGTGTTGAATCCGACGTAAACGTTTTCCAAATAGGTTTCTGTGAGGGTGGCGTTTATGGTGCTCGTCGCCATAGCCGCGATGTCCCGGGCCAGGTCCGCGTCAGCGACGGCTGAATTCTCGGATACGTCCACTTGAATCGTCGCCTGTCGCGCGGCGTCGGCGTCGCTGTCCTTGTAAGAGGTGGCGGCGGCAGAGAACTCCGCGGGGATTGTTACGACGGCGGCATAGCGTCCCTCGGCGAGTCCCGCTCGGCTGTCGGCCACATCAGCTAGGGTCCAGGTGATATTTCCCCCTTCGCGGACCACCATCTCGGCGGCCAGCTGCCGTCCGAGCGGCACAATCTGGCCATCGATGGTGACGGCCTCATCCAAATTCACTACTGCCGCCTGGACGCTGGTTCTGTTCTTGCTTTGGCTGACGCCAAGCAACATAGCTACGGCGACCAAAGGAATCAACGTCAGAACGACTATGGCCTGCCAACTGAGGCGGCATCCGGGGTTCATACTCTCGGGTCTCATCGAAAGCTCCTATCCAGCTGTTGGGCGGTGGTGAGTACGCCGTCGAGGTTAAAGGGGGTGAGTACTGCTTCATTGCTGGCGCACAGCACCAAGGCAGTCGTCCCCTCACTTCGGGCGCGGACGACCAAGTCGGTCAGCAGATGGTGTTCTTCAAGGGTGCTGACGCACTCCATCGAGTCGATGAACACCACCGAATTGGGAATTAGTTCGATGCGGGACAGCCTCCCCACGATGTCACGCTCGTGGGCGAGATCCACGTAATCGGCGCGACGGTGGACGGCGGCTTCGGCTCCTGGTAGCAAGTGGCCAGCGACACGCGCTCGCCCACCGGTCAATCCGAGACGACCAGTCAATGCCAAAGCGGTACCGGTGCGGGTGGCCACGGGCCCGGCGATGCCGATTACATTGCCGGGCTTGAGCGCCAGGCTGGTGGGGGGCACCACGTCCTCAACCTCAATGGCTTCGGCGTAAAGGACATGATCGGTGCCTGGCCATTGGGCCAGCTCAAGTTCACGAGAGAGCACCTCTCCCTCGACGTCGAAGGTAGGAAGTAACCGGTCCAACCAGCGGGGCAACCACCAAGCGCGTTCCCCCAATAGGGCCAGCGCCGCGGGTACGAAGGTCATTCGCACCAGGAAAGCGTCGATGGCAACGCCAACGGCTAGAGCGAAGGCGATCTGCTTGATCGAGGCCATGCCACCGGGCACGAAGAAGGCGAAAACGGAGAACATGATGAGCGCAGCGGCCACGACGACGGGTCCGGAAGCTACATAGCCGTCACAGATGGCCTGGAGCGGGGGTTTACCGTGGACGTACTCCTCACGGATCCGGCTAACAAGGAAGACTTCGTAATCCATGGCCAACCCGAACAGGACTCCCATCAGCAGAATCGGCAGGAAGGAGATTACGGGCATCCCACGTTCGACGTTGACGATCTCCTTCAACCAGCCGTCGTTGAACACTAGGGTGGTGGCGCCGAAGGCTCCTCCCATGGATAGTAAGAACCCAGCGGTAGCTTTGATGGGGACCCACACTGAGCGGAACACTGCCGCGAGCAGTATCAGGGAGAGGCCCACTACGAGGAGCCCAAAGGGCAGTAGAGCTCCGGTCAGACGGTCTGAAACGTCGATCTGTAGGGCCGTGATACCAGTTACAGCGGTCTCCACCCCGTAGACTTGCTGCCATTCGTCATGTCGATCGCGCAGACGCTGTACCAGTTCGGCGGTGGCGGGGTCATCAGGGGCAGTCGTGGGAACCACCTGGATGAGGCCGACCTCGGCATTTAGGTTGGGCGTGGCCAGTGGTACCGCGGCAACCCCTTCAACGGTGAGTATTTCCTGTTTGACATCCTCGATCAAGCCAAGCGGGTCGTCGCTCCCGATAATGTCGGCGGTGACGACGAGTGGGCCGTTGTTCCCCACGCCGAAGTGTTTGCTGACCAAGTCGTAGGTAATGCGATCGGGAGCCTCAATGGAGTGCTGACCAGAGTTCGGCAGCGAGGAGTGAAGTCTTAGCCCCGGGATGGTGAGGGTACCGAGCCCTATGGTCACGACCATGAGCACCGCGATGGGATGGCCAGTCACCTTCGTGATCCACCAGCGGTACGGTTGGCGTATGGAAGCCGCGTTTTTTGGGCTGTGGCGCTTAGGGCGCATCCTCTCTCCCATGAGTCTCATGAGAGCGGGCAGCAAAGTGAGGGCAATGATGACGCCGAATACCACGGCTACGGCAGCGAAGACGCCCATGATGGTTAGGAACGGGATGCCGGAGACGCTGAGACCGAGCAAAGCGATGAAGACAGTCAGTCCGGCAAAAACCACGGCGGAGCCGGCGGTGCCGACGGCGCGCGCCGTCGACTCCTCGGGTTCCATGCCTTGGCTCAGCTGGTCGCGGTGGCGGGAGAGGATAAACAGGGCATAATCGATACCGACTGCGAGCCCCAGCATCAGGGCAAGCATCGGGGTGGTCGAGTTGACGGTGGTAAGGCGCGCGACGAGGAGCAATAGAGACATGGTGATGGCCACACCAATGACTGCGGTGGCAACCGGAAGGCCAGCCGCTACCAGGGAGCCCAGCACCACGGCTAGTACGACCAGCGCGACGAGCAGGCCGACACCTTCTAGGGGGCTGATCTCCGGAAGATCGACGTTAAAGGCATGGCCGCCCATGTCAACGGTAGCGCCTTCGGGGAGCTTGGGTCGGATTGCGTCGGCAATGGCGGTCAACTTCTGAAGTTGCTCCGGGGTCGGCATTCCTTCCACGTCAACCAAGAAGTTGACGATGGCGGCGCGGTCGTCGTCGGAGACCATGCCGGAAACGAGTTCGTTCCAGGGCGAAGTGGCAGAGCTCACGAAATCCAACTGCTCAAGTTTGGTGACGGTTTCCTCAATGAGCGGACGGAATCGCTCGATGCGTTGCCCCTCAGCAGCCACGAAGACGGCCATCCCCTGAGTCATCGCTCCTTGTGGAAACGTCATTCTAAGTTTGTCGATGGCCTTCTGGGAGGAGGAGCCGGGGATCTTGAAGACGTCCTCGAACTGGCCGCGGAAGGTGGCGGCTAGACCGCCGATGCTTAAGGCTACAGCCAGCCAGACGAGCAGTGTTGCCTTCGCGTGGCGGTGACACCAGCGGCCTAGTGCGTAGAGCTGGGCGGACATCGGACCCTCGCTTCAATACAACATTGGATTCAATACACAACTGTATGCGGATTCGTCGGTGCATGCAACTGGTTCTGCTGAGTATCATGTCGCCATGACTGAGTTGACCCCTCGCCGCGAAGCCACCGTTGCACGTCTCATCGACGCGGCCATCGAGCAGTTCGCAGCACGCGGGATTGACGCGACGAGCGTGGAGCAGCTCTGTGAGGCTGCAGGCTTCTCCAGGGGCGCGTTCTACTCGAACTTCGCCTCCAAGGACGACCTGTGCGCAGCAATGATCCAGCAGTTCCAAGACCGGCTCCTAGCCGAACTCGGCACGATGGTTGCGGAGATCCCTGCGGAGGTGGAGGCGTCCGATCAGCTTGTGCAGATACTGGACAAGATCACCCGCATAATCAGCCCCACCCCGCAAATGACCCTGACTCTGTTGGAGATCAAGCTCCGCGCACAGCGCAACCCGGAGCTGTACCAACGCCTAGTCGATGCAGACGAGCGCACCCGTCCCGAACAGATCGCCTTCATCGACGCCCTGGTGAACTCCTTGGATATCGAGTTGATCCTCCCGACGGACCAAGTGCTGCGCATCTTTGAGGCCTTATTCTTCTACGGCGCCCACGGCGACCCGACGGCTAACTTCCGTCAGGTCATGGCTCCGTTGGCTCTGACGTTGGTGAAACAACATCAGGCCTAACCTGCCTCTCTAATGGCCGCGAGGAAGCGTCCCTTCAGGCGAATCGCGACTATCCAAATTGGCTCGTTTCCTCCCGCCTCTGCGGGCTCTGAGGCTCGCCGACTTGCGCTACAGGCTGGAGAGCTGGTTCGTGGGGGCGCCTGCGTGCGGAGCACGGGGCAGGGCCCGGCTTCTCGTGACTTGTGGGCACGCCAAGTGCACCGCCCGCGGTTGGGCGGCCCTGAATCGGCGGCGGCTGGTCCCAACGTGGCTGATCAGGGCTTGAATCTCTTCGCCGCGCTTTCTCGGGGCAGGCAAAATCCTTCTCGACTACACCGTTTCAGTCCAAGAAATCTGTGAAACCAACTACCCTGTTCACATGTGCACTTGTACTTACTGGGTTGAAGAACTCTGGATCAATTGCTCTGCATTGCTCCAGCAGATAGCTGGCAGGTTCCTAAGTAGTCGGCATGAGATTCGAGGGTAATGACTACAGCACCTATGGTCAGCAACGTTGCGCTCGTAGCTGAAACTGCTGACGTACTGCTTTTGGGCCGCCCGTCCCTTGCCCCTGAGATAGAGCGTCGTCGCAGCAAGCTCATTCGTGAGAGTGATCGTGATGACTTCGACGCTGCACGGCTGCTTGCTACGCTGGCGATAAAGGTAGCAGGGGGTGGCGAGGTCGAACCGTCCTGCCTCCGGCAGCGCTGCGAGCGTTGCAGCGGCCCACACGGTCGCCCCAATGCGATTGGAACGACAGCGTCCGTCAGCTGGGCCCACTCGCGAGGCTTCGTGGCGGTCATTGCAGGGCCCAGCCCTCGCATTGGAATCGATATTGAGCGTAGCCGAGCCGTCAGCAGAGCTGTTGAACTGGTGCTTCATGCCGACGAAGTCCAGCTATGCGCTGAATTTGACGAGCCTGAGCGTATGTGGCTTCTCGCTTGGACTGCGAAAGAGGCGCTCGTGAAGGCCGGTGTGACTTCTCTTGACGACGCATCCAGTTGCCGAGTGCTCGCGGACCAAGACGGGCTGCTTGAGAGCGTCAGGGGGCTGAAGCTCTCGGCGCAGGAACGGCGAGATTGGACAGCAGTCGCAGCATCTCCATACGGAGTTACCTGGATAGACGCAACGCCGCAATGGCTTGAAGATGAAGGATTGCTCCCTTAGTTCGTTATTTGAGTTTCTCCAAAGATTCTTAAGTCTAAGCTGTTTCCCGTTTTGTGCCAGTTCTTTCCGGAGGGAGATGGCGCCAAGAGCTGCCGGAAGAATAGTGTGTGAGAGCCTGGTCTGAATTGCAGATGTGCAGAGTGAAGAGATCGAGCTGTTCGGATGTTGCGTCAGTTTGCTCTGTAGAGAGCCTGCCGAGTTGAATAGGGTACCTTGTGGGGTGCTTGCAGGGGGCGACGGGACGGGAAGCTTTCCTGATCGGCTGAGGGGTTGTGCTGGCTCCCGGAGAAACGTTCTTGAATCCGTGCTGAATGCTGAGTTTGGTGGGCGCCCTGGTCGTAAACGCTAAAGGTCTTTATTGTGGCTGGGTAGGCGTAATGCGAAATATGAGGCGAAGGGCGCGTTCGACTGGCTCGGGCTCGTAGAGACTGAGGCTACGGTCAAAGGCGGTTTCGTTGACTTCTTTGCTGGACGAGCGAGCAGCATCCGACGGTCATGCAGCTTCAGCACAACTCCTGGTTGGATTCGTTGTCGTGGCTGGGTGCGACGTTGAGAGCCACAGGATAACCCGTGCGGCCACTCTAGTCGACTCGATCAACGCGCGCTACTGGTGGGGCCCGGGCACATGCTTTCCGAATGGGACTGGGTACGAAAAGAGTTAGTACTTGGGGTGTGGCTGCTTGGGTCTGCCGACACTGGGCCGGAACGTCGGGTGGTGAGGTGTAAGGTCTGCGTCGAATGTGTTCGCGGTCATTTTCATTGGGCGACTCAGAACAGCCACTTACCGAAACCGTCAGGTCTGTATACGCCGTTTGGGTGGGCGGGCCTGTCTCAGGTGAGAGAGTTCGTCAAGCTGGCGAACCCTCCTGCTGCGGGGTGGGTCGTGGTGGGCAATTGGCAGCCGTACGTCGGGCGCAACCAGCGACGATAACCCTATCTGCGGGTTCCGGATAAAAGCATGGGCAGCGCCACCTCGTGCTGCATAGGGGCTCCACTTGGGTTTCGTCAACCGGTTGCACTCCCGTGGGTCCCGCAGTAGGATGCATTCAGTGTTGTATCTTGGATGTCAAACAGCAGTCTGAGGGGGGAGTTCGATGGAGAACGTGGCAAACGTAGCTCGGTACGTGCACATGGCGAACGCTTGGTTCGTTCTGGTCGCTGGATGCGTGGCGGTTGCTGTCGTGCTGGTCGAAACTCTTCACCGTGGTAGGGTGGCGCGAGGTAGCCTCGTAGCGGGGCTGTTCGCTGTCCTCCTCTATGTGCAATTGGTGCTCGGCGGATTGGTTCTCCTGGTTACGCTCCTGGGGCGCAGTGAACTGTTCGGCGGGAACAGTTCGAAGGCTCTCTGGCACGCGGTATTGGGGGTGGTCGCAGCGATTCTTGGGACTTTGGGGCTGTGGGCGCGCCGCCGAAGCTGGGCTATTGCGTCGATTGTCTTTTTTGTAAGCGCGCTCGTTAGTCCCAACCTTGCCCGCCTAATCCCTATCGTTCTCATCACCGCAGCCTGCTGGGCATGCGCCGAGTTCTTGTGGCGTCGTTCACGGAGCAATGCCATATCCCAGAAACAGCCAGGGGCTGAAGAGTGATGGACTATTGCAGGACAACCTCGACTCACATAGAGCCTTTGAATAAGCGGCTATGCGAGTGTTTCAGGCAAGCTGTGCTAATAAAGTCTTAAGGAGAAAGCTAATGAAGGCATTGATCGTTGTCGAGTCCTGCTTCGGCAACACCGAACAGGTTGCTCGTGCCATCGAAGCTGGTCTACGGCTCCGCGGAGCTGATGTCAGTCTTGTGCAAGCAGCGGAAGCTGGAAACGTGACTGAGGTTGACCTTCTATTGATCGGCTCCCCCACGCATAGTATGGGGCTGCCGAAGCAGGCTACTCGTGCACAAGCCAGTCGTCAGGGAGGAAATCCGCAAAACATGGGTGTTGCTGAGTGGCTCGGCACTTTCGAGCCTGAGCAGGGGCAGCGAGTCGCTCTGTTCGCCACCGTCGTCGGTGGCATCTTCTCGGGCTCGGCTTCGAAAACTATTGAGAAACGACTTCGTCGATCACCAGCCGTCGTGATCGCCCGGGAAGATTTCCGCGTTCTCGGCATGCCCGGGCCGCTCGCAGATGGTGAGCTCGAACGAGCCCAGCGCTGGGGCGAATCACTCTTGTAATCCACTTTGCCTTAGGGGGGGTAATCCGTGGGCCACGGAGACAGGGTCCGGCCTCTCGATCATTGTAGATCGAAGGAATCTTCCGGGGCCGATGACGCTGGAATAGCGTTGGTGGGAATTGGTTGTCGCTTCCCTGGAGGATCCGATAACCCCAAAGTGTTGTGGCGCCATCTGTGCGAGCGGCAGGATGCAATCGTCAGAACGCCTGTGGACCGTTGGGATGTCGAGGCCCTTGAGATTGATGAAAGGACCCGGCGTCCGGTTCGGCAGGGAGGCTTTATTCAAGGTGTCGATCTTTTTGACGCCCCGGCCTTCGGGATCTCCCGGCGCGAAGCCCGAGAGATGGATCCCCAACAGCGCCTCCTCGCGGAGGTGACATGGGAGGCGCTTGCCGACGCGGGCATAGCTCCCGCACAGGTAGCCGGGAGCCGGATGGGTGTCTTCCTTGGCATCTCCAACAGCGACTACGGCCGTCTGCGGGGTGAACGCCTCCCGGGCATCGACGCCTTCAGCGGTACCGGAAACGCCCTGAGCGTCGCAGCAAACAGGCTGTCATACCTGCTTGATGCTCGGGGTCTCAGCATGGCCATCGACACGGCGTGTTCTTCCTCTCTTGTCGCGATGCATCAGGCGAGGTTGAGTCTGCTTCGCGGTGAGATCGATTCCGCTATCGTGGGAGGCGTCAACCTCATCCTCTCCCCGACGCTGGCCCTCATCTTCGCGCGAGCGGGCGTGATGGCAGCGGATGGTCGCTGCAAGACATTCGACGCCTGTGCGGACGGCTACGTTCGTGGCGAAGGTGTGGGCGTTGTCGTGCTCAAACCTTGGCGCGATGCCGTTCGCGACCGGGATAGGGTTTATGCCTTGGTTTGCGGCTCAGCAGTTAACCAGGATGGACGGACCAACGGTCTTCTATCCCCGAACCGCGCAGCGCAAGTGGACGTGGTTCGAGCTGCTCAGGCTTCTGGTGGTATCCATCCCGCCGATGTCGGCTACATCGAACTCCATGGAACGGGGACACTGGTAGGCGACGCCGTCGAGGCGGGAGCATTGGGCGAGGTGTTCGCAGGGGAGCGCTCAGCAGAGAACCCCTGTGCTGTGGGTTCGGTGAAGACCAACATCGGTCACCTTGAATCGGCTGCCGGGATCGCTGGCGTCATCAAGACTGCTTTGATGATTCACCACGGTCAGATGCCGGCCAGCCTTCACCACCATGAGACAAGTCCGCAGATTGACTTGCTCGGGCAGCGGCTCACCGTGGTGGACGAGCTGACCCCGTGGCCAGAATCTGCGGCAGGGCGGGTAGCCGGAGTCAGTAGTTTCGGTTTCGGTGGCACGAACGCTCATGTTGTGCTTCGCTCGGCGCCGCCCATCACGGTGACTCACCAACCATCTATGTCAGGAGCGTCCCTGCTGGTCGCCTCAGCTCGGACGCGGGCCGGGCTCCAGGCTGTCCTGCGGGGGCACATTGACCGGCTCCGGAGCATTAGCGAGGACGAGCTTGCCGCTTATTGCGCAGCCGCTGCTCTCAGGCGGGAGCATCTCGCCTACAGGGTGGCAGCGGTTGGCGGGAGCATCGGCGACCTGGTGGCTGCGCTGCGCGCGCACCTCGCGGAGGGAAACGAGGCAGCAGGGGAGCTGGTGGGCCATGGCGACGACGGAGTCGTGTTTGTCTTCCCGGGGCAGGGCAAACAGTGGTGGCCGCTGGGCACTGAACTCTTCGAACGCTGGCCCGTCTTCGCAGGTGCCATCACAGAGTGTGAGGAGGCACTGCGTGGCCTGGCCACTTGGTCTTTAAGGGACCTTCTCGAAACTGGTGGTGAGGATCCCGATCTCTTCCGCGACCCCTCGGTCCTGCAGCCAGCCACTACCGCAGTTCAGATCGCTCTGGCAAAACTGTGGCGTTCATGGGGGATCAAGGCGGACTTCGTCGTCGGGCACAGCCATGGCGAGATCGCTGCGGCTCATGTGGCGGGGTCTTTGCATATCCGCGACGCCATGAGGGTGTCCTTTCATCGGGGTGTTGCCATTAAAAAAGTCGTCGGACGTGGCCTGATGGCGGTGGTTGGTCTAGGCCCTGAGCAAGCCAACCAAGTTGTGTCCCGAGTAGGTGGGCAATTCGTGGCTGTCGCGTCCTACAACGGTCCCAAGATGACTGTTCTGTCTGGGGCTCCGGGGGCCATCAGGGGCATCGTGGGGGTCTTGGATAAAGCGGGTGTGTTTGCCAGCGTTATCGAGACAGTTGACTTCGCCTCGCACAGCCCCCAGATGGATGGTCCCAGCGCAGAGTTGAAGGACGCTGTTGCCGATCTCGAACCGACCACGCCCTCGGTCGAAATGGTCTCTACAGTCACTGGACAAGAAGTGGTGGACCCTCTTGATGCCGACTATTGGGCGCGGAACCTGCGTGACACAGTACGGTTCACGGCAGCGCTCAACGTGACCTTGGACAAGGGCGCAGGACGTTTCATCGAGGTGTCGGGCCACCCGGCGGTGAGGAGTTCGATTCATGAGGTGCTGGATGCTCGGGAAACCAGCTCTTTGGTTGTTCAGTCCCTGCACAACGCACGCGGCGGTGCCGAGTCGATGCTCACAAACCTTGGAGCTCTCTACACCGCAGGCAGTCAGATCGACTGGTCCGGAGTATTCCCAGACGGAGCTCCGACTATGGATCTACCCTCCGAACCCTGGGAAAGACAGAGCTATTGGTTGGCTGACGTCGAGGAGAGGCGCAACGGTGGGCGGCCAGAGAGGAACGATAAGTTCGACACGGAGGTTTGGCAAGCCGTAGACTCCGGCGACGTCGTTGCTTTGGCGGGACTACTGGGCATCGACGATCAGATGGGTCACGGCCACGTGGAGGACGCGCTGCCCGTGCTGGAGGCGTGGCTCCGCCGCAGGCGGGTTCATGAGGCGGCGGGCGGCAAACGCTACGAGGTCTTCTGGAAGCCTTTCGCGTTGCGAGAAACCACCGAGACGTTCCCGGTCACCGTACTGGTGTCGGAAAACAGCAGCGACGATCACGTCACTCGCGCCGTCGTCGAGGCGCTTGGTGGAAACGAGGTAGAGACGATCGAGGTACCTGCCACGCAGAGCCGCGAAGATATGGTCGGACTCATCCGCCCGGCGGTTGATGCGGCGAAAGGAGGCCCGCTTGTCTCCCTGCTGGGGCTCGATCAGTCCCCCGTGCCTGGGCGGCCTGGGATGACCCGCGGAGTTTCACAAACCCACCTGCTCGCCCAGGCACTGCATGACCTCGATGCGAGGTGTCAGCTCTGGCTCCTCACACACGGGTCGGTCGCAACCCAACGATCCGAACGGCTAGCCAGCCCGGAACAAGCAATGGTCTGGGGCCTCGGCCGAGCGATCGGGCTTGAGTTTCCCGGACGCTGGGGCGGCCTGGTTGATCTGGACGAAGACTTCGTGCGGCGCGGACGGGGAGCGGGTCTGCTACGCACCCTGCTTGCAGAGCCCTGCGCAGAGGATCAGCTGGCCATCCGCGCTGGCCGTACGGAGGTGCGTCGTCTGCGATCCTGTTTGCCGAGCGCCTCGCGTACGCCGTGGGTACCCGAGGGCAGCGTCCTACTCACAGGCGCTACCGGACAACTTGGACGGGCGCTCGCCCGTCACCTGGCACTCCGGGGCGCGCCGCATCTAGTTCTGCTGAGTCGGCGTGGCATGGATGCTCCTCGAACGAGAGAGCTGGCGGAAGAGTTGCGCACTACAGGTACCCGGGTGGATGTCATCGCCTGTGACGTTGCGGATCGTGAGGCGCTGCGCCAGGTCCTCGAAGCGCTGGAAGCCGCTGGCGATCAAGTACGGTCGGTCTTCCATCTCGCAGGCGACGTCTCTTTGGTGGCTCCAGTCTCCGACACCTCGGTTGACGACATCGCTAGGATCATGGCGGCGAAGGTAGCGGGCGCCGTGAATTTGGATGCCTTACTACCTGCTAACTTGGAGCGCTTCGTCCTGTTCTCATCTATCACCGGCGTTTGGGGCAGCGCGTCCCAGAGCGGCTACTCGGCAGCCAACGCCTTTCTCAGCGCACTGGCACAGCATCGACGTGCGCAGGGCCGAGCGGCGACCTCCGTCGAGTGGGGACCTTGGGAAGGAGCTGCGCACGACGAGCATCAAGAACTTCTTGCCAGTCGTGGCTTGCTTTTGCTCGATGAATCGACGGCGTTGGCAGGCCTGGACACTGCGCTCGACAATCATGACTGTTGCGTCGTCGTAGCAGATATGGATTGGGAGCTGTTTGCGAGGGCCTACACAGCCGCCCGGCCCCGTCCTTTCCTCGACGAAATCGTCGTTCCCGGATCGGAGGCCGTTGAACCCGCGAACGGAGAGCTTGAGGACCAGGAGCTGATACGCCGGGTTGGGGAAGCTGAACCCGCTAGCCGTCTCGCCATTCTTGAGGAAGCCTGCCACGAGGTGGTGGCACGAAGTTTGCGGGTCGAGGTCGGCGAAGTCAAGCGCGATGCGCCCCTCACCGATGCTGGGGTCGACTCGCTCATCGGGCTGGAGATCCGCGGAGCGCTTCAGAAACTAACCGGCCGCCAACTTCCAGCCACTCTGGTCTGGCGGCGTCCCACGGTAGTCGGAATCGCGGAGTTCATCGCGGAGCAGATGGGTCTCTCCTCGGACAAGGAGACGACATGGCAGGCCCCCGACGAGAGAAACGGGCAGGGGCAAGAACCCCGTCAGATTGTTACGGGGAACAGCTTAGACGATCTCGATGATGCGGAGATCGAGCAGATGCTACGAGCACGTCTCGCAGAATTTGAATAAGCCAACGAAAGCAGGGGGCGATGAATACGAAGTTGGCTAAAAGCCAGACCTATCGGAGGGCGCTGGCGGTCATAGAAAAGCTGCGCGAAGAACTGGCTGAGGCGCGAGCCGAGGCATTCTCGCCGATCGCCGTTATCGGCATGGGATGTCGGTACCCAGGAGGGGCCGACGATCCGAAACGTTACTGGGACATCCTCATGAGGTGTATCGACGGAGTGGGCGAGGTGCCCCTGGACCGGTGGGACGCCGAAGGCTACTTCGATCCCGACGGCGGCCCCGGCCGGTCGACGAGCCGCTGGGGCGGTTTCCTGGAGGGGATTGACCAGTTCGACCCAGGCTTCTTCCAGCTGTCCATGCGAGAAGCCGTGGAGACGGACCCTAACCAGCGGTTGGCGTTGGAAGTCGCGTGGCACGCCTTCGAGGACGCTGGGATCGTGGGGCGGTTAGCTGGCAGCCGCACCGGGATCTTCGTTGGTGTCGTCGGAAACGACTACGCGACCACCTACTTCACCGACCCCAAACATCTCTCGGCCTATGCCGCGACCGGTACCGCCCATAGCATCCTCTCTGGACGACTCGCCTATCTGTTTGACACCAGGGGCCCTGCACTCTCGATCGATACTGCATGTTCCTCATCATTGGTCGCGATATTCGAAGCCTGTCGAGCCCTTCAGACCCGCGACTGCGATGTAGCGCTGGCTGGCGGCGTGAATGTGATGCTCTCTCCGCTGCCCAACGTTGCTTTCTCTCAGTTCAACATGCTCTCCCCCACAGGCCGCTGCCGCTCCTTCGACGCTTCAGCGGATGGCTTCGTGCGCAGCGAGGGATGTGGGATGGTTGTCCTCAAAAGGCTCTCGGACGCCCAGGCTGACGGGGATCGGGTGCTGGCAGTGATCCGTGGCGGTGCGATGAACCAGGACGGCCGCAGTACGGGACTGACCGCTCCCAACGTCGATTCCCAGCGTGCCCTTCTGCACGAAGCCCTTCGATCTGCCCGGATACAGCCAGAACAAATCTCCTTCGTCGAGGCTCACGGTACTGGCACTTCCATCGGGGACCCGATAGAGGCAGCCGCTTTGGCTGATGTCTATCATGCAGACGAAGGCAACGAATGGTTCCTTGGCACGGTCAAGAGCAACCTTGGGCACATGGAAGCCGCCGCGGGCGTAGCCGGCTTCACCAAGGTTGTGCTGGCATTGCAGCACCAGACGATTCCGCCGAATCTGCACTACGAGGCACTCAACCCGTTCATTGATTCGGAGCGAGTGCCGTTCAAGGTGCCGACGGAGCCGGTCCCGTGGTTGCCGCGCAGTGGGAGCCGGGTAGCTGGGGTGAGCAGCTTCGGGCTCAGCGGTACCAACGTGCACCTGCTCGTGGAGGAAGCCCCGGATCCTGGAAGCTTCCCCGAGTCTCCCACCTCAGACAGCTTCCCGCAGATCCTACCTTTTTCGGCCGCCAGCCCCAATGCAGTTCGTGAGCTGGCTCGGCTCCACAGAGCGGCGCTGGAGGACGAGTCCGTGGGAGTGGCCGATTACTGCTGGTCCACGGCGATGGGACGTTTCCCGCTGCCCTACCGTGCCGCCGTTGTCGGGAACACACGGGCCGAGCTTCGCCAAGCCTTGGCGGAGGTGGCCAAACGTCCCAATGAGGGAATCAGCTACTCAGGGCGGCCCGCTCCGAAGGTGGGCTTCGTCTTAGGAGAAACGGCCCAGCAACCCGAACAGATACCCGTCCGGCTCAGCGACGAGATACCCTCGCCGACGAGCGGTCGTGGCTGGGAAGAGCAGATGGCGGCGGTGGAGTTGTGGCGTCGACTTGGTTTCGAACCGGATGTCGTCCACGGTTCGGCGGGCGGCGAACTACTCGCGGCAGTGGTGGCCGGGGTGATCGATTTCACGACGGCCCGACGTCTAGCCGAGGCAGCACATCGGGGGGAGCCAGCCGCCCTCCAGCAGATTGCCCGATCCGTGGAAACGGCAGGGCCTCGGACCCGATGGTACTCCGAAGTACTCGGTGGACGTGTCACACCGAGAGAGCTGGCCAATCCGCGAATCTGGAGCAAGCTGGCCAATGCGGATGCCCCCGGAAGCAGACAGGCGCGGCCGATCCAGCAGGCCGATTGCGACCTGCTGCTCGCGCTTGGAGGCCCCCAGCGTTTCATCGCACCTGTCCCGGTACTTGCTGCGGGCCGTACAAACCATCGTCAAACGATGCTCGAATCGCTGCGGGAACTCTTCCTTGCGGGTGCCCGGCCCAACTGGTCAGAGCTGGAACCTGAAGGTTCCCGACGGCGAGTTCCCGTTGCCCTGACTCCCTACGACCGGGTTCGGATCTGGACCTCGGCTCCCTCGGCGTTATGTGCCTCCGCCGGAAACCCGAGTCCGTTGAGCACCGCCCCCAACCACCAGGAAACTGGTCGCTCGTTGACTCGTGAAGAACTCCTGGCAGTTTCGCCGGGCCAACGCTTTGAGGTTCTCGCCTCCCATCTTGAGGCGGAGCTTGACGCCGCCCTGGGACAGGAAACCATCAAGAGGGACTGGGATAGGCCGCTACTTGAGCTAGGGGTCGACTCCTTGATGGCCCTCGGAATTCGGAAGCGTCTGAAGACAGACTTGGGCGTGGATCTGTCGGTGTCTGCGTTGTTGCGGGAATCATCCGTCGCCAGCATCACCGCGGCCGTCCTCCAGCGGTTGGATCGGCCGGCTGGCGAGGCAACCGAGGCAGGCGGTAGCGGGTTCAGCGACGACCTCCTCGCAGAGTTGGAGAAGATCCCTCTTGAAGAAGCACTCATACTGCTCGGGGAGGACAGCGAATGACCCCGAAACTGGCTGATCGCCTAGCCAACCTCACTCCGGGGGAGCGGGCGCTGTTGGCGGCACGCCTGACGGGTGGCGCTTCGCAGACGGCAGACGAGCCGACGGACCACCCGATGTCGCAGACGCAACGGCGGCTCTGGTTCCTCGACAGGCTCTACCCTGATAATTCCGCCTATCTCGTCCCGGCGGTAGTTCGGCTTAGGGGCCAGCTTGATGTCGGCGCGCTTGAGAGGGCCGCTCGAGAACTCATCGTCCGCCATGCAGCCCTGCGAACCTGTTTCGACATCGTTGAGGGCGAACCGATCCAGCGGGTGGTGCCCCGCGTCGAGTTCACTCTTGAGACGGAAGATCTGCGCGGAATACCGGAGTCGACGCGTGAGGAGGAGCTTCGCCGCTCTATCACCGCGACGATCCAGGAGACGATGCCCCTCACGACCGCGCCACTGTTGCGGTTGCGACTGTTCAGAACCGCTGAGCTGGAGCACATCTTGGTGATTGTCGTCCACCACATCGTCTCCGACGGTTGGTCGGTGGGTATCCTCTTTGCAGAATTCACTCGTCTCTACGATGCGTTCTCCCAGGGCTCCTCGTCTCCGCTCGAACCGCTGCCCCTGACCTACACCCAAATCGTTGAGCGGATGCTGGACGAGCGTCACCGAAGCGTCGCCTCCCACGATGTGGACTATTGGGAATGCTTGCTGGCTGGTGCACCGACAGTCATCGAACTTCCGGCCGACCACGAACGACCCAAGACGCAGCGCTTTGCGGGGCATTCCAAGAACCTGCTGTTGCCTGAAGGCCTTGCTCGTGAAGTTGTGGAACTCGGTCGCCGACTCGGTGCCACCTCCTTCATGATCCTGTTGGCTGTCTATCAGGTCCTGTTGCACAGGATGACCGGGCAGGAAGACTTCGTGGTGGGCATCCCTATCGCGAACCGGGATGACCCTGAGGTGGCCGGGATCGTCGGCCTTTTCGCAAACACTCTTCCCCTGCGTGCTGATTTGTCTGGCTCTCCGACCTTCGTCGAAGTTGTGGGGCGGGTCCGGGACACTTGTCTGGACGCCTACGCGCATGCTCACGCACCGTTCGACGAGATCGTCGAACGGCTCGCGCCGGAGCGTGACTTGAGTCGTTCCCCTTTGCTCCAAGTGAGCTTTGCCCACCAGAGCGAACCTCTACCTACGGTGTGGGCGGGAGGTGTGGAATTCAGCCGGGTGGCTGTCGAAAGCCACGCTGCCCGATACGACATGGAGTTGCAGCTCGTTTCCGAGGACGATCGGATCACCGGCCTGGTGGAGTACAACACCGATCTGTTCGATGACACAACGATCGCGCGCGTCGCGTCACGCTATGTTCGGTTGCTTCGTTCGGCATGCGCGGAACCGGAGCAGACCGTCGATCGCCTGCAACTATGTGACGAAGGGGAAGTGCAGGAACTCCTGGAGGCGGGCTCGGGTCCGCGCCGGGACTGGGGCGAGACTTTTCTCGTGCACGAACAGGTGGCGCACATCGCCGAGACCTATCCAGATCGCGTCGCCGTGGTTTGTGGCACCGAGCAAGTGAGCTATCGCGAGTTCATGACCAAGGTGCGAAACTTGGCAGGCAAGCTCAGCCGACTCGGCGTGACCCTGCACAGCCATGTTGGCGTGTGCCTTTCCCGCGGGATCGACATGGTCGCCTCTCTGCTTGCGGTTCACCTAGCCGGAGGCGCCTACGTTCCGCTAGACCCTGACCTCCCCGAGGACCGGCTGACTTACATGCTGGGGGACGCGGGCGCGTCCGTGGTGGTCACCTCACGGGCCGACAGTGTCTCGTTGCCGAACTCCGGTGCAAAGGTGCTAGTCGTTGACGACCAAGCTGAGGGGGAGACTGCGACGGACGCCCCGGCGAACTGGCCCATCGTCGAACGAAACGACGCCGCATACCTGATCTATACCTCCGGGTCGACCGGGCGCCCCAAGGGAGTTAGGGTGCCGCACGGCGCACTCAACAACCTGCTGATGTCTCTTGCCGAGCAACCTGGCTTCGGACCCGAGGACATCTTCCTTGCTCTGACCAGCTTGTCGTTCGATATTTCAGGGCTGGAGTTGTTCGGACCACTGGTGGCCGGTGCCCGATTGGTCGTTGCTGAGGACGGAGTCGCTCGGAACCCTGCTCTTTTGGCGAATGCCATCGCAAACAGCGAGGCCACCATCGTCCAGGCCACCCCATCAACGTGGCGGATGCTGTTGTCCTCTGGATGGAAAGGCGGTGGCCAACACCTGACGTTGCTTTGCGGCGGAGAGCCGCTGCAGCCAACGCTGGCCGCGGAGCTATTGCCCCGCTGCGGACACCTGTGGAACATGTATGGGCCTACCGAGACCACCATTTGGTCCTCTATTCAAGAGATTGACGAGGCGCCGATCCGTCTAGGCCGACCCATCGCGAATACGGATCTCTACGTCGTCGAGCCTTCCGGTGCGCTCGCGCCCTTCGGAGTGGCCGGTGAACTCTGCATCGGCGGTGATGGCCTTGCCCTCGGTTATTGGGGGCGTCCGGATTTGAGCGCTGAACGTTTCGTGCCTGCCACAGCGTCGATGAAAACTTCCGATCTTGTCTACCGCACGGGAGACATCGTGCGGCGCCACCCCGATGGCTCCCTCGAGTTCCTGGGGCGCACCGACCATCAGGTAAAGATCCGCGGCTACCGGATTGAGCTTGGGGAGATTGAAGCGGTCATTCTGCGTATACCAGGGGTCAGAGCGGCCGTCGTCGGCTGTTACGAACACGACGGAGAGACCAGCCTGGTTGCATGGGTAGAGTCCGGCGGATCGCAGGTAACAGCCGCCGAGGTCGGAAGCCAGACCCGACGGGAATTGCCCGCCTACATGACACCAGCAGCGGTCATGGTGGTGAAGGAATTTCCCTTGACTCCGAACGGCAAAGTGGATCGTTCCCGGCTGCCTGAGCCTCACCGTGAGCGAGCTTTGTCCACGCCCTACCAGGAACCGAGGGATGCGATAGAAGAACTCGTCGCGGGAACATTCGCTGGCCTGCTGCAGCTCGATAAAGTTGGTACCTTCGACGACTTCTTCCAGCTGGGTGGGCATTCGCTGCTTGCGACGAGGCTCGCGACTCAGCTGAACCAGGTCGTGTCGTCGGAGATCCCGTTGCGTGAGATTTTCAACCATCCCACTGTCGCTGGGATAGCCCGATGGATTCGGGACCACGGCGGGGTGTCGGGCAACGCGACGCGAGCGCCCCGGATCGCTCCTCGTCCGGCAGGAGCGACTGTTCCCCTGACCAAAGCTCAGGGTCGCATTTGGTTTTTGGACGGAATCTCTTCCGGCAAAGAGTACGTGTTGAGCGCTGTGCTTGACGTCCGTGGTCCCCTGAATCACGAGCGCTTCGTCCGCGCGGTGTCCTGTCTCGCTGACCGTCATGACCTGCTGCGTGCTGCGGTGAGTTCTGTTGATGGAAAACCGTGCCTTATCTTCAGCGAGGCGAACCGTCCGCACGTCGAGTTGCTTAACCTTTCGAACGAGTCTCCCTCGAATCTTGAGGAGTTGATTGAGCAAGCTGGTCTGCAGTTCTTTGCGCAACCTTTCGACCTTGCCAACGGAAAGTTGCTGCGTCTGGCGCAGGTGGTCACCGGAGCTGAAGACAGCGTGGTTTTCCTCGGGATGCACCACATTATCGCGGACCAATGGTCGTTGACGGTGATCTTGCGCGACCTGCTGGAGTTCATCCGTGCCGAACTCGACGGTGACGAGGCCATGCTGCCGGCGCTGGAAATCGGTTTCTGTGATTACGCGTTCTGGGAGAATCTTGATAACCAGCGCGACGCTAGCGAGGCGGACGTAGGGCGCCTGGCGAGGATGCTCGAAGGCGCACCGACAGAACTCTCGCTGCCGATGGCTGGACCACGACCCGCCAAATGGGATAGCAGAGGCGCGACGGTGGAGATGGAACTGCCTACGGATCTGGTTGTCCGATTGACCGAGTTGGGACAGAACCGTGGGGCGACCCCCTTCATGGTGCTCTCTGCCGCTGTGGCCAGCGTGCTCTACCGTTTCGGAGGAGGAGACGATATCGTCCTCGGCGTCCCCATGGCTCACCGGCATTATGCAGAGCTTGAGCAGCTGGTCGGACTGTTCGTGAACACCCTCCCGCTGCGCCTGGACGTCTCAGGCGATCCGACCTTTGTAGAGATGATTGATCGGGCCAGGGCGGCAGCTTTGGAGGTCTTCGAGTGCCAGGGGGCGCCCTTCGAACAACTGGTAGAGAGGATCAACCCGCCTCGTGATCTTGCTCGACACCCCGTCTTCCAGGTGGGCCTATCGATGCAAGATGTCCCCTTCGAGACGTGGGAGGGGGCTGGGCTGCGCGTCGAGGCCAGGCCCCCCTGGGTAACCAGCGTGAAGTTTGATCTCGAGTGGATCTTCCGCGAACAAGACGGCGTGATCCGAGGACGGCTTGACTTCAGCACGGCGCTATTTGATGAAGCCGACGCACGCTCCCTCGTGCATGCCTTGGAAATGGTGTTGCTTCAGGGATGTTCCACGCCGGAGGCTCCGGTTGACGACTTGCTGCTCATTAATGAACAGCAACGCCGTGAAGTGGAGGAAGCCACCGCAGGGGCACCGACAGTTTGGAACGCTCCCGCGACCGTCCCGGAGTGTATTTCCAGGGCTGTCGCCTCCCATCCAGATCGAACCGCCGTTCGTTTCCGAGATTTGGAGCTCAGCTACCGGGAGCTTGAGTCAATGTCGAATCACCTGGCCTGGAGATTGCGTCGGCTTGGCGTCGATCGCGATACCCCGGTGGCCGTGCTCATGGAGCGTTCGCTGGAATTGCCGATTGCGTTGTTGGCAGTGATGAAGGCCGGAGGAGCCTATGTTCCCCTCGACCTGGTCAGCCCCCGTCAGCGGTTGGAGGACATGGTTTCCGATAGTGGAGCGCGCGTCCTGCTGACCCATGAACTCGTAGGGGCGAAAGCGACGGGTCTCGCTGAGACCATTGTCCAGGTCGACCGGGTGCTTGAGGACACTGTCTTGCTAACCAACTCGGCACCGCCGGATCATGTGATTGCCCCGGAGGATTTGTCCTACATCATCTACACTTCCGGCTCGACAGGACGGCCGAAGGGAGTTATGTCCACCCATGAGGGGATCCGGAACCGTCTGCTGTGGATGCAAGACACTTTTCAGCTGGACGGAACGGATTTGGTGCTGCAGAAGACTCCCTACACCTTCGACGTGTCGGTGTGGGAATTCTTCTGGCCGCTGATGGCCGGTGCATGCTTGGTTATGGCTCTGCCAGAAGGCCATCGCGACCCGCGTTACCTCGTCCAGACAATTGCGGAGGAGGGCATAACGACCGTCCACTTCGTTCCGTCCATGTTGCAGACTTTCCTGCGGGAGGAAGATCTTGACAGATGTGGCAGTCTGCGTCGAGTGGTGTGCAGCGGGGAAGCGCTGCCGAAGGAACTCGAAGTACGATTCTTCGAGAAGTTGGATGCCGAGCTTCACAATCTTTACGGCCCCACCGAGGCATCCATTGACGTCACGTGGTGGGAGTGCGTGCGGGGAGACCGGGGACATGCCGTGCCGATCGGTCGGCCCATAGCAAACACTGTGGCCCGAGTCCTCGACCGGCGTAGGCGGCCTCTTCCTTTTGGGGTGCCTGGAGAGCTCCACCTCGGTGGCCCCAACCTGGCCCGCGGCTATCTGGGCCGACCGGATCTCACCGCTGAGCGATTCGTGCCTGACCCGACTGACCCTTCAGGGCGGGCCCGGCTGTATCGGACGGGTGACCTCGCCAGCGTGAGTGCTGACGGCGTCTTGATCTTCCATGGACGGATCGACCACCAGGTGAAGATACGTGGCAACCGTGTCGAACTGGGGGAGATCGAGTTTGTTCTGTCGCAGCATCCGGCGGTCGAGGAAGCGGCTGTTGTGGTTCGTGGTAGTGAAGCAGCCCAGCGACTGGTTGCCTACTTCAGGGGAGGCGGAAAAGCGAACTCGGGTGAGTTGAAGTTCTTCCTGCGCGAGCGCCTTCCCGAGTACATGGTGCCGTCCTCGATCGTCGAGCTCGACGCTTTCCCGGTAACCAGTAACGGCAAACTCGATCGCTCCGCGCTTCCCGACGTTGACCCGTCAAGAACGATGCTCGCTCGGGCCTTCGCACCTGCGGAGACCGAGACGGAGCGCCGGGTTGCCGCTATCTGGTCCAAACTGTTGGACCTTGAAGAGGTTGGAGTCGAGCACAACTTCTTCGACCTGGGCGGGCACTCCCTTCTCCTGGTGGCCCTGCGGGCTGAACTGGAAGCGGATTTCCAAACTCAGGTCCCGATGGTCGACCTTTTCAGCCATTCCACGATTCGGTCCATGGCGCAGTTGCTTGACGGGGGGCCGTCTCGGAGCCGCATCCGACTGGATGTCAAATCACGAGCGGCAGTTCGGAGGAAAGCGATGGCTCGTCGCCGGAATGCAGGCGAGCGAGGAGTTTCTTGATGGTTGGGGATCAATCAACAAATGAACGGATACGAGGAGTCTGCGGTGGATGAGGCCACGGAACTTGAGATGAGCGTTGCCATCATCGGAATGGCAGGCCGATTCCCCGGCGCCCCCGATGTGGAGCGTTTGTGGGATGAACTGGTTGCTGGGCGTGAGGGGGTCCGGCAGTTCAGTTTGGAGGAACTCCTTCAAGCAGGCGTAGATCAGCATCTGCTGGGTGCTGATTCCTACGTCCGCGCCAAGGGGTCGCTAGAGGAAGCGGACTGTTTCGACGCGGATTTCTTCGGAATAGGACCGCGCGAGGCTGATGTCATGGATCCCCAACACCGCGTCTTTCTTGAGTGCTCGTGGGCGGCGCTAGAGTCGGCAGGCATTGATCCTGCTGACTTCGACGGGCGCATCGGTGTCTTCGGCGGTTCTAGTCTCAACACCTATCTCCTCGAAAACTTGGTCCCGGAACAACGGAGCCTGGAAGCGGTGGGTCGCTACCAAACCCAGCTGGCAAGCGATAAGGACTACCTGGCGACCAGGGTAGCCTACAAACTCGGTTTGACGGGGCCAGCCATGACGGTTCAAACCGCGTGTTCTACTTCGCTGCTGGCGGTCCATTTGGCTTGTCAGAGCTTGCTTTCGGGGGAGTGTGACGTTGCCTTGGCCGGCGGCGTTTCAATCAATGTTCCCTTGCAGAACGGCTATCTGCATGATCCAGGCGGCATCCTCTCTTCCGACGGGCATTGCCGTCCTTTCGATGCCGACGCGGGGGGAACCGTCATCGGTAACGGCGTAGGTATGGTGGTGCTGCGTCGGGCTAAGGAAGCTGTAAAGGCGCGGGACCACGTAAGAGCTCTGATCCTTGGAACTGCCGTGAACAACGACGGCGCGCACAAGGTGGGTTACACAGCACCCAGCGTTGAGGGACAGGCAGAAGTCGTGGCTGAAGCGTTGGCGGTTTCCGGGGTCTCGCCTGCGAGTGTCGGCTACATTGAGGCCCACGGTACTGCCACTCCAATGGGGGATCCTATTGAGATCGCGGCTCTAAGTCGTGCCTACGCTCCGGACGGAGCGGAACCAGGAAGCATCCGAATCGGCTCGGTCAAAAGTAACCTCGGTCATCTGGATGCCGCAGCGGGTGTCACTGGGCTCATCAAGGCAGTGCTCGTCCTGGAGCACAAGCAGGTCCCGCCAACGCTGCACTTCAAGAGGGCGAATCCGCAGCTCGGGTTGGACCAAACACCTTTTCGGGTTGTTGCAGAGAATGAGAAGTGGCCTCGCGGTAATGAGCCGCGGCGCGCTGGCGTCAGCTCGTTCGGCATCGGTGGCACCAATGTGCATGTCGTGTTGCAGGAAGCTCCGAGCGCGCGCAACGACGATCCGAAGCGGTCTCGTTCCCTACTGACCATCTCTTCGCGCTCCGCACGGGGCGTCGCGGAGGCTTCCCAGCGACTGGCTGGGTACCTTGAGACACATCCGGACCGGCCGCTGGAAGACGTGGCCTACACCCTTGCCATGCGGCGTCGAGCATTCGAGTATCGGCGCGCGGTCGTGGCAGCTGGCCCTGCTGAAGCCGCTAAGGTGTTGCGTCGTGCGGCAACGGCCCGCGAAGCAGGCCGTCCCAAGATCGTCTTCCTCTTTCCCGGGCAGGGAGCTCAGTATCTCGGTATGGCACAAGCTCTTGCTGATAGTGAGCCTGTCTTTCGTGGGCAGCTGCGCTCATGCCTGGATTTTTTCCAACCGCACCTCGAGCAGGACCTTGAGTCGGTGCTTTTCCCGCCACCCGGCGCGGAGCCAGGAAAAGCAGCTGCCGCACTCCGGCAGACCGCAGTGACCCAACCGGCGCTCTTCGCTGTGGAATACGCCCTGGCCAAGACGCTGATGGCTTGGGGCATTCAGCCGGCAGCGATGGTCGGGCACAGCATTGGCGAGTACGTAGCTGCTTGTCTGTCGGGAATGATGGAGCTCTCCGACGCCACAGCCATCGTTGCCGCACGGGGCCGTTTCATGCAGCAGTGCCCACCCGGCTCCATGCTGTCGGTGCTGGCTTCGGCGGAGTCAATCCAGCCCCTACTCGGAGAAGGTCTTTGGCTGGCCGCTGTGAACTCTCCAACCACCTGCGTCATATCGGGCGACGACGAGGCGATTCGAGTCTTCGCCGAGACTCTCGACGGATGCGGCATCGGGCATCGTCGGCTGCACACGTCGCATGCCTTCCACTCGGCCCACATGGATGAGGCGGCTGCCCGCCTGGTTGAGTTCATGGATCGAGTAGATATCGTGCCAGGCCGAATCCCAATCTGCTCCAACCTAACGGGGACATGGATGGATGATTCGGCTATCTCAACCAAGTACTGGGGGGATCAACTGCGTTTCCCCGTGCGCTTCGCTGAGAATGTTGCCACGGTGCTGAAGGAGCCGGATACCGTCTTGGTTGAAGTTGGACCTGGTCATGCGTTGAGCAGCGCTGTCCAAACGCAGTTGGAGCCAGGCCAGGAATGGCGTTCTGTGGCGAGTTTTCCTCGCAAGGCTGGGCAGGGTGACGAACAAGTTTCTCTGCTGACCGCTTTGGGTAGCCTTTGGGAAGTCGGCGCCGAGATCGACTGGAAGGCATTCAACAGCGGTGAACGCAGAGCAGTTGGCGACCTGCCGACTTACCCCTTCCAGCGGATTCGCCACTGGGTCGATCCGATCCCCGCCACCCCTGTAACCGAGGCGGAGACCCGCGACGGCGGAATGCTCTACGAACCGATCTGGCGCCAGGTGACTACGCCCCTGAACGCTGAGGCCTGGCCGGTGGACCAACCTTGGTTGGTTCTGGGAGCCGATACCGCTTTGGGCGCCGCCTTGGTGCGCGAGCATCGCCGCCGCGGAGGGCGGGTAGTCGAGGTCTATCGCGGCGAGGGATTCTCACGACTGACCGACGCCCGCTTCCTCATCAGCCCACGTAGCCGCTCAGACCACGAGGCGTTGCTTGAAGCAGCGTTCCGGGGAGAAGATGCGCTACGGGTCTTCCACCTCTGGAGTGTAGCCAGCGGCGGTCCAGGTAACGCGGCACGCAGCGCTGCCAGCACATCCCGACAAGCAGAGGAAGCGCTCGGGAGCATGGTCGCCCTGTGCCAATCGATCCAGACTGCGGTCTTGGGTTCTGTGCGGCTCGATGCAATTACCACAGGCGTTTTCCCGGTGACGGGAATTGAGGAACTGGTCCCCTCGCACGCCGCCTTGATTGGGCCTTGCCTGAGCGCTCCGTCGGAGATTCCGGAGCTCAAAGCATTCGTGGTGGACCTGGACCCCGCTGTCCTCGTCGCGCCCGACTCCGTTCTGCTGAACGAGATCGCCGCAGGCCTCCAAGTAACTGGCCCGGAACTCGACCCGCGTCTGTGCGCCCGCCGTGCTGGCCGCTGGTGGGGGCGAGGCCATGATGCCATCCCACGAATAGGTGCCCCGGAGCGCGTTATGCGCCTGCGGGATAGGGGAGTCTACGTGATCTCAGGCGGGTTCGGGGGAGTGGGTCTAGCCATCGCAGATTCCCTTGTCGACAGGGTCAACAGACCAGTGTTGGGGCTGCTTGGCAGAAACGAGCTGCCTCCGGAGGAGGAATGGGATCGATGGATCTCGTCCCATTCCCCGCTGGACTCCACCACTCGACGATTGCGCGCCGTTCGCGATCTGCGGGAGAAAGGAGCAGAAGTGGTCCCCCTCAGCGCTGACGTCACTGATGAAGCCGCGCTCGAACGCGAGTTGTCCCGACTGCGCGCTCGCTCCGGACCGATTAACGGTTTCATCCATGCGGCAGGTCTCCCGTCTTCTGGAGCCATTACCAGCCTTGACGCGGCTGCCTCGGACCCCGTAATTGCGGTGAAGGTGGCGGGAGCGGAAGCACTTCTGACAGCCTGCGCCGAGGACCCCCTCGATTTCGCGGTCCTTTGTTCCTCTCGTACCGCTGTGGTTGGCGGGCCCGGACAGTGCAATTACATTGCGGCCAACTGCTGCCTTGATGCCCTGGCGGAACGTGCCGGCAGGCGGGGGAACCCCGTGGTTTCCGTTGCTTGGGACACGTGGAAGGACACGGGTATGGCATTGGAAGGAGGAGGTGTAGTCCCCGGTGAGCATCCGCTCATCAAGGAACGCAGGCTCGACAGAGACGGTCAGGAGATCATTCTTACGTCGCTCAATACTGCGACGAGTTGGATCGTGGCCGAGCACCGTATGCTCGGGCACGGTTTGGTCCCTGGCACGACCTATCTGGAGATCGTCCGTGCCGCTATCGAGCCCTACGCGGCGGGGCGGCCCATCGAACTCAGAGACGTTATGTACATGGCCCCCGTCGTCGTCCCCGACGGCATAGATACAGAGATCTGCACCACTATCAGGGAAAGCAAGGACGGTTACCACTTCCGGGTCTCCAGTCGTCAGGGCAGTACCTGGACTACACATGCGCAGGGTAGGGCCGTAGTCCTCACGGAGGGCTCCTCGGCGGAACGGTTGGATCGGGAGGCTCTTCTCGGAACCTGCTCAGTGCGGGAGATCATCGAAGGAGAAGAGCAGCTGCGCCGACGTCTTCGACTTGAGGAGGCGGCAAGCGATGGTCTGCTGCAGTTTTCGGTGTCCGGTAGATGGCGTTCTCTCAAGCGCATCCATGTCGGTGATGACGGACTCGTCGCTGAGCTCGCGCTGCCTGAGGCTGCGGCCGATGAGTTGAGGGACTACCAGCTGCACCCAGCGCTAGTGGACATCGTCGGCGGCGTGTCAAGGTTGGGGGCGGGAGCAGGATACTACCTGCCCTTCGGCTACAGGAGCGTGACTGTTCATGCTCCCCTAACGGCCAGTATAAACGCCGTCATCAGAGTTGACGCGCGTGACGCCCAACGAGAAACAATCGGTTGTGACGCAGACATCCGCGACAGCGATGGACGTCTCCTGGCTGAAATCCGTGGGTTTCTGATGAAGAGAATCCACCAACCTGCCGAGTTGCGGCGCGAGATCGATAGGGCCGTATCAGCCCTGAGGTCGGAGACGACTGAGATTGCGGAATCAGGCAGGGTTGCTCCAGCCGGGATTCATCCCGCAGAATCGACGGCGCTGCTGCTGCGCATCCTTGGTGCGGCGCGTATGCCAGCTTCCGTGGTGGCCTCGGCAGCTGACCTGACCATGGTGCGGGAACGGATGCGAACCACTGATGTCTTCGACCTTGCTGCGGATCTGGACCTGAAACGTCCCTCGGGCTCTTCGCATCCGCGTCCAGAACTTGACACAGAGTACGTGGCGCCCAGAACCGAAACCGAGAAGTCGGTCGCCCGGATTTGGGGCGAGTCCTTGGGCGTTGCTCCGATTGGCGTTGAGGATGACTTCTTCGCCCTTGGAGGCCATTCACTGGCGGCCGTGCAAATTGGCGCCACTATTCGTGCTGAGTTGGGAGTCACGCTCGACCTGGGTTCCTTCTTCGAGGCTCCAACCGTGGCCCGAACAGCATGGCTGATCGAAGGCGGCGCAGGGGAAGAGGAAAGCATCAACAAGATCGAGCGACGCGGCATGGAGGAAATTGATGTTGCCGCCCTATCAGATGCCGAGGTGGAAGCGATGCTCACTGAATTGATGGACCAAGAAGATTTTTCCCGAAGCAACTTGTCGGAGGAACGATGACGATCGACCTGGAACAACTCAGTCCCGAAGAGAAACGTGTCCTGCTGATCCGGAAGTTGGCGACCTTGCGTGCCCGTCCCTCGGATCACCCCGCGTCGTTCCCACAGCGACGTCTGTGGTTTCTCGAGCAGCTTACTCCTGGGACGGCTGCCTACAACGTTCCGGTGGCCGTCCGGTTGACGGGCCCGATCGATCTTGTGCTGTGGCGGCGCTGCTACGAGGAGATCGTTCGCAGGCACGCATCGTTGCGGACGACGTTCATCGAGGCCGACGGGGAGCCTCTGCAACGGATTCACCCGACTGGAACGATCGAGATGGAGGTTGATGACTGGTCGGAACAGCTCAGCGGGGACCTTGAAGAATGGCTTACGTCTGAGGTCGCTCGTCCTTTCGACCTGGAGAACGGGCCGTTGTGGCGAACTCGCTTCCTTCGGCTTGCCCCCACTCAGCATGTCATGGTCCTAACAATGCACCACATCATCGCTGACCTTTGGTCCATGAGGGTGGCTATTGGGGAACTCGTCGAGCTATATCGGGCCTATGCCCGAGGAGAAAACTCTCCCCTGCCTCCGCTTGACCTGCAGTACACCGATTACTCCCGTTGGCAGCGTGACCAACTGGAGGGGGAGAGCACGGGTGAAGACCAAGCCTACTGGCTGCGGGAACTGAGCGGGATACCCATGGCGTTGGATCTCCCTATGGATCGCCCACGTCCCGCCGTCCAGACACATCGTGGGATGAGTGTTCCTTTCTGTATTTCGGCAGAGCAGACGAGTGCTCTCCGTCGGCTCGCTCGTGAGCACGGTTCGACCACTTTCATGGCGCTGTTGGCGGCTTTCTCCACAGTCTTGCAATACTACAGCGGGCAGGATGATATCGTCTTTGGGACCCCTGTCGCGAATCGTGACCGTCCCGAAATTGCCCCGCTTATCGGTTTTTTCGTGAACACGCTCGCCCTGCGCGTGCGTCTCGGAGGAGATCCTACTTTTTCAGAACTGCTGGACCGGGTCCGAAGAACCTCGCTTGACGCATTCGCCCACGCCGCCCTGCCGTTCGAGAAGCTTGTCGAAGATATCCAGCCGGAGCGGGATTTATCTCGCTCTCCCATATTCCAGGTTTCCTTCGCTTACCAGAACGTAGAGTTGCCCGAGCTCGAACTCGAGGGTGTAGTGGTGGAGCCGATGACGATCAGGAGTGTGACGTCTCGCTTCGACCTTGAACTGCAGGTTTTCGATCGTAAGGACGGGCTCCACGGGTGGTTCGAGTTCAACTCAGATATCTTCGACACCTCGACGGTCGAAGGTTTTGCTGCCGCTCTGGTGCGGGCTGTGCGCTCCGTAACGGCGGCTCCGGACACCCGGTTGACACAGATCAGCTGGGTGGAAACAGCCGACCGTGACGCTCTGGCGAGGAAACACAACGACACTCGGCGTGACGTTGAGGGCCTCATGCTGGTCCCCGACGAGGTAGCTGCGGTCGTGGCGCGTCAGCCGTCCGCGGAGGCCGTTCGCTGCGGTCAGAAAGCGCTCAGCTACAAGGAGTTGGAAAGCAGGGCGAGCGCGCTCGCTTCCGAGCTCACCGGCCTAGGCGTCGGCAGTGGAAGCTATGTTGGTATTCACGCCGACCGCGGAGTGGAGATGGTCATCTCCGTGCTAGCGGTGCTCCAGTCGGGAGCTGCCTTTGTGCCTCTCGACCCCACCTTCCCGAAGGAGCGCCTAGCCTACATGATCGAGGACTCCGGCTTGCGGGTTGTGATATCTCCCTCGCATGAGCCGCTTCCCTTCGACGGTGAGTTGACGATAGTCGTCCCGAACCCGGCGATGCGTTCGAACACAGCTCCTGCGCTGAGATGCGGCATTGGAGGGGCGGATCCTGCCTATGTTCTTTACACCTCGGGATCGACTGGTAGGCCAAAGGGTGTCGTAGTCCCTCATCGAGCTTTGGCCAACTTCTTGCGGGCGATGCGTGACAGGCCAGGGATATCGGCCCAGGACAGTCTTCTTGCAGTGACGACCTTGTGCTTCGACATCTCACTACTAGAACTTCTGCTGCCCCTGACAGTAGGAGCCAGAGTCGTCGTGGCCGACCAGGAAACGGCCAGGGACGGAGCACTGATTGCGCGTCAGCTCACCGAGGAATCGATCACCATCATGCAGGCAACACCGTCTACGTGGCGCATGATGCTGGACAGCGGTTGGCAGCCTGCCCGGGGGCTGAAGATCCTCTGCGGTGGCGAGGCGATGACGCCTGACCTGGCGTCCCGACTGTTGGCCGGTGGAGCCGAGTTGTGGAACATGTACGGGCCGACGGAAACGACCATTTGGTCCGCGGTCGGACAGGTTGCGGGAGAGGCAGTGACGCTGGGTGACCCGATCGACAACACCGAACTCCACGTCATTGATGCTGCTGGGCGGCTCGCACCGGACGGTGTTCCGGGGGAACTGTATATCGGCGGACTGGGGCTGGCGCTCGGCTACCTTGGTAAGCCGGACCTGACGGCGGAGCGTTTCGTCGCTCACCCGTTCCCCATCGGCTTGGGAGAGGTTTTGTACCGTACCGGCGATCTAGTCCGGCGCCGCGCAAACGGCCAACTTGAGTTCTTGGGACGCATTGACCACCAGGTGAAGGTGCGCGGCTTCCGGATAGAGCTGGGCGAGATCGAAACGCTGCTGGAGGCTCAACCCCAAGTAGCCCAGGCCGTTGTCATGGTCAGGGAAGATCACCCGGGTGACAAGAGGATCGTCGCCTACGCCCGTTGTACCCACTCGAGGGTTATGGGCGCGTCCGACGCCGTGGATGACTGGGCTACCATATGGGATTCTGCCTATCAGTCGAACCGGGAACACGACGGAGAGGCTTTCGACACGAGCGGCTGGAACAGCAGTTACACGGGTGATCCGCTCCCGGCCGAGGACATGCGGGACTGGCTTGACGGGGTGGTCCGGACGGTCCTAGCCGGTAACCCGTCCTCGATCCTCGACGTAGGATGCGGTACCGGCATGCTCATGCATGAGGTCGCGGGGGCGTGCGATCTCTACTGGGGCACCGATATCTCCCTAGCGGGGCTCGCGAAAGTGGCTCAGGGGGCGGATGGTCTACGTGAAGACATGGAAGTGCAGTTGCATGAGTGCGCTGCGCACGAATTGTCTGAGCTGCCGGAAAGCACCTTTGACACGGTCGTAATCAACTCGGTGGTGCAGTATTTCCCAGGCATTTCTTACCTGGCGGAGGTGCTGACGGGAGCCCTAGCCAGGGTCAACCCGGGGGGCCGTCTGATTGTCGGCGATGTACGCAGCCTGCCGCTGCTGGAGGACTTCCATGCTTCCATCGTCTGGTCGCAAAGAAGCGAGGAAGACAGCTTGCAGGAGCTGTCTGAGCTGGCCAAACAGGCTATGTCCTTAGATTCCGAACTCGTGCTCGATCCGCAGTTCTTCCTCGACTTTGCGAACCGACATGGGGTTGGTCGCGTAGACGTGATCCCGAAACTCACCAAGGTCAAAAATGAGATGTCGTGTTTCCGTTACGACGTGGTATTCACGGTGTCCAAAGTTGGTGCACCCATCTCCGTTGAAACAATAGGGTGGAAACGATTGGGTTCCGCTCAGGCTCTGACGGAGCTACTTATCGAAGCAGAGAAAGATGTGTTCCTGCTCACCGATGTGCCGAACCCTAGAACCCGGTGCTTCGCGCGCCTCGTGGAGAAGATGCGGACGCCCTCAGCTTCCCTAGATACTTTCCAGGTGGAGATGCACGATCTCCAGGTATCGGGCGATGCGATCGACCCTACCGAGATGCTTGCTTTGGCTCGGGAAGCCGGTTATCAAGCCGAGCCGGACTGGCGGCGACACTCGGTTCAGGGTGAATACGATGTGGTGCTGCGCAGGCTTGACCCTCTGGGCCGCCCGTTGGAGAATTCCCCGATCGTGTTCCCGGAGTCGGCACGGCCGCAGATTTTGGCAAATCGGATCACCCGGGTGGATGAGGCTCCGTTGCGTCGCGAACTGGACCAAGCCTTGCGCGACAAACTGCCCGAGTACATGGTGCCCTCAGCCATCGTCTTCCTTGACGAGTTCCCGATGACCTCGAACGGCAAAGTTGACCGCAAGGCCCTGCCTGCGCCAGCCCGTTCCCGAGCCATGCTCACCAGTGAGGATGTGCCCGTCGGAGAGCTGGAAACCCAGTTGGCTGCCGCCTGGCGTGATGTGCTCGGTGTCAATGAGGTGGGTAGAAACAGCAATTTCTTTGCATTGGGTGGACACTCGCTGCTTGCGGCACAGATAGTTGGGCGGACCCGCAAGGCTTTCAGCACTGATGTGAGCCTTCGAGACCTGTTCGAGAACCCGACCGTTGCGCGGTTCGCAGAGGTGGTAAAGCGCGGGATTGCGGGCAGCACACTTGCGCGACCAGTCCGGCAGAGCGTACGAGACGGAGATCTTCCTCTGTCGCCGGCTCAGGAGTGGCTGTGCGCGTCTGGCCCAGAGCTGACGGCCGCCGAGCACGTCGTGGTCACCGCTGCTCGTCTTCACGGACCGCTCGACCTCCAGCGACTCGAAGATGCGCTCGACGCCCTGACGGCTCGACACGAAGCTCTGCGGTTGCGTCTGTTTCATGTGGATGGTCAGTATTCGCAACGGCTCAGCAACGTTTCCCGCTGGCCCTTGGAGGTTCACAAGACGTCCAGCCCCGGAGGCGCTGAGGAACTCGGGCGGATCCTTTCCGAGGAGTCGAGTAGAGGGTTCGATGTCGACACTGATCTCCCGCTAGTCAGAGGACAACTTCTGGTGGTGGGGGAATCGGAGCATCTGTTGGTCTTGTCCGCGCATCACGCCGTTATCGACAACTGGTCATATCAGGTGCTCTTGCGTGACCTAGTCCTCTTCTATCACGCCATGCCCGACAACGAACAGGATTCTCTCCGGGTTGACTTCACCGATATCGTCCGCTGGCAGCACGACTCCTTGACGGGTGGGGTCTGGGATCAGAAGCTGGCCCGGGTACGAAGCGTCGTCGCTAAACTTCCGAAGCCCCCTCAGTTGCTTCACTTGATTGAAGAGGAAACGGAGAGCGACGTTTCGTCCGAACTCTCTTTTGCCCTAGAACGCCCGCTCGTGGCAGACCTGCGCCGCACAGCTCAGGAGCAAGGGGTCTCGCTGTTTATACTCTTGCTGGCGGCGTTTGATTTGGCGGTGGCCAGCGCCACAGGAGCGCTAGAGTTCGCGGTCTCTTTTCCCACAGCGGGCCGCGAGGTGGAGGAGAGCCAGGAGGTAGTCGGGTTCTTGGTAAACAGCCATGTCCACAGGGTCTCCGTCCGCGTAACAGATACTTTCTCCCAGTGGTTGACCACTGTACGCGATGATGTTCTGGATTGCCTGGACAGCGCCGGAGCACCCACAAGCGTTCTGCATCGAGAGATGGCCACCGTTCGGGAGCGGGTGCCTCTCGGATTTAATCTGTTGAGTGCCCCGCTCCCCGAGGTAACGGTTCGTGATCTGCGTATCGAACCAGCGTTCCCGGGCCGCCCTTACATTCACGTTCGCGACGACAGGAAGCCGAATGATACGGCACTGAGTCTGGTACTTACTGAGCAGGGTGCTGACGTGTTCGGCAGTTGGCTTTACGACCAGGAACGTGTGGATTCCGCTCTTGTCGGGAGACTGGCGCGTTCCTGGCCGCGCGTGCTTCGTCAGCTGGCCAGCAACGTCGACCAACCGCTGAGTTCTCTCGTTTCTATCCGCCCAGAGGTTGAAGCATGAGCACCATATTCTGGTTGCGCAAGCCAATGCCTGACCCCAAGCTGCGCTTGGTTTGTCTGCCCTACGCAGGCGGCACTGCGTCGGTTTTCCGCGAGTGGGTGCGACTGGCGTCGGAAGGGCTGGAGGTGTGCCCTGTGGAGTTGCCGGGTCGTGGTGCCCGTTTGGGCCAGCCGCTGTTGCTCAGCGTGCAAGAAATCGTAGACCACATTATCCCCTCTCTATCTGCTCTGATGGATCGTCCTCTGGCGTTGTTCGGTCACAGCATGGGAGGATTGGTGGCCTACGAACTCTGTCGCGAGATCGTTCGGTGCGGGTTGCCCCAACCAATTCACCTCTTCGTGTCCGCTTCCCCCGACCCTCGAATTCCCCGTAGTGGGCCAGCTGCTAGTAAGGCTCCGAAGAATGAACTCATCCGACGGTTGGCGGAGATGGGGGGGACGCCTCCGGCGGTGCTGGCCTCCAAGGAATTGATGGACTTGGTGCTGCCGATCATCCGGGCCGATTTTTGCGCGATGGAAAACTTCCAGCATCAAGATGGGCCAGCGCTGCCTGTTCCAGTGACGGTCATCGGGGGCACCGGAGACAGACTCGTCTCATCGGACCACTTGGATGGTTGGCGGAGCCTGGCGAGTAGCGTGTCGACCGTCTTCGTGCCAGGAAATCACTTCTTCATCCACCACTCAAAGGAGCATGTTATGAGCATAATCTTAGACAAGGTCTTCGCCGCGTGAACCGGGGAGTTGTGAGGGAGGCGTGGCAGGAGCATGAGACTATCCCGTGCGCGGTCGTCGGGAGTGGGCTGTTCGGCATTATGGCGGTCCGTGAGCTTACTAGGCGCGGACTCGACGTTGACTGGTATTCCGCAGATTCAGAGCCGGGCGGGATCTGGCAGGGTTTCCCCCATGGCAAGGCACGCGGCAGCACAGAACTGGTGAATCCTGGTTGGTGCATTTCTCGTAGATTCTGGCGGATCAGACCGGTGGGCGCTGCAGAGTTTCTGGACGAGTTGGTTCGGTGGGCGGATGAGCGACGCGATAAACAGTTTAGGTACTTCGGCAGCTCTGTAAACATGGTCGAGGAGAGCAGCGAGGGGGTATTGGTGACCAGCGATAGAGGCGCTAAGCGGTATCTCTTTCTCGTGGTTGCTACCGGGCACTACGGGAAACCGATGATTCCCTTCCCGTATTCGGGTAAGAGAGTCGTACACGCTTCGATCTTGTCGGACTTGTCCTCGGTTGGTGTAGGTGACAGGGTCCTCGTCGTCGGCGGTGGGCAGAGCGGCGTCGAGATCTGTGAAGAACTGCTGGCGACCTTGCCGATGATCCGCCCAACATGGGTCACCAGCCGGAAAGTTCTCCTCATCTCTCGACTCTCGTTCCTGGGCATTGTGGGGACCTGTCTGTCGTACAGAACGGCTGAAGAGGCGCCGCGCGGCTTTGTCATCACCAAGGACTCTGGTCGGGTTCGGTCTCGCTGCGACATCCGACCAGTACGCGTCGAGCGCGTGGAGGAAGAGACGGTGTACTTCTCCGACGGGACAACAGGATGCTTCGAGCACGTGATTGCCGCAACCGGCTACCTACCTCCTGAGAAGTTGGCCTTCCCCGCTTCCGTCAGGGGAAAGTCGAAGGGGATGCGTGTGTCGATTGGGGGGCATATAGTCAGTCTCAATCATTTCGGTGATGGCTGCGCTGGGGCCTCGGTGCGATGCGCGAGAAGGCAGGCTAGAGAGGTAGGCAGACTGGTGACAGAGGTGCTCGCTCAACATCGACTTGCGGGATCTCCCTGAATTAATTACGGACTAAGGTTTATCCTGGCCCGAAGAGTGCTGGTTGCGGCTGATCTCCTCGAGCCGCTGGATGCCCTTATCGGTTACTAGCAGTTGAGTGTGGTGAGTCGTTTCTCCCGCTGTCTCGTGTCAACTTTTGGCAGGGTTTCTCTTTCAAGGTTGGGGATGTTCGGGTCAGCTAGGCCCATGTGCACCTCCAGCGGCCGGTGTTCTGGCGATCGTTTCGCGGGGGGACGCTGGGTGTTGTATTCGTTTCGGTAGGCCTCGGCTCG